>NZ_JARXRM010000025.1 GCF_029887875.1 Luteimonas endophytica
AGATGTGGATCGGCATGGCGATCATTCCGCTCGGCCTGGCGCTGTCGGCCTACGGCATGCTGCCGCGCGCGCCCGCAGGCCTGCAGCCCGGCATGAGAGCAGACATCGCATCATCTGAGTTCGAGGCGGTCAACGGCCGCCTCCGGAGGTGGGCGAGCCCTTGTCGTCCAGATCGCGATCCAACAGGCAATCGATGAAGGCGCGAAGTGCCGGCAGCATGTACCTTCGGCTGGAGTAGTACAGATACAGGCCCGGCACGGTGGGCGACCAGTCGGAAAGGACGCGCTTGAGTCGCCCGTCCCGCAATGCGTCCGCGATTCCGTCGTCGTTGTAGGCATACAGGATGCCCAAGCCCTGCAGCGCCGCCGGCACCACGATGTCCTGGTGGTTGGAGATCACCGCGCCTTCGCCGAAGAACTCGACCGCTTTCCCCTTCTTCCTGAACTCCCACCCGGCCACTCTGCCGCTGCCGGGAAACCGCCAGTTGATGCAGGCGTGATGGTTCAGGTCGGCGGGCGTCCTGGGTTCGCCGTGTCGTGCCAGGTAGTCGGCCGAGGCCACGGCCAACAGCTCGATGTCCGGGGTGAGCCGGACGGCCACCATGTCCTTCTGCAGGCGACCGCCCACGCGAACGCCCGCATCGAAACCCTCACCCGCGATATCTCTCAAGCCATCGTCGATCACGATGTCGAGCACGACATTCGGATGCGCGCGGCTGAAGCGACCGAGCCGTGGCGCGATCACTTTCTTCGCCGCCATGCTGAGCGTATTGATCCGCAGCGTCCCCGCGGCACGTGCATGCGCGCCCACCGCCTGCGCAACGGCATCCTCCATGTCGCGCAGCATCGGGGCGATGCGCTCATGCAGACGCCGCCCCGGTTCCGTGGGCGACACGCTGCGCGTGGTCCGGTTCAGCAGGCGAACGCCAAGCCGCGATTCCAGGCGCCGGATGATCTGGCTGAGGGCGGACCGGGAAAGCCCCAGATGATCGGCGGCACGGGCAAAGCTGGCCCGGTCGACCACCGCCACGAAGGCCTTGAGTTCGGCAACTTCGGCGCCGCGCATTGTGTTCTGATTCCTACATAGACTGATTAGATAATAGAGGATTCTCTTATCTGTCAGGCGGGATCATCCTGGCTCCGTGAACCCCAGACGGAGCCTTGCAATGAAACATCCGAACCTGCCCGAACCCATCGCCGCCTACTTCGATGCCGACGCCCGGGGGGCCCAAGCCGTTGCACGTTGCTTCACCAGGGACGGGCGGGTGCTGGACGAGGGCGAGGCCCATGTCGGCCTGGCCGCGATCGAGGCGTGGAAGGCGGACGCCTCCGCCCGATACACCTACACCGCCACGCCCCATACGCTGGAGAAGCGGGATCGCCGCTACATCGTGACCAGCCACGTGGCGGGCGACTTCCCCGGCAGCCCGGTGGACCTGCGTTACGCCTTTACCCTGGAGCGCGGAAAGATCGCCACGCTGGAGATCGCGCCATGAGCTTCGATCTGCAGCTGACCGGGAAGCGCGTCATGACCAAGCCCGGTGAGGTGGCCGACCTCATCGCCTTCCTGCTCTCGCCCCGGGCGGCCTCCATCTCCGGCGCGGAATACACCATCGACGGCGGAACCGTGCCGACCGCGTGACCGGTGCCCGCCGCGCCGGTCCGGCGCTGGACCGGGAGCGCCGGCCCGACGAGAAGTAGCACGATCGATCAAGTTTTACGGACTCAATGCAACCGATCGTGTGGGCGCGCGTCGCAAAGTAGCCCTGCCGGCCGAGACGCCGCGCACCCACCACCGCCCGAGGATACGTCCATGTTCAAGCTCATCCCTGCCATGCTCGCGGCCGCTCTGGCGGTCGCCCTGTCCCCGGCCGCGCAGGCCGGCGACGCCACGTCCGCCCACCACGGCGCACAGGTGAAGAACGTCGTGCTGGTGCATGGCGCCTTCGCCGACGGTGCCGGCTGGCGCCCGGTCTACGACGACCTGACCGCGCGCGGCTATCGCGTCTCGATCGTGCAGAACCCGCTGACCTCGCTCGCCGATGACGTGAGGGCGACACAGCGCGTACTCGACCGCCAGGACGGCCCCGCCATCCTGGTCGGGCATTCCTGGGGCGGCACGGTCATCACCGAAGCCGGCGACCACGACAAGGTGGCGGGCCTGGTCTACGTGTCCGCCCTGGCGCCGGACGCCGGCGAAACCACCGCCCAGCAGTACGCCGGCTTCGCGCCCACGCCCGAGTTCGTGATCGACACGGGAAGCGACGGCTACGGGTTCATCAATCCCGCCAACTTCAAGGCCGGTTTCGCTCACGACGCCACCGATGCCGACGCGGCGTTCCTGCGCGATTCGCAGGTGCCGATCAACATGACGGTGTTCGGCACCACGCTGACGAAGGCGGCCTGGCGCACGAAGCCCAGCTGGGCCGTGATTGCCACGGAGGACAAGGCGTTCGACCAGACCATGCTCATCCACATGGCCGAGCGCATCAACGCTCGCATCACCAAGGTGGCCGCCAGCCACGCGGTCTTCATGACGCAGCCCACGGTGGTGGCGGACACGATCGATCGCGCCGCAAGGGAAGCCGGCCAGCCGGTCAGGTAAGCGGCGTCAGGACTCCCTCTTCGGTGACCATGGGGGCCTGGAAGCTGGCGGCCCGGTTCTCCCGTGTTCGATCACACCTGCCGAGGTTTCTGTCGCAGCACCGCCCAAAGGCCGGACGCCGGCGCTACCATGCGCGCACCTTCCGGAGGCATCGTGAGTCGAGCCGGCTTTGCATTTCACCACCCCGTCGCGTTCTGGGTGGGCTGCGCCCTGATCACCGCGGGCGTGCTCTCGCACGGCCCGATGTTCATGATGGGCCAGCACACGCACTGGCAGATGGTCGGCATGCCGATGACGGCCGAGATGTGGATCGGCATGGCGATCATTCCGCTCGGCCTGGCGCTGTCGGCCTACGGCATGCTGCCGCGCGCGCCCGCAGGCCTGCAGCCCGGCATGGGCGCGCCGCTGAACTTCCACGTGGCCGATGGCGTGCCGCTCAACCGCGCGCACCTCACGCTGGCGACGGTGCTGGTGGTGACGCTCGCCATCGACGTCATGAAGCCGGCCACGCTCGGCTTCGTGATGCCCGGCATGCGCGCCGAGTACCGCCTGGAGACATCGGGCGCCAGCGTGTTGACGCTGTTCGCGCTGACGGGCACGACGGTCGGCTCGGTGGTGTGGGGGCGGGTGGCCGACCGTTTCGGTCGCCGGTCGGCCATCCTGCTGTCGGCGCTGATGTTCATCGGCACCGCCATCTGCGGCGCGATGCCGTCGTACGGCTGGAATCTCGCGATGTGCTTCCTGATGGGCGCATCGGCAGGCGGGCTGCTGCCGATCGCCTTCACCCTGATGGCCGAGACCGTGCCGGCGCTGCATCGCGGTTGGCTGCTGGTCGCACTGGGCGGCCTGGGGACCTCTGGCGGCTACCTGCTCGCCGCGGGCGCGGCGGCGGTGCTGGAACCGATGTTCAGCTGGCGCGTGCTGTGGCTGCTGGGCCTGCCGACCGGGGCGTTGATCATCGTGCTCAACCGTTTCATTCCCGAGTCGCCGCGCTTCCTGTCGAGCATGGGCCTGCATACGCAGGCCCGGGCACTGCTGGCGCGTTTCTCCGGGCCGGGCGGGCGCATCGAGCGCGACGACGCCCTGCACCCCGCGCCGCCGGTGATCGATGAAGGCCACCCGGTCGCGGGAACCCGGGATCTCCTGCGCGGCCGGCACGCACCGGTCTCGCGGAGCCTGCTGGTCGCGGGCACCGCGTGGGGACTGGTGAACTTCGGCTTCGTCCTGTGGCTGCCGACCAACCTCACCGAGCTGGGCGTGGATGCGGCCGCGGCCAGCGCCCTGCTCGCGCGGTCGGCGTTCTACGCGTTGCCCGGCATCGCGCTCGTCATCTGGATGTACTACCGCTGGAGCAGTTTCAAATCGCTGGTGCTGTTCCTGGGGCTGACCGCTGCCGCGCTGCTGGTGTTCGCCGCGCTCGATGTCCTGGGCATCCGCTCGGCGCCCCTGACCACGACCGCCATCGCCAGCTTGCTGATCAGCGTGAGCGGCGTGATCGCGATGCTCATTCCTTATGCGGCGGAGATCTACCCATTGCGCCTGCGCGGCACGGGGTCGGGGGTGATCGCCGCGAGCTCGAAGTTCGGAGGCATCCTCGGCGCGGGCCTGGGCGTCATCGGGTTCTTCGACCACTTCGCGCTCTCCGCGGCGCTGCTCGCCATCCCCATGGCGGCGTCCGCGGTGATGCTGGCACGCAGCGGCGTGGAGACACGGGGGCAAGGGCTCGAGGAGATTCAGGTGCGCTTTTCGTAGCCACCTCTTGCCGAGGTCGAGAGTGAGCAGTGGCCTCGATCGTGATGCGCGCATCACCCGGCCAGGTCGGCAGGTACTTCGAAAGCGGGTCATCCGGCGAGTCATTGCCGGCGTCGACCAGATTCAACAGTCCGAAAGCAGAGAATGCTTTACGAGGGTGCCGGCCAGGCACCATTTCCGTAGGGCCGCGAATGCCTCAGCGTTTGATTAGTTCGAGCTTGCCGTTCCTGCGGGGAGGAATCCGAAAGATGGAACCTGCCTCGAAGTTCTCGCTAGTTGTGGCGATTTTTGGCCAATACTCGATCAGTCGCGCGGCCCTGTCGTAGTGCCCCAAGTGATTCCAGCCTTTCGCCAGAACGAATACCGTCAACCCTAACCGGGTGATCGCCTCGCGCTCCACTGGCCGGCGGTAATGGTGATCTTGCGTGATATGAACTCGCACTCCGTCTTCGATGGCGCGCCGGAACAGCTCGAGATCGGGCGCGCCTCTTGCGTAGTCCGTGACGTGGACAACCTCATGACCGTCGACGGCGACAAGGACATTCAATGCCCGTGCAAGGGCGGGGGGAAGGTTCTCGTCGATCTGCGCCTTCAAGGCGCGACCACCTGCTGCTCGAATGCGACGGCCTTGCGGACCTCGGCGGTCGACACCTCGTAGAGGCGAGCGACCCGATGCAGATCCCCTTGTTCCGCCTTCACGGCGTCAGCAATGGCCACGGTCGGCACGCCCGAGCCCGCCAGGATGGGATGGCCGAAGCTGCGGTCCGGATCGAGTACCACCACTTTCGACCTTGGCATCGGATACCACCGCGTCGCTTCGTCATCGACGTTCAGCTCGATGCCCTCTCGCAGCGAAGGTCCGATCACCTTGGCCATCACGTTCTGGCGCTTGACCACGTCTACCAGTGCCTTGTCGCCGTTCTCGTCCAGCATTTCCATGAAGATGCGACGGCCGTCGGTCTTGAAGGCAGTGCTGGTGAAGGGGTACTCGTTTCCGAGTCGGTCCCGCAGCTCGTCGATGGTGCGCCGGATCAGGAACAGCGGGACACCAACCGCCACGAAGGTTCGAACGAAACGAAGCTCGATCAGATCCCGAAAGCCCACTCCATCGATGTCCGATTCCGCAAGCTGGGAAGTCCACAATGGCTCGTACTGGCGCGCTTCTCCTCTGCGCTTTCCCGAGTAGCCCTTCATCCAACGCCGCAGCTCCCGCGACTCGGTACCAATGAAGCGCGCGGCGTCGGCGAACGAGTAGATGCCGACTCCGAAGGTGCGCTGCGATTGGATCGGGATGCCCATGGGAAGAGTCTATCGAATGGCGGTGCCGGTTGCGGAGTTCGAAGAGCAGGAATCGCACGGGGCCGTCGCACGGGCTGCGACAGGATCGCTCTCACGGGCCATGAGATCAGCGGACGCGGCCTCGGCGCCCAACCGGATCTGTGCCTCGGCTTATTGCATACCGGCGATGAAGCCATCACAAGCGAGTTCCACATGGATGGGGTTGGAGGGAACATTAATATGGCGTACGACGCCATCCGTAAGGCATAGAAATATAGCTCCGGCGCCTACCCAGAGGCGGCCCGGACGGCCTTGAGGCAACAGGCGCCGGCCCGGCCTGGCGTCAACCACCCGTGAGATCCGAGCGACCTGCCGGACGATTCTTCGGACCAGCCGGGAGTTAAGAGCTGGCTCGGGCAGCGCGAGGAGCCCATACGAAAGCCCCTCAGTTCACGGGGCGCGCAGCCGGAACGCCTGCCGCACCCGCTCGCGGTAGGCCGGGCCGCTGCTCAGGCGCGCGCCCGACGCCAGCCGGAACACGTACTGCCCCGACCCCAGCGTCTCGATCTCCGTCACCGCCGCGATGCGCACGATCCGCGAACGGTGGATGCGCGCGAAGTGGCGCGGGTCGAGTTGCGCCTCCATCGCGGCCATGGTTTCCCTCAGGCTCAGGCGCTCCGCGCCGACGTGCAGCTCGACGTAGTTCAGCTGCGCGACGATGCAGTCGATCGATTGCACCGGCACCATGCGCAGGCGGTGGGCCACGGGGACGGGCAGGCGCTCGGGGAAGTGGTCGGCTGCGCCGGAGGCGACGCGCTGCCGCGCCACGCGGGCCCGGTCAAGCGCGACCCGCAGCCGCTCGCGCGAGTAGGGCTTGAGCAGGTAGTCGACCGCGCCGTGTTCGAACGCGTCCACGGCGTGTTCGCCGAACGCGGTGACGAACACCACGTGCGGGCGCCAGGCCGCGGCGGCATGATGCAGCGTCCCGAAGCCGTCCATGCCGGGCATCTGGATATCGAGGAACACCACGTCCGGCTTCATATCGGCCAATGCGGCCGACGCTTCCTCGCCGTCGCTGCACTCACCCACGATATGCACGCCGTGCTCGGCACCCAGCATTCGCCGCAGCCGGGTGCGCGCCATCGGCTCGTCGTCCACGATCAGCACCCGCAACGGCACGTCGTTCATGCCGCCGTCCCCAGTTTCAGCGGCAGCGAGACGCGCACCCGCGTGCCCCCTTGCGGCAGGGTCGTCATCTCCAGCGACTGGGCCGCGCCGTACAGGCATTCCAGGCGGTCGCGGGTGTTGGCCAGGCCCAGCCCGAAGCCGGGCTTGGCCGGCGTGCCGGCGCCGTCGTCGAGCACTTCCAGCAGCAGCCGGTCGGCCTCGCGCCAGGCCCGCACCTCCACGCGCGTCGGCGAGACCCGTGGCGCCACCGCATGCGCCACCGCGTTCTCCACCAGCGGCTGCAGCA
Source organism: Luteimonas endophytica (assembly GCF_029887875.1). GTDB lineage: Bacteria > Pseudomonadota > Gammaproteobacteria > Xanthomonadales > Xanthomonadaceae > Luteimonas > Luteimonas endophytica. Next base: position 7,109 of record NZ_JARXRM010000025.1, read on the forward strand.
TCAGCCGCGGTACCTGTGCGAACAGCACGTCCTCGCCGATCTCGCGCGTGAAGCGGAGCCGGTCGCCCAGGCGCACCTGCTCGATGCCGATGTAGCAGTCGAGCGCATCGAGCTCGTCGTCGAGGGATGTCTGCTGCTGGCGGCTGGATTGAAGGCTGTAGCGCAGCAGCCCGCCCAGCTGCACCAGCATGGTGTCGGCCGCGTCCGCGTCGTGATGGACCATCTCGGCGATGGAATTGAGCGAGTTGAAGAGGAAGTGCGGGTTGAGCTGTGCCGAGAGCGTGTCCAGCCGCGCCTGCGTCAATCGTTCCTGCAACACCTGGGCCTGGCGTTCGCGGGTGCGCGAGCGCTCGGCGTAGACCAGCGCGTGCCCGATGCCGACGATGACGCAAGCGACGAGGCAGTTCCTGAGCATGGCGCTGACCAGCAGCGTGCCCCCGCGCGGTGGCGTGTCGGAGCCGCCCACCCAGGGTTCCAGCACCAGCACGGCGCCGGTACGGAACGCCGCCGCGGCCAGTACCGCCAGCAGCAGGATCCCCAACGGCGCCAGCCAACGCTCGCGTTCCAATGGGCTGCGGGCGGTCCACCACAGCAGCCACAGCGTGGCGACCACCCAGATGGCGGCGCTCGCCAGCTGGGCGGGCAGGATCTCCTGCAGGCTCACCGGCTGGCCGCGCGCGGCGCGGAAGGCGAGCAGGTGGCTGGTCACGATGACGGCGTTCAGCCCCCACCATCCGACCACGCCGAGCACGATGAGCCAGGGGACCTTGCGCATAGCGGGGCAGGCTAGTCCGCGGCCCCGGTCCCCGCAACCGCCCGCGCCGTCTTCGTCCCCGGGTCCCCCCGATTCGTCCCAGCGCCGATCGATTCGCGGTGCCTGGCGCTAGGTTGCACGCGGACCCGACGGCAGCGATGCCCACCCGGCCCTCGCACCGCGAAGCGCCACGTTGCGCCCACCCCCGGAGCGAAACCCCCGGACCCCGAGGAGCCATGTACAAGTCCCTGCTGCTGGTAACGGCGACCCTGATCTTCGCGCTGCTGGCGCCAGCGCCCGCCAGCGCGGCGTCGCCGGCGGTGCGGACCGACCACCTGCAGTCGCGACTGGTCGCCGAAGCGACCGCGGCGGTGCCCGGCGCGCGGCTGACCCTCGGCCTGCTGCTCGAGCACGACCCGCACTGGCACACGTACTGGCGCAACCCGGGCGATTCGGGGCTGCCGACCGAGCTCGAACTCACGCTGCCGAGCGGCGTGACCGCCGAGCCGGTCGAGTGGCCGCATCCGCAGCGCTTCGAGCTCGCGGACATCGTCAACTTCGGCTACGGCGGGCGCCGGCTGCTGCCGGTCACGATCGTGATTCCGGCCGACTACGCCGCCGATGCGCTGCCGGTGCGCGCCTCGGCGAACTGGCTGATCTGCGAGGTCGAATGCATCCCCGGCAAGGCCGAGTACGCGTTCGAACTGCCGGTCGCCGCAACGGCCGACGCGGATCCGCGCTGGGCCGAGGATTTCGCCGCCGCGCGCGCCGGCCTTCCGACCGTTGCGGCGGCGACGCTCGCGATTGCCGAGGACGCCGATGCCATCGCCCTGGCCGTGAGCGGCCTCGACGCCGCCGTGGCGCCAGCGCAGTGGCAGTGGTTTCCGGAAACGCCGGAGGTCTTCGCCAACGGCGCGCAGCCGCAGTGGCAGCGCACAGCCGAGGGCTGGCAGGCGCGTTGGCCCAAGAGCGAATACTTCACCGCGCTGCCGGCGGAGGTCGCGCTGGTCGCGGTCGATGGCGACGGCGCAGCGTGGCGTTTTGCCGCTGCCGACGCGGGGGCTGCGGGCAGCGTTGCGCCGGCCGCCCCTGCGGCGCCGCTGCCGGGCGGTGTGGCCACCCCCCTCGGTCTGCTGGCGGCCCTCGCGCTCGCCTTCCTCGGCGGCCTGGTCCTCAACCTGATGCCGTGCGTGTTCCCGGTGCTGTCGATCAAGGCAATGAGCGCGCTCCGCTCGGCCGACGACCGCGCCGAACTGCGCCGGCACGGCGGCTGGTACACGCTCGGCGTGGTCGCCACGTTCCTGCTGCTCGCCGGCATGCTGCTGGCGCTGCGGGCCGGCGGCGAGCAGCTCGGCTGGGGGTTCCAGCTGCAGGAGCCGCGCTTCGTCGCCGGCGTCGCATTGCTGCTGTTCGCGATGGCGCTGTCGTTCTCGGGCGTGTGGGAGTTCGGCGGCCGGATCGCCGGCACCGGCCAGCGGCTGACGGAAGGCAACGGTGCCCGCGCAGCGTTCTTCACCGGCGCGCTGGCGGTCGTCGTCGCCAGCCCGTGCACCGCGCCGTTCATGGGCACCGCGCTCGGCTGGGCCCTGGCGCAGCCGGCCTACGCTGCGCTGGCGGTGTTTGGGGCGCTCGGCCTCGGCCTGGCCGCGCCGATGCTGCTGCTCGGGTTCGTCCCGGCACTGGCCCGCGCCCTGCCGCGGCCCGGCCCGTGGCTGGAAGGCTTTCGCCAGCTGCTCGCGTTCCCGCTGTATCTCACCGTGGTCTGGCTGCTGTGGGTGTACGGCGAACAGACCTCGCCGCTCGGCATGGCCTGGCTGCTCGCCGCCCTCACCGCGCTGGCGTTCGCGCTGTGGCTGCTCGGGCGCCGGCCCGCGATGCGCTCGCCGCGGTTCCGCGCGGCTGCCGCCATCGTGTCCGCGGCGGCGCTGGTGCTCGCGCTCGGCCTGCCGCTGTCGGCACCGGCGCCGGCGGCCGCCGGTGCGCCATCGACGAGCGATGCCGGCAGCGAGCCCTGGAGCGAACAGCGCCTGGCCGAGCTGCGCGCGGCCAACCGCCCGGTGCTGGTCAACATGACCGCCGCGTGGTGCGTCACCTGCCTCGCCAACGAGCGCGTCGCCTTGTCCACTGACACCGTGCGCGAGGCCCTTGCGGCGCACGACGTCGCCTACCTCAAGGGCGACTGGACGCGGAACGACGAGGCGATCACGCGCTACCTCCAGCGCTACGGCCGCAACGGCGTGCCCCTGTACGTGCTCTACCCCGCCGGCGGGGGCGCACCCCGCGTGCTGCCGCAGCTGCTGACCGCGGATGGCGTCGCCGATGCGATCCGCTCGCTGTGACCTTCCCGACCCAGGAGACCGACCGATGAAAGCCTCACTGCTCACCACTGCGCTGATGTTCGCCGCCGCCGCACTGACGGCCTGCGCTGCCTCCGACGCCACCGCCGCCGCCGCGGTGGGCCAGCCCGCCCCGGCCTTCACCCTGGTCGATTCGGCCGGGCAGACGCGCAGCCTGGCCGACTTCGCCGGCAAGACCGTGGTGCTCGAATGGACCAATCACGAGTGTCCGTTCGTCAGGAAGCACTATGGATCAGAGAACATGCAGGCGCAGCAGCGCGACGCGACCGCGGACGATGTCGTGTGGCTGTCCGTCAACTCGTCGGCCCCGGGCCAGCAGGGACACGTGGACGGCGCCGCCGCCGAACGGATCCGCGGCCAGGCCCGCGCCGCGCAGACCGCCTACCTGCTCGACCCGGACGGCACCACCGGCCGCGCCTATGGCGCCAAGACCACCCCGCACATGTACGTCATCGACCCCGCCGGCGTGCTGCGCTACGCCGGCGGCATCGACAGCATTCCGAGCCCGGACCCGGCCGACATCGCCAAGGCCACGCAGTACGTGCCGCAGGCGCTGGCGGAGCTGGCGGCGGGGCAGCCGGTCAGCACCCCGGTGACGCGCCCGTACGGGTGTTCGGTGAAGTACGCGAACTGAGCTGGGGGTTCGATGCTCCGGGGCGCTGAGGCGTCCCGGGGCGGAGGCCAGCGAAGGCACCGCAGAACGCCAATCTTGAAAGGACTTGGATTGGCTTTTGTGGCTTCCGTCTTTCTTTCCGTCCGCCTCAAGTCGACGCCGGAACTCGTACCTGGGCTCGAGATCTCCTGTCCTTGCGCTCCTCACTTTACAACTGGGGTCAAGAGCTTCTGTAGCTGCACGCGCGCATTGGCGTTCTCTGGGTTCAGTTCGAGCGATCGTCTATAGCCTTCGATCGCCTTCTGTCGATCCATACTGGCAGCATAGCCCTCAGCGAGGCTGTGCCATGCGTTGGCGGAGTCCGGATAGTGGCGAGTGTTGAGCCGGAAATACAGCAGCGCCTTGTCCCGGTCGTGATAGGTATGCAGGAACACGTGGCCGAAGTAGTCGACTAGATCCTCGCGCAGAAAAACCTCGCTGCCCAGGCGACGGGACAACAGTTGATACTGTTCCTCAAGACGTTCCGGGTAGGCGTACAGCGTATCGAGGCTCGGCGCATAGCCTTCGAAGGTGTGGCTCAGTCCATCATAGAGCGAGCGCAGCGCCAACGAGTGGTGGCTCTCGTCGTCGTAGACCCGAATGCCGAAGTGCAGTCCGGCCATCGGCTTGGCCTCGAGCATGCCAGCCAGCGTGTCGACGTAACGGACCGTTGGAAAGAACTCGGAAGGCGGGTTGTTGGTCGTCGTGGTGACGAACAGCGCTCTCCGTTCGACTTTCGCGTCCGCAATGAATTTCCGCGCTTCCCGCTCCAGAAGGTAGTCGTCCCACCACCAACTGGGATCGATGGCGAGATAGCTGTTGAACGCCTGCGGCTGGGTGAACAGGGCGTGCAGCACCGGCAATCCCGTCAACGAGTATCCGGCCAGGACGCGGTAGCCCGAGGTGCTGTAGGTCCGATCGATATAGGGAGCCAGTTCGTCCGTCAAGAAACGTAGAAACCGATCCGCCCCACCGCTGGTCACATAGACCGATTCGTCTTGCCCAAGCGGCCCCTTCAAGGAGCGGCTTGGTGTGGAGTCACGCACCCGCTGCTCGCTGGGAATGCCCACGACGATCATCTCGGGAATGCGGGGACTGGCGTCGGCGCTGAGATGCTGTACAACGCCCGAGGCCATCTGGAAGAACTTCTGGCCGTCCAGCAGATACAGGACCGGGTAACGGGTATGTCCGTGATTCGCGGCGTAGCTGCTGGGCAGCGCAACCTGGATCGCGCGCTTCTCGCCCAAGATCGACGAATCGAACGAGTACTCCTCGCCAATCGCGATATCGATGTGGCCGTCCCGCCCATAGACTTCCGAAGGCGCCAACAGCATCAGTCCCAAGAAGGACGCGGTGACGAGGTTCTTCAGCATGCGCATTTCCACCCCCCGGGCAACTGGCGTGTCTCGGTTTGATCGATACTCACAATCGGACTGTTGAATAGAATGCGCGAGGGCCGTGGTCAAGGCCTATTCGGCAGGGGAACCTGAACCACCCCGGCATCCCGGGCTCGTTCGGTGTGAGTCACGCCGCCATGGCGAGCTCGCGTGCTGTTGATGACAGGCGGCCTCTGCTTTGGCCGGGGGATGTCGCCGATCGGCTCCAGCAGGCGCCTGTGATCCAACCAGTCGACCCACTCCAGCGTCGCCAGTTCCACCGCTTGGGGCTGGAAACGTTGGTCGCACAGCTATCTCTACCATGACCTTGTTTTGCCTGAGTCGTGAATGCTCCGGGCGAGTGGATGTCCCTCGTGCGATGGCTCTTCGGTTGCTACTCCGCGAGATCTGAAGACCCCGTTCTCACGGACAACCGGAGCAGCAAGCCCGGGTCCGCCTTGTGCGCGGACAGCGCCCATCCATGCGCCTGCGCGATTTCCCGGCAGATGGCCAGGCCGAGGCCGGCGCCCTGGTCGCGCCGATGGGCGCCACGCCAGAAGCGGGAGAACATCTGCGACAGATCCTGCGGATCCACGCCGGGGCCGGAATCGCGCACCGTCACCGTTTCGGCATCCACCTCCACCCGCACCTCGGTGCCGCGCGGCGCATGCTCGATGGCGTTCTCCAGCAGGTTCTTCAGCAGCGTGAAAAGCGCACCGCGATCGGCTTGCCATCGCGCAACGGACGCGCCGGAAAGGGTCACATGCACGTCCGCGGCTTCGGCCATCCGCTGCAGGTAGGCAACGGCGTCCCGCGCAACCTCCTGCACATCGGTGGTGGCGAAGGCATAGTTCTGCACCTCGCTGGCTTCCGCCAGCAGCAGGAGTTGCTGCACCTGGCGCGTCATGTGTTCGACGTCGCCGAGCAGCGCGTCGCGGTCCTCGCCCTCCTCTCTCAACTCGACCTGCGCGCGGATCAACGACAGCGGCGTCTTCAACTCGTGCGCAGCCGTCGCAAGGAACTCCTGCTGCACGCGGTAGCCGTGTTCCAGCCTGTCGAGCGCGCGGTTGAAGCTGTGCACCAGGGGCGCGATCTCGGACGGCACCGCCTCGGTGCGCAATCGCGCGTGGAGCGCGCGCGGCGAGATCGAGGCGGCGGACTCCGACAGCTTGCGCAACGGCCGGAGCGTGTATTCGAGCGTGACATAGGCGCAGATGCCGAAGACGATGAGCAGCAGCGCGCTGAACATGACCACGCCCGCACCCATGAACGGCAAGGTGAATTCCTGGTAGATGAAGCCCAGCATCCGCGTGCTGACGGCGAACTGCAGGTACCAGGTCCTCCCGCCGTGCTCGAAGCGCTCGATGGCGCTGTGCATCCGCACGCCACCGCGTTCGAAGTTGAAGCTTCCCGGCACGAGCCCCCGCGATTCGACGGGGGACCAGAACCCTTCGCCGGCGGCGGAAACGAGCACCGGGCGCCCGGAGTCGTCCAGCACGCGGTAGGCGGTCTCCTCCTTGAGACTCTCGTAGATCCACATGTCGCCCTCCTCGCTGGCAGCGAGGCCGTCCGGGACACCCCTGGCGTCGAACCGGACCGCCCCGACCAGGTCCCGCGTGTACTCGGCCATGTCCGCCTTCAGCCACAGGTCGCTGCGGTAAGTGGTCAGCACGAGGGTCACCAGGATCATGAGCGCGATGCTCAGGATCACCCCGACCACGTACGCGAGCAGGACCCGCAGGCTAAGGCTGTTCGGCACTGCCGGCCTCACGAAGGGCATAGCCTAGACCTCTGATATTGACGATCCGCTGGCGCGAACCGATGACGCGCAGCTTGCGGCGGATGCGATGCAGGGCGACGTCCAGCGCGCCCGGGGTGACGGCCTCGCCGAATCCCCAGCCGACCGACTCCAGCGCGCCGCGGCGCACGACTTCCTCGTGCTTGCGCAGCAGCAACAGCATGATCTGCATCTCCGCCGGGGGCAGCCTCGCGCTCTGGTCGCCGCAACACATGATGCCGGCGGCAGGCCGCAGCGTCAGATCGCCGTGGCTGGGATCGAGCGGGCGAACCTCCACCGGGCGCCGCAGCAGTGCCCGCACGCGCGCCACCATCTCATCCATGGCGAATGGTTTTGGAAGGTAGTCGTCGGCGCCGGCATCCAGACCTTCCACACGGTCGCGCAACGCATCCCGCGCCGTCAGCACCAGGCAGGGCATGCCCATTCCGGCGCTGCGCATGCGCCGCAGCAGGGCGAGCCCGTCGCCATCCGGCAATCCGCGATCGATCACCAGCGCCTGGTAGGGCGTTTGGCGGATCGTGGCCCATGCCGCGTCGACGCGATCGACGACATCGACGGCGATTCCGGCGGCCGCGAGCCCCTTGCAGACCAGTCGCGCAAGCCGCTCGTGATCCTCGATCAGGAGAATGCGGCTCATCGGGTGGTTTCGTTCTCTGGTGGGTTGTCGAGATGATGCGCTGCCACTGAAACTTCCTGCTTCTGCATGCGTGCGACGAGACGCGAGGAAGCGACCTTGCCGGCCGCCTTCCTTACTGGACACTTACCTGGCCGGACCCATGCCTGGTCCGCGGGAACTTCCTGATCGTAAGCAGCCGGAAAGACGCATCGCCTGACAGTGGCGCCTCGTTATAGCACGAGGCATCGCATGCGTCCGCACCGCGGGATCGTTCCGATCGGGCAGCCCCAGGCACACGCCCCCGTCTTGAATGAACTGAGGTTTGCGCGTTCCTGTTCGTCGAAGGCGGAAGCCACCACGGTGGCGCCGAAGGCATGGCGCGGCAAGCCGTGACCGCCGATCCGGCGGCTGCACCCGAGCCGCGGTTTAGACAGGGAAGCCGCCATGACGACGGCCGGGCTGGGCCCGACGCCAGCGATGCTGTCGCCATCCTGGATGTGGACCTCCGAGACCCGCACGAACTGATGCCGCCGGTGGTCTTGGCGCGGCGCGAGGGCGCCGACCTGGAGGTGATGCGACGCGGCACCCGCGTCGGCGAATCGCTGGGCGAACGCGTCGGCGCCCATCCGTTCCAGCGGGCGCTGACCCGGATCGCCGGCCCCGACCTGGAAGCGCTTCTCGCCAGGGCGGCACCGAAGCGGTTGATGGCGCTGGCAAGGATGGCCTACGTGCAGGCACAACGGCCACGACTGCTCATGGTGATGTGCCTGATCGGTACTGCCCTGTCTGTTTTCTATCCATCCGATCTGTTGAGTTACCGCGATACGCCGCGTAGCGAGCACGCACTGGTCACTGGCACCGAGCAGTACGGGCGGTTCATCAATACGATCGCGCAGCTGGCATTGCCCATCGTCAAACGCGACCCGATCGGGATGATGCAAAACCTCTATATCGGCTTTGCCGGCACCCTCATGACGCACGGCCTGAAGCGGGCATTGGATCCAGTCACTGTCCAGGGTGTGCGTCTGGGTGAGCGCCCCTATGGCGGGCGGCACAACATGCCCTCGGGACATGCCTCGCTGGCGTCCTCGGCAGTGTATTTCGTGGGGCGTCGTTACGGGTGGTGGCATCTGTTCTACCTGGTACCGGTGCTGCTGCTGACGATGTTCGCGCGTGTCGAGCTCGATGCGCATACCGGATCTGCCGTGATTGCAGGCGCATTGATCGGCATCTTTTCTGCCGCGCTGTTCACTGGAAAGTACCGGTCGTGAGTCGGCTGGCATTGGCGCCGGCCTGGTAGATGCCGGTCATCCTTCACAAGAACAATCAAGGAGGGTCGCATGGGACGACTCGCATGCAGGCCCTAGCGCTCAGGCTGTCGTCCGGTGCTTTCATTCCCAGGGTCCGCTGGCGTCTGCGGACGCCAATGTTCGTTCTGGCCTGGGCGCTGTTCAATGCCGTGGCGTACCACGTGCCACTCTATCTGTTCGGCATCGAACATCTGGATGTCGCATCGTGGGGTGCGGGCGTGACATTGCTCACGCTGTTCGTCCTGGTCGCGGCAATGACCGCATTGTTTACCGGCGTCGTTTCCTTGATCGTGCCGCGGCTGGTGAAGCCTCTGTGCATGGTCATGGCGATAGCCAATGCCATCGCACTCTATTTCGTGGTCACGTATGGCGTGGTGCTGGACGAGACCATGATGGGCAACGCCTTCAACACCAACACGGCCGAAGCGGCCGGCCTGTTCCATCCGTGGATGCTCGTGTACGCCTTTTGCCTGGGCATCGTGCCTTGCTGGGTGCTCTTGCAGGTCGAGGTGACGCGCACGCCCTTTTTCAAGCGCCTGGTGATGCCCATCGCGGTCGGTGTCTTCACGCTGTGCTGGGCGTATGGCGCATCCCAGAGCTGGTTGTGGATCGACAAGCATGCCAAGCATCTTGGCGGCATGGTCCTGCCCTGGTCGTACGTGGTCAACGCCGGGCGCTACCTGGCTGGCAAGGCGGCCCCGCACGAACGCAAGCTGCTACCCGCCGCCCATTTCGTGTCGAACGAGAAGAAGGTCGTCTTCCTGGTGATCGGGGAGTCCGCTCGCGCCCAGAATTTTTCCCTGTATGGGTATGGCAGGCAGACCAATCCGGCCGTCGCCAAGGCCGGTGCCACCGTCTTCAGGAAGGCCCGGTCATGCGCCACGTATACCACTGCCTCGCTCGAATGCATCCTGGCCCATCAGGAGCCCGGGGCACGCGCGATGTGGGAGCCATTGACCAGCTATCTCCAGCGTCATGGCGTCGACGTCATATGGCGTACGAATAATGCGGGCGAGCCTGCAATGGACGTACGGCACTTCGAGCGCCTTGGCGATTTGAAGGCCGGTTGCACGGGAGAGGCGTGCGACTACGACGAAGGTTTGTTGCGTGGAATCGAAGCGCGTATTGCCGCATCAGACCAGCAACGCATCCTGGTGGTGTTCCATCTCGAGGGGAGCCACGGGCCAGCGTACAACGTGCGCTATCCGCCGCGTTTCAACGTGTTTACCCCTGTGTGCGCATCGGTCCAACTGCACCAGTGCTCGAGCGACGAACTGATCAATGCCTACGACAACACCATCGTCTACACGGATTTCGTCGTGGGGCAGGCCATCGACGTGCTGAAAGGTCTGCAAGGCTATTCGACCTCGCTGATCTACGTTTCCGATCATGGCGAGTCATTGGGGGAATACAACCTCTATCTGCACGGCACGCCCTGGACGATTGCACCCGACGTACAGAAGGAAATCCCGTTGATCGTATGGGATTCCAGCGCGCCCCATTCGAACGCGAACACGACATTGACTGTCGAAGGCGCATTCTCCCACGCCAATGTGTTCCACAGTGTCATGGGCGCATTCGGCATGCGTAGCGACATCTTCGAACCTGAGTTGGATCTCTTCTCCGCGGCCGCACTTCGGCCCGCCATGGCGCCATCGCCCGTGGCGGGCGGGAACTCGAGCCCCACCCCGGCTTCGGCAGGCGGTCCATCGCCTACGCGGCAGCGGTAGTGCACTAGCGGAATCACCGCATCGACCAGGTGCGCCGCGGTCCCGACCATGGCCGCCCGCCGGATCGTGGCCAATGCCGCGTCGACGCGATCGACGACACCGGCGGCGAATCCGGCTGCCACGGGTCCCCTGCATATCTGGCCGGCGGAAACTTCCTGCCCGGTAAGTATCCGGTAAGACGCATCGCCCGACAGTTGCGCCTCCTCAAGGCACGAGGCAACGCATGCGTCCGCACGCCAGCATCATTCCGCTCGGGACGTCCCGGGCCCGCGCGCGCGTCGCGAACGCATGGAAGTGCCGATCATCGTTCCCGGGTGAACGCATCAGCCCCAGGAAGCGGCTGTGGCCCGGGTGCGCACGGAGACCCGGGTGATCGGGTACGGCCGCGACCTGCGTGCGGGCGGCCACTGGAAGTGGAGCACCTCCGGCCCGTTGCGACTGGCGATCGAACGCGTCGCCTCCTCCTCGATCAAGCCTTTGCGCTGGGCCGCCGTGATCGGCGTTGCGTTGGCTGCCGGCGGCGCACTGTTCGGACTGTGGATCGCGACCAATGCGCTGCTCGTGGGCGAAGCGGTGCAGGGGGATTCGTCGCCGGTTGCGGTCGGCGGCTTCCTCGGCGGGGTGCTGCGGCTGGACGAGCAGCTGTTCGTGCTTCTGAACTCGCTGGGTTCGGAACGTTGGGACGGCTTCTGGCTGTTCGTCACCAGCAAGCTTTCTTCGATCCCCGTTTTCGGGGCGCTGATGTACCTGGTGCATCGCCATTTTGGACTGAAGAACATGCTGGTGGTTCTGGGGCTGGTCGTGGTGATGATCACCGCAACCGACCAGTTGGCCAATCTCTTCAAGGACGGTTTCGAGCGCCCCAGGCCTTGCCGGGAAGCGCATTTGCAAGAGCTCATCCGCTATCTCGCGCCGCGTTGCGGACGCTATGGCTATTTCTCGGCGCATGCGGCGAATTCGATGGCATTCGCGGTTTTCCTGGGCCTGCTGCTCCGAAGAATCCACAAGCACCTGCTGCTTCTGTTGCTGGTCTGGGCGTCGATCGTGGGCTACAGCCGCATCTACGTGGGGGTGCACTATCCGGCGGACACCCTGACCGGGATGGCGATCGGGGCGCTGATCGGCTTCCTCATCTACAAGCTCTCACGGCGGCTTGGAACCATCGGGAGCCGTATGGCTGCTCGGCCAGGCAGTCCGCTTCCTTGATGGACACGGCACCCTCCCGAATCCAAGGCGCCGTCGTGCATGGGCCCTTCGAGGCGCGAAGCCGACCCGGAGCCAACGGCCGAATGCAGGGCCGGCGCATGTACGACCTGAGCGTCGTCATCCCCACATTCAACGAAAGGGACAATGTCCGGCCGCTGTTCGATCTGTTGCGCGCCGCGCTCGAGGGGCGTTCGTGGGAAGCGGTCTATGTGGATGACGACAGCCCCGATGGCACGGCCGAGGCAGTGCGGTCCCTGGCGCGGGAATTCGACAACGTCCGTGTCATCCCACGGATCGGGCGGCGGGGCCTCGCCGGGGCCTGTATCGAAGGCATTCTGTCCTCCACGGCTCCGTTCTGCGCCGTCATCGACGCGGACCTGCAGCACGACGAAACCCGGCTCGCAGCGATGCTCGACGCGTTGCAAGGCGATGATGAACTGGACATCGTGATCGGCAGTCGCAACATCGACGGTGGGTCGAGCGGGCAGGGGCTGTCCCGTATCCGGCGCTGGGGCAGCGATCGTGCGACAGCCGTGACACGGCGCATGTTGAACATCACGGCCTCCGATCCGGTCAGCGGCTTCTTCATGGTGCGCCGCCTGTCCTTCAACCAGGTGGTCACATCCCTGCAGGGCGAAGGGTTCAAGATCCTCGCCGACATGCTGGCCGCGTCCGCAGGGCGATGGAAGGCGCGTGAGATCCCCTACACGTTCCGGTCGCGCCGGGCCGGAGAATCCAAGATGGATTCCGCCGTCGCCCTCGAGTTCGTGTCGCTGCTGGTGGTCCGGAAGACGGGCGGGCTGGTGTCGACGCGGTTCGTACTGTTTTGTGCCGTCGGCTTCACGGGCATCTTCGTGCAGCTGCTTGCCGTCAAGATCGCGCTGGCCGCTCTGACGGATCAATTCGCGTTGGCGCAGGCCCTGGGGGTGTTCGCAGCCATCAACTCGAATTTCCTGTTGAACAACCTGATCACCTATCGGGACCGCGCGTTGCGCGGGCGCGCGATCTGGCGCGGGTTGCTGAGCTTCTACGCGGTCTGTGCGCTCGGTGCGGTCATGAACGTGGGCGTGGCCAACGTGTTCTTCGCGGCGATGCCGTTCTGGGCCCCGGCAAGCATCGTCGGCGCGATCGCGGGCGCAATCTGGAACTTCGTGGCTTCCTCGCTGTTTACCTGGCGCACGCGTTGACGAACGCAAGGAACGAAGGCCGCCCGCCGATGCGACTTTCCGTTCTCGCCATATCGCTTGCGTTTCTGGCCGTTCACCTCGCCATCGCCGCGTGGGTCCCCCTCTTCGACGACGAGGCCTACTACGCGCTGTGGGCCCGCGATCTGGCGCTCGGCTATTACGATCATCCGCCGATGATCGCCTACATGATCCGCCTGGGCACCAGCCTGTTCGGTGAAACCGCGCTCGGCATTCGCCTGTTCCCGGTGATCGGTTTCGCCGCCTCGGGGTACCTGGTGGGCGACATGGCGCGGCGCATGTCCGGTGGCCACGTGGGTCTGGCAGTCCTGGCGACAGCGCTCTACAACCTGGGCCTGCTCGTCTTCGCCCTGGGCAGTTTCGCCACCCCGGACGCGCCCTCGACCCTGTTCTGGGTGGCCGCACTCTGGGCCGCGATGCGCGCGGTCAACACGCCCCCGGGCACGCGTGCCGCGATGCTTTGGTGGGTCTGCACGGGCCTGCTGCTCGGGTTCGGCGGCCTGTCGAAGTTCACCAATGCCTTCCTGGCCTTCGGATTGCTGGGCTACCTGATCGCCACGCCAAAGGGCCGCGCGTACCTGCCCACGCGCCTGCCCTGGATGGCCGTGGCAGCGGCGGCGCTGCCGCTTCTGCCCTACCTTGCCTGGAACCTGCAACACGATTGGCTGGGCCTGGAACGCCAGGGCGCGCGCCTGGTCGCCTCCGGCTTCTCGATCCGGACGCTCGGCGAATACGCCGCGCTCCTGCTGCTGGCGCCGACACCCTTGGTTTCGTGGTTCGCCTTGCGCGCGCTCAGGGCCCCGCCAAAGGACGGTGCGCTGCTGGTCTGGAGCGCTGTTCCGCTGCTGCTCTACTTCGCCTATCACGCGACCCATGCGCCGGTTCAAGCCAACTGGATCGTGCCGCTGCAGGCGGTCTTCGCCGTGCTTGCGGCCTTCGGCCTGGCTCGAGCGCAGTCACCGCAGCGTTGGACCAGGGCCACCCTCGCCATCGCACTGTTGATGAGCGTCGGATTGGTCGCGGCCGCCTTCAACCCGGTCGCCCCGATCGGCACGGCCGACAACCCACCCAACCAGACGCGCGGATGGCCGGCCACCGAGGAGGCCATCGCCGAGCTGCTCGAGGAAACGGGCGCCACCTGGATCGCCACGACCGATTACGCGCGCACCGGATCGCTCGCGCTTCGTTTTCCGCAAGTGCCCGTCTGGTCGGTGGCGCAACTGCAGCGCTACGGCTTCCGTGGCGCCTTCCCTGCCGAGTTGTGCGCCGCCCCCGGCCTCCTGATCGAGCGGGCGAGGCGGTCGGAAACGACCTCCGAGACAGCCCCAAGCCTCTTTGAGACAGTCGAAGACACTCATGAAGTCACTCGAACGCAAGCCGGAGTCACGCTGATGCGATATCACCTGACCCCGGTAGCCGGGCTCAAATCGCCCGACTTGTGCCCGAACTGACGGGCATCCCCGCGATATCCGGACCCTCGCTGCCGTCAGGTGCTATTCCCCCAGGAAGTCGATCAACTCGAACAGGCTGGCATGGGCTCGTCGGTAGGCATCGAGCGTTGTCCCATGCGGTGCCAGCACGCCGTTGAGCGCGATGGCATGGGCCTCGCGCAGGTAGTTGGCAACGCTGTCCAGGCCATTGCGGGCGGCGGCCTTCATGCCGGTCGCGCTGTCCGGATAGAGCGATGCCAGCGTTTCCCGCCATTCGGCCAGCCAGTGCTTGCCGGCAAGTGGCGACTGCTCACGGGCCAGCCACCACAGGGAGATCGCTCGACCGACATCCTTGGTGAAGCGTGGCGGCGTTCCCGGCAGGTTGGAAATTGGCGTCGTATCCGGATCGGCATGCTCCAGCAGGTGTGCCAACGCCATGCGGGCGGGCCGGGCGACACGCAGGCCGAATTCGGTTTCTTCGGCGCCATGCACGGCGACGCGCATGTAGCGGAAGCTTGGCAGACCGAACAACCCGATCCCGGTCTCGACGCGACGCCAGTGTTTGCGCGTGGCTTGGTCACCCGATGATTCGGCCAGCAGCTCGACGAACCAGTCGTCGCCGTCGCCCGGCGGGCTCAGGCGCAGGGCGGGAAGGCGGTCATCGGGGGTATCGGCGGCGCCGCGCTCGATGCCATTCGGGAAGCGGGGCTGCCAGCCATCATCCAGCAGCTCTTGCCCCAGTGTTTCGGCGGTGGCGACGGCATCGATCGCTGGTCGAAGGAGGAGGTCGATGTCCTTGGTCGCGACCGAATGCGTGCCGGAGACATCCCGGAAGGCCCATGCCGTGGCAATGCTGCCGATCACGACCACGTTGGCACGGAGCGTTGGCGGAACACGCTCGGCCACACGGCTCAACAGCGTGGCGGCGTCCAGCTCCAGGGTGCGGTTCATGGACGCACCGCCTTGGCGTACTGCAGGGCCTGCTCGCGAAGGCCCAGGTCGAGCAAGGACAGGAACACGTCGCACGGATGCGCGCACCGGGCATGGTCGATCTCTGCACCCCGGTCGAAGCGCGTGCCGGCGCGCACCAGCGTGACCACGACCGGTGCGGGCGCCAGCACATTCGGCTCGGGTTCCAGGCCATCGTCCAACATCCGCATCACGCTGGCATCGAACACCTTGTTACCGCGTGGGGCATGCGCCACCAGGTCGAGGCGCGGCGTGCCGAGCAGGTCCAGTCCAGGCGCATCTTTCGATGCGACAGGCGTGCCGGAAAGGGAAAAGGGTTTCCAGCTTTTCGGCCCGTTCGCCCCGAGCAGGGGCATGACTCGCTCCGCAAGTTCTGCCGGAGACTTGATCCGCGCGCCGCGCTCGAACCGGAAGCGCAAGGTCTGGGGCAAGGCGCCCAGGCGGCTGAGCTGCTCCATCGACAGCGTTTCGGGCGCGATCTCCAACCAGCGCAGGCTGCGGATCAGGCTCGCATTGCGCAGCGCAACCAGCGCGCTCCTGACCGGCGTGGCCGAAGCGCCCAGGGTCTCGACCAGTCCGACCTGGGTGTCTCCGAGATGCGCGGCAATCCCGTTCGCCGACTGCGGACCATCACCCTCCAGGCTGGCGCCCAGCAGCAGTCGGAGCACTTCGAACCGGTAGTTGGGTCGCTCCAGCGGCAGGAGGCCCGACTCGCCGGCCCCGATCTGCTTCTCCGCGGCACCCTCGCCCCCCTGTTCGATGCTGAGGGTCATCCGGGCACGCACCTTCGGGGCAAGGGCTGGCAGCAGCCGGTCCCACTCTTCCTGGATGGCGGCTGCACTGATGACCGGGTCGACCACGGTCATCCGCCCCGCGGCGCTGGTACCAGCGATCCGCGCAGCCAGATCCAGCGTCTCCGCCCGCAGTTCACGGGTATTCCGCAGTTGGCGCAACGTCTTCTGGAGCTGGGCGGACACGGCACTCCCTCGATCTGAGCCGAACCGAGCTAGAACATTGCATGTTGTTTATTATATTGCAAGTGAATTATTAATTTGCATGTGATTCACGTAAGCAAGCACCGGGCACTGACGTCGCTTCAGCGCGCGTAGCGCGCCCGCGGTTCGTGCACCTTGGTGCCGGCCGGCGCGATGTGTTGGCGCAGCCAGGCGGCGAAGTCGGCTTCGGGCAGGCTGCCTTCGGCGAGCGCGATATAAACGGGATACAGCTCAAGGTCGTCGGCCTGGAGCGTGGCGCCGTTGAGCACGATGAAGACTTCGCAGGCCACGGCGGCGGTGCGCTTGTTGCCGTCGATGAACGGATGATTGCGGGCCAAGCCGAAGGCGAGGCTGGCGGCAAGCTCGGCCAGGTCCGGCGGTGGGTCGCCGTAGGCATGCAGCTGCTGCGGGCGGGCAAGGGCGGAGTCCAGCAGGCTTTCCTCGCGCACGCCGGGGTTGCCGCCGTGCTCGGCCAGCTGGCGGTCGTGGATGGCCAGCGCGAGCGGCTTTTCGATCCAGATGATCATGGCCGCTACTGCGCCAGCTTGTGCAGCAGGGTGCGGCGCTTGCGCATGACGTCCTCGGCCACGTCCATCTGCGCGGCAAGCGCGGGATCGTACGTGGTGAGCTTGATGCCGTCGGGGGTTTCGAGCGCGAACAGCTCGTCGCCCTTGGCCAGGCGCAGGCGGGCGAGCAGCTCCTTGGGCAGGATGACGCCGGCGGAATTGCCGATGGTGGTGATCTTGAGCTTCATGGGTGCGGCTCCGTGGTTTGTTATAACTGTCGTATATACGCCAGCTCGCGTGGACGTGCAAGTCGGCCCTGGCCGCACGCCCGGCACGGCGTCTCACCACCTGAGACCACCGGCCGTGATCCTGCCGCCGATGAGGCCGCCGCCGCCATGAGCCGACGATCCGGAAGCGCCGACCTGCCGCTGCACGGCGGCCGCGTACCGCACTGGCTGGGCGAGCGGATGACGCGGCTGGGCGCGGTGATGTGCCAGGCGATCGTGCACGAGTACGGCCGCGACGAGCTGCTGCGGCGGCTGGCGCACCCGTTCTGGTTCCAGTCGTTCGGCGCGGTGATGGGCATGGACTGGCATTCGTCCGGCATCACCACCAGCGTGATCGGCGCGCTCAAGCGCGGACTGACGCCGCTGTCGGGCGAGCTGGGCATCCACGTGTGCGGCGGCCGCGGCCGGCATTCGCGGGCCACGCCGGGCGAGCTGGTCGCGATCGGCGAGCGCATCGGCTTCGACGGCGCCGCGTTGGCGGCGGCCAGCCGGCTGGTGGCGAAGGTCGACAGCGCGGCGCTGCAGGACGGGTTCGACCTGTACCTGCACGGCTTCTTCGTCAGCGACGAGGGCCGCTGGGTGGTGGTGCAGCAAGGCATGAACGGCGAGGCGAAGCAGGCGCGCCGCTATCACTGGCTGTCGGAGGGGCTGACCAGCTTCGTCGATGCGCCGCATGCGGCGATCGAGGGGCCGCGGCGCGGGCGCATCGTCAACCTGGCGGATCGGCGCGCCGAGGCGGCACGGCGGGCGCAGGTGGACATGCTCGGGACGCTGGGGCCGGATGGGGTGGCACGGGAGTGGGGCCGGTTGGAGGAGGCGAAGCCCGCCGGCATCCGCCCCCGGACCGGGCCCGGGGCAGGCGCTTCGGGCACCTTCTCCGGCAAACCGGAGCAGGCATCCATGCAGCTGGGGCTGCTGCCGCATCTCAGCCTGCCCGACCGGCACGACGTGCGCGGCAGCGACGTGGTCGCGCGGCGCCTGCGCGGCAACCTGGCGGCGGCGGCCGAGTGCGGGCCGCGCGATTTCACCGAGCTGCTGCAGGTGCCGGGCGTGGGCGCGCGCACCGTGCGTGCGCTGGCGCTGGTGGCCGAGGTGCTGCACGGCACGCCGTGCCGCTTCACCGACCCGGCGCGCTTCTCGCTGGCGCACGGCGGCAAGGACCGGCACCCGTTCCCGGTGCCCACGCGCGTGTACGACCGCACCATCGACGTGCTGAAGCGCGCAGTGCAGAGCGCGAAGCTCGGCCGCGAGGAACGGCTGCAGGCGATCGGGCGCCTGGATGCGCAGGCGCGGCGGCTCGAACGCCATGCCGACGGGCCTTCGGTCGAGCAGTTGATCGCCGAGGAACGCCGGCAATCGCATGCCTACGGCGGCCGCAGCGTGTTCGGCTGGGAGCCCGCGCGGCGGGGCGCAGCAGTGGAAGGCGATGACCGGGCTGCGGGAGAGGTTTCGGCAACGATGGCGGGGGCTAAGAGCTGAGCTCCTTTCCGGAAGACCGGCCACGCAGCCCGGACTACCGTCGCTTCCGCCTACTTCTTAGCCGCTTGATTAAGTATCCTGCTATGAAATAGCACCAATAAATGACGAGCCCTGCGAGAAAGAAATCCCATGTCTGAATGTAGCTGTTGAAGGACTGATCATTGTTCAACCAGGATCGAAGCGCGAAAAAAACCATCCCCAACGAGAAAGCTATCCCAAAAACAATCGCTGCACGAAGAATCGACTTGAGCAAATCATTCATCGACTGACTCTATCGCTATCGGTCTCTACGGATTTCAGGCGGCGGATCTCGCTCAGCGCGCGATCCAACGGAGCTCGAAACGCCGACACTAATCGATTCTTCTGCCGCCCGCGCCACTGCGCCAACCGCAACGGACGAGTGACCGCTCGACTGCGACAAGACGCCGCTTACTGCCTTCCCAGCCGCAGCGCCTGCGAGGGTCCCGGCCATAGCAGCAGCTGCTTCCGGACCGTGCGACTGAAGCGACTGCGCTGGATTTCCCTTTAGCACGTCGGCTGCGGGACCAGTAGCTAAAGTTGCATATCCTGCAGTTGCGCTCGCGGCGGTCACCTCCGCTGTGACCATCGAGGCCCTTGTGAGCTGCTGGGCTCTCGCAGCTGCGAGAGCTGCGGGACCAGCAACGCTCGTAGCCATTCCGATAAGTCCTCCCCGGCCCGTCTCAACGGCGATGGAGCGGATACTTATCCCCTCACCAGCCTTCACCTGTTTGTAAACCTCAAGGCCCCCACCAATTACGCCGCCTATAATACCGCCAACCGCAACTTGACCAAGACGTCCATCCGGATCTGAGAAACTATAGGGATTGTTGTTTCCGTATCTGTACCGATGGAACTGCGTCACCGGGTTGTCGTAGGCCGTCACCGGATCCACCGACAGGAAGCACCCGCACAACGGATCGTAATAGCGCTGCTGCATGTACGTCAGCCCGGTCGCAGCATCCTGCACGTGCCCGGTGTAGCCCGGCCCGTCCGCCAAAGCCGGCGTGAGCTGCTGGCCGTAGGGTTCGTACTCGCGGCGCTCGAGCACGTTCCGGTTCTGGTCGGTCACCGCGACCACCGAGCCCAGCGCATCGGTGTGGATGTATTTCACCGTGGTTTGCGCGAACGCGGCGCCGGCGGGGAGCAAGCACCCAGCCAGCAGGACGAGCATCAGGACTACAGCGCGGGCTGCGAGGCCCTCCGCTTGGCCACCCCGCCGACTCGCGGATCCGGGCGGCTTGGCGCTCACGTCAGAACCGAAACGCATGCCGCGGGTGGTGCGGCGCTGGTCGATGTCCATATGACTCCCCCTGAGTCCTTCCTGGGCACGGCCGGAATATAGGCCAGCCCGCACCCCTTGCCCAGTACCGACTATCGCGCCCCCAGGCCGGCCAGCTACCCCGCGCGGAGACCCGCAAGCCCACCAGCTGGCACTCGCGCCGCCGGCCCATCGGCCCGATCGGCGGGGCCGCCGGTATGCGAACCCGCCCCCGGTTTCCGTACCTGCACCACGCCCACGGATTGCACGGACGCGGCGCCAGGGATCGTGACCGAGCCCGGCACCGCGCCCTTGCTCGATCAGTGGCGGGTGGCCGCCTGCGGGCGCCAGCCCGCATCCGCGGGCGGCGGCAGCATCGGCATGGCTGCGTCACGCGTCAGGTCCGGACTGGCCGGTACGCCGTAGATCGCCGGCGCCTCGCGTACGCGGTTTCGCCGCCTGGACGCATCGGGAAGCGCCTGACCGGCCACCTTGTCCATGAGATCGCTTGCGGCTTCGGCCTCTTCGAAGATCGCATCGCCCAGCATCGTCAGCGTGCCGTCGGCCAGGTCGATGCGCTCGACGCCGAAGAGCAGGTCGCCGTAGGCGTGCAGCCGGTCGTGCAGGCGGTTGAGCGTGTCCAGCTGGTCCATGGTCATGCCGAAGACGAGGCGGTCTTCGGCGTTCGCCTCGGCGGCATCGGCGGCTTCCTCGTCCGCCTCCTCGTCCTCTAACCCGGCCTCCGCTGCCTCGACGGTCTGTGGCGAGTCTTCTGGCGCCTCGGCTTCGTCGCCTGCCTGCGATGACTTGCGGTTGGCCACTCGCTCGGCCGGCCAGGTGGCCTCGTCGAGCACGCGTTCGGCCTGGTCGGCCAGCTGCTCCAGGCAGACGGCCAGTTCACCCCCGCTGATCTGGGGCCCCCAGCCCGTCTCGTCCTCGTCGTGCGTGCGCGGCTGCGCCAGCTGCGACAGGAACACCATGTGCTCATGCAGCTTCTTGAGCCGGAAATGGCTGTCTTCCGGCAGGAAATAGCCCCTCGTCCCCATCTCGTCCAAGTCATGCTTTGACATCGTCGCCTCCTCATTCCATGAAGTGCCCGCCCACCGGGACGGCGGACGGGAAGCCGGGAGGTTAGAAACCGCAGGTAGCCGGCGGGCGTATTTCCCCGAAGGGTGTTGTATTAGCCGCCCTCCCGACGCAGGCATCGCGTCGGTCATGCCCGCAGCAGCACGGGCACAAAAAACCCACCGGTTTGACGGAGGTGGGAACCGCTACCTGAGGAGTTTCTACGCTCCTTGGGATCGAGTCTGCTACTTGGGCTGGCGGGGTGTCAAGCACTCAGAAGGCCGCGCTCACCGGCCAGGCGATCATCACGTTCAAGCTGATAGCCATGACTAAGTAGGCTAGCGAAGTAGCTACGACGTGGGCTGGCGCGGACGCGAAGAAGGTGAACTTGCCGACCACCCCAGCGAACGGTCAGCCCCTGGGCCCGGATGCGGGGTGCATCTCACCAAGTGGATGACGCCTGGGCATACTGAGCCAAAAATGCCCGCTTTCGACTAAATGCGGTGCGCGGTCAACCCTCGGTTTGCGCATATGGTATCTCTAGGACATCTCCGGAGCGCTCGGCGCAGTCGGATGGTGCAAGAGTGCAGGAAGGCAGTTAGCTTGTACATAGTGGCGCGGTGACGCGATTATATAAAAAAGTGGGCGACGCATGATTGAGGGAAGATACGGACTGCAGGTGTTTGATGAGACGGGCGCGCTCCTGCTGGATGTGGGGCCGCATGTTATAAGCGAATCGCCGGGGTTCGCGCAGAGCATTGGTGCGATTGCAGCTTCATGGGCGCAGACGGAGGTAAACTTGAACTGTTTGTTTGCAGTTCTCCTTGATACAACGCCAGAAGAAGCAGCTAATGAACTTAAGAAACATCGTTCCGCGGCCAAGACGACCCACTGGGCGAGAAAAAGGGCGACGGAGATCCTCAAGGGGGAGGAGTTGCTTTCCCTCATCGAAACCTTGGATCGCCTTGACGAAGTGCGCTTGCGGCGTAATCGCGTCCAGCACGATGTCTGGTCGCGGAAGGCAAATGACGTCCGACGAATTTTCGCCATTCATTCTGATGAGTATCTTGCTCTGACTACAGAGTTGGTGGCTTCTTCTGAAGACACAAATCTCGCCATTAGTGTTGCTAAGACTTTCGCCGAGAAGATCTCGGACGGTTTCTCAATCGAAGACCTAGAAGCGATCTCCACAGAAATTCACTCTGTAAGTCACTCGTTACTTTGTGCGATGTTTCGTCGGATTGTGATGCGCCTCGCTGCGAGGAGTGACTAGATGCGGATCTAGCGTCGGAAGCTGATCGGTTCGCGCCTGCTCCCGGTGGACAGCAAGCGGAAGCGGGTCGATGGGCCCGAGCATTTGAGCGCCATTGGTCATACGACATGAGGCCGCTGTTGGGGATGCTTGAAATCAAGTCACGGATTTTCAATGATCTCGACTGCCGATTCTGACGGACGCCATCCAATGGACACGCCTGGTTTGCTCTATAAGTACAAGTCCTTCAATAACTACTTGCTCCAAGAGCTATGCGGCTCGGAGTCGCACTTCGCCAGTCCAAGCACCTTCAATGACCCGCTAGATTCGAAGCCAAGCATCAGAGACGACATCGAGCTTTCTCACAAGGAACAACTCCTGAAGGTTCTCTGCAAGGAATATAGGCCCAAGAAAGATCCCGACGCGGTTCTAGGAAACTTCCGATATCTGGCAAGTGAGAACCCGCCAGAAGCACAGTCGCAATACGACTTGTTTGTGACTACGGACATCTGGCGCATGCTTCTGCAAGAAATTGGAAGGCGGGGCGTCCTTTCGCTTGCCGAAAGATGGGATTGCCCGCTGATGTGGAGTCACTATGCGCAACAGCATCAAGGCCTGTGCCTTGCGTTCTCGACACAGGACAGCGTCGCCAGAAACCTCATGCGAGTGCGTTATGGTACCGATCGTGCCATCCCGCTCAGCGACCTGTATGCCTGGAAAGTCGATCGCACACCGGGTGCGCGGGAGCGAGTCCTGGCTCTAGCTTTCCTTTCCAAGGCCAAGGCATGGGAATATGAACGGGAATGGCGAATTTTGGCCGAAAATCCGGGTTCGCTAAGCGCTCCGCTTCGCCTCAAGGGCATCTATTTCGGGGAGCGTTGCTCTCGCGCCATCCAGACTGTCGTCGTAAAGGCTTTGCACGATGCGCATCCAGCCGCGAAGTTCTATCGAGTGAGCTTCGATAGCAATGCATTCGATTTGCATCGACACGAAGTCGATGTGGACGAAGAGATTCAATGTGGCATCTGCCCGCCGGTAGCGCTGTCTTTTGCCAAACTGCTTGATCCAGTGCTGCCATCCGGCGCCATTCCCCTATCATCTGCTGAAACCGAGCCCAACGAAGGTCCACCTCATTTCCAGCGCTGAGTTCCGGTAGCCGGGCGCTCTCAAGCCCGCCACAATGTTGCCATAGAAGTGGGCTCGTCCGCCGCTAGATCGCCAATCTTTCACTACGGCGCGTGAACCGGTACTGGTCATATCCGATAACCGGATGTTTCAGGAAACTCAGCGCTAGGAGGTACGGCAACTGAGGCTGGAATCCATGCACGATGTCGCCCATTGGGTTTCCGGTACCGATCTCAATACCAGGCGCTTCCATGACGGTTCCCACGTGCGGCGCCAGTGTGGCTCGCTCCTGTCGACATAGCTCGGACACGTAGCCTGCAAACTGGAAATCGTGAAATAGACGCAGAAAGATGCACCGTGAATCTGTAGCTTGTTCAGTGCCGCCACATCTCGAAGTTCTCGCACCTGGAGTTGATTGCCCCGGACCCGCTTCACGTCGTAGCAATAGCTATCTGCCAGCATCAGAACCAGGGTTGGCGACAGCGGGAAGAACACCATTAACCCAGGCGTATCGAAGCCTAAGACACCGCGGTGCCTGACGTTCCAGTAGTACCCGTTGTAGAGCACCACCGGCGCATCGCCAAAGATGAAAGGCCGGACTGTCTAGTTAATCAACATAACCGGCATCAGATCCGCCAAGCGTCCCGCGCTCTCAAGCGCGGCATTCATCTCGACCAACTGCGCCTGCGCTGGATTCGCCCTGACGCTGTCCAAGGACATCAGGAGCTGCTGACGCTGTTCCTCATGCAGGTCTCCGGCACTACCTATCGCTGCTTCTAGGTACATCCGCAGCATCTTGTCGTGCATAGGCTGTCCCGTATTGCGGGCCGCTACCGTACGCGAGCGTTGAAGCGCGACCCACGCCAGAACTCCATCGACGTCCTCTGGCGCCAGAGCGGCTGGGTCGCACGCTTTAATCAGCTTTCGTAAAGACGCGCTGCAATCTCCTTCAACGACTGCCAGTGCCTTCTCGACCTCCTTTTCACCATAGAAGTTTGTCTTGCTAGCTTGGCCACGAATAGGTGCTTGGCGGATTGCTACGCCCGTCAAACGGTTCACCAAGCAGATACTCCTTCCATCCGTCGAGAAGTAGCGGAAATAGAACTGCGGCACATAGTGGTGGTTGCTTTGTTCGCTCACGCTGTCTTGCCGGACTGGCTATTTTTGCTCATTCTCTGGAAGCTGACCGATCAGGAGGTGGCGCCATTCGCATCAGAGCTTGAACAGCGGCGTCGGATTGCTATCCGAAACCACCAACGTCAGCGACTTCTTCGCCCGACTGAGTGCAACGTACATCCGGCACTTGGCATAGGTGGTTGCAGAAAATTGCGCTTTGTCGCACGCCATGACCATGGCGTGGTCGCACTCCAGCCCCTTGGCCTTGTGGACGCTGCTCAACGCGCGCAGAGGAGGTGATGGACGTGAATACGACCTCCTGCGCGCGATTTCGGCGAAGCCCTCCTCCGCGTCGGAGAACAAGCCTAGACGAATCGCATCCCCAAACTCGGCCCAATGGTCGATCTTGACCTCCGCGAATCCAGGCGCCTTGTCACGAATCAGATTGCGGATCAGTTCAACTGCCGAAGATACGCCCTTGGAGGAAGGATTCTCCAGAACCAACCGCGCAATCGCTTGGAGATGTGCGGGCTTCCCGTTGGCCCTACGTATGCAACCTTCCCTCACTTCCTGCAACAGCCTTTCCCCATGGCTGCTTGGAGTGAACCCTACAGCCACATTCGACATGAACTCGATCAGCCCTCGGACAATTCCTTCGGCGTCCCCGTCCCTATCCTTCAGGACACCGATCAATCCAGCCAACGCATTCCTTGTGTGGCCTTCCCAGATCGGGATTCTCCGAAACCAGAACGCACGGAGCGCCGAGATCAATTCGTTCTGGGACGCAAGAATCATCAACTGATCGGAACTGTCTACCAGCCGGTCTATCGGGCGCCGAACGTCTCGGGATAGCGAGTACACACCCCGTTGCCTGGCGGTGTTGTTCGCGAAAAGGATCGTAAGTGAGCGGGGTTTCGGGCCGGTTAGATCGATGGGCTGGCCTGACTGCAGATTCTGCCGCGCAAGCTGGATCCAGGCCCCCAGTTCGGGACACCCGGTTTGCCAGCGATGAGGCGAATCCAGGACCTCACAGGCGGCGACATCCTTCAGGGCTTCCCAGCGTTCCTGATCCGCCTTTGCCTCCTTGGCGGTCCTGCCGCCATAGATACGCTGCAACGGATCCCCGAATATTCGCAAAAGCGCCCCATTCCGGTGCAATGCCGTGACCACTATGTGCTGGTCGGCACTCGAGTCCTGGTGCTCGTCGCAGACTACGACCGGATAGCGAGTAGCAAGCGCCTTGGCAACCATGGGGTGTGCGGTCAAGAACATGGCAACCTTCGACGCGATGATCGAGAATCCTTTCCCGTTGTCCCGCCATGCCCACGATGCAAGGTCTGCTGGTAGCCCCAAGGCCTGATGATAGGCGGTGGCGACCTGCATGATCAGCGCATCGATCGTCTTTATCTCAACTCTGCTGCCCGCACCCTTCGTTCGTTCCGCGAACACCGCGCAGGCGGCATGCGTGTGCGTGAGGATGAGCAACCGACCACTCCCAATGGTGGAGATCGCGTCCTTGGCGTAGCTGGCCCCTTGATAGGTCTTTCCGCATCCGGCCGCGGCCTCTATCAGTACGAGCCGTCTATCGGAACGCAACAGCGCCGCAACCGCCGCATCGCTCATAGATCGAAGGCTTCCTTTGTTGGCTGCCCCGCAGCCATCAGGATCGCGTTGAATAATGGCGCCATCTTGGGGCCAATCGTTACCCAGGCGCCAAGAGAGACCATACGCTGTGCGAGCTCTCGCCCGCCCTCTTCCGACTTGAACCAATGTCGAGAGTGCTTCTTCCAGGCCTTCTCCTCGCCCGCTGGTGCGCCGTTCTTATCGCCGGTCGCCGCAGCAATGATGAGCTGACGCAACGTCTTTCCCTGTGTAGCCACGGCTTGCTCGATCGCTTCAATATGCTTGTCCTGAATGCCTAGCCGGTCGGCGATCGTCCGCAAGCGGTCGCCATCGGCCGCGCCATCCTCTCCCCTAAGTAATTCAGGCAGCTTGTTGTCCGCTATTGCGGCGATCACCTGCTGCTCCGTGCATCCTTCCTGCCATTGATGTAGTTTGTCGCCCAGCTTCTGCTTCAGAGCCTGCCAGCGCCCCGGATCAGTGCCTTCGTTGTCAGCCAGCCCAGCAAACTGCAGGCCCGAAGCGGATAGCGTCTCTAGCAAATCGAGCGTCGCGGAATTCCCTTGGCCGTCGCATACGCGCACGCCATGGTCCAGCGGAGCGCATCCAAGAACCATTTCCAGTAGGTACTGCAAGAAGCCGACCTCCGTCGGACCCTCTGCGATCACCGCCACCTTGGCCAGGAATGTCTCCGGGTCCCTGCGCTGCTGCGCGGCGATCTTTTCGCGCGGCAACGGCCCCATTCTCCCCCGATTATCCATGTACCAAAGATAGGCCTTCTCACTGCAGGCAATCGCTACCGGACTATGAGTAGTGATGAACGCCTGGCTCCCCACGTCCGCAAGCGTGCCAATGAGCTTACGCAGCCTGTAGGGCTCCAGACCCCGCTCGATTTCGTCGACGAGCACTATGCTCGCCTCCTTTTCAGCCGCCGAGGCGATTTCTAGCGCCACCATTCGCCTTGTGCCAGCGCCCCAGGTGGCGAGCGGCAGGCTGACATCGTTCTTTTTCGCCAGCAGACCGATCAATGCGCCGATGGATAGGCCCTGGCTGGTCGTCAGCCCGAGCTTTAGAACGTGCGGCAGAGCGGAGTCGGCCAAGCGCTTGTCGAGGTCGGAGATCGCCTTTTCCCCCGACTCACTGAGCGACTTTTCCAGATCGAGCCCAGAGATCTGCTTGCCGATCCTAGCCCGAAGCGCCACGTCGGCCAGCAAGCGATCCAGGCCAGAGCCGTAGACGAGCCTCAGATCACGGTCGTTGCGCTCGTCCGCGCTCAATCGCACCAGCCCGATCTTCCTGCGTACGCTGACCGAGAAGTGGTCCGCCTCGCCGCTAGGTTGGACGATCTCCCATACAAGTTCGAGCTCAGAAGTTCCCCTGACTCGCACCCGGTACACAGGGTCATCGGCGCCTGGCAGGTCCTCGCCTTCTTCCTTGGCGGGAGGCTGCACGGCGTCAGTCCCGTCCCAGTGCCACGGCCAGGAGAAGTTGTGCTGCGTGTTGATCCCGGATGCTTCTGACAGCGCGATAACCGCCTCGATCTGGAACTCTTGGGTGTTATCCCGTTGCCAGTAGTCCGATTCCGAAACCGTAGTCGCGTTGGTCGGACTGAGCAAGAGCGCCAACGCCTCGAGTACCGTCGTCTTCCCGACGTCTCCGCCCCCGAGGACAATGTTCATCCCCGAGGCCGGCGTCCACTCAAGGTGCCCGATCCCTCGGAAGCGCGTCACGGTCAGCTTCCGGATTACCGCCACACTCCCCATAACGAATCCTCTTTCCCTTCTCCGAGGATACGGCAGCTAGGCCAGCCGAACACAATCCTATTCTGCTTCGCATTGTCCCGCCCTCCTCTCAGCAGGCCAATGTCTACTTTGGGTCGAAAGCGGATCTTCTTGCGTTACACCAAGCCGCTCATTCCATCATTACCACCATCACCGACTTCGGCGGCAGTTCGAGCTTCATCTCGCCATCCTGCGCGTCCACGGCATAGTCGCCGGGCCTCACCGCCTCCGGCTGCCCGAACGTGTTGTGCGCATCCATCGCCCTGGCGGTCAGCACGCGGCCGCGGGCGCGGGTGGCTTCGCCGCCCTGCACGCTCACCCGCACCTGGCGGGCGGTGTTCGGGTCGGGGTTGACCAGGGCGAGCTGGAGGTTGCCGCTGGTGTCGCGCGCGGCGCTGGCGCTGAGGCCGGGGATGGCGTCGCCGCCGTGGCGGTAGTCGGGTGCGTTGCTCAGGCGCACCGGTAGCGCGGTGGCGCCCTGGAATGGGCGGTACAGGTGGAAAGCGTGGTAGGTGGGGGTGAGCAGCATCTTTTCCTTGTCGGTGAGGATCATCGCCTGCAGCACGTTGACCATCTGCGCGATCACCGCCATGTGCACGCGGTCGGCGTGCTCGTGGAAGATGTTGAAGTTGAGCGCGGCGACGATGGCGTCGCGCAGGCTGTTCTGCTGAAACAGGAAGCCGGGGTTCTCGCCCTCCTCCGGGTCGTACCAGGTGCCCCATTCGTCGAGGTAGAAGCCGTACTTGCCGTCCGGGTCGTTGCGCGCCAGCACGGCCTTGTTGGCGGCGATGTAGTCCTCGATCTGCAGGGTCTGGCGCAGGGTGGCGAACCATGCGGCCTCGTCGAAGCCGAGCGCCGGGCCCTTGGTCTCCCATTCGCCGGTGGGGCGGGTGTAGTAGTGGTGGCTAATGCCGTCCAGGCGCAGGCTCCAGTTGGGCTTCACGCCGCTGGTGATGGCCTCGGTCCATTCGGTCATCTCGCCGTGGCCGCCGCTGGCGATCATCCGCGGCTGGTTGTCCTCCGGCGCCTTCACGAAGCTGGCGTAGCGGTTGTACAGGTCGACGTAGTACGCCGGGCGCATGTTGCCGCCGCAGCCCCAGGCCTCGTTGCCGATGGCGAAGTAGTGCAGCCGCCACGGTTCGGCGCGGCCGTTGCGGCGGCGCAGTTCGGCCAGGGTGGAGCCGCCGTCGGCGGTGATGTATTCCACCCACTCGGCCATCTCGCGCGGGCTGCCGGTGCCGAGGTTGCCGTTGACGTAGGCATCGGCGCCCAGCAGTTCGGCGAGGTTGAGAAATTCATGCGTGCCGAAGGCGTTGTCCTCGATCACCCCGCCCCAGTTGGTGTTGACGCGCCTGGGGCGCTCGGCGCGCGGGCCGATGCCGTCGCGCCAGTGGTACTGGTCGGCGAAGCAGCCGCCGGGCCAGCGCAGCAGCGGCACCTGCAGCTCCTTCAGCGCGGCCAGCACGTCGTTGCGGTAGCCGTGGGTGTTGGGGATGTCGGAACCTTCGCCCACCCAGATACCTTCGTAGATGCCGCGCCCCAGGTGCTCGACGAACTGGCCGTAGACGTTCTTGTGGATGGTGGCGCCGGGGGTGTCGGCCTCGATCACCAGTTCGATCTCGGCGGCCTGCGCCGGCAGGGCCAGCACGGCCAGCGACAGCAGCATGGTGGCGAGCCAGGGGCGGAGCGATGTGGGTGCGTGGGTCATGGCGCGCTCCGGCAGGGATCGGGGGTGATGTCGTTCGGCGATTCGAAGGCGGCGGCCGGGCCCGTTGCCTGTCGCCGCAGCCGTGCGGCCCGGCGCCCGCCGGTCACGGCTGTAGGGTTTCGTCGAAGAAGACGGCCGCCATGGCCGCGATCTCTTCCAGCTCGGCGGCGCGCACCTCGGCCGGGGTGGCGCCGGTGTAGTGGCCGCGCTCGCCCGGCACCTCGAGGTAGCGGGCGCCGGCGATGCCTTCGGCGAAGTGGCGGGCGTTGGGCGCCGCGGGCGTGACCGGGTCGGCATCGCCCACCACGATCCGCACCGGCACCTCGACTTCGCGCAGGCCTTCGGCGGTGAAGCCGAACCCCATCGCCGGCGCCAGCGCGAACACGCTGCGCACCCGCGGGTCGCGGTGCGAGGTCTCGGCGCGCCGTTGCGCGTCGCGCGCGGCGCCGTTGCTCTGCGGCAGCCGGATCAGGTTTTCGATCGCGTCCTTGCGGTCGGCCGGCATCGGCGGGGCGTTGCGGCGCAGGTGCGCGAGGTCGAAGCGCGCGCCTGCCAGCCACAGCACAGTGGTGCCGCCGAGCGAGAAGCCGGCGGCACCGATGCGCTCGCGGTCGATGGCCGGGCCGACGGCCGGGTCCCGCAGCAGCGCGTCGAGCACGGCACTGAGGTCGCGGGCGCGCTCCCAGGCGAAATGGTCGGACGGCGTGGGCCGGCTGTGCAGCTCCTCTTCGGGGCTGCCGTTGTGCTCTACCGCGGCGACGATGAAGCCGTGGCCGGCCAGCACGTGGCCGAGCCAGGCCATGTGGTCCGCGCGGCTGCCGGCGCCGTGCGACAGCAGGATCAGCGGGCGGCGGGCGCCGTCGACGAGTGGCGCATCTCGGAGGAGCGCCTTGTCGCGACCGTAAACCTCCTGGGTCTCCGGCGTGCCGCCCGTACCGGCGGGATACCACAGGATCGTCCGCAGCGGCCGCGGCCCGGTCTGCGGCCAGTTGCTGCGCTCGGGGTCGGCGAATTCGCGCTTCGCCACGCCGATGGCGGCGGTGGCGGGTGCGGCGGTCGCGAGCGGCGCCGCGCCCTGAGTCTCCGGCACCGGCGTGGTCGCGCAGGCGGCGGACAGCAGCAGGGCCGCGACGGCCAGCGCGGGCGCGAGAGTGACGGATCGGATGCGGGGCATTGTTCCGGTGCTCATGCCTTGGATGAGGATGCGGGGAGGTGGCCGTGGTTGCGCATGGCGACGTCCGCGGCGCAGGCCGGGGCGCGCGCCCACGACCCGCACGCGCGGCTGGCTGGCCGGGTGGTGGCGACGGCGACTGTCATGTCCCCCGCCGCGCAAGCGCTTCGCGCCCGAGCCGCAGGGCCTCGATGATGGCGTCGGCGTCGTACACGCAGCCGGCCCAGGTGCCGCCGCTGGCGTCCTGCAGCGCGGCCCACAGCCGGGTGTCGGCAGGCAGGCGCGGGTGCGCGGCGATGGCGGGGTGCAGGTCGCGCTCGGCGAGCAGCGCCGCGGCGGCTTCGGGGTCGAGCGGCGCGGCGGCGTCGCCGCCGATGAAGTCCACCCGCCCCTCCAGCCGCCCGCGGTCGATCACGATGCGCACCAGGTCGCCGTCGCGCAGCTTGCCCAGCGGGCCGCCGGCCAGCGCTTCCGGGCCGACGTGGCCGATGCAGGCGCCGGTGGACACGCCGGAGAAGCGCGCGTCGGTCAGCACCGCCACCTGCTTGCCCCAGGGCAGGTGGCGCAGCGCCGAGGTGAGCTGGTAGGTCTCCTCCATGCCGGTGCCGGCGGGGCCGCAGCCGGCCAGCACCACCACGTCGCCCGGGCGCACCGCGTGCTCGCCTTTGGCCTTGATCGCGCGGATCGCGTCGCGCTCGGTGGCGAACACGCGCGCGGGGCCGGTGTGGCGGTAGACGTTGTCGGCGCCGACCACCGCCGGGTCGATGGCGGTGGCCTTGATCACCGAGCCCTGCGGGGCGAGATTGCCGCGCGGGAACACCAGCGCGCTGGTGAAGCCGGCGGCGCGCGCGGCGGCCGGCGCGAGGATCACGTGGTCGGGATCGACGCCGTCGAGTTCACGCAGGCGTTCGCGCGCGGCAACGCGGCGCTCGCTGCGCTCCCACCAGTCGAGGTTGTCGCCAAGCGTCTGCCCGGTGACGGTGAGGGCGTCGAGGTGCAGCAGGCCGGCGTCGCGCAGGTGCAGCATGGTCTCGGGCACGCCGCCGGCCATGAACACCTGCACGGTGGGGTGCTGGCGCGGGCCGTTGGGCAGCGCGTCGACCAGGCGCACGGTGGCGCGGCCGGCGCGGATCCAGTCCTCCACCGTGGGCGGCGCCAGCCCGGCGGCGTGGGCGATCGCCGGCACGTGCAGCAGCAGGTTGGTGGAGCCGCCGAATGCGGCGTGCACGAGCAGCGCGTTCTGCACCGCTTCGGGGGTGAGGATGGCCGACAGCGGCGTGCCGCGTTCGGCCAGCGCCATCAGCGCGAGCGCGGAGCGCCGCGCCATGTCGGTCCACACCGGCTCGCCCGAGGGCGCCAGCGCGCTGTGCGGCAGCGCCATGCCCAGCGCTTCGGCCACCACCTGCGAGGTCGCCGCGGTGCCGAGAAACTGGCAGCCGCCGCCGGGCGAGCCGCAGGCGCGGCAGCCCATCGCCGCGGCGTGTTCCAGGTCGACCAGGCCGTGGGCGAAGCGCGCGCCGAGGGTCTGCACGGTGCCGGCGTCCTCGGCGCCGCGCGCCGGCAGGGTGACGCCGCCGGGCACGATCACGCCGGGCAGGTCGGCGCAGCCGGCCAGCGCCAGCATCGCCGCGGGCAGGCCCTTGTCGCAGGTGGCGATGCCGAGCACGCCGCGGCGGGTGGGCAGCGAGCGGATCAGCCGGCGCATGGCGATGGCGGCATCGTTGCGGTAGGGCAGGCTGTCGAACATGCCGGTGGTGCCCTGGGTGCGGCCGTCGCAGGGGTCGCTGCACATCACCGAGAACGGCAGCGCGCCGTTGGCGGCGAAGGTCTCCGCGGCGGCGCGGACCATGCGGTCGATCTCCCAGTGGCCGGTGTGCAGGCCGAGCGCGAGTGGCGTGCCGTCCTCGCCGCGCAGGCCGCCCTGGGTGCTGACGATCAGGTACGGGTCGCGCATGACGTCGCTGGCGCGCCAGCCCATGCCGGCGTTCTGGGTCAGGCCGAACAGGTGGCCGCTGGGTTCCTCGCGTAGCATGCGCGCGTCGATCGGCAGCTGGCCGGCGGGGCCTTCGCCGGAGGTGCGGGTGTCGGCGATGGGGGTGGCGTCGCCGAGGATCGCGGTGAGGCTGGGGGCGGGGGCGGTCATGGGGCTCACGCCATCGGGCGCGACGCGGGCGCGGGGTCAGACATCGCGCGTGGTCCATTCGCCGTCGACCAGGCGCAGCAGGGTGCCGGTGAGGTTCTTGTCCTGCAGCGCCGGCGGCAGGCGCTGTTGGCGGACGTTGTCGTAGCTGTGCAGGGCGGCGAAGCGCAGCAGCGAAGCGGGCAGGCCGACGGCGGTGAAGCCGGGATGGCCGGTGGCCGGGTACGGGCCGCCGTGGTTCATCGCCGCGCTGACGGCGACGCCGGTCGGCATCTTGTCGTTGATCAGGCGGCCGACGCGGGTGCGCAGGATCGGTTCGAGCGCATCGTGCGCGGCGTCGTCGGCGCCGCCGGTGTCGCTGTAGATCGAGCCGGTGAGGTTGCCTTCCATCGCCTGGGCGATGCGCTGCAGCTGCTCCGGCGCATCCGCCACCACCACCAGGCAGACCGGGCCGAAGGCCTCCGACTGCAACGCGTGCGGATCGGCAAGAAAGCGCTCGCCCGCCACCTGCAGCAGGGTCGGCTGGAAGGCGTGGCCGGTGGCGTCCGCGGGGATCGCGCCGCCGGCCAGCAACTCGGCGCCGGCGTCGCGCAGGCCCGACACCGCCTCGGCGACCGCCTGCGGGGCCTGCGGGGTTAGCAGCACGCCGGGCGCGGCGGCGGCGGTCAGCCGCTGCAGTTCGGCGAGGAAGGCATCGGCGTGTTCGTCGCGCGCGATCGCCACGATGCCCGGCTTGGTGCAGAACTGGCCGGCGCCCATCGCGCAGGAGGCCTGCAGCTCGGCGGCGATGGCGGCGCCGCGCTCGCGCAGCGCGCCGGGCAGCACGAACACCGGGTTGACGCTGGACATCTCCAGGTAGATCGGCTTGCCGGCGCGGTCGGCCGCGGCCTTGAGCGCCATGCCGCC
This sequence comes from Luteimonas endophytica, assembly GCF_029887875.1. Lineage (GTDB taxonomy): Bacteria > Pseudomonadota > Gammaproteobacteria > Xanthomonadales > Xanthomonadaceae > Luteimonas > Luteimonas endophytica. Next base: position 40,942 of record NZ_JARXRM010000025.1, read on the forward strand.
CGGCCGGCTGCCGGTGAACGCGACCGCGGCCAGCGCCGGGTCGGCGACCAGCCGCAGGCCGGTCTCCGGTTCGACGTGGAAGAACAGCTGCACCGCGCCCGCGGGCAGGCCGGCGGCTTCGGCCGCTTCGTGCGCGGCCTCGGCCAGCAGCGCCGAGGTGCGGGGATGCGCCGGGTGCGCCTTGGCGATCACCGGGTTGCCGGCGGCGATGGCGGCGGCGAAGTCGCCGCCGGCGATGCCGTTGAACGCGAACGGGAAGTTGTTCGGGCCGATCACCAGCACCGGCCCGCCGAGCGGGCCGAGCTGGGAGCGGATGTTGGCCTTGGTGTCGATGGTGGGGCGGCGCCAGCCGCCGTCGCGCGCGGCCTGCGCGGCCTGGCGCAGCTGGCCGGTGGCGCGCGGCAGTTCGACATTGCGCAGGCGGGGCTCGACCGGCAGGCCGGTCTCCTGGTGCGCGGCCGCGACCAGCGCGTCGGCGCGCGCTTCGATGGCGGCGGCGTATCCATCGAGGAACTCGGCGAGTTTCGCACCGGGCAGCCGCGCCATGGCGGCGGCGGCGCGCTTGCCGGCGGCCAGCATCGCTTCCAGGTCGGACCAGCCGGAGACCGGAAACTTCCGCTCGGCAAGCGGCTCCTTGGTCGAGGGATCGAAGGCGTGGAAGCTGCCGGTCGGCGCGCTGGCCTGGGCCCAACGGCCGTCGACGAGGATGGGATGCAGGGGGGCTTGTTCGCTCATTGCACGGGGTTCTCCAGCAGAAGGCCGCCGATGTCGATGCGCACGACATCGCCGGAGCTGAGGGTGAAGTCTTCGCCCGGCACGATCCCGGTGCCGGTGAACAGGAAGGCGCCCTGCGGGAACTGCAGGTCGCGGAACAGGTATTCGGCCAGCGCCTCGAGCCGGCGCTTGATCTGCGAGGTGCGCGTCTCCCCCGCGAACGCCCGGGCGCCGCCGCGCAGGATCTCCAGCGCGACCGGCAGGTCGCGCAGCGCGTCCGCCGCGCACAGGCGGATGCCGGGGCCGAGCGCGCAGGCGCCGTCGTAGACCTTGGCCTGTGGCAGGTACAGCGGGTTCTCGCCCTCGATGCTGCGCGAGGAGACGTCGTTGCCGGTGGTGCAGCCGACGATGGCGCCGCGCGCGTCCAGCACCAGCACCAGCTCCGGCTCGGGCACGTTCCAGGCGCTGTCCGGGCGCACCCGGATCGGCTGGCCGTGGCCCTTCGCGCGCCAGCCGTTGGCCTTGAAGAACAGTTCCGGGCGCTCGGCCGAGTAGACCTTCTGGTAGACGTCGCTGCTCTGCGATTCGGCCTCGCGCGCCATGCGGCTGCTGAGGTAGGTGACGCCGCTGGCCCAGACTTCCTGGGTGTCCTCGACCGGGGGGAGCAGCGGCGCGGTGGCGGGCGGTTCACCGACGTCGTGAGTGCCGTCGCTGCCACGTTCGGCCGAAGCGTTGCCGCGCAGCGTCGCCAGGCGCGCCTGCAGGTCGGGCTGCGGCGATGCGAGCCATTCGGCCAGGCTGAAATCGCGCGGCAGCCAGGCGCCGTCGAGTGCCCAGCGCGGGCCGTCGCCGGTGGCGTGACGCGTCAGGGTCGGGTGCATGTCGGTCTCCATGTCGATGAGCTCACAGCAGCAGCATCCCGGCCAGCCACACCAGCGCGCCGGACAGCAGCGCCATCAGGCAGGAGCCGGCGGTGAGCAGGCGGTAGCCCTGGCCCGGGGTCATGCCGCTCATCTGGGTGACGACCCAGAAGAAGCTGTCGTTGGCGTGCGAGGCGAAGAACCCGCCCGAGCCGATCGCCACCACCGCCAGCGCGCGGCCGAGTTCGGAATCCAGGCCGAGCGCGGGCAGCAGCGGCGCGATGATGCCGGCGGTGGTGATGATGGCGACGGTGGCCGAGCCCTGCGCCGCGCGCACCACCGCGCAGATCGCGAACGGCAGCCACAGCCCCAGGCCCCAGGACGACATCGCCTCGCCGAACGCCTGCGCGAAGCCGGAATTCAGCAGCACCCGGCCGAACGCACCGCCGGCGCCGGTCACCAGGATGATCACCGCGGCGGAGAGGATCGCCTCGCCCACCCAGCCGGTCTGCGCGAACATGCGCCGCTCCAGCTTGGCCGGCAGCGCGAACGCCAGCAGCATGCCGGCCAGCAGCGCGATCACCGGGTCGCCGGCGAACAGCAGCGCCGAGGCCAGTGTGCCGTCGCCGAATGGCTGCGCCGGCAGCCGCGCCACCGAGCCGAGCATGATCAGCGCCAGCGGCAGGAAGATCGGCAGCAGCGCGCGGGTCGCCGATGGCGCGGTGGCGAGGCGCTGGGCGATCTCGGTTTCGCTGGTCTCCGGCGCGGGATCGATCCGCAGCCGGCTGGCCACGCGCGTGGCCCACAGCCACGATAACGCCAGCACCACCAGGCTGACCGGCGCGGCGATCGCGATCACCAGGCCGAGGTCGGCGGCCAGCGCCGCGGCGGCGGCGATCGGCCCGGGCGTCGGCGGCAGCAGGGTGTGGGTGACCATCAGCCCGAGCGCGAGCGCGATCGAGGTGGTCGCCAGCGACAGGCCGGCGCGCTGGGTCAGCGCGCGGTTGAGCGACTGCAGGATCACGAAGCCGGAATCGGCGAACACCGGGATCGAGGTGACGTAGCCGATCACCGACATCGAGGCCGGCACGCGGCGGCGGCCGATGCGGGCGAGGATCGCCTCGGCGATGGCGTAGGCGCCGCCGGAGCGCTCCAGGAACACGCCGATCACGGTGCCGGCGATGATGACGATGCCGACGTTGCCGATGGTGGCGCCGAAGCCGTCGCGCAGCGACGCCGACACCTCCGGCAGCGGCATGCCGCTGCCCACGCCGAACAGCAGCCCGGCCGCCAGCAGCGCCAGGAACGGATGCAGCTGGAAGCGCGTGGTGGCGACCACGATGAACACCACCGCGAGCGCCAGCAGGAGCAGGGAGAGCATCATGGGCGGCGCTCCGTGGGCGACATCCCGGTAAAGGACGCGCCGCGCACTCGTGGAACGTCCGGCCATGCCGGACCGGAATCGCCGCGCATCGAATACGCCCCGTCGAAGGCTCCGGGGGACTCGCGGTGAAGTCGGCGGCATCCGTCGATGCCTTTACCGGCACAAGGTCCAGGGCACGCATCCCAGGTGCCGATGGCAGCACTGTGCGCCGCGCTCACCCTCCAGACGCGGTGACCGCCGAAGGCGGCCATTCCTGGATTCATCGGCGGGCCCCCTGTGTGGCGCGTTCGAGCGCGGCTGCGATCGCAGCGGGGCCGGCGTCGCCCAGCGCGGCGTACGCGGCGCGCAGCGCGTCGACGAAACGCGGATCGGCCGAGAGCGGCGCGAACACCGCGTCGAGCGCGAGGAAGGCGTCGACGTCGCGGCGCGCCTCGCCGGTCGCGGCGCGGCCGATCGCGGTCAGCGGTTCGTCCAGCGGATCGACCAGCGCCGTGCCCGCCCTCGCCTGGCGCACCACGAAGCGCAGCCAGCCGGCGACGGGCAGGCACAGCCGGTCGATCGGCCGGCCCGCGGCGAGCGCGTCGGCGATGGTGCCGAGCAGACGCACCGGGAGCTTCTGCGAGCCGTCCCAGGCGATCTGCGACAGCAGGTGGCGGATGGCGGGGTTGCGGAAGCGGGCGAGGATGGCGTCGATATAGGTGCGCGCATCGAAGCCGGCGGGCGCGGCGAGGTTCGGGGCGATGTCGGCGCGCATCAGGGTTTCGACGAAGGCCGCCAGCGCCGGCGCGCGCATGGCGTCGGCGACGGTCTCGATTCCCATGAGCGAGCCGAGATAGGCCAGCGCCGAGTGCGGCGCGTTGAGCAGGCGCAGCTTGGCGCGGTCGTGGCCGGCGATGTCGCCGCTCAGGGTGACGCCGGCGCGCTCCAGCGGCGGCCGGCCGTTGCAGAAGCGGTCCTCGACCACCCATTGCATGTACGGCTCGCGCTGCACCGGCCAGGCGTCGGTGCAGCCCAGCTGCGCGGTGACGCGCGCGCGCAGGGCGTCGTCGGTGGCGGGGGTGATGCTGTCGACCATCGAGCGCGGGAACGCGACCTCGGCTTCGATCCATTGCGCCAGGCCGGGCTCGACGCGCTCGGCGTACTGCAGCGCTGCGCGCCGCAGCCGGCCGCCGTTGTCGGCGAGGTTGTCGCAGCTGAGCACGGTGTAGGGCGCGATGCCGGCGGCGCGGCGCCGCGCCAGGCCGGCGACCACGTAGCCGATGGCGCTGCGCGGCGCGTCGGGCGTGGCCAGGTCGTGGGCGATGTCGGGGTGGTCGAAGTCGAGGCCGTCGGCGCCGAGGCAGTAGCCCTTCTCGGTCACGGTCAGGGTGACCAGCCGCGTGTCCGGGTTGGCCAGCCGCGCCAGCACCGCGGCGCCTTCGTCGCGCGCGCACAGCAGCTCGCGGATCGCGCCGATCACGCGCAGGGTTTCGCGTTCGCCGATCCGGACCAGCGTGTACAGGCCGTCCTGCGGCCGCAGCGCGTCGCGCACGGCGGTGCTGTGCAGCGAGACGGCGCAGATCGCCCAGTCCGGGTCCACGGCAAGCAGTTCGTCGAGGTAGGCCGCCTGGTGCGCGCGATGGAACGCGCCCGCGCCGAGGTGGACGATGCCGATGCTGGTCCGGTCGCGGTCGTAGGCCGGCCGCGCGACCGCCGCCGGCAGCGCATCGAGCGTCGCATTGCGAAGACGGGCGGGCCGCGCGGTCATGATCCGCCCCGGCCACAGCGAGGACATTGCCGTAGGAGCGTGCCATGCACGCGAAGACCGGCGCGGTCGGCCGTACCCGAGAACGCCGCCAGGTCGCTCGGAATCGCCGCCGACCCCGCCGGAGCCCCCCGCGGCCTTCGCGGCCATGGGCCGCTCCTACGGGGTGACATCGAAACGGGCACGGGTGCGGATGTCGGCGCTGGAGGCGCCGATCTCGGCCTCGTACTGGCCGGGGTCGACGGCGTAGGCGCCGGCCGCCTCGTCGTAGTGGCGCAGGTCGGTGGCCGGTGCGACGGTGAACGACACGGCGCGGGTCTCGCCCGGCTGCAGGGCGATGCGCTGGAAGCCGCGGAGTTCGCGGCGGGCGCGTTCGCGCTGCGGATCCACGGCGCGCAGGTACAGCTGCACCACTTCCTCGCCGGCGCGCGCGCCGGCATTGGTGACGTCGACCTGCACGGTCAGCGCGTCGTCCGGGCCGAGCACGGCCGGGCCCGCAGACGCCTCGCCGCTGCCGCCAGCGGCGAAACGCAGCTCGCCGTACTCGAACCGCGTGTACGAGAGCCCGTGCCCGAACGGGTACAGCGGCGCGCCATCGAAATAGCGGTAGGTGCGGCCGGCCATGCTGTAGTCGTCGAACGCCGGCAGCCGCTCGTCGGCGCGGTAGAAGGTCACCGGCAGGCGGCCGGCGGGATTGGCGTCACCGAACAGCACGTCGGCCACCGCGCTGCCGCCGCGCTGGCCGGGGTACCAGGCCACCAGCACCGCCGGCAGGTTGGCCTGGGCCCAGTCGATGGCCAGCGCCGAGCCGGTGGTGAGCACCAGCACCACCGGCTTGCCGGTGGCGTGCAGCGCCTCGAGCAGCTTGCGCTGGGGTGCGGGCAGGCGCAGGTCGGTGCGGTCGCCGCCGGCGAAGCCGGGGTAGCTGACCTCCATCTCCTCGCCCTCGACGTCGCCGGTCAGGCCGCCGACGAACACCACCACCTCGGCGTCGCGCGCGGCCGCCATCGCTTCCTCGAACGGCGGCTTGGCGCCCGGCATGCGCCAGGCCAGGCGCACGCCGGCGTCGCGCTCGGCCTCGTAGTACTCCAGGCGCAGGTCGTAGGCGCGGCCCGCTTCCAGTTCCACTTCGACGCTGTCGCCAGTCAGGCGTTCGGCATCGTCCCAGCGCTCGAGCACCGGCGCGCCGTCCAGGAACAGGCGGAAGCCGTCGTTGGCGGCGACGTGCAGCTCGTAGCGCCCGCTCTCCGGCGGCAGCAGCTGGCCGCTCCAGCGCACGCTGAAGTCCTCGCCGGCCAGCGCCTGCGCCGGGGCGATCTCGCCGCGCGCGGCCAGGTCGTCGGTGGGCGCGCCACGGTCCCAGCGGAAGCCGACCCGGGCGTCGATGCGCTCCAGCACGGGCTCGCCGTCCAGACCGCGGCCGCGGAAGTACTCGCCGCGCAGGCCGCGTTCGCTCGAGTCCGCCGCCGGGCGCAGGTAACGCGGCTCGATCAGCGGCGCGGCGGCGGGGTCGTCGCGGCCCTCGACCAGGTCGGCGCCGCGGGCGTGGACCACCTCGGCGTCCGGCAGCGCCGCGCGGATGCCCTCCAGCACCGTGACCGGCGCGGCCGGGGTGCCGTAGTAGTTGCCGAGCAGCGACATGGTGTCGTCGGCGGTGGGGCCGATCACCGCCACCCGGCGCAGCTCCTTGGACAGCGGCAGCAGGCCCTCGTTCTTCAGCAGCACGATGGACGCCTGCGCGGCGCGGCGCGCGAGCGCGTCGTGTTCGGGCGACTGGTTGGTGGCGTACGGAATGGACGCCCACGGCACCAGCTCCGGCGGATCGAACATGCCCAGGCGGAAGCGCGCGGCCATCAGCGTGGTCAGCGCGGCATCGAGCTCGGCCTCGTCGATCAACCCCTCGCGCACCGCCACCGGCAGCGCCTTGGCGTAGCTGTGGCCGCAGTTGAGTTCGGTGCCGTGCTTCACCGCCAGCGCCGAGGCCTCTTCCACGGTGGCGACGATCTTGTGGTTCTTCCAGATGTCCTCGACCGCCCAGCAGTCGGACATCACGTAGCCGTCGAAGCCCCAGTCGCGGCGCAGGATGTCGCGCAGCAGGAACCGGCTGGCGCTGGCCGACTCGCCGTACACGCGGTTGTAGGCGCCCATCACCGCGGCCACGTCGCCCTCCTGCACCAGCGCCTGGAACGCCGGCAGGTAGGTCTCGTAGAGGTCGCGCTTCGACGGATGCACGTCGAAGTGGTGGCGGTAGGCCTCGGGGCCGCTGTGCACGGCGAAATGCTTGGCGGTGGCGTCGAGCTTGCGGTACGGGGTGTCGATGCCGGCATCGCCGGGGCCGTCGCCCTGCAGCCCGCGCACGAAGGTCACGCCCATGCGCGCGGTGAGGAACGGGTCCTCGCCGTAGGTCTCCTGGCCGCGGCCCCAGCGCGGGTCGCGGAAGATGTTGATGTTGGGCGACCAGAACGTCAGCCCCTGGTAGCGGCCGCGCTGGCCGCGCGCGGCGAACTCGTGGTGCTTGGCGCGGGCCTCGTCGCCGATGGCGTGGGCGATCTCGGCCATCAGTTCGGTGTCGAAGGTCGCCGCCAGGCCGATCGCCTGCGGGAAGACGGTGGCGCCGCCGGCACGGGCGACGCCGTGCAGGGCCTCGTTCCACCAGTCGTAGGCCGGCACGCCCAGGCGCTCGATGGCCGGCGTGTCGTGCTGCATCTGCGCGGCCTTCTCCTCCAGGGTCATGCGCGCGACCAGTTCGGCGGCGCGTTCCTCGAAGCTGCGCTCCGGATCCAGCCAGGGGGCGTTCGCCTCCGCATCGGCGGCCTGCGGTTCCGGTCCGGCGGCCCGGGCGGTGGCGCAGCCGAGGGTGAAGACCAGGGCAAGCAGCGCGAGGCCGTTGCGCTTTGCACCGCGCCGCCGAAATGCGGGCTGTCCGGAATCGGCCAGGCGCTTCGGGGGTGCGGCGCATGGCGATCCGGGCGCAGCACGCGCCTGACGGAAGAGACTGGAACGAGTCGATGGAGTGCGCATGGGGGAGTGCCTCATCTGTCCGGCGCGAGCCGGGCGTGCGGCCCGACGGTGGCGCCGACGAAGCCGCCGGCGGTCTCGGTGCTGAGCACGGTGCCGTCCTGGCCGCGCGCCAGCCATTGCCAGCCTTCGCCGGCGTCGAAGGCGAAGCCGTAGGCGCCGGCGTCGCCGGTGATGCGCAGCGTTACCGTCGCCATAGCCGCTGCTCCTGCGTCGTTGGAAGCCGGGTTCCTGCCGCTTCCCGTCGATGGGGCATTCGCGCCGGGCGCCAGCGCGGCGGTGGCGACGACCTCGCGCGCGCCGCCGGCGCTGCGCTCCAGGAACACCTCGGCCGCGTCCGCGCCGCGGCGCACGCCGACGAAGTACCAGTGGCGCTCGTTCTGGAACGCGGCCAGCCCGGCCTCGGTGCCCGGCTCCGCCGGCAGCCGCAGCGCGGTGCTGGCCTCGAACGCGAGGTGCTGCTGGCGGCGCGCCAGGAACGCCGGGTTGCGCAAGGTGTCCAGGCCTTCGGCCAGCGGCTGGATCGCCAGCCAACCGGGCTGCGCCCGCAGGTCGGCCCAGTCCTGCTTCGGTACGCGCACGAAGCGCCAGGCGCCGTCGAGCGCCGGGCCGTCGAACTCGTCGCGCCACGTGAAGTTGCCGGTCATCGGCGCCTGGTCGGCGGGGCCTTGCATCCACGACGGGGCGGGGAGCACGTAGGGGATGGTGCGGCCGGGCTCGAGGATCACCGGCCAGCCGTCGCGCCATTCCACCGGCAGCAGGAAGGTCTCGCGGCCGGTGTTGTAGTGCGCGCGGTCGTAGTTGCGGCTGGCGAGGAAGGTGGCCCACCAGCTGCCGTCCGGCCCTTGCACCAGGTCGGCGTGGCCGGCGTTGGTGACCGGATCCGGCCGGTCGTCGGGCAGGTCGCGCTGGGTGAGGATGGGATTGCGGTCGTAGGGTTCGTACGGCCCCCACACGTCCCGGCTGCGCAGGATCACCTGCGAATGCTGCGGCCCAGTGCCGCCCTCGGCGCAGCTGAGGTAGTACCAGCCGTCGCGGCGGTAGAGGTGCGGGCCCTCGATCCAGATCGGGTTGCTGGCCGGGTCGACGCCGCCGTCGACCAGCACCCGGCGCGGGCCGGTCGGCTGCATCGCCTCCAGGTCGAATGCCTGCAGCCAGACCGCGCGGTGTCCGTCGTAGCGCGGCTCGCCTTCGGGCGGGCCGTTGTTGAGCAGGTAGGCGCGGCCGTCGTGGTCGAAGAACAGCGACGGGTCGATGCCGTCGACGCCGGGCAGCCAGACCGGATCCGACCAGGGGCCGGCCGGGTCGGTGGCGGTGACGACGAAGTTGCCGCCGCTGTCGACCGCGGTGGTCACCAGGTAGAAGGTGCCGTCGTGGAATTCGATCGCCGGTGCGAACACGCCGCGCGAGACGCCGAGGCCGTCGAAGTCGAGCATGTCCGGCCGGTCGACGACGTGGCCGATCCGTTCCCAGTGCACCAGGTCGGCGCTCTCGAACACCGGGATGCCGGGGTAGTAGGCGAAGCTGGAGTTGACCAGGTAGTAGCGGTCGCCAGCGCGGGCGACGCTGGGGTCCGGGTGGAAGCCGGCGAGCACCGGGTTGCGGTAGTGACCCTCGGGAAGCGGCTTTTCGAATACCGCGTCGCGGCCGGTGTACTCGAACCAGTCGAACAGCACGGGCTGCGCCTCGGCAGCGTGCAGCCACGCTGGCAGCGCGAGCAGCGCGGCGAGGAGCGACCCGCGGGGGCAGGGGCCACGCACGGCGATCACCAGTCCCACATCGAGCCGTCTTCCAGCCGCGCCACCGGCAGCTGCTTCGGCGCGTACGGGTACTTCGCCGCCAGCGCCTCGTCGAGGTCGACGCCGTGGCCGGGGGTGTCGCCGACGTGCAGGCGGCCCTCGCGCAGCGCGTAGTCGTGCGGGAACACCGCGTCGGTCTCTTCGCTGTGGAACATGTATTCCTGGATCCCGAAGTTCGGCACCCAGGTGTCGAAATGCAGCGCCGCACCCATGGTCACCGGAGAGAGATCGGTGGCGCCATGGAAGCCGGTACGGACCTGGTACAGCGCTGCGAAGTCGGCCAGCCGGCGGACGTGGCTGATGCCGCCGCCATGCACGATGGTGGTGCGGATGTAGTCGATCAGCTGGCGCTCGATCAGGTGCTTGCAGTCCCAGATCGAGTTGAACACCTCGCCCACCGCCAGCGCGGTGACCGAGTGTTGGCGGATCAGCTCGAACGCCTGCTGGTTCTCGGCCGGGGTGGCGTCCTCCAGCCAGAACAGCCGGTACGGCTCGAGGTCGCGCGCCAGCCGCGCGGCCTCGATCGGGCTGAGCCGGTGGTGCACGTCGTGCAGCAGCTCGACCTGGCTGCCGTGGTCGGCGCGCAGGCGCTCGAACAGCTTCGGCGCGGTCTCCAGGTACCGCGGCGTGTTCCACACGGTCTCGGCCGGCAGCTCGCTCTCGGCCGGCTCGTAGGCCTTGCCGCTGGAGATGCCGTAGGCCTTCTTGACCCCGGGCACGCCGCACTGCGCGCGCACCGCCAGGAAGCCCTGCTCGAGGAAACCGCCGACCGCGTCGCTGGCCTCGCCGATGTCGCGGCCGTTGGCGTGGCCGTAGACCAGCGCGCCCTCGCGCGAGCGGCCGCCGAGCAATCGGTAGAGCGGCAGCCCGGCCATCTTGCCGAGGATGTCCCACAGCGCCACGTCGACCGCGGCGATCGCGGTCATCGTCACCGGGCCGCGCCGCCAGTACGCGCCGCGATGCAGGAACTGCCAGGTGTCCTCGATGCGGCCGGCGTCGCGGCCGATCAGGTTCGGCACCACGTGGTCCTGCAGGTAGCTGGCCACCGCCAGCTCGCGGCCGTTGAGGGTGGCGTCGCCGAGGCCGTACACGCCCGAACGGGTGACGAGCTTCAGGGTCACGAAGTTGCGCCCGGGGCTGGTCACGACCACCCGGGCCTCGACGATCTCGCGCTCGCGCGCGGAGCCCTGCGGCTCGCCTGCCGATGGAGATGACGGCGCGGACGAACGCGTGCCGGTCATGGCCGGCGCCCTTGCGCGATGTCGAGGATCTGCATGTCGGCTCCGCTGTGGTTCTATTCTTCGATCCGCGCCTCGAACGGCCCCGCCGGCAGGCCGGCGCCGTCGAACAGGTTGACCAGGGGGCTGTCGGCCCAGCCGTAGCGCACCCGCGTCGCGGCGGCGGGCGCGTCGCGCAGCACCACGTCGCCGCCGCGGATGTCGGCCTGGGCCCAGCGGCAGCGCTCCGGTTGCGGTCCGCACAGCTCGAAGCCGACCGGGCCCGGAGCGCCGTAGGCGAGCAGCTCGCCGTCGACGCCGGCGAAGGACACCACCACCGTGTCGCCCTGGCGCCGCACCGCCGAGGGGACCGGCCCACTCGGCGCCAGCCGCTCGCCGTAGACCACGTGGCGCGCGGCGCGCGCCAGGCGCCGGCCGAGCTCCTGCTTGTTCGGCGGATGCAGGTCGTAGCGGTCGCCGATGTCGATGGTCACCGCCAGGCCGGTGCCCGCGTCCTCGGCGGCGACCCGGCGCTGCGCCTCGCGCAGCTCGGCCCAGTCGCTCTCGGCCGGCTGCGCCTTCGGCATGCCGTAGCCGGCCAGCTGCACCACCAGCAGCGGCAGGCCCTCGCCGAAGCGGTCGCGCCAGTCGGCGCGCAGGGTGCGCAGCTGGTCGCCGTAGCGATCCGCCTCGAAGGTGTTGGACTCGCCCTGGTACCAGAGCGCGCCGCGCAGGCCGTAGCGGCCGAGCGGCGCGATCATGCCGTTGTAGAGCGTCGACATGCCCGCCGCCGATTGCCACGGCGCGGGCGGCGGCCAGTCGTTGCCGGGCGCGGCGCGGTAGCGCCAGTCCCGCAGCGGCACGCGCGAGCCGTCCGCCAGGCGCAGGTACTGCGCCGACCCCGGGCCGCCGAGGCCGCCGGCCCGGTAGGTATCGAGGGCGTTGACCACGACCGAGTTGTCGCCCGCCTGCAGCAGGCCCGCCGGCAGCGGGTATTCGCGCGCCCGGCCCGGGTCGTAGGCGCTGCCGACGCCGCGGCCGTTCACCCAGGTCATGTCGGTCTCGTCGACCGGGCCGAGCACCAGCACCGCGTCCTGCGCCGCCTGCGCGGCGCTCAGGCGCGCACTGGCGCGATACCAGACCATGCCGTCGTAGTCGGCCAGTTCCGGCACGCCCCACTGCTCCCACGGGCCGAGCGCGGGCGGGGCCGGGCGCCAGTCGCCGCCGGGCGCAGGGTCGGTTCGCCAGGGTTCGTCGCCGGCTGCGGTGCCTTCGCGCGCCGCCCACCACTCGGCCCACAGTTCGCCCCAGCGCCCGGCGGCGGCGACCGGATCGACGGCGTACTGCGCCAGCGCCGCCAGCACGCCGTCCTGGCCGCCGGCGGCGCGCAGCGCCGGCGCGCTGGTCCAGGCCTGGATCCGCGAGCCGCCCCAGGCGGCGCTCACCAGGCCCATCGGCACGTCGACGGTCCGCTGCAGCTCGCGGGCGAAGAAATAGCAGGCGGCGGAGAAGTCGCGCACCGAGTCGGCGCCGACCGGCCGCCAGCGCACCGGTTCGGCGAAGCCGTCCTGCGGCAGCGGCGCGCCGGCCTTGGGCACGGTGAGCAGGCGGATGCGGTCGTTGCCGGCGCCGGCGAGCTCGGCGCGGGCGTCGAGCGCGCGCCACACCTGCAGCTCCATGTTGGACTGGCCGGCGCACAGCCACACGTCGCCGACCAGCACGTCCTCGATGCGCTGCTCGCGCTCGCCGGCGCGCGCGGTGAGCGCGTGCGGGCCGCCGGCCGGCAGCGCCGGAAGCCGCGCTTCCCAGCGGCCGTCGGCGTCGGCGCGGGCACTGGCGCGGCGCCCGGCGAACTCCAGCTGCACCGGCTCGCCGGGCTGCGCGGTGCCGTACACGCGCAGCGGCTGGCCGCGCTGCAGCACCGCATGGTCCTGGAACATCGGGTGCAGCAGCGGCGCCGGCGCGTCGGATCCGGCGGACGCCTGCTGTGCGCTGGCGGCCGCGGCCGCGGACAGCGCCAGCGCCAGCGCGGCCAGCAGCGGCGGGGCGGCGCGACGGGTCCGCCGGGGCGGCGCGAAGACGCTCATCGCCCGTCCCCCGGCGCGTGCGGGAACTCCAGCGCCTGGTAGTGCTCCAGCGGCTGCGGCGGCGGCGCGTGGCCATCCGGCAGCGGGCGCTGCGCGAAGGTCTGGAAGTAGGCGATGCTGGCGTCGCGCCACCACTGCGCCTCCTGTTCCTGGATGGCGAGAAACGCCGCCACCTGCGCGTGCCGCTCGGGGTCGATCCTGCCTTCCAGGCCGTCCCAGGTCGCGCGCATCTCGCGCACCGCGGCCACGCCGCGGTCGTAGCGGTGCACCAGCTCGTCCCACAGCGGCCGGCCCGAGCGGGTCCGGTAGTCCCAGGGCACGTGGTGGAACCAGAGCAGGAAATCCTCCGGCACCCGCTCCAGGTCGCCGAACTGGCGCGCCACCGGGGGCGCGTACTGCGAGACCGCGTCGCTGCCGGTGGCGGTGCGGTCGAAGCCGATGCCGTCGCGGCTGGCGCGGTGGAAGTACACCGAGGTCCAGTCGGCGCGCGGCCCACCCTCGACCCAGGGGCCGGGGCCGTAGTGGTGGCCGCGGCCCATCAGGTGGTGCAGGCCCAGCGGGGTCATGTAGTCCACCACCGCCTGGTGCGAGGCCATCATCATGTCGACCACCGGTTCGACCACGGCGGGATCGCGCGAGAAGGTCATCCGCACCCAGTCGGCGGCGATCTCGCGCGCGGAGGCGTGCGGATCCCAGGCCAGGCGCCCGTAGGCGTACCAGTTGGCCTGGTCGAAGTGCGAGCCGCTCCAGTTGCGGTCGCTGCCGATGTTGGCGACCCCGGCGATGCCGGTCGGCCGCTGGCCGTGCAGCGAGCCGTCGATCACCTTCGCCACGGTCGAACCCTCGCCCTCGGCGTGGGTGTCGGCGCGCAGCACCTCCTCCCACATCGGCCCCAGGTACACCAGGTGGGTGGCGAAGCCCAGGTACTCCTTGGTGATCTGGAACTCCATCATCAGCGGGGTCTGGGGCATCGCCCCGAACAGCGGGTGGAACGGCTCGCGCGGCTGGAAGTCGATCGCGCCGTTCTTCACCTGCACCAGCACGTTGTCGGCGAACTCGCCGTCGTGCGGCACGAACTCGGTGTAGGCCTGCTTGGCGCGGTCGTCCGGCTCCTCGTCGGAATAGACGAAGGCGCGCCACATCACCACGCCCTCGTGCGGCGCGAGCGCCTCGGCGAGCATGTTGGCGCCGTCGGCGTGGCTGCGGCCGTAGTCCTGCGGGCCGGGCTGGCCTTCCGAATTGGCCTTGACCAGGAAGCCGCCGAAATCGGGGATGCGGGCGTAGATCTGGTCGGCCTTGGCGCGCCACCAGCGCCGCACCGCCGGGTCCAGCGGGTCGGCGGTGGCGAGCCCGCCGATCTCGACCGGCGCGCTGAAGCGCGCGCTGAGGTACACGCGGATGCCCCAGGGCCGGAACACCTCGGCCAGCGCGGCGACCTTTTCCAGGTACATCGGGGTCAGCACCAGGGCGTTGGCGTTGACGTTGTTGAGCACGGTGCCGTTGATGCCGATCGAGGCGTTGGCGCGGGCGTAGTCGGTGTAGCGGGGCTCGATCCAGCCGGGCAGGCGGTGCCAGTCCCAGATCGACTGGCCGGCGTAGCCGCGCTCGACGTGGCGGTCGAGGTTGTCCCAGTGGTTGAGCACGCGCAGCTGCAGCTTCGGCGCCGAGCGCAGGTCCAGCGCGTCGACCGGCGCGCCGGTCTGCAGCAGGCGCAGGTAGTGGAACGCGCCGTAGAGCGCGCCGATGTCCTGGTTGGCGACGATCGCGGTGGCGGGGTGGCCGTCGATCTCGAGGCTGCGGATCAGGTAGCCCTCGCGGCCCAGGCCTTCCAGCGCCGGCCGCAGCCGCGCCAGCGCCGGCACGGACTCGGGGGTGCCGACCACCAGCGCGCCGGGCCGGGCGACCGCGTCGGCCAGCGGCGGGGCGGTGCCCAGCAGTCCGCCCAGGCCGCGCAGCAGTTCCTGGCGGGCGACCGCCTGGATCGGGGTGGCGGCGGCCGCGACCAGGGCGGTCACCGGCGCCGCGGAACCACGGGCCGGCTCGGCCAGCGGCTGGTAGCGCAGCCACAGCGCATGCCCATCCTCGGCGACCGCCGGGATGGCCCAGGCCGCCGCCAGCGCCAGCACCGCCGCGAGCACGCCGGCACGGCGCCACCCCGGCCGGCGACCGGCCCATGTCGCGATCCGCGACCCACACGCTCTGCGCATTCTCCCTCCCGTGCTGGTCCCGGAGACGGCGCTCTGCGGCGCGTTGTCGCGGGGCCCGAGTTGAATGTTATCGGTAACATGGAGGGCCGGCGCTGTCCAGTCCGCGACCGCCCGCGGTGCTATCTTCCCTGCTGCAGGAGGCGGACCGGCGGGTGATCGCCGCCGCCGCCGATCCGGAGGGAACGCGTTTGGGCAACGTTACGAAGACGGTCCGCCGCAAGGGCCGGGCGTCGACGATCCACGAGGTGGCGTCGCTCGCCAAGGTCTCGCCGATGACCGTCTCGCGGGTGGTCAACGGCTCGGGCAACGTCCGCGACGTCACCCGCGAGCGGGTGATGCGCGCGGTCCGCGAGCTCGGCTACACCCCGAACCTGGCGGCGCGCTCGCTCGCGGGCGCGCAGGGCACCCGGATCGCGCTGATCTACACCAACCCCAGCGCCGCCTACCTGAGCGAGCTGCTGGTCGGCGCGCTGCGCGGCACCGCCCGCTGCGCCGCGCAGCTGGTGGTCGATTCCTGGGACGGGTTCGACGCCCGCGCCGAGCGCAAGGCGGCGCGCGCCCTGGCCAAGAGCGTGGCCGGGGTGATCCTGCCGCCGCCGCTGTGCGAATCCAACGCGGTGATCTCGGAGCTGACCGCGGCCAAGGTGCCGGTGGTGGCGATCGCCTCGGGCCGCGCCAGCGACGACATCTCGCGGGTGCGCATCGACGACTTCCGCGCCAGCCGCGAGATCACCGCCTACCTGATCGCGCGCGGCCATACCCGGATCGGCTACATCGAGGGCAACCCCAACCAGAGCGCCAGCGCGCGCCGCTACGAGGGCTACCAGGCCGCGCTGCAGGACGCCGGGATCGCGGTGGATCCGGGGCTGGTGCAGCACGGGCTGTTCACCTACCGCTCCGGGCTGGAGGCGGCCGAGAAGCTGCTCGGCCGGCGCCGCGTGCCCACCGCGATCTTCGCCAGCAACGACGACATGGCCGCGGCGGCGGTCTCGGTGGCGCACCGCCGCCACCTGGAGGTGCCGGGCGACCTGTCGGTGGTGGGCTTCGACGACACCTCGGCGGCGACCACGGTGTGGCCCGAGCTCACCACGGTGCGGCAGCCGATCGCCTCGATGGCCGACTCGGCGATCGGCATCCTGATGCGCAGCATCCGCCACAAGGAGCGCGACACCCGCGTGGTGGTCGACCACGTGGTCGCGCACCTGCTGGTGGAGCGCGACTCGGTCTCGCCGCCGGACGGCACCGCGGGCTGACGGCCGCGCAGCCGGTGGCCGCTGGCAGCCGGTTCGGGCCGGCGATCGCGGCCATGGGGGCCCCTGCAGGGGGAGTGCCGGACGGGTCCGGCGTCTGCAGGAGCGTCCCATGGACGCGAGACAACATCGCTCCGTTGCGCCTCAGCGCACCAGGTACTGGTTGAGCAGGTTCTCGTAGCGCTCCTGGCGGCCGCTGCGCTGCTGCGGCTCGCCGAGCTCGCCGGCCTTGGCCGCGAGCGCCGCCAGGTCGAGGCCGCCCTCGGCGAAGGCCTTGCCCGACCCGCTGTCGAAACTGGAATAGCGCTCCGCGCGCCAGCGCTCGAGCGGCGAATCGGCGAGCAGCGCATGCGCCACCTCCAGCCCGCGCGCGAACGCGTCCATGCCGCCGATATGGGCCTCGAACAGGTCCTCCGGCGCGGTCGACTCGCGCCGCGCCTTGGCGTCGAAGTTGAGCCCACCCGGCGCCAGCCCGCCCTGCCGCAGCACCACCAGCATGGCGCCGACGGTGTCGTACAGGTCGGTGGGGAACTGGTCGGTGTCCCAGCCGTTCTGCGGGTTGCCGCGGTTGGCGTCGATGCTGCCGAGCAGGCCGTGGTCGGAGGCCACCTGCAGGTCGTGCTCGAAGGTGTGGCCGGACAGGGTGGCGTGGTTGGCCTCGATGTTGAGCTTGAAGTCGCCGGCCAGGCCGTGACGCTGCAGGAAGCCGGCCACGGTGGCGCTGTCGAAGTCGTACTGGTGCTTCATCGGCTCCATCGGCTTGGGCTCGATCAGGAAGTTGCCGGTGAAGCCGATGCTGCGGCCGTAGTCGCGCGCCATGCCGAGGAACCGCGCGAAGTGGTCCAGCTCGCGGCGCATGTCGGTGTTGAGCAGGCTGGCATAGCCTTCCCGTCCGCCCCAGAACACGTAGTTCTCGCCGCCCAGCTCGACGGTCGCGTCGAGCGCCGCCTTCACCTGCACCGCGGCGCGCGCCACCACCGCGAAATCCGGGTTGGTGGCCGCGCCGTTCATGTAGCGCGGGTGCGAAAACAGGTTGGCGGTGCCCCACAGCAGCTTGACGCCGGTATCCCGCTGGCGCTGTTTGGCCGCCGCCACCATGTGCGCGAGGTTGTCGCGGTACTCGTTGATGTCGTCGGCGTCTGGCGCCAGGTCGACGTCGTGGAAGCAGTAGTAGGGCACGTCGAGCTTGGTGAAGAACTCGAACGCCGCATCCAGCCGCGCCTCGGCGCGCGCCAGCGGCGTGTCGCCGCGCTCCCAGCCGAAGGCGCGGGTGCCGGGGCCGAACGGGTCGTGGCCGGCATTGCAGAACGTATGCCAGTAGCACACCGCGAAGCGCAGGTGCTCGCGCATGGTGCGGGTGCCGATGGTGCGCGCGGCGTCGTAGTGCTTGAACGCCAGCGGGTTGTCCGAACCGGGCCCCTCGTAGGGAATGCGGCCGATGCCGGGGAAGTACTCGTGCTTGCCGATGAAGGGTGTGCTCATGGGGATGCCGGTGATGGGAGAGGAAGGAGGGGGCCGGGCGGCCGGGCGCTAGCCGGTGCCGGCCTGCGGTTCGGCGTCGTGGAGCCGGCGCGCGGCCTGCAGGTGGCGCAGGAACTTCGCGTACGGCGCGCGGTAGGCCTCGACCGCGGCCGGATCCGGCCGCGCCGCGAGGGCGGGATCGACCTGCACGTGCTCGCGCGCGATCGTGGCGATGTCGGCACCGCCGGCGCCGGCTTCGAGCGCCCACAGCGCCTGCAGTGCGGCGCCGAAGGCGGCGCCTTCCGCCTGCACCGGCACGTCGACCGGCAGACCGAAAACATCGGCCACCATCTGCCGCCACGCCGGGCTGCGGCCGCCGCCGCCGGTCACCCGGATCGCGTCGAAATCCAGCCCGGCCCCCAGCAGCGCGTCGTAGCCGTTGCGCAGGCTGTAGGTCGCGCCCTCCATGGCCGCGCGATAGGCGTTGCCGCGGGTCAGGTTGGACAGGTCCATGCCGGCGAGCGCGGCGCGCGCATTGGGCATGTCCGGGGTCCGCTCGCCGTTGAAGAACGGCAGCAGCACCAGGCCGCCGGCGCCCGGCGCGGTGCCGGCCATCGCCGCATCGCCATCGCGCGCGTCGAAGCCGAGCAGGCGTGCGATCTGCTCGGTCGCCAGGGTGCAGTTCATGGTGCACACCAGCGGCAGCCAGCCGCCGGTGGAGTCGCAGAAGGCGGCCCAGCCGGCGGCGGCGTCCACCACGGGCCCGCGGGCGTGGGCGAACAGCGTGCCGGAGGTGCCCAGGCTCATGCTGAGCACGCCGGGCGCGACGTTGCCGGTACCGATCGCCGCCATCATGTTGTCGCCGCCGCCGGCCGAGACCCGCACGCCGCGCGGCAGGCCGAGCTCGGCGGCGATGGCCGGGGCGATGGCGAAGCTGGCGTCGGCCGCCACCAGCGGCGGCAGGCATTCGCCGAGGTCGCGCTCGGGGTCGGTCGCGGCCAGCAACTCCGGCGACCAGCGCCGGTTGCGCACGTCCAGCCAGCCGGTGCCGGAGGCGTCGCCGCACTCCATCCACTGCTCGCCGGTGAGCCAGAAGTCGACGTAGTCGTGGGGCAGCAGGATCGACGCCAGCCTGGCGTAGGCGTCGGGGCGGTGGCGCCGCGTCCACGGCAGCTTGGAGGCGGTGTAGCCGACCAGGATCGGGTTGCCGGCCAGCGCCACGCAGCGCTCCGCGCCGCCGGCCGCGTCCATGATCTGGCCGCACTCGCGCTGGCTGCTGGTGTCGCACCACAGCTTCACCGGCGCCAGCACCTCGCCGGCCGCGTCCAGCGGCACGAAGCCGTGCTGCTGGCCGGAGACGCCGATCGCCGCCACCCGCGCGCGCTGGTCGGGCGCGAGCCGCGCGAAGCAGGCGCGGATCGCGTCCAGCCACCAGGACGCATGCTGTTCGCGGCTGCCGTCGTCGCCGGCCAGCAGCTCCAGCGGCTGGCCGTGCGCGGCGACGATGCGGCGCTGCTGCGGGTCGTAGGCGAGCAGCTTGACCCCCTGGGTGCCGACGTCCAGACCGACGACGAGGCTCACCGGCCGCCCCCAACCACGAAGGTAGCGCTAACAAAATCGGCGATGGCAAACCCGCGCCGCGACATCGGGGGGAAGAGGAATCGCATGGGGACCCGGACCGGAGGAACCCGAAAAGGGTAACCGCGGATGCCGGGAAGCCCTTGCTGCAGTGCAAAAAACGCCCGCCTGGCGCGCTTCCGGCGCCCGGCCGCGGCGGCCGATGCGCTAGACTACGCCCCGGTCCACGCCGGCTAGGCGGACGCGGGACGGCGGGCGCGGAGGTTGTTCCGCGGGCGCGCCCCGCCCGACGGACGGGGCGGCGGGCCGGGCACCGGCACGCCTGAACCGGGCCGGATCAACCCGATATACTCCGCCGTTTAGCTGTGGCCCGGTGGCCACGCGCCAAAGGTATCCACGTGCGCAACTACGATCTCGATTTCCTGAAGAAGTTCTCGCTGGTGATCCTGTTCCTGATGCTGGTCACCGCGGGACTGATCGGCACGGCCGCCTGGCTGCACCGGTCGATTCCGGCCGACGTGCCCGAGGCCGCGGTGCAGCGCCAGCTCGACCGCATCGCCCCGGTCGGCGACGTCTATGCCGGCTCCACCGGCGCCGCCGCCGCCGCCGCCGCCGCGAAGGCGGCCGAGGCCGCCGCGGCGTCGCAGGTCGCCTACGGCGGCACCCTGGACGGCGCGGTGATCTACGACAACCTGTGCGCCGGCTGCCATACCAGCGGCGCCGGCGGCGCGCCCACCCTGGCGCAGGCGCAGTGGAGCGCGCGGATCGCCCAGGGCGAGGACGTGCTGCATCGCCACGCCATCGAGGGCTTCACCGGCGCGGCCGGGGTGATGCCGCCGCGCGGCGGCAACCCCGCGCTCAGCGACGAACAGGTGATCGCCGCGGTCGACTGGATGCTCGACAACCTGCAGTAAGCTCTGTCGGGCCTGCCTCGCGACGCCGCCTCCGGGCGGCGTCTTCGTTTGCGCGCCCGCCCGCCGGAGACCGTGATGCCGCCCTTGCCCAAGCCGAAGACCGCCCTGCCCGCCGTGCTGACCGCGCTGCTGGCCGCCTGCGGCACGCCCGAGCCCGCGGCCGTGCCCACCGCGATCGGGGCGGTGCAGGGCGACGCCGCACGCAGCCCGCTGGAGGGCCGGGAGGTGCTGGTCGAGGGCGTGGTGACCGCCGATTTCAGCCGCCAGCTCGGCGGCTGGTTCCTGCAGGACGGCGGCGACGGCGACCCGGCCACCTCGGACGGGCTGTTCGTCTCCGCCGAGAACGCGTTCGCGGTGCGCGGCGGCGACCGGGTCCGGGTCCGCGGCCGGGTCTTCGAGCTCGGCGAGGGCGAGGGCACGCTCACCGCGCTGCGGCCGCTGGCGCTGGAGCCGCTGGGGCGCGCCGAGACCGCCGCCGCCGTGCTGGAGGCGGTGCCGGAGGACTGGGAGCGCTACGAGGGCATGCGGGTCCGGGTGTCCGCGCCGCTCACCGTCAGCGGCCATCGCGACCTCGCCCGCCGCGGGGTGCTGCTGACCGCGTTCGGCGGCCGGCTGCCGGCGCCGACCGAGGCCGCGCCGCCCGGCGCCGCGGCCGCCGCCGTCGCCGCCGACAACCTCCACCGCACCCTGCTGCTCGACGACGGCCGCGGCGACGAGGATCCGCCGGGCGTCTGGTATCTGCCAGGCGATGCGCAGGCGCCGCGCGCCGGCAGCACGGTCGAGGGCGCGGAGGGCATCGTCGACGCGCGCTGGGGCCGCCGGCGGCTGCAGCTCACCGCGCCGCTGCAGCTGCGGGCGGCGCCGCGGCCGGAGCCGCCCAGGGTCGGCGGCGACGTCCGCATCGCCACCCTCAACCTCGAGAACCTGTTCAACGGCGACGGCCGCGGCGGCGGCTTCCCGACCGAACGCGGCGCACGCTCGCCGCGGGAGCTGGCGGCGCAGCTGGAGCGGCTGGCGGCGACCGTGGCGGCGCTCGACCCCGACGTGCTGGCGGTGGCCGAGCTGGAGAACGACGGCTACGCGCCGACCTCGAGCATCGCCCAGCTGGCCGCGGCGCTGGGCCGCGGCGGCGCCGAGTGGCGCTTCGCCGACCCCGGCCAGGGACCGGGCGAGGACGCGATCCGGGTCGGGCTGCTGCACCGTGCCGACCGGGTGCGCGCCCTCGGCGCTCCGGCCACGCTTGCCGGCGGACCGTTCGGCGAACTCAGCCGCAGCCCGCTGGCGCAGGCCTACGTGCCGGTCGCCGAAGGCAGCGACGCCGGCGCGGCGTTCGTGGTGGTCGCCAACCACTTCAAGTCCAAGGGCTGCGGCGAAGCGCGGGGCGCGGAACGCGACCAGGGCGACGGCCAGGGCTGCTGGAACGCCGCACGCACCGATTCGGCGCGGCGCCTGGGGCGCTGGCTGGAACAGGACCCGACCGGGTCCGGATCCGATCTGCTGGCGATCCTCGGCGATCTCAACGCCTACACCCAGGAGGATCCGATCCGCACCCTGCTCCGGGCCGGCTGGCAGGATGCGCTCGGCGATGCCGGCGAGGCGTACACCTACGTCCACGAGGGCCAGGCCGGGCGGCTCGACCATGCGCTGCTGAGCCCGGCCCTGGCGGCGCGCCTGGCGGGCGCGGCGATCTGGCACGTCAATGCGGATGAACCGCAGAACGTCGGCTATCGCGCGGGCAACGGCGCGGAACGGCAGGGCCCCTGGCGCAGTTCCGATCACGATCCGGTCCTGCTCGGGCTGCGCCTGCGCACACCGTGAACCCATCACCCCCTATCATCGCGGGCATGCAGACCCCACGCTTCCCGCAGCAGTCCGCCGCCCTCACCCTGCCCGGCCCGGCCGGCGCGCTGGAGCTGGCGGTGGACCTGCCCGACGAGGACGTCGCCGCGCGGCCGGTGGTGGCCATCCTCTGCCATCCCTTGCCCACCGAGGGCGGCACCATGCACAACAAGGTGGTGACCATGGCCGGCCGCGCGCTGCGCGAGCTCGGCGCCACCACGGTGCGCTTCAACTTCCGCGGCACCGGCCAGTCGGAAGGCGAGTTCGACGACGGCGAGGGCGAGCTGGACGATCTGCGCGCGGTCGCCGCCTGGGTGCGCGCCTGCCGCCCCGACGATGCGCTGTGGCTGGCCGGCTTCAGCTTCGGCGCCTACGTCAGCCTGCGCGCCGCCGCCGGGCTGAAGCCGGGCATGCTGATCTCGATCGCACCGCCGGCCGGGCGCTGGGATTTCGACGCGATCGAGCTGCCGGCCTGTCCCTGGCTGGTGATCCAGGGCGAGGCCGACGAGATCGTCGATCCGCAGGCGGTCTACGACTGGCTGGACACCAGCAAGGCCGAGGCCGAGCTGGTGCGGATGCCCGACACCAGCCACTTCTTCCACCGCAAGCTGATGGACCTGCGCGGCGCGATCAAGAACGGCGTGCGCCAGTACCTGCCCGGCGCGGATGGCTGACGCAGGGGCGGCGCCAGCGCCCTCGGAGGTCTACGCCGCCGGCGTCGCCCGCGGCGACTGGCAGGACGACGCGGCCCAGCGCGCGGTGCTGCGCGAGCTCGACCGCATCCACCGGGCGCTGGACCGGGCCGCGGGCCGCGGCGGACTGCTGGGCCGGCTGTTCGGCGGCGGCCGCGACCCCGTGCCGGGGCTCTACCTCTGGGGCGGCGTGGGCCGCGGCAAGACCTTCCTGATCGACCTGTTCTTCCGCGGCCTGCCGCTGCGCGATCTCAAGCCCGAAGTCCTGGAGAGCGGCGGCGGCGACGGGGACGGCAAGCGCCGCACCCATTTCCATCGCTTCATGCGCGAGGTGCATGCCGCGCTGCGCGCCCACAGCGGCGAGCGCGACCCGCTTTCGGCGATCGTGCACGGCTGGCGCGACGCCGGGCTGCGGGTGCTGGTGCTCGACGAGTTCTTCGTCAGCGACATCGGCGACGCGATGCTGCTGGCGCGACTGCTCGAGCGGATGTTCGCCGAGCGGATGGTGCTGGTCACCAGCTCGAACACGCCACCGTCGGAGCTCTATCGCGAAGGCCTGCAGCGGGTGCGGTTCCTGCCCGCCATCGCTCTCATCGAACGACATTGCGCGGTGCTGCGCATGGACAGCGACACCGATTACCGGCTGCGCGCGCTGACCCGTTCGCCGGTCTACCGCACGCCGCTCGACGAGGGCGCCGACGACTGGCTGAGGCGGCGCTGGCGCGAGCTGGGCGGCGACGAGGGCCATCGCGACGCCGGGATCGAGGTGGAGGGGCGCCGCATTCCCGTACGTGCGCGCAGCCCGGGCATGGCCTGGTTCGATTTCGACGCGCTTTGCGAGGGCCCGCGCGGCGCCAGCGACTACATCGAGATCGCGCGCGAGTTCCACACCGTGCTGCTCGGCGCGGTGCCGGTACTGGACGCCACCCGCGACGACGCGGCGCGGCGCTTGGTCACCCTGGTCGACGAGCTCTACGACCGCCAGGTCAACCTGGTCTGCACCGCCGCCGCCGCGCCGCCGGAGCTGTACACGGGCGAACGCCTGGCCGGCGCCTTCGAACGCACCGCCTCGCGCCTGATCGAGATGCGCAGCGCCGAGTACCTGGCGCGCGAACACCGCTGCTGAGCGCTCAGGCGCCATGGCGCAGCGCCGCGCGCACCGCCTCCAGGTAGCCGCTGCCGAACAGGTTGAGGTGGTTCAACAGGTGGTACAGGTTGTAGACGGGCGCCCGCCCGCGCCAGCCCGCATCGGCGGCGGCGGCTTCGCGATAGGCGGCGAAGAACGGCGCCGGCGGCTCGCCGAACAGCGTCAGCATCGCCAGTTCGGCCTCGGCCCAGCCGTAGTGCGCCGCGCCGGCGTCGATCAACGCCAGCTCGCCGTCGCCGCAGGGGTGCAGGTTGCCGCTCCACAGGTCGCCGTGCAGCAGCGAAGGTGGCTGCGCCGGGATCCGCGCCGGCAGCGCGGCACACAGGCGTTCGATGCGCGCGACGTCGGCGGCCGCGAGGCGGCCGGCCTCGCGCGCGCGGCGGGCCTGCGGCAACAGCCGGCATTCGGCGAAGAAGCGCCAGCCGTCGTCCATCGGCGTGTTCGGCTGGGCGCCATCGCCGCACCAGCCGTCGCGGTCCAGGCCGAACCGCTCGCCGGTGCGGGCATGCTGCCGCGCCAGCGCGGCGCCGGCGCGCGCCCAGGCGTCGCGATCCGGGCGGCCGCGGCCGAGATCGGCGAGCACCAGCGCATCGTCCGCCACCGCGACCACCTCCGCCACGCGTAGCGCCCGCGCGCCGCCCAGCAGCCGGAGCCCGTGCGCCTCCATGGCGAAGAACCCGGCCGGCGCGCCGCGGCGGCGCTTGACCACCACCGCGCGGCCGTCGTCCAGGCGCAGCCGGTGCAGGCCATCGCCGAGCGCGTCGAGGCGGGTCCGCAGCGTCGCATCCATGGCACCGATTCTCGCCGCAACCGCGCGTTCGCGCAGCGGGTTGCCGACACGCCGGCGGCGGCTCGCGGCCGTGGCCTTCCTCTCCTGTAGGAGCGTGCCATGCACGCGAAGGCCGGCGCGGCTGGACACGCCCGCAACTGCCGCCACTCCGGCCGGAGCCGCCTGCGGGCGTCGCGACCGTGGGCGGCCTACGGACCGGGGGTCGCCACCAGCCCGCGCAGGAAGGCGTCGACCGCTTCGGTGTAGGCCCCGGGCTGGCCGAGCTCGCGGTTGATGGCCATGTGCGACAGCGGCTGCGGCAGCACCTCCACGCGCGCGCCCAGCGTGGCCGCCTTCTCCGCCAGCGCGTGCGCCTGCGGGCACGCGTCGGGCCGCCGCTGCGCGCAGACCGCCAGCATCGGCAGCGCGTCGCGCGCCAGCGCATGCCAGGGCGAGGCGGCGACCCAGTCGCTGCGCGCTTCGCCGAAGGCGCGGTCGTACAGGCGCGGGCGGCGCGGCAGCGCCATCATCTGCGGCACGTCCATCGCCGCGCTGTCCAGCGCCACCACGCCGCGCGGCGGGGCGGCGCCGGCGTCCCGCAGCCGCGCCGGATCGGCGCCGAGCAGGGCCGCCAGGTGGGCGCCGGCGGAGTGCCCCATCAGGACCACGCGGTCCGGATCGGCGCCCCAGTCCGGTGCCGCGGCCTGCACCCGCGCGAGCGCACGGGCGACGTCGCCGGCCTGCTGCAGCGGCGCGGCCTCGGGCAGCAGCCGGTAGTTGGTCGACACCAGCACCCAGCCGCGCGCCAGCCAGTGCCGCGCCTTGTCCGGGATCAGCCCGGGATGGTCCTTGTCGCCGTGCGCCCAGCCGCCGCCGTGCACCAGCAGCAGCACCGGCGCGCGCGCGGCGCGCGCCGGCAGGTAGACGTCGAAGCGCTGGCGCGGGTGCTCGCCATAGGCGATGTCGCGCAGCACCCGGGTGCCGGCCGGAAGCTCGCCGGCATCGGTCCGGTGCGGGGCGTCGCGGAGCGCGCGCCAGCGCGCCAGCGGCCCGTGGGCGTCGTCGGCGGCGGCCGGCGCCAGCAGCGCGAACGCGAGCAGCAGGGTCGTGAGGGGATGGTGCGGCATCGAAGCCTCCCGGCGCGGGTCAGTGGCCGCGGACCACGAGCACCGCCCGCAGCCCGCGTGGTGGGTTGGGGAGCAGGCGCAGCTCGCCGTGGTGCTGGCGCGCGACCCGTTCGGCGATCGCCAGGCCGAGCCCGGAACCGCCGCCGGCGCCGTGCGCGAACGGCTGCAGCAGCCGCCGCGCCTCGTGGCGCCCGAGCCCCGGGCCGTGGTCGCCGATTTCGATGCGCCAGTGGTCCTGCTCGCGCGCCAGCGCCAGCGAGTACGGCGGCGCGCCATGGCGCTGGGCGTTGACCACCAGGTTCTCGACCGCACGCAGCAGCGCCATCGGCCGGCCGCGTGCCAGCGCCCGGTCCGGAACCTGCAGTTCCCAGGCGACGTCCGAAGCGCCGACCACGTTGCGGCAGATCTCGGCCAGGTCCACGGGCTCCACCGCCTCGTCGCGGCCGTCGCGGGCGTAGGCGATGAACTGCGACAGGATCGCGTCGATCTCGGCGATGTCGCGGTCGATGCCGGCCCGCAGTTCCGGATCCACCTCCGGCAGCAGCTCCAGCGCGAACTGCACGCGGGTCAGCGGGGTGCGCAGGTCGTGGGAAATGCCGGCCAGCATCACGTTGCGCTCGTCGCTCGCGGCGCGCATCGCCGTGCCCGCATCGACCATCGCCCGCGCCAGTTCGTCGACCTCGCGCGGGGCGCGGCCGCCGAGCGCTTCGCTGCCTTCGCCGCGGACCACCGCCGGCGCCTGGCGCGCGAGCCGCCGCAGCGGCTGCACCAGCCGCCGCGCGCACCAGGCCGCTGCGACCCACACCAGCAGCGCGCAGCCGAGCAGCAGCGCCACCGAGAACCGCCGCGCGTGCTCGCCGCGGCGCTCGTCGGTGAACGAGACCCAGAGCGGCTCGCTGGTGCCGAGCCGCAGCCAGGCCACGTTGCCGTCCCCGGCGCTGCCGCGGCCGATGCGGATCTCGCGGGCCGGCGCGGACGGGCCGGTCTGCGCCGCCGCGCGCGCCTGCAGCGCGCGCATCAGCGGCGCCACCCGCCCGGCGGGCGGGGCCGGCGGCTCGCGGCGCACCTGCAGTCCCGCCTCGCGCAGCGCGGTCACCAGCGTTTCCCGCGAGCCGCTGCGCTCCAGCCGTTCCGCGACCGCGGCGAACGCCTGCATCGCCCGCAGCAGCTGGCCGCTGGCCGGGCCGACGGCCAGCTCGCGGCCCAGCACCGCGGCCAGCAGCGCCGCCCCCAGCAGCACCAGCGCGATCACCAGCACCAGCTGGCCGAACACCCCGCGCGGCGGCAGCCGCCACCGGCTCATGCGGAGTCCTCCGGCGGCACGTAGACATAGCCCACGCCCCACACGGTCTGGATGAGCCGGGGATCGCGCGGATCGTCCTCCAGCACCCGGCGCAGGCGCGCGATCGCCACGTCGATGCTGCGCTCGTAGGCGTCGTGGCCGCGCCCCCTGGCCAGGCTCATCAGCCGGTCGCGCGACAGCGGCTGGCGCGGATGGCGCAGCAGCACCGCCAGCACCGCGAACTCCCCCGAGGTCAGGCGCAGCGGCGCGCCGCCGCGGGTGAGCAGGCGCCGGCCGAGGTCGAGCCGGAACGGCCCGAACGCGACCTCGCCACCGTCGGCCAGCGGCGCGCCCGGCCGGGCGGCGCCGGCACGGCGCAGCACCGCACGGATCCGCGCCAGCAGCTCGCGCGGGTTGACCGGCTTGGGCAGGTAGTCGTCGGCGCCCAGCTCGAGGCCGACGATGCGGTCGATGTCGTCGCCGCGCGCGGTCAGCATCACGATCGGGATCGCGTCGCCCTGGCCGCGCAGGCGCCGGCAGATGTCCAGGCCGCTGTCGCCGGGCAGCATCAGGTCGAGCACGATCAGGTCGAAGTGGCCGCGTTCGAGCGCGTGCGACAGCTGCGCCGCGTCGCCGACGCCCTTCACCGCGAACCCCTGCCCCTCCAGGTAGCGCGCCAGCAGCTCGCGCAGGCGCGCGTCGTCGTCGACCAGGAGGATGCGGGTGGCGGGTTCGTCCATGGCGGCACTATCGCGGCCGCCGCGGTGGCGGGCAAACCCCGCGGGCGGCGCGTTTTGCGACCAAATGTGTCCGGCGCCGGCGCCCGACACATCCGGCGACAGAGCCGACATCCTCGCGCGCGGCGTCGGCGCTAGCGTGGGTCCTCCCCCCCGGCCATGGACGGCCACTTCCTTCACCCGCCTGGAGAACCGCCCGATGCGCAACCCGACCTCCCGCCTGCTGCTGGCCGCCACCCTCGCGGCGCTATCCACCAGCGCCTGTGCCCAGAACAACTCGCGTGCCGAGCGATTCGCCCAGGCGATGCAGGAGCGTTTCACCACCGCCGACACCAACCGCGACGGACGCATCAGCCGCGACGAGGCCAGCGCCGGGATGCCGCGCGTGGCCGAGCGCTTCGATGCGCTCGACACCGACTCGGACGGCCAGCTCTCGCGCGACGAACTGCGCGCCGCGGCCCAGCAGATGCGTGCCCAGCGCGGTCGTTGAGCGTCCTGGACCGCAACTACGGCGGCGCGGCGATCGTGTTCGACCGCCTGGTCGGCACGTTCCGCGAGGCGCGCGACGGCGTTCCGCTGCGCTACGGGCTGGTGCGGCCGGTGCGCAGCCGCAACCCGTTCCGGATCGCCTTCCACGCCTGGGCGGGCCTGTTCCGCGACCTGCGCGCGGCGCGCGCGAGGTCCTGCTCACGCTGTTCGGGCCGCCCGGCTACGGCCCGGGCGAAGCCGCGCGCGCGCAGCGCCGCGGCACGGCGGCGCGATAGGCCCGCGAAGCGGCGGCAGGTACCATCTGCGCCTGTCTCCCGGAGCCCGGCGCTGAGAACGGTCCGCACCACCCGCTACGTCACCCCGCTGCGCGAAGGCGGCTCGCTGCCGGCGGTGGTGGAGGCCGACGACCTGGGCATGTACGTGCTCAAGTTCCGCGGCGCCGGCCAGGGGCCGAAGGCGCTGGTGGCGGAATTGGTCGCCGGCGAACTGGCGCGGGCGCTCGGGCTGCCGGTGCCCGAGATCGTGAAGATGACGCTGGACCCGGAGCTGGCGCGGACCGAGGGCGACCCCGAGATCCAGGCGCTGATCCGCGCCAGCGCCGGCCTCAACGTGGGCCTGGACTACCTGCCCGGCGCAATCGCCTTCGACCCGGTGGCCGACCGCCCCGACGCCGACCTGGCCTCGGCGATCGTGTGGTTCGATGCCTACACCAGCAACGTCGACCGCACCGCGCGCAACCCGAACCTGATGATGTGGCACCGCCAGCTGACGCTGATCGACCATGGCGCCGCGCTGTACTTCCACCACGACTGGGAAAACGCCGCCAAGGCCGCGCTCAGCCCGTTCCGGCTGGTGGCCGAGCACGTGCTGCTGCCGTTCGCGGACGCGCTGGAGGCGGCGGACGCGCGCCTGGCGACGGCGCTGGACGAGGCCGCGATCCGGCGGGTGCTGGCGCTGGTGCCGGACGCCTGGCTGGACCCGGCCGCGGATGCGGCAGCGGCGCGGTCGCGCCGCGAGGACTACGCCGACCACCTCTGCCGGCGCCTGCAGGCCCGCCATGTCTTCCTCGAGGAGGCCCTGCGTGCACGCGCATCTGTATGACTACGCGGTGGTCCGCGCGGTGCCGCGGGTCGAGCGCGAGGAATTCGTCAACGTCGGCGTGCTGCTGTCGTGCCCCGGGCTCGGCTATCTCGGCGCCGAGATCGCGGTCGACCCGCAGCGGTTGCGCGCGCTCGACCCGGGCCTCGACGTCGACGCCCTGCGCCGCCACCTCGACGCGATCGTGGCGGTCTGCCGCGGCGGCCCGGGCAGCGGCCCGATCGGCCGGCTGGCGCCGCGCGCGCGCTTCCACGCGCTGACCGCCACGCGCAGCGCGGTGATCCAGATGTCGCCGGTGCATACCGGCCAGTGCACCGGCGATCCGGCCGAGACCCTCCGCCACCTGATGCAGCGGATGGTGCTGCCGCCGGCGCCGGGCGGGGCCGCGGAGCCGGACTGGCCGCGGCCGGCGCGCTAGACTCCCGGCTCACCGCCGGGCGCTGCCTCCTGCATGAACCCTTCCCGCTTCCAGGCGCAACTGCCGCCGTGGCTGCACGCCTGGCTCGGCGAGATCGCCCTCGCGATGCAGGTGGTCGCGATCCTGCTCGCCGCCTGGGTGCTGCGCTGGTTGCTGGTGCGGATGGTGCGGCGCCTGTCGGCGCGCTACGACTTGCCGTTCGAAGTCTCGGTGGCGGCGCGGCGGATCGTCGGGTTCCTGGTCGGCTTCGGTGCGCTGCTGCTGGTGCTGGAGCGGTTCGGCGTGTCCGGCGGGGTGCTGTGGACCGCCTTCACCGGCTTCGCCGCGGTCGCGGCGATCGCCTTCTTCGCCGCCTGGAGCGTGCTCACCAACGTGTTCTGCGCGCTGCTGCTGCTGATCCTGCGGCCGTTCCGGCTGCTCGACCACATCGAGCTGATCGAGAACGGCGAGCGCGCGGGCTTTCGCGGCCGCGTGGTCGACATGAACCTGGTCTTCGTGACCCTGGAGGAGAAGCACGAGGGCGGCGAGAGCCTGCTGCGCGTGCCCAACAGCCTGTTCTTCCAGCGCGCGACCCGGCGCTGGCTGGGCGAGCCGGTGCCGGTGGCGCTGCCGCCGCGGCGCCCCGACGACAGCGACGAGGCATCCCTCGGCGGCACGGGCGGCGGGGCCGCGTCGCAGTTCCCCTAGGGCCGGGCCCACCGCTCTGCGGCACTCCGTTCCACCTCCGCCGTGACGAGCGCAGCGACCCAATATTTCGCGTTGACGTGGCATCCCGGCCCCACTATCTTGTGGCCGTCGGTTCCGGCGGCGGCTATCCGCCGGATGAAAAGGGAAGCCGGTGACGCCCCGTCCAGCCTGGATGGCGGCCAGTCCGGCACTGCCCCGCAGCGGTAATCGGGAACGACCCCGCCACACAGCACTGAGGCCCTAACCTCGGGAAGCGGCGGATCAGGTGAAGGCTCGCGCCTTCGTGCCCGTGAGTCCGAAGACCTGCCGACGGCCGCGCGAAGCACGACGCGCGGTGCCGGCTGCGGAATCTCCGGGGGGAGATGGCTGGCGAAGCGGACGCGCGCGGCCGTTCCTCCGGGAGCCCGTCGCGGGCCCTGCGACGCCGCTTTCCCATCCTGCGAAGAGACCGCTCGCCCGCGGGGGCGGGGCCGCGACGACGTTCGCGCCGTCGTGCCTCGCTCCCGTGCCGCCTGCGCGGGCAGGCGGCTGTGCGTCATGCAGGAGTCCATCCGTGTCCCAGACCGAAGCCGCCGCCGCCGGCGACACCCCCGCCATCGTGCAGGATCCATCGTTCCTGCTCACCCCGCCGCCCACCGCCACCGCGATGCGCGTGACCAAGCGCAACGGCGGCCGCGAGGCGGTCGACCTCAACAAGATCGTGCGCGCGGTGCAGCGCTGCTGCGAGGGCCTGCACGCGATCGACCCGATGCGCGTGGCCACGCGCACCATCTCCGGGCTGTACGACGGCGCCAGCACCCGCGAGCTCGACGAGCTGTCGATCCGCACCGCCGCGCTGTTGACCGCCGAGGAGCCGGAGTACAGCCGCCTGGCCGCGCGCCTGCTGGCCAACGTGATCGGCAAGGAGGTGATGGGCCAGGAGATCCACGCGTTCTCGCAATCGGTGGCGCGCGGACACGAGCTGGGGCTGATCAACGATCGCCTGCTCGATTTCGTGCAGACCAACGCGCGCAAGCTCAACGACGCGATCGACCCGGCCCTGGACATGGGCTTCGACTACTTCGGCCTGCGCACCCTGTACGACCGCTACCTGCTGCGCCATCCGCACGCGCGCAAGGTGATCGAAACCCCGCAGCAGTTCTTCATGCGCATCGCCTGCGCGCTGAGCGAGGACGTGCCCGAGGCCCTGGCGCTGTACCGGCGCATGGGCCAGCTGGACTACCTGCCGAGCTCGCCGACGCTGTTCAATTCCGGCACCACCCACGAGCAGCTGTCGAGCTGCTTCCTGCTCGATTCGCCCCGGGACACCCTGGAGTCGATCTACCAGCGCTACGGCGACATCGCCCAGCTGTCCAAGTTCAGCGGCGGCATCGGCGTGTCGTTCACCCGGGTGCGCTCGCGCGGCTCGCTGATCCGCTCCACCAACGGCCATTCCAACGGCATCGTGCCGTGGCTGAAGACCCTGGATTCGTCGGTCTCGGCGGTCAACCAGGGCGGGAAGCGCAAGGGCGCGGCCTGCGTCTACCTGGAACCCTGGCACGCCGACGTCGAGGAGTTCCTGGAGCTGCGCGACAACACCGGCGACGACGCGCGCCGCACCCACAACCTCAACCTGGCCAACTGGATCCCGGATCTGTTCATGCAGCGCGTCGAGGCCGACGCCGAATGGTCGCTGTTCGATCCGCGGGTGGTGCCGGAGTTCGCCGATCTGTACGGCGAGGCGTTCGAGCGCGCCTACGTGCAGGCCGAGCAGCAGGGCAAGGCGGTGCGCACGGTGCGCGCGCGCGAACTCTACGCGCGGATGATGCGCACCCTGGCGCAGACCGGCAACGGCTGGATGACCTTCAAGGACACCTGCAACCGCGCCGGCAACCAGACCGCCAAACCCGGCAACGTGATCCACCTGTCGAACCTGTGCACCGAGATCCTCGAGGTCACCTCGGCCGAGGAGACCGCGGTGTGCAACCTCGGCTCGATCAACCTGGCGCGGCACTTCGACGAGGACGGCCGCTTCGACTTCGAGCGCCTGGCCGAGACCGTGCGGCTGGCGGTGCGGCAGCTGGACCGGGTGATCGACCTCAACTACTACCCGATCGAATCGGCGCGCCGCGGCAACCTGCGCTGGCGCCCGGTGGGGCTGGGCTGCATGGGCCTGCAGGACGTGTTCTTCCGCCTGCGCCTGCCGTTCGACGGCGCGGCCGCGCGGGCGCTGTCGGCGCGAATCGCCGAGGAGATCTACTTCCACGCCCTGGACGCGTCCTGCGAGCTGGCGCTCGAGCGCGGCCGCCACCCCTCCTTCGCCGATACCCGCGCCGCCGCCGGGAAGCTCCAGTTCGACGCCTGGGACGCCGCGCCGGCGGACCCCGGCCGCTGGAACGCGCTGCGTGCGCGCATCGCCGAGCATGGCCTGCGCAATTCGCTGCTGATCGCGATCGCCCCGACCGCCACCATCGCCTCGATCGCCGGCTGCTACGAATGCATCGAGCCGCAGGTGAGCAACCTGTTCAAGCGCGAGACCCTGTCCGGGGACTTCCTGCAGGTCAACCGCTATCTCGTCGGCGAACTCAAGCAGCTGGGGCTGTGGACCCCGGAGATGCGCGATGCGATCAAGCAGGCCGAGGGCTCGGTGCAGGGGATCGCGGAGATCCCGGAGGTGCTGCGCGCGATCTACCGCACCGCCTGGGAGCTGCCGATGCGCGCGCTGATCGACATGGCCGCCGAGCGCGGCGCGTTCATCGACCAGGGCCAGTCCCTCAACCTGTTCATGGAGAACCCACGGATCGGCGCGCTGTCGTCGATGTACATGCACGCCTGGAAGCGGGGCCTCAAGACCACCTACTACCTGCGCTCGCGGCCCGCCACCCGGATCGCCAAGGCCACCGTTGACGCGGCCGCGCCGGAGCAGGCGATAGCCTGTTCGCTGGAGAACCCGGAAGCCTGCGAGGCCTGCCAGTGAGGCCGCAGCGGAGACAGCGATGCAGCGCTACGCCAACCTCAGCGGCGACTCCGGCGTCCAGGCCTATGCCTTCACGCCGGAGTCGATCCTGGTGAAGTTCCGCGGCTCCGAGCGCGTCTACGAGTACAGCCACGCCAGCGCCGGCCGCAGCAACGTCGCGCGCATGAAACGCCTGGCCGAGTCCGGCCGCGGCCTGTCCACCTTCATCAGCCGGCACGTCGCCGACCGCTACGTGCGCTGACCGGATCGACCCGATCCGGTCGGGCTGACAGCCCAAGGAAATCCCGATGTCCAATCCCCCTTCCGGCACCCGCCGGCAGCTCCTGCTCGACCCCGGCTTCGAACTGACCCTGCGGCCGATGCGCTATCCGCAGTTCTACGAGATGTACCGCAACGCGATCCGCAACACCTGGACCGTGGAGGAGGTCGACTTCTCGCTCGACACCCGCGACCTGGCGCACAAGGTCGGCCCGGCCGAGCGCCACCTGATCGAGCGGCTGGTGGCGTTCTTCGCCACCGGCGACTCGATCGTTTCCAACAACCTGGTGCTCAATCTCTACCAGCACATCAACGCGCCGGAGGCGCGCATGTACCTGTCGCGGCAGCTGTACGAGGAGGCGCTGCACGTGCAGTTCTACCTCACCCTGCTCGACACCTACCTGCCCGACCCGGAGGCGCGGGCGAAGGCCTTCGCCGCCACCGAGAACATTCCCTCGATCCGCCGCAAGGCCGAGTTCTGCTTCAAGTGGATCGATTCGATCCAGGAACTGGAGCGGATCGAGACCCCGGAGCAGCGGCGCCGGTTCCTGCTCAACCTGGTGTGCTTCGCCGCCTGCATCGAGGGCCTGTTCTTCTTCGGCGCGTTCGCCTACGTGTACTACCTGCGCTCGCGCGGGCTGCTCAACGGCCTGGCCGCCGGCACCAACTGGGTGTTCCGCGACGAGAGCTGCCACATGGCCTTCGCCTTCGAGGTGATCCGCACCGCGCGCGAGGAGGAGCCCGGCCTGGTCGACGAGGCGTTCCGCCGCCAGGTGGTGGAGATGCTGTGCGAGGCTGTGGACTGCGAGGTGGCGTTCGCCGAGGACACCCTCTCCGGCGGCGTGGCGGGGCTGTCGCTCCGCGACATGCGCGAATACCTGCAGTACTGCGCCGACCAGCGCCTGGCGCAGCTCGGCTTCGCGAAGCACTTCGGCGCGCGCAACCCGTTCGGCTTCATGGACCTGCAGGACGTGCAGGAGCTGACCAACTTCTTCGAGCGGCGGGTGTCGGCCTACCAGGTCGGGGTGCAGGGCGAGGTGGCGTTCGACGAGGCGTTCTGAGCGGCGCCTGCGGTGGCGCCGTCGGCCGCCGCGTTCCGCAGGGATCCGGCCGCCGCCGTTCGGCGGCAGCCGGGGACGCGCCGGCTTTCGCGGCCATGGCAGCGGGTTCGTCCCGGGTTAGCATCGGACCGTCCCTCCCGCCAGGAAACCGCCGATGCCCGTCCGCGCCCACCTTGCCGCCGCCCTGCTCGCACTCCCGCTGTTCGCCGCCGCCGCCGCGCAGGAGCCCGCCGCCGATGCGCTTCGCCCGGAGGTCGCGGCCGCCGCGCAGGCGCTGCAGGACAAGGTGGTCGCCTGGCGCCGCGACATCCACCAGCATCCGGAGCTGAGCAACCGCGAGACGCGCACGGCGGCCAAGGTCGCCGAACACCTGCGCGCGCTCGGACTGGAGCCGACGACCGGGATCGCCCATACCGGCGTCACCGCGGTGCTCAAGGGCGGCCGGCCCGGGCCGCGCATCGCCCTGCGTGCCGACATGGACGCGCTGCCGGTGACCGAGAAGACCGGGCTGCCGTTCGCCTCCACCGTCACCGACACCTACCGCGGCCAGGAGACCGGGGTGATGCACGCCTGCGGCCACGACGCCCACACCGCGATCCTGATGGGCGTGGCCGAGGCCCTGGTGGGGATGCGCGAAGAGCTTGCAGGCGAGATCCTGTTCGTGTTCCAGCCGGCCGAGGAGGGCGCGCCGGAAGGCGAGGAGGGCGGCGCGGCGCTGATGCTGGAGGAAGGCGTGTTCCGCGATTTCGAGCCGGAGGCGGTGTTCGGGCTGCACGTGTTCAGCACCCTCAACGCCGACCAGGTCGGGGTTCGCGCCGGGCCCACCATGGCCGCCTCCGACCGCTTCGGGCTGAAGGTGATCGGCCGCCAGACCCACGGCTCGCGGCCCTGGGGTGGGGTCGACCCGATCGTCGCCGCGGCGCAGATCGTCTCCCAGGCGCAGACCATCGTCAGCCGGCAGATGGACATCAGCAAGCAGCCGGTGGTGGTGACCTTCGGCGCGATCGAAGGCGGCATCCGCTACAACATCATCCCCGACGAGGTGGAAATGGTCGGCACCATCCGCACCTTCGACGAGGACATGCGCAAGGACGTGTTCGCGCGGCTCAACAGCATCGCCGAGCACGTCGCCGCCGCAAACGGCGCCACCGTCGAGGCGCAGATCCCGGCCGACGCCGGCAACCCGGTCACCTTCAACAACGAGGCGCTGACCGCGCGCATGCGCCCCAGCCTCGAGGCCGCCGCCGGCCCCGGCAACTTGGTCGACATGCCGCTGATCATGGGCGCCGAGGACTTCTCGCTGTACGCGCAGCAGGTACCGGGGCTGTTCTTCTTCGTCGGCGCCACCCCGGTCGGCGAGGATCCGCTGACCGCCCCGAGCAACCATTCGCCGCAGTTCGACGTCGACGAGTCCGCGCTCGACCTCGGCCTGCGGGCGATGCTGCAGCTCACGCTGGACTATCTCGAAGGCGGTGGCGAGAGCGCGGCGATGCGGTAGCGGCCCGGGCCGCACGCGGGCTGGCGGCCGGCCCCGATAGAATGCGCCGATGGCTTCCGATCTCCCCCTTGGCCGCGACGTGGCCTACCCGCGCGCCTACGATCCCGCGCTGCTGTTTCCGATCGCGCGCAGCGCCGGGCGCGATGCGCTGGGCCTGGACCCGGCCGCGCTGCCGTTCGTAGGCCACGACCGCTGGCAGGCCTACGAGCTCGCCTGGC
This sequence comes from Luteimonas endophytica, assembly GCF_029887875.1. Classification (GTDB taxonomy): domain Bacteria; phylum Pseudomonadota; class Gammaproteobacteria; order Xanthomonadales; family Xanthomonadaceae; genus Luteimonas; species Luteimonas endophytica. Next base: position 77,451 of record NZ_JARXRM010000025.1, read on the forward strand.
TCGACGCGCGCGGCAAGCCGGTGGTGGCCACCGCCACGTTCACGGTGCCGGCCGATTCGCCGCGGCTGGTCGAATCGAAGTCGCTCAAGCTCTACCTCAACTCGCTCAACGCCGCCCGCTTCGACGATCCCGGGCGGGTGCGTGAGCTCATCGCCGCGGACCTGGCCGAGGCCGCCGGCGCGCCGGTCGCCGTGGCCTTCGGGCTGCCCGCGGTGGCCGGGCAGGACCGCGACGATGCGCAGACCATCGACGACCTCGAGATCGGCATCGACCACTACGGCCCGCCGCAGCCGGACCACCTTGCCAGCGATGCGGACGGCCCCGTCGCCGAGACGCTGCGCTCGGCGCTGCTCAAGTCGAACTGTCCGGTGACCGGCCAGCCGGACTGGGCGAGCGTGGACATCGCCTACCGCGGGCCGCGGATCGACCGGGCCGGGCTGCTGCGCTACCTGGTCTCGTTCCGCGACCACGCCGAGTTCCACGAGCAGTGCGTGGAGCGCATCTTCACCGACCTGGCGGCGCGCTGCCGACCGCAATGGCTGTCGGTCGAGGCGCGCTATACGCGCCGCGGCGGCCTGGACATCAACCCGTGGCGCGCCACGCCCGGGCTGGAGCCGCCGGCGGCCCGCCGCGACCCGCGGCAGTAGACGCTCGCCAGCCCAGGCCCCAGGCCCCAGGCCCCTGGCCCCTGGGGACAGCATCCGCTCTTAACACCCCGCGTGGGAGGCTTGCCGCCACCCGACAGTGGAGCGCCACCGTGAACAGATCCCCCGATGGTTCCGACGACGGCCGCTCGGGCAACGACCGGCCGGACTTCTCCGCCGTCGCCGGCAGCAGCGCGAGCACCGCGGCGCCGGGCGCGGACCGCGCCGATTTCAGCAAGGTCCAATCCTCGGTCTCGTCCACCGCCGCGCGCAGCGGCGAGCAGAGCTACCTGGTCGAGAAGGGCGACAACCTCTCGGCGATCTCGAAGAAGTTCTACGGCAGCGCCAACCACTGGCGCGAGATCTTCGAGGCCAACCGCGACCAGCTCGACAACCCCGACCTGATCCACCCCGGCCAGACGCTGCGGATCCCGGCTCGCGACAGCGACGGATCCGACCCCGCCTGATCCTCAGGCCACCTGCGGCCACCCGCCACATCTTCGACAGAGGAAACCGCAATGAACCGTACCCGCCCCGCCCTGCTGGTGTCCGCGCTGCTGATCGGCAGCCTCGCGCTCGCCGCCTGCAACCGCGATCCCGAACCCGTCGCCCCGGCCACGCCGCCGCCGGCGCAACCCGTCGAGCCGGCCACCCCGCCGGAGCCGGAACGCCCGGCTCCCACCGTCACGGTCACCGCCGTGCAGCTGGGGACCGACACCGCCGCCGACCGCACCATCGCCGCGCCCGCGACCAGCTTCTCCGCCAGCGACGACACCATCGTCGCGGCGGTCTCGACCAGCGCCATCGGCGACGCCGCCATGCCCAGCAGCGGCACCCTGACCGCCCGCTGGACCTTCGAGGACGGCCAGCTGGTCGACGAGCGCAGCGAGCAGCTCGACTTCACCGGCGCGGACGTCACCAACTTCCGCATCAGCAACCCCGAGGACTGGCCGCAGGGCCGCTACACCCTCGAGATCTCGCTGGACGGCGAGGTGGTGGAGACCCGCGAGTTCACCATCGAGTAGACCGCGCGCCTTCGGCCCGGGGAAGGGCGCGGCCGAGGCCGCGCCTTTTTTCTTGGCGCTTCGCGGAGGGATGGCGACGGAATCGACCGACCGGCGCGCGCTCGTGGGCTTCGGGAGCAGCGTCGTCCCGACCGGGGCATGCTCCCCGGCGGCCAGCCATCGGTGGCCGGCTCGCCGCCGCAGGCTCGGGGCGGGGTGGTTTTTGGGGTTGTATCCCCTTATATTGGGGTCGCATACCCAGGAGGCCTCATGGCCATCACCGCACATGTCCTGCCGGAGGTCCCGGACCTGGCCCGCGAAGAGGCCCGCCGCGACCTGGCCCGGATCCTCGCCGCGCTGTTCGAGAAGTGGGCGCTGCCGACCGAACAGCAGCTCGCCCTGCTCGGCATGAGCCCGGAGAGCCGCAAGGTCCTGGCCCAGTACCGCCGCGGCGAGCGCGCGCTGCCCAACAGCCGCGACACCCTCGACCGCGCCGGCTACCTGCTCGGCATCCACAAGGGGCTGCGCATGCTGTTCCCGGAGGATCCCGAATTGCGCTTCGGCTGGGTGCGGCGGCGCAACCGCCTGCTCGACGGGCGCACCCCGCTCGAGGTCATGCTCGAGGACGGCCTGGTCGGGCTGGCGCGGATCGCGCGCTTCGTCGACTTCCAGCGGGGCCAGTAGTGTCGCTGTACGACCGGCTCACCGACTTCGACGGCCGGCTGCTGCGCAACATCACCTCGCTGCGGGTCTCCGAGGACCTGTTCGACGACCTGGTGGCCGACGGCGCCGGGCGCGCCGCGGCGCTGGCCGCGGACCTGCGGATGCGGCCGGCGCGCACCGGCGTGGTCGAACGCGGGCTGCACTATTCGCAGGCGATCGGCTATCCGTTCACCAGCGACCAGACCGTCGCCAGCCGCTACGGCGACGGCAGCCTCCGGGTCTGGTACGGCGCGCTGGAGGAGGCCACCGGACTGGCCGAGACCTGCTGGCACCAGTTGCGCCAGCTCTCGGCGATCGAGGGCGTGAGCCGGCCGGTGACGCGCCACCGCGCCGTCTACGAGGTCCACGCGCGCGGCCTGTTCCTGGAATTGCGCGGCAAGGAACGGGATCACCCCGAGCTGCTGGACGAGGACTACGGCGCCACCCAGGCGATCGGCAAGCACGCCAGCGCCCAGGGGCTGCCGGGGCTGCTGTATCCGTCCGCGCGCTGGCCGGACGGCAGCTGCCTGGCGGCGTTCCGCGCCGAGCCGCTGAGCCGCCCGCGGCTGCGCTACTACCTGACCTACCGCATCGACGCGGTGGCGCAGACGGTGACCGTGGAACGCCGCCCGGGCGTGGTCGAAACGCAGTTGCACCTGAGCGAACTGCAGCGCCACCGCTGACCCGCGCGCACGGCCAGCCGGCACAACGGGCCCGCACTCGAACGGGCCCGCACTCGTAGGAGCGCGCCATGCGCGCGAAAGCCCGCACCGCACGCCGGCCGGCTTTCGCCGCCAATCCTGCCGAAGCAGCCCGCGCCCCGCGCCGGCGGCTGCCCCGGCACCCGCCACTTCACCGTCCGTGGAGGACGTTGCTGGCACGGTTGGCCTCAGGGGGGCGGCCGCCATCGCGACCGCTGGCGACGCGGGTACGCCGTGGATCACCCGCCACCACCGGAGATGCCGATGAGCCACCACACGGCCGAACACCGCAGCGACGAGATGAACCAGTGCATCGACAACTGCAGCACCTGCCATGCGGTGTGCCTGGAAACGATCCACTACTGTCTTGAAAAAGGCGGCAAGCACGCCGAAGCCGAGCACATCAACCTGATGTCCGTGTGCGCCGACATCTGCGCCACCAGCGCCGATGCGATGCTGCGCGGCGCCTCCGTGCACACCGCCACCTGCGGCGCCTGCGCCGAGGTCTGCCGGCAGTGCGCCGAAGCCTGCGCCGCGATGGGCGACGACGCGGACATGCAGCGCTGCGCCGAAGCGTGCCGGCGCTGCGCCGACAGCTGCGGCAGGATGGCCAGGGCCGGGTAGCCGCCCTTCCCGCATCAGCGACGGCCGCGGCGCGCGCAGCGGCGGCGCGGCCGTCGCGCGACCGTGACCGGGCAGCCGGCAGCATCGCGGCCATGCCCCGCCGCCCGCGCCAACCTCACGCCACACCCGGCCGCTCCGCCGGCACCCGCCCCGGTGCCGGCGGGCTGGTCCGGGTCCGCGGCGCCCGCGAGCACAACCTCAGCAACATCGACGTCGACATCCCGCGCGACGCGCTGGTGGTGTTCTCCGGCGTCTCCGGCTCGGGCAAGTCCTCGCTGGCGTTCGGCACCCTGTACGCCGAGGCGCAGCGCCGCTACCTGGAATCGGTGGCGCCGTACGCGCGGCGGCTGATCGACCAGGTCGGCGTGCCCGACGTAGACGCCATCGACGGCCTGCCCCCGGCGGTGGCGCTGCAGCAGCAGCGCGGCAGTCCCGGCGTGCGCTCGTCGGTCGGCAGCGTGACCACGCTGTCGAGCCTGCTGCGGATGCTGTACTCGCGCGCCGGCAGCTACCCGCCGCGGCAGCCGATGCTGTTCGCCGAGGACTTCTCCCCCAACACCGCGCAGGGCGCCTGCCCGGAATGCCACGGCCTGGGGCACGTGTACGCGGTCACCGAGCAGTCGATGGTGCCGGACCCGTCGCTGAGCATCCGCGACCGCGCCATCGCCGCCTGGCCGCCGGCCTGGCACGGCCAGAACCTGCGCGACATCCTGGTCACGCTCGGCTACGACGTCGACCGGCCCTGGCGCGCGCTGCCGAAGAAGGAGCGCGACTGGATCCTGTTCACCGACGAGCAGCCGGTTGTGCCGGTGTACGCCGGGTTCACCCCGAAGGAGACCCGCACGGCGCTGCGGCGCAAGGAGGAGCCCAGCTACATGGGCACCTTCTCCAGCGCGCGGCGCTACGTGTTGCATACCTTCGCGACCACCCAGAGCGCGCAGATGAAGCAGCGCGCGGCGCGCTACATGGTGGGCCGGGTGTGCCCGGCCTGCGACGGGCGCCGGCTCAAGCGCGAGGCGCTGTCGGTGCGCTTCGCCGGGATGGACATCGGCACGCTGGCGGGGCTGCCGCTGGACCGCATCGCCGAGACCCTGCGCCCGGCCGCGGAGGGGCGGTTCGCCGTTGTCAGCGGCGCCGGCGCGACCATGGGGCGCGCGGCAGGGCGGCGGGCCAGCGCGCGGCGGGTGGCGGCCGGCGGCGCCGCCCACGCCGGTGCCTCCGACGTGCGGCGCACGCCCGAGCTGTCGGAAGAGAAGCGGATCGCCGCGCAGCGGATCGCCCACGACCTGGTCGAGCGCATCGGCACCCTGCAGGCGCTGGGGCTGGGCTACCTGTCGCTGGACCGGGCCGCGCCGACGTTGTCGCCGGGCGAGCTGCAGCGGCTGCGCCTGGCGACCCAGATCCGCTCCAACCTGTTCGGCGTGGTGTACGTGCTGGACGAGCCCACCGCCGGCCTGCACCCGGCCGACGGCGAGGCGCTGCAGCGTGCCCTGGCCGAGCTCAGGCGCGCCGGCAACAGCGTGTTCGTGGTCGAGCACGACCTGGAGATGATGCGCCGCGCCGACTGGCTGGTGGACATCGGGCCCGGCGCCGGCCAGCACGGCGGACGGGTGCTCTACAGCGGCCCGCCTGCGGGGCTGGCACAGGTGTCCGGATCGCGCACCGCCCCCTACCTGTTCGCGCGGCGCGGCACGCCGCGGCGCCCACCGCGCGAGCCGCGGCAGTGGCTGCAGCTGCGCGGCGTGCACCGCAACAACCTGCATGGCCTGGACGCCCGGATTCCGCTCGGCGCGTTCACCGCGGTCACCGGCGTGTCCGGCTCGGGCAAGTCCAGCCTGGTCAGCCAGGCGCTGGTGGAGCTGGTCTGCCGCCACCTCGGGCACGATCCGGTGGCGGAACAGACCGAGTCCGGCGCGCCACGCGCCGACGCGGTGGCGCCCACCGCCGGCAGGATCGCCGCCGGCGCCGATGCGGTGCGGCGCCTGGTCGACGTCGACCAGAAGCCGATCGGCCGCACCCCGCGCTCCAACCTCGCCACCTACACCGGGCTGTTCGACCACGTGCGCCGGCTGTTCGCAGGCACCCGCCAGGCCCGGGCGCGCCGCTACGACGCCGGGCGGTTCTCGTTCAACGTCGCCAAGGGGCGCTGCGACACCTGCGAGGGCGAGGGCTTCGTCAGCGTCGAGCTGCTGTTCATGCCGAGCGTGTACGCACCCTGCCCGGCCTGCCACGGCGCGCGCTACAACGCGAAGACCCTCGAGGTGCGGTGGCAGGAGCGCAACATCGCCGAGGTGCTGGCGATGACGGTGGAGGAGGCGCTGGCGTTCTTCGAGGCCGAGCCTGCGGTACGGCGCCCGCTGGCGCTGCTCGAGGCGATCGGCCTAGGCTACCTGCGCCTGGGCCAGCCCGCCACCGAGCTGTCCGGCGGCGAGGCGCAGCGGATCAAGCTGGCCACCGAGCTGCAGCGCAGCCAGCGCGGCGACACCCTGTACGTCCTGGACGAGCCCACCACCGGTCTGCACCCGCTCGACGTCGACCGGCTGATGGCGCAGCTGCACGGCCTGGTGGACGCGGGCAATACCGTGGTGGTGGTCGAACACGAGATGCGGGTGGTGGCCGACGCGGACTGGGTGATCGACATCGGCCCGGGCGCCGGCGAGGACGGCGGCCGCGTCGTCGCCGAAGGGCCGCCGCGTGCGGTGGCCGCCGCAGGCGGCAGCCGCACCGCACCCTACCTGAGGCAGGCGCTCGGATAGCGGCCGCCAGGACCACGGGCCGGTGCGTCCCCCTGCAGCGCACTCCGGCCCGAGGTGCCGAGCCTCCGGCCGCGGGATGGCGCCAGGTCCGGCCTCACGCCGCCGGCACCCGCCGAAGCCTTCAATGGCGTCCCCAGGGCCGACGAACCGGAACGCTGCATGTCCCAATCCCCTGCTGCGCCCGCCATGCTCGATGCGATCGTGGTGGGCGCCGGCCCCGCCGGCCTGACCGCCGCCACCTACCTGCGCCGCTTCCACCGCGACTGCCTGGTGCTCGACGCAGGCGACAGCCGCGCGCGCTGGATTCCCGAGAGCAACAACTGCCCCGGCTTTCCGCACGGGGTCTCCGGCGACGAACTGTTGCGGCTCATGCGCGAACAGGCGCGGAAGTTCGGTGCGCGCTTCGAGCACGCCGAGATCGACGCGATTCGCCGCCAGAACGACGGCTTCGTGCTCTCCGCCGGGCCGCGGCAGTGGCGCGCGCACTGCGTGATCCTGGCGACCGGGGTGGCCGACACCCTGCCCGAAGCGTCCTGGACCGGCGACGCGGTGGCCTGCGGGGCGCTGCGCCTGTGCGCGGTCTGCGATGCCTGGGAGGCCACCGACAGCCGTATCGGCGTATACGGGCCGTTGGCCGACATTGCCGCGCACGGTCTGTTCCTGCGCAGCTACTCCGAGCACGTGACCCTGCTGCCCACCGACCCGGGCAGCAGTCCCGGCGATGGGGCTGTCGAGGCCCTGCGGCAGGCGCGGGAGGCCGGGGTCGCGTTGCTGCCCGCCGGTGGTCGCCTCGAATTCGATGGCGAGCGCTGCAGCTACCGCGGCCCCGACGGCACGGTGGCGACGTTCGACAGCGTCTACCCCTACCTCGGCGCACGCACGAGTGCCGGCATCGCCGCGGCGGCCGGGGCCGAGCTGACCGGGGACGGCACCCTGGTGGTGGATGCGGGACAGACGACTTCGGTGCCCGGGCTGTACGCGATCGGCGACGTGGTCAGCGGGCTCAACCAGGTGTCGGTGGCGGTGGGACAGGCGGCGGTCGCCGCGACGCGGGTGCACGCGCGCCTGCCGCACGTGCCGCGCGTCGGCGGGGACGCGCGATGACGGCGGCGCGCGCGCGGTCCATTCGCTTTCGGACCCGGCACGGCCGTGCCACGGTTGCCGGCAGCCTTCCGCAGCCGGGCATCCGGCCGCGGGTGCGCGATCCCGCCCCGGCGGAGGCCCTCGGATGCGCATCGGCCTGATCTCCGACACCCATGGCCTGCTCCGGCCCGAGGCGCTCGCCTTCCTGCAGGGCTGCGACCACATCGTGCACGCGGGCGACATCGGTACGCCCGACATCCTCGCAGCGTTGGCGGCACTCGCCCCGCTCAGCGCCATCCGCGGCAATGTCGACACCGGCGACTGGGCCGCGGCGGTCCCGGACACGCTCGAGCTGGCGCTCGGCGGTCTCCGCCTGCTGGTGCTCCACGACCGCAAGCAGCTGCAGCGGGATCCGGGCGCCGAGGGCTTCGACGTGGTGGTGTCCGGACATTCGCACCGGCCGCGGATCGAGGCGCGCGGCGACGTGCTGTACGTCAATCCCGGCAGCGCCGGCCGGCGCCGTTTCAGCCTGCCAGTCACCGCCGCCGAGCTGGTGGTCGCCCACGGCAAGCTCACCCCGCGCATCGTCGAGCTAATGTAGGCGCGTGCCATGCACGCGAAGACCGGCGCGGCCGGCCGACGCCCGGCATCACCGCGCACCCGGCCGGCGCCTCCCGCGGCTTTCGCGGCCACGGGGCATTCTTGCAGGGGCAGGCGATCGGTGGCGGCGACCACGCGGGCGCCTATCGCGGCGCTCCGCCGGCCGGCCCTGCGCCGTCGTCGGGACCGGCGGGCGCCTCCGGCACGTACACCATGCGCCCGTCGGCCAGGCGGTAGGCGACCCCGGCCTTGACGCCCTCGCCCTCGCCGATCTCGCCGCTGGACTGATACTCGCGCAGCTCCTCGCCGTCCTTGACCAGCATCCGCATGTCGGCCTGGCCCGGATTCTCGATCACGACCACCGACCTGTCGGAGAACGGGTTCAGCGGATTGCTGACGATGACGATCATCAGCACCGCGATCACCAGCAGGAACAGGTCGACCAGGTTGACCACCGACAGGATCGGGTCGTCGTGCTCGTCGGTCTCGAGGAAGCGCATCACGCCGCCGCTCCGCCCTGCGCCGCCTGCGTGCGCTCGATCGCCACCAGTTCCTGCAGCAGCCAGCGCCGGCGCACGGTCAGGACCAGGAACGCGATCGAGGCGCTGACCAGGGCCAGGATCACCGAGGAGAACGCGACCACCAGGTGCTCGCCGACGCCGGCGGCGTCGTTGCGGGTCAGCGCCAGCAGCGCCGGCCCCATCGGGATCATGGTGGCGACCAGGCCGAGCATCGGCGCGCTGCGCGCGGTGATGCGCAGCCATTCGAGCTGGCGCATGACCCACAGTTCCAGTTCGGCGGAGCTGGCGCCGGTGGCGGCGTGATGCGCGGCCAGCGGCGAGCGGTAGCCGCGGCCGCGGCGCTGCCAGCCCTCGACGGCGAACGCGCCCAGGGCGATGAAACTGTAGGCCAGCGCCAGCACCACCAGCACCAGCACCGGGACCAGGAAGACGTGCGCGAGCTGGTACAGGGCGGATTCGAAACCGTTCATCGATGACTCCGGAGAGGACGTGGGGGACGGGCCTGGCGCCAGCCGCCGAGGCCGGCGCAGGCGAGCAGCAGCAGGCCGCCGAGCCAGGCCTGCCAGGGCGGCTCGGCCGGCGCCGCGTGCGCGACCTCCTGCATGACCCGGCCACGCACGGTCGCCGGTTCTGCGGATTCCGCGGCCGCAGGTTCGGATTCGGACTCGGACGCGGGCGGCGCAGCGTCGACCTGCGCGGGCGCTGGCGGGGACGCAGCGGCCGCTCGCGGCGCCGCCGCGTCCAGCCCGAAGCCGCCCGCGATCCGCTCGATGAACTCGCGGGTGACGCGCGCGCCGGCATCGCCGCCGTGTTCGGCGGTCAGCGCCTGCCAGCGCTGCGCCAGCTCGCGCCGGGTCTGCGCGTCCGCCTGCCAGTAACCCTTGCGCACCGCCTCCATCATCCGTTCGATCAGCTGCGCCTGCGCGGTCGGGTTGTGCCGCTCGAACCATTCATCGATGCCGAGTTCGCGCTTGTCGAGCACGTAGGTCTCGTGCATCGCCTGCCACTGGTCGGCGCGCACGGTGCCGGGCGCGGTGGCCTGCCAGCCGAACAGGTTGTTGGCGACGTCGAGCACCTGCAGCGTGCCGGCGTAGCCTTCCTGCTGCATGGCGCCGATCCACTGCGGGTTGAGGTAGCGGCTGCGCAGCTCGGTGGAGAGGAACTCGGCGGCGGTGGTGGTACGCGCCGCGGCCGCACGCAGGTCGCTGACGTACAGCGCCGGCGTGCTGCCGTCGACGTGGCGCATCGCCATCGACAGCCCGCCCATGTACTCGAACACGTGGTCGGTGTTGAGCGCGCCGTACACGTTCGACGAGCGCGGCAGCACCACGCCGTCGGTACCGGCCAGATGCGCGGCCAGCAGGTTGCCGTCCTCGCCGCCGGAAGTGCCCCAGTCGCCGCCGCCGTAGCCGTACTGCAGCCGGGCCAGGAACTGCTCGGCCAGCGGCGTCTCGCTGTCCCAGCCGGTCGAGTCCATCACCTTGTCGGCCAGGTCGGTGCCGTAGTCGCCCGGGGCGTTGCCGAACATGCGCAGGCGGGAGAGCGCTGCGGCACGTTCGGCGTCGAGGCCGCGTTCCACCAGCGCCGCCGCGATCCTGCGGCTGTTGGCGGCGATCGCGTTGCCGGGCTCGTCCAGCCGGGCCAGCTGCTGCAGGGCGGCGTCGAGCTTGCGCATGAAGCCGTCGAACTGGTCGCGATAGCTGCCGGTCACCTGCACCACCACGTCGATGCGCGGGCGTCCCAGCTCGGCCTGCGGCACGATCTCGATCCGCTCGACGTCGCCGCCCGCGCTCCACACCGGCCGCAGGCCGGCCGCGTGCAGCACCTGCGCCTCGACCACGCCGAGGTGGCGCACGGTCTCGACCGACCACATCACGAAGGTCAGCTTGTCCGGCGCGGCGCCGCCGTGCGCCTGGCGATGGGCGGCGAGCAGCTGCCCGAAGGCCTCCCCGCCCGCCTCCCAAGCCGCGCGGGTCGGGATCCTGTCGGGGTCGAACGCATACAGGTTGCGGCCGCTCGGCACCTCGGGACTGCGCACCGGATCGCCGCCTTCGCCGGGCCGCACGAAACCGCCGCGCAGGCCCGCCAGCAGCGCCTCGATCTCGCCGGTCTCGGCCAGGCGGCGGTCGCTGGCGATCGCGCACTCGATCTGTTCGCGCAGCGCCGGGTCGGCGATGGCCTGCGGCGACTCGCCGCCGCGCAGGTAACGCTGCAGGAATCGGTACGGCTTGCTCGCCTGCAGCTTGCCGAAGTCGTCGGCGAACACTTCCTGCGGGTCGAGGCCGAGCGCGGCGTAGTAGTCGTCGCCCAGCTGCTGCATCACCGTCGACAGCCGGTGCTCCGGTGCGGCCGGCGTGCCGAACACGTGCAGGCCGAGCGGGATGGCGCTGCGCGCGAGCTGGTGCAGATGGTCGTGCAGGGCGCCGAAGAAGCCCTCGAAATCGGCCTCGATCGCGGCTTCCGACCAGCCGATGTCGGCATGCAGGTCCTGCGCGACCACCGCCTCGCGCAGGCGGCGCATGGCGGTTTCGCGCACCGGCCCCGGGTCGGTCATCTGGTACTCGTGGACCAGGTGATGCAGGTCGCGCAGCTCGTCGTAGAGGCCGGCCGGCGCGAACGCCGGGGTCTGGTGGCTGACCAGCACCGCACGGCCGCGGCGCTTGGCCTGCACCGCCTCGCCGATGTTGTCCTGGATGTAGGGATAGAACACCGGCAGGTCGCCGATCGCGATGTTCGGCCAGTCGAACGCCCACAGGCCGCGGTCCTTGCCCGGCAGCCATTCCTGGGTGCCGTGGGTGCCGAAGTGGATCAGCGCGTGCGGGTCGTGCTGCAGGCGCAGCCACAGGTAGGCGGCCAGGTACGCGTGCGCCGGCGGCACCGCGCCGTCGTGGGTGGCCACGCCGTACTCGCCGGCCCGCGGCGGCTGCGGCAGCACCGCCAGTCCGCCGAGCCGCCAGCGCGGGATCGCGAACGCGCGCACGCCGTCGACCGTGATCACCGCACGGCTGTCGGCCGGATCGCCCCAGCTTTCCAGCAATGCCTCGCGCTGCCGGGCCGGCAGGGTCCGCAGCCAGCGTTCGTACTCGGCCAGCGGCAGGGTGGCGGCGAGACCGCGTTCGACCAGGCCGGGCAGGGTCTCGGGCCGGTACCAGCCGGCCAGCATCGCCTGTCCGGCCTCGATCACCTGCGCCTCGCCGGTCGCGGCGACCGGATAGCCGGCCCCGGCCAGCGCGGCGGTCACGTCGGCCACGCTGCGCGGCAGGTTGAGCTGCGAGGCGGACAGGTTGCGCTCGCCGTGCGGGTAGTTCCAGAACATCAGCGCCAGGCGCTTGTCGGCGGCGGCCGTCGCGCGCAGCCGCGCCAGCGACGCCAGCTTGTCGGCCAGCAGCTCGACCTGTTCGGGAATCGGTACCGGCTCGCCGTCCTCGACCGCGGCCAGCACCACCGGATCGCTCATGCCCCAGCTCTCCGGCACCGCCAGCAGGGTCGCCATCGCCGCGGCGCTCATGCCGCTGGTTTCGCTGCGCCACGCCTCCACGGTGCTGCCGCGCGCGGTCGACGCGACCAGCGCCGGCACGTCGAGCGCGATGAAGTCGCGCAGACGCTGCTCGCCGTCGCCCAAGTGGGTCAGGTTGACCAGGGCGACGATGCCGGCGTCGCGCAATCCGTCCCTCAGTCCGTCGGGGTCGTCGCGCTCGAACCAGAGCGCGACCGGCACCAGGCCGCGTCGTTCGCTCGCGGCGATCAGCGCATCGACGTCCTTGAGCTGCATCGACGACAGCGCATGGCTGGAGATCACCAGCGCGACGCGGGCGCCGTCGGCGTGGCCGCGCCGGCGCTGCCAGTCGAGATAGGCCTCGAGCGTGGCGAACGGCTCGGCCGCCTCGGGATGGTAGTAGCCGGTCGCCGGCATCGGCACCGGCGGCGGCACCGCGGCGGTCGCCTCGCCGCGATGCCAGCGGCCGAGCCAGTCGAGCATGCGGCGGAAGTTGGTCTCGCCGCCCTGCCGGTAGTACTCGGCCACGCGCCGCGCCCGTGCGGGTTCCAGTGCGTCGAAGGCGAGCGGGCCGCCGCCGATCGCGATCCAGGGCACGCCGCGCTCGGCCAGCGCCGGCGCGAGCAGCGCGCGCACGCGTTCGGCATGGCTGGCCACCGGCGTATCGACGATCACCAGGCCGCTCGCCGCCAGCCAGTCGCGCGGCTCGCCGGGCGGCGGCCGGTCGATCGACAGATAGACGACCCGCACGCCGTGCGCGCGGCCCCAGCGATCGATCTTCAGCGCCTTGCCCGGCAGGGTGAAGTCGGTGGTCACCACCGTGACCTGCAGCGGTTCGGCGGCCTGCGCCGAACCCGTGCAGGCCAGTACGACCGCGAACAGCAGCCGGCGGAATGCCCCGGCCACGTCAGAAGCTCAGGTCCAGGCCGACGTGGTAGCTGCGGCCGAGCTGCGGGTACGGGTATTGCAGGTCGACGCTGTCCTGGCGGGCGTCGCCGATGTTCTCGACCCCGCCGCGCAGGGTCAGCGCATCGCCGATCCGGTAGCTCAGCTCGAGCGCGTACAGCGTATCGGCGGGAACCGCGATCGCCGGCCCGCGGCTGGGATACTCGAGCTGGCTGCCGACGTACTCGGCGCGCAGGCGGCCGGTGAACGCGTCGACCGGCGTCCACGCCAGCGTGGCGGCGCCGCCGTGGTGGGAGCGCATCTCCAGCTTGCGGTCTGCGGTCTGGTCGCGGGCGTCGAGGTAGGTGTAGTTGGCCTCGAGCGCCAGCGTGTCGGCCAGGTCGACCGCGCCGGCCAGCTCGATGCCGGACAGGCGTGCGCGGTCGACGTTGCGGTAGGTGCGGATCTCCATCACCCCCGGCTGGCCGCAGCGTTCCACGCAGACGATCTCGATCAGGTCGCGCAGGCGGTTCTCGAACGCGGTCGCCTGCGCGTGCCAGCCGTCGCCGCGGACCTGCGCGGCCAGCTCGTAGGTGGTACTCACTTCCGGCCGCAGGTCCGGATTGCCGAACAGCTCGAGCAGGCCGGCGATGCTGGCGTAGTACTCCGGCGAGAGCTGCTTCAGCGTCGGCGCCTTGAAGCCGCGGCCGGCGCCGCCCTTGAACAACCAGCCGCCGCGTTCGTGCACCAGGTAGGCGCGCGGGCTGTGCTGGCCGCCGAAGCGCCGGTGGCGGTCGTAGCGGTCGCCGAGCACCAGGTCCCAGCCGTCGGCCAACGTGATCTCGTCCTGCACGAAGACGGCGCGGTGGGTCGCCTCGTCCTCGCCCGCGTCGTTGACCAGGGCGTCTTCGAGCGATTCGCGCCGCCATTCGCCGCCGACGGTGACCCGGTGGCGTTCGCCGAACGTGCGCGCCAGGTGCCCGTCCGCGATCTCGTCGCGCAGGTGCTGCGGCCCGGTGGGCGTGCCGGGCGCGCGTTCGTTGACCTTGTCGAGGCTGGCGCGACTGAGCCGCAGGCCGCTCTCGCCCCAGCCCCAGCGGCCGCGGTGCGACAGCGCCCATTGCTCGCGGTCGACTTCGTCGCGGGACTGGTAGATGTACGGGTTGCTGCCGCTCTGCAGGCCGTGCCGCACCCGTTCCTCGCGGCCGCCCAGCCAGCGCAGGTCGATGCGGTGGAACTCGCCCGGGGTCCAGCTCAGGGTGGCGCTGCCGCTGCCGGCGTCGCGCGCTTCGCGGCGGCTGGCGCCGGGCAACAGCGGGTCCGGCGTCTCGTCGGTCCGGCTGCGATCGGCGAACACGCTCAGGCCGAGGGTGTCGGCCACCAGCGGGCCGCCGGCATACACGGCCATCTGCCGGCGCGCGCCGCCGGCGGCATCGGGCTCGCCGGCGTTGGCGCGCAGGCTGCCGCGCCAGGCATCGGTGGCGCTGCGGCTGATCACGTTGATCACGCCGCCCAGCGCCTCCGAGCCGTACAGCGACGACATCGGCCCGCGCACGATCTCGACCCGCTCGATCGCCTCGGCCGGCATCCAGCCCAGGTCGTAGTCGCTGTGCGCGATCGCGCCGATCGAACTGTTGACCCGCATGCCGTCGAGCAGGGTCATGGTGTAGCTGGGATCCATGCCGCGCACGCTGACCCCGCGACGGTCCAGGCCGATGCCGGTCAGGCCGATCCCCGGCTCGCCGCGCAGGGCGTCGGCGAGATCGTAGACCGGACGGGCGGCCAGCTCCTCGCGGGTGACCACCGACATCGACGCCGGCGCAGTGTCCAGGGTGCGCTCGCTGGCGGTGGCGGTGACCACCACCGCGTCGAGGTCGGTGGCGCCCGGGGTGGCCGTCTGGGCGGAGGCCTGCCCCGCCACGGCGGCGGCCAGGACGAGGATGGAGGGGTGGTAGCGGGAGCTGATGCTGGAGCGCGCTGCGAGGTGGACGTGGGGCATCGAGGGGCCGGACAAGTAAGGTGATGTTATAATATATCGTTAAACCGGCTAGAAGGGCATCCAGGCGGAGAGCGAACCTCAGCCCCCCGCAAAGACACCCCCGATCAGGGCATGGCGCTCGAATCGACGACCACACGCTCGGCGTTGGACTCGCGCCGTCCAGCGCTTCCGCGGCCGCGTTCGGCGGACTCCTCCCACTCGAACGGCGCCCGGGCCCTGGGCCGACTGGCGATCTCCAGGCCCCGGTCGCGAGGCGTTGGCGGCGGGACCGCCACCCTCGCAGCCGCGGCGAGCGATGGCGACCGCATGTCCGGCCGGTCCCGGCCGGCGCACCCGACGGATGCACGCCGGCGGCGGCCGACCTGCTACACCTGCGTGCGTGACCAGTCCCGGCCGCTGCTACGTCTACGTGCTGCCCTGCACCTGGGAGGACCACTGCAAGGTCGGTTTCTCGCGCGATCCCCTCGGCCGCATGCAGGACCTGCATCGGCGCTGGTTCGAATTCTTCGACCTGGCGGGTGCCGCGCTGGTGGAAACCGAGACCGTGCGCGACGCCCGCGAGCTGGAGCTCGAACTGCGCCGTCCGCTGGCCGCGCACCGCGCACCGGCACCGCTGATGGTGCGCAGGCAGGCCGCCGGCCACACCGAATGGCTGCGCGGCGCGGCGCGGCCGCTGCAGCGCGCGATCGACGGACTGGCGGCGCGCGGCCACGTGGTGCACGCACCGCCCCACGAGTGGCTGCGCGCAGCGCTGCGTGCGCGCAGCGAGCAACTCTACGCCTGGACCCTGGCGCAGCTCTCGGCCGACGAGTTGCAGCACCTGGCCGGCCACACGCCGACCCAGCGGCTGGTGCGCGACGCCCTGGACGCATACGCCGCGCTGGAGATCGATGTCGAACCGCTGCTGCCGGTCGAGGTGTTCGGCTGGTACCGCGGAGGCTGATCGCCGCGACGCGCGCCATCCGCGCCGCCTGTCGGTTGCCCGCCGGCGACACGTTCGGTGACGCAGGCGGAAGAGCAGGGTGCGCAAGGAGCAGCGACCCCTCCGCCGATCGCCTCAGGGCGCGATCTCGACGAAGACGGGGTTGGAGTAGAACCACAGGTCCTGCCAGGGATCCTCGCCTGGAACGTCGGCCAGGGGCGCGGCTTCCGCCGTGTTCGCGCCGCGCGCGCGCACGAAGCCGCCGTTCCGGGGCACCGGCAGCGCCCACGACAACGCATACCACCGACCTTCTCTCTTCCAGTCGTCCGGCCCGAAACGCCTGGTTTCCATCCGTGGTTCGCCGCCGCCGCCGCTCCCCACGATCAGCTCGATGTGGCCCAGCGTCGGGCGCTGGCCGTTGAAGTTCAGCCCGGCGGGCTGGCGGACCTTCAGCTCCACCCGCATCGTGCCTGCCGCCGGCATGACCAATGTCCCGCCCATGGCGGCGGCCCGGCCCGTCTCTCCGTCCGCCCGCACCGTCAGTTCCAGGGCATCGATCAGGTCGCCGGTCACCGCGAACATCCTTCCCGCGCGCATGCCGTCGAGGATGTCCCCGGCCTCGTGCCGGGCCCAGACGTAGGTCCTGCTGTACTGCCCGGGATCGAAGTCGCGACCGCCGTCGCGCAGGTTCTCGTGCGAGTCCGAGGTCGCGGTGATCCAGAACCGTCGGCCCTCCGCCAGCATCGCGTCCCACACACCGCCGACCTCGGCGGTCATCTGGTCGAAGCCGCCGAAGGTGGGCGCGGCGGCATTCCGATAGAGCCCGCGATGCACCGGCGCAGCCTGATGCCCGGGCGCGCCCTCCATGCCGACCAGCACCCGTGGCGCGGCATCGTGCCAGGCGCGCAGTTCCGCCGGCTCCACCGCACCCCAGCGGCCGATGCCGGTGGCGGACCGCGACGGATGATTGATGAACACCAGCGGCGGCGCCGGCAGCGTCCGCATGTGCGCCAGGGCGTCGAGCATCAGCTGCCCGTTGTCGCGGCTGCCCGGCTCCAGCGGTTCGGTGCGGCCGTACCCGCGTTCGATCGCGACCAGCTGGTCGCGCTCCTCCGGTCCCGGCGCGATGATCAGCGAGGCATGCTCGCCACCCGGCACGTCGAACTCCATGCCGTTGAACTGGATCAATGCCGGCACCGCCCGCCTGGCCTGCTGCAGGGCGGGCCAGGCATGGTCGCGGG
Source organism: Luteimonas endophytica (assembly GCF_029887875.1). GTDB lineage: Bacteria > Pseudomonadota > Gammaproteobacteria > Xanthomonadales > Xanthomonadaceae > Luteimonas > Luteimonas endophytica. The sequence goes on from NZ_JARXRM010000025.1 coordinate 94,629, forward strand.
TCACCGCGGAATGGCCGGGACCGCCGTGGTCGGTGTGCACCATCCAGGTCAGGCCGTAGGCCAACGCCTGCTGCGCGTTGCGGGTCCGGGTGTAGGGCGAATCGCCGCCGCGGATCGGCGTGGGCGGGGACGTCGACCGGTCCCAGTCCACGCTCCACTCGCTGTGGACGTGGTGATCGCCCGCCTGCCAGCGGCGCCCGTCGTCCGGGTCGGCGGCCTGTGCCGCCAGCGGCAGGCAGACGATGAACGCCGCGATCGGCAGGCGTGGCGGGGTGCGCATGGACTTTCCTTCTGCATGTGGAGCGGCTGCGTTTGCTGCCGGGGCAGCGCGCGCAGCGCGCGGGATCCGGCCGTGGCGGCAGGTCGACCGCCACGGCCGGGACAACGATGGCCGGCCTCAGAAGTCGGCCCGGATCCCCAGGCTGATGCGCCGGCCCGAACGCTCGTACATGGTCGGGAACGACGGATCCATGGTGTAGCCACCGGTTTCCTCGTCGGTCATGTTGATGCCCTTCAGGGTCAGCTTGATGCTGTCGGTCAACCGGTAGCCGATGGACATGTCGAGCTGGCCGTAGGCGTCGCGCCAGATCGGGTACATGTTGTAGCCGATGGACTCGACGTACTCGTCCTTGTGGTTGTAGGACAGGCGCGCATCGAAGCGGTCGTTGTCGTAGTACAGGGTGACGTTGAAGGTGTTTTCGGCCAGGCCGGGCATCGGCGTGCCGATGCCCAGGTCCGATTCGCCGGCCAGCGAGCTGTCGAGCCTGGTGTAGTTGGCGTTGACGCCGAAGCCTTCGAGCGCGCCGTGCAGCATGGCCAGCGGCAACTGGGCGATCAGCTCGACGCCGTCCACCTCGTAGGACCCGTCGGCATTCACCGGCTGGTACACGTCGAAGTCGTAGCGGCCGTTGAGCGTGCCGTTGGCGTTGTACACCGCCACGTCCTCGACCACCCCGGTCAGCGAGTTGACGACCACGCCCTCGATCTTCTTGCGGAAGTACGACGCCGCCAGCAGGCCGCCGTTCTCGAGGTACTTCTCCAGGCCGATCTCCCATTGCCGGGCGGTGGTCGGCAGCAGGTCGGGGTTGCCGTCGGTGAAGCGGAACGAATTCCAGCTGGCGGTGCGCTTGTAGGCGATGTCGGTCAGCTGCGGGCGGATCAGGGTTTCCGACGCCGCCGCACGCAGCAGCAGGCCGTCCGACAGCTCGGCGGTCATGTTCAGGCTGGGCAGGATGTCGTCGTAGCCGCCTGTCCTGGACACCGGCGAATCCGTGTAGCCGGTGGTGCCGTCCGCGTTCTGCACCGGGTGGTAGCCGAAGGACAGCACCGCGGTGTCGGAATAGCGCGCGCCGGCGTTCACCGACAGCGGCACGCTGCCCAGGTCGAAGGCGAAATCGGCCATCGCGTAGAGGCTGGTCACCTCCTCGTCCACGCGGTAGTACTGGCCCTCGTCGAACGGGGTGGCGAAGCCCGGATAGCGAAAGGCGCCGCGGGCGTATTCGTTGGAGACCTGCCGCCAGTCCAGGTCCTTCACGCCGTACGCGCCGCCGGGGACGATGTCGCTGACCCATTGCAGCGGGCTGTCGGCCAGGGTGCGGGTGTCGACCCAGGAGGTGTCGCCGGCGGCCGGGCCGGTGATCTTGAGCTCGCCGTATTGGCGCTCCTTCGACTTGTCGGTATAGCGCGCGCCGAACTGCACGGTGCGCAGCGCCGGCAGGAACGCGAGGTCGAGCGCCTTGCTGAAATCGAGCTGCGCGGCGTACTTGTCGTCGGTCACCTGTTCCAGCGTGGTCTCGTAGGCCTCGAACAGGTACGCCTGCGGCGCGTCGTACATGTCGATGGTGCCGGGATTGTCGCTGGGGACGGTCTCGCCGCTGTTGCCGGTCCAGCGCGTGCGCGAGGGCGCATAGGCCACGTGTTTGAGGTTGGCGTAGTCGAGCGTCTTTTCCGCACCCGAGTAACCGAGCATCGCGTCGATTCCCCAGCTGTCGCCCTTCCAGTCCATCGCCACGCTGTACTGGCTGTAGTCGGTCCGGTTGATGCGTTCCTTGCTCAGGAACTCGTGCTGGGTGGCGGTGTAGGACACGTCGCGCAGCACGACCATGCCGTGCTCGGAGAGGGTGGTGGCGTCGTATTCGTGGATGGTCTCGAGCGTGCTGCGGCTGGAAGCGGAGTAGGCCGCGGCGTCGTACTCGTCCTCGGTGGTGTCGTAGCCGCCGATCATCGCGTCGAAGGTGAGGCTGAAGCGGTTGCTCGGCCTGTACTGGACCGACGCGGTGGCGCCCCACTTGTCCTGGTCGTTGAGATAGACGCGGTCGCCGACCTTGTCCTGGAAGATGATGCGGCCGGTCTCGTCGCGGTCGGTGCGATCGCGCACGACGATGCCCGCATCGCGCTCGAGGACCTCGGCGGCCTGGCTTCCGCGCGGGTCCGACGCCTCCAGGAAGCGGAACATCGGCCGGAAGTTGATGCCCGAGGTGGAATCGGTGCGGTTGGTGCGCTCCGCCTTGGAGAAGGAGACCAGCGCGCCCCAGTCGCCCCGGGTGTCGCTGGCCAGGAACGACAGCCTGGGATCGGTCTGCTCGGAGATCGAGTTGTAGGCGCCTTCCGCCGAGGCGACCAGCTTGCGACCGTCGTAGTCGAACGGGCGCGCGGTGGAGATCAGCACCGAACCGGCGATGCCGCCCTCCTCGTCCGCGGCGGTGGGCGACTTCTGCACCGTCACCTGCTGGATGATCTCGGAGGCGAAGATGTCGAACTCCACGTCGCGCCCGCCGCTGCCCGAGGCCGTCGCCAGGTTGTTGATGGAGACGTGGGTGAACTCGGACGGCAGGCCGCGCACGTTGACCCGGGTGCCCAGGCCCTTGTTGCGTTCGATCGTCACGCCGGGCATGCGCTGCAGGGCCTCCGAGAGGTTCTGCTCGGGAAAGTCGGCGACGTCGGTGGCGACGATGGAGTCGGAGAACCCGATGTTCGACCGCTTGATGTCCACCGCCTGTTCGAGACTGCGGCTGTAGCTGCCGACCACCTGGACGCTTTCCAGTTCCTGCACGGGGGACAGCGCCTGCGGCACCGCGGCGGCGCCCGGCGCGGCGCCCGGTACCGCCGGCGCCGGGGCCGGAGCGTCCATGGCACCCGCGGCCTCGATGGTCACGGTGGTCGCATTGAGATAGCGATGACGCAATCCCGTGCCGGCCAGCAGTCGCTTCAGGCCTTCCTCGGGCGGCAGGCCCGCGGGGATGGCGCGGGTCTCGGGGTTCCCGGCCGCCTGCGCGCCATAGACGAACTGCAGACCGGTCTGCCGCGACAGCGCGTTGAGCGCGCGGTCCAGGGGCTGCGACGCAATGGCCTCGGTCGCGACGCCGGCCTCCTGTGCGGTCGCGGTGGTGGTTGCGGCCTGCAAAGCCAGGGCGATCGAGAGAAACAGGATTCTGCGCATCGTGGATTCCAGTGGGGTGATGTCGGGCGCCGCGACGCAGGGGCGGTCGCGCATGCCTGGACTACGAGGGCCCGGAGCGGAGACCGGGCACCGCCTTTTCGATGAATTTTTTTTTACAGCGCCGGCGGCGGTGCGCGTTTCATCGACGGCTGCGTCGATTCACGCGGCGCCGCAACGAAGCACGACCGGTGCGACGTTCTATTTGCGCTGTACGCCGCCGGGCACGCGGCGCCGGGTGCCGACGCCGATCCTGTCCGCGGACAGCGTCGTCCTGAGCGTGGGCTGCCCGTCGAGGAAGGCGCGCAGCGACTCCAGGTCGTCGCCGCTCAGGTTGCCGGTCAGGCGCAACTCGCCGGCGGCCGCGTCCTCCACGTGCAGGTGGACGCGATTGAGGCGGTTGAACGCATCGGCCACGTCGCGCAGCGGCATGTCGCGGAACACGACCCGTCGCGTCCACCATCCCGTCATCGTCTCGACATCCTCGTGGCTCACGCTGACGGCCTGGTCGCGATAGTCGACGCGGGCGCTCTGGCCGGCGCGCAGGTCCGCCAGGAGCCGGCCTTCGCCGGCGGCGGCGACGATGCGCACCCGGCCCTCGGCCACGCCGATCCGCGCCTGCTCGCGCTGCAGCGAGACGTCGAAGGTGGTGCCGATGTCGCGGACCTGCAGGCCCGCCGCGTGGACCGCGAAGGGACGGCGGTCGTCGGCCACCACGAAGCTCGCCTGCCCGCGCGCCAGTTCGATGCGACGGTGCAGCAGGCTGAAGCGCATGGACAACGCGCTCTCGGCGTTCAGGTGCACCACGGTGCCGTCGGGAAGCTCGAAACTGCGCGGCGCACCGTGCGGCGCGGCGTAATGCGCGGATCGCGGCCAGGCGAGGTGCATGCCGATGCCCAGCGCGAGCAGCGCGACCGCCGCGGCCGCGAAGCGCGGCAGGCGCATTCGCCGCCGGGGCACCGTCTTCGGCGGCGGTGGGCGCCGGGCGGGCAGCACGACCACGTTGCCGGGTGCCGCCCGCGGCGCTTCGTCGTCGATCAGCGCCTCCAGGTCGATGGGCATCGCGCGCAGGAGGTCGCCCAGCTCACCCGCCACCCGGGCGATGGCCAGGTATTCGCGCAGGTGCTCCGGCGAGGCCGCCAGCCAGTCCATGAAGCGCGCCTGCTGCGCCGTGCTCAGCCGGTCCTGGCGTTGCAGCGCATGCCAGTGCGCCGCTTCCTGGGTGATGCGTGCCGGGTGGTCCCCGGGTTCGGTCATCGCGCCCCCGCGGGAGCGGCCAGCGCACGCCGGCAGACGGAGAGTCCGCGCACCACGTGCTTCTTGACCATGTGCGGCGACACGCCCAGCCGCTCGGCGATCTGCTTGTAGCTCAGGCCGTCGCGGTACTGCATCACCAGCACCGCGCGGGTGGGCCCGGGCAGGCCGTTCAGCAGTGCCTGCAGGCGCTTTCCCCGCTGCGCGCGTTCGGCGGCGTCCTCGACGCTCTCCTCGCTGCTGAGCAGGGCCGTCAGGGCCTCGAGATCGTCGATCGGCAGCGGCGATCGCTGGCGGCGCACCGCCTGTTCGCGCGCGAGGTTCAACGCGACAGTGAACAGGTACGCCTCAGGATTGGCGATCGCCCCGCCCTGGCGATCGTGCGCCCGCAGCAGGCGCAGGTAGGTTTCCTGCACCAGGTCCTCCGCGTCCTCGTTCGCGCCGCGACGCACGAAGAATCCGCGCAGCACCGGCCCCTGTTCGGCGAACATGCGCGCCAGTCCCCGCTTCGCCTGTTCGGCCAACGTGCCGTCCTACCCCTGGAGTGCGCGGCAAGGTAAGGCCGGTTCATGACGCCGCGGTGACCGCGTGGGCGCTTCGCCCGCCGCACGGGCCTCGGGCCGGATCCGCCCAACCATCGGCGGCCGCCCGGCCGGGGTGCTCGGCCGGCCCACGGCCGTCGGGTGCCGGTTCAGAACGCAGCCACGTCCGGCTCCGGGGCCCCGGGGTCGGCCCCGCAGCTGACCAGCACCGGTTCCTCGATGGCGCCGGCGGCATGCAGGTTGCGCAACGCCAGGATCGCGGTGGCGCTGAGCTCGCTGCCCTGCCGCAGCAGCATGGTGCCGCGGGTGCTGGCGATGTCGCGCTCCACCCGCCAGCCCGGCATCAGCTCGCGGATGCGCGCCAGCCGCGGGCCCTCGTGGATGCGCAGGCGCAGCCCGCCCAGTGCCTTGACGATGTCCGTCGGGATCTCCGGCTCCAGCATGCGCACGCCCTCGATGGCGCTGGCCTGCGACTCCTTGCGCGACAGGCACCGCACCAGATACAACGCGGCGCGCAGCAGCTGCGCGCCACGCACCACCTCGGCGGGCTCGCCATGGGGCGGCGGCGCCGCCTGGTAGCGGACGATCCGGGCCACGGTGTCCAGGCGCGGGATCTCCGCCAGCAGCCGGTGGCCGACCTCGGGGTGCGACTCCAGCAGCCGCCGCTCCTCCCCGGAGAGCTCGCCGCCGGCCAGGTCGCGCTGGATCAGGTCGGCGGGAACGCCGACGCAGCCGACATGGCTGAGCGCCGCGGCCACCCGCACCGCCCAGCTGTCGGCCCAGCCGAGCCGGTCGGCGACGTGGGCGACGCAGGTCTGCAGCAGCTCGGAGCGATGAAAGGCGCCCGGCGCCACCATCGACAGCACCTCGGTGAGCATGCGGATGGCCCCGGCCAGCGTGGTCTCCAGCAGCTCGCGCTCGAACAGGATGCGGCGGTGCACCCGCACCGCTTCGTGCAGGGTGGCGGCGAGCTCCTCGGTCGGGCAGGGCTTGCACAGGAACCGGAAGATGGCGCCGCGGTTGATCGCCGCGATCGCCGACTCGGCGTCGGCCTGCCCGGTCAGCAGCACCCGCACCGTGTCCGGGGAGCGCTGGCGGACCAGGCCGAGAAACGTGGCGCCGTCCATCGCCGGCATGCGCATGTCGGAGACGACGACGTCGAACGGCGGCGCTTCCGCCATCGCCGCCAGCGCCGCCTCGCCGCCGCCGGCGGTCGTCACCTCGAACTGGCCGAACAGGTTGCGTTCGAGCGCGGCGAGCAGGTTGGGCTCGTCGTCGACGCACAGGATGCGCGGCAGCGCGGCTTCGCTCACGGCCCCGCCCCCGTGGCCTCTATCGGCAGGCGTACCACGAAGGTGGTGCCGGGCCCGGCACCGGTCTCGAAGAAGAGCGCGCCGCCGTGTTTGTCGACCACCGTGGAATAGGCCATCGCCAGTCCCTGCCCGGTGCCCTTGCCCACCGGCTTGGTGGTGAAGAACGGGTCGAACACCCGGGTGCGGATCGCCTCCGGGATCCCGGGCCCGTCGTCGGCGACGCGGATGTCGACGTGGCGGTCGCCGAACCTGCGCACCGAGATCGCGATCCGGCCCTTGTCCCGCTGCCCGGGCACCAGGCTGTCGGAGATCGCATGCGCGGCGTTGACCACCAGGTTCAACAGCACCTGGCCGATCTCGTCGCGCAGGCAGGAGACCTCCGGCACGTCCTCCGCGAAATCCTGCTCCATCTGCGCGACGTACTTCCACTCGTTGCGCGCCACCGTCACCGCGGTTTCGACCAGCGGGCGCAGGTCGACGCGCTCCTTCTCGCCCGCCGAGGGGTGCGAGAACTGCTTCATCGCGCCGACGATCCTGGAGATCCGGTCCAGCCCCTCCAGCGACTGCTCCAGCGCCTCGGGCACCTGGCGTCGAACGTAGTCGAAGCGGGTGCGGCGGACCGCGGCCTCGAACGCCTCCACCGGCGCCTCGAGCCCGCCGCAGCCGCGCGCCGCCTCGACCACGGCCAGCGCGGCGGCCAGCACCTCGTCGGCGGCGGCCATGCCCTTGCGCACGAAGGCGACGTTGTCGCGCACGTACTGGGCCGGGGTGTTGATCTCGTGGGCGATGCCGGCGGCGAGCTGGCCCACCGATTCCATCTTCTGCGCCTGCAGCAGCGCCGCCTGGGTCCTGCCCAGCTCGGTGAGCGCGCGCTGCAGCTCGTGGCGCTCCTCGCTCAGTTCGCGGGTCTTCATGGCCACGACCCTTCCCAGCGCGACGTTGTGCTGCAGGGTCGCCAGCGGCGAAGCGGCCGAGTGGTCGCGCTCGCGCACCCGCCGCTTCAGCACCGCGATCACCTTGTCGCGCGCCGCCAGCCTGCGCCGCAGCTCGGCCACGGCGGCGGCGTCCGCCGTTGCCGGGGCCGCCTGGGGCGGTGCTGCGCGGCCGGCCCTGCTCATGCCCCGATCGCCACGCCGGTGAACGTCTGGTTGACGTGCAGGCCGTTGAACTGCTCGCCATAGGTGGAGAAGCCGAACACGTGCTGACCGGCCATGAACGCGCCGACCCGTACGGCCAGGCCGCTCTGCTCGAAGCCGACGCGGCGCAGGATGCAGTCGCAGCCGATCACCAGCGCCGGGTCCGCCACGCTGCGGCGGACCTCGGCGAATGCGCGCTCCAGGGTGTCCATCGGGTCCACCGCCCGCCCCACCGAGACCACCATGGCCTCGTCGACCGCGCAGTAGCAGGTGAGCGACAGATCCGCGTTGGCCCGCAGGATCGAGCGCACGTAGGGCTCGCCGGCGATGGTCAGCAGCAGCGGGTGGGTGGAGAAGACGGCGGCGTCAAGGTCGGCCACCGCCACCCCCACCGCCTCCGCATACGCCAGTGCCGCCGGTTCGCCGTCCAGCTCGAAGATGATGCGCCGGTCCGGATCCGCGCCGGTGACCACCAGCTCGATCTGGCTGGGCACGAAATGCTGGAACTTGAAGGCGGCGAACGGGTTGCGGCACTCGAACAGCGCCAGCACCGCGGCATGGGACAGGAAGCGGCCGTCGTGGTAGACGTGGGTGCGTTCGAACTTGAGGTTGTCGCCGGCCGAACCGCCGATGACCGGCAGGCTGCCGGTCATCTGGTACAACGCCGCGGCCAGGTGTTCCTCGCAGGTCGACAGTCCGTCGACCAGCAGCAGTCCGAACCATTGCGCGGGCCTCGCCTCGGTCGCCGCCTGCACGGTGGCGGCCGCGACCGCGGCCTGGGCCTGCAGGTCGGACAGCGGCGCGATCAGCAGCGGGTGGACGTCGATCGCGCCGCCGCGCACGCCCGCGGCGAGGATGCCGCTGGCCTGGAACCCGCGTGCGCCGAGCTGCCCGGCCGAGGTGCAGCCGATCACCGGGCAGGCGAACGCGGCCTTGATCGCCGCCCCGAGCGCATCCAGGTCGTAGTCGGGGTCGCAGAACAGCAGCACCGCGTCGAGCTCGGCGCCGCCGAGCTGCCCGGCCAGTTCGTGCACCGCTGCGGTCGCATCGCGCGAGGAGGTCTCGGCATGGGTGACGCGCAGTGCCATCGGCTGGGTTTCCGGGTGTCCCTGCCGTCGATAGCGGCGGCCGGGGCCGGAGATTGAGGCCGGACCGGCCCCGATCCGCAGGCGCACCGCGCCGTCCCTTTGCCCGCCCCTGCGGTTCCCGCCACAATACGGCGATCGCTCGCGCCTCCATCGCCCCGCCGTCGCCGGCGCCCGGCCGCCGCGATCCCGCCCGGTCCGGCCCGCCGCCCGCGCGCCCTCCTTCCGCCTGCAGGAACCCCCACGCCCCATGTCCGACGCCCCCAAGATCATCTACACCCTGACCGACGAAGCCCCCTACCTGGCCACCCAGTCGCTGTTGCCGATCGTCTCGGCGTTCGCCGCCACCGCCGGCGTGGCGGTGGAGACCCGCGACATCTCGCTGGCCGGGCGCATCATCGCCCAGTTCCCGGAACGGCTCACCGCGGAGCAGCGCATCGGCGACCATCTCGCCGAGCTCGGCGAGCTGGCCACCACGCCGGAGGCCAATATCGTCAAGCTGCCGAACATCAGCGCGTCCGAGCCGCAGCTGAAGGCGGCGATCCGCGAACTCCAGGGCCAGGGCTACGATCTGCCGGACTACCCCGACGCGCCGAGCAGCGACGGCGAACGGGACATCCGGAACCGCTATGACCGGGTCAAGGGCAGCGCGGTGAATCCGGTGCTGCGCGAGGGCAATTCCGACCGCCGCGCGCCGGCCTCGGTGAAGCGCTACGCACGCAAGCACCCGCACCGGATGGGCAAGTGGAGCGCCGACTCGAAGACCCACGTCGCGCACATGGCCGACGGCGACTTCTACGCCAGCGAGCGCTCGGCCACGCTCGAACGCGCCGGCTCGCTGCGCATCGAGCTGCACCGCGCCGACGGCGAGCGTACGGTGCTGAAGGACGCGGTGAAGGTGCAGGCCGGCGAGATCGTCGATGCCGCGGTGATGCGCCGCAGTGCGCTGTCCGCCTTCGTCGACGCCCAGATCGAGGACGCCAAGGCCCGGGGCGTGCTGTTCTCGCTGCACCTCAAGGCGACCATGATGAAGGTCTCCGATCCGATCGTCTTCGGGGTGGTGGTGGAGCGCTTCTACCGCGAAGTCCTGGAGAAGCACGCCGCGGCCCTGGCCGAGGTCGGCTTCGACGGCGACAACGGCATCGGCGACCTCTACGCGAAGCTGGACCGCCTGCCGGAAGCGACCCGCGACGCCATCCGCGCCGACATCGACGCGCTCTACATGCAACGCCCGCGGCTGGCGATGGTGAACTCCGACAAGGGCATCACCAACCTGCACGTGCCCAGCGACGTGATCGTCGACGCGTCGATGCCGGCGATGATCCGCGACTCCGGCCGCATGTGGAACGCCGACGGCGAGCTGCAGGACACCAAGGCGGTGATCCCGGATCGCAGCTACGCCGGCGTGTACCAGGCGGTGATCGACGATTGCCGCGCCAACGGCGCGTTCGACCCGGCCACCATGGGCAGCGTGCCCAACGTCGGGCTGATGGCGCAGAAGGCCGAGGAGTACGGCTCGCACGACAAGACCTTCCGGATCCCTGCCGAGGGAACGGTGCGGGTCACCGACCAGGACGGCGCCGTGGTGTTCGAGCACGCGGTCGAGACCGGCGACATCTGGCGCATGTGCCAGACCCGCGACGCCCCGGTGCGAGACTGGGTGCGGCTGGCGGTGGAGCGGGCCCGGCTGAGCGCCACGCCGGCGGTGTTCTGGCTCGATCCGGCGCGCGCGCACGACGGCCAGGTGATCGCCAAGGTCGAGACCTACCTGAAGGACCACGACACCGGCGGCCTGGACATCCGCATCCTCGATCCGGTGGCGGCCACGACGTTCTCGCTCGAGCGCATCCGCCGGGGCGAGGACACCATCTCGGTCACCGGCAACGTGCTGCGCGACTACCTGACCGACCTGTTCCCGATCCTGGAGCTGGGCACCAGCGCCAAGATGCTCTCGGTGGTGCCGTTGATGGCCGGCGGCGGGCTGTTCGAGACCGGCGCCGGCGGCTCGGCGCCCAAGCACGTGCAGCAGTTCGTCGAGGAGAACCACCTGCGCTGGGACTCGCTGGGCGAGTTCCTGGCGCTGGCGGCCTCCTTCGAGCACCTGGCCGGGCGCCACGACAATGCCGCCGCGGGGGTGTTGGCCAGGGCGCTGGACCGGGCCAACGGCATGTTCCTGGACGGCAACAAGTCCCCCTCGCGCAGGGTCGGCGAACTGGACAACCGCGGCAGCCACTTCTTCCTGGCGCTGTACTGGGCCCAGGCGCTGGCGGCGCAGGAAGAAGACGCCGCGCTGCAGGGGACCTTCGCGCCCCTGGCGGCGACGCTGGCGGCCAGCGAGGCCAAGATCGTCGAGGAGCTCAATGCGGTGCAGGGAAAGGCCGTGGACATCGGCGGCTACTATCATCCCGACCTGGAGCGCGTCGCCCGGGCGATGCGGCCGAGCGCGACGTTCAACGCGGCGCTGGATTCCCTGGCGGCCGGCTGAGCGCGTCAGCGCGCTGACAACGGGAGGCCCGGGCATGCGCGGGCCTTCTTCATGGTGTCCGCCCGCTCACCCCTTCACGCAGACCACCTGGCGCAGGGTGTGCACCACCTCGACCAGGTCCGACTGCGCCGCCATCACCGCGTCGATCGACTTGTAGGCCGCCGGCGACTCGTCGATCACCGCCTTGTCCTTGCGGCATTCGACGTGCGCGGTGGCCTCGCGGTGCTGGGCCAGGGTGATGTTCTGGCGCGCTGCGGTGCGGCTCATCACCCTTCCGGCGCCGTGGCTGCAGCTGTGGAAGCTGTCGGCGTTGCCGCGTCCTCGCACGATGTAGCTGCGCGTGCCCATGCTGCCGGGGATGATCCCCAGCTCGCCCGCGCGCGCGCTCACCGCACCCTTGCGGGTCACCAGCAGCGCCTCGCCGCCATGCGTCTCCTTCTGCACGTAGTTGTGGTGGCAGTTGACCGCCATCTTCTCGAGCTGGAACTTCGGCAGGCGCTGGCGCAGCTCGTGCAGCACCCGCGCCATCATCGCCTCGCGGTTCTCGCGGGCGTAGTCCTGCGCCCACGACACCGCCTCGACGTAGTCGTCGAACAGCGGCTCTCCTTCCATGAAGAACGCCAGGTCCTTGTCGGGCAGATGGAAGCCGAGCACGCGGTGCGCCAGCTGTTCGCGGGCGCGTTCGATGAAATAGCTGCCGATCAGGTTGCCGGTGCCGCGCGAGCCGGAGTGCAGCATCACCCACACCGCGTCGGCCTCGTCCAGGCAGATCTCGATGAAGTGATTGCCGCCGCCCAGGGTGCCGACCTGGCGGTCGAGCTTGTCGGTGCGGATGCGCCGGTGCTTGGCCTTGATCGTGTCCAGCCGCGCCGCCAGTCCCGATTGCGCGATGCGGGTGCCGATGCTGTCGGGCGGGCGGCGATGCTCGCCGCCGGGACCGTTGCCGACCGGCACGCTGCGCTCGATTCCCGTACGCAGCTGCACCAGGCTGTCGGGAAGGTCGGAGGCGCGCAGGGTGGTCCGCACCGCGGCCATGCCGCAGCCGATGTCGACGCCGACCGCGGCCGGGATGATCGCGCCGCGGGTCGGGATCACCGAGCCGACGGTGGCGCCCTTGCCCAGGTGCACGTCGGGCATCACCGCCACCCAGGGCCCGACGAACGGGATCGCGGCGATGTTCCGCAGCTGGCGGTGGGCCTGGTCCTCGAGCGGCACCCCGCGCACCCAGCCCTTGATCGGGGTGGCGGCGCCTTCGGCGTGCAGCAGCTCGTAGTCGGCCATGGATCGGTTGCCATTCGGGGTATTCATGACGCCCCCGGCGCGAGCATCCGGGGGCGTTCGCATGCCTCGGAGATCGGGGCCCCCGATCTCCCTGCCAAGGCGATCAGGCGATGCGCACCAGGCGCTTGCCGAAGTTCTCGCCGCGGAGCAGGCCGATCAGACCCTGCGGCGCGTTCTCCAGACCTTCCACGATGTCCTCGCTGTAGCGGACCTTGCCGTCGCGCAGCCAGGCGCCCATCTCGCGCAGGAACTCCGGGTAGAGCTTGTTGAAGTCGAACACGATGAAGCCGCGGATGGTCAGCCGCCTGGCCAGCGCCAGCGCCATCAGCTGCGGCAGGCGATCCGGCCCCGGCGGCGGCGCACTGTCGTTGTAGTGCGCGATCAACCCGCACACCGGTATCCGCGCGAACTCGTTGAGCAAGGGCAGCACCGCGTCGAACACGTGGCCACCGACGTTCTCGAAGTACACGTCGATGCCGTCCGGCACCGCCGCCTTCAGCTGCGCGGCGAAGTCGTCGGCGCGATGGTCCAGGGCGACGTCGAAGCCGAGATCGTCGCGCAGGTGCGCCACCTTGCGCGGACCGCCGGCGATACCGACCACGCGCGCGCCGCGCAGCTTCGCGATCTGGCCGACGGTGGCGCCGACCGGTCCGGAGGCGGCCGCCACCACCACGGTCTCGCCCGGCGCCGGCTTGCCGATCTCGCGCAGGCCCGCGTACGCGGTGAATCCGGGCATGCCGTACACGCCCAGCGCGGTGGTCAACGGCAGGTCGCCGGGATCGAGCTTGCGGCGCAGGCTGTCGCCATCGGCCACGGCATGGGTCTGCCAGCCGCCCTCGGCCAGCACCAGCTCGCCGGGCGCCAGATCCGGGTGCAGCGACTCCACCACCTCCGATACGGTGCCACCCTCCATCACCGCGCCGACCTCGATCGGGGCGACATAGGAACGGCCGGCGTTCATGCGCCCGCGCATGTAGGGGTCGAGCGAGAGCCAGCGGTTGCGCAGCAGCACCTGGCCCTTGCCGGGCACGGGCAGCGGGGCGCGCTCGATGCGGAAGTCGGCCTCGGTCGGCTCGCCGTTCGGTCGCGCGGCGAGCAGGACGCGGGTGTTCTGGGTGGCGGTCATGGCGCTCACGGTTCGCGGGGGAGTGCGCACCATAGCGCCGCCGGGGCGACGTGCGCGGCGGCGGCCGGCAATACTGCGTTGCGGCTGTGCAACGCCGTGGTGGACGCCGCCGGTCCCGGCCTCCGCACCGTGCTAGCCGGCCGACGCCGCGGCCCCGGGAGTGGCGGGCGCGTCCTGACCCGCGCTCCGCCGTCCGCGGCGCAGGTCGCCGGGCGGGTCCCGCAGCAGCGGCGGCAGCTCCGCCGCCGCGCCCGCGTCCGGCTCCGCCGCCAGCGCGCGCGCCAGGTGCGGGCTTGCGATATGCCCGTGCAGGAACAGCAGTTCGTTCCAGATGCTCATGTCGAACGCTCCAAGGCTTGAACGGTTCACAAGCTAGGCCGATAGTCGGAGGATGAAAATCGCTCAATTCCGAAAGCAGGCTTGAAATGGTTTCAAGTCCGACCGCGGCGCCGAGGGACCTGCGCGCGCCGCTGCACGCGCTGCAGGGATTCGTGGCGGTGGCGCAGGCCGGCAGCCTGACCGGCGCGGCGGCGGCGCTGCACCTGACTGTCAGCGCCCTCAGCCACCAGATCGCCGCGCTCGAGCGGCGCCTGGACAGGCGGCTGTTCGAGCGCGGTCCGCGCGGCATGCATCCCACCGCCGACGGCCAGCGCCTGCTGCAGCAGGTCGCCCCGCACCTGGCGGCGATCGAGCAGGCGCTGCGACCGTTGGCGGCGCGGCGCGACCACGTGCTCACCCTCAGCGTTGTGCCGTCGCTGGCCTCGGCCTGGCTGCTGCCGCGGCTGCCGGGGTTCGCCGCCGCCAACCCGCAGCTCGACCTCAACCTGCTGTCGGACGCCGCGCTGGTGGACTTCGCCCGCGCCGGCGATGTCGACGCCGCGCTTCGCAGCGGCGGCGGCGCCTGGCCCGGGGTGATCGCCGAGCACCTGTTCGACGAGTGGCTGGCGCCGGTGGCGAGCCCGGCGCTGGTGGCGCGGATGCGCCGCACCGGCGCCGGCACCGGCGATCTGGCGCGCTGGCCGCTGCTCGGCGACCCCGATCCCGAGGCCTGGCCGCAATGGTTCGCGCGCCACGGCGGGACCGTGCCGGCACGGTTCGCAGCGCGTTTCGACGACGCCGAGGCGCTGCACCGGGCCGCCGCCGCCGGCATGGGGGTGGCGCTGGGCCGGCTGACCCGGGTCCGCCTGCTGCTGGAGTCGCGGCAGCTGCAGCGGCTGGGCCGCAAGCGCCTGCGGACCGGCTATGCGCACTACCTGGTGTATCCGCCGCACCGACAGGCGCACGCCGGCTTGCGCGCGTTCCGCGAGTGGCTGCATGGCGAGGCGAGGCGGCATGCCGCCGCCAGCGGCAGCCGCGGCGCTGCGGCGCACTAACGGCCGCGGCCGGATTGGCGCTAGGCTGGCCGCCCCTCGACCGGAGCCCGCCGAATGAAGCGCACCCTGCTCGCCGCCCTGCTGCCCGCCCTGTTCGCCGCCTGTGCCGCCGAAAGCGACCCCCCCGCGGCCGCGACCACCCCCCCGCCCGCGGCCGAAGCCCCGGTTCCGGCGCCCGATGCCGCCGTGGACAGCGCCGCGGAGCTGGACCGGGTCCTCGCCGGCGACTGGCGCACGCCGGAGTTCGCCGCCCGCGACCAGTACCGCCACCCGAAGGAGACGCTGTCCTTCTTCGGTATCACCCCGGACATGACCGTGGTCGAGATCACCCCCGGCGGCGGCTGGTATGCCGAGATCCTGGCGCCCTACCTCTACGAGAACGGCACCTATGTCGCCGCCGTGGTGGACCCGGCCAGCCAGGAGGAGGCGGATTCTCGGGAGTACTATGCGCGCGCCCGCGACGGCCTGCGCGAGCGCCTGGGCGGCGAGCCGGAAGCGGTGTACGGCCGCGCCACCATGGTCGAGTTCGACCCGGCGGCGCCGCGCTTCGGCGAGCCGGGCACCGCCGACGCCGTGCTCACCTTCCGCAACGTCCACAACTGGCTGGGCAACGACACCGCGAACGGCATGTTCCAGGGCTTCTTCGAGGTGCTCAAGCCGGGCGGCGTGCTCGGCGTGGTCGAGCACCGCGCGGAGCAGGAGCTGCCCAAGGACGACGAGTCCGGTTATGTCGCCGAGGCGACGGTGATCGCGCTGGCCGAAAGCGCCGGCTTCCGGCTGGTGGACCGCAGCGACATCAACGCCAACCGCGACGACACCCGCGACCACCCCAACGGGGTGTGGACGCTGCCGCCCTCCAACAACCACGACGAGGCCGACGCCGAGAAGTACGCCGCGATCGGCGAGAGCGACCGCATGACGCTGCGTTTCGTCAAGCCCGAATGAGCCCTGGCGCGCCCGCGGACGGAAGCCGCGGGCGCGTGGCGGGGGCGAAGCTGGTGTACGCTTCGCGCGCGCTGTTCGCGTCCATTCGTCCATCCCAGGGGGTTCCATGCGTCTTGCTCGTTCATTGATTCCGTTCGCCATCGCCGCACTGGCCGCGGTGCCGGCCGCCGCCGCCGAACCGCTGCCGCCCGGCAAGACCGTGGAAGGCACGCTGCGCGCCGAGGACCGCCCGGCCGACAACGGCGGCCGCAGCCACGACTACACCCTGGAGCTGACCGAGGGCCAGCTGGTGGCGATCACCGTCAAGTCGACCGAGTTCGACCCGGTGGTGATCCTGTTCGGGCCCGACAATGAGCGCATCGCCGAGAACGACGACAAGGAAGGCGGCGGGACCGACTCGCTGCTGGTCACTTCCGCCCCGTCCACCGGCAAGCACACGGTCCGGGTCAACTCGCTGCCGATGGGCGACGGCCACACCGGCGCGTACTCGGTGCGCGCGGTGGTGATCAGCGAAGACTGAAGCGCGGCCGCGGCCGCGGTGCTGATCGCGTTCAACAAGCCGTACGGGGTGCTGTGCCAGTTCACCGACCGCAGCACCCCGCCGCGCGCCACCCTGGCCGGCTTCGGCCTGCCGGCCGCGGTCTATCCCGCCGGCCGCCTCGACCACGACAGCGAAGGCCTGCTGCTGCTGACCGACGACGGTGCCCTGGCGCACCGCATCACCGACCCGCGCCACAAGCTGGCCAAGACCTACTGGGCGCAGGTCGAAGGCGCTCCAGGGCCGGAGCAACTGACGGCATTGCGCAACGGCGTCGAGCTGCGCGACGGGCCCACCCGGCCCGTCGTGGCCGAAGCCATCGGCGCCCCGTCGCTGTGGCCGCGCGACCCGCCGGTGCGGTTCCGCAAGCGGGTGCCGGACGCCTGGCTCGAGCTGGTGCTACGGGAGGGCCGCAACCGCCAGGTACGGCGCATGACCGCGGCGGTCGGCCTGCCCACCCTGCGCCTGGTCAGGGTCGCGATCGGGCCGTGGCAGCTGCGCGGCCTGGCGCCGGGACAGTGGACCGAGGTAGCGCCGAGCCTCTGAAATGAACGCTTAAGTTTGTTCATGAACGGGCCGGCCAGAGGCCTGGCGAAGACGGTGCAAACGTGAGCAATTCTGCTAACTTGGCAGGGATATTCGCGTTCATGAAAGTGATCCCATGGTCAAGGGCAGTACCGCTTCGGGTCGGATCCTCGTCGTCGACGACCAGCCTGCGAACCTGCGCGTGGTCGGCACGCTGCTGTCCCGCAACGGCTACGAGGTGCTCGATGCCGGCGACGGCGAGCAGGCATTGCGGATCGCCACCGAGCAGCTGCCCGACCTGATCCTGCTCGACGTGCTGATGCCCGGCATGGACGGGTTCCAGGTGCTGGCCGAGATCAAGCAGCGCGACACGCTGATGCGCCTGCCGGTGGTCTGCCTGACCGCCGCGCGCGATCGCGAGCAGCTGCTGCGTGCGTTCGATGCCGGCGCGGTGGACTACGTGACCAAGCCGTTCCTGCCCGAGGAGCTGCTGGCGCGGGTCAGCGCGCACATCGGTCTCAAGCTGACCCGCGACCGCCTGGAGCGGGTCGCGCGCGAACGCCAGGAACTGGTGAATCTGGTCGCCCACGATCTGAAGAACCCGCTCAGCAGCGTCCTGTTCGCGGTCGACATGCTGCGTGCCGGCGAGGTGCGCGAAGACCGAGTTCCCCGGTATCTCGAGACGATCAACGACAGCGCCAACGATGCGCTCGGCTATATCCGCCGCTATCTCGAGACCCAGCGCGCCGCCCGCGATGAGCCGGCGGCGGCGGTGGCGCCGCTGTCCGACGTGCTGGGATGGCTGGAGCGCCGCTATGCGCTGCAGTTCGAGGCGCGCGATCGTCGCCTGTCGGTCTCGGCGCCGAACGACGCCATGGCGGTCGCGATCGACCCGCTGGTGCTGCGCCAGGTCGCGGAAAACCTGGTCACCAATGCAATGAAGTACGCGCCGCACAGCGACCTGGAGATCGGCTGCCGGCGCGGTGCCGACGGGTTCCTGCAGTTGGTGTTCGAGGACCGGGGGCCGGGCATCCCGGCCGCCAAGCAGCGGCAGCTGTTCCAGCCGTTCGTACGCCTGCAGGGCGGCCAGCCGGCGCCCGGGGACATGTCCAGCGGGCTCGGCCTGTCGCTGGCCAAGCAGATCGTCGGCGAGGCCGGTGGCCAGCTCTGGTACGAGGACCGCGACGGCGGCGGGGCGCGCTTCGTGATCGAACTGCCCGAGGCGCGGTTGCCGGCCTAGGGCGCCCGCCCAGCGCGCTAGCTGTCGTTGCCGTCGTTACCGGTGGTGGTTCGGCTGCGCCGCGAAGCGGTCTTGCGCGGCCGCGAAGTCCGCGAAGGGCTGGCGCGGCGGGCCTCGACCCGCTTGGACTTGCCTTCGAGGGTGCTGCCCTGGCCGTTGCCGTTCTGGCGGCGCCGCAGCGCGTAGATCAGCAGACCGGCACCCGCCGCTGCGACCGCCGCGGCCACGGTGACCGCAGGATTGCGCCGCGCCAGCTTGCCGGCGGTCCGGGCGCTGGCGCGCGCGGCGCCGAGCGCCATGCCCGCCCGCAGCCAGGTGGTGGCGGTCGGGGCGGAATGGCGCAGGCCGTCGCCGACCTGGCCGGCGAGCTCCAGGGCCTTGCCCTGCAGGATGTCGAGCTTGCTCATCGGAAACCTCTGTGCGTGCACGGATGCGATAGTCGCGACCGCCGCAGTATCGAAGCGCGGCCGTGGCGGCTGCGTGAGCGGGTGGCCGCCGCGCTGAACGCGGGCCGTCCGCTCAGCCGCGCGGCCGGGCGCGATGGGTGGGCGCGGCGCTCCATGGGTCCTCCGGCCAGGGGTGCTTCGGGTAGCGCCCCTTCATCTCGCGCCGCACTTCCGGCCAGGTGCGCTCCCAGAAGCCGCGCAGGTCACGGGTGACCTGCAGCGGCCGCCCGGCCGGCGACAGCAGGTGCAGGGTCAGCGGCACCCGCCCGCCGGCGATGCGCGGGGTGTCGGCGAGGCCGAACAGCTCCTGCAGCTTGACCGCGAGGACCGGGTCGGCGTCATGGGCGTAGGCGATGCGGCGCTGCATGCCCGACGGCACCGCGATCCGTTCGGGCGCGAGTGCGTCTATGCGCTCGCGCAGCGACCAGTCGACCGAGCCGCGCAGCGCCGCCGACAGCGCCGCCGGGTCCAGCGCGTCGAGGCGGGTGAGGCCTTCGAACGCCGGTCCCAGCCAGTCGTGCAGCCGCGCAAGCAGCGCGGTGTCGGAGAGATCGGGCAGGTCCAGCTCGGGCATCCACTCGCGCAGGCAGCGCACGCGCTCGCGCCACTGCGCCAGGCTCTCGCTCCAGGGCAACGCCTGCAGGCCCAGCTCGCGCACCGCCGCGGTCAGCGCCGAGGCCGCCTGCCGCGGGTCGACCCGGCCACCGGCACGGACCTCGAGGACGATGCCGTCGAAACGGCTCACCCGCTCGGCCACCAGCGCGCGCCGGGCCGGATCCCAGCGGGTCTCGTCGGTCTCGCGGAAATGCGCGGGGAACCCGATCCGCAGCGCCGCCTCGTCGGCCGGAGCGGCGCGCAGCAGCAAGGCGTCCTTCGCCTCGAAGCGCAGGTCGCTGGCGACCAGCCACGGCTCGCCGTACAGCGCGCTGTCGTCGAACAGCCGCGCCATGCGCCCGTTGGCCAGCTGGTAGCGGCGCGGGTCGGCGGGGTGCTGGCGGGCGATGCGGTCGGGAAAGGCGTGCGCGAGCAGGTCGCCGAGCAGGTGCCCCGGCGCCTCCCCGGGAGGCGCGGCCTCCAGCCGCAGGCGCCGGCGCCACTGCCTGGCGGCAGCGTCGATGGCGGCCAGTGCACCGCGGCCGGCGTCCGCCGGCACGCGCCCGGCACGGAACGCCGCCAGCGCCTGCCAGCGCGCGGCCAGGGCGTCGGAACGGGACCGCAGCGGATCGCGCGCCTCCAGCACGGCCACCAGGTCGCAGGCGAGCGCGCCGCGGCCGTCGTGCAAGGCCGCCAGCAGCATCGCCGCCAGCCGCGGATGGGTGCCCAGCGCCAGCATGCGACGCCCGGCGGCGGTGATCCGGCCGTCCTCGCCCAGCGCATCGAGCCGGCGCAGCAGGTCGCGCGCCGCGGCCAGCGCACCCGGCGGCGGCGGATCGGGGAAACGCAGCGCGTCGCTGCCCCAGGCCGCGAGTTCGAGTGCCAGCGCGGCCAGGTCGAGCTGCGCGATCTCGGGCCGCCGTTGCGGCTCCAGCCGCTGCGATTGCGGCCACAGCCGGTAGGCGTGGCCTTCGGCGACGCGGCCGGCGCGGCCGGCGCGCTGGTCCGCCGAGGACTGGGCGATGGCGACCACGTCCAGGCGCGAGAAGCCGCTGCCGGGATCGTGGCGGGGTTCGCGCGCCAGGCCGGTGTCGACGACCACGCGCACCCCGGGCAGGGTGACGCTGGATTCGGCGACGTTGGTGGCCAGCACCACGCGGCGGCGGCCATCCGGAGCCGGCTGCAGCACCCGCGACTGCTGCTCGACGGGAAGGTCGCCGTGCAGGGCGAGGAGTTCGACCGCGCCGTTCGCGGGTGTCGTCCGATCCCGGTCCCGGGGGCCGGGGGGCGCCGCTTTTCCCTCGGTCGGGGCATCCTGCCCCGACTCGGGCGATCGCAGCAGCGCCCCCAGCCGGTCGATCTCGCGGCGGCCGGGCAGGAACACCAGCACGTCGCCGGGATGTTCGTGGAGCGCGTGCTCGACGGCGCGGCGGGCCTGGTGTTCGAGGGTTTCCTCGCGGCGCGCGGGGAAGTGCGCGATGTCGACCGGGAAGCCGCGCCCGGCGCTGGCCAGCCGCGGCGCGTCGAGCCACTGCGCGAGGCGCTCGCCGTCCAGGGTCGCCGACATCACCACGATGCGCAGGTCCTCGCGCAGCCCGGCCTGCACGTCCAGCGCCAGCGCCAGCCCCAGGTCGCCGGCCAGGTGGCGTTCGTGGAATTCGTCGAACAGCAGCGCCCCCACCCCGTCGAGCAGCGGGTCGTCCTGCAGCATGCGGGTGAGGATGCCCTCGGTGACCACCTCGATGCGGGTGCGCGCGCTGGTCCTGCGTTCGAAGCGGATCCGGTAGCCCACGGTCTCGCCGACCTCCTCGCCGAGCTGCCGCGCCATGAACCCGGCGGCGGCGCGGGCGGCGACGCGGCGCGGTTCGAGCATCACGATCCGGCGCCCGGCCAGCCAGCCGCACTCCAGTAGCGCCAGCGGCACCTGGGTGGTCTTGCCGGCGCCGGGCGGGGCCTCGAGCACCAGCCGCGGATGCGCGGCAAGGCTGTCCGCGATCCGCGGCAGCAATGCGGCGATCGGAAATTCCACGACGGCGGTCACCTCGAAAAGGCGGACGCCGCGACATCGGGCGCCGGCGCAAGGGTTTACCCCGGTGTCGGCGGTCGCAGGCGGCCGATAGATTCGTTGCGGTCATCTCACCACAGGACATCCCGGATGCGAAATCCCCGCACGCGCCACCGCTCCCCGCTGCGCGGGCCGCTGCCCGCGCTCTCGCTCGGCATGGCGCTGCTGCTGCCGGGGCTGCCGCTGTCGGCCGCGGTGTTCGTCAACGAGCTGCACTACGACAACGCCGGGGCCGACCGCGGCGAGGCGGTGGAGGTGGTGTCCACCGCGGGCGAGGATCTCGGCGGCTATCGCCTGCATCTCTACAACGGCGGCAGCACGCCCGGCAGCGCCCGCAGCTACGGCAGCCACGCGGTCCCGGACGGCCAGGCCGCCAGCTGCGGGGGCAGCGTGCGCGTCGCCACCGTCGCCTTCCCGGCCAACGGACTGCAGAACGGAGCGGCGGACGGAATGGCCCTGGTCGATGGCCAGGGCCGGGTCGTCCAGTTCCTCAGCTACGAAGGCACGATCACCGCGGCCGACGGCCCGGCCGCCGGCACGACCAGCGACAACCTGCCGCTGGCCGAGGGATCCGCGACTGCCGCCGGCACCTCGCTACAGCTGCACGGCGACGGCGTCGGCGCACCCGGCTTCGCCTGGACCGGCGGCGTGCCGGCGAGCTTCGGCGCCTGCAACGACGGGCAGACCTTCGGCGGCGGGAGCGGCAACGCCGCGCCGCAGGTCGTCGCCACCACCCCCGCCGACGGCGCCGCCGATTTTCCCGCGGCGGGCGATCTGGCCATCGAGTTCAGCGAGCCGGTGGCGCTGGCCGCCGGCGCTCTGGTGCTGGAATGCTCGGTCTCGGGCCCGGTGGCGCTGGATCACGCCGCCAGCGGCGACGTCCTCGCGATCTCCACCGGCACCGCGCTGCATGGCGGCGAAGCGTGCACCCTGACGATGCTGGCGGCCGCGGTCGCCGACCAGGACGGCAGCCATCCCGAAAGCGATCTGCAAGTCGGGTTCACGGTGGCCGGCGGCGGCGGCGACAGCGGCGACTACTACGGGCGGGTCAATCCTTCCAGCCCGGAGCAGCTGCGCTGCTCGCTGCACCACACCCTCCGCGGCCACACCGTGTATCCGTACAGCGGCGGCGGCACCGACGCCTGGGCGATCCTGGAGATCGCCGACGAGGATCCCGCAGACCCGGGCCGGGTCCGCGACGTGTACCGCAACCGCAGCTACGCCAAGGGCGATGCGCGCGCCGGTACCGGCAGCGGCGCGACCTACAACCGCGAGCACACCTGGCCCAACTCGCTGGGCTTCGGCAGCCGCACCGGCGACCGCGGCCTGCCGAATGCGCCCTACACGGACGCGCACATGCTCTACCTCAGCGACACCGGCTACAACGCCGCGCGCGGCAACCGGCCCTTCGCCGACTGCCCGGCCAGCGCCAACTGCGGCGAACGGGTCACCGAGGCGAACGGCGGCGTCGGCGGCGGCAGCGGCGCCTACCCGGGCAATTCCAACTGGGTGCGCAGCCCGGACGGCAACGGCGGCGCGTTCGAGGTCTGGGGTCACCGCAAGGGCGACATCGCGCGCGCGGTGATGTACATGGCGATCCGCTACGAGGGCGGCGCGGATCCCGCCACCGGGCAGTCCGAACCGGACCTGGAACTGACCGACGACCGCAGCCGCATCGTGGTCACTTCGAGTTCGCCGGCCTACATGGGGCTGCTGTCGACCCTGCTCGCCTGGCATGCCGCCGACCCGCCGGACAGCGCCGAGCGCGAACGCAACCAGGTGGTGTACAGCTTCCAGGGCAACCGCAATCCCTTCATCGACCATCCGCAATGGGCCACCGCGGCGCTGTTCGAGAGCAGCGCCCCCGCCACCTGCCAGTTGCTCGATTGAGCGGCGGACGGCGCGGGGCGGCGCACCCCCGGCGAAGCGGCCCGCCACCGTGAATAACCCGGGAGGCGCCGGGGAGGTTGGCGGTGATCCCGGGCGTGGGCGACCCGCCGGCCTTCGCGCGCATGGCGCGCTCCTACAATGGGGCCCCCGGGTTCCAAGACCGCCCCATGCAACTGATCGACATCGGCGCCAACCTCACCCACGACAGCTTCGACCGCGACCGCGACGCGGTGCTGGCGCGCGCCGCTGCAGCGGGGGTGGCGAGGATGGTGGTGACCGGCGCCAGCCGCGAACATTCGCCGAAGGCGCTGGCGCTGGCCCGGGCGCACCCGGGAACGCTGTACGCCACCGCCGGCGTGCACCCGCACCACGCCGCCGAGTACACCGACGAATGCGACGCCGAGCTGCGCGCGCTGCACGCGCACCCGGAGGTGGTGGCGGTGGGCGAGTGCGGGCTGGACTATTTCCGCGACTTCTCGCCACGGCCGGCGCAGCGCCGCGCGTTCGAACGTCAGCTCGAGATCGCGGCCGATACCGGCAAGCCGCTGTTCCTGCACCAGCGCGATGCCCACGCCGACTTCGTGGCGATCATGCGCGGGTTCGAGGGCCGGATCGGCCCTGCGGTGGTGCACTGCTTCACCGGCGGCCGCGCCGAGCTGTTCGAATGCCTGGACCGCGACTGGTACATCGGCATCACCGGCTGGCTGTGCGACGAGCGCCGCGGCGCGCACCTGCGCGAACTGGTGAAGAGCATCCCAGCGGACCGGCTGATGGTCGAGACCGACGCCCCCTATTTGCTGCCGCGCACGCTCCGGCCGCCGCCGAAGGAGCGCCGCAACGAACCGGCGTTCCTGCCGCACATCGTCGCCGAGCTGGCGCGCGACCGCGGCGAGGAACCCGCCGCGACCGCGGCCGCCACGGCCGCGACCGCCGCGGCGTTCTTCCGCCTGCCCGCGGCGGCGCGGGCCTGACCGCACCCGGGATCAGGCCGGATCCGGGGTCACCATGGCCTCGAGGCCGCGCAGTTCGCGGCACGACTCCTCGCGCTGCTCGTCGGAGGCGGCATCGAGCTTGCGGCTGGCCTGGGCGTGGGCCCAGTCCAGTACTGCCATGAAATCGTCCGGGTCGACCCCGAGGGATTCGCTGGCGCGGCGCTGTTCGGCACGCGCCGCCGCGGGATCTTCGACCGAGGGGTGATCGCAGGCTTCGGCCAACGCGAACATGCTGCCGCCGATCTGCGCCGCCGAAGCCCAGGTGTGCGGGTGCCCGTCGGCGCTGAGCCCGACCGCGGGCATGTGTTCGCTCGGCGCTGCCGGCGCGGCATCGCCCTCGGGCCGCGTGGGCGCCGCCTCGATCTCCGGCGGGGCGGCGATGCCGCCGGCCGGGGCGCCGGGGGGCGCGGACCCGGCCGGTTGCTCCGCCGGCGGCTCGCCGCTGCAGGCGGCGGCTCCCAGCATCAGGGCGGCGAGGAAGGCGAGTCGGAACAGGGCTACCGGCTTGGCTGCGGACACGAAGACTCCTTGGGAGGATCCCGGCGGTGCCGAAGCTGCTCGGCACGACGACGCGCGGGCGTGGATGGCGGGCCATTGTAGCCGCGCCTGCCACCGCGCCTTTCGCGACCGCCGGGTCAGCGGGCCGCACCGCGGCCCGCCCTCAGAGGTCCACGCCGAAGCCGATGCCGCCCGAGCGCTCGCCGCCGCTGAAGGCGCCGCCGAGCGAGAACGAGGCGCGCTGGCCGATGCGCCTGCCGTAGCCGATCGACAGCGCCTGCTCGCCGCCGTGGAAACCCGCGCCGACCGCGATGCGTCCACGCGGACTGGCGCTGCCGGCGGCGTTCATCGCCATGTTGAGCATCGCCGAGCCCATCGCGCCCTGGCGGTCGATGCGGCGGTCCTGGCGGTGCAGGCGCCCGTCGATGTCGGCGAAGCCGTCCTCGAGCGCTTCCATCCGCCCGTCGAGAGCGGTGGGGTCGAAGCCGGCCAGATCGGCGATCCTGGTGTCGGTGTAGGCGTTGGCGGCGCTCAGGGTGGCGGCGTCGCCGGCGTCCATGTCGGTGCGGATCGCCGCCTCGCGGTTGTCGGTGTAGGCATTGGTGGCGGTGCCGCCGGTGGCGACCGCGGTGTCGGTGTAGGCGTTGGCGGTGGCCAGGGTGGACTGCAGCTGGTCGAGGTTGACCGCGTCGGTGCCCTGGGTGCCGGCCGCCACGTTGACGATCTGGCGCCCGCTGACCGCTGTACCGACCGAAACGGTGCCGTCGCGCTCGGCGACCGAGCCGTACCCCAGCGCGACGCTGCCCACCGCCGTGGCCTGGCTGCTGTTGCCCAGCGCGGTGCTGCCGAAGCCGCTCGCCAGGCTGGTGTGGCCGAGCGCGCTGGCGGCGTCCGCGCTGGCGCTGGAGACCGCACCGATCGCCGTGCTCTGGGCGCCGCCGGCCGAACTGATCGCACCGAACGCCGCACCCTGGCTGCCGGCGGCGCTGCTGAAGTATCCGGCCGCGGTCGCGTTGGCGCCCGCGGCGGTCCCGGATGCGCCCAAGGCCGTTGCTCCCGCGCCGCTGGCCAGGCTGTTGGCGCCGAATGCGGCCGTTTCTCGGTCGGTCGCGCGACTGTCGTAGCCGGCCGCCACCGCGTATTCGGCCTGCGTCAGCGCCGAACGGCCGACTGCGACGCTGAAGTCGCCCTCCGCGGCGCTGGAGTCGCCCAGCGCGAGGCTGCTGATGCCGAGCGCATGGCTGTCCACGCCGATCGCGGTGGTGCGCAGACCCTCGGCGTGGCTGCGCAGGCCGCTGGCCGTGGACGCGACCCCCGCGGCGCGGCTGAAGGCCCCGCTGGCGATGCTGAACGAACCGGTCGCCTTGGCCGCGGCGCCGAACGCGCTGGCGCCGTTCGCGCTGGCGTCGGTGGTCTCGTGCGCGTCGACGATGCCGTTGCCGTTTTCATCGAGCCAGCCGCCCGCCGCGACCGCGCCGGCCGCGTCTGCGAGGCTTTCGAAGCCGAGCGCGGTGCTGCCGGCGGCGCTGGCCTGACTGCCGAAACCCAGCGCGGTGCTGCGCAGGCCGGCCGCCGTGCTCTGCACGCCAATGGCGGTGGCGTAGCCGCCGGAGGCGTCGCTGTTGGTGCCGACCGCGGCGCTCAGCCCACCGCTGGCGTTGCTGTTGGCACCGAAGGCGGCGGCATCGAACCCGCTCGCCTCGGCGTTGCTGCCCACCGCGGTGGCCTGGTTGCCCGACGCGGCGGCGATGTTGCCGATCGCGGTCGAAGCCAGCCCGGATGCGGTGGCGCCCGTTCCGAACGCCGTGGAAACGGTCCCGGAGGCGGCTGCGGCGCTGCCGCAGGCGAGCGCGTCCAGCGGCACCGCGGAAGCGCCGCCGTCGCCTCCACTGCTCAGTTCGCAGGTCTCGCCCGCCACCGCGGAACCGGCCATCAGGCCCAGGACGAGGAGCGACGCCGCGCTCAGCGGATGACGCGTGCAGGAGATCTTCATGTGCCATGTTCCCGTATGCATGGGCCGGAAGCGGCCGGCCCGGCCCGTGGCGGCCGCCGCGCGGCCGCGGTGCGATCGCACCTGGGCATGCATCCGCAGTTCGGCGCCCGCGATGGCCAGCCGGCGCGCCGGCGGCCTCGGCGGGGGTACTTCAGTCTCCCCCGGCCAGCGCCTGCGGCGCGGCGGCGCCGAGGGTGGCGACGAGCTTGTGCCGGACCCCCCCGGCCAGCCCGGGGCGCAGCAGCGCCTGCTCGGCCCGCGCGCGCAGCGTGGCGCAGCCGGCATCGGCCGGGCTGGCGCAGGCCACCGCGACCAGCGCCGCCAGGGCCTCGCCGCTGTAGCGGTGGGTGGGTCCGAGCCGGGCCTCGATCTCGTGCAGCGCGCGAGCCGCGCCCGCGCGCGCCTCGGCGACACGCTCGAGCTGCAGCAGCGCGAGGCTGCGGTAGGCCTCGAGCACCCAGGCTTCGTGACCATCGGGCGACCGCGCCCGAGACAGGGCGATCGCCTGGTCGTAGTGGCGCAGCGCGGCCGCGGCCCGGCCGAGCGCCGCCTCGGTGCGCGCCAGGTTGCCGAGCCGCGTGGCGTAGCGTGCCGAGTCGGTGCCGAACAGTTCGCCGAGTCCGGCCAGCGAACGCGCCTGCAGCGGCAGCGCCTCGCCGGCGCGCCCGAGCTCGCGCAACGCGTCGGCATGGTTGCCTTCGCAGATCCGCACGCCGGCGTGCGCGGGGCCGTACAGCTGCGCGTACTGGTCGCGTCCGCGCAGATAGGCGTCGGCGGCCTCCTGGTAGCGGCCCATCGCGAAGTACAGGCTGCCGAGGTTGCCGTAGCCGACCGCCAGCTCCGCATGCCGTTCGCCGAACAGCGCATGGCCCTCGCGCAGATGCCGCAGCCGCAGTTCCAGGGCCCGGTCGAGTTGGCCCGCGGTCGCCAGGGCCTCGGCCAGGTTCTGCAGGGTGGCGAGGGTTTCGCGGGTGGGACTGGCGTAGATGCGCTGCTGCTGCGCGTGGATGCGCTCCAGCAGTGCGGCCGCGCGCTGCGGCTCGCCGGCGCGGCTGTGGCTTTGCGCCAGCAGGTTGGCGGCGAACAGCGTGCGCGCCTCGGCCGGGCCGTAGCGTTCGCTGCGCAGCGTCCACAACGCCTGCAGTGGCGCCTCGGCCTGGCGATGCAGGCCCTGCCGCGATGCCAGCGAACCCTCGGTCAGCAACACCTGCTCGCAGGCGGGCGGCTGGTGCAGGTGGGTGCAGATGCCCTGGGCCTGGCCGAGCAGCGTCATCGCGTCGGCATGGCGGTCGTCATCGCCAAGCTGCACCGCGCGCCGGGTCAGTGCCTCCACCAGCACGACCGACCGCGGCGCGGCGCGGCGCAGGATGTCGAGCGCGCGCGTCGCCAGCGCCTGGGCGCGCGCGCGGTCGGGGGGATCGGTCTGCTCGACGACGCTGGCCAGCACCACCATCGCCTCGGCGGCCTCGGCGCTGTGGGCGCCGAAGCGGGCCTCGCGCCGGGCCAGCGCCGCGCCCGCCAGCTCCGCGGCCTGGGCGTAGTCGCCGGCGCGCTCGGCCACCTGCGCGAGGGTGAGCTCCACCGCCGCCAGCAGCGCTTCGCGCCCGGCCAGGTCGCGGCGGGCACGCCGTGCCGAGGCGGCGATCAGCTGGTGGCGATCCTGTTCGCGCGCCTCCTCGGTACTCGGCGCCAGCGCCTCCAGCACCCCGCCGAGATAGATCAGCTGCGCCTGCGACTCCTCGGCGGCCGCGCGCGCGCGCAGCGCTTCCTGGCGCGCGCGCTCGGCCTGCCAGAGGGTGCCGGCGGCCCCGGCCAGCAGCGCCGTCGCCAGCGCCACCGAGGCCGCCACGCCCCAGCGATTGCGGGCCACATAGCGGTGCAGGCGGTAGCCGAGGCTGGGCGCGCGCGCGCGGATCGGACGCCGCTGTCGCCAGCGCTGCAGATCCTCCGCCATCGCCTCGATGCTGGCGTAGCGGTCCTCCGGCCGCAGCGCCAGGGCCGTCATCACGATGGTGTCGAGATCGCCGCGCAGCCGCCGCGTCCACTGCCACCGCGCGTGCCCGCCCGCGTCTTCGCGGGCTGCGCGCGAAGGCGGGGGCACCGGCCGGTCGTCGTCGCGGCCCGTCGCGCCGTGCGGCGGCTGCCCGGCCAGCATGCAATAGGCGAGGGCACCGAAGCCGTAGACGTCCATCGCCGTTCCCGGGGCGGCGCCCTCGAACTGTTCCGGCGCCGCGTACTGCGGGGTCAGCGCGCGCAGCGCCGTGGCGGTCCGCTCCGGCTCCAGCTCGTCGGCGAGCCGGGCGATGCCGAAATCGAGCAGGCGCACGTGGCCGTGCTCGTCGACCAGCACATTGGACGGCTTGATGTCGCGGTGGATCACCAGGGTGCGGTGCGCGTAGGCGAGCGCTCCGGCGATCTGCAGCAGCAGGCCGATGCGCAGGTCCAGGTCGGCGCCGCGGCGGCGGCACCAGGCGTCGATGCGCTCGCCGTCGACCAGGGCCATGGCCAGCCAGGGCGTCCCGTCCTCGCCCACGCCGCCCTCGTACAGCGGCACGATGCCCGGATGGCGCAGCCGGGCCAGCAGCTGCTGTTCGCGCAGGAACCGCTCGTGGCCGCCGGCGGCCAGGGCGCCCAGCGTCAGGACCTTGATCGCCGCCAGCTGGCCGGCCGGGGCCTCTTCCGAGCTGGCGCGATAGACCGCGGCCATGCCCCCGCAGCCGATCTGCTCGAGCAGCCGCCAGCGGCCCAGGCGCCGGCCGACCAGGGTGGCGGCTCCGGCCGGACCGGCCGCCGCCAGGTCCGGAGCACGCTCGAGCGGGCCGGTGGCGCTGGCATGCGCGGCCAGCAGGCGCTCGACCAGGGCGCGCATGGCGGGGTCGGGGGCGGCCGCGGCCAACGCCGCGGCGCGGCGCTCCGGGGCCAGGTCGAGCAGCTGGTCGAGGATCCGGTCGGCCTCGCGCCAGGCCGCCTTCCGCCGGGCGTCCATGGCGTTCAGGGCGTTCCCAGCAGCGCGTACAGGAAGGCGCGGGCGCGCTCCCACTCGCGACGCGCGGTGCGCGTGGAGATCCCCAGCAGCTCGGCGATCTCGCCGAACTCGAGGCCGGCGAAGTAGTGCAGCTCCACCACCTCGCGCTGGCGCGGCTGCAGCTCGCCGAGCGCCTCCAGGCCCTCGTGCAGGGCCAGCACCTGCTCGGAGGCGGCGTCCATCGGCAGTCCCTCGGTGAGCGTCACCGCGATCTGCCCGCCGCCGCGCTTTTCGCTCTGGCGGCGGCGCGCATGGTCGACCAGGATCCAGCGCATGGCCTTGGCGGCCGCCGCGAAGAAGTGATGGCGATCGGTGACCGACAGCGGCTCGCCGGTGGTCGCGCGCAGGTAGAGCTCGTGCACCAGCACCGTGGGCGTCACGGTGTGGTCGCCGCCGGCGAGCCGCGAGGCGGCCAGGCGCCGCAGTTCGGGATACAGCTGCTCGAAGACCGCCGACAACCGCTCCGGCTCGCCAGCCCGCGCCCGCCCCAGCAAACCTGTGATCGCCTCGCTTTCCATGCCCGTCCCCCGTGCGTCCCGGGCGAACGAATCCCGGCCCGTCCGGACGGTTACGCAGGCCGCGGCGCATTGCGGCCACCGGGCCGGGCGGCCGGCCCGCGGTGGCGGCGGGGCGGCCGGGCGCCGCCCGCGGCCGTTCAGCTGCGCAGCCCGACCCCGCGCCGCAGCAGCCACAACCCCAACGCCGCCAGCGCGGCCACGAACAGCAGCATCAGCGCGTAGGCGGTCCACAGCGACACGTCGCTCTGGCCGAGCAGGCCATAGCGGAATGCGTTGACCATGTAGAAGATCGGGTTGGCGTGGGTGGCCGCCTCGGCCCAGCCGGGCAGCAGCTGCACCGAATAGAACACGCCGCCCAGGTAGGTCAGCGGGGTGAGGATGAAGATCGGCACGATCGCCACGTCGTCGAACTTCTTGGCGTAGACCGCGTTCACGAAACCGGCCAGGGCGAAGATGGTCGCGCCGAGCAGCACCGTGGTGAAGGTCACCACCGGGTGCGGGATCCGCACCGTGGTGAACAGCATGGCGATGCCCAGCACGATCACCCCCACCGCCAGGCCGCGCGCCACCGCCCCGGCGACGTAGCCCGAGAGCACCACCCAGGCCGGCATCGGGCTGACCAGCAGTTCCTCGACGTGACGGCCGAACTTGGCGCCGAAGAAGCTCGAAGAGATATTGCCGTAGCTGTTCTGGATCACGCTCATCATCACCAGCCCCGGGACGATGAAGTCCATGTAGCGGACCCCGCCCATCTCGCCGATCCGCGAGCCGATCAGCCCGCCGAAGATGAGGAAGTACAGGGTCATGGTGATCGCCGGCGGCACCAGGGTCTGCGCCCAGATGCGCAGGATCCGCGCGATCTCGCGCCGCACGATGGTGCCCAGCGCCACCAGGTTGCGCTGCAGCGTGGTGGGGGCGCCGGCGGCGGCGCCACTCATGCGCGCGGCTCCGCCACGGCAGGCGCCCGCGCCGGCGGCGCGCCGGCCTCGCCGGTCAGGCGCACGAACAGTTCCTCGAGGCGGTTGGAGCGGGTCCGCATCGAGCGCACCCGCACGCCGGCGGCGTCGAGCGCTGCGAACACCCGGTTGAGGTCCATCGCCCGCGGCAGTTCGACGTCGAGGGTGTGATCGTCTGACGCCTGCAGGCCGACGCCCGGGATCCGCGGCAGCGGCGCCGGCGGCGGGCCGTCGATATCGAGCACGAAGCCCTCCACGTCCAGCCCGGCCAGCAGGGTGCGGATCGGACCCTGCTCGATGATCCGGCCATGGTCGATGATCGCCAGGTTGCGGCACAGGCTCTCGGCTTCCTCGAGATAGTGCGTGGTGAGGATGATGGTGGTGCCGGCGGCGTTGATCTCGCGCAGGGTGCGCCACATGCCGCGGCGGATCTCGATGTCGACCCCGGCGGTGGGCTCGTCGAGGATCAGCAGCCGCGGCCGGGTCATCATCGCGCGCGCGATCATCAACCGTCTCTTCATGCCGCCCGACAGCGTGCGGCTCATCACCTGGGCCTTTTCCCACAGCTGCGCGGCGCGCAGCTCCTGCTCGGCGCGCAGCAGCGCCTCGCGGCGCGGGATGCCGTAGAAGCCGGCGTAGTTGACCAGGATGTCGAAGGGCTTCTCGAACAGGTTGAAGTTGATCTCCTGCGGCACCAGGCCGAGCAGGCGCATCGCCGCGTCGCGCTGGCGCGCGAGGTCCACGCCGAACACCGACACCTCGCCGCTGGTCTTGTTGACCAGCGAGGAGATGATGCCGATCAGGGTGCTCTTGCCGGCGCCGTTCGGGCCGAGCAGGGCGTAGAAGTCGCCCGGGGCGACGTCGAGCGAGACGCCCTGGAGCGCTTCCACGCCGCCGGCGTAGGTCTTGCGCAGCTCGCGCACCGACAGCGCCGGCGCGGTTTCCGCTGGAATCGGGGACATGGTGAAGGCCTGTGCCGCGAGACGCGCGACGAATCCCGGTATTATAGGCGGCCGTACGGCGAGGCCTGCGCGACGTAGCGTTGCGCCGGCGCCCCGCCGGCCGGCACGGGGTTGCGACCGCCGCGGCGCGCATCCCTCACCTCACGCGGCCGCCGGCCGCCCGACCGGGTCCCCCTTGGCCATCCAGCATTTTCCCCTCAAGCTCGTCGATCGGCGCATGCTCGCGCCCGGCATCGCGCACCTGAGTTTCGTGCGCAGCGACGGGCAGCCGCTCGACTTCATCCCCGGCCAGTTCGTGCAGGTGCACTTCCACTACGCCGATGGCACGCCGACCAAGCGCAGCTATTCCCTGGCGACGGTGCACGATCACGCCCTCGGCCCGGGCGAGGCGGTGGAGATCGCGGTGAGCTACGTCCCCGGCGGCGCCGCCACCGCCCTGTTCGAGGGTCTGGAGCCGGGCGGCGAAGTCGACGCCAGCGGTCCGTTCGGGCGCTTCTGCCTGATGCCCACCGATGCCAACCGCCGCTACCTGCTCATCGCCACCGGCACCGGCGTGACCCCGTACCGGGCGATGCTGCCGCTGCTGGAGCGGGCGCTGGCCGAGCGCGGCGTCGAAGTGGTGCTGCTGTTCGGCGCACGCCGGCCGGCGGAGCTGCTGTACGGCGACGAGTTCCGCGCCTTCGCCGCCGCCCACCCGGCCTTCCGCTTCGTGCCGTGCTTCTCCCGGGAACTGCCGGACCCCGGCTCCGCGCAGGCGCACCCCGACGTGCGCCATGGCTACGTGCAGCAGTTCCTGGACGAGTTCGCCCCCGACGCCGAAGGCGACATCGCCTATCTTTGCGGCAACCCGAACATGGTCGATGCCTGCTTCGAGGCGCTGAAGGGGCATGGCCTGCCGGTGGCGCGGATCCGCCGGGAAAAGTACGTCAGCAGCAAGTAGGGCGGCATGGCGGGTGTCAAGTCCGCTTGACATCGGCCGGGCCCTCCTCCAGGCTGGGTGTCAAGCAGCCTTGACATCGCCGCCATGCAACCCGACACCCGCAAGCCCCTCGCCCGCGAATTCCTTCCGGCCATGGCCGCCTATGCGCTGGTGTTGACGGCGTCGGCTTTCGCGCTGCGCGCCGTCGAGAGCTCCGCGCTGCGTGCGGCGTACCTGCTGCCGTACACCGCCTGCAAGTTGGTGGCCGCGCGGCGCTACCGGTGAGGAGCCGCCTGCGCGAACTGCGCGAGGCGCGCGGCTGGTCACAGTCGGAACTGGCCGGGCGTCTAGGGGTTTCACGGCAGACGGTCAATGCCGTCGAGACCGGCAAGTAC
Source organism: Luteimonas endophytica (assembly GCF_029887875.1). GTDB lineage: Bacteria > Pseudomonadota > Gammaproteobacteria > Xanthomonadales > Xanthomonadaceae > Luteimonas > Luteimonas endophytica. The sequence goes on from NZ_JARXRM010000025.1 coordinate 128,161, forward strand.
GATCCGAGCCTGCCGCTGGCGTTTCGCATCGGCCGGATGTTCGGCGAATCGATCGAATCCATATTCCTGTTCGAGGACGAGGCATGAAAGCGAGGTTGATCCCACCGATGTTGCTGGCCGCGGCGCTGCTCGCCGGCTGCGAGGCCGGGGTTCCGGCGGGCGCCGCCGGCGAGATCGCCGGCGCGCGCCGTTTCGGGGAGCTGACCCTGCGCCCCTGCACCGCCGGCAGCGACGGCAGCAGGGTCGAGGCGTTTTGCGGCACCCTGGAGGTGCCCGAGAACCGCAGCGAACCCGAGGGCCGGCAGATCGCCCTCAACATCGCGGTGCTGGCGGCGAGCGGGCGCGGCGGTGCCGAGGAGGACCCGGTGTTCTTCCTGGCCGGCGGGCCCGGCCAGGCGGCGACCGAGCTGGCGCCGCATATCGCCCACGCCCTGCGCGAGGTACGCAAGCGCCGCGACATCGTCCTGGTCGACCAGCGCGGCACCGGGGCGTCCAATCCGTTCGGATGTCGCGACGGCGCCGGCCGCCAGATGGCGGTGGACGCCTTCGCGGCGCCCGATGCCGCCACCCTGGCCGCCTATGCCCGGCGTTGCGCGGCCGAGCTGGAGGGCCGGGTCGATGCGCGCTTCTATACCACCGCCGAGGCCGTGGAGGACCTCGACGCGGTGCGCGCGGCGCTGGCCGCCGAACGCATCAATCTGGTGGGCGGCTCCTACGGCACCCGCGTCGCGCAGCAGTACGCCGCGCGGCACCCGGACCGGGTACGCAGCATCGTGCTCGATGGGGTGGTGCCGAACGACCTGGTGATCGGTGGCGAGTTCGCCGATACCTTCGAACAGGCGCTGCGGCTGCAGTCGCGGCAGTGCGAGCGCCTGCCGGCCTGCCGCGAGCGCTTCTCCCCCGACCTGCGCGCGCAACTGCGCGCGGTGATGGCCAACCTGGAGGATGCGCCGGTCGAGGTCCAGTACCGCCACCCGGCCACCGGCGAGAGCCGCGAAGACACGGTCACCGCCGACACCGTCACCAGCCTGGCCTTCGTGTTCTCGTACGCCCCGCAGACCGCCGCGTTGCTGCCGCTGGTGATCGACGAGGCCGCCAACGGGCGCTACGCGCCGTTGATGGCGCTGACCCAGCTGATGGGCGAACAGGTCGGCGGCCAGATCAACCGCGGCATGCAATGGTCGGTGCTGTGCGCCGAAGACGCCGACCGCTATCGCGGCGCCGACCGCGACCCCGGTGCGACGCTGCTCGGGCCGGAGGTGGCGGAGATGTTCTTCGCCCCCTGTGCGGTCTGGCCGCGCGGCGAGCGCAGCGAAGGATTCACCGAGCCGCTGCGCAGCGAGCTGCCGGCGCTGCTGCTCTCCGGCGAACTCGACCCTGTCACCCCGCCCGCCTACGCCGAACGGGTGCTGGAGACCCTGCCGAACGCGCGCCACCTGGTACTGCGCGGCCAGGGCCACGGCACCCTGGCGCTGGGCTGCATGCCCAAGCTGCTGGCGCAGTTCGTCGAGTCGACCGATGCCGCCGCGCTGGACGCCACCTGCCTCGACAGCATGACCTACGTGCCGCCGTTCACCAGCTTCAACGGCTGGGATCCATAGCGCGCCCAGCCGCGACGGGGCGGCTTCCCGCCGCCGCGCGACCGACCGGGCGACGCGCCTGCGACGCCCGCATCTCCATTCCCGACCACGGCCCATCCCGATGATCACAGCCCAGCAACTGCACAAGGCGTTCAAGACCAGGACCGGTACGGTCAAGGCGGTCGACGGCGTCGATTTCAGCGCCGAGGACGGGCGCATCACCGGCCTGCTCGGCCCCAACGGCGCCGGCAAGACCACCACCTTGCGCATGCTCTACACGCTGATGCGCCCGGACAGCGGCGAGGTCCGCGTGGACGGGCTCGACGCCGCCGCCGATCCCGCCGCGGTGCGCCGGATCCTCGGCGTGCTTCCGGACGCGCGCGGCATCTACAAGCGCCTGACCGCACGCGAGAACATCGCCTATTTCGGCGAACTGCACGGCTTGTCGAAGGCGACCATCGCCGAGCGCACGGGCGCGCTCTCGGCCAAGCTCGACATGGACGACATCCTCGATCGCCAGGCCGAGGGCTTCAGCCAGGGCCAGCGCACCAAGACCGCGATCGCCCGCGCGCTGGTGCACGACCCGAAGAACGTCATCCTCGACGAGCCGACCAACGGCCTCGACGTGATGACCACCCGGGCGATGCGCGAGTTCCTGCTGCGGCTGCGCGACGAGGGCCGCTGCGTGATCTTTTCCAGCCACATCATGCAGGAGGTCGCCGCGCTCTGCGACCGCATCGTGATCATCGCCAAGGGCCGGGTGGTGGCGGCCGGCAGCGCCGACGAACTGCGCGCGCGCTTCGGCGAACACAACCTGGAGGACGCATTCGTCCGCGCCATCGGTTCCGAGGAGGGTCTGCAGGCATGAACCGCTACAACGTTTCCGCGATGTGGGCGGTGATGCGCAAGGAACTGCGCGACATCGGCCGCGACCGCCGCACCCTGGCGCTGATCCTGCTGATGGGCCCGCTGCTGTATCCGCTGCTGATGCTGGGCATGGGCGCGCTCGCCGAGAACCGTGCGAAGACCCAGCAGGACAAGCTGCTGGAGGTCCCGGTCATCGGTGCCGAACGCGCCCCGAACCTGATCGCCCACCTCGAGACGCTGGGGATTCGCGCGATCGCGCCGCCCGCGGATCTCGAGGCGGCGATCGCGCGCCAGGAAGTCGATGTCGCCATCGAGCTCGACCGGGACTTCGCCGAAGACTGGCACGCCGGGCGCCCGGCGATGGTCGAGATCATCAGCGACAGCACCCGCCGCAATGCCGAGGTGCCCGTGGCGCGCGTCCGCGCCGCGCTTTCCGGCTACGGCGAACAGGTCGGCATGCTGCGGCTGATGGCGCGCGGAATCAGCCCGGCGGTGGTGCGCCCGGTCGCGCTCGGCAGCCGCGACCTGGCCAGCGACGAGGCGCGGCGCGGCATGCTGCTGTCGATCCTGCTGCCCTATCTGCTGATCCTCTCGAGCTTCCTCGGCGGCGCCTACCTGATCCTCGACGCCACCGCCGGCGAACGCGAACGGCAGTCGCTCGAACCGCTGCTGGCCACCCCGGCGCCGCGCGGCGCGCTGGTGTCCGGCAAGATCGCCGCCGCCTGCACGCTCGGCCTGCTGTCGCTGCTGCTCACGCTGCTGGCCTTCAAGGCCAGCGCGCAGATGGCGGAAACCGCGCGCATGCTCGATGTCAGCTTCCACGCCATCGCGCGGATGCTGCTGGTGCTGGTACCGATGCTGCTGATCGGCACCTCGTTGCTCACCCTGCTGGCGGCCTCGGCCAAGAGCATGAAGGAGGCGCAGAGTCACATGACCTGGCTGATGCTGCTGCCGATGGTGCCGACCTTCGTGCTGATGGTGAACCCGGTGAAGACCCAGCTATGGCAGTTCGCGGTGCCGTTCCTGGCGCAGAACCAGCTGCTGCTCAAGATCATCCGTGCCGAGACGATCGCGCCGCAGGTGTGGGGGATCTATCTGGGCGCCAGCCTGGCGCTCGCGGCGCTGCTGTGGCTGGGGGCGGTGCGCCGCTACCAGCAGGAGAAGCTCGCGGTTTCCGGCTGAACCATGCCGGGCGGCGATGCCCGATGCGAACCGGACAGCGAAACGCCCGGCCTGGGCCGGGCGTTTCGCTGCGCAGGCGCAGGTGGCGGACCGGCTGGCTCAGCCCCCCGGGGTGAAGGCGATCGAGCGGCGCGTGGTGACCGGCTCGCCGACCGGCTCGAAGCGCCAGCGGCGTACCGCCGAGACCGCCTCCCGGTCGAACACCCGCGGCGGATCCGCGCGCACCACCCGCGCGTTGCTGACCGACCCGTCGGGGGCGATGGTGAACTCCACCAGCACTTCGCCGGCCTGGCCGCTGCGCAGCGCCTCGACCGGATAGCGCGGCGCCGGGGTGCTGATCGGGCGCAGGTCCGCGGCCGTCGGCGCGGCCGCTGGCTGCGCGGCGCGCTGTTCGGCCGCGCGCTGTTCCGCGGCACGCTGCTCGGCTGCGCGCTGTTCCGCCGCGCGTTGTGCAGCGGCCTGCTGTTCGGCGGCCGCCGCTTCGCGTTCCGCTTCCTGCTGCGCGGCCAGTTCGCGGGCGGCCTGTTCCTGCTGCTGCTGCTGCTGGCGCTGGCGCTCCTGCTCGAGCTGGGCCTGGCGCTGCGCTTCCTGCTCGGCGGTCAGCTCCTGCTGGGCGATCCGCTGCGCCGCGCTTTCCTCGGCGGTGTCGATGCTGGCGGTGAGCCGCTGCAGCGCCGGATGCTCCTCGTCGGCGCGCTGGATCAGCGCCAGCAGGCGCCGCGCCTCCTCGAAGTCCTCGCGGTCGCGGCTCTGCTCGGTGGCGATCACGGTCATCGGCAGCAGGTCGGTCAGCGCGCTGGAGACCCCCGCATCGCCAGGCTGCCGCTCGCGCAGCCTCAGGTAGTACTCCATGGCGTTGTCGCCGGCCGGAGAGTACAGCCGGCTCTCCTGGTAGGCCTTGGAAGCCGCCTCGCGCAGCTCCTCGACGCTCATCTTCGCGGTCTGGTCGACCTCCGCCGGCGGCGGCTGCTGCACGGCCGGCGCGGCGGGTTCCGCCGCAGGCGGCGCGGCCGGCTCGGGCTCGTCGCGGGAACAGGCCAGCAGCGCGCAGGCGAGCCCCGCGCCGACGGCCAAGCGATACCAATGCGGGCGCGGGCGCCCCTCGTGTGTGGAAACCATTGCCGAAACTCCCCCTGAGTGCACAGGCGCACGTGCGCCTAGGACGCGACAGTACCGCCGGTTTGTCAACACCCCGGCGCCTCCGTCAGTGGCGACCGCGGTCATTTTCCGATGCAGAACGCCGAAAAAATGTGACCGAGTAGATCGTCGGGCGCCACCCGGCCGGTGATGGCGCCCAGCTCGTCGTGGGCGCCACGCAGCGCCTCGGCCGCGAGCTCGAGCGTCTCGTCGCCCAGCGCGACACGGGCCGCCTCGAGCTCGCGCGCGGCTCGCCGCAGCGCTTCGACATGGCGAGCCCGAGCGCTGAACGCCCCCTCCGCCGGGGCTGCGCCGAGCGCCGCCTGGCGCAGCCGCCGGGCCAGCGCATCGAGACCGGCGCCGGTGCGTGCGGAGACCCGCAGCGCGTCCGGTTCCAGCGGCGGCTCGACGGCGGCGCCGAGCAGGTCGGCCTTGTTGTGCAGCCACAGCCGCTGCGGCACCCCCGCGAGCGCCTCGGCCACGGCGGCGCGACCGGCGGCGGGGTCGCGCGCGTCCAGGACCACCACCGCCAGGTCCGCGCGGGCCAGCTCGGCGGCGGCGCGGCGCATGCCCTCGCGCTCGACGGCGTCGCCACCCTCGCGCAGCCCGGCGGTGTCGACCAGGGTCAGCTCGATGCCGTCGACGCGCACCGTCTCGCGCAGCAGGTCGCGGGTGGTCCCGGCCACCTCGGCGACGATCGCGCGCTCGCTGCCCGCCAGGGCGTTCAGCAGCGAGCTCTTGCCGGCGTTGGGGGGGCCGACGATCACCGCGTGCAGACCGTCGCGCAGGCGCCTCCCGCGTTCGGTGGCCGCCGTCAGCTCGGCCATGGCTTCGACGGCGGCCTCCAGGGCGGCGCCCAGCGCCTCGCCGCCGAGGGTGTCGAGCGGTTCGTCGGCGAAGTCGATGCAGGCCTCCACCTGCACGCGCAGCGCCAACAGCTGGGCCGCCAGCGCTTCGACCCGCCGGGAGAACTCTCCTTCCAGCGAGCGCCGGGCGGCGCGCGCGGCATGGACATCGGCGGCGGCGATGAGGTCGGCAACCGCTTCCGCCTGGGCCAGATCGAGCCGGCCATTGAGAAAGGCGCGTTCGCTGAACTCGCCCGGCCGCGCCGGCCGCGCGCCGAGCGCGCAGCAGCGTTCGACCAGCAGCTGCAGTACCGGCTGGCTGCCGTGCGCCTGCAGTTCCGCCACGTGCTCGCCGGTGTAGCTGGCCGGCGCCCGGAACAGCAGCGCTAGGCCGTCGTCGACCGGTTCGCCGGCGGCGTCGCGGAAGCGGACGTGGTGGGCGTGGCGCGCACGCAGGCTGCGGCCGCAGATCGCCTCGGCGATGGCTGGCGCCGCCGGCCCGGACAGACGTACCACGCCGATCCCCCCGGCCCCGGGGGCGGTGGCGATGGCGACGATGGTGTCGTTGGTCACGGTGGCAGGCAGGGTCTATGCGCGCAGAGAGACGGCACGTGGCGGCGCCCGGAAGCGCCGGCCGAACCGGGCGGCGTCGGCCGGCGGACCGCGATGCCGAGTCCCCGGGGCCGCCGGCGCCCGGCCAGCGCGGTGGCGGCCAGCGGCGCTCAGGCCTTCGCCGGCCGGTCGCTGTACTTGCGGATGAACCACCACTGCTGGGCCAGCCCGAGCAGCCCGTTGGTGACCCAGTACAGCACCAGGCCCGCCGGGAAGAAGATCATCACCGCGCCGAACACCACCGGCATCAGCTGCATCATGCGCTGCTGCATCGGGTCCATGCCGGTCATCGGGGTGAGTTTCTGGGTGGCCCACATCACCGCGATGTTGATCACCGGAAGGATGAAGTACGGATCGCGCGCGGTCAGGTCCTGGATCCACAGCATCCACGGCGCGTGCCGCAGCTCCACAGATTCGAGCAGCACCCAGTACAGGGCGAAGAAGATCGGCATCTGCAGCAGGATCGGCAGGCATCCGCCGACCGGGTTGATCTTCTCCTTCTTGTACAGCTCCATCATCGCCATCTGGAACTTCTGGCGATCGTCGCCGTAGCGCTCCTTGAGCTGGGCGATGCGCGGCTGGAACTTGCGCATCCGCGCCATCGACTTGTACTGCGCGGCCGAGAGCGGATACAGCGCGGCCTTGACCACCACCACCAGGCCGACGATCGCCCAGCCCCAGTTGTTGAACAAGCCGTGCATCTTGTCGAGCAGCCAGAACAGCCACTCGCCGAGGAACGCGAACACCGCGAACCGCGAGTAGTCGACCGCGCGGTCGAGTCCGCGGACTTCCTGGGCGTTGATCTGCTGCACCAGCTTGGGCCCGACCCACAGCCGTGCGCTGGTCGTCGCCTGCTGGCCGGCGGCCACGCTGAGGCCCGGGCCGACCTCGCGGATCAGGTGCCGCGGGCCGTCGACGTGCAGCGAGATCGTGGTCTCGGCTTCGGGCTCGGGGATCCAGGCGCTGAAGAAGTGGTGCTGGAGCATCGCGATCCAGCTTTCCCGGGCTTCCAGGTTGAGCGGGCCGTCGTCGGCGAAATCGCCGAAGGTGCGCCTGCCGTACCCCTCGCCGTCGCTGTACCAGGTGGCGCCGCTGAAGCTGAAGGATTCCGGGTTGGTCATGCCGCGCTTGACCGCCGGGGGCACCCGCGTCAGCTGCCGGTAGACGAAGCCCTGCCAGGGGTCGGCGCCGGCGTTGACCACGGTGTCCTGGACGTCGATCGCGTAGGAGCCGCGGCGCACCGTGAAGGTGCGGCGGATGGTCACGCCATCGGGTCCGCGCCACAGGAACGGCACGCTCACCTCGCCGGCGCCTTCGACCACCCGGTAGGCGCGCTCGCCGCCTTCCGGGACGAACCCGCTCTCGTGGTTGGGGGCGGCGCTGGCCGCGCTCACCCAGCCGCTCTGCGCGGCGTAGTAGCCGGCAGGATCGCTGTCGAACAGCTTGACCGGCGGGCTGCCCTCGTCGCGGGTCTGGGGATAGCCCAGCAGCGCGGCGTCGACCACGTTGCCGGCGCGCAGGGTGAGCTGCAGCACGTCGCTGGTCACGGTGACCGCCGCATCGCCGGCATCCGTCGCGGCCGCCTGCATCCCCGGTTCCGGAACCGCGGCCGCGGATGGCGCCACCGGGCCCTGCGGGGCCGCCGGGATCGCGCCGCTGCCGCCGTCCGTTGCCGGTGCGGCCGGCGTCGCCCCGGCGCTCTGGCCGCTCGGCGCGACTTCCGGCAACGCTGCCTTGTCCCGGTTCCACTCCATCCACAGCAGCGTCGCCACCATCAGCCAGGCGAGGATCAGGAAGGTACGGGTCTGGTTCATCAGGCAGGCAGGCTCATTCGCCGGAAGCGGCCGGCGTGGGGGCGGGGATCGGATCGCACGCGGAGGAAGCGCCGGGCATTGTGCCGCCCGGGGGCGGTGGCGGCAACGCGGCGGCCCTGGCGAGCACCGACACCATCGCGGCCCGCAGCAGCGCGGATGCGGTATTCGCGGCGGCCGGACGCGCCACCACCACATAGGCGCCGGGGCGCAGCCGTGGGCGCAACGCACGGAACTGTTCGCGCAGCGCGCGCTTGATGCGGTTGCGGCCGACCGCGGTGGCGTCCACCTTGCGCGACACCGCCAGGCCGAGCCGCGGCGGCGCGCCGTCGTCGAGCCAGTGCAGCGCCAGCAGCGGCGCTGCGGTGCGGCGGCCCTGCTTGAAGACCCGGTCGAAATCGGCGCGCGCGCGCACCCGGGCCTGCCTGGGGAAGCGGGCGGTCATCGGAAGGTGGAAGCTGGGGACCGGGCCGCCAGCGGGCGGCCACGCGGGCGACGGATCAGGCCGTCAGGCGCTTGCGCCCCTTGGCGCGGCGGCGGGCCAGGATCTTGCGGCCGTCGGCGGTCTTCATGCGGGCACGGAAGCCGTGGTCGCGCTTGCGCTTGAGGTTGCTGGGCTGGTAGGTGCGCTTGGTGGCCATGGTGACGCTCTCGTGCAGACGCAACGGAAAGAACCGGCGATTCTAGCCGGCGGGCCGCACGAGGGTCAACCGCGCTGCCGGGCCCGGCCCCGCGGGAGCGGCTGGCAATGGTAGCCCCGGGGGGGCGGTGGTAGGCTGCGCGATCACACCCGATGCCCGCCCGCGCCGCGACGCCTGCCGTTGTCCGGCGCCTTCGCCGACGCTGGACGCAACACTCGATGGATGCATGGCCCCGCTGTCTCGAACGCCTCGAAGCCGAATTGCCGGCCGAGGATGTCCACACCTGGCTGAAACCGCTGCAGGCCACGCGCCGCGACCACACCACCGTGCTGTACGCGCCCAACGCCTTCGTCCGCGACGAGGTCCGCGCCCGCTACCTGACCCGCATCCGCGAACTGCTCGGGCACTTCGGCGATAGCGACGAGGTGGCGTTGGAGATCGGTTCGCTGCCGCGCGCGGTGGCGCTGGATACCCAGCCGGTGATGGCGCCGGCGCCGGTGGCCGAGGCGTTCCACGGCAACCTGGATACCCACTACACGTTCGACAATTTCGTCGAGGGCCGCAGCAACCAGCTCGGCCGCGCGGCCGCCTGGCAGGCGGCGCAGAAGCCCGGCGACCGCACCCACAACCCGCTGCTGCTGTACGGCAGCACCGGCCTGGGCAAGACCCACCTGATGTTCGCGGCCGGCAACGAGATGCGCCGGCAGAACCCCGCGGTGCGGGTCCTCTACTTGCGTTCGGAGCAGTTCTTCAGCGCGATGATGCGGGCGCTGCAGGACAAGGCGATGGACGGTTTCAAGCGCCATTTCCAGCAGGTCGACGCGCTGCTGATCGACGACATCCAGTTCTTCGCCGGCAAGGAGCGCACCCAGGAGGAGTTCTTCCACACCTTCAACGCGCTGTTCGACGGCCGCCAGCAGATCATCATGACCTGCGACCGCTTCCCCCGCGAAGTGGAAGGCCTGGAGCCGCGGCTGAAGTCGCGCCTGGCCTGGGGCCTCTCGGTGGCGATCGACCCACCCGATTTCGAGACCCGGGCGCAGATCGTGCTGTCCAAGGCGCGCGAGCGCGGCGCCCAGATCCCCGAGGACGTGGCGTTCCTGATCGCCAAGAAGATGCGCTCCAACGTGCGCGACCTCGAGGGCGCGCTCAACACCCTGACCGCGCGCGCCAACTTCACCGGCCGCAGCATCACGCCGGAGTTCGCCCAGGAAACCCTGCGCGACCTGCTGCGGGCGCAGATGCACAGCGTCGGCATCGCCAATATCCAGAAGACCGTGGCAGACTACTACGGCCTGCAGATCAAGGACCTGCTGTCCAAGCGTCGTACCCGTTCGCTGGCCCGCCCCCGCCAGGTGGCGATGGCGCTGGCCAAGGAGTTGACCGAGCACAGCCTGCCCGAGATCGGCGACGCGTTCGCGGGACGCGACCACACCACCGTGCTGCACGCCTGCAGGCAGATCAAGACCCTGCAGGAGACCGACGGAAAGCTGCGGGAGGACTGGGACAAGCTGATCCGCAAGCTCAGTGAATAGGCGGCCGGGTGCGTGCTGGATGCTGGGGACAAGGCCCCCGGAGGCCTGTGGACAAGCTGGGGAGCGAAACCGCCCCGCAGAACTGTCCACAGGTTGCCAGCCCGGGCAGGAACGGTTATCCACCCGGTTGCCGGTAGAAAATTTCTTTCAAATTCAAGTGTTTATATGAGTTATCGCCCGATTTTCCGGGCTCCATCACCACCAGCTTTCTGATTTATCCAATCTTTTGGAACCAGGGCATCGGGAGACAGGACCGGCATGCGCTTCAGTCTGCAACGCGAAGTGTTTCTGAAACCGTTGGCGCAGGTGGTCAACGTCGTCGAACGCCGGCAGACCCTGCCGGTGCTGGCCAATCTGCTCGCCCAGGTGAGCGACGGGCGGCTGTCGCTGACCGGGACCGACCTCGAGGTCGAGATGGTCGCGAGGACCCCGGTCGACGATGCCCAGGATGGCGAGACCACGATCCCGGCGCGCAAGCTGTTCGAGATCGTCCGTGCCCTGCCCGACGGCAGCAAGGTCACGGTGTCGCAGTCCGGCGACAAGGTCACGGTGCAGGCGGGTCGCAGCCGCTTCACTCTGGCGAGCCTGCCCGCCAACGACTTCCCGGCGATCGACGACGTCGAGACCACCGAGCGGGTCCAGGTGCCGGAGGCGGTGCTCAAGGAGCTGATCGAGCGCACCGCCTTCGCGATGGCGCAGCAGGACGTGCGCTACTACCTCAACGGCTTGCTGTTCGACCTCGGCGACCGCCGCTTGCGCTGTGTCGCCACCGACGGCCATCGCCTGGCGCTTTGCGAAGCGGAACTGGAAGCCACGGTCGCTACCAAGCGCCAGATCATCGTGCCGCGAAAGGGCGTACAGGAGCTGCAGCGGCTGCTCGAGGGCGGCGACCGCGAGCTCGAACTGGAGATGGACCGCAGCCACCTGCGGGTCAAGCGCGACGATGTCACCTTCACCAGCAAGCTGATCGATGGCCGCTTTCCCGACTACGAGGCGGTGATTCCGATCGGCGCGGATCGCGAAGTCAGGATCGACCGCGAGGTGCTGCGCGCCTCGCTGCAGCGCGCCGCGATCCTGTCCAACGAGAAGTATCGCGGCGTGCGGGTGGAGGTGTCGCCGGGGCTGCTGAAGATCAGTGCCCACAACCCCGAGCAGGAAGAGGCCCAGGAGGAAGTCGAGGCGGACACCAGCGTCGACGACCTGGCCGTGGGCTTCAACGTGAACTACCTGCTGGATGCACTTTCCGCCCTGCGCGAGGAACACGTGGTCCTGCAGTTGCGCGATGCCAACTCCTCCGCGTTGGTGCGCGAGGCCGGCAACGAGCGCTGCCGCCACGTGGTGATGCCGTTGCGCCTGTGACGCCGCCGAGGTTCCACGTGAAACGCGAACGCCCGGCCTGGTCCGGGCGTTTTGCCATTCAGCCAACTCGGAGCGGCCGATGCGGGTGACCCGCCTGCACGTGCGCAATCTGCGCAGGCTCGAGAGCATCGAGCTCGAACCGGGGCCGGGGCTCAACTTCCTGATAGGCGACAACGGAGCCGGCAAGACCAGCGTGCTCGAGGCCCTGCATCTGATGGCCTACGGGCGCAGTTTCCGGGGCCGGGTCCGCGACGGGCTGGTGCGTAGCGGCTGCCCGGCGCTGGAAGTGTTCGTGGAGTGGATCGAGCGGCAGTGCGGGCAGCCGCGCCGTGCCGGCTTGCGCCATGCCGGCGGCGACTGGAGCGGCCGCCTCGATGGCGAGGCGGTGGCGCAGCTGGGGGATCTGTGCGCCGCGCTGGCCGTGGTGAGCTTCGAGCCGGGCAGCCACGCGCTGATTTCCGGAGGCGGCGAACCGCGCCGGCGCTTCGTCGACTGGGGTCTGTTTCACGTGGAACAGGATTTCCTCGCGGTGTGGCGTCGCTACGCACGTGCCCTGCGCCAGCGCAATGCCCTGCTGAAGTCGCTTGCCCCGACCGACCAGCTCGAGGCCTGGGACCGGGAACTCGCGCTGGCGGGCGAGCCGCTGACCGCCGCGCGGCAGCGCTACCTCGAGCGGCTCGAACCGCTACTGCGGGAGGCCGTCGCCGGGCTGGCGCCGATGCTCGGTACGGCGACGCTGCAGCTGCAGCCAGGTTGGCGCCGCGACGAGCTTCCGCTGGAGGATGCGCTGCTGCTGGCGCGCGACCGCGACCGCGCGCTCGGGCACACCTCGGTGGGACCCCATCGTGCCGACTGGCGGCTCGGCTTCAGTAGCGCCCCGAACCGCGAGCCGCTGTCGCGGGGACAGACCAAGCTGGCCGCCCTGGCCTGCCTGGTCGCCCAGGCCCGCGACTACGCCGCCTGCCGCGGCGAATGGCCGGTGATGGTGCTCGACGACCTCGCCTCGGAGCTCGACAGGACGCACCGCCAGCGGGTGCTTGCGACGCTGCGCGAGGGCGGCGCCCAGGTGTTCGTGAGCGGCACCGACTGGCCGGACACCCAGCTGCCCGGGCTGGGCCAGGCCAACCTGTTCCACGTGGAACAGGGGCGGGTGGCGCCGGCCTGACCGGTCCGCGGCGCGGTTGGCGCATCGCCCGGATGCTATAATCGACCGGTTGCGCCCCTATAGTTAATGTGTCCGGCGGCGAGTACGCCGCGGGGCCGGGGCCGCCCAGCCCAGAAGACGCGAATGACCGAACAGACTCCAGAGCAGCCCCAGCCGGGCGGCAACCCCTACGATTCGTCCAGGATCACCGTGCTGCGCGGCCTGGAGGCCGTGCGCAAGCGGCCCGGCATGTACATCGGCGACGTGCACGACGGAACCGGCCTGCACCACATGGTGTTCGAGGTGGTCGACAACGCCGTCGACGAGGCGCTGGCGGGCCATGCCGACGAGATCCTGGTGACCATCCACGTCGACGGCTCGGTCTCGGTCTCGGACAACGGCCGCGGCATTCCGGTCGATATCCACCGGGAGGAGGGCGTGTCGGCGGCCGAGGTGATCCTCACCGTGCTGCATGCCGGCGGCAAGTTCGACGACAACAGCTACAAGGTTTCGGGCGGCCTCCACGGCGTCGGCGTGTCGGTGGTCAACGCCCTGTCCGAGCATCTCTGGCTGGACGTCTGGCGCGACGGGCAACATCACCGCCAGGAGTACGCGCTGGGCGAGCCCCTGTATCCGCTCAAGGTCCTCGGCCCCTCGGACAAGCGCGGCACCCTGCTGCGGTTCCGCCCGGCGGCCGAGATCTTCACCGACACCGAGTTCCACTACGACATCCTCGCCCGCCGCCTGCGCGAGCTGTCGTTCCTCAATTCCGGGGTGCGGATCACCCTGCTCGACGAGCGCGGCGACGACCGCGGCGAGCCGCGCCGCGACACGTTCGAGTACGAGGGCGGCATCCGTTCGTTCGTCGAGCACCTGGCGCAACTGAAGACCCCGCTGCACCCCAACGTCATCTCGGTCTCGGGCGAGCAGAACGGCATCACCGTCGAGGTGGCGCTGCAGTGGACCGACGCCTACCAGGAAACGATGTTCTGCTTCACCAACAACATCCCGCAGAAGGACGGCGGCACCCACCTGCAGGGGTTCCGCGCGGCGCTGACCCGCACCCTGAGCACCTACATCGAGCAGAACGGCATCGCCCGCCAGGCCAAGATCACCCTCTCCGGCGACGACATGCGCGAAGGCATGATCGCGGTGCTGTCGGTCAAGGTGCCGGACCCGAGCTTCTCCTCGCAGACCAAGGAAAAGCTCGTCTCATCCGATGTGAGACCGGTGGTTGAGGGCACGTTCGCCGCACGTTTGGAGGAGTTCCTCCAGGAGAACCCCGCCGAGGCGCGCGCGATCGCCGGCAAGATCGTCGATGCCGCGCGCGCCCGCGAGGCGGCGCGCAAGGCCCGCGACCTGACCCGGCGCAAGGGCGCGCTCGATATCGCCGGGCTGCCCGGCAAGCTCGCCGACTGCCAGGAAAAGGATCCGGCGCTCTCGGAACTGTTCATCGTCGAGGGCGATTCGGCCGGCGGCTCGGCCAAGCAGGGCCGCAACCGCAAGACCCAGGCGATCCTGCCGCTCAAGGGCAAGATCCTCAACGTCGAGCGCGCGCGCTTCGACCGGATGCTGGCCTCGGCCGAGGTCGGCACCCTGATCACCGCGCTGGGCACCGGCATCGGCAAGGACGAGTACAACCCCGACAAGCTGCGCTACCACCGCATCATCCTGATGACCGATGCCGACGTCGACGGCAGCCACATCCGCACCCTGCTGCTGACCTTCTTCTACCGGCAGATGCCGGAACTGATCGAGCGCGGCCACATCTATATCGGCCTGCCGCCGCTCTACAAGATCAAGCAGGGCAAGAGCGAGCTGTACCTCAAGGACGACGCGGCCCTCGACGCCTACCTGGCCAGCAATGCGGTCGAGGGCGCGGCGCTGGTGCCGGCGGAGGGCGAACCGGCGATCGAGGGGGTGCAGCTGGAGAAGCTGCTGCTCGCCTACGCCGGCGCGCGCGAGGCGATCGCCCGCAACGCCCACCGCTACGATCCGGCGGTGCTCGAGAGCCTGATCGATGCCGCTCCGCTGGACGCCGCGCACCTCGGCGACGACGCCCAGGCCCGGCAGGTGCTCGACGGGCTCGAAGCCAGGCTCAATCGCAGCGGGCTGGGGCGGCCGCGCTACGCCCTGCAGCTGCAGCGCGACGCCGGCGGCACGCCGACCACCCTGCTGGTGGTCCGGCGCCACATGGGCCTGGAGCAGCAGCAGGTCCTGCCACTGGCCGCGTTCGAGGGCGGTGAGCTGAGGAGCCTGCGCGAGGCCGCAGCGCTGCTGCACGAGCTGATCCGCAGCGGCGCGCGCATCGCCCGCGGCAACCGCAGCCAGGCGGTGGCCAGCTTCGCCGAAGCCCAGGCGTGGCTGCTCGACGAGGCCAGGAAGGGCCGGCAGATCCAGCGCTTCAAGGGTCTGGGCGAGATGAATCCCGAGCAGCTGTGGGAAACCACGGTCAATCCGGAAACCCGGCGCCTGCTCCAGGTCCGGATCGAGGATGCGGTGGCCGCCGATCAGATCTTCAGCACCCTGATGGGCGACGTGGTGGAGCCGCGGCGCGGCTTCATCGAGGACAATGCGCTGAAGGTCGCCAATCTCGATGTCTGAGCGAAGCGGTCATTGCGGTGCCATGTTCGGCGCGTAGCATCGGTGCGCCTGCGTCCGGGCCCCGCGGTGCTCCGGCGTTTGACGAATTTTTAATCTGGGCCGGTCTACAACGGCCCCCTTGCCTCCCCAGAAGCCCGCCATGAAACCGTTCCTGCTCGCGCTCGGTGCCGTCGTCGTGCTGGCGGCCTGCGCCACGACCACCTCGCCGACCGGGCGCACCCAGTACGTCGGCGCGGTGCCGGAGGCGCAGCTCGACCAGCTCGGCAGCCAGGCCTTCGCCGAAATGAAGGCCAAACAGAAGCTGAGCAACGATCGCCGCCAGACCGCCTACGTCGGCTGCGTGGTCAACGCCATCGTCGCCCAGCTGCCGGCGCAGTCCCGGCAGATCGGCTGGGAATCCGCGGTCTTCGCCGACGACAATCCCAATGCCTTCGCCCTGCCGGGCGGCAAGGTCGGCGTCTACACCGGGATCTTCAGCGTGGCCCGCAACCAGGACCAGCTGGCGGCGGTGATCGCCCACGAGATCGGCCACGTGATCTCGCGCCACCACGACGAGCGCATCACCCGCCAGGCCGGCGCCAGCGGCGCGCTGCAGGTGGTCGGCGCGCTGCTGGGTTCGCGCTACGGCGAAGGCGTCGGCAATGCCGCGGTGCAGGGCGGAAGCATCGCCGCCCAGGCCGGGTTCCTGCTGCCCGGTTCGCGCACCCAGGAGAGCGAGGCCGACGTGGTCGGCCAGCGGCTGATGGCCAGCGCGGGGTTCGATCCGCGCGCGGCGGTCAATCTGTGGCAGAACATGATCGCCGCCGGGGGCAGCCGCCCGCCGCAGTGGCTGTCCACCCACCCCGATCCGCAGAGCCGCATCGGCGAACTCCAGTCGCGTGCCGCCAGCCTGATGCCGGCCTACGAACAGGCGCGCTCCGCGGGGCGGGTTCCCCGTTGCGGTTGACCGCGCGGGCCGGGCGAAGCATCGTCGCCGTACCGATTCCGATACCCGGCGGACGCCGGTCCAGCAACGACAGAAAGGTGAAGCAATGAAAGCGATGATTCCCGCGCCCGCCCTGCTCGCGCTCGCGATGGCCACCGCCCTCGGCACCGCCGCTCCGGCGGCCGCGGCGCTGCAGCCCAAGGTCGACGCTGCCGCCGAGGAGTGCCAGCGGCGCGGGCGCTCCACGCCCAAGGCCGAGCCGCTGTATCCGCAGGCGACCCGCGAGGCTCCGAGCGAAGGCGCCTCGCAGCGGATGGGCCAGCGCCTGAACAAGCTGGGCGAGGCGTTCGAGAAGGAACAGTACGCCGAGGTCCGCGAGCTGGCCGACGCGATCATCGCCGAGGAGCGCGCCAACGACTACGACAAGGCCTATGCCGCGCAGCTGGCCGCGAATGCCGCCTACAGCGAGGACGACAGCGCCGCCGCCATCGCCTACCTTCAGCAGGCGGTCGAGTTCGACGCGCTCGACAACAACGGTCACTTCCAGTCGATGCTGATGCTGGCGCAGCTGCAGGCCCAGGAGGAACAGACCGACGCCAGCCTGGCCACGCTCGACCGCTACCTGCAGGAGACCCAGTCGGACAAGGCAGACGACCTGGCGCTGAAGGGCCAGCTGCTCTACCAGGCGGAGCGGTACGCCGAGGCGATTCCGGCTCTCAAGGCGGCGATCGAGGCGTCCGAGAACCCGAACGGCGGCTGGGTGCAGGCGCTGATGGCTTCCTATGCGGAGACCGGCCAGACTGCCGAAGCCACGGCGCTGGGCGAGGAGATGGCCGCGAAGACTCCCGGCGACAAGCGCGCGCAGATCAATCTCGCCAGCATGTACATGCAGGCCGAGCAGATGGACAAGGCGATCGAAGTGCTGGAGAAGCTGCGTGCCGAGGGCCAGCTGACCGAGGACCGCGAATACCGCAACCTCTTCGCGCTGCACCTCAACACCGAAGGCGGCGAACAGAAGGCGATCGAGGTGATCAACGACGGCCTGCAGAAGGGCGTGCTCGAGGAGAACCACCAGACCTACGTCGCGTTGGCCCAGGCCCACTACTTCTCCGAGCAGACCGAGCCTGCGATCGAGGCCTATCGCAAGGCGGCGCCCCTGGACGAGGATGGCGAGACCTATCTCAACCTGGCCAAGGTGCTGGCGGGCGAGGGGCGCGACGCCGAAGCCAAGGAGGCCGCGCAGCAGGCGCTGGACAAGGGCCTGGCGCGCCCGCAGGAGGCGACGCAGATCCTCTCCCGCTAGGCGGCCGGCCCCGGGAAAACGTTTCCGGGGAGTTGGTAACCGCTGTCAGGATTGGTATAGACTTGGGGATTCCCGTTGCCCTGCGAAGGGCAACAGGATTCCGAACAACTAGACCGGGGCGCTCCGGCGTCCGGACAGACTTGAGTTCCCCGCATGACGCAACGCTTGCCGACGATCGACAAGAGCGACGAAGACGAAGGCCTCAACTGGGCGCGCATCGCCGGCTTCACCATGGTGATCGCGTTCCATGCGACCGCCGTGCTGCTGCTGCTGGCCCCGGTCAACCCTCCCAGCGCCGGCCCCGAAGCGGAGGAGGTGACCCAGGTGGTCATCATCGAGCCGCCGCCGCCGCCACCGCCGCCGCCACCGCCGCCGCCAGAGCCGCCCAAGCCGCGCGAGATCAAGGAACTGGTGCCGCCGCAGCCGACCCCGACGCCGCCGCCGCCGGAGGAGCCGCCGGTGGTCTTCGACGAGCCCTCGCCGATCGATACGCCGGCGCCGCCGCCGGCGCCGCCGGCGCCACCGGCCCCGGTCGCCGACATCGGCGCCAGCGTCGATATCTCCTCCAAGAACATGAATCCGCCCAAGTACCCGCCGTCCGCGCTGCGCGCCGGGATCCAGGGCACCGTGGTGCTGATCGTCGACGTCGACGCCCAGGGCAACGTCACCAACGTTTCGGTCGAGACCTCCAGCCGCAACCGCGATCTCGATCGCGCCGCGGTACAGGCGGCGCGCCGTTGGCGGTTCAATCCCGCCACGGTCGACGGCCGCCCGGCCGCCGGTCGCGTGCGCGTTCCGGTCGACTTCAACCTCGGCGGCTGACCCGCGCCGGGCGCATCATCTGAGTTGCTTCGCCCGCACCACCCGTTTCGCGTCACCGATCCATCCATAACTCCAAACTTCACCACTCAAAGGTAAGCGTCATGCTGCAGGAAACCACCAACGCCCCTGTCTCCGGAGCCGCCGACAGCGCCGCAGCGCTGCAGCAGATGGGCTTCGCGGACATGATCCAGCACCTCGACATCGTCGGCTGGTTGGTGCTGTGCA
Organism: Luteimonas endophytica; assembly: GCF_029887875.1. Classification (GTDB taxonomy): domain Bacteria; phylum Pseudomonadota; class Gammaproteobacteria; order Xanthomonadales; family Xanthomonadaceae; genus Luteimonas; species Luteimonas endophytica. Next base: position 146,753 of record NZ_JARXRM010000025.1, read on the forward strand.
CCCTCCTGGCCATGTCGGCCATGTCGATCTACTGGATCATCTTCAACTTCATCAAGAACGCGCGTCTGCGTTCGAGCTCCGACCGCGTGATCAGCACGTTCTGGGAAACTCCTAACGCGCAGGATGCGATCCGCTACATGGAAGAGCAGCCGCGCAGCGAGCCGTTCTCCAAGGTCGCGCTCGACGCGGCCCAGGCCGCGGCCCACCACCAGCGTCACGAGGGCTCGCGCCTGGTCGAGTCGCTGAACCGCTCCGAGTTCGTCGATCGCGCGCTGCGCCAGGGCGTGACCCGCGAGTCGCTGCGGCTCGAGGCCGGCCTGACCCTGCTGGCGACGGTGGGCTCGACCGCCCCGTTCGTCGGTCTGCTCGGTACGGTCTGGGGCATCTATCGCGCCCTGATCCGCATCGGCGCCAGCGGCCAGGCCGACATCGGCGCGGTCGCCGGTCCGGTCGGCGAGGCGCTGATCATGACCGCGATCGGTCTGGGCGTGGCGATCCCGGCGGTGCTGGGTTACAACTTCTTCACCCGCACCAACCGCATCACCAACAACAAGCTCGATACCTTCGCGCACGACCTGCACGACTTCTTCGCCACCGGTTCGCGCGTGGGCGACGTCGCACCGCCGGTTCAGCGCTGATCCGGATCGACTTGAGGGAGGTCCGACATGGCTTTCAGTAGCAACGAGGGCGGCGGCAAGCCGATGGCGGCGATCAACGTCGTGCCGCTGGTCGACGTGATGCTGGTGCTGCTGATCATCTTCATGGTCACGGCACCGCTGATGGCGCACAAGATCAAGGTGGAGCTGCCGCAGGCCAACCTGGACGAACGTCCCGAAGAGGCCCCGCCGGCTCCCCCGATCACCATCGCGGTGACCGAGAGCGGCCAGATCTACCTCAACGATCAGCCGGTGAGCCGGGAGCTGCTGGAAAGCGCGCTCTCGGTGGAGGCGCAGAAGACGCCGCAGCCGCCGGTCAACGTGCGCGGAGACGCCACCACCAAGTACCGGATCGTCAACGAGGTCGTGACCATCGCGCAGGCCCAGGGCATGCGCAAGGTCGGCTTCGTGGCGACCCGCGAACAGAACTAACGGAGACCCACGATGGCATTCAGTTCCGATGCCGGCGAAGGCCCGATGGCCGACATCAACATCATTCCGCTCGCGGACGTGATGCTGGTGTTGCTGATCATCTTCATGGTGACGGCGCCGCAGCTGTCGTATCCGATCGACATCGACCTGCCGCAGCGCTCGATCAATCCGCCGGACAATCCGGTGGAGCCGCCCGAGCCGATCCGCCTGCGGATCGACCCGGCCGGGCAGGTGTTCTGGAACGACAGCCCGACCCCGATCAGCGCCCTGCGCAACATGATGGAGGCCGAGGTCCAGCGCGATCCGACCAACCAGCCGACGCTGGAGATCGACGCGAGCGAGGACTCCGACTACGGGGTGCTGGCCAAGGTGCTGGCGCACGCCAAGAACGCGCAGATGCTGAAGATCGGCTTCGTCAAGAAGTAGCCGCACCACCCGGGCCGTCGCCCCTGCAGCGCGCCGGCCCGTACGCTTACCGCAACCTTCGACGCCGCCTCCGGGCGGCGTTTTTTTTGGCGGGCGGGGGGCCTGCGCCAGGGGGCGCTCCAAGCCCTGAGCGCTCCGCTTGCGTCGGGCGCCGGCCCGGGCGTAGGCTCGAGGCGTGGTTCCGACCTGCGAGGTGTCAGATGACGTACTCCGCCGTGTCCGCGCAACCCGCCGTCGCCGAGATCAACATCATCCCGCTCGCCGACATCATGCTGGTGCTGCTGGTGATCTTCATGATCGCCTCGCCGGCCTCGAGCCACCGCATCCCGCTGGACCTGCCGCAGCCCGGCCCGCATCGCGCCGAGCCCGCGCCGAGCCGCCCGCAGGCGCTGCGGATCGATGGCGCCGGCCAGCTGTACTGGAATGGTTCGGCCACCACCACGCAGGCGCTCGCCGCGCAGATGCGCGAGGCGGCGGCCACGGCCGAGTCCGGCGAGCCGCCGCTGCTGGCGATCTCCGCCGATCCGGACAGCGACTACCAGGCCCTGGCCTCGGTTCTCGCGATCGCCCGCAACGCCGGGATGCACCGGGTGGGGTTCGTCCGCCAACCCTGAGCGCGCCGCTCGACCGGGCCGCTACAGCAGCTCCAGGTACCGGCGCACCGTCGGGACCAGGCCGCCGTACAGGGCCTCGACCACCAGCGCGTGGCCGATCGAGACTTCCAGCACGCCGGGAACGGCGGCGAGGAACGCCGCCAGATTCTGCTGGCTCAGGTCGTGCCCGGCGTTGACGCCCAGCCCGGCTTCGCGCGCCAGCCGCGCGGTGGCGGCGCAGCGCTCCAGCGCCTCGGACGCGTCTCCGCGGGCGTGGGCTTCGGCGAAGGGGCCGGTGTAGAGCTCGATCCGGTCGGCACCCACCGCCGCGGCCTGCGCGACATCCGCGCCGGCATCGGCGAACAGGCTGACGCGGCAGCCGAGTGCGCGCAGCGCCGCGACCGGTTGCCGAAGCACGGCAGCGTCGCGCGCGAAGTCGAAGCCGTGATCGGAGGTCAGCTGGCCGTCCGCGTCCGGGACCAGGGTGGCCTGGTCGGGGCGGGCCTGGCGGCACAGCGCCACGAAGCCCGGGTAGCCGGGCCGCGCCGGCGCGAACGGGTTGCCCTCCAGGTTGAACTCCACGCCGCGCTCCCGGCAGAGCGTCGCCAGCGCCAGTACGTCGTCGGCGCGGGCGTGGCGGGCGTCGGGCCGGGGGTGCACGGTGATGCCGTGGGCACCGGCATCCAGGCAGGCGCGCGCCGCCTGCAGCACGTCCGGATCGCGACCGCCGCGGGCGTTGCGCAGCAGCGCGATCTTGTTGAGGTTGACGCTAAGCCGCGTCATCGCCGTCATCGCATGCGCCGGTCCCGGCCCGGCGCCACGGGGGCGCGTCAACGCTGCGGCACGTCGCCGGGCGCGGCCGGCGCCTCGGCCGAGCGCCGGGCCTCCGCCTGTTCGCGCAGGCGGCGCAACTCCTGCGGATCGATCATCATCGAGTCGTCGCGGGTCTGGCTACCGACGCGCTGGGCCAGCAGGCCCATCACCCAGATCACCAGCAGCACCAGCGCGGCGAGAATGCATACCACCGCCAGCGCCAGCGACTTGGTCGACATCGCGATGGCGAATGCGGCGATCGCCAGAAGCAGGAACAGCCAGGGCATGGCGGGGTCCTTCGGTCCATGAAATCCCCGCCAGTCTAGCGCCTGCCGTGGGCGCTGGCAGCCGCCCGGGCGGCCGGAAACGCCGCCCGTCGCTGGCCGGCTAGAGCAGCGGCGAAAGCAACCGCGCCAGGGCCTCCGGCAGGCGCTGGCGCAGCGGCCGTCGGCCGGCAGGGCGCACCCTCGCGGCCTGGCGCAGCTCGCCCTCGACGTGGGCGGCGAGTTCCGAAGCCAGCGCGGCGTCGTCGAACAGGACCGAGACCTCGAAGTTGAGCCGGAAACTGCGGTGGTCGAAATTGGCGCTGCCCACCAATGCCAGCGAATCGTCGATCACCAGCGCCTTGGTGTGCAGCATCCGTGGCCCGTATTCGTAGACCTTGACGCCGGCGTCGAGCAGCGCGTCGAAGTAGGAGCGCGCAGCCAGCGTGACCAGCAGCGAGTCGCTGCGCTTGGGCAGCAGCAGCCGCACGTCGAGCCCGGCCAGGGCGGCCGAGGTCAGCGCCATCATCGCCGCCTCGCCGGGGACGAAGTAGGGGGTCACCAGCCAGACCCGCTCGCGCGCCGCATGGATCGCGCTGACGTAGATCCGGTGGATCGACTCCCACGGCGAATCGGGGCCCGAGGTCAGCACCTGGGCGGCGACCGGGCCGCGATCCGCTTCCGGAGTCTGCGCGGCGATCCCGTCGAGGCAGCGATCGTCGGCCCCGGCGTAGATCCAGTCCTCCACGAAGACCTTCTGCAAGCGTCGCACCGCTTCTCCCTCGATCCGCACGTGCAGGTCGCGGAACGCGTCGTCGCGGCGCCGCTCGTCGTGGTCCTCGCTGATGTTGATGCCGCCGGTGTAGCCGATGCGGCCGTCGATCACCACGATCTTGCGATGGGTCCTCAGATTGAGCCACGGGCGCTGCCAGAAGCGGCCGAAGCGGGTCGGGTGGAACCAGGCCACCTCGCCTCCGGCGGCGGACAGGGCGCCGAAGAAGTGCCGGGCCCGGGAACCGCCGATCGCATCGATCAGCAACCGCACCTTCACCCCGGCGCGGGCGCGCTCGACCAGGGCGTCGCGCAAGGCCGCGCCGCACCTGTCGGGGTGATAGATGTAGTACTCCAGGTGGACGTGGTCGCGGGCGCGGGCGATGTCCGCCAGCAGCGCCTCGTAGGTGCCTCCCCCGTCGATCAGCAGGCGCACAGCGGTGGCCGAGGCCGGCGCGAGCCCCGAGGCCGCGCGCGCCAGCTTGGCGAGCTCCGCGGCATCGGCATGCGCCGAGAACCCGTCCTGGTCCTGGGGAATGCGCGCGCGGCTGTGGGCGCGACGCAGGCGCTGGCGCCGGATCCGCTGCGGACCGAATACGTGGTAGATCAGGAAGCCGACGTAGGGCAGCAGCGCCAGACCGAGCAGCCAGCTCAGCGTGGCCACCGGCTCGCGCTTCTGCAGCACGATCCAGCCGCCCAGCCAGACCAGGTACAGCAGCCAGACGCCGACCAGCAGCGCGGCCAGGCCGGGGGTCGAAACCAGCGCGTCCCAGCCGCGCTGCAGCAGTTCGGGCATCTGTGGAGCCTGCGTTCGGTCGGCGCGGAAGCGGCCTCCTAGGCTAGCGCCGCGCTCGCGCCAGCGGAACCATCGTGTTGTGCCGGTGCGTGTAAACCGTCACCCGCGGGGGTGTAACAGGCGCGAGACACCCGGCGTTCCCCCGCAAACCGCGGCGCCGCGCCACGCGCGCCGCTGCCGGTGCGCGCGGACTGCCAAGCGGACGTAACGCCCAGGCCGGCCGTAGCCACTGCAGGGTCGTCGCAACACATTGAAATACAAGCAATTTTAGAGTTGGCACGGGCCCTGCGTTGGTTCCCTCGCAATCTTCGCTGGGGACCCCCGATGACCACGACCCGAACCATCGCGCTGCTGCTGCTGGCCTGCGCCGCCCCCGGCCTGGCGCAGGCCGCCGGCGCGCGTACCGGCGTCGAGCCGAAACACGGCGAGATCGTGCTGCTGCGCGACGTCAACACGCGCCACGCCTACCGGCCGATGCCGCCGAGCATCGCGACCATCGTCGACCCGACCCCGAACGCCCAGATCGACGGGGTGCTGGGGACCGGCGAACTGTCCGACGCCGACTTCGCGGCGATGGATTCCGGCAACAGCATGGTCCTGGCCGGGCGCCACGGCGCCGGCACCGTCGAGCGCATGACCAGTACCGCGGTGGGCGCCAGCCTGGGCCGGGCGACCGGCGACGGTGGCACCCTGTCCGGTGGCGGCATCAACGGCGCGCTCTCCACGCCGCTCGGCGCCATCGGCGGCGCCACCCGCGGCGTGGGCGACCAGGTCAACCGCGCGCTGTCGCAGTTTCCCTTCGGGCAGGCGCCGGCCGGGAACGGCGGTCCGTGAGCATGCGCGCGCTCGTGGTGGCCGCGGCGCTGCTGGCGGGACCCTTCGGTGGGGCGCGGGCACAGCATGCCGATGAGTACGCGGCGATGCTCGACTGGCTGGCCGAGACCCGCATCGACGAACGCGCGCTCGCCGGCGCCAGCGGCGCGATCGCCGTCAACATGGCCGCCGGCGATCTCAATCAGCAGGCCAACCTGCGCAGCATGGCGGTCGGCACCGGCGCCAGCGCCGGTATCGACGCGCGCCAGCGCAGCCTCGGCGACGACGCCAACGCGCCGCGCGATGCCACCGCGGTGATCGGCGGCCAGGCGTTCGACGGTGCGAACGGGATGGTTTCCATCAATCAGGCCAGCGGCAGCGGCAACGCGGAACTCAACGCGATCGCCGTGACGCTGGCGCAACAGGGCATACGCGAAACCAGCGACGAGCAGCTCTCGTCGCCGCTGTTCGCGTCAGCAGGGCTGGAACACCGACCCAACCAGGGGGAGGCGGATGCGGGGGACCGGAAGGTCGCCGTGGAAGCCTCTGCGCTGCAGGGATTCGAGGGCGTGTTCCAGCTCAATCAGATCGCGGGGTCGGGCAATGCCACGGACAACCATTTCGTGATGTCCGTGCAGACCGTTCCGTGAACCGGCACTTCACTCCAGAGAGAAAGCAGAGGACATCATGAAAGCGAATACGAAATGGACGGCGCTCGCGATTGCGGTCGCCGCGGTAACGGCCGGTGCGGCCCAGGCGCAGGACGTCGAGTACAACGAGACCGTGGTGATCGACCACGACATCACCGTCGACGACACCCGCAACTACACCACCAACACCAACACGAACACCAACACCAGTACCAATACCAGCAACACCAACTTCAACATGGACGTGGACAAGGACATCGACGTCGCGATGTCCTACAGCGACAGCTTCGACCGCCGCACCCGCCAGCGCATCGACCAGAGCCTGACCGAGTCGCACAGCCTGACCACCAATGAAGAGTACGAGAACATCGAGCGGACCGAGAACGTCAGCTCCGAGCGCAACGAGCACGGGGTCAACGTGCAGCTCGACAAGGAACTCTCGCTGAGCTCGGACATCGCCTTCACCGGCGACCCGACCCTCTCGGGCGACATCGAGATCGACTCCGCGGCGATCGCGGTGGTCGACAACCGCCAGTCGATCACCGGCAACGCCGGCATGAACGACATGCTGACCAACGACGCCTCGATCGGCGACGACGTCGGCTCGGAGGCTTCGGGCAACCTGGCGTTCAACGTCGCCGCCGGCGACAACAACGCCCAGGACAACGCCGTCGCCCTGTCGGCCGCCGACGCCAGCTTCGCCTTCGGCCTCGCCGACGCCGAGATCTTCGTCAACCAGTACGGCGCCGGCAACCAGACGATGAACATGGGGGTCACCAACGCCGCGGACATCGGCGGCAACGCCTTCGCCAACGCCTCCGGCAACATCGGCGCCAACGTCGCCTCGGGCAACAACAACGAGCAGAAGAACGCGCTGGCCGCATCGGTCGCCACCTCGGCGTATGCGCAGTCGAGCGTCAGCTCCAACCAGGTCTCGACCGGCAACGCCGTCAGCAACTCCGGGCGCATCGAGCAGATGACCGACAGCGTCGACATCACCCTCAGCGGCTCGGTCGAGGGCCTGTCGCTGGGCGTGGGCGTGGGCGCCTACGAGGGCAGCGAGCAGGGCCGCTACGCCGGCCGCGGCAACGCCTACCAGCAGAGCAACTTCTACGCCGACATGTGGGAAGGCCAGGACCACCCGGCCGGCGACAACATCGGCCACGCCGACTTCGACAACGAGAGCCAGGGCGCGGTGCAGAACCCGTACCGGCAGGGCGTGGGCGGACTGGCGTTCGACACCGACGAGGCCGGCAGCTACCAGGGCTCCGAGGAAGGCGAGCTGGGCTTCGTCGAGCTGTCCTACAGCGACCTGGTCGCCAGCCTGAGCGGCACGGTCAGCACGACCCAGTGGATCGTGGTCGATGCGACCAACACCGCCAGCCTGTCGGGCAGCGCCTTCAGCGGCGCCTCCGGCAACATCGGCGTCAACGTGGCGGCCGGCACCGGCAACCTGCAGGCCAACAGCCTGTCCATGGCCGTGGCCCAGCCCTCCACCGGCGGCGGCGGTGGCGGTGGTGGCGGCGAGCAGTAGGCGCCGTCGCAAGAGGTGAACTCCCGGCCCTCCCCTGAGCCGGGATTCTCTGGAAGCCCCGCTCCGCATCCCCCGCGGAGCGGGGCCTTCCTCCCGAAGGAGATCCGGATGTTGCACAAGATCGTGGCCGGCGCATGCCTGTGGCTGGCGGCGGCGGTTGCCGGCGCCAGCGCCGCCGAGGTGCGCTTCTCCGGCGTGCTGCCCAACGGCGCGCTGTTCACCAAGCCGGTGGAAAGCATGCACGAGGCGCGCTTCCGCCACCTGGTACGCCAGCACACCGACTACAGCTGCGGCGCCGCCGCACTCGCCACCATCCTTCGCTATGCCTACCGCCTCGACGCGGACGAGGCGACCGTGATCGAGGGCATGATGGGCGTGGCCGATCCCGCCGTGGTCCAGGAGCGCGGGTTCTCGCTGCTCGACATCAAGCGCTACGTCGAATCGCTCGGCATGCGCGGGCGCGGCTACCGGGTCGACGAGGAGCGGCTGCGCAGCCTGCGCGTGCCCGCGTTGATCCTGATGGACGTGCGCGGCTTCCGCCACTTCGTGGTGCTCAAGCAGGTCGACGGCGACCTGGTCGAGGTGGCCGATCCGATCCTCGGCAACCGCAGCGTCCCGATGCCCGAATTCCTCGAGTCGTGGCCGTCCCGCGCCGTGTTCGTCGTTATCGCCAGTGATTTCGACCGGAACACGGTGCTGTTGCAGCCGGTGGCCCGGCCCAGCGCGAAGACGCTGTACGCGCGCCAGGGCCCGATCACCGACGCCGAACTGCTCGACTTCGGGTTCACGCACGCGGACCTGTTCTGAAGGAGCGAAAGATGGACATCACCCGAACACTTCGACTGCTGCCGGTGCTGCTCGCCGGGCTGGCGGCGGTCCCCGCCTGGGGTCAGAGCACGCCGCAAGGGCCCGCGCCCCGCGGCCTGACCGAGATCCCCGATGCCGAGCTCGGCGCCATGCGCGGCCGCTATACCGTCGGCAACGACGCCGTGCTCTGGTTCGGCGTGTCGATGGTCTCGACCTGGCAGACCCAGGCCGGGCAGACCCTGCAGGGCCAGCTCAACGTCGGCTTCGACTTCAGCAAGGGCAAGCCCAGCGTGAGCTTCATGCCGAGCGTCAGCATCACCGCGGCCGACGCGCCGCTCTCGGCGCCGCAGGGCCAGCGCAGCGTCGACACCGCCGGCCTGGACAACGTCTCCGGCCTGGTCCAGGGCGTGCAGGTGGCCGGCGACGGCAACGCCGCACGCAACCTCACCACCCTGACCGTGCGCGACGGCGAGGCGCCGTCGGGCGGGCTCGAGGTCGGCAGCGCGCAGGCGTCCGCCACCGGCGCCGGGATGAGCGCCAGCGCCGGCTTCGACGGCAGTGCCGCGCAGGTGCTGCTGCAGGTCGACGGCCACGGCATTGCCCGCCAGTGGATCCGCCCCGGCAGCCTCGGCCAGAGCGTCGCCCTGACCGGCGACGGCCAGGCGGTCAGCAACCAGCTGCACATGGAACTGGTGCGGCAGTCGCTGCCGGCCAGCGCCGCGCTCGACCAGGGCGTGGCCCAGGCGATCTCGCTCACCCGCGGGCTCGGCGGCATCTGACCGGCCCATCCCGATGACCGTCCAGGAGCTCCGCTTGAAAAGGACCCCGCTCGCCCGGCCGCGACTGCTGGCCACCGCACTCTCCCTGGTACTGTGCGGCACCGCCGCCGCCCAGGATCCGGCCACGCCGAGCCCGGCCGAATACAAGGAAATGGGCGAGCTGATGCAGGAGCTGGCCGCGCTCAAGGCCAGCTACGCCCAGGAGGTGCGGCGCCTGCGCGAACTGGACATGCGCATGCAGGCGCTGCAGGCGCGGGTCAGCGGCCGGGTCGCGCCCGAGGGCGTGGCCGCGGACACGGCGGTCGCCGTCGGGCCGGCAGCGGCACCCTCCCCCGCACCGGCGCCGACGCCTGCGACCCCAGCCCAGCTGGACGCCGCGGCGCCCCCGTCCCCGTCGCCGCCGCCGCAGGAGGGCTACGCCAGCAGCGCCGAGGACGCCCAGCGCGCGCAGGAGGAGGAAAGCCGCAGCGTCGCCGACGTCAAGCAGCAGAACCAGGCGCTGTTCAACCAGCGGTTGATCCTGGAGAACAGCGTCAGCTACAACCGCTACGATCGCAAGCAGCTCACCCTCAACGGCTTCCTGGCGCTGGACGCGATCTTCCTGGGCAACATCGCCATCGAGAACGTCGAGTCGGACACGCTGAACTACAACTTCGCCGCGCGCTGGGGGCTGAGCCCGCGGCTGACCCTGAACCTGGACGTGCCCTACATCGCCCGCAAGACCGTGTACCAGAAGGGCGGCGCCGGCGGTGCGGCGGCCTCGATCGCCCAGGAGCAGACCACCGGCACCGGCCTGGGCGACGTGTCGGCCAGCGCCAACTACAAGCTGTTCGGCGAGCGCGGCTTCCTGCCCGAGACCGTGCTCAACTTCGGCGTCACCGCACCCACCGGGCGCGAGCCGTACGGGATCCCGTGGGAAGTGCTCGAGCGCGACGAGGACGACTTCATCCGCTTCGCGGTGCCCGAGGAGCAGCCCACCGGCAACGGCGTGTGGCAGGCCACCGTGGGGCTGTCGGCGGTCAAGACCACCGACCCGGCGATCCTGTTCGGCAACATCGGCTACGTGCATTCGTTCGCCGGCGAGTTCGACGACCTCGACAACAACCCGGCCACCACCAACCCGGGCGAGGTGAAGCTGGGCCGCGCGTTCTACTTCGGCGCCGGCGTCGCCTTCGCCTTCAACGAGCGCACCAGCCTGAGCATCTCGCTCAGCGACCGGCTCAACGCGCGCGCCCGCACCCGCTACGAGAACGCCGACTGGATCAAGGTGATCGGCAGCGACGCCAACGCCGCGACCTTCAATCTCGGCGTGACCCACGCGCTCAACGCCGACACCACCGTGGTCGGGCTGCTCGGCATCGGCCTGACCCCGGACGCGCCGGACTTCAACCTGACCTTCAAGGTGCCCTACATGCTGTGAGGGCGGGCGCGCCGCGCCGGCTTCAACGCAGTTCCGACAGGGCCAGGCTGTGCTTGCGGCAGAGCCGGTAGACGGTGACCCGCGAGACCCGCAGTCGCCGCGCGCTGGCGCTGACGTTGTAGCCGGTCTCGCGCAACACCGCCAGCACCGCCTCGCGCTCGGCCTGTTCTCGCTTCTGGTCGAGCCCGGCGCCGCCGGCGCGGCCGTCGCCCAGGTGCAGGTCGGCCGGCCCGATCAGCGCCTGCTCGGCGATCACCGCGGCGCGGCGCACCCGGTTGAGCAGTTCGCGCACGTTGCCTGGCCAGCGGTGCGCGCGCAGCGCCTGGCGGGCGGCGGCGCTGAAGCCGCGCGCCGTCACCGCGTGCTGTTCGCGGAACTCCTCCAGGAACCGCCGCGCCAGCAGCTCCACGTCCTCGCCGCGGTCGCGCAGCGGCGGCATCGCCAGGCGCAGCACGTCGAGGCGGTAGTACAGGTCCTCGCGGAACCGCCCCTCGGCCACCGCCTTTTCCAGGTCGACGTGAGTCGCGGCCAGCACCCGAACGTCGATGCGCAGCGAGCGGCTGTTGCCGATCCGCTCCAGGGTGCCTTCCTGCAGCACCCGCAGCAGGTTGGTCTGCGCGTCCATCGGCAGGTCGCCGATCTCGTCGAGGAACACGGTGCCGTTGTCGGCGGACTCGAACAGGCCGATCCGGCGCGCGCTGGCGCCGGTGAAGGCGCCGCGCTCGTGTCCGAACAGCTCGGCGTGGACCAGGCTCGGCGGCAGCGCGCCGCAGTTGACGGCGACGAACGGACCGCGGTGGCGCGAGGAGCGCTCGTGCAGGGCGCGCGCCGCCAGCTCCTTGCCGGTGCCGGTCTCGCCGGTGATCAGCACCGGCAGGTCGACCCGCGAGTAGCGGTGCACGGTGGCGTGCACCTCCAGCATCGGCGGGCTCTGGCCGACCAGCCCGGTGGCCTCCACCGGCGCCAGCCCGGTCTGGTCGAACGCCGCCAGCGCCTGGCCCAGCTGGCGGGTGTTGAGCGGCGCCACCAGGCGTTCCCCGCAGGCGCTGAGGATCCGCCGCACCGCGGCGTCGTCGTCGGGAGTGCGCTCCGAGGTGAGCGCCAGCAGCGGCAGGTCGGCATGGTCGTTGACCTGCCGCTCCAGCGCCTCCAGGCTTTCGGCCACGCCGCAGCGCAGGTCCACCAGGCCGACCACCTGGTCCTCGCCGCGCATCCCCACCCGCACGTCGCGGGCCGGATCGGCGATGCGCAGGCGCCACCCGGCCGCCGAGAGCAGGTCCCGCTCGCGCTGCGACGGGTGCCCGAACCAGATCACGCAATGCGGACTGAAATTGGGAACGGCTGCCATCTTCACGCCCCCCGTGCGGGCCGCCGGGGGCGGCACAGGGCAGGCCGCCGGTCGCCGGCGACCGGGAGTATCGACCGGGCGGATGACGGGGCGATGTCCGGCGGGCGAACCGCCCTCCGGGCGGGCGCCGTCACGCGCCGCCCGCCGCCGCCATCAGCGCGGGCCGGGCTGGGCATCGACACGGGCGCTTCGGGCCCGGGCGTGGAGCGCGGCGAATCGCGCCGGAACGGCTCCGGCGCGGCCGGGACGGGCCCGGCGAAGGTTCGGTTCGGCCAGCATCACGTATTTCCCCCGTACTTCGCCCCCGGAGACCCGGGGGTGTGGCGACTGGTATCGAACAACAACGCGGACCCGGCCGCGGTCCGGCCAATCCGCGCTCCGGCACTGCGAACGGCAGCCGTTTCGCCGCGGCGCCGCGGGCCGTCGGCCGCGTTCGGCAGGCCGCCGTCGCGGCGGCTGCGACCGCGGCGGCGTACCCTTGGGCGGATGCGCGAAGACGACAAGCTGCGGCTGCCGGCGAGCGCCGCGACCCGGGGCCGCGGCGCGGCCTCCTACGTGGCCGGCCGCTACGAGACCCGCGCGGTGGCCGCCGAGGACGATGGCTGGGACACCCTGGCAGGCATCGTCGAGGCGGCGCAGGCCAGCCACCCCGCCACCACCGTCACCGAGGAGCGCGCGCGCAGCATCGTCAGCCGCAACGACTCGCCGGACGTCGGTTTCAGCCAGTCGGTCAATCCTTACCGCGGCTGCGAACACGGCTGCGTGTACTGCTTCGCGCGGCCGTCGCATGCCTATCTGGACCTCTCGCCGGGGCTCGACTTCGAAACCCGGCTCTACGCCAAGACCAACGCCGCCGAGCGCCTGCGCGCAGAGCTCGCCAGGCCTTCCTACCGCTGCTCGCCGATCGCGTTGGGCATCAACACCGATGCCTACCAGCCGGTCGAGCGCCGCCACCTGATCACCCGCGAACTGCTGCAGGTGCTGGCCGAATGCCGGCATCCGGTCAGCCTGGTGACCAAGAGCGCGCTGGTGCTGCGCGATCTCGACCTGCTGGCGCCGATGGCGGCGCAGCGCCTGGTCACCGTCCACCTCTCGATCACCACCCTCGACAACCGGCTCTCGGCACGGATGGAACCGCGCGCGGCAGCGCCGCACACCCGGCTCAAGGTCGTGCGCGAACTGGCCGCCGCCGGAGTGCCGGTGGGCGTGCTGGTGGCGCCGGTGGTGCCGGCGATCACCGACAGCGAGCTGGAGGCGATCCTGGCCGCGGCGCGCGAACACGGCGCCGCTGCCGCCGGCTACGTGATGCTGAGGCTGCCGCACGAGCTCAAACAGATCTGGCGCGAGTGGCTGGAACTGCACTACCCGGAGCGGGCCGCGCACGTGATGAGCCTGATCCGGCAGATGCGCGGCGGCCGCGACTACGACAGCGGCTTCGGCACGCGCATGCGCGGCGAGGGGCCGTTCGCGGCGCTGATCGCCGCGCGCTTCGCCCGCGCCCACCGCAGGCTGGGATTCGGCCGCCTGCCGCCGCTGGACGACGGCCTGTTCGTCGCGCCGCGCGCGCATTCGCCGCAGGGCCAGCTGTTCTGAGCGGCGCGATTTAGCCGCGATACATCCCACCGACCCCGCAGTCTCGCTAGACTGCGCGCGTACCGTCCGGATCGCGCGATGCCCCCCGACCCCGCCGCCGCACCGCCCTCTGGCGACGCCGCCCACCGGCCGCCCGAGGTCGAGCGCGCGCTGCAGTTGCTGCGACGGCAGCAGGAAGTGCTGGCGCATGGCATTTCGCACGACCTGCGCGCGCCGCTGCGCGCGATCGCCGGCTACGCCCAGATCCTCGGCGCGAGCCACTCCGACGGCCTGGATCCGCGCGGGCGCGAGTATCTGGATCGCATCGGCGAGGCCGCCGCGCGCATGGAGGGGCTGATCGAAGGCCTGCTGGCGCTGTCGCATGCGGCGCGGGCGCCGCTGCGCGAGGGAGAGGTCGACGTCAGCCTGCTCGCCGAGTGGAGCATCGCCGAGCTGCAGGACGCCGAGCCCGGCCGCGCCGCCGAAATCGGCGTGCAGCCGCAGTTGTCCGCCTGGGGCGACGAGCGCCTGCTCAAGCAGCTGTTCGAGCGGCTGCTGCACAACGCGTGGAAGTTCTCGGCCGGGCGCGAGCGGGTGCGCATCGAGGTGCGCGGCGAGCGTCGCGACGGGCGCACCCTGGTCTCGGTGATCGACCACGGCAGCGGCTTCGACATGCGCTATGCTGACCGCATGTTCGAACCTTTCCAGCGCCTGCACGGACCGGAACAGGGCGGCGGGCACGGGCTCGGGCTGGCGGTGGTGCAGTGCATCGCGGAACGCCACGATGGCCGCCTGTGGGCGGAATCGACGCCCGGCACCGGCAGCGCGTTCCACGTCGAGCTTCCGGCGCCGCGGAGTCCAGCATGAAGCAAAAGGAAATCCTCCTGGTCGAGGACAACCCCGACGACGTCGAGTTGACCCGCATCGCCTTCGCCGAGGCCAAGATCGCCAACACCCTGACCGTGGTGCGCGACGGTGCCGAGGCCCTGGATTTCCTGTTCACCCGCGGCGCCTACGCCAGCCGCGACCCCGACGACCTGCCGTCGATCGTGCTGCTCGATCTCAACCTGCCCAAGGTCGACGGCCGCGAGGTGCTGCAGGCGATCCGCGGCGACGCCCGCACCCGCGCGCTGCCGGTGGTGGTGCTGACCACCAGCAACGAGCCGTTCGATGTCGAGGCCAGCTATGCGCTCGGGGTCAACAGCTACATCCGCAAGCCGGTCGACTTCGAGCAGTTCGTCTGGGCGGTCAAGCAGGTCGGGCTGTACTGGCTGGTGCTCAACCAGCCGCGCGAAGGCGCCTGATCCGCCGCCGCGGCAGCGCCTTCGTCCGGCGCTCCGCCGCGGTCGCCGGAGCGCTCACCCGCCGCAGCACTTCTTGTACTTGCGCCCGCTGCCGCAGGGGCACGGTGCGTTGCGCTCCGGCACCGCGGCGCGCTGCAGCGGCACGCGCGGGGTGAGCATCCGGATGCGGTGATGGTGCAGGTCGGAGAGGATCCCCGGCAGCGCCAGCACGATCTCCAGACGCTCCGCGTAGGTCGGCATCTCGAAGCCGGGAACGCCGGCCAGCCCGGCGCGCACGTCCGCCGGCAGGTTCGGCGTGATCACCAGCCGGTCGATCAGCGCGAGCGCATCGACGATCCAGCTCTCCGCTTCCAGCCACGCGTCCCAGCCGGCCTCGTCCAGCTCCACCGCGCGGAAGAACCCCAGGGCCCAGTCGACGCCGATGTCGAGGCCGTCGTCGCCTTCCTCGTCCGGATCCTCCGGCAGCCACAGCAGCAGGCCCAGCCGGTCCGGCAGCGGCGCCTCGCCGTGACGTGCGCGCTGGCTGGCCAGTGCCTGGTGCGCGGCCAGCAGCGCGTCGAGTTCCCGCTCGCGCTCCGGGTCGAGCCCGCCGGGGCGGCGGCCGCCCCACACCGCCGGCTCCCAGCGCTCGGGCGGCAACTGTTCCGGCGCGACCGCCAGGGCCGACAGGAACCCGTCCAGCATCTCCAGCCCCATCCCGCCGAACGGCACCGCGTCGCGCTCGAGCAGTTCCGACAGCCGGTCGACGCCGGCATCGTCCAGGATCGGGTGGCCGGTTCCCGGCATCGCCATCGGCGAGCTCATCGCCCGAACATCCGCTCCGCGCGCTGGAACAGGATCCAGCTGGTGGCGATGAACTTGTCGCCGCCCTGCGGCCGGTTGCCGCGGTGGGTGTGGGTGAACGCGGTCGGCGCCAGCAGCAGGTCGCCGGTGCGCGGCGCGACCTTGCGCCGCTGGAACAGGAACTCGGTCTCCCCCGCGTCGAAACCGTCGTTGAGATAGACCGTCCACAGCAGGTGACGGTGGAGGGTCTCGCACTGCGGATCGCGCGGGTAAAGCTCGCAATGCCAGTACGGATACCCGCCCTCGCCCGCCCGGTACCACTGCAGGTTGATCGCGCCCGGCCGCAGGCAGGTGCGCGCCAGCTCGCCGAGCCGGCGGTCGTCCATCGCCGCGACGTCGTCGGCCTCGAGCCGGCGCAGCGCCCCGCCGGCGCCGGGCTGCTGCAGCATCAGCGGCGCGATCAGCGCCTGCGGCCAACGGCGCAGATAGGTCAGCAGACCGCCGTAGACCGCCACGTTGAGCGCCTGCTCCACGTCGGCCCAGTCGCGGTTCCCGGCCAGCGACAGGTCGCGGCTGTGCTTGAGCTCCGGGTACACTCCGCCGCCCACCTCGCCGGGACGCAGCGCCTGGCTGGCGCGGATCCGCGCGACGATCGTCGCGCAGGTCGCGGCGTCGAGCACCCCCGGGGTGACCTGGATGAAGTCGTCACGGGCGGGAGCGGTGTCGGACATGCGCGGCGGGCCGTTACGGGAACCGCCATCCTCTCACGGGGCCGCCGGCGCGCGCATTCCCCGCTCAGATCACCCGCAGGGTGATCGCCTTGAGCACCGCGCGGGTGCGGTCGCGGGTGCCGAGCTTGTCCAGGATCACCGAGACGTAATTCTTCACCGTGCCCTCGGCCAGGAACAGGCTGCGGGCGATCTCGCGGTTGGAGTAGCCCCCGGCCAGCAGCCGCAGGATCGAGACCTCGCGCTCGCTGAAGGTGTCCACCGGCGCGCTGTCGTCGTGATACCGGTAGCGCGCGCGCACCGGGTCGGTGCTGACCGGCTGCAGCAGGCTCTCGCCGGCGGCGAGCCGCTCGATCGCCTCGCGCAGGTCTTCCGGGGCGGCGTCCTTGAGCAGGAACCCCTGCGCGCCGGCGTCGCGCGCGCGCAACAGCAGGTCGGCTTCGTCGAAGGTGGTCAGCAGCAGCACCGGGGTGAGGTCGCCGCGCGCGCGCAGCGCGGTGACCGCATCCACGCCGTTCACCCCGGGCATGCGGATGTCGCTGAGGATCACGTCGACCGGCTGGTCCTCGAGCCGGCGCAGGAGGCTCTCGCCGCATTCGGCCTCGAACGCGATCGTCACTCCCTGCTGTTCCAGCAACGCCCGCAGGCCGGCGCGCACCAGCGCCTGGTCGTCGGCCAGGGCGATGCGCAGGCCGCTCACGCCGGCAGGCTCGCGTCGATGCGCAGCGCGCCGCGCGGGCCGGCGCCGAACGCCAGCGAACCGCCGAGCGCGGCGACGCGCTCGCGCATGCCGGCCAGGCCGTTGCCCTCGCGCAGCGGTCCGCGCAGGCGGCCGTCGTCCTCCACCTGCATCCGCAGCATCCCGTCCTGCATCGACAGCCGCACGCAGACCGTGTCGGCATCGGCATGGCGGGCGCTGTTGGTCAGCGCCTCCTGCACCACCCGCAGCACGGTCTCGGCCAGCGCCGGGTCGCCGATCTGCACGTCGCCGTCGATCTCCAGCTTCAGCTTCGGCCGCGGCAGCGGCGCGGCCAGCGCATGCAGCGCGGTCGCCAGGTCGAGACCGCGCGCGTCGCGCAGCGACTGCACCACGCCGCGGATGTCGCCCAGCAGCTCCTGCGACATGCGCAGGGCGATGCGCAGCTCCTCGCGGCCGGCCAGCTGCGGGTCGTTGGTCAGCGCGCGCAGGTTGAGCGTCATCGCGGTGAGCTTGTGGCCGGCCACGTCGTGCAGTTCGCGGGCCACCCGTACGCGCTCGCCGTCGCGGGCGCTGTTGGCCAGCAGCGCGCGGGTCGCCAGCAGGTCGCCGTTGACCCGCGACAGCGACTCCAGCGCGTACTCCGAGCGGCGCATGTAGTACGCGGTCATCGCCGCGAAGCTCTCGAAGCCGGTGTAGATCATCACCACCAGCCAGGCGGCATCGTGGCCGCCGTGCTCGAGCAGCGCCAGCATCGCCAGGTTCAGCAGCACGGTGGCGGCCGCGGTGGTGCGCGCCGGATACTCCATCGCCAGCTGCGCTACCAGGATCACCAGCAGCACCGGTGCGGTACCGCCGGTGGGCGCCAGCCAGATCACCGCCAGTGCGGTCCCGGCCTGGACCAGGTGCAGGGCGATGCGCCAGCGCCGCCGCTGCATCGGCACGTAGTCGCTGATCAGCATGGCCGCCAGGAACCCGGCCAGCAGGCTCCATACCAGCGGGCGATTGAGGTCGGCCGATTCGGTGCGCAGCGCCAGCCCCACCGCCAGCCAGGTCAGCACCGCGGCCAGGTTCAAGGGATGCAGCAGGGTGCGCAACGCGGCGGGCATGGCCACATGCTGCGGCCCGGGGCGGCCCGGGGGCAACGGCCCGCGGCCAGAAAGTGACTTCCGGCAGGCCGCTGCTGACAGCACGGTGTCAGCAGCCCCCGCGCAAGCTCCCTCCTTCCCGGCGGGGCCGGCGGAGCGGCGGGTTCCGCGCCCCCGCGTCGGTCCGCCCCGCGGCCCGCCGGGAACCACCCATCGACGGAGACAGTGCCATGCAGGAACCCAGCGAGCAGGACGACGGACGCCACGACTTCGACTTCAGCCACGGCCGCTGGCGGGTCGGCAACCGGCGCCTGCGGGCGCGGCTGTGCGGCTGCCGGGACTGGGACCAGTTCGAGGCGCGGGCCAGCTGCCGGCCGGTGCTGGGCGGGCTCGGCAACACCGACGAATTCTGCAGCGCCTGGCAGGGCGGGCTGCTCGGCATGACCCTGCGCCTGTTCAATCCCCAGGCGCGGCAGTGGAGCATCTACTGGGCCAGCAACCGCGCCGGCGAGCTGGAGGCGCCGGTGACCGGCGGCTTCGCCGACGGCGTGGGCACCTTCCACGGGCTCGACCGGCACCAGGGCCGGGTGGTGCTGGCGCGCTTCGTCTGGAGCGAGATCGGCACCGATAGCGCGCATTGGCAGCAGGCGCTGTCGCCCGATGGCGGCGTGACCTGGGAAACCAACTGGCACATGCACTTCACCCGGGAGGCGGCATGAGCCTTCCGGGGTCCCTGCCGGCGGTGGTGGAACTGCGTCGCTACCTGCTGCATCCGGGCAGGCGCGACACCCTGATCGGCCTGTTCGAGGGCAGCCTCGCGGCGCCGCAGGAGGCCTGCGGGATGCGCCTGCTCGGCCGCTTCGCCGATCTCGACGCGCCCGAGCGTTTCGTCTGGCTGCGCGGGTTCGCGGACATGCAGGCGCGCCGGCGCGCGCTGCAGGCGTTCTACGGCGGCCCGGTCTGGCGGCGGCACCGCGACGCCGCCAACGCCACGATGATCGATTCGGACGACGTGCTGCTGCTGCGGCCGGTGCTGGCGCCGGACCCGGCGGCGGGCGCGCGACCGGCGGACGGCGCGGCGGCCGGGGTGCTCGGGGTGATCTGCCATTTCGACGCGCCGTTCGACGCCGCCCTGCCCGAGCGTTTCCGCGCCCAGGCGTGGCCGTACTGGCGAAACCGTGGCGCGGTGCTGCTCGGCGGATTCGCGAGCGAGCATGCCCGCAACACCTTCCCGGCGCTGCCGGTGCGCGAGGGCGAGCACGTGTTCGCCTGGTTCGCGCGGGTACCGGCGTGGCCGGAGGGCGCGGCCGCCGCCGTCTGGCATGCGGATGCCGGTGGACCCGCGCCGCGGGGCTGCGAAACGATGCGCCTGCGACCGACCGCGGCCTCGCCCTGGTGAGCGCCGCCGGCTGGCGGGCGGCGCGGCCGCGGGCGATGATGCGCGCATGCGCCGCGCCGACCGGCTGTTCCTCGTCATCCACGCCCTGCGCGGCCGCCGTGCGGCGCTGCCGGCGCGGGCGCTGGCCGAGACCCTCGGCGTCTCGGTGCGCACCGTGTACCGCGACATCGCCGACCTGCAGCTGTCCGGCGTGCCGATCGAAGGCGAGGCTGGGGTCGGCTACGTGCTGCGCAAGGGTTCGGACATCCCGCCGCTGATGTTCGATGCCGACGAACTCGAGGCGCTGGTCGCGGGCACCCGTTTCGTACGCGCGTTCGGCGGCAGCCGCCTCGCGGCCGGCGCGCGCTCGGCGCTGCTGAAGATCGAGGCGGTGCTGCCGCCGCAGCTGCAGGCGCGCGCGCAGCGGACCCGCATCTACGCCCCGGCGCGCGCCGACCGGGTCGAGGCCACGGGCATCATCGACCGCCTCCACGCGGCGATCGAATCGCGCCGGGTGCTGGCGTTCGACTACCGCGACGAGGCCGGCCGCCCCAGCCGCCGCCAGGTCGAGCCGCTGTGCCTGGCGTTCTGGGGCGGCGCCTGGACGCTCGGCGCCTGGTGCCGGCTGCGCGCGGACTTCCGCAACTTCCGGCCCGACCGCATGGGCGATCCGGCCGACACCGGGGAAACCTTCGCCGAGACCCCGGAGCGCGATTTGCGCGCGTACCTGCGCGCCGTGGGCAGCGACGGCTGGATCTGAGCGGCCCGGTGCGATGGACCGCCCTCCTTCGCGGGCGCGGCCACGCGCGGCGCGCCCTTAGCGCGCCCAGTCCCACTGCGCGCCCAGCAGCCAGGTGCGGCCGGCGCCGGGTTCGTAGAAACGGCCGTTGCCCTCGTTGACGATCACCGAGCCGACGTGGTCGCGGTCGAGCAGGTTGTCGATGCGCGCGAACAGGCGCAGCCCGCCATGGCGGCCGTCCCAGCGCCGTGCCGCCTCCAGGTGCAGCAGGCCGTACCCGGCGGCCGCTTCGCTGCCCAGATCGTTCACCACCACGTCGCCGGTCGCCTCGCCCTCGAATGCCGCGCTCCAGGCCGCGCCGCGCCACTGCAGGCGTGCGAACAGCTGCTGTTGCGGGACCCCGGGGATGCGTGCACCGGCGGCCACCTCGACATCCGGCACCGTACAGCCCACGCCCTGGCAGATCAGGTAGGCATCGCGGAACGTCGCGTCCAGCCGGGACCAGGCCAGCCGCAGATCCCAGGCCTCGCCGAGCGGCGTCGCCCACGCCGCTTCGATGCCCTGGCGCCGGGCGCTGCCGACGTTGCGGAAGCTGCTGCGGCCGGCGACGTTGCGCGCCACCGCCAGCTCGTCGTCGGTGTCGGCACGGAACAGCGCCGCCTCCAGCGTCGCCCCGTCCGCGCCGCGCCATTTCATTCCAAGCTCGAGGTTGTCGCTGACCGCCGGCCGCAACCCGAACGCCAGCCCGGCGCCGCCGTCGGCGCGGTACGACATCTCGTTGAAGGTCGGGGTCTCGAACCCGCGCCCGGCCGACAGGTACACGCGCACGTCGGCGCGCGGCGCGAAGCTCAGCCCTGCCACCGGCGCGGTGTGCGAGAACCGTACCCGGCCGCTGTCGTCGGGGTTGGCGCCGGTGACGTAGCGGTCGCGGGATGCGAAGGTCACCTCGCTGCGGCGCACGCCCGCCAGCAGCGACCAGCGCTCGGCGAAACGCCACCACGCCTGCGCGTAGAGGTCGGCGTTGTCGACGCGGTTGCGCTCGTCGCGCCGCAGTGCGCCGCGCACCCCGAGGGTCTCGCCGACGAAGTTCTCGTAGCCGCGGCGGCGCTGGCGCTGGCGGTCGAGGTTGCCGCCGACGGTCAGTTCCAGTGGACGCGCGGCCCCGCCCTGCCAGGACCAGCGCGCGTCCAGGCCGTCGTAGCGGTTGTCCAGGTCGATCACCCCGCCCGAGCTCAGCGGGTTGGCCTGCGCCCCGGGCGGGATCGGCAGCACCTGCACGACCTCGCGGCGGCCGCCGTAGGCCATCAGCCGCAGCGTGTGCGCCTCGCCGAGTCCGTGCTCGTAGGTGGCGCCGGCCTGGTCCTGGCGCACCGTCTTGCGGGTGTCGAACAGGTGCGCGTTGGCGACCGCCTGGCGCGGGTCGTCGCGCACCTGCTGCGCGCTGAGGCCGAGCGGATCGCGCGCCTCGGGCACGTCGACCCGGTTGAGCACCAGCTGCAGGCGCCGGCGCTCGCCGAGGTCGACACCGAGCCGCAGATTGGCGGTATCGCGCCGCGCCGCGCTGTGGTCGCGCCAGCCGCCGGTGTCGTAGCGCGAGAGTGCCAGGTTGTAGTCGACCCGTGCGCCGGCACCGAGCAGCTGCGCCGCCGCCGACCAGGTGTCGTCGCTGCCGGCGGCGACGCGGGCGCGCCAGGGATCGCCGGGCGCGCCCTCGGCGCTCCAGATCTGCACCACGCCGCCGGAGGAATTGCCGTGCAGCGCCGAGAACGGCCCGCGGATCACCTCGATGCGGTCGCCGCCGGCCAGGCTGAAGTGCGACAGCTGGCCCTGCCCGTCCGGCATCGATGCGGGAATCCCGTCGGCGTACAGCCGCACGCCGCGCACGCCGAAGGTGGAGCGGGCACCGAAGCCGCGGATCGACAGCTGGGTGTCCTGGGCCAGGTTCTGCCGGTCGCGCGCCAGCAGGCCCGGGACCCCGCGCAGCGCCTCGGAGACGTCGCCGCCAGCGCCGCTCGATTCGCCGCGCAGGGAAATCGTCGCGGTCGACGCCGGGGTCTCGAACGCGGGCACGCCGCGCAGGCGCGTCGCTTCCACCACCACCCGCTCCAGCGTCGGCGCTTCGGTGGCCGCATCGCGGCCGGGGGGATCCAGCACGGCGGCGCCGGCGGGCGACAGCGCGCAGGCCAGGCACAGGCTCAGCATCGATCGGGCATCGGACGGGGGCGCCACAGTGTGCACGCGGTGGCGTCGCCATTCCATCAAGGGCGGCGCCGGTGAACGCGCAGAGCGTGCCATGCACGCGAAAACCGGCGCGGTCGGCCGTGCGCGGGATCACCGCCCACCCGACCGGAACCACCCGCGGCCTTCGCGGCCATGGGCCGCTGCCACAAGAAAAAGCCGCGGCGCGGCGATTGCCCGTCCTCCTTTCAGAATCCGAACGAGCAGCGCTCGCGCACGTCGAGCGCGCCGGCCAGCAGCCACGCCAGCCCGAAGCACCCCGGCCCGGCCGCCACCGCCGCGATCGCCGCCTGGCGCAGCGCGACCGCGCCACGCCGCCGCGCCAGCGCCACCGCCGCGCCGCCCAGCGCCGCCAGCAGCGCCAGCGTCACCGGCCAGCCCAGCAGCGGCAGCACCACCAGCAGCAGCAGCGCCATGCCGAATGCACCCGAGGGATCGTGGCAGGCGGCCACGTAGTAGCCGGCGCACAGGCCGTAGAACGCCAGCGCGGCTACCAGCAGCAGCACCGCGAACCAGGCCGCCGCGGCCAGCGCTGTGCGCCGGCCCGGGGCCGCGCCCCGCGCCGGCTGTCCGGGCGCTTCAGACATCCGCGTCGGTCGGCCAGCCCTCGCCGGTGCCGCGCTGATAGACGTGGTCGCTGTCCAGCACCTTGCCGGCCGGCAGCGACTCCTGCCCGGCCAGGCGCGCGTAGATCGGGCCGAAGTCCGGCTCGGTGGCGCGCATCAGCTGCTCGAACCCGTCGATCACGAAATAGGTCTTCTGATAGCTGTCGATGCGGTAGCGGGTGCGCATGACCCGCTCGAGGTCGAAGCCGATGCGGTTGGGCGCCGCCGACTCCAGCGCGTAGATCGATTCGCCCTTGGAGGAGACGATGCCGGCGCCGAAGATGCGCAGCCCGTCGGCCTGCCGGATCAGCCCGAACTCCACCGTGTACCAGTACAGCCGGGTCAGGTGCTGCAGCGCATCGGCGCCGATGCCGTGCGCCTTCACCCCGCCCTTGCCGTAGGCCTGCATGTAGTCGGCGAACATCGGGTTCATCAGCAGCGGCACATGCCCGAACAGGTCGTGGAACAGGTCCGGCTCCTCGATGTAGTCGATCTGGTCGGGCCGGCGGATCCACCAGGTCACCGGGAAGCGGCGGTTGGCCAGGTGGTCGAAGAAGTCCAGTTCCGGCAGCAGCCCCTCCACGCCCATCAGGGTCCAGCCGGTGGCCGCCGACAGCACCCGGTTGAGCTCGGAAAACCTGGGAATGCGGTCCGGGGTCATGCCCATCGCGTCCTGCGCGGCCAGGAACTCGTCGCAGGCGCGGCCGGGCAGGATCTCGCGCTGGCGCGCGTAGAGCTTCGACCAGGTGTCGTGGTCGGCGGGGCTGTAGTCGTCCCAGGGCTGCTCGACGATGCCGGTGGCGTAGACCGGCACCTTGCCCTTGTCGGTCTGCAGGTTCTCCACCCGACGCGGCTGGCTGTTCATGGCGCTGTCCTCCGGGCTGCTCTCGGCCCTCGACTGTAGCGCCGTGGGCGCGCAACAGGGTTGCGTCGTTGCGTGAAATCCGGCCCTTGGCGCAATATCATTGCGTTGATCAGGTGAACAGGCGCATAAATTGCCAGTGCATGCCCTCGACCGCACCGACCTGCTGCTGCTCGCCGAGCTGCAGCGCGGCGCCCGGCTCACCAATGCCGAGCTGGCCGACCGGGTCCACCTCTCGCCCTCCGCATGCCTGCGCCGGGTGCAGCGGCTCGAGCGCGGCGGGGTGATCGCCGGGTACCGCGCCCAGGTCGACCCGGAGCGGGTGGGGCTGGGCCTGCAGGCCTTCGTGCGCGTGCAGCTGGAGAAGCACGACGCCGACCACGTCGAACGATTTACCGCCGCGGTGCACAGCTGGGACGAAGTGGTCGCCTGCCACGCGCTGACCGGCGACATGGACTATCTGCTGCACGTGATGGTGCAGGACCTCGAGCACTTCTCCCGCTTCCTGCTCGACCGCCTGCTCAACGCCAGCGGCGTGGCCGACGTCAATTCCAGTTTCGTGCTGCGCACGGTCAAGGCCTACGGCGGCGTGCCGCTCCCGTAGCCCGGCCGCACTGGGCACGCGCAGCATGCGATGCTGCTTGCCAGTGCGCCGTCGCACGGTGATGACGACCCGACACCGGTGGCAGGCCCCACCCCTGCACATCCACGTGCATCCGCGCAAGCTCGACGGCGTCCTGCAGGTCTATCCGCGCGCGCCGCCCACGCCGGGCAGGGACGTGCTGGAGCGCTACGCCGAAACGATCCGCGCGCAGCTTGAACGCGGCATGCCGCCCAACCAATAATCCTCCGCAGCGTGCGCGCCGGACGGCGGCGCGACGCGCCCCGCCACGAGCCGGAGATGGTCGGATGTCGCCGAAGCAGCTGGTCCAGGAGTGGGTGGCGCGTTTCAATCGCGCCGACATCGACGGCCTCGCCGCGCTCTACGCGGTGGCCGCGGTCAACCACCAGGTGGTGATGGAGCCGCTGCATGGGCGCGAGGCGATCCGGGCGATGTTCGCGACCGAGTTCGGCCGCGCCCGCATGACCTGCATCATCGAGCAGGTCTTCGAGGACGGCGACTGGGCGATCCTGGAGTGGCGCGACCCCACCGGGCTGCGCGGCTGCGGGTTCTTCCGGGTCCAGGGCGGCCAGATCGTGTTCCAGCGCGGCTACTTCGACCAGCTCAGCTTCTTCCGGCTGCAGGGTCTGCCTGTGCCGGAGCGCTATCTGGAATGAACCCGTCGCTGTTCGAGTTCGGCCGCCGGGTGCTGCGCGAGCAGCCGTTCAGCGTGCTGCTCGGCACCACCCTGGAGCTGTTCGAGCCGGGCAGGGCGGTGCTCGCGCTGCGCGTCCGCGACGAGCTGAGGCAGCAGCACGGATTCGTCCACGGCGGCGTGGTGGGCTACCTGGCGGACAACGCGTTGACCTATGCCGGGGGTTCGGTGCTCGGCGATTCGGTCACCTCCGAGTACAAGATCAACTATCTTCGCCCGGCGCTCGGCGAGCGCCTCCTCGCCCGCGCCGAGGTGCTCTCCTCCGGCAAGCGCCAGGCGGTGTGCCGCTGCGAGGTGTTCGCCGCCGGCGGCGGCGAGGAACGGCTGGTAGCGGTGGCGCAGGGCACGATCATCAAGGCGGAGCCGAAGACATGAGGCAGGCGTCGGCGCCTTCGGGGGATTCGGGCGCGTCGCCGCGCGCAACGGCGCCGGCCGGCGCGATCGGCATCGTCGGCCGATCCAGTTCGCACTTCACCCGGGTGACGCGGATCTTCGCCGCCGAACTGCGCGTCGAACACGACTTCGAGGTGGTCCCCGACCTGACGGCCACCGACGCCGCGGCCTTCGGCGGCAACCCGGCCTTGCGCCTGCCGGTGCTGCGCACGCCGGACGGGCCCTGGTTCGGGGCGATCAATATCTGTCGCGAGCTGTGGCGGCGCTCGGCGCAGCGCCCGGCCGTGGCCTGGCCCGAGGACCTGGACCGGCCGCTCGCGGCCAACGCCCAGGAACTGGTGCTGCAGGCGATGTCCACCGAGGTGGCGCTGATCATGGGCGGACTGGCGGGTGGCGGCCCGACCGCGCGGCAGACCAAGTTGCGCACCAGCCTGCTGGGCAGCCTGGCCTGGCTCGAGGCCAATGCCCCGCAAGCGCTGGCGCTGCAGCCGCCCGGCCGCGCGCTCGGCACGCTCGAGGTCACGCTGTACTGCCTGCTCGAGCACCTCGAGTTTCGCGAGGTGCTGCCGCTGGCGCCGTATCCGCGCCTGCGCGGGCTGCGCGACGAGTTCGGTGCGCGGCCGTCGGCCGCGGCGACAGCATATCGCTTCGACCGCTGATTCGACGGCGCAGCTGCCCTGGCGCCGGCTGGCCTGCATGGCCGCGGTCGATTCCATCCGACTTCCGCGGGCGCCAGAGCGCGCGGCATCACCGACCACTCACGATCCGCGCCGAATACTGCCGCCCACCACGGCCGCGGCGCCGGCACCCGGTTGCGCGCACGGCCCGGCACTCCCCCAGGAGGGACGATGACCACCGGCAATGCGCGCACCCTTCCGGTCTGGGACCGGCTGCCTGCCTTCGAACGCCGGCTCGCGGGCGACATGCCTGCCGAGCAGGTTCCGGACGTGCTGGTGATCGGTGCCGGCGTGGCCGGGATGACCACGGCGCTGCGCCTGGCGCAGGAAGGCCGCGAGGTGGTGGTGATCGACCGCGAGGGCCCGGGCGCCGGCGAAACCCTGCGCAGCACCGCGCACCTGGCCTCGGCGCTCGACGACCGCTTCTACCACCTGGCGCGCTGGCACGGCGCCGACGGCGCGCGCCAGGCCGCCGCCAGCCACGCCGCGGCGATCGACTGGGTCGAGCGGTTCGCGGCCGAAAACGGCGGCTGTGGATTCCGGCGCGTGCCTGGATACCTGTTCCCGCACGACGGCAACGACAGCCGCCTCCGCCGCGAGCTCGAGGCCGCGCGCGATGCAGGACTGGCCGTGGAACTGCTCGATGACGGCGTGCCCGGGGTGCCGGCGATGCGCCC
Source organism: Luteimonas endophytica (assembly GCF_029887875.1). Lineage (GTDB taxonomy): Bacteria > Pseudomonadota > Gammaproteobacteria > Xanthomonadales > Xanthomonadaceae > Luteimonas > Luteimonas endophytica. Next base: position 173,911 of record NZ_JARXRM010000025.1, read on the forward strand.
GGCGCTGCGTTTCTCCGGCCAGGCCCGCATCGACATCGACGCCTACCTGGGCGCGCTGGTCGCGGCCGCGCAGGCCGCCGGGGTGCGCTGCTTCCGCGCCGAGGCGGTCGAAGTGAAGGGTGGCCAGCGGCCGGTGGCGCATCTGGCCGAGGGGGTGGCCCTGCATGCCGGGGCGATCGTGCTCGCCACCAACGTTCCCTTCCACGAGGCGGTCGCGATCCACACCAAGCAGGCCGCCTACCGCAGCTACGTGGTCGCCGCGAGCCTGCCGGCCGAAGCGGTGCCCGATGCGCTGTTCTGGGACGACGGCGATCCGTACCACTATGTGCGCCTGGTGGATGCGCGCGACGGCGGCGCTCCGCTGCTGATCGTCGGCGGTGCGGACCACAAGACCGGTCAGAACGAGGATCCGACCGCCTACGTGCGGCTGCAGGAGTGGACGCGGCAGATGTTCCCCGCGGTCACCGGCTTCAGCCATGGCTGGTCCGGCCAGGTCATCGAGCCCAACGACGGCCTGGCCTTCATCGGCCGCGATCCGGGAGGCGAGGACAACGTCTACATCGCCACCGGCGATTCCGGCAACGGCATCACCCACGGCACCCTCGCGGGGCTGCTGCTGACCGACCTGATCCTGGGGCGCGACAGTCCCTGGTCGGAACTCTACGACCCCAAGCGCAAGATGTTCCGCGGTGCCGGCGAATGGTTGCGCGAGAACGCGAACGTCGCCGCACAATATGCCGACTGGGTGGGCGCCGGGGACATCCACGCGCTCGACGAACTGGGACTTGGCGAAGGGGCGGTGATCCGCCACGGGATGCATCGGGTGGCGGTGTACCGCAACGGCGACGGCAAGCTGTGCAGCCATAGTGCGCGCTGCACCCACCTCGGCTGCGCGGTGCGCTGGAGCGCGGCGGAGAAGTCCTGGAACTGCCCCTGCCACGGTTCGCGCTTCGATGCGCAGAGCGGCGCGGTGCTCAACGGCCCGGCCAGCAGGCCGCTCGAGCCGTTCGACCCGGCCCGTCTGGATCCGGACCACCGGTGACCCCGGGGATGCTCTGGCTGGCGTGGGCCGGGTACCTGGCATGGCTGCTGGCCGGCACCGCGGACTTCCTCTGCCATCGCGCCACCGACCTGCCGCACACCTCCGGTCTCGGCGAGTCGGCGATGCATCTGCTGCAGCTCGGCCTGATCGGTACCGGGGTGTTCGCCCTGTTGCTGCTGGAGAGCGGCTGGGGCGTGTGGGCATTGCTGGGGCTGCTGGCGCTGGCGCATGCCGTCGTCGGCTACATCGACACCCGGCGCGCGTACGGGCGCCGCGAGATCCGGCCGCTAGAGCAGCACGTGCACAGCGTGCTCGACATGGCCCCGTGGATCGGGCTCGGACTGGTGATCGCCGCCAGCTGGTCCTCCGCGGCCGAGCCGGGCTGGGCCCTGCGGCTGCGCCAGCCGCCGCTCAGCGCGGCGGTGTGGGCGCTGGCGCTGGTGCCGCCGGCGCTGTTGTGCGGGGTGCCTGCGCTGCTGGAACTGCGTGCCGCGCTCGCCGCCCGGCGCCGCGCACCAGTCTGAGCAGGTCCTGCCGGAATGCGCGGTTGCCGAGGCACAAACCGATCGCGAAGGCACCGTAGGTGGCGGCCATCCCGGCCGCGCTCAGGTGCCGCTCGAATCCCGGCGTCAGCCGCCTCGGCACCACGTGGTAGTCCACCACGTAGGCCAGCGCGGCGGTCGCGGCGGCTCCGGCCGCAATCCGCGCCGCGTTGCCGCGGCGGCCGGCCGTCGCCTCGAAGCCGCAGGCCCAGAACACCGAGCTGGCGTGATGGATCGCGTATCCGGCGGCGGTGTGGCGCAGGCTGGGGGCATCGCGATAGCGTGCCGGCTCGCCCCAGATCCAGTGGCTGGTGGCGTTGCTGCCGCGCGCGGGCGCGCCGCCGTCGCGGCTGCACAGCCAGGACACGGTGAGCGTGGACAGGATGCTCGCCACCGACCCGGAGACCATCGCGCGCGCCGGCAACCCCGAAGCGCGCAGCCAGGTGTGGCGATGCGCATCCTGGTGACCGGCGCCACCGGCCTGATCGGTGCCGAACTGGTGGAGCGCCTGCTGCTGGCGGGTCATGCGGTGATCCCCGGTGCGAGAAGCCTGGAAGCGGTCCGCCGGCGCTGGCCGGCGCTGGAACCTCTGGAAATCGACTACGCCGCGCCGGACCCCGACACCTGGACCCGCGCGCTGCAGGGCGTCGATGCGGTGGTCAACGCGGTCGGCATCTTCCGGGAGCAGCATAGCCAGCACTTCGCCGCGCTCCATGTGAAGGGGCCGGCGGCGCTGTTCGCGGCCGCGGCAGCCGCGGGGGTCGGGCGCATCGTGCAGATCTCGGCGCTCGGCGCCGACCCGGCCGCCGCCACCGGGTACCTGGCGTCGAAGGGCCGCGCCGATGCCGCCCTGGCGGCGCTGCCGGTCGAGGCGGTCGTGGTGCGGCCCTCGCTGGTGTTCGCGCCTGCCGGCGCCAGCACCCGCTGGTTCGCGCGGCTGGCGGCGCTGCCGCTCACCCCGCTGCCTGGCGGCGGGCGGCAGCCCGTCCAGCCGCTGCACCTGGACGACCTGGCCGCGCTGGTGCTGCGTGTGCTGGAGATGCCCTCGCCGCCGCCGGTGGTCGACGCGGTCGGCCCGCAGGCGCTGACCCTGCGCGACTACCTGTTGGAGTTCAAGCGCGGCCTGGGCCTTGCGCGCGGCTTCCTGCCGGTGCCCGCGGCGCTCGCGCGCCTCGGCGCCGCTCTGGCGGCGCGCCTGCCCGGCAGCCTGGTGACCCCGGATTCGCTGCAGATGCTGGAGGCCGGCAGCGTGGCCGACGCGGCGCCGGTCACGCGGCTGCTGGGGCGGCCGCCCAGGCCGCCAGCGCGGTTCTTCGACCCGGCCGCGCAGCTGCGGCTCGGCGCCGGCGCGAGGCTGCAGTGGCTGGTGCCGCTGCTGCGCTACGCGATGGCGGCGATGTGGATCGGTACCGCGCTGGTGTCCGCGTTCGTGTTTCCCGTCGCCGAGAGCCTGGCGCTGCTGGCGCGGACCGGTCTGACCGGCAGCGCGGCGCAGGCGGCGCTCCATGGCGCGGCCGCACTCGATCTGCTGCTGGGGATCGCGCTGTTCGTCCCGCGCTGGCGGACCTGGGCCTACCGGGCGCAGATCGCGCTGGTCGCCGGCTACACCCTGATCATCAGCGTGTTCCTGCCCGAATACTGGGCGCACCCGTACGGGCCGGTGCTGAAGAATCTGCCGCTGCTGGCGGTGCTGGTCGCGCTGCACGAACTGGACCGCCCGCGATGGACTACCTGATCGTCAAGTACCTGCACGTGCTGTCGTCGACGTTCCTGTTCGGCACCGGCGTCGGCACCGCGTTCTACCTGTTCTTCATCAGCCGCACGCGCGATGCCCGCGTGGTGGCGGTGGTGGCCCGCTACGTGGTGATCGCCGACTGGCTGTTCACCGCCACCACCATCGTGTTCCAGCCCCTGAGCGGGCTGTACCTGGCGCGGCGCATGGGCATCCCGCTCACCACGCCTTGGCTGTACTGGTCGATCGTGCTGTTCCTGATCGCCGCGCTGTGCTGGCTGCCGGTTGTGTGGCTGCAGATGCGGCTGCGCGATATCGCGGCCGAGGCCGCCGCGCGCGGGGTGCCGCTGCCGCGCCGCTACGACGCCACGCTCGGCATCTGGGCCGCGCTTGGCGTCCCGGCGCTGTTCTCCTTTCTGATCGTGTTCTGGCTGATGGTGGCCAGGCCGCCGCTGGCGTTCCTCGCAGGCTGACCGCCGACACGACACGGTGGTCGGGTACCGGCGCGGCCGTGTGCCGCGCCTCCCCGGGTCGCCGCACTAGAGCCGAGGCGTTGCGCCCGAGTCCGGTTCGCATCCGTCGCCGTCGCGGAACGGGTTTAGCGCCTGCAGCCAGCCGCGCTCGCAGGCGGCGTCCTCGGGCGCGTCAGGTCGTGGCGCCGGCCGCGGCGCCAGCGCAGCGGCGCGCTGCCGCTCGAACTCCGCGATCCGGGCGCGGATCCGCGGCAGCGCCGCCAGCGCGGCGCGTTCGCCCTGCAGGATCGCGGCGCTGCGCCGGGTGAAGTCGGCCGGGCCGATGTCGTTGACCTCGGGGCGGATCACCACGTCGGCGCGGGCCAGCTCCTCGGCGCCCAGGCGCTGGCCCATGATCGCGATCGACTGGTTGACGATCCCGAGCATGTCCTGCGGCGCGCTGCCGGTGGCCTTGTTGGAGATGTCCACGGCGATCACCAGGTCGGCGCCGAGCTGGCGCGCGGCGTCCACCGGCACCGGGCTGACGATGCCGCCGTCGACATAGCTGTGGCCGCCGATCACCGCCGGTTCGAACACCCCGGGCACGCTGCTCGATGCGCGCACCGCCTGGCCGGTGTTGCCGCGGGTGAACACCACCCGCGCGCCGCTGTCCAGGCGCGTGGCCACCGCCGCGAACGGCCGCTGCAGCCGCTCGATCGGGCGCGCGCCGAGCTGGGCGTTGACGTGATCCTGCAGCTTGCGGCCCTGGATCAGCCCGCCGGAGAACAGGCGCACGTCGCGGATGCTCGCCTCGTCCAGCGCCACCGCATGCTCCTGCAGCGCGAACGGATCCATGCCGCCGGCGTACAGCGCACCGACCACGCTGCCGGCGCTGGTGCCGGCCACCACCGCCGGCTCGATGCCATTGGCCTCGAGCATCTTGATCACGCCGATGTGGGCGAACCCCTTGGCGGCGCCGCCGCCCAGCGCCAGCCCGATCCGCGGCGGCGGTGGTGCGGGTGACGGCACCGCGGGTGCTGCGGGGGCGGGTGGCGGGGTGGGACGGGCATCGCGGCCGCCGCAGGCGGCCAGCAGCGCGGCCAGCGCCAGCAGCCAGATCGGGCGCAGCAGGGGGCGGCGGGCGACGGACATCGACGACGGGCTCGGCGGAAGCGGCCGGCCAGCATAGCGGCCGCCACCTTGATCCCGGGCTGAACGATGGTGGGGCCGGGCCTGTGCGGGGCGGCCCGCACGCACCGCTGTGGGAGGCGACGGCTGTCGCGATGCCCGCGCCCGCCGGCAGACACGCCGCGACCGATCCCCGTCCCGCCGGTCCCGCGGCCGCCGCCGCGCCCCGGGTCGACGGCCGGCCTACTCCGGCGCCGCCGCGCCGCCGAAGCGTTCGCCGAAGAAGTCGCCCGCGTTCCAGCGCGGGCGCTCCGGGTCGTTGCCGACCACCGTGGCCAGGCCCGCGCTCAGCCGCGCCAGCCGCGCCGCGTCGTCGTACTGGATCGGCTGGCTGGCGTCGTCGCAGGGCTGGTGGTAGCAGTTGCGCAGGAAGTAGGCGAGGGCGAGCTTGGGGTCGCGCTCGCCGTCGGCCGAGGTGGTGCCGCCGTCGAGATAGAGCGCGGGGATCCCGGCGCGCACGAAGGCGTAGTGGTCGCTGCGCACGAACACCACTTCCTCCGGGAACGCGTCCGGCGACAGTTCCACGCCCAGGTCGGCCGCCGCGGTCTCGACCGCCGCGCCCAGCGACGAATGCTCGCTGCCGATCGCCACCACGTCGGTGCTCGGCGCCATCAGCACCGGCATGTCGAGATTGATGTTGGCCACCAGACCGGCCCGTGGGACCGTGGGGTGGGTCACGAACCACTGCGCGCCGAGCAGGCCCTGCTCCTCGCCGGTGAGGGCGACGAACAGCTGGCTGCGGCGCGGCGCGGATTCGGCGGCCACCAGGGTGCGCGCGGCCTCGAGCATGATCGACACGCCCAGCGCATTGTCCAGGGCGCCGTTGTTGATGGTGTCGCCCTCGGCATCGGCCGGTCCGAACCCGACATGGTCGAGGTGCGCGGTGTGCACCACGTGTTCGGCGGCGAGTTCAGGATCGCTGCCGGGCAGCCTGGCCACCACGTTGCGCGACTCGATCGCCTCGTGGCGGGTGCGGCCGGCCAGGTGCAGCACCCCGGGCAGTTCGAAGCCGCGCAGGGTGCCGGCGCGGGCCGCGTCGAACAGCTCGGCGGCGCTGCGCGCCTGGTCGGCGAAGATGAAGTCGGCGGCGGCCACGCCCACCGCCGCGATCGCCTGCAGCTGCGGGAACCCGTCGATCACGGCGCCGTCTTCGCGGCGCAGGCGCATCGCCGGCTTGTCCCAGCCGGCGCGCACCCGCGCCCAGGGCAGCCGCGCCTCGGATTGCGGGGTGGAAACGAACACCACGCCGGCCGCGCCCCGCGCTGCCAGCGCGTGCAGCTTCTCGCGCTGCGCCGAGTGGTAGGCGCGCAGGTGCGGCGCGAACGTCTCCGGGGTGCCGGGCAGCACCACGGCGATGCGGCCGCGCAGCTCCAGGCCCTCGAAGTCGTCGTGGCCGACCTCGGGTGCGTGGATGGCGTGGCCGACGAAGACCGCCGGCGCCGCCAGCGCATGCGCCGGCGCGTTGAAGTTGGCCCATGGCAGGAAGTGCTCGCCGAAGCGCAGCTCGATGGTGCGGCCGCCGCGCTCCACCGCCAGCCGCGCGCCCTCCTGCTCCACCGTGGCCTTGAGCAGCGGCACGCGCTGGTAGTAGCCGCCGTCCTCGCCGGCCGGCGCCAGCCCCGCGTCGGCGAACCGCGCCGCCACGTAGGAGGCGGCCAGTTCGTAGCCGCGGCTGCCGGTCTCGCGGCCTTCCATGGCATCGTCCGCCAGCCGCCGCAGGTCGGCCTCGATGCGCTGCGCGGCGGGGTCGGACGACTGCGCCACCGCGTCGGCCATCGGCGCGCCGGCATCAGGGCCGGCGGGCGCCCCATCGGGCCGCGTGCAGCGCCACAGGGCGAGGCAGACCGCGGCCAGCGCGACCAGGGCGAGAACGATGCGCAGCGTTCGGGACATGCTCAATCGGTTCCGGGCGCGAGCCACAGGTCCGCGATCGCGCGCGCGGTCCGGTAGGGCTCGGGGTGGTTGCGGTTGCTCAGCACGATCACGGTGAGGCGCTGGCGCGGATGGCGCAGGATGACGTTGCGGAAGCCGATGGTCTCACCGGAGTGCCACAGCATGTCGCCCGCCAGGCGCCAGCCGTAGCCGTAGGCGTCGACGTCGTCCTCGCCGGTGTCGCCGTCGGTCTGCGCGGCGAACGCGAGCGCGCGCGAAGCGCCGGACAGCAGGCGCTCGTCGTACAGCGCCGCGTCCCACCTGGCCAGGTCGTCGATCGAGCTGTAGATGCCGCCGTCGCCGAGCACCGCGCTGGTCGGGCTCTGGTCGGTGCGGCGCCAGGCGCCGTCGACCAGGCTGTGGCCGTAGGCGCGCCGCGCCACGCTGGACACCCCGTCCTCGAACGCCACCGTGCCGTCCATCCCCAGCGGGGCGAAGATGCGCGCGTGCAGGAAGGCGGCGAAATCCTGTCCGGAGGCCTTGCCGACCACCAGCGCGAGCAGCGCATAGGCGCTGTTGCTGTAGCGGTAGCGGGTGCCGGGCGGGAAATACAGCCTGTCGTGCTGCTCCAGCAGCGCCAGCACGTCGGCGTCGCGCAGCTGCGCGGCGGGGTGCTCCGGCATCGCCTCCTCGTAGTCGATCAGCCCCGAGGTGTGGCTGAGCAGGTGGTGCAGGGTGACCGGATCGGCGGCATCGGGCAGGGTCGGCAGCCAGCGGCGCACCGGATCGTCCAGGCGCAGGCGGCCGTCCTCGGCCAGCAGCAGGATCGCCGCGGCGGTGAACTGCTTGGTCAGCGACGCCAGGCGAAAGTTGGTGGCCGGCGCGACCGGCGCGCCGGTCTCCAGATCGGCCACGCCGTAGCCGCGGCGGACCACCGCTTCGCCATCGTGGAGGACCAGCACCGCGGCACCGGGGACGGCGCCGCCGTAGTCGTGCATCAGCCGGTCGATCCGTTCCACGCGTTCCTCCATCGTCCCTCCCCGCGCCGCGCCGGCGCCGAGCAGCAGGATGCATGCAGCGATGGCGGCGAAAGCGCGCATCGACCGATTCTAATCCAGTGCGCCGCACTCCACCGTCTCCCGATCCAGCGCCCTTTGCCTCCCTTGCCCCCGCGCCGCGCCGCGCCGGGCCGGGGCCGGTGAACTGCCGCCGAGCGCAGAGGCGGTGGCGTCGCCGGCTCCGGGCCGCGCACGCGGCTGCGTTAAGGTGGCGGGATGTTCGAGCTCCGCCATGTCAGCCGGCGCTACGGCAGCAGCGTCGCGCTCGAGGACGTCGACCTGCGCATCGCGGCCGGCCGCAGCACCGCGCTGATCGGGCCCAGCGGCGCCGGCAAGTCCACCGTGCTGCGCATGCTGATCGGCCTGGAATGGCCGGATGCGGGCACCGTGCTGTTCCGCGGCGAGCCGCTGCAGCGCGCGCGCCTGCTCGAGCAGCGGCGGCGGATCGGCTACGTGATCCAGGAGGGCGGGCTGTTCCCGCATCTGACCGCCGCCGGCAACGCGGCATTGCTGGCGCGCACGCTCGGCTGGACCGGCGCGCGCATCGACGCGCGCGTGCGCGAACTGGCCGAACTCTGCCAGCTGCCCGGCGACGCATTGCGGCGCTACCCGGCGGAGCTGTCCGGCGGCCAGCGCCAGCGCGTCGGCCTGATCCGCGCGCTGATGCTCGATCCCGAGGTGCTGCTGCTGGACGAGCCGCTGGGCGCGCTCGATCCGATCGTCCGCCATGAGCTGCAGGCGCAGATGCGCGAGCTGTTCGCCGCGCTGGGCAAGACCGTGGTGCTGGTGACCCACGACGTCGCCGAGGCGGCGTACCTGGCCGACACCCTGGTGCTGCTGCGCGGCGGCCGGGTGATCCAGCAGGGGCCGGCGCGGGCGCTGCTGCAGGCGCCGGCCGAGCCGTTCGTGCGTGCGTTCATGACCGCCCAGCGCAGCCTGGAGGCGCCATGACCCGGCGCCTGCTCGCGCTGCTGCTGTTGTGCTGCATCGCCGCCACCGGATGGGCGCAGCAGCCCGATGCCTCGGGCGCACGGGTGGCGGTCGGCTCGAAGAGCTTCACCGAATCGGTGGTGCTCGGCGAGATCGCCGCCGGCCTGGGCCGGCAAAGCGGCACTGCGGTGCGGCATCGCCGCCAGCTCGGCGGCACCCGCATCGTGTGGCGCGCGCTGCTGGGGGGAGAGATCGACGCCTATCCGGAATACACCGGCACCCTGGCGCAGGAGCTGCTGCGGATGCCCGGGGCCGACCTCGACGCCTTGCGCGCCGAGCTGGCCCGCCGCGGCATCCGCATGACCGCGCCGCTCGGGTTCGACAACAGCTACGCGCTGGGCATGCGTGCCGCGCACGCGCAGGAACTGGGGATCCGCGGCATCGCCGACCTGCGCGACCATCCCACGCTGCGCTTCGGCTTCGGCAACGAGTTCATGCAGCGCGCCGACGGCTGGCCGGGGCTGCGCGCCGCCTACCGCCTGCCGCAGGACGCCAACGGGCTCGACCACGACCTGGCCTACCGCGGCCTGGCCAGCGGCGCGATCGACGTCACCGACCTGTACCGCACCGATGCCGAGATCCCGTACTACGACATCGCCGTGCTGGAGGACGGGCGCGGCCATTTTCCGTCGTACCAGGCGGTGTTCCTGTATCGCGAGGACCTGGCGGAACGCGCCCCGGAATGGGTCGCGGCGCTGGAGGGGCTGGCCGGGCGCCTGGATGCGGAGACGATGCGGCGCCTCAACGCGCGGGTGAAGCTGGACCGCGAAGCCGAGTCTGCGGTCGCCGCCGACTGGCTCGGCATCGACGCGCCGCAGGCGGCCGGGCGCTGGCCGCGGCTGTGGCAGCGCACCCGCGAGCACCTCGCCCTGGTGGGCATCTCGCTGGGCCTGGCGCTGCTGGTGGCGCTGCCGCTCGGGGTGCTGGCGGCGCGCCGGCCGCGCCTCGGCCAGGGGGTGCTCACCTTCACCGGGCTGCTGCAGACGCTGCCCTCGCTGGCGGTGTTCGTCTTCATGATCCCGCTGTTCGGCATCGGCGCGTGGCCTGCGATCGCAGCACTGTTCCTGTACAGTCTGTTGCCCATCGTTCGCAACACCCACGCCGGGCTGACCGGCATCCCGCGCGACCTGCGCGAGACCGCGGCCGCGATCGGCCTGCGGCCGACGACGCGGCTGTGGCGGATCGAGCTGCCGCTGGCGCTGCGCACCATCCTGGCGGGGATCAAGACCGCCGCCGTGATCAACGTCGGCACCGCCACGCTCGGCGCGCTGATCGGCGCAGGCGGCTACGGCCAGTCGATCCTCGCCGGCATCCGGCTGGACGACATCGGCCTGATCCTGGAGGGCGCGGTGCCGGCGGCGCTGCTGGCGCTGGCCGCGCAGGGGGCGTTCGAACTGGTCGAGCGCGCGCTGACCCCGCGCGGGCTGCGCCTGGCGGCGCGGCGCTGATCCGGCCACCGCACATCGAAGACGAGGAACCCGCATGACGAAGATCCCGCGCCACCGCATCCGCCTGCCGCAGCTCGATTTCAGCCGCGAACGCGAGAGCGACGTCTACTTCGTCCTCGACCACGAGGACGGCCGCGCCGAGCACGTCCGCTTCCACGACTACGACCGGATCTACAGCCTGCCCGGGCTGTACGAGCAGATCTTCTACGAGCGGCTGAAGTGCGATTCGCCGCGCTTCCTCGCCATGCGCATGCGCGAAGTGCTGGCCGCCGCCGGCGACGATCTCAACCGCCAGCGCGTGCTCGACTTCGGCGCCGGCAACGGGATGATGGGCGAGGAGCTGGCGCACTACGGCGTCTCGCGCCTGGTCGGCGCCGACATCTCCGTGGCCGCGAAGGATGCGCTGTGGCGCGACCGCCCCGGCATCTACGACGCCTACTACGTCGGCGACCTCAGCCGCCACGACGATGCGCTGATGGAGCAGCTCGGCGGCTGGGATTTCAACTGCCTCACCACCATCGCCGCGCTCGGCTACGACGACATCCCGGTGGCGGCGTTCCACCGCGCCTTCAACCTGATCGCCGACGGCGGCTGGATCGCGTTCAACATCAAGGAGACCTTCCTCGGTCAGTCCGACGAGAGCGGACTTGCGCTGTTCATCAAGCGCCTGGTCGCCGGCGAGTTCCTGCAGCTCTACCACCTGGAGCGGTACCGCCACCGCATCTCGATCGAGGGCAATCCGCTGCACTACTGCGCGGTGATCGGCCGCAAGCTCGCGGCGATGCCCGACAGCCCCTGAGCCGCGCGATCGGGGCCGACTCGCGTCCGGCTCGGACGCGGCTCGAACGCGACGGGTGCACGGTAGGAGCGGCCCACGGCCGCGAAGGCCGCGCGGGGCTCCGTTCCGGTTGGCGGTGATCCCCGGCGTGGCCGACGCGCCGGTTTTCGCGTGCATGGCACGCGCCTGCGGCGACGGCCTACGGGTCGTCGCGCTCGCCGCGGCTCCGGGGGAATTCCAGCACCGTGCCGCGCGGCTCCGGCTCGCGGCGCCAGAGCACCGGCACCTCGCGCGGCGACGGCGGCTCGAACGTCTCGTCGAGGTCGGCGGCGTGTTCGCGGGCCAGCGCCTCCTCTTCCTCGATCTCCCAGCTGTAGCGCCGCCGCGGCGGCTGCGGATCGCTGCGCCGGAACAGCCACGCGGCCAGCACCCCGCCGAGCGCGCCGCCCAGGTGCGACTGCCAGGACACGCCGGGCTCCTGCGGCAGGATCGTCAGCAACATGCCGCCGTAGAACAGGAACGCGATCATGCCCGCGGCGATCGACGGGCGGTCGCGCCGCAGCAGGCCGAGCACGAACACCAGGAACATCAGCCCGTGGGTCACGCCGCTGGCGCCGAGGTGGAAAGAGCCGGCATCGCCCAGCAGCCACGCGCCCAGGCCCGAGCCCAGCCACATCAGCGGCAGCGCGCGCAGTGTGGCGCGTGGATACACCGCCAGCGCCAGCGTGCCCAGCAGCAGCAGCGCGGTCGCGTTCGCCACCAGGTGCTCGGGCGAGCCGTGCAGCAGCGGCGCGGTGAACAGCCCCGGCAGCCCGGCCAGCACGCGCGGCTCGACCGCGAACGCGCGGTAGTCGCCCAGCCCTTGCAGGCCGAACACGATCACCAGCGCCAGCACGAACACCACGCTGCCCTTGGCGGCCGAAGCCAAGCGTCGCTTGTCGGCGGCGCGCTGGGCCTCGGGGTCGAGCGGATCGTCGGGCGAGGGCAGGTACATCGCTCGGAAGTGGCGGCTGTTTGCGCGGATGCAAGGGCGTGCGCCGGTGGGCGGGCGCCGGCAGGGCCGCGCCCGCTCCGGTGCCCGGCCTCAGTGCCCGGCCGCCGGTCGCGCCGGCCGCGCCAGGCTCAGGGCCACGGTGATCGCCAGGATCACCGCCACCACGCCCAGCGACCACAGCACCGGAATCTTGTAGAGGTCGATCAGCAGCATCTTCGCGCCGATGAACACCAGCACCACCGCCAGGCCGTAGGGCAGCAGGTGGAAGCGCTCGGCCATGCCCGCCAGCAGGAAGAACATCGCGCGCAGGCCCAGCACCGCGAACACGTTCGAGGTCAGCACGATGAACGGGTCGGTGGTGATGGCGAAGATCGCCGGGATCGAATCGACCGCGAAGATCACGTCGGTGATGCCGATCATCACCAGCACGATGAACAGCGGGGTGAACTTGCGCCGGCGGCCGCCGCCCAGCCACAGAGCGCTGCCGTAGTAGCGGCGCACGAACGGCACGTGCCCGGTCAGCCAGCGCAGCACCGGGTTGTTCTCCAGGTCCGGTTCCTTGCCGGCCGCGAACCACATCTTCACGCCGGTCAGCAGCAGGAATGCGCCGAACACGTACAGCATCCAGTGGAAGTTCGCGATCAGCGCGGCGCCGGCGAAGATCAGGATCGCGCGCAGCACGATCGCCAGCAGGATGCCGATCACCAGCACCCGCTGGCGCTGCTCCTCGGGCACCGCGAAGTAGGTCATCAGCATCAGGAACACGAAGATGTTGTCGACCGCCAGCGCCTTCTCGACCAGGTAGCCGGTGAGGAACTCCAGTCCGACGCGGCGTGCCTCGTCCGGCCCGGCGTCCTGGCCCACGTACCACCACAGCGCGGCGTTGAACGCCAGCGCCAGGGCCACCCAGCCCAGGCTCCACCACGCCGCTTCCTTGAACGTGACCTTGTGCGCGCCGCCGTGGCGCATCAGCACCAGGTCGACCATGAGCGCGAGCAGGACCAGGCCGGAGAAGCCGGCCCACAGCCAGAGGTTGCCGATCGTTTCCATCGAGGATTCCGGGCGAAAGGTGGAGGACGGCCGCGGGCGCGGGCGGCGCGGAGTCCATGCACGGAATCCGGGAACGCACCTTCGCCGACGCGGCGAAGGTCTTGCTCACAGCCCGGTGTGGGCTGCCGCGGGACCGGAGCATGACTGCTCGAAATGACGGCCGGCGCGCTGGGAGCTACTCCCCTTCGGCGCGCATTCTGGCGGCGCGCGCCCCGCGCCGTCAACCGGGCGATACACTGGCGCGATGACCGACGCCCTGCCCACCATCCGCCTGCGCAACGCCTGGCGGTCGAACCACCCCTGGCTCTTCCAGAAGCTGGTGGACAAGCCCACGCCCCGGCCGAAGCCGGGCAGCATCGTCGACATCGTCGGCCAGGACGGGGTCTGGATCGGCCGCGGCTTCTACAACGGCCATTCGCGGATCGCGGTGCGGATCCTGGAGCGCGACCCGGACGTGCCGGTCGACGCCGCCTGGTTCGCCGCGAAGATCGCCGAAGCGGTGCGGCTGCGCCGCGAGATCCTGCGCCTTGGCGAGGTCTCCGACGCCTGGCGCGTGGTCCACAGCGAAGGCGACGGGCTCAGCGGGCTGGTGGTCGACCGCTACGCCGACCTGCTGGTGGTCGAGTACTTCAGCGCCGGCATGTACCGGCACCGCGAATGGATCAACGAGGCGCTGCGCGCGCAGTTCCCCGGCTGCCGCTTCTACGGCTTCGCCGACGAGCACGTGCAGAAGCAGGAGAGCTTCGACTGCCGGCCGTTCAGCAGCGAAGGCACCGGCACCGTCGCGCCGGCGGTCATCGCCGAACACGGGGTGCGCTTCCGCGCCGATCCCGCCGGCGCCCACAAGACCGGCTTCTTCGCCGACCAGCGCGACAACCGCCAGTGGTTCGGGCAGCAGGCCGCCGGGCGCCGGGTGCTGGACCTGTGCTGCAACACCGGCGGCTTCGGCATCTACGCCGCGGTGCACGGCGCCAGCGAGGTGACCGGCGTCGACATCGACCAGGACGTGCTCGACATCGCCCGCGGCAACGCCAAGCTCAACGACGTGCGCCCGCGCTGGGTGCAGGCGGACATCTTCCCGTGGCTGCGCGACGCCGCCGCCGCCGGCCAGCGCTACGACGCGGTGGTGCTGGACCCGGCCAAGATGACCCGCGACCGCGACCAGGTGATCCCGGCGCTGAAGAAGTACCTCGACATGAACAAGCTGGCGCTGGGCGTGGTGGCGCCGGGCGGTCTGTTCGCCACCTTCTCCTGCACCGGGCTGGTCAGCGAGGAACAGTTCCTCGACATGCTGCGCCGCGCCGCGTTCTACGCCGGGCGCACCCTGCAGGTGCTGAAGGTGTCCGGCGCGGGCGCCGACCACCCGTTCCTGGCCGACGTGCAGGAGTCGCGCTACCTGAAGGCGGCGTTCTGCCGCGTGCTGGATTGAGCCGACGCCGGGCGCCGCGCCGCTGGGCGCGGCGCGCACTGGCCGGGGCCGCGGCGCTGCTGGCGCTGGCGCTGGCGGCGACCTTCCTCCTGCCTCCGGACGAGCCGGCCCCCGCCCCCGGCCCCACCCCCACCTCGTTCGGCTGGCAGGCGCGCGTCACGCTGCTCGCCGGCGACGGCCAGCGCGGCCTGCGCGATGGCGGCCCGGCGCGTGCGCGCTTCGACGAGCCCTGGGGACTGGTGCGCGGGCCGGACGGCAGCCTGTTCGTGGCCGACGGCGGCGAGGCCAACCGCATCCGCCGGATCGCGCCCGACGGCCGGGTGCTGCCCTTCGCCGGCGGCAGCGAGGGTTTCGCCGACGGCCGTGGCGCGGCGGCGGCCTTCCATACCCCGTCCGCGCTCGCGGTGGATGCGGTGGGCAATCTGTACGTGGCCGACACCGGCAACCACGCGATCCGGCGAATCACGCCGGACGGCCAGGTGAGCACGCTGGCCGGCGACGGCACGGCCGGGTTCCGCGACGGCGCGGCGGCGCAGGCGCGCTTCCATGCGCCGATGGGGGTGGCGGTGGACGCGGCCGGACGGGTCTTCGTCGCCGACACCTGGAACGACCGGATCCGCCTGATCGAGCCCGACGGACAGGTGCGCACCATCGCCGGCGGCGACCGGCCCGGATTCCGCAACGGCTGGGGCGCGAACGCGCGCTTCGATACGCCGGCGGCGCTCGCCGTGGCCGGGGACGGCACCGTGTGGATCGCCGACACCGGCAACCGTGCGGTGCGGCGCATCGACCCGGATGGCGCCGTCGACACCTGGCGGCCTGCGCCATGGGAGTGGCGGGAAGACGAGCGCGACGGTTTCGGCCGCCCGCTGGCGCTCGCGGTCACCCATGACGGGCATCTCTACGTCGCCGAGCTCTCGCCGGGCCGGGTGCTGCAGCTGACCGGCGACGGCCGCAGCCGGGTGCTGGCCGGCGGCGGGGCCGGGCCCTGGTTCGCTCGGCCCTCGGCGCTGTGGCTGGAGCCGGACGGCAGCCTGCTGCTGGCCGATGCCGCGGGCCACCGCCTGCACCGGCTGGCGCCACGGGCCGGCGGCGCCGCCGACGGTCCCGTGGGTCCGGCGCCCGGGCGCGCATTGCCCGAGACCGGCGAGCGCTGGCCGCTGGCGCCACAGGACGGCTGGCACGAGGTCGTCGGCACGCTCGGCGAGGTGCGCGGCAACTTCCGCGGCGAGCGCCGCAGCCACCTGCACAACGGCCTGGACATCCGCGGCGCCGTGGGGGCCCGGGTGCTGGCCATCGCCGACGCCAAGGTCGCCTCCCCGCTGGCCGCGTGGAGCTTCGGCGGCCAGGCCGAGGGCTTCGCGGTCGACGAACTGGCCTATGTGCACATGCGGGCCGGGCGCACGCCGCAGGGGCGCAATCTAGATCCGGAGAAGTTCCAGATCCTCGACGGCGACGACGGCCACCCGCAGCGGGTGCGGGTGCCGCGCGGCACCCGTTTCGCCGCCGGCGACGCGCTGGGCACGGTCAACGCGCAGGCGCACGTGCACCTGATCGTCGGCCCCTACGGCTACCAGCACAACGCGATCCGGCTGGGCCTGCGCAATTTCGTCGACAGCGTGCCGCCGCGGATCGACGGCGTGTTCCTGCTCGACGAGCGCGACCAGCCGCTCGACCGGCGCGAGGACGGGCGCGTGCTGGTGCCGCAGGACCGCGGCGGGGTGCAGATCGTGGTCGATGCCTGGGACCAGGTGAACGGCAACCTCGCCCGCCGCCGGCTCGGGCTGCACCGCGTCGGCTACCAGATCCTCGCGGCAGACGGCAGCATGCTGCCGGGCCGGGCGGCGCCGGCGATGAACCTGGACTTCTCGCGCATGCCCGCGCATCCGGATGCGGTCAAGGTCGCGTACGCCGCCAACAGCGGCATCACCGTGCACGGCGCCGCCCGCACCCGGTTCCTGTACGTGGCCAGCAATCGCGTGCGCGCCGACGACCTGGCGGTGTCGCATTGGCAGCCCGCCGAGCTGCCGCCGGGCGACTACATCATCCGCGCCTTCGGCGAGGACCACGGCGGCAACCAGGCCGTCGGCAGCCGCGACCTGCCGGTGACGGTGTTCGCCTCGATGCCGTAGCGGCACTATCAGCCCCGGCCGCGACCACACGCTGTCCAGCCGGACGAGGTCGGCGCCGTCGTGCAGGGCGGCGAACCGTTCCTGGCCGGCGGAGTCGCGCTATCTGAAGGCCGCGCTCTGCCGAGTGCTGGACGAGCGCAGCTGCGGCCAGCTCGGCGAGTGCAGTCCGAGCCGGTCGCCTCGAGGGGATGATCCACGAGCGGGAACCGGATGCCCCGCCGTCGCGGGCGCCGCCGCGGCAGGACGGTTGCCGATCGCGATGCCGGCGAACACCAGTGCCAGTGCCGGCCAGAACAGCGTGCCGAGCGCGTCGCCGAACACCAGCGCGCTCGCGGCCACGCCGGTCAGCGCGATCACGTAGCCGATCTGGCTGAAGGCGGCGGCGCCGGCGACGCGCTGCAGGGTCGAGGCGGCGAGGCTGCCGGCGATGGCGATCGTCACCAGCGCGGCCAGCAGCGGCCACAGCGGCAGCAGTTCGGCGCTTCCTGCGGCGGGCCGGGCCAAGAACAGCGGCAACAGCAGCAGCCCCTGGACCAGCAGGGTGCCGGTCGCCGCTGCGGGCGCGGGCAGGCGGTCCGGCCAGCGGCGCGAACGGTAGACATTGCCGACCGCGAGCAGCACCGGCACGCCGAGCGCCAACGCGAGTGCCAGGCCCTGTTCGGGGCCGACCGCCTGCGCGCGCGGCACCAGCACCAGCAGCACCCCGGCCAGACCGAGGCCGATCCCGAACGTGGTGGTCGCTGTCGGCAAGCGGCGATCGAGGGTGGCGCTGACGAGCGTGGTGAACAGCGGCGACAGCGTCACCACCACGGTGAAGATGCCGGCCGGGATGCGCGCCAGCACCCACTGCCCGAGCAGCGGTCCGGCGGCGATGCCGATCAACGCCGAGATCAGCAGGTAGCGCCAGGTGTCGCGGCGGAACGGCAGTGTGCCGCCGCCGAGCTTGAGCGCGATGCCGAGGAACAGGCCGGCGCCGCCGACCTGGACCAGTGCGATCGCCGCCGGATTGGCCCCGGCGTCGAGCAGCAGTTTGGCGACGACGAAGCCGCTGCCGATCAGGCCGCCGGCGGCGAGGGTGAGGGCGAAGCGTTGTGCGATGGCGTTCATGGAAGCGCTCCGGTGGGCGGGGGTGCGGTTCCAAGGTAGCGAGGCGGCCGACGCGGATAACCGGCCCGGGAGTGGCTAGACTGTTTCCCCATGTCAACAATCCCGCAGGCGCGACTGCCCACCCCCGACCTGCCCGGCCTGCTCGCCTTCGTACGCGTGGCGGAGCTGGGCAGCTTCGTGCGTGCGGCCGACGCGCTGGGTCTGTCGAAGGCCGCGGTCAGCAAGCAGGTCTCCGCGCTCGAGCGGCGGCTTGGCGCGCGCCTGCTGCACCGGACCACGCGCAGGCTCAGCCTGACCGAGGCGGGCCAGCTCTACCTGCAGCACGCGCAGAGCGCGTTCGCCGAGGCGCGCGCGGCCGAGGACGCGGTCGCCGGCAGCCAGCGCGAGCCGCAGGGCCGACTGCGGGTGACGGTGCCGATGACCTTCGGCCTGCTGCACGTCGCTCCGCATGCCGCCGCGTTCCTGGCCCGCCATCCCGCGGTCTCCCTGGACCTGCAGTTCGACGACCGCCAGCTCGACCCGGTGCAGGCGGGTTTCGACCTGGCGATCCGTGTCGGCCGGCTGCTGGATTCGAGCCTGGTCGCCCGCCGCATCGCGCGCAGCCGGGTGCTGCTGTGCGCGGCGCCGGCCTATCTCGAGCGCGCCGGCCGGCCGCTGCGCCCGGACGAGCTGGGCGGGCACGACTGCCTGCACTTCAGTCTCGCAGCGAGCGGCCGCACCTGGGAATTCGAGCGCGCCGGGGAAACGGTGCGCGTGGCCCTGGGCGCGCGCCTGGATGCGAACTCGAGCCTGGCGTTGAAGGCCGCCGCCATCGCCGGCGCCGGCATCGCCCGCATTCCGGCCTTCGCCGTCGCCGACGCGCTGGCGGGCGGGGAACTGGAGCGGGTGCTGCCGGAGTGGAGCCTGCCCGGCCTCGACGTACACGCGGTGATGCCGGCACGGCGCCAGGTGCCGGCGAAGACGCGGGCGTTCGTCGACTTCATGGCCGAGGCCTGGCGGGCGTCGCCGGGGTGGCGGCGGCCGCCCGCCGCCGCGGCGATGCGCCGCCGCTGATCGCGCCGGTCGTCGGGGGCGCGCTCAGGCGCGAGTGGGCTTGGATGCCAGCGGGTAGCCGCTGAACGGCTTGACCTCGTCCATCAGGAAGTGCGAGACGATCTTCTCCACGCCGTAGTCGCCGCCGAGCAGGATCCGGGCGATGTCCTTCCACTCGTGCACGTCGTTGACGATCACCCGCAGCATGTAGTCGTAGGCGCCGCTCACCCGCGAGGCCTCCACCACCTCGGGCATCGCCAGGATCCGCTGGTCGAAGGCGCTGAAACCGTCCAGCGCGTGGTCCTTGAACGACACCTGCGCCAGCACGATCGTCGCCGAGCGGATCCGGTCCACCGCCACGTGCGCGCGATAGCCGTTGATCAGGCCCCGCGCCTCCAGCGCGCGCACCCGGCTCAGGCAGGCGCTGGGCGACAGCGCCACCTTGTCGGCGAGCGCCTGGTTGGTGATGCGCGCGTCCTGCTGCAGCACGTTGAGGATCTTCAGGTCGGTGCGGTCGAGGCTGCGGGGCGGCATCGGGGTCCGGAGCGGGTGGCGGCCCCCCGAGTCTAGGCCTTCGCGGCGGCCCTGGCGCCGCTGCAACGCGGTTCCCCGCCGCAGATCCTGTGGAATTGCAACCCGCGCACCGGACATCCTGCGTTATTTGGCCCGCGCAGGCGCAGGACCGCACCCCGCGCCCGGCCGCAAAGCGCGTGAGCGCAACGCTTTACCGGCATCGCGGCGCGCGCCGGCGGTGGTGGACAGGGTGGCGCCGGTCATCTCTGATGAAAACAGCGAGGCGTCCCTGCACCGGTGGTCCTCGCCCCGGCCGCAGTCCTCCCAGCTCCGCAGTGCCGCCTGCCGCAACCAGGGGAACCGAACCATGAAGACACCCGCCGTCCACCCGCTCAGTTTCGCGGTCTGCTGCTGCCTGGGCCTGCTCTCCGCAGCGCCGGCGATGGCGCAGTCCGCTGCCGCCGCCGCGGATGCCGCCGATCCGGTGACCCTCGATCGGATCGTGGTCACTGCCGGCAAGCGCGAGGAATCGGTACGCGAGGTCTCCGGCTCGGTGTCAGCCGTGACCGGCCAGCAGCTGCGCGAGAGCGGCGCCCAGGGCCTGGCCGACTACGTGCAGCGCACCCCGGGCGTGGTCTTCAACAGCTACCAGCCGGGGGTCTCGCACGTGGTGGTGCGCGGCATCGCCACCAGCGCCGGCAACGTGCAGGGCCAGACCACCACCGGGTACTTCCTCAACGACGTGCCGCTGACCGAACCCGGCTGGACCATCGCCGTGCCGGACATCGACACCTTCGACCTCAACCGGGTGGAGGTGCTGCGCGGGCCGCAGGGCACGCTGTTCGGCTCCGCCTCGATGGGCGGCGCGATCAACTACATCGCCAACACCGCCGATGCCGGCGGCTTCGACGCCGCGCTGGAGAGCACGCTCAGCAAGACCCGCAACGCCGATCTCGGCGCCAGCGGCAAGGCGATGGTGAACCTGCCGCTGGCCGAGGACGTGTTCGCGGTGCGCGCGGTGGTCAACTACCGCGACGACCCGGGCTACATCGACAACGTCGGGACCGGGGTCGACGGCAGCAACGACGCCAGCGTCGGCGGCGGCCGGCTGTCGGCGGTGCTCAGCCCGGGCGAGGCCACCACGCTGTCCTGGCTCAGCCTGTTCCAGCAGATCGATTCGGACGACAACGCGTACCGGATGCCCGCGCTCGGCGACCTGGTCCGCGACACCGCGATCCCCGAGTACACCCAGACCGACATCACCGTGCACAGCCTGCGCCTGGACCACGACTTCGGCTGGGCCGGGTTCACCGCGCTGGCCGCCTGGCAGGACAAGTCGCAGGACTGGCGCTTCGACTTCACGCCCTATCGCGCGGCCTACAACGCCGACCTCGGCCTCGACCTGAGCGAGCCCCTGTACATCAATTCGGGCGGCGACAGCGAGGGCCGCAGCATCGAGCTGCGCCTGGCCTCGCCCTCCGGCCAGCGCTTCGAGTGGCTGGTGGGCGCGATGCTGTTCGACACCGAGAAGGCGCTGTTCGAGCAGCTCGGCGCGGCCGGCGCCGCCGGCGCGTTCGACCGCTCGCCGCTGTACGGCCCCGGCAGCGGCGCGGCGATCGCC
Organism: Luteimonas endophytica; assembly: GCF_029887875.1. Taxonomy (GTDB): domain Bacteria; phylum Pseudomonadota; class Gammaproteobacteria; order Xanthomonadales; family Xanthomonadaceae; genus Luteimonas; species Luteimonas endophytica. The sequence continues at coordinate 194,891 of NZ_JARXRM010000025.1, forward strand.
CCGGACGGCGAGATCTTCAATGCCTTCTACACCGATCTGGACGGCCGCGAGCGGGCGGTGTTCGGCGAGGCCTCGCTGCACTTCGCTTCCAGCTGGAAGCTCACCCTCGGCGGGCGCGCGTTCCGCACCGAGGTCGAGGAGACCTCGACCGAAGCCGGCTTCGGGACCTATCCGGGGGCGCCGCGCGTGTCCACCTCGCGCACCGAGGAGAGCGGCTTCAATCCCAAGGCGGCGCTCACCTGGACCCCGCGCGAGGACCTGATGGTCTACGGCCTGGTCTCCGAGGGCTTCCGCTTCGGCACGCCCAACACCCCGGGCCTGAGCGCATACCCGATTCCCGACGGCTCCGGCAGCGACGAACTGACCAACTACGAGCTCGGCGTGCGCACCGCCTGGCTGGACAACCGGCTGCTGCTCGACGCCACCGCGTTCTACGTCGACTGGAGCGACATCCAGCTGCGGCTGCAGACGCCGGACAACTTCAACTACGCCGCCAACGGCGGCCAGGCCAGCAGCCGTGGCATCGAGATGGCGGCGGCATGGCGGCCCAACGCGACGTTCGACCTGCACAGCGCGGTGACCTGGCAGCAGGCGCGGCTGGAGGAGGATCTGTTCATCCTCTGGTACGGCACCGCGCCGGAAGGCGCGCGGCTGCCGGGCTCGGCGGACTGGTCGGTGAGCAACACCGCGACCTGGCGCTTCGCCGGGCGCTGGTATCCGACCCTGATGCTCGCCCACCAGTACCTGTCCGAGGGCATCAGCGATCTCAACTCGGCGGTGCCGGGCGTGGTGCCGAACGAGCAGGGCGACTACCACCTGGTCGACCTGCGCCTGCGCATGAGCTTCGGCAACACCGACGTCACCCTGTTCGGCAGCAACCTGTTCGACGAGCGCGGGGTGACCCGCACGGTGCCGGAGGCCAACGGCCTCGGCCAGGGCATCGTCCGCCCGCGCACCTTCGGCGTGACCGCCCACTGGCGGTTCTGAGCATGGCGGCATCTCGGGGTGCTGAGCCGCAGGCGCCGCACGGCGGCGTGCCGCACGAACGCGCGCTGGCGCTGGGCCGGCTGGACGCCCACGCCCAGGCCGCATGCGTGCGCGCCGGCGAACTGGCGGCGGCGGAGCTGGTGGAGGCGGCGATCGTGCGCGCGCAGCTGCTCGATCCGTCGCTGGGCGCGCTCAGCCACCGCGCCTTCGCCGCCGCCCGCGCCGCCGCCGCGGCGCTGCCGCCGGACGCGCCGTTCGCCGGGGTGCCGTGGCTGGCCAAGGATTCGCTGGCGATGCCGGGCATGCCCACCCGCGGCGGCTCGCGCAGCGTCGGCGATGCGGCCGCGGCCGCGGCGCCCGAGTTCGCGCGCCGGCTCGGCGCGCAGGGGCTGGTGGCGATCGGCAAGAGCGCGATGCCCGAGTTCGGCCTGCTGCCCTCGACCGAACCGCTGTCGGGACCGGTGACCCGCAACCCCTGGTCGCCGGCGCACTCGCCCGGCGGCTCCAGCGGCGGCGCCGCCGCGGCGGTGGCCGCCGGCCTCGTGCCGCTGGCCCACGGCAGCGATGGCGCCGGCTCGATCCGCATGCCCGCCGCCTGCTGCGGCGTGGTCGGGCTCAAGCCGGGGCGCGGCGGCGTGGTCCGTGCGCGCGCGCCGCACCTGCTCGAGGACCTGCTGGTCGGGGATGGATTGCTGGCGCGGAGCGTGCGCGACGCGGCCTGGGCGTTCGCCACGTGCCGGCCGGTGCCCTCGGCGCCGATCTCCGGGCCGGCAGCGCGGCGGCTGCGCATCGGCGTGTCGACGCTGGGCCTGGGCGGCGTGACGCCGCATCCGGAGGTGGCGCAGGCGGTGTCGCGCGCCGCAGCGCTGTGCGCCGGGCTGGGCCACAGCGTGGAGGAAACGCGCCTGCCGGTGCACGTCGGCGAAGCCGGCGAGGCCCTGCGCACGCTGTGGTCGCAGCTGGCCGCCGACGGCGTCGAGCGTACTGTCGCGCGCATCGGTGCGGCGGAAGCGACGCGTACGCTCGAACCCTGGACGCAGCAGCTGGCAAGCTGGCACCGCACGCACTGCGACACCGGCGCGGTGGAGCGCGCGTTCGCGGTGCTGGGCACGCTGCCGGCGGCGTTCGCCGCTTTTCACCGCGACTGGGACGTGCTGCTGACCCCGGTGGTGCGGACCCCGCCGCCGCCGCTCGGCACCCTGGCCCCGGACCGCCCCTTCGCGGCGCTGCTGGAGGCGGTATTCGACTGGATGGCGTACACCCCGCTGCAGAACCTGGCCGGCACCCCGGCGATCTCGCTGCCGCTGGCCGCCGGCGCCGGAGGCCTGCCGCTGGGCGTGCAGTTCGCCGCCGACCGCGGCGGCGAGGAGACGCTGCTGGCGCTGGCCTGCGAGCTGGAGGCCGCCGCGCCCTGGCACGGGCGCTGGCCGCCGGCCGCGACGCCGAAGGGGGCGGACTGATGGGACACGCCCGCGACCCGCGCTACGGCGCACGCTCGCAGGCCGACCTGATCGAGCTGCTGGCGGCGCAGCCGCTGGCGTGGCTGGTCTCGCCCGGCGGCGCCGATGCGGCGTTCACGCCGCTGCCGCTGCGCGCCGAGCGCGGCCGCGACGGCGCACTCGTGGCGCTGCGCGGGCACCTGGCGCGGCGCAATCCGCACCTGGCGCGGCTGCGCCGGGATCCGCAGGCGCACGCGCTGCTGCTCGGCCCGCAGGCCTACGTCTCGCCGCGCTGGCTCGACGACCGCACCCAGGCGCCGACCTGGAACTACGCCGCCGCGGCGTTCGCGCTGCGCGTGTCCCTGAGCGAGGCGCCGGACGACATCGCCGCCGAGCTGCAGGCGCTGGTGGCGCAGATGGAGGCCGGCCATGCCGACGCCTGGCACCTGGAAGAGATGGGCGCGCGCTATGCCCGGCTCGCCAGCGGCGTGACCGCGCTGCGCGGCGAGATCGTCGAGGTGCGCGCCACCTTCAAGCTCGGCCAGGACGAGGCCGAGCACGACTTCGGGCAGATCCTGCAGGGCCTGGCCGCCAACGGCGAGGATGCGCTGGTGCGCTGGATGCGCGCGTTCGACAGCCGCGGCGGCGCCGGGGATGCGCCCGCATGAGCACCGGCGACGACCGCCTCGACCCCGACGTGCGCCGCTTCACCGAAGCGGTGATGCGCGAATCGGCGCGGCTGCGCGGCGCCGGCGCGCGCGATCTGGCCGAAGCGCGGGCGATCGCGGAGCGGGTGCGCGCGCCGTGGCGCGCCGGCGGCCCGGCGATGGCCGTCACCCGCGAAGTCGAACTGGCCTGCGCGGTCGGCGCGCTCCGCCTGCGCCTGTACCTGCCCGCGGCGCCGGCGCGGCCGCTGCCGGTCCTGCTCTACCTGCACGGCGGCGGCTGGTGCATGTTCAGCATCGACACCCACGACCGGTTGATGCGCGAGTACGCCGCGGCCGCCGGCATCGCGGTGCTCGGCGTCGACTATGCGCTGGCGCCCGAGCACCGGTTCCCGGTGGCCCTGGAGCAGATCGGCGAAGCGCTCGCATGGCTGCGCGCCTCCGCGCCCGCGTTCGGCATCGACCCGCTGCGCATCGCCCTCGGCGGCGACTCGGTCGGCGCCAACATGGCGCTGGCAACGGCGCTGCGCCAGCGCGATGCCGGCACCTCCGCCGGCCTGCGCGCGCTGCTGCTCAACTATGGCGGCTACGACCCGGTGATGCCGGCAGGCGACCGCGCGCTGCTGGGCGCCGAGGGCGCGATGCTGACCGCCGCGGAAATGGACGGCTACTGGCACGACTACCTCGGTCCGCACGATCCGGCACGCGTGCCCGCGCTGGCCGCGCCGCTGCGCGCCGCGCTGCACGGGCTGCCGCCGGCGCTGCTGGTCGCCGCCGAACGCGATCTGCTGTACGGCCAGAGCGTCGAGCTGGCGCGCCGCCTGTGGGCAGCGGGCGGTACCGCCGCGCTGCGCGCCTATGCCGGCGCCGCGCACAGCTTCCTGGAGGCGATGTCGGTCGCGCCGCTGGCGCGCCGCGCGATCGCCGAGAGTGCAGACTGGCTGCGTGGGCGGCTGTTCGCGGGGGACGAGGAAGATGGAGGCAGCGATCCGGCGCAGGCCGGCGAATCGCCGGAAGATGCGCGATGAGCGCGGCGCGGCGCGGATGACGGGCGCACCACCGCCCCCGCAGCGGCGTCGGCTGGCGCGGTGGGCGCTGCCGCTGCTGATCGCCTGCGGGTCGGCGTCGGCCGCGGCGTTCGACGCCGCCGACCTGGTCGCCCTGCGCCAGGTGACCGGCCCGCGTTTCGACCCCGCCGGCCACCGCCTGGCCTGGGTGGTGGCGACGCCGCAGCCCGAGGGCCGGCCGCCGCGCCAGCGGATCTGGCGACGCGTCCTCGCCGCCGGCGCGCAGCCGCGCGAACTGCCCGCCCCCGCGGAGGCCAGCGACCACGCCCCGGCCTGGTCGCCGCGCGGCGATGCGCTGGCGTTCCTGTCCGATCGCCGGCGCGGCGAAGCCGCAGCGGTCGCCGGCGACGCCCCGCCGCCGACGGTGCAGGTCTGGCGCGTGGCCGCCGATGGCGATGCCGCGGCCGCGCTGACCGCGGCCCCGGGCGGCGTGACCGGCTTCGCCTGGTCCCCCGACGGCCGGCGCCTGGCGTATCTGGCCACCGAGCCGGAGCCGCCGGCCGCGCGGCTGCGGCGCGAGCGCCGCGACGATCCGGTCGAGGTGCATCGCGCCGGCCGCAGCGCGCGCCTGTGGCTGCAGGATCCGGCCGAACCCGGCGCCGCACCGCGCGCGCTGACCGCGCCCGGCCTGCAGGTGCACGACCTGGCCTGGTCGCCCGACGGCCGGCGCCTGGCGCTGCGCATCTCCGACCGCCCCGGCCTCAACGACTACTGGTATCGCTCGCGCATCGTCCTGGTCGATGCCGCCGACGGCCGCCACCTGCGCACCCTGCACCCGCGCGCGTCCGCGACCCCGCCGCAGTGGTCGCCGGACGGGCGGCGGCTGCTCTACGGCGTGCTCGGCGCGCACGGCATGACCGCGCAGGCGGTGGTCCACGACCTCGACCGCGACACCCGCGTCGCGCTGGCCCCGGACTGGCCCGGCACGCTGTGGCGGGCGCAGTGGGACGGCCGCGGCGGACTGGTGGGCCAGGGCCTGCGCGGGGTCCGCGCGCGCTTCCTCCGCATCGATGCCCAGACCGGCGCGTGGCGCGAATTCGCCGACGCCCAGGCCGCCGCGCCGGAGTTCGATCTCGCGCCCGACGGCCGCATCGCCTTCGTCGGCATGGGCGATGCGCGCCCCGGCGACGTCTGGCTGCTCGACGGCACCGCCCGCCAAGCGCTGAGCGACCACAACCCGCAGGTCGCCGGCTGGGCGCGCGGGCAGCTTCGCGAACTGTCGTGGCGCAGTTCGCGCGATGGCCGCCAGATCCACGGCGTGCTGGTCCTGCCGCCGGGGTGGCGCGCCGGGGACGGTCCGCTGCCGACCCTGGTGCAGATCCACGGCGGCCCCGCGTGGGCGTGGTGGTCCGGCTGGCTGGGCTCCTGGCACGAATGGGCGCAGCTTCTGGCCGCGCACGGCTACGCGGTGCTGCTGCCCAACCCGCGCGGTTCCGAGGGGCAGGGGCCGGAGTTCGCGCGGCTGGCGCGCGCCGACTGGGGCGGCGGCGACTTCCAGGACGTGCTCGACGGGCTCGACCTGGTGGTCGGCGAGGGCATCGCCGACCCGGAGCGGGTGGCGATCGGCGGCTGGAGCTACGGCGGGTACCTGGCGGCCTGGGCGGTCGCGCACAGCGGGCGGTTCCGCACCGCGATCGTCGGCGCCGGCGTGACCGACATCGGTGCGATGGCGCTGACCACCGACACCCCCGACTACCTGCCCGGCTATTTCGGCGACCCGCTGGCCGCGCGCGCCGTGTACGACCGCCACTCGCCGATCCGCCACGCCGGCCGCATCGGCGTGCCGGTGCTGATCCTGCACGGCGAGGAGGACGCCCGGGTGCCGCTGTCGCAGGGCGAGATGCTGTACGGCGCGCTGCGCTTCAACGGCACTGCGGTGGAGATGGTGCGCTATCCGCGCGAACCGCACTGGTTCCGCGAGCGCGAGCACCAGCGCGACGTGCTCGAGCGGGTGCTGGGCTGGCTCGACCGGCATCTCGCGGCCGCGCCCGCCGCACCGGTCGAGCGCGCACGGGACTAGTGCGGGTGGGTGCCGTCGCCCGCCGCCGGCGCGTCCGCCACCGGCAGCAGCGCCAGCAGGTCGGTCACGCCCATGTCCACGCCGGCCTGCGACAGCAGCGTGGTGACCTGGCCGCGGTGGTGGGTCTGGTGGTTGAACAGGTGCATCAGCAGGCCGAACGCCTCGCGCCCGAACGCCTTGCCGGCGGTGTTGCGGTAGCGCAGCGGCGCGGCCAGCGCGGCCTCGTCCAGGGCGCCGGCCCAGGCCTCGATCAGCGCGTCGACGCGCGCGCGCGCGTCGGCCAGCGCGTCCAGCCGGTCGAACAGCACGGCGTCCAGCGTCCGCGGCACCGGCATCGCCTCCAGCTGCGCCAGCAGCGGATGCGCGCCGGGCGCGGCGGCGAAGCGCCGCAGCCAGATCAGGTCGGCCACCAGCAGGTGGTTGAGGGTGCCCAGGATCGAGCCGAAGAACGCGCCGCGGTCGCGCGCCAGCTCCGCCGTCGGCAGCGTCGCCGCGGCGCGGTACAGGCGCTCGTTCATCCAGCGGTTGTAGCGCGCCATCAGCGCGACATGATCGGTTCGGGACACCGTGCGCTCCGTGGTCGGCGGCAACGCCGCGGGGCCGCCGGCGATGCCGGGCCCACGCGCCCGGAAAGCCTGCCCGATGCACCGGACCGATTGCAATCGCCGTGCGCGCGCCGCCGCGCCGCGCGTCCGGAGACCGGGCGCTAGCCGACGGCCCCGGCAGCGGCCCCGTGTGGCCGGTCGTGCGCGAGCTTCCTCGCATACAGTGCCGCGCCGTAGTGCGGCTGGTGCAGCGGCCGGCGCAGTTCGAACGCCGGACTGGCCGCGTGCAGGGCGGCGGCGAACGGCTGCAGCAGCAGCTCGCCGGCGGCGAAGGCGCCGCCGGAATACGACAGCGGAACGCTCTCGCGCGGCTCGAATTCCAATGCCGTGCGCAGCGAGGCCGCGATCGCGGCCAGTTCCTGCGCCGCCTGCCGGTAGATGCCCAGCGCGGCCGGATCGCCGGCCTGCGCCGCCTGCGCCACCAGCGGCGAGAGCTGGGCCAGTTCGCCGCGGGCGTAGTTCCGGGTGCCGTACACGTGCGCGCAGATGTCCAGGTCGTGCCCGAGCCCCAGCGCCTCCCTGAAGATGGCGTGCAGCGGGCCCTTCGCCAGCCGCCCGTCGCTCATGCGCGAGAACGCGTTCAGGCCCTGGATGGCGATCCAGTAGGCCGAACCCTCGTCGGAGAAGGCCTCGCCCCAGCCGCCGGCGCGGGCCGAGCGCCCCTGTCGCTGCCCGTAGCCGATCGAGCCGGTGCCGGCGACGATGTTGACGCCGTCCGCGCAGCCGAGCGAACCGGCCCATCCGCAGACCATGTCGTTGTCGCAGGCGTAGCGTTCGTGGCCGAGGATCGCGGCGGGCATCGCATCCAGCAACGGGGTGATGCGGCTGTCCTCGCCATGGGCGGGCAGGCCGAAGAACGCATGTGCCACCTCGGCCGGCCGCGCGCCCGCCTGCGCGAGCACCCGCTCCACGCCGCACGCGAGGATCTCGCGCACGCCGTCGAGCCCGGCATGCGGGTGGTAGGTGGTGCCCAGCCGCGCCTCGGCGAGCAGCCGGGCCTCGCCGTCGATCAGCGCGAAACGGGTCTTCGTTCCGCCGCCGTCCACGCCGAGGAAGCGCGCGCCGGTCATGCGCCCGGTGCGTACAGCCGGACGCCCTGCACCACCCGGTTGACCAGGCCCTGCGCGTTCGGGTTGTCCGGCGACAGGCCGAGCGCGCGCGAGGCCTCGAACGCATAGAGCTGCGCGAGCACCACGAACGGCCACAGCAGGTCGACGTCGGCCGCGCCGGCCATGCCGGGGACCGCGATGGTGTCCGGCGCGGTGGCGTGCGGGCCGTCGGCGGCGCGCGGCTGGGCGGTCACTTCGACGACCCGCGCCGCGCACCCGTCCCGGCGCAATTCGTCGATCAGGTCGCGGTCGTAGCGTCGGGTGAGCGGGTCGTTCGACACGAACACAATCACCAGGGTCCGCGCGGTGATGAAGGTCTTGGGGCCGTGGCGGAACCCGAGCGGCGACTCGAAGCAGGTCGCCACGGCGCCGTTGCTGAGCTCGCCCAGCTTCAATGCCGCCTCGCGGGCCAGTCCCTGCAGCACGCCGCTGCCCAGGTAGGCCACGCGGTCGTAACCGGCCCCGGCCAGCGCGCCGAGCACGGCGTGGGCCTCGCTCATCGCGCGCCGTGTCGCCCGGGCGATCGGCCCGATCCTCGCGTCCATCGCCCCCGCCTCGCCCAGCGCCGCCAGCGTGGCGTACATCATGCAGCTGAAGCTGGAGGTCATGGCGAAGCTGGCGTCGTGGGTCTCCTCCGGCAGCTGCAGGGTCATCGCCGTGGCGACCGGGGCGCGGCACAGCGCGCCGGCCGGGTTGCAGGTCACCACCAGGTGGCGGACGTCGGCGACCAGCGACTCGGCCAGCTCCATCGCCGCGATGCTTTCCGGGCTGTTGCCGGAGCGGCCGAAGGACACCAGCAGCAGCGGCTGGCCGGGGTCGAGGTACAGGCCCGGTGCGCTGACGATGTCGGTGGTCGGCACCGCGTCCACGCGCGCGGCGAGGCTGCGGTCCAGCAGTGGCGCCAGGCACTGGCCGATGTAGGCCGAGGTGCCGGCGCCGGTGAGGATCACCCGCGCGCTCGGGTTCCCGGCCGCCGGCGCGACGAACGCCTGCAGCTGCGCGTGGAGCGCCGCCACCAGGGCGTGGGTGCGTTCGAGCATGCGCGGCTGCTGCGCGATCTCGCGCGCGGTCCAGAGGGCGCCGGCGGCGATCAGGTCGTGCTCGGGAATGCCGAGCGATTCAGTGGGGTTCATGGGGCTCACAGGCATCGTTGTAGTCGTCCAGGACCACGTCGACATGGGCCATCGCCAGCCGGAGCGGGTCGTTGGCCGCGCGTCCGCCGCGCAGCGCGCGCTGGGCGTGGGGCAGGTACTGGCCGATCAGCGAGATCGGCGGGGGGTCGGCGCGCAGGTTGTCGAACAGCCGCTGGCGCGCCTGTTCGATCGCCGGATCGGGCCAGTAGTAGCGCATGCGATCACTGAGGCTGTAGTCCAGATCGACCGCCAGCGCCCGGCCCTGGCCGTGGTAGTAGCGCTGCCAGTGGTCCGGTTGCGCGCGCATGCGCTCGCGCACCACCTCGCGCAGCCGCGCCTGCCGTGGCGGGTCGATCCATTCGCGCTCGATCGCGTCCAGCCCCCACAGCGCCTCGCGCAGCGCGAACGTCAGGCCCGGCCCGACCTTGAGAATGGCGAAGTGGTCGCGCACCAGCGCGGCGAGCGCCGCGCGGGTCTGGTAGTCGGTCGAATGCGCCTCGAACACCATCCCCGGCACCCGCTCGATGGCGCGGCTGAGCGGCGCCGCGGCCGCGGGCCGGTAATCGATCACCTCGTGATGATCGAACTCGACGCCGGGCTGCACCACCGACGCGATCACCCGCGGCCACGCGCCATCCAGCCCGGCGGCGGCGAACGCGTCGCGGTGCGCCTGGATCGTGGCCAACGCCGCTTCGGGCGTGGTCGGCGCCAGGCCTTCGATCGACTCGGTGGCGCCGCCGGGCACCGGCACCTCGGTGCCGATGACGTAGACCGGCGGCTCGCCGCCGGCCTGCGCATGGGCGGTTTCCGCCGCCCGGCACAGGCGCACCGCGCGGCGCACGATCTCGGCCTCGGGCAGCGGTTCGGGATCGCCGCTGCAGGCCATCGAGCAGTCCAGGTGGATCTTGCGGAAGCCAGCCGCCACGTACGCCGCGACCATCGCCTCGGCCTTGTCCATCGCCGCCTCGGCCGGCAGCCCGGTCCAAGGGTTGGGCCCGAGATGGTCGCCGCCCAGCACCAGCCGCGCGCGGTCGAAGCCGACCCGGTCGGCGATCGCGTGCACGAAGTCGACGAAGCCGGCCGGGGTCATGCCGGTGTAGCCGCCGTCCTGGTTGACCTGGTTGCAGGTCGCCTCGAACAGCAGCAACGGCCGGTCGTCCCGCTGCGCATGGCGCAGCGCGGCCTCGATGACGATGGGGTGCGCCGAGCAGATCGAGGTCACGCCGGTGGCGTGACCCTGGGTATGGCGCGCAACGAGGTCGAGCAGCACTTGCATCTGGGACGGGTCCGGTCAGGAGGGGACGGTCGCGCTGTCGCGCTCGGGCTCGCTCACCAGCAGCAGCGAGGCGACCAGGGCCAGGGCCAGGCCGACCATCTTGAGCGGCCCCGGCACCACGCTGGCGAACAGCAGCGCCAGCACCGCGGTGACCAGCGGTGCGCCGGCATTGGTCAGCGGCGCGACCACGATCGCCTTGCCGTGGCGGAACGCGTACACCAGGGTGAGGGCGCCGACGGCGTTGAGGAGCTGGATCGCCGCGGTCATCCACGGGCCGTCCAGGCCCAGGTTGATCGGCTGCGTCCAGTCGGTCATCGCCAGCGCCACCGGCGCCAGCAGCACCGCACCCAGCATCATGTAGAAGAAGATGCTCTCGGCGCGCACCGTGTGGTTCGCCAGGCGCATGAAATAGGCCTGCACCCCCCAGGCCGCCATGATCAGCAGCGACTGCAGGAACCAGCCCAGCCCACCGCCCGCGCCGCGGCCGAACGAGAGGTCCAGCAGCGGCAGCGCCACCAGCGCCAGGGCGATCCCCAGCGCGCCACGCCAGCCGGTGCGTTCGCGCAGCAGCAGGAAGGCCAGCGCGATGGTGACCACCGGCGACAGCGAGATGATCGGGAATACGAAGTACGCCGGGCCGATGGTCAGCGTGTGGAACAGCAGCATCTGCCCGCCCGCGCCGAGCAGGCCGATGGTCATGCCGAAGCCGACCGCCCGCGGCGAGCGGTCCAGCGCCCACCCGCCGCGCCACAGGATGTACAGCGCCGGGGGAATCATGGTCAGCGCCCACACGCCGTAGACCAGGGTCTCGGGGAAGCCGCGCTCGGCGGACAGCCCCGACAGCGCCCCCCACACCCCCCACAGCAGCACCGTGGTCAGGGCGTAGACCAGCCACGGGCGCCGGCTCGCGCCGGCAATGGCGACGGCGCTCATGCGGCCGCGGCCACGGGCGCCGCCTGCAGCAGCAGGAAGTCGGAGAACGCGACCTCGAGCGTGTTGCGCTCCGCATCCACGCTGCCCAGCTCGGTGTCGTCGAACAGGTTGCGGACCCGATAGCGCCCGGCGCCGAGCCCGCGCAGCTCCACCCTGCCCTGCCAGGCGTCCGCGTAGAAGGCGTAGTACATGGCGCCTTCGCGGGCGATCGCGTGCGCCTCCGGCCGGTCGAAGCCGATGTCGTACAGCGACCCCAGGTAGTCGCCCTTGGGCAGCATATGGCGGCGGTACAGCTCGACCCACTTGCGCCACAGCGCTTCCTTCTCCGGCGTCAGCACGTAGCCGCCCGGCGGCAGCGGCGCGGTGGGCGTCTGGGTATCCCGGGGCCAGGTGAACTTGGACGAGATCACCGCGCCGATGCCGACGCTGGAGGCGAAATCGGCGCCGCCATCGGACAGCTCGACGTGATCGCCGGCGTAGCTGCTGCGCTCGCCGATCAGCGCCTTGATGCTCTTGCCCTTGCTGCGCACCTGCCACGACGACAGCGGATCCGACGACGGGAACTGGTCGGTGGCCGGCAGGTTGTGGAAGGCGAACGCGGTCCCGCACGGGCACAGCTCGACCACCGCCTCGGGATTGGCCTCGCGCGCGGCGGCGTGGATCGCGTTCCAGAAGCCGGCCAGGCCCTCGAACGATTCGTTGGGGTGGGCGTGCCGGTGCGCCGGGTTGTGGCACGGCGCGACCGCGTTGAGGTGCTGGCCGTCGAGCTTGAGGCCCTCGAAGCCCCAGTCGCCGATGGCCTTCTTCACCAGCGCCACGTAGTAGTCGATGGTCGGCTGGTAGGCCGGGCACTGGGTCAGCGCGTTCCACCAGGTCACGGTCTGGAACGCGCCGTACTCGTCCAGCAGCAGCATGTCCACGTGCTCGTGCAGCACGTCGCTGCCCGGGTCGGCGGCCAGCGGCGCCAGCCACAGGCGCGGGCGCATGCCCTGCGCGCGCACCGCGCGGGTGAAGGCGCGCATGTCCTCGTCGCCGCGCGGGAACTTGCGCCGGTCGATGCGCCAGTCGCCCTCGTTGGTCTGCCAGCCGTCGTCCAGCACCGCCCATTCGAAGCCCAGTTCGCGCGCCTTGGGCAGCGTCGCCAGCACCTGCTCGACGGTGAAGTCGCGCTCGTAGCCCCAGGCGCACCAGACCGGCGCGAACGCCGACTCCGGCGCCAGCGGCGCGACCAGGCCCTCGGCGCGCATGAATTCGCGGTACCGCGCCAGCGGCGCGAAGTGGTCGCCGGCGTGGACGCACAACAGCACCCGGTCGGTCGTCAGGGTGCGGCCCGGCGCCAGCACCGCCGGTGCCCGCGATTCGACCGCGATGGCGGCACCGCCGGCGGTCTTGCGCACCGGCATGTCCAGCAGCCGGACCACCGGTTCGACATGGCCGACGGCCAGGCCCACGTCGCGCCGCCAGAGGTTGGCCACCGGCGTGCCGCCGCCGTAGTCGGAGGAATCCATGCCCAGGGTATTGCGCTGCTCGAAGCCCTCGCCGACCGGCTGCACCCAGTCGCGGCGGTCGGTGTGGGTGGCGCCGGAGTAGCTCCAGAAGCCGCCGGGGGCGTCGGCCAGTTCGTGGGCGGCGTTGCGCCAGCCGGCCACCTCCACCGCGGCCTCGCCCAGGTTGCGGTAGCGCACCTGCAGCACCGCCATCCCCGGGGCGCGGTCGAACAGCGACACCGCGACCTGCTTCTCGATCCCGCGCGTCGAGCGGCCGCTCACCAGCAGCTGGCGGCCCGGGCCATGGCGCGCATCGTCGAGCGCAACCTGCCGGGTGCCGGTGAACGCGAACGCCTCGGCGGCGTCGCCGGCCAGCAGCAGGCGCTCGCTGTCCTGGTACGGGGTCAGGCGCCGGCCGCGCGTGCCGATCCGGGTGCGCAGCTGCCGGTCGAAGGCGATCGAAATGACGCCGTCCTCCAGGCGCGCGTCGGCGAGCCTGCCGCCGCCCTGGGCGGCCCGCGCCGGCGCCAGCGCAGCCCAGGAGGCGGCGCCGACCATGCTGCCGGCCATCAATTTCAACAGGGTGCGGCGTTCAATCGGTGCCATGGTCGCCATCCGGTCGAGGTCGATCGGATTCTGCGCGAGCCGCGCCGGTTGATGCAAGCGTTTTGTTGCGATATGGTTTCAGTAAGTTTCGTTATCGAGCGGGGTAGCACGGTGCCCAGGATCCTGCAGCAGCTGCTCGCCGCAGCGGCGGCCCTCGGCCTCGCCGCCTGCACGACCACCGCGCCCGCCGCCAGCGCCGGTGCCGCGGCCGCGCCCTACACGATGGCCGATTTCCCGCGGGTGCGGAAATACGACGCCCACGTCCACGCCAACACCGCGGACCCCGCGTTCCTGGAACAGGCGCGCGCCGACGGCTTCGAGCTGATGTCGATCAACGTCGACTATCCCGACTTCCCGACCCTCGAGACGCAGCGTGCCGCCGCCCTCGCGCTGGCGGCGGCGGAGCCGTCGCGCTTCCACTGGGCGACCACCTTCGCGATGGAGGGGTTCGGCGAGCCGGGCTGGGCCGACGCGGTCGCGGCCGCGCTGGCCCGCGACGTCGCCCGCGGCGCGCGCGCGGTGAAGATCTGGAAGAACGTCGGTATGGTCGAGCGCGATGCCGGCGGGCGCCTGGTCATGCTCGACCACCCCGGACTGGCGCCGGTCGCCGAACGGATCCGCGCGCTGGGCGTGGCGCTGATCGGCCACCAGGGCGAGCCGCACAACTGCTGGCTGCCGCTGGAGCGGATGACCACCGAGAACGATCGCGAGTACTTCCGCAACCATCCCGAGTACCACATGTACCTGCACCCGGAACAGCCGGGCTACGAGGACCAGATCGCCGCCCGCGACCGCTTCGTCGCCGCGCACCCGCGGCTGCGTTTCGTCGGCGCGCACCTGGGCAGCCTGGAGTACGACGTCGATCGCCTGGCGGCGTTCCTGGACCGCTTTCCCGGCGCCACCGTCGACATGGCGGCGCGGATGAGCCAGGTGCAATACCAGTCCGTCCGTGACCGCGAGCGGGTGCGGGACTTCTTCATCCGCTACCAGGACCGGGTGCTCTACGGCACCGATCTCACGCTCGGCCCCGGCGCCGACCCGGAGGCGTTCAGGCGCCAGGCGCATGCGGTCTGGCGCGCCGACTGGCGCTACCTGGCCACCGCGCAAAGCCAGCGGGTGGAGACGATCGACGCCGACGTGCCGGGGCTGGCGCTGCCGCGCGCGGTGGTGGACAAGATCTACTACGCCAACGCGGCGCGGGTGTTCGCGCCGGCGGCGCCGCCCGGCGCGGCGGGCGGCTGAGGTGTCAGGCCAGCAACAGCTCGAAGCCGAGCTCCCGGCTGGCTTCGACGATCTCCTCCGGCGCGCCGGTGTCGGTGATCAGCGTGTCCATCGCGCTCACCGGGATGATCCGGTGCAGGCAGACCCTGCCGAACTTGGAGCTGTCGGTGATCGCCACCACGGCGCGCGCGGCTTCGACCATCTTCCGGTTGAGCAGCGCCTCGGGCTCGTAGTGGGTGGTGATGCCGCGCTCCAGATCGAACCCGTCCACGCCCAGGAACAGACGGTCCACGTGCAGTGCGCCCAGGGCCTCGACGGTCAGCCCGCCGTAGAAGGCCATGTTCTTGCGCCGCAGCTCGCCGCCGAGCATGACGATGTTGACGTTGGGCTTGGCTGTGAGCGCGCCGAGCACGCCGAAGTCGTTGGTCACCACGGTGACGTCGATGTCCGGCAGCGCCTCGGCCAGCTGGATCGAGGTGGTGCCCGAATCGATGGCGATGGTGTCGCCGGGCCTGACCAGGGTGGCCGCGCGCCGGCCGATGCGGCGCTTCTGGTCCAGGTTGACGGTGCGCTTGGCCTCGTAGGGCGGTTCGACCGCGCCGCCGACCACGCCGCTGTCGATCGCGCCGCCGTACGCCCGGGTCATCACCCCGCGCTCGGCCAGGTAGCGCAGGTCCTTGCGCACCGTCTGCATGCTCACACCGAAGCGCCGGGCCAGGGCGTCGACCTGGACGCTGCCCTGCTGGCGCACGAGTTCGCTGATCTGGAGACGGCGTTGGCTGGTGTCGCGGGTCGCTGCCATGGGGATGTCCTCGGGACCGCCGGAGTATGCCAAATTTCGTTGTGTTTCGCTATTGATGCAAAACGAAACCTGTAATACGCTCGATTTCGTTGCTTATCGCAGGTTACCCGTCGCGCCACCCAGGAGAACCCAGTGAACGCCGCACCTCACCCGCTCTACCGTGGAATCGCGCTCGCCCTGCTGGTCAGCGGAACTGCGTTCGCGCAGCAGCCTGCCGGCGCCCCGCCCCAGGAGCCCTCGGCCGAGGACGCGGCGGACGCGCGCGCGGCGACCGAGACGCTGGACGCGGTGGTGGTGACCGGGGTGCGGGCCAGCCAGGCCCGGGCGATCGAACTCAAGCGCGATGCCGGCACCGTGCAGGACTCGATCAGCGCGCTGGAACTGGGCAAGTTCCCGGACGACAACGTCGCCGACTCGCTCAGTCACATCACCGGCGTGGCGATCAGCCGCACCGCCGGCGGCGAAGGGCAGACGGTCAGCGTGCGCGGGCTGGGCCCGGAGTACACCCTGACCACCTTCAACGGCCGCATCCTCGCCACCGACGGCGCCGGCCGCGATTTCGCCTTCGACGTGCTGCCGGCGGACGTGATCAGCGGCGCCGACGTGATCAAGGGCGCGCAGGCCGCGAACACCGAGGGCGCGGTGGGCGGCCTGGTCAACCTGCGCTCGGCCAGCCCCTTCGACCGCACCGGCCAGCACGGCATCGTCCGCCTGGAAGGCGACCGCAACCTGATGTCCGAGCTCGACGGCGGCAAGTTCTCCGCCGCCTACAGCAACACCTTCGCCGACGGGACCGTCGGGGTGCTGCTGGGCGCGGTCTACAGCAGGCGCAAGGACCGCACCGACATCGCCGGCAACGACGGCGGCTGGACCCGCAACCCCGATCCCACCGACGAGAGCTGGCTGTGGGGCAACGCCTGGGGCGGCAACATCGATCCCAACGGCAACGGCGTGCTGGACGAGGACGAGTACGGCCTGATCGCCCCGGGCCAGTTCCGGGTCGGCTCGATCGTGGAGGAGAAGAAGCGCCACGCGCTCTCCGGCAAGCTCGAATGGCGGCCCAGCGACGAACTGCGGATCGTGTTCGACGGGCTCAGCACCCGCCTGGACGCGCCCAAGGTCGGCTACCAACAGTCGTACTACACCCTGTTCGCGCCCGGCCGCTGGTCCGATTTCGTGATCCGCGACGGCATCGTCACCGGCTTCACGATGGACAACCCCGACCCGGAACAGCGCCTCAACCCCGAGCTGCTCAACGTCACCGAACACCGGGTGGTCGACACCGACCTGTACGGCGTCAACGCGCAGTGGAACGCCACCGCCGACCTGACCCTGACCGGCGACGTCTACCGCTCGACCTCCGAGCGCTACTCCGGCGGCCAGGACACCTACGTGGTGCTGCGCATGAACCAGCCCAACAGCGCGCGCGTCGAGCTGGGCGGGGCCGCGGTGCCGAACGTGTGGGTGGACCTCGACGACGGGCGCTCGCTGGAGAACGGGTTCGGCGCGCCGCAGTTCGGCGCCGCCGACTTCAACACCCACTACATGGAGCTGCTCGGCGACAACATCGTCGACGAGATCACCGGCGCCACCATCGACGGCGACCTCTTCGTCGGCCGCTCGTTCCTGGACCGGCTGCGGTTCGGCGTCGGCAGGACCGACCGCGAGAAGTCGCGCGAGCTGATCAACAACACCCTCAACGCCGGCGCCGACTACTACTCGGGCGCCAACGCGATCAACGTCGCGCAGCTCGGCGGCGAGGTGATCGGCGAGTCGATCGCGCCGCCCAACTTCATGACCGGGGTGCACGCGGTGTTTCCGCGCTCGTTCCTCGGCTTCGACGTGCCCAACTACCTGCAGCAGCTCGCCGCCTACGACGGCAACCTGCGCGCCGACGGCAGCCCCTACGACTTCGCCAACGCCGCCCCGGCCTGGAACCCGCTGGAAAGCTATCGCGTCTCCGAAAAGACCGACAGCCTGTGGCTGCAGCTCGAGATGTCCGGCGAGCGCTGGAACGCCGACGCCGGCGTACGCATGGTCAAGACCAGCACAACCGCGCAGGCCTGGGACGCGCAGATCCTGCGGATCGTCGAGAACGGCGCGTTCAATTACACCGCGGCCTACGACGAGCCGGGCGAGATCCGCCAGGACGGCGAGTACACCTACTACCTGCCCTCGGGCAACTTCACCTGGCGCTTCACCGACGAACTGCAGCTGCGCCTGGGCGCCGCCAAGACCATGGCGCGCCCGCCGGTGAACATGCTCGCGCCGACCAACACCACCGCCAGCGTCTCCTGGGGCGAGTTCACCCAGATCTACGGAGGCAACGTCGACCTCAAGCCGTACTCCGCCAGGCAGGCAGACGCCTCGCTGGAGTGGTACTTCGCCGAGAACTCGATCGCCAACGTGGCGGTGTTCTACAAGCGCATCGAGAACCAGATCACCACCAGCTGGGAGCCGGGCCAGGACATCGGCGTCGGGCCGATCGTCGATACCGACGGCAACCCGGTCACCACCGGCCCGACCCTGTTCAACGTGCAGCGCCCGATCAACGGCGACTACGCCAAGGTGCGCGGCATCGAGGCGGGCCTGCAGCACTTCTGGGACAACGGCTTCGGCGTGCGCGCCCAGTACACCCGCAACTGGTCCAAGAGCTGGGTCGACGACCAGGAGCGGCCGCTGGAGGGCATCGCGCCGTCGGTGTACTCGCTGGGGCTGATGTACGAGCAGGGACCGTGGTCGCTCGGGGCCACCGCCGACCATACCGACGGCTTCGTCACCGCGATCAACGTGCTCGGCGTGGGCTACAACGAGCAGGCCGAGGCGTTGACCTGGCTGACCGCGCATGTCTCCTACGAATTCAACGACCGCTTCAGCGCCTCGCTGGAGGGCAGCAACCTGCTCGACGACGAGCAGACCTACAGCATCAACGGCAACCCGCTGCTGTCGCAGGGCTACTACCGCTACGGCCGCTCGGTCACGCTGGGCCTGAGCTACCGGTTCTAGCCCGGACGGCAAGCGGCCCGGCCGCCGCTCCGCCACGCGGGCCTTCGCGGCCGCGGCCGCCGATACGGGAAACGCGGCCATGGGCCGCTCCTGCGGGGAACCAGCCGGTGCTCCGGCCGCGCATCGGCGGCGCCGGGGCCGCGCGGTGTAGCAGCATCTGCGACGCGCTTGGCTACACTGCGCGGATGGAACCCGGTCTGCTCATCCTCGGCGGCCTGCTGCTGGCGGTCATCGCATTGCAGCTGGCGCTCTTTTTCCGCCGGGCCGACCACGGCCCGCTCGAGCGCGCCCTGCGCGAGGAACTGCGCGAGGGCCGGGTCGAACTGCGCCAGCAGCTCGACAGCCTGTCGGCCGCGCAGGCCCAGCGCATCGACGCCTTCGGCGCGCAGCTGCAGGGCGGGGCCACGCGCACCGACCAGCGCCTGGACGAACTGAGCAACCGCACCGACCAGCGCCTCGACCTGCTGCGCGAGGCGCTGATCGAGGACGCGCGCAAGGCGCGGCAGGAGGCGGCCGAGCTGCAGCAGCGGTTCGGCGACGGACTCGGCCAGCGCCTGACCGAGCTCACCCAGCGCAACGAGCAGCGCATCGGCGAGATGCGCGCCACCCTCGAACAGCAGCTCAAGGCGCTGCAGGCCGACAACGCCGCCAAGCTCGAGCAGATGCGCGCCACCGTCGACGAGAAGCTGCAGACCACGCTGGAGACGCGCCTGGGCGCCTCCTTCAAGCTGGTGTCCGAGCGCCTGGAGCAGGTCCAGCGCGGCCTGGGCGAGATGCAGCAGCTGGCGACCGGCGTCGGCGACCTCAAGCGGGTGCTGAGCAACGTCAAGGACCGCGGCGGCTGGGGCGAGGTGCAGCTGGAGAACATCCTCGAGCAGACCCTCACCCAGGAGCAGTACGCCCGCGGCGTGCGGGTGCGGCCGGGCAGCGGCGAGACGGTGGATTTCGCGATCTGCCTGCCGGGGCGCGGCGACGACGATACGCCGGTGTGGCTGCCGATCGATTCCAAGTTCCCGCGCGAGGACTACGAGCGCCTGCTCGACGCCCAGGAGAAGGGAGACGCCGAAGCGGTGCGGGTCAACGCGGTGCAACTGGAGCGCGCGATCCGGGTACAGGCCAAGTCGATCTGCGAGAAGTACGTGGTGCCGCCGCACACCACCGATTTCGCGGTGATGTTCCTGCCTACCGAGGGCCTGTACGCGGAGACCATCCGCCGCCCCGGGCTGGTCGATCTGCTGCAGCGCGAACACCGCGTGGTACTGGCCGGCCCGACCACCTTCACCGCGCTGCTCAACAGCCTGCAGATGGGCTTTCGCACCCTCGCCATCGAGAAGCGTTCGAGCGAGGTCTGGCAGGTACTGGGCGCGGTGAAGAGCGAGTTCGGCAAGTTCGCCACCGTGCTGGAGAAGGCGCACGGCCAGCTCGACACGGTGCAGCGCAGCCTCAAGAGCGCCGGGGTGCGCACCCGCCAGATCGAGCGCAAGCTCAAGACCGTCGAGTCGCTGCCCGGTGCCGAAGCGCAGGCGCTGCTGGGCACCGGCGACGGCGAGGACGCCGCGCCGGCCCCGGGCGGCGCCGACAGCGAGGAATGAGCGTCCGCCGTCCTGCCGGCGCTATGCCCGGCCGCTCCTACAGGGGCTACGGGGTGCCCGGGATCACCGGCATCGCGTCGACCGGCACGGTGGGGTTGGCCTCGTCGTCGAGCAGGTAGTCGGGCAGCAGCTCGTCGTCGTCGCCCTCGCGGTCGCCGAAGATCTGGTACTGGCGCCGCTGCATCCACGCGTCGCGCACCAGCGCGTACTCGTCGGTGGCGCCCTCGCGCATCCGGTCGACCGCCATCAGCTGGGTGCGCACGTCGACCAGCTGCAGGCCCTGCAGGAAGATCCGGGTCCGGTCGTCGTTGAGCTGGCGGGTCGGCGAGAGCGGCGCATCGCCGGCCAGGCCGAACACGTCGCGCACCGTGCGCGGGCCGAACAGCGGCAGCTCGAGATAGCGCGAGCGCTCCCAGCCCCACACCCCCAGGGTCTGGCCGAAGTCCTCGCTGCGGTTGGCGAGGTTGGCGTCGCTGGCCGGATCGAACAGCCCGCCGATGCCGAGCGTGCTGTTGACCACGAAGCGGCCCAGCGCCTGCCCGGCCTGCTTCGGCTTGCCCTGCAGCAGCGCGTTGAGCGCGCTGACCGGCTGGCCGAGATTGCCGAAGAAATTGCTCACGCCCAGGCGCACCGGGCGCGGCACCACCTTCACGTAGGCGGTGGCCAGCGGCTTGGCGATGGCGCGGTCGATCGCGTTGTTGAAGCGATGCATGCGCCGGTTGAACGGTTCCCACGGATCGTAGGCGCCGGGCAGGCGCGCCGGATCGGGCAGGGTCGGATCGGCGATCGGGTCGTAGACCGGCTCGCCGTAGATCGCCGCGTGGTCGAGTTCGGCCTGGGTGGGTGGGAGCGCCGCGGCGGCCTGGTCGCCGGCCGCAATGGATCCGGGCGCCGTCGTCTCGGCCGTCGCGGGCGCGGCGCCAGGGGCCGCACCGTCGGCGGGCGACGTCGCGCCGGCGGCCGATGCGGCGTCGGCACGGGTCGACCCGGCCGCCGGGACGGCCGAGGCCCCGGAGCCCGGCGCGGCGTCGGCCGGCGCGGGGGTGCCGGGATCGGCGGGCGGCGCGGCGCGGGTCTGCTCGCGGCCGCCGGCGCAGCCGGCCAACAGCAACGCGAGCAGCAGCGCCGTGGAAACGTGGCGGCGGAGCATCATGGTCCTGGTTCCATCCTGGGTCGGTAGTGGCGTCAGCGCGCGTCGGCGAAGGCCAGCGTGGGGGTCAGACGGTAGGCGGCGCGCAGTTCGGCCAGCCCTTCCGGCGACCCGTCCACCTCGACCGTGCCGCCGGCGCGCTCGGCCAGCGCCGCCAGCAGCGCCAGCCCGGCGCTGTCGACGCGTGGCACCGCGCGCAGGTCGAAGCGGCGCGCGCCGGCGATCGCGCGCAGCGCCGCCGGCCACAGCGCCGCCACCCCGCCGACCAGCAGCGGGCCGGAGAAGGCGAGCGCGTCGTCCTCGCGCCGCAGCGCGGGCTCAGTCGATCTCGGCATCGGCCTGCAGCCGGCCCTGGCGCAGCTCGTCGGCCACCTGGGAGATCGACTTGCGCTGCAGCTCGGCGTCGAACTGGCGGCGGAAGGTGCTGACGAAGCTCACCCCCTCCACCTGCACGTCGAACACCTTCCAGCTGCCGCCGGACTGGCGCATCAGGTAGTTGACCGGGATCGGTTCGCCGCCCTGGCGCAGCAGCTCGGTCGAGACGCGCACGCCCAGGCCGCGCGGCAGCGGCGTCTCGGAGAGCACGCGCGCGCGCAGCCGGGTGTTGAAGTCGAGCAGCGAGTCGCCGTAGCGGCGCAGCAGGCTGTCGGCCAGGGCGTCGGCGAAACGCTTGATCTCGGCCTCGTCGGCGCCGCGGCCGTGCCGGCCGAGGACCTGGCGGGCGGCGTAGTCGCGGTCGAACATGGTCTCGAACTCCTTCTTGACGAAGGCCTCGAGCTGGCTGCGGTCGGCGGTGAACTCGGCGCGGCGCTGTTCCAGCGTGGACAGCACCCGCTGGGTGTTGTCCAGCACCAGCTTGCTGGGCGTGCCCTGGGCCTGGGCGGCCCGCGCCGGGGCGTCCTGCGCCAGGGCGAGGGCGGGGGTCGCGGCCAGCAGGCTGGCGGCGATGGCGAGCGGTAGCAGGATCTGTCGTGGCATGCGGGTCATGGCGTGGGCTCCTCGGGGGAGGGAAGCGGATCGGGGGTGGTGCCTTCGGCCGCCGGCTCGGCGGCATTGCCGGCGCCGGGGCCGCTGAACATGTAGCGGCCGACCAGCTGCATCAGGTCGACGGCCGGCGAGGTGAAGGCGATCTCCTCGCCCGGCTGCAGCGATTCCATGTCGCCGCCCGGCTGCAGGTCCACGTAGCTCTCGCCCAGCAGACCACCGGTCAGGATGCTGGCGGAAGTGTCGATCGGCATGTCGCGGTAGCGCGCGTCGATGGCCAGGGTGACGATCGAGTCGAAGCGCACCGGGTCAAGTTCGATCCCGGCGACCCGGCCGATGGTCACGCCGCCGACCCGCACCGGCGCCTGCCGGCGTAGCTGGCCGAGGTTGCTGAAGCGCGCGGTCAACTCGTAGCTGTCGCCCGAGAAGCCGAAACGGCCGTTGGTGGAGGCGATCGCCAGCACCAGCAGCGAACCCAGCGCCAGCAGCAGGAAGGCGCCGACGGCGAACTCGAGACGGGGACCACGGGAACTGCTCATGGGGTGTCACCTTGGAAGCGCCCGCGCGAAGCGGGAAAAAGGGCGGAGGCCGGCATTGTCGAAGCGTGGCCGCTCAGAACAGGAACGCCGACATCACGAAGTTGAACATCAGCACCAGCAGCGAGGCGTTGACCACTGCCCGGGTCGTCGCCACCGAGGTGCCCTCGATGGTCGGCTCGGCGTGGAAGCCCACGTACGAGGCCACCAGCGCCGCGGTGCCGCCGAACACCGCCGACTTGTAGAACGCGTTCAGGAAATCGCCGCGGAAATCCACCGCGTCCTTCATCGCCTGCCAGAACATGCCGCTGTCGATGCCGAGCACGTGCACCGCTTCGAGGTAGCTGGCGCTGAGGGCGAAGCTGCAGAAGAAGCCGGTCAGCAGCGGCACCGTGATCACCGCCGCCCAGAACCGCGGCGCCACCGCCTTGGCCACCGGGTCGATCGCCATCAGCCCGAGCGCGGTGATCTGGTCGGTGGCGCGCATCAGCCCCAGCTCGGCGGCGATCGACGAGCCGGCGCGGCCGACGAACAGCAGCGCGGTCAGCACCGGCGCCAGTTCCCGGTACAGCCCCAGCCCGACCAGCACGCTGACCTGGTTGGAGGCGCCGTAGGTCTCCAGCGCGCGAAAACCCAGCAGGGTCACCGACAGCCCGACGAAGGCGCCGCCCACCGCGATGATCGGCAGCGAACGCGCGCCGATCTTGTAGATCTCGCGCACCAGCTCGGCGAAGAAGTCGCGGCTCGGGCGCGAGGCGCGCAGCACCGACAGCGAGAACATCCCGGCCCGGCCGACCGAGCGGATGGCGTCGACGACGGCCATCAGCGCATCCCCCCGGCCCGGTCGAAGCGGCCGCTCATGCCGCACGCTCCCGCGGCGCCGCGTCGAAGCCGATCGGCCCGTCCGGCTGGCCGTCCAGGAACTGCCGCAGCAGCGGATCCGTGCTCGACTGCAGCTCGGCCGGGGTGCCGGAGAACACGATCCCGGTGTTGGCGATCACCACCGCCCGATCGGCGATCGGCAGCGTCTCGTGGACGTGGTGGGTGACGATGATGCTGGTCAGGCCCAGGGTGGCGTTGAGGCGCGAGATCAGGCTGGTGATCACCCCGATGGCGATCGGGTCCAGCCCGGTCAGCGGCTCGTCGTAGAGCATCAGCGGCGGGTCCAGCGCCAGCGCCCGGGCCAGCGCCACGCGCCGCGCCATGCCGCCGGACAGCTCGCGCGGGTACAGGTCGGCGGCGGCGCGCAGCCCCACCGCGTGCAGCTTCATCTCCACCAGCCGGCGGATCACCTCGTCCGGCAGCCGGGTGTGCGCGCGCAGCGGCAGGGCCACGTTCTCGGCCACGGTCAGGTCGGTGAGCAGCCCGTTGCCCTGCAGCAGCACGCCGATGCCCTTGCGCAGCTCGAGCAGCTCGCGCTGGCGCCGCGGGACCTCGCGGCCCAGCACTTCCACCCGCCCGGCGGCCGGCGCCAGCTCGCCGGTCAGCGCGGCCAGCAGCGTCGACTTGCCGCTGCCCGACGGCCCCAGCACCGCGGTCACGCTGCCGCGCGGCACCGCCAGGTCGATCCCGGACACGATCGTGCGCGTGCCGCGGTCGAGGCGGACGTCGGAAAGGCGCACGGCAATGGAATCGGCGTCGGTCATCGAACCGTCGGAAGGACGAAGGGGCGGCGAAACCCACGCAGCATCGCGGGCAAGGCCTGAATCTTACCCCAGCAGCTGTACCGGCGAGTCCAGAAATTGTCCCGGTGGCGGGCCACTACTTCCCATCCCCGGCCATCCCGCAACCGGCCGCGGCGACTTGCCCGGCGCGGGCGCGCGCGCCAACATCCCCCGCTCGACCGTTTCCGGCCCCCCGATGCAGCTGCTGACCCTCGAACATTTCGCCGGCTGCGTGAACGACACCTTCGAGGCGGCATTCGCCGAGGCCGAGGTGCCGTTCGTGCTGGTCGAGGCCCGGCCCCTGCCCGCCAGGCCCGGCGCCATGCGCGCGCCGTTCTCGCTGCTGTTCCGTAACGGCGCGGCCTTCCTGCTGCCGCAGCAGACCTATCGCATGCGCCACGCGCGGCTGGGCGAACTGGGGATCTTCCTGGTGCCGGTCGCGCGCGAGCGCGAAGGCTTCCTCTACCAGGCGGTGTTCAACTGAGCGGCGCGGGCCGCCAGCGCATCGCCAGGTGGGTGGCGGACTCCGCCGCCGCATCGGCGCGGAAGCCGAGCCGCGCGTAGAGCCGCCGCGCGCCGGGATTGGCGTGCGCCACGTGCAGTGCCAGCCCGCGCCCCAGCGCCGCCGCATCCGCCTGCGCGGCGGCGACCAGCGCGCCGCCGATGCCGCGGCCGCGCCATTCCGGCAGCAGGCTGATGTCGACCAGCCGGTGTTCGGGCGCGCGGCGCAGCAGGTACAGGCGCCCGCACGGCCCGCCCGGGCCGTCCAGCAGCAGGAACTGCGCATCGGCGAAGTGGGCCAGGTAGTGGGCGTGCTGCGCCGCGCACTGCTGGTCGAGAAAGGCGCGCTTCACCGCGTCCGGCCACGGCAGCGGGGCGAACTCGTCGGCGCGGGTGCCGGCGTAGAGCAGGCGCAGCCAGGGCAGGTCGGCATCGGCCGCCGCGCGTAGCGCCAGGCCGCGCGCGGCCAGCGCCGCGGGGGTGGGAAGCGGATCGGCCGGCGGCGGAGGAAACGGAACCGGGGGCGGGCCCATCTCAGCCGAAGCTGGGGTAGACCCCCTGCAGCGCGATGCAGAAGTTGACACCCAGGTAGGGCTGGCGGTTGGCGTGCGGGAGTCCCTGGCCCTGCAGGCCGATCGCCTGCGGCGCCAGCTGGGTGTCCAGCGGCGAGGCCAGGAAGGTCCGCGACCCGGTACTGGCGGCCAGGAACGACAGGCCGCCGCCCTCCACCGGGGCGCTGCTGCCGCTGCCCGGCGCGCTCTGCGACCAGGCGTTGGCGCCGTGGCCGTGCGCCGCCATCTGCGCGTCGGTCAGGGTCACGCTCTCCTGGCCGTAGGTCTCGCCGAGGGTGCGCTCCGACAGGCCCGGCCCCTGGCCCGGCCCGGCGCCTGCGCGCGCGGCGAAGTTGGGCAGCGCGAAATTGCTGTGGCCATCGCCGCCGTAGTTCACGCCGAGCAGGGAGAACAGCGCGGTGTGCTGGCTGATCGGCAGGACCGCGCCGTTGCAGAACGCCCAGCCGACTGGATTGAAGTTGAAACCGAACAGCTGGATTTCGCCGACGTAGGGTTCGGTCATCTCGGTGTCCTTGCTCGATGGCGGTGCTGGGGCGCGCGATGGAATGGGTGTCGTCCCGGATGGAACGCCGGGGAATCAGGCCTGCTGGGGGAACACCCCTTCGGTGGCGATGCAGTACTGCACGGTCAGGGTCGGCATGCAGTTCTCGTGCGGCTGCGAGCCGCCCATGGGGCGGAGCATCTGGCTGGACATCGCGGCCGCGGTATTGCCCGCGGTGGTGCTCACGTAGAAGGTGTCGCCGCCGACCGCGCCGGGCAGCAGGCCCGGCCCCGGCGTCACCGCGGTGGCGGTGGCGGTGGTGGCCTGCAGCGGGTGGGAGTGCGCCGGCAGCTGGGTCTGCGTCAGGGTCACCGTCTCGGCGCCGCCGGTCTGGCCGAGCGTGTAGTTCCCCAGCCCCGGCCCCTGGCCCTGGCTGACCGGCAGCCGGCCGCGCAGGTCCGGAACTCCGAAGGTGTTCTGGCCATCGCCGCCGTAAGTGGTGCCCACCAGCATGAACAGCATCTCGTACTCGGAGATCGGCAGCAGGCTGCCGTCGCAGGCCTGCCAGCCCAGCGGCGTGCGCCCGAAACCGAACATGCGGATCTCGCCTACGAAGGGGGTGCTCATGGGTGTGTCCTTCAGTGCAGTTCGCTGGAACGGGGGTGGCGCCCGGGCTCAGTTCCGCGACGGGAAGATGCCGTTCAGCGCGATGCAGAAGTTGATCGCGGCATACGGTTGCAGGTTGGGGTGGGGCTGGCTGCCGCCGGTCTCGGCCACCGTTTGCGGTCCCATCGACACCATCGCACCGCCGGCGGCGGCGTACAGCGGCCGCGCCGTGCCGCTGCGATCGTTGCTGGTGGCGTAGGCGCGGCCGGCGGGGATGCGGTTGTCGCCCGGCGCCGTGGCCGCGGCCACCGCGTGGACATGCGGCGGCAGCTGGCCGACCGTCAGCGCGACCTGCTCGGCGCCCGCCCGTTCGCCCATCTGCACCTGCGGCGGTTGCCAGTTCCCGGCGGCCGAGGGCGGGTAGCCCACCGGCGCCCGCCCGCGCAGGTCGGGCAGGGCGAAGTTGGTGACGCCGTCGCCGCCGAACTGGGTGCCCAGCAGCGAGAACAGCGCCTGGTTCTGGCTGATCGGCAGGAACTGCCCGCTGCACTGGGCGAAGTACTTCGGCGCGAAGCCGAACCCGGCCAGCATGATCTGGCCGACGAAGAAATCGCTCATCGCTTCCCCTGGTTCCGATACGGCCGGTCCCCGGCCGCCCTTGCGCGACACTGTGAAGAAAGCCCGCCCGACACACAAGCGATCGCGATCAAGTTTCCGCGCGCGGACCGCATCGCCGCCTCAACGGTCGAAGCCGCGGCCCGGCCCCGCACGAGAGCGGCAAGAGCCGCGGCCCGGCCGCGCACGTGGGAGCCACCGCGGTCGCGCCCGGCCCTGGTGCCGCCGGTCGGCGGCCTTCTGGCCGGCGCGGATTTCTGTTCCAATGGGCGGCAGGGGTGGGGCGCCCGCCGGACGGGCCGCCACCGCAGGAAGCTTCCGGGCGCGCGCCTGGAGCGACAGCCGCCGCGACCCGGTGGCGCTCGGGGGGATAGGGAGATGCATCAGACCACTGGCTTTCGTCCGTGCGGCCGCGGCCGCGCGCGTTTCGCGCGCGCCTGCGCCTGGCTGCTGGCCGCGCTGCTGCTGTGGCCGGCGCTGGCCTCGGCGCAGTCGGCCTACTGCCCGACGCTCAGCGCCACCGTCGCCAACGGCGGCTCGGTCGACATCGACGTGAGCACCTGCGACGGCCCGTTCGACTTCGGAATGAGTGATCCTTGGCCCAACGGATACGAGGCCCAGCACGGCACCGTCACAATAGGTCCCAACAGCGGCGGGGTGCAGTTCGTCACCTACGTGCACAACGGCAACGCCGCCACCAGCGACACCTTCTACCTGGAGGATAACGACGGTGAGATCGTCACCGTCAACGTCACCATCGAAGCGCCGACCTCGGCGATCGTGGTGGCGCCGGAGTCGCTGCCCACCCTGACCGCCGGCACCGCGGTCAGCCAGACCCTCACCGCCAGCGGCGGCATCGCCCCCTACACCTACAGCATGGCCACCGGCGCGCTGCCGGCGGGGTTGAGCCTCAGCTCGGGCGGCCTGCTCAGCGGCACGCCGACCCAGCGCGGGACCTATAGCTTCAGCGTGCTGGTCGAGGACAACGTCGGCGACTCCACGGTCAAAGGCTATACCGGCACCGTGCAGGACCCCTCCCTCACCCTGACCCCGGCCACCGGCACCGCCACCCAGGGCGTCGCCTTCAGCCAGGCCCTGGCCACCAGCGGCGGCGTCGCGCCGTACAGCTACCTGCTGGAGACCGGCACCCTGCCGGCCGGGATCTCGATCTCGTCGGCGGGCGTGGTCAGCGGCACCACCGCCGCCGCGGTGGGCAGCTATCCGGTGACCCTGCGGGTGACCGATTCGAGCACCGGTTCCGGCCAGTACTTCGAGCTCGAGAGCTACACGCTCGAAGTGGTGGCATTGCCGAGCCTGTCGATCGACAACGTCACCCTGGCCGAGGGCGATGCCGGCACCAAGACCGCCGACTTCACGGTGTCGCTCGATGCGCCGGCCGGGCCTGGCGGGGTGACGTTCGACATCGCCACTGCCGACGGCACCGCCAGTGCCGGCAGCGACTACGTGGCGCGCTCGCTCACCGGGCAGACGATTCCCGCGGGCGCCAGCACGTACACCTTCGCCGTGCAGATCGACGGCGACGCCCTCAACGAGCCCGACGAGACCTTCTTCGTCAATGTCACCAACGTGACCGGCGCGACCGTGGCCGACGCGCAGGGCACGGGCACGATCGTCAACGACGATCCGCAGCCGTCGCTGGCCATCGACGACGTCTCGGTGACCGAAGGCAACGCCGGCACCGTCACCGCCACGTTCACCGTCGCGCTCTCCGCCGCCAGCGGCCAGACCGTCACCGTCGGCTACGCCACCGCCGACGGCACCGCCACCGCCGGCAGCGACTACGCCGCCACCAGCGGCACCCTGACCCTCACCGCCGGCCAGACCCAGGGCACCGTGTCGGTCACCGTCAACGGCGACACCACCCCGGAGCCCGACGAGACCTTCAGCGTCGGCCTGAGCGGCGCCACCAATGCCTCCATCGCCGACGCCACCGGCACCGGCACCATCCTCAACGACGACGTGCCGGTCTCGGTCGCGCCGGCCACCCTGCCCAGTGCCGCGGTCGCCGCCGCCTACAGCCAGGTGCTGAGCGCGAGCGGCGGCAGCGGGCCGTACACCTTCGCGGTCACCGCCGGCGCGCTGCCGGCCGGGCTCGCGCTCGCTCCCGGCGGCACGCTCTCGGGCACGCCCACCGCCGGCGGCAGCTTCAACTTCACCGTCACCGCCACCGACAGCAGCGCGGCGCCCGGGCCGTACCTCGGCAGCCGCGCCTACACGCTGACGGTCGCCGCCGCCACCGTGACCCTGCCGGCCGCCAGCCTGCCGGCGGGCACCCGCGACGAGCCCTACAGCGCCGCCGTAGGCCCCGCCACCGGCGGCACCCCCGGCTATACCTACGCGGTCACCGCCGGCGCGCTGCCGCCGGGGCTGTCGCTGACGTCGGCCGGCGCGCTGTCCGGCACGCCGAGCGTCCTCGGCACCTTCAACTTCACCGTCACCGCCACCGATTCCAGCACCGGCACCGGGCCCTACAGCGGCAGCCAGGCCTTCTCGATCGCCATCGCCGACCAGGTGCCGGTGGCCAACGCGGTCACGGTCACGGTCGGCTACGGCAGCACCGCCAATCCGGTCGCCCTGGACATCACCGGCGGCACGCCCGCCAGCGTCGCCGTCGCCACCGCGGCGTCCAACGGCACCGCCACCGCCAGCGGCACCCAGATCGCCTACACCCCCGCCGCAGGCTTCGCCGGCAGCGACAGCTTCACCTATACCGCCACCAACGCCTCGGGCACCTCCGCGCCGGCCACGGTCACGGTGACGGTGAGCGACCCGGCGATCGCCGTCACCAGCGGCGCGCTCGCCGCCACCGTCGGCAGCGCCTACAGCGTCGACTTCAACTGGAACGGCGGGCAGGCCCCCTATGTGAACTACCAGGTGCTCGGGTTGCCCGCGGGCCTGTCGGTCAGCGCCACCGGCAGCGACAGCGTCACCGTGTCCGGCACCCCGGCCGAGGCCGGCACCTTCGCCCTCACCGTCTCGGCCATCGACAGCAGCACCGGCGACGGGCCGTTCACCGCGGCCGAAACGTTCAACCTGACGGTCGCCGCCCCGGCCCTGGCGCTCGCTCCGGCCGGCACCACCTTCGTGGCGTCCTACGGCCAGCCGTTCTCGCAGGACTTCAGCGCCAGCGGCGGCGTCGGCCCGTACACGTATGCCTTGTCCGGCACCGCCGTGCCCGGGCTGGCGTTCTCCGCCGACGGCACCCTGTCCGGCACCCCCACCACGCCCGGCAGCTACAGCTTCGGCATCACCGCCACCGACAGCGGCGCCAGCGGCGCCGGCGCGCCGTACTCGGTGACCGAGAGCTACACCGTGACGGTCGGCAATCCCGCCATCGTGGTGGCGCCGGCCACGCTGCCGGACGGGTCCGCCGGCCAGGCGTACGCCGCAACCTTCGCCGCCAGCGGCGGCGTCGCCCCGTACGCCTACACCCTGGCGGCCGGCAGCCTGCCGGACGGCCTGCAGCTGTCCGCCGGCGGCAGCCTGTCGGGCACGCCCACCGCCTCGGGCAGCACCGCGTTCACCGTGCTCGCCACCGACGCCAACGGCCAGAGCGGCGCCAGCGCCTACACGCTCGAGATCGCCGTGCCCACGCTCGCGGTCGGCCCGGCGACCCTGCCCGAGGGCGTCGTCGGCAGCGCCTACGCGCAGGCCGTCTCCGCCAGCGGCGGCGTCGCCCCGTACAGTTTCGCGCTCGGTGGCGGGCCGCTGCCGGCGGGGCTGACGTTAGATGCCGTCACCGGCGCGCTTGCCGGTACCCCCACCGAGACCGGCAGCTTCGCCTTCACCATCACCGCCACCGACAGCACCTCGGGCACCGCCGGCACCGGCAGTGCGGCCTACACCCTGGTGGTGGGACTCGCCGCGCCCGAGGCGGCCGACGACACCGCCACCACCCTCGGCGGCAGCGCGGTCGCGATCGCGGTGACCGCCAACGACAGCGGCACCATCGACACCCTGGCGATCGCCACGGCGCCGGAGCACGGCAGCGTCGAGATCGACGGCCTGGAGGCGGTCTACACCCCGGCGGCCGCGTTCTCCGGCACCGACAGCTTCCGCTACACCGCGGCCGGCCCGGGCGGCACCTCGGCGCCGGCCACGGTGACGGTGACCGTCAACCCGCGGCCGGTGGCGCTGTCGCGCACCGTCGACGTGGTCGCCGGCACCACGGTGGACGTGGAGCTGACCGAGGGCGCCACCGGCGGCCCGTTCACCGCCGCCACCCTGATCGCGCTGGCGCCGGCCGCGGCCGGCAGCGCCAGCATCGCCGGCGAGGGCAGCGGCGACGATGCCCGCTACGTGCTCAGCTTCGCCGCCGACGCGGCGTTCTCCGGCCAGGCCGGCGCGCGCTTCACCCTCGACAACGCCCACGCCACCTCGGCCGAGGCGGTGATCACCTTCAACGTGGTGCAGCGCCCCGATCCGACCCGCGACCCGGAAGTGCGCGCGCTGCTCGAGGCCCAGGTGGCCGCCACCCGCCGCTTCGCCGGCGCGCAGATGGACAACTTCCAGCAGCGCATGGAGCGGCTGCACCGCGGCGGCGAGCGCGCCCCGCGCTTCAGCAGCCAGCTCGGTTTCAGCGCCAACCGGCCGCAGTGCGTGCAGCCGGTCGGCGCCGCGCCGGGCGACGCCTGCGACCACGCCCGCCACGGCATCGACGCCCCCGGCGCCGCGCCGGAGCCGGTCGCCGGGCCGGCATCGGCCTCGGCGGCGCCCGGCGCGGGCGGCGGCATGGCGCTGTGGGTCGGCGGCGCGATCCGCTCCGGCAACCACGACGGCCGCGGCAGCGCCGGCACCGACTTCGAGAGCGACGGCGTGAGCGTGGGCGCCGACTACCGCCTGTCCCCGGCGTTCGCGCTGGGCGCCGGGCTCGGCTGGGGCCGCGACGACAGCGAGGTCGGCGAGCGCGACAGCCGCAGCGAGGGCGAGGCCTGGTCGGTGGCGGCCTACGGCAGCTACCACCCCGGCGAGACCTTCTTCCTCGACGCGCTGCTCGGCTACCAGACCCTCTCCTACGACCTGCAGCGCCGCGTCACCGCCAGCGGCGGGCTGGTGCACGGCGCCCGCGACGGCAGCCAGTGGTTCGGCTCGCTCTCGGCCGGCGCCGACATCCGCCTGCGCGACGGGCTGCAGCTGACCCCGTATGCGCGCCTGGACCTGTCGCGCGCGCGCCTGGACGGCTACGTCGAGCAGGGCGACGACCTGTACGCGCTGCGCCACGGCACCATGGACGTCGACACCACCACCGGCAACGTCGGCGTGCGCCTGGATATGCGCAGCCAGACCAGCTGGGGCGTGTTCGCGCCGCTGCTGCGGATGGAATACCAGCACGACTTCCAGGGCGACACCAGCGCCACCATGGGGTATGCAGACCTGCTGACCGGGCCGCTGTATCGCACCACCCTGGACGGCTTCGACCGCAACCGGGTGATGCTGGGGATCGGTGCCATGTTCGGCTTCGACAGCGGCCTGTCGACCCGCATCGAGTACCGCGGCGCGGTCGGCAACGGCGCCGACCGCGACCACGGCCTGCTGCTGAACATCGAGAAGAGCTACTGACCCAGCGGCGCCGGGCGTTCACCACGTCCGGCGCCGCGATATCGCGACCTGCGACGGCGCTCGGGCATCATGGCCGGATGCCCGGCGCCGCGCCCGATTTCCGCCTGTACCACTCCAATGCGCTCGACGTGCTGGCCGGGCTGCTGGCGCACGAGCTGCGCACGCCGGCAGCCGGGCAACCGCTGCTGGCGCCGGACACGGTGCTGATCCCGCAGGTGGCGATGCGGCGCTGGCTGCAGGCCACCCTGGCCGCCGCGCACGGGGTGGCGGCGAACCTGGAATTCCTGACCCCGGGCGAGTTCGTCGCCCGCGCGCTCACCGCCAACCTCGGCCCGGCCACCGACGAGCCCGACGCCGCCGCGCTGCACTGGCATCTCTATGCCGCGCTGACCGACGCGCAATTCATGGCGCAGCCTGCGCTGGCGGCGCTGCGTGCACACGTCGACGGAGCGTATGGCACGCATCTCGATGGGGCGGATCCGCTGCGCGCACGCGACGAGGGGCCCGATCCGCAGCGCACCCGCGTCGACGGTGCACACCCCCTGCGCGGGCACGGCGACAGCCACGATCCATTGCGCGCCTGGGCGCTGGCCGGCGAACTGGCGGCGGTGTTCGAGAAATACCAGGCCTGGCGCCGCGAGTGGCTGCTGCGCTGGGAGGCGGGCGCCGAGCCGGACGATCCGCAGGCGATCCTGTGGCGGCGCATCGCCCGCGGCCGCGGCCATCGCGCGCGGCGCATCCAGCAGTACCTCGACCGTTTCGAAGCCCGCGACGCGCCGCTGCCCGCCGGCCTGCCGCCGCGGCTGTTCGCCTTCGCCACCCTCAACGTCTCGCCCGACGTGCTGCGGGTGCTGGCCACCCAGGCGCGGGTCGGCACGCTGCACTTCTACGTGCCCTCGCCCAGCCGCGACTACTGGGGCGACCTGCAGCGGGTGCGCGCCGCCGGCATCGAAGCCGCGCACGACGATGCCGCCCGCACCGAGAACCCGCTGCTGCAGGCCTGGGGCCACGCCGGCCGCGATTTCATGGCGGTGCTCGGCGGCTACGAGGTGGTGCATCCGGACCTCGAGATCCAAGCCCACGCCGATCCTGGCAAAGGGGCAGGGGCAGGTTCGCTTTCGAAGCAAGGCCCCAGCCTGCTACGGCGCCTGCAGTCCGACCTCTACCACCGCCGCGGCGCGCCCGGCTGGCCGCTGCGCGCATCCGTGGACAGGCACGACCCGAGCCTGCAGCTGCACGCCTGCCACACCCGCCTGCGCGAGCTGCAGGTGCTGCGCGACCAGCTGCGCGCGCTGTTCGACAACGAGCGCTTCGATCCGCCGCTCAAGCCCCGCGAGGTCGCGGTGCTGGCGCCGGACGTCGATCCCTACCTGCCGTACCTGGAGGCGGTGTTCGGCGACCGCGGCCGCGAGGACGCGATCCCGTATGCGCTGGCCGACGCCAGCCCGCTGGCCAACGAACCGCTGGCCGAAGTGTTCGTGCGCCTGCTGGCGCTGCCGGTCTCGCGCTTCGGCCTGCACGAGACGCTGGACCTGCTGGCCAGTCCCGCGCTGGCCGAGGCCAATGGGCTCGACGCGCCCGCGATCGAGCGCCTGCAGGCCTGGCTCTCGGCCGCCGGTGCGCGCTGGGGCCTGGACGGCGAGCACCGCGCCCGTTTCGATGCGCCCGAAGACGAGGCCTACACCTGGGCCTTTGCCCTCGACCGCCTGCTGCTGGGCCACGCCAGCGGCAGCGAGGCGCTGATCCGTGCCAGCGACGGCCGCATCGTGGCCGCGTTGCCGGACCTGGAAGGCAGCGCCCTGGACGCGCTCGACACCCTGGTGCGGCTGCTGCGCGTGCTGGCCCGCAACGCCAGGGTGCTGGGCGAAGCGATGCCGCCGGCGCAGTGGCGCGAACGCCTGCTGGAACTGCTCGACGCGCTGCTGCCCAGGCCGCCTTCCAATCCTGCGAGCCAGCGCGCGCTGGACCGGTTGCGCACCCTGGTGGACGGCTTCGCCAGCACCGCCGGCAACGCCGGTTTCGATGGCCCGGTGCCGGCGGAGGCCGTGCGCGCGCACTTCGGCGCGGCGCTGGCCGAGGCCGACACCCGCGCACCGCTGCTCACCGGCGGCGTCAGCATCGCCCGCATGGTGCCGATGCGGCTGCTGCCATTCCGGGTGATCTGCGTGTTGGGCATGAACGACGCCGAATTCCCGCGCCGCGATCCCGCCGCCGGGCTCAACCGGCTCACCGCCGAGCTCGGCACCGACAGGCGCCGCGCCGGCGACCGCTCCACCCGCGACGACGACCGCTTCCTGTTCCTGCAGCTGTTCACCGCCGCGCAGGACGTGTTCTACGCCAGCTGGCAGGGCGCCGACCCGCGCGACGGCAGCCGGCGCGAGCCTTCCGTGCTGGTGTCGGAACTGGTCGACGCCGCCGTGGACCAGCACGCCCCGGGCGCGGAAGACGTGGCCGATGCGCTGGTGGTGCGCCATCCGCTGCAGCCGTTCTCGGCCGAGGCCTTTGGCTCGGAGGCCGAGCCGCGCCGCTTCTCCTACCACGCCCGCTGGCAGCAGGCCGCCGCCGGCGCCGCCGACAGGCGCCAGCCGCTGCCGCCGTGGTTCGAGGGCGAGCCGTTCGCGCCGGGCGAAGCCGAGCCGGAGCTGCCGATCAGCGCCCTGCGCCGTTTCCTGCTGCACCCGGCGGAAGAACTGCTCGCGCGCATGGGCATGCGCCTGGTGGAGATCGAGGAGCAGGGCGAGGACCTGGAGCCGCTGGCCGCGCCGGGCGCAGGGCTGGAGCGCAGCGTGCTGCAGCGCGAGCTGTTCAACGAGCTGCTGCGCGGGCATGACGACCCTGCCATCCACGCATCGCTGCGCGCACGCGGCCTGCTGCCGTCCGGCGCCGCCGGCCGCCGCGTGCTTGCCGACCAGCGCGAACTGCTGGCGCCGTGGCTGGAGGCGTTTTCGCAGTGGCGCGGGGACGCGGAAGCCGGGTCGGTGCTGGCCGAGGTCGAGATCGACGGTGTGCGCGTGCACGGCCGTATCCACGACGTCTACCCGCACGGCATCCCCCGCCTGCGCTTCGGCAAGCCCAACGGGCCAAGCGCGGTGCGCAGCGGCCTGGACTGGCTGCTGGCGCGCGCGGCCGGCATCGACCTGCCGCTGGTGGAATTCTTCGACGGCGGCCGCGCCGGCCCCGGCCCGTTCGAGCGCCCGGAGCTGTCGCCGGCCGATGCCCGCAATGCCCTGCGCGAGCTGCTCGCGCTGCGCGCCCAGGGCCTGCGCGCGCCGCTGCCGTATGCGCCCTACAGCGCCTGGGCGTACTACGGCTGCGCCGGGAACCCGGAACGCGCCGTCAAGGCCGCGCGCAGCCAGTGGCACGGCAGCGGCGGCGGCTTTGCCGAAGGGCACGGCGACGCCCTGCGCCAGGCCCTGCGCGGCTGCGATCCCTTCGGCGACCAGGCCAGCCTGCAGCGTTTCGTCGATGCCGCGATGCTGGTGTTCCTGGCCCTGCAGGACGGCAGGGTCCACGGCGGCACCGATCCCGCCACGCTCGACGGCCTGGCCGAACGCTTCGAGCCGGAGGACGCCGAGTGAGCGCGCCACGGGATCCGTACCTGACCCAGCCGCTGGAAGGCGTGTTCGCCATCGAGGCCTCCGCCGGCACCGGCAAGACCTTCACCCTGGCCACCCTGCTGGTGCGGCTGGTGCTCGAGCGCGGCCTGCGCGGGGGCGAGATCCTCGCGGTGACCTTCACCGAGGCCGCCACCCAGGAGCTGCGCGCGCGGGTGCGCAAGCGCCTGCTGCTGGCGGCGGAGGTCGCGGCCGGCCTGCCCATGGAGGACTCGCCCGAGGCGGAGCTGACGCGCACGCTGATCCAGGCGCACCTGGAGCGCAGCGGTGAACCGGAGGCCGACGTCCGCCGCCGGCTGTGCCAGGCCGTGGACGAGATCGACCTGGCCGCCATCTTCACCATCCACGGCTTCTGCGCCCGGGTGCTGCGCGAGCACGCGCTGGAAAGCGGGCAGGGCTTCGATCCGCCGGAGCTGCTGGCCAGCGACGCGGAACTGCGCGCCGGGATCGCCGCCGACCTGTGGCGTTCGCACGCGGTGGACGCCGACGCCGTCGACGACCTGCATGCGCTGTGGCCGCAGGGCCCGGAGGCGCTGGCCAGGGACCTGTCGGCGCTGGTGCGCGAGCCGGTGCTCCTGCCGCCGCCGCCGGGCCCGCTGCCCGATCCAGGGCCGATGCTGCAGGCCGCCGCGCAGGCCTTCGCCGGAGCCGCGCGCACCCACGGCGACGGCTTCCGCGACGAACTGCTGCGGGCGGCGCAGAGCAAGGTGCTGCACGGGGGCAGCTACAAGGCCGAGTGGATCGAAGACCTGTTCGCCCAGCTGTCCCGCTGGTGCGACCGCGCCGGGCCGGGCGCGCGCTTCCACCACGCCAAGCTGGAACAACTGCACCGCGAGACCCTGCTCAAGCGCACCAGCAAGGCCGGCGCCGGCCGCACCCCCGACTCGCCGCTGTGCGACGCGGTGGAGCAATACGCCGCCGCCCTGGCCGAGGTCGACCGCCTGCGCGAAGCCCGCCAGGCCGCCCTGCTGCACCGGTTGCGCGACGACGCCCGCCGCCGCCTGCGCCAGCACAAGCAGCAGGCGCGCGTGCTCACCTACGACGACCTCATCGACCGCGTCGCCGATGCGCTCCAGGGCGAGCACGGCGACGCGCTCGCCGGGCGCCTGCGCGCGCAGTACCGCATCGCCCTGGTGGACGAGTTCCAGGACACCGACCCGCGCCAGTGGCAGATCTTCGACCGCGTGTTCGGCGCCGGCAGCCCGGAGCCGGCGCTGTTCCTCATCGGCGATCCCAAGCAGGCCATCTACGGCTTCCGCGGCGGCGACGTGGAGACCTACCTGGCCGCCCAGCACACCGCGCACGTGGCGCCGCCGCTGGCGCACAACTTCCGTTCGCGCCCCGCCGTTCTCGGCAGCATCGAAGCGCTGTACGGCCAGGCGCAGTCCGCGCACGAAGGCGACCCGGACAACATCGCCCCGCCCTTCATCGACCCGCGCATCCAGTTCCACCCGGTGCAGCCGGGCGGCGCGCGCGAAGACGCCGAGTACCAGCGCAACGGCGCGCCGGCGCCGGCGCTCACCCTGTGGCAGGCGCCCGAGCCGACCGAACGCGATGCCAAGGGCGACCCCAAGCCCCATCCCTCCCCGCGCTCGCGCGACCTCGCCACCCAGGCCTGCGTGGCCGCGATCCACGGCGTGCTCACCGACGCGCGCGCCGGGCGCGCCACCATCAACGGCGAGCCGGTGCGCCCCGGCGACATCGCGGTGCTGGTACGCAAGCACAGCGAAGCCATCCTGATCCGCGACGCCCTGGCCGCGGTGGGCATCCCGGCGGTGGCCGCGGGCAAGCAGAGCCTGTTCGCCACCCCGGAGGCGCGCGAACTGCACACCCTGCTGCAGGCGCTGGTGCACGGCTCCGACGACCGCCGCCTGCGCGCGGCGCTCGCCACCGTGCTGGTGGGCGAGGATGCGCACGCCATCGCCGCGCTCGACGCCGAAGGCGCCACCCTGCAGCGCAAGCAGATGGAAGCACTCGCCTGGCGCGAGCGCCTGCAGCGCGGCGGCCCGCTGGCGCTGGTCGGCGAGCTGTGCGCGCAGCATGCGCCGCGCCTGCTCGGCCTGATGGACGGCGAGCGCCGCCTCACCAACTACCTGCAGCTCGCCGAGCAGCTGCAGGAAGCCCAGCGCAACGCGCTTGGCCTGCACGGCCTGCTCGACTGGCTGGCGCGCGCCATCGCCGAGGCCAGCGCCGACGACGAGGCCCAGCAGCTGCGGCTGGAGTCCGACGCCCGCCGCGTGCAGGTGGTCACCCTGCACAAGAGCAAGGGGCTGGAATACCCGCTGGTGTACCTGCCCTACGTCGGCATCGGCAGCCAGGCGCGCAGCCCCGGCCGCAAGGTGACCGTGCACGGCGACGACGGCCGCGTGCTGCACTGGAAGCTGCAGCAGGAAGACAGCGGCTGGAATGAGGCCTGCCAATCCTGGCAGCGCCGCGAGCGCGCCGAGGACGCGCGCCTGCTCTACGTCGGCCTCACCCGCACCCGCGACGCCCTGTGGCTGGCGACCGGCGCCTTCTTCTGCCACACCAGGTCGCCGCTGTGGCCGATGGTCTCCGACCCCGAAGCGCTGGCCGCGCGCGCCCCGGACGCCATCGCCATCGACCCCGCGCAGCCGCCCGCCCAGCTGCCCTGGCTCGGCGCCGAAACCGTGGAAGCCGTCCCCGCCGCCCGCACGGCCACGCGCCCGCTCGCCAGCGACTGGTGGGTCTACAGCTTCACCCAGCTCGCCAATGCCGATGCCGGCCACGACCTCTCCACCGCCGCCACCCAGCCGGCCGCCGGCGGCCGCGACGAGCCGGAGGAGAACCCGGAAGCCGCGCCCACCGAGGCCGCCGACATCGACCCGCGCTTCGGCGGCGCCCGCTTCGGCGTGGTGCTGCACGAAGTGTTCGAGAACGCCGACTTCGCCGCCTGGCACGCCTGGCGCCCCGGCGACGAGGCCCCGGAAGGCGAGCGCAGGAAGATCACCGAGGCCCTGGGCAAGGGTGGCTATGCCGCCGACGACATGGACGCCGGCGTGGCCGTGATCGTGCCCATGATCGGCCACACCCTCACCGCCGCCCTGCCGGAAGGCACCACGCTCGCCGCCGTGCCGGAAGACCACCGCCGCCCGGAGATCGAGTTCCAGTTCGCCCTCGCCCCCACCCGCGTCGACGCGCTGCTCGCCCTGCTGCACCGCCACGGCCTGCTCGCCGCGCGCCAGGGCTTCGGGCTGCGCCGCAGGCTGGAAGGCCTGATGACCGGCCTGATCGACCTCACCTACCTGCACGAAGGCCGCTGGTACGTGCTCGACTACAAATCCAACCGCCTGCCCGGCTACGCCCCCGCCCAGCTGGAGGAAGCCATGGCGCACAGCGAATACCACCTGCAGGCGCTGATCTACACCCTCGCCCTGCACCGCTGGTTGCGCTTCCGCCTGGGCGACGGCTACGACTACGAACGCGACTTCGGCGGCGCCCGCTACCTGTTCTGCCGCGGTATCGACGCCAGCCGGGGCGACGGGCAGGGCATCCGGGCCTGGCGCTTCGATCCCGCGCTGGTGCATGCGCTCGACGCCCTGTTCGCGGGCGAGGCCAGCGGGGCCGCCGCATGAGCCTGCTGCAGGCCCTCACCAAGGCCGGCGCCCTGCGCACGCTGGACCATGCGCTGGCGCAGAGCCTGCGCCGCCTGGCCCCGGACACCCCGGACGCCGTGCTGGCCGCCGCCGCCCTGGCCTCGCTGGCCGTCGCCGCCGGCCATGCCGGCTTCGACCCTGGCGAGCCGCAGCGCCTGGTGGAAGCGCCCGTCGACTGGCCCACGCCGGAGGCCTGGCGCCAGGCGCTGGCGTCCTCGCGCTGGGTCGCCCGCCCCCAGGCCGGTGACGCCGAATCCGCCGCCGACGCCCCGCTCGTGTTCGAGCACGGCCTGGTCTACCTGCGCCGCTACCGCGAATACGAGCGCCGCCTGGCCGAAGGCCTGCGCCGCATCGGCAGCGCCGAGCCGCATCCGCGCGAGGAAACCGAAGGCGACCACGCCCAGGTCCCCACGCACCTCGCGGACCTCTTCGCCCGGCTCTTCCCCGAAGCCGCCACCGGCGAGGACAAGCAGTCCGGCGCCGCCGCTGCCGCCCTCCACCACAGCCTGCTGCTGGTCACCGGCGGCCCCGGCACCGGCAAGACCACCACCATCACCCGCATGCTGGTGCTGCTGGCGGCGCAGGCGCTGGAGTCCGGCACCGCGCCGCCGCGCATCGCCCTGGCCGCGCCCACCGGCCGCGCCGCCGAGCGCATGGCCGAGAGCGTGCGCAACGCCGTGCAGGCGCTCACCGCCCTGGGCATCGACCCCGCGCTGTGCGCCCACCTGCCCACCGCCGGCACCACCCTGCACCGCCTGCTCGGCACCATCCCCGACAGCCCCGGCTTCCGGCACCACGCCGACAACCCCCTGCCGCTCGACGTGGTGGTGGTGGACGAAGCCTCCATGATCGACCTGCCGCTGATGGCCAAGCTGGTGGAAGCCGTGCCCGACGGCGCCCGCCTGGTCCTGCTCGGCGACCCCGACCAGCTGCCCTCGGTGGAAGCAGGTGACGTCCTCAGCGGCATCCTCGAGGCCACCCCCCCCGTAGGAGCAGCCCATGGCCGCGAAACCCACACCCCCACCGACGCCCACACCCCCGCGCCCGCCGGCGACCCCGATCACGCCCAAACCGGCACCAAACTCACCCCGTTCCCCGCCCGCCACATCCACCTCACCCGCGGCTGGCGCCAGAGCGCCGAACTCGACCTCGCCCCCCTGGCCGCCGCCGTGCGCGAAGGCGACAGCGGCACCGCCCTGTCGCTGCTGCGCAGCGGCGAGCTCTCCGGCGTGCATTTCCACGAAGGCAACGCCGACCCGCTGCAGACCCACCGCGAGCACCTGCTCGACCACTGGACCTCGCTCGCCGAAGCCAGCGACCCCGCCCAAGCCCTCGCCAACGCCGCCCGCCTGCGCATCCTCACCGCCGTGCGCGAAGGCCCGCAGGGCGCGCGCGGGCTCAATGCCCGGATCGAGGAAATGCTGGCCGGCACCCGGCGCGGCGCCGGCCCCGCGTCCACCGCCGGCCGCTACTTCCACGGCCGCCTGCTGCTGATCACCGAGAACAGCTACCGCCACCGCCTGTTCAACGGCGACATCGGCATCTGCCTGCGCGACGCCGCCGGCGCCCTGGCCGCCTGGTTCCCCGGCGACGACCCGGCCAGCCCGCGCCCCTTCCACCCTGCCGCGCTGCCCGCCCACGAAAGCGCCTTCGCCATGACCGTGCACAAGGCGCAGGGCAGCGAGTTCGACGAGGTGTGGCTGGTGCTGCCCGCCCGCTTCAACCGCGTGCTCAGCCGCGAGCTGGTCTACACCGGCCTCACCCGCGCCCGCCACGCCCTGCACCTGGCCGGCAGCGCCGAGGTCATCGCCGAAGCGCTGGCAAGGCACGCGGGCCGGTGGTCGGGGTTGGGGTGGAGGTTGACGGTTTGACCCAACCGGATCCACGTCCCGCCACCGGCTGGGCAGACCTGTTCGCCGAAGGCCGGTTGCCCCGGTTCGTGCTGATCTGCCTGGGCGTGTGGCTCAACGCGGCCGATGCGCTGGTGGCATCGACCATCATGCCCAGCGTCGGCGCCGACCTCGGCGGTCACGCCTACTTCGGCTGGGCAACGGCAGCGTTCCTGTTCGGCGCGATCGTCGCCGGCGCCAGCGCGGGAAGACTGTCCGAACTGCTCGGCCTGCGGCGCGCCACGCTGCTGGCGGGCGTGGCCTTCGTGGGCGGTTGCCTGCTCGCGGCGCTCGCGCCCGACATGTTCGCCTTCCTCGGCGGGCGCCTGCTGCAGGGCGTGGGCAGCGGATGGCTGTCGGGCTTCGCGATGGTGGCCATCGCGATGCTGTTTCCCGAACGGCATCTGGCGCGCGTGTTCGCCGCGGTCGCGGGCGTGTGGGGCGTGGCCACGCTGCTGGGGCCGCTGATCGGTGGCCTGTTCGCCCAGGCCGGGCAATGGCGCGGCGTGTTCTGGTTCTTCGCGGCGCAGGGCGTGCTGTTCTGCCTCGCCGTGCCGTGGCTGCTGTCGGGCACCGCGCCTGCCAGGTCGGGTGCCCGGGTACCGTTGCGGCAACTCTTGGTGCTGACCGTGGGCGTGGGCTTCATCGCGCTGGCGAACCTCACCCGCACGCCGCTCTCCACCGTGGCGACGCTGGCGGCTGGCATGCTGGTCCTGGTCGGCATGTTGCGCCTCGACGCGCGCGCGCCGGTGCGCCTGCTGCCGCACGATGCAGGCAGCCCCAGGACCGCCGTCGGCGCCGGCTACCTCGCCATGTTCGCGCTGATGGCAGGCTCGATGGGGCTCACCGTCTACGCCCCGGTGCTGCTGCAGATGCTGCGCGGCGTGTCGCCGCTGTCGGCAGGCTACGTGGTCGCGGCGCAGGCGATGTCATGGACGCTGGCCGCGTTCGCCGTGGCCGGCGTGTCGGGCGCCACCGGTGAACGCCGCTGCATCCGCACGGGCGGCATGCTGGTCGCGGCGGGGGCGCTCCTGCTGGTGTTCACGCTGCGCGATGCGCCGCTGGCCTGGGTGGTGGCGTCCGCGGTGGTGATGGGCGCGGGTTTCGGGCTCTCGTCCAGCCTCAGCAACCGCCGCGTGCTCGGCCTGCTGCACGACGACGACCGCGCCATCGGCGCATCGGCCTTCATCGCCATGCGCCAGACCGGCGGGGCCGTCGGCGCGGCGGTCGCGGGTGCGGCGGCCAACGCCATCGGCTTCGGTGCCGCGCCGGGTGTGGCCACCGCGCAATCGGCCGCGGTATGGGTGACCGCCACCGGCGTGCCCTTCGCCTGTGTGGGTGCGTGGGCGGCATGGCGCCTGACGCGCCCAACGACACGCGCGGCGCAGGTTTGAGCGCAACTGCCTTCCGCAGCAACGGGGCACGACATGACTTCCGGCGCAGGTCGCGCCGCATGTACGCGCAGAGACTGATGCCCGGTGTACCCACCCGCAGAGCCGCCATGCGCCCTGTCACTGCTGCGCGGCGGGCCGCTGTCCGCGTTCACTTCCAGGAAGGCAACGCCGACCCGCTGGCGTTCCACCGCGACCACCCGCTTGGGCACTGGGCCGCGCTCGCCGACACACCGCCCCCGCCCGCCTGCGCACCTCACCGCCGTGCGCGAAGGCCCACAGGGCGCGCGCGGGCCTCAACGCCTCGTTCTGGGATAGGTCCGGCGGAACAGTCGCCACTCGACGGCGGCCGCCTGGCCGGCATCGGGGAAGCGGCCTGCTGAAGCCGGCGCGCTTCTTCGGCTGCCGGCGTGCAGTACCGGCTGCGCGCGGGAAGAACGGCGTCGGAGCGGGGCCGGCTGGCCTGTCCGCAAGCGCCGTGCTTCACTGTCGCCGGTCCACGTTCGAGTAGAGGAATGACATCGTCGATCACGCGCGCCGTGTTGTTGCCCGCGCTGCTTGCGCTCGTTGCCTGCACACATGTGCCCGCGCCCGACCCCGAACATGCTGCAGAGCGAGGCAGGCCGCCGAACATCGTCATCGTCTTCACCGACGACCAGGGTTATGCCGACCTGCACAACTTTGGCGGCGATCATCTGCGCACGCCCCGTCTCGACCGGATGGCGGCGGAAGGTGTGCGCTTGACAAGCTTCTATGTCGCTCAGCCGGTGTGTTCGGCCTCGCGCGCGGCACTGCTGACGGGCAGCTATCCCAACCGCGTGGGCGTCTCCGGGGCGTTCATGCCGCACAGCGGCAAGGGGCTGAACCTCTCGGAGACCACGCTGGCCGACCTGCTGCGGCAGGCTGGCTACGCCACCGGTCATTTCGGCAAGTGGCATCTGGGCGATGCGCCCGAGTTCCGCCCGAACCGGCAGGGGTTCGACACGTTCTACGGCATCCTGCATTCCAACGACATGTGGCCGCACCATCCGCAGCAGGGCACGTTGTTCGATTTCGACGAGCTGCAACTGTTCGACAACGAGCAGGTTGCCCGGGTTCTCGACGACCAGAGCGATCTCACCCGCGAACTCACC
Source organism: Luteimonas endophytica (assembly GCF_029887875.1). GTDB lineage: Bacteria > Pseudomonadota > Gammaproteobacteria > Xanthomonadales > Xanthomonadaceae > Luteimonas > Luteimonas endophytica. Next base: position 239,169 of record NZ_JARXRM010000025.1, read on the forward strand.
GAGCGCAGCGTGGCCTTCATCGAACAGCACCGCGCGCGGCCGTTCTTCCTGTATCTGGCGCATCCGCAGCCGCACGTGCCGCTTCATGCTTCGGAGGCCTTCCAGGGCGCATCCGGCCGCGGGCTGTACGCGGATGTGATCGGTGAACTCGACTGGTCGGTAGGCGAGATTCTGGACGCGTTGCGCCGCAACGACCTGGACCGTGACACGTTGGTGGTATTCACCTCGGACAACGGGCCGTGGCTGGCCTACGGCAACCATGCTGGCTCGACCGGTCCATTCGATGAGGGCAAGGGCACGACGCGTGAGGGCGGTGTGCGTGTGCCTTTCATTGCGCGCTGGCCGGGGCACCTGCCTGCGGGCGCGACCATCGACACACCGATGATGAGCATCGATCTGCTGCCGACGATCGCGCGTCTGGCCGGCGTGTCATTGCCGCCACTGCCCATCGATGGCCGTGACGCCTGGCCCGTGCTTTCGGCGCAAACCGATCGACCGGTGCAGCCGGCCTATTTCTTCTACTACGGCGACAACGAACTGCAGGGCGTGCGCTATGGCAAGTGGAAGCTGTATTTCCCGCACCGGTTCCAGTCGCTTAACGGACGCCCAGGCGGGCAGGGCGGAGTGCCGGTCGCCTATGGTGCGCGCGTAGTGGAATCGATCGAGCTCTACGACGTCGAGCGCGACCCCGGCGAGCGCGTGGATCTGGCTGCGCGGCATCCTGAAGTGGTCGCGGAGATCCAGCGGCACGCGGCGGGGGTGCGGAAGGAGCTTGGCGATTCGCTGACCGGCATGGAAGGCAGTGGCCGACGTCCGATCGGAACGCGGGACGCGCCAGCGTTCCCGCTGCAATCGCAACGGGAACAGCTGGATATGTGATCGCCGCGTTGCGCTGGCCTGCCTGCAAGCGCTGGATCGACACGTCAACCGCGTGCTCAGCCGCGAACTGGTCTACACCGGCCTGACCCGCGCCCGTCGCGCCCTGCACCTGGCCGGCAGCGCCGAGCTCATCGCCGAGGCGCTGGCGCGGCATGCGAGCGGTGGTCAGGCTTGGGGGCGTCGGCTCGGGAGATAGCCGAGTGGCCGCTGGACCGCACACGGATGCGTATCGAGCGCACGCACACCGGCATCGGCAGTTGCCGCGCCGTGCCGGCGACCTTTCGGCGACATTTGCGCCGCTAGTCTCGCATCGCTTCATGCAGCGAGACGGCCCATTCCTGGAGGCAGAGCGATATGAGCAGGCACGCGCGACGGGCATTGTGCTTGGCGCTCTCGGCGCAGTTGATCGGCGTTCCACTGGTCACGCACGCAGCCGAGGCACCCGGTGCCCTGACCATCATCGTCAGGGACCAGACGACCGACCGGCCACTTCCGAACGCGAGGGTCACGATCACGGAACGGGAAACCGACGCCGCGCGCACCCTGGAAACCGACGCGCAAGGTCGCCTCCTCGTCGAACAGCTCGACCCCGGCCTCTACACGGTCGACATCGCCAAGGCCGGCTTCGCTCCGATCTACGAGCCGAGCGTACGCGTGATCACGCGGAAGAATTCCAGGGTCGAATTCGAGCTGGGCGTTCCGCTGCTGGAGGCGGTGGTGGTGCAAGGGCGGCCAATCGATGGATTGGCATCGCCTTCCAGCACCTATCTCGATCGGGAAGCCTTGCGAAGCGCCGTTGGCGGTGGCGCGGATCCGCTGCTCTCGCTGGACGGCCTGCCCGGCCTGGCTTCCGCCAGCGAATTCGCAAGCTTCAGCGTCCGCGGCCGTGGCCCCCGGGATAACCTGATCTTCGTCGACGAGTTCCCCTTCGACAAGGCGGTGCACTTCGACGCGACACTGGGGGAAGACGAGGACATCGGCGGCGGCGGCCGCTTCTCGATCTTCGCACCCAACGTCATCAGTGGCGCCGAGTTCTCGCCGGGCGGCTGGGGCCCTGCGTATGGCGGCCGGGCGGCATCGCTGCTCAAGCTCGAAGTCGCCGATGGCAATCCAAGCCCGTCGGCCAGCCTGCGCCTCGACCTTGCAGGCGCCGAGGTCGGCTACGACGGGCCGCTCGGCATCACTGAAGACGCCACCGTGCTCGTGTCCGCCCGGCGACTGGATTTCGGTGCCTTCTTCGAAACGATCGAGGAACTGGACATCGGAGACCCCGTGTTGAGGGATGTCATCGTCAAGTCGGCCGTGCCGATCAACCAGTCGAACACGCTCGAGGTGCTGCTCATCGACACGCGCGAGACGTACACGCGCGACGTGACTCACGTCTTCGAGTCGCCCAACTTCGAAGATGCGGCGCTGCTCGATTTCGAGCAGGACAGCGACCTGTACGGGTTTACCCTGCGATCGTTGATCGGGGAGGACGCCGTCTGGACCAACAAGGTCTACCGCCGGGCCAGCAACAAGATCAGCTCGGAGGGCGAAGCGTTTCCAGATCTCGTGCCCGCCGGATCGCCCGCCGAGAGTTTTCCGGTGCGGGAAGACATCCTCACCGTGACCGAAGACGAAACCGAGATCGGCTGGCGAAGCGACTTCGCGACGGTGAATCGATGGGGTGCGTTCAACGCAGGCGTCCAGGTGACGCAGCTCGACCTGGACTACAGCACCGTGCTGGATGGCGACTGGATCCGGTACGTCTACGACAGCGACGACTTCAGGCCCGACCCTGAGCAGCGCTACATCGTGCTGACGCCGGAGAACATCAACGCCTCGCTGAGCCGGAAGGCGACGAACTACGCCGGTTACGTGGACCAGACCTTCAAGCGCGGCGCGTGGGAGCTGCATACGGGCGTGCGCCTGGAGCGGGACGACCTGACGGACGAAAGCCTCGTGTCGCCCAGGCTCAGGGCGACCTGGCAGCCGAGCCGGAACTTCAGGTACTTCGCGACTGCAGGGCTTTTCCACCAGTCGCCACGGTTCCTGGACCTCGCGGCCAACGCGGCGAACACCCTCGAAAACGAGGAGATCACACACGGGAGTTTCGGCCTCGAGTACTTCCCGAACGAACGCTGGTCGGTGTTGACGGAAGCGTACTACCAGGACCTGGCCAACCTCGTGGTCGATCTGGACCGGGCGAGCGGGACGTTCGCCAACATCGGCGATGGCACGTCCTACGGTTTCGACGTCGTGGTCAAGGGCACGATCCGCGAAGGCCTCTACGCGACCGCGACCTACTCCTGGAACGATGCGGAAGTGGACCGGAAGGACGGCCGTGGCGCCGTCGCCGACGAATTCAGCCGGGAGCACGTGGCCACCCTCGGGCTGACCTGGGAAATCACCGACCGCTGGAAGGTGGCCGCGCGCTACAAGTACCTGTCCGGCAGGCCGGAGGACGCCTACCTCATCCACGAAGACGTGCTGGGCCCCGGGCAGCCCCTGCGCTATTCGAGGGAGACCACCGAGCGCGGCGTCGGCCGCAAGGACGGCTACGGGGTGCTGAACGCCCGTGTCGACTATCGGCGCGCGTTCGGCCCCATCGACGTCACGGCCTTCCTCGACGTCATCAACCTCACCTCGGCGGCGTCGACCGACGACACCGAGTTCGACTACCGCAGGGGTGTCAACGTGGAGGACGACAGCGAGGCCGAGCCGCTGATCGGGCTTCGGCTAGACTACGCCTGGTAAACGGGAGGCGGCGGATGGCACGCGTTCTTGATGCTGCGCCGATCAGGGCGTTGATCGTCGAGGACAACCGCGACATCTGCGCCAACATCGCCGCGTACCTCGAAAAGCTCGGCTATGTGCTGGATTTCGCCCACGACGGCGTGACCGCGATGAACCTGGCGTTGGCCAATCCGTTCGACGTCATCGTGCTGGACCTGATGATCCCGAGGATGGACGGCCTGACCTTCTGCCAGAGGCTGCGGGCCGATGCCCAGATCGAAACCCCCGTCCTCATGCTGACGGCCAGGGACACGCTGGACGACAGGCTCAAGGGGTTCGACGCCGGAGCCGACGACTACCTGGTCAAGCCGTTCGCCCTGCAGGAGCTGCATGCGCGCCTGCGGGCCTTGTACAAGCGCAGCCACCGCAATGGCGACAACCTGTTGACGGTTGGCGACCTGACCTTGAACCGGTCCACGCTGCAGGTGCACCGGGCGGGGCGGCGGGTCGAGATCAACCCTGCCGGCATCAAGCTGCTCCGGCGGTTGATGGAAGAGTCCCCGGCCGTCGTGGATCGCGATGCGCTAGAAACGCTGCTGTGGGCCGACGAACGGCCGGATGGCGATGCGCTTCGTTCGCACATGTACAAGCTGCGGCAGGCGATCGACCGGCCGTTCGACAGACCGCTGCTCCACACCGTGCACCGCATCGGATACCGGATTGCGGAGGACGGCCAGTAGTGCCGCGGCACGGTCTGCGCAAGCGTGTCGAGGTCGCGTTCGCGCTGTGTGTGGTCGGGCTCAGCCTGGCCTGGGGGTTCGCGTTCTTCGGCGCAATCAGGCTCAGCGAAGACCGCGTGGTGGTCAACCAGCTGCAGCGCGCCGCCGAGAGCTATCCCGATCTCACGACGCCCCTTCGGGGCTACGACGACGCCGGGAGCCTGCCGGAACCACTGCGGGCATGGGCGCTCACGGATCCCGAGGAGGGCACGCACGAGTTCGTCGCCGAAGAGCTGTATGTGGCGGTGATCCCTGCCGACAATGCGCAGGGGCGCGCCTTCGTGGTGTTCGACGTCGCCGGGATCGAGGCGGCGTCCTCCGAGGACTGGTGGTGGCTGCTCGGCATTACCGCCGTCGTGGGCGTGCTCGGTGTGCTGGGTTTCGGGCTGGGCGTTCTGGTGATGCGCAGAGCGGTCGCCCCGGTGGTGCAGCTGGCCGAAACCGTCGCGGGGATCGACCTGGAACACCTCTCGGCCGGGGACCACAAGCTCATCGAGTCCAGCCGGTTCGGAAGCGACGAGGTGGGCGTCCTCGCCGGCGCCATCGAGACGACGCTCGAGCGTATCAGCGCATTCATGGCGCGAGAGCGTGACTTCACCGGTGCTGCCAGTCACGAGCTGCGCACGCCGATCACGGTGATCACAGGCGCGCTCGAGCTGCTGGAGCAGAGTGATCTGTCAGGTGAAGATGCGAGGGCGGTGGACCGGATCCGGCGTGCGACGCTGGAGATGAAGTCCACCATCGAAATGTTCCTGTGCATCGCTCGCGAAGCCGACGACGGGTTGTACGGCGAGCATTTTCTGGTGGCACCACTGGTGGGCCGGGCGATAGAGCAGCAGCGCTATCTGCTGGACGGCAAGTGCGTCGAAGTCGACGTTAAAAGTGTCGCGGCACCAGTCGTACACGGGCATCCACAGGCCTTCCTGATCGCGGTCAGCAACCTGGTGCGAAACGCGTTCGAACAGACTCCCGGCGGGCAGGGACCGGTCACGGTCCTCATCAAGGAGCACGAGCTGCTGGTCACCAATCGCTTGAGCGGCGACGATGATGGCCGGTGCCCGCCGGCCAGCGCCTCTTCTTCCAATGGAACTGGCCTGGGCCTTGGCATCGTCCAACGGCTGTGCGAACGCAACGGCTGGGTCTTCACGCTGCACGAGGACGAGGCGCGTGTGACCGCCTGTCTTTCCTGGTGAGCACGGCAGGCTGCTCTTTCGCACACAGCAGGTACTTTGCAAACGACGCGACCGAAGCGCGCGGCGCCCAGCCTGGGACGGCAAGCTGGTCTAAATCGTTCAACCAACCCCCGCACTTCCCCCACGCCGATCCGCGCGCTATGGTCGGTTCCGGGGAAAACCGTGATGGGGTCCGCATGGGACGCGGAAGGCGTGGCTTGCTGGATGAGTTGGCAGTCCTGCCGTGGCCGGTGGGGCTGGCGGTGGGCGTGCTCGGCTACCTGCTCATCCGCCACGGCATCCCGGCCTGGGCCGCGGGCCGACCGGGGCCGCTAGGACAGGCATTGGGCAGCACCGACGCGTTCGCGCCACTGGCGTGGATCGTGCTCGCCGCATGTGCGACGGCGTCGCTGTTCTCCTGGCTGGGCTCCCGACGCAAGCGCCGCCTGCTCGACGCGCAATCGGGGCTGGCCAGTATCGCCGCGCTCGGCTGGCGCGATTTCGAACGGCTGGTGGGCGAAGCCTTCCGCCGCCAGGGCTACACCGTGGAGGAAAGCGGCCTCGGCGGCGCCGACGGCGGCATCGACCTGATCCTGCGCAAGGACGGGCAGCGCACGCTGGTGCAATGCAAGCAATGGCAGCGCCGCAAGGTGCCGGTGAATGTGGTGCGCGAGATGTACGGGCTTCTAGCGCACCACGGAGCGCACGCCGTACAGATCGCTACCGTGGGCGGCTTCACATCCGACGCCGCACGCTTCGCGCAGGGCAGGCGGATCACGCTCATCGATGGCGAGACGCTTCTGGGCATGCTGCGTGCAGTGCAGGCGCGCAACGTGGAGCTGCCAACACGAATCGAACCCGTGATCCAATCGAATCAAACAGCTTCGCCGGCAGTGCCGGAGTGCCCGCGCTGTGGCGCACAGATGGTGGAACGCAGGAATCGCAGCAACGGCGATCTGTTCTGGGGGTGTGCGACCTATCCAGGTTGTAGGGGAACGCGTTGAAGTGAAAAATTGAGCCAATTCCTCGCGCTTCCGCGGAGACAGCACACCACATCAGCGACAGAATGAGACAGCGTAGGCTTTAGTCGAGAGGTCAATGTATGTGGTCGGATATAGAAACTCGCACCGATTACCTCAATTATCTGGAGCTGGCGGAAGTGGTTTCAGAAATCCTACTAGACCCCAGGATGCGACCGGTCTCAGTCGGCGTGTTCGGCACCTGGGGCACTGGCAAGTCAAGCCTCCTGAACTTGATAGAAAGCCAGATTCGCCGCGAGGCCCACGAAAAGGTGATCGTCATCAGATTCGACGCCTGGCTCTATCAGGGCTACGACGATGCGCGCGCCGCGTTAATGGAGGTCATTGCACAAGCGCTGTACGAGGCGGCCAAGGATGACGAAAGCCTACTTGACCTGGCAAAGCGGCTCCTAGCCCGGGTCAACACGCTTCGAACTCTTGGGCTTGGCATCGAACTCGTGGCGGCGTTCCACGGACTCCCCCTGCTCGGCGCTGCCTCACGTGCAGTCGAAGGTGTGAGAAATATCGTCAAGGGAGATCCTTCACCGAAAGACACCCAGGCAGTTGCGGATGGAGCAAAAGAAGCTTTCAAGCTGATCGACCCAGCTAATGCGCAAACACCGCCCAAAGAGATCGACGCATTCCGCCAGGAATTTGGCGAGCTTCTCGAAAAGCTAGGCAAGACCTTGGTGGTATTCGTCGACAACCTCGATCGCTGTCTCCCCACGCAAGCGATTCATACGCTTGAAGCGCTTCGGCTGTTCCTCTTCATGGAGGAATCTGCGTTTGTGGTTGCCGCAGACGAAGAAATGGTGCGCGACTCAGTGCGTAAGCACTTCGAGGGTGCAAGCGAGCGCCACATCACTGATTATCTGGATAAGCTAATTCAGGTTCCGGTTCGTGTGCCAAAGCTTGGTATCACCGAAATTCGGGCGTATCTATTCATGCTCTTCGCCGAGGCGTCCAGGATCGATTTGGGGAAGCAGGACAAGCTGAGGGTCGCGCTTGAAAAGAACCTTCGCCGTAGCTGGACCGATGCGCCAGTCAAGCTGGAGGAAGTGGCGAGCATTACCGGTGCTGACGAAAGTCTCGTCGCAAGTTTCGACACGGCAGACCGTATGGCGTCTATGCTCGCTACTTCGGGTGCCGTCCTCGGTAATCCGCGGATCATCAAGCGCCTGCTCAACATCGTGCGTCTCAGGGTCCGCATCGCAAGCCGTCGCGAAATGCCCATCAACGAGGGCATGATTGCGAAGTTCGCGATCTTCGAGCGCTGCGTGGATGCGGACGCGATTGGAAAGCTTTACGGACTGGTCAACGAAGCATCAGGGGGCAAGCCTCCGCTGATTGTTAAGCTCGAATCGATTGCAGATGACCCCGAGAAATTTGAGGCAGCATTGCCAAGTGAGTGGAAGGCGCAAGGCCCATTTCTGCGCGATTGGATGCAGTTGAAGCCCGCTTTGGGTGGAATTGATCTCCGACCACTGGTTTACCTTAGCAAAGAGACGACAGTGCTTCGATCCGTCGGAAGCGGCCTGTCGCAGGCCGCAGCGGAGGCGGTTCGCATCCTTGCAGGCGCCAAGACGCTGTCTTCACCCGCGGCCACCCAGGCAATCGCTGCCGTTCCGCCTAGCGAACTTGGCGCGGTGATGCGTGAGTTGGTGGCAGTGCTGGGAGAGCAAGCGGATTGGTCCAAGCGGCCAGATTCCTTTAATGGCTCGGTGATCTTGGCCGATGCGCACCCAGAAGTAGCAGGCCCACTTGTTGCGCTGATCAAAGCGGTACCTGGCAAGAAGGCGCTGTGGCTGACGACACTGCTGAAAGATCGAGCTTGGGCAAAGGGGATCGCCTGATGGGAACGTCAACTTCAAGTCGTGGTGCGAATGATCGCAGTCCATTAGTGCCGCCATGGGCAGATGTCGATGGCGCTGGACCCGGTCCGGAGCCAGACGAGCAACGTTTTCGCTCGTTTCGGACCCACCTCGGTAAGTTCGTCGGAAGCGGGGACGGGGATCAGCTCCGTAAGGCGCTGCGAAGTTATGCCAGCTCTTCGACTGGTGGCTCAACGGTGGGGCCGAGGCGCTTCGGTGCGGTCGCGCAGTCAGGCGCCGCCATGTTTGGAGCCCTTAATGACCTTCGGACAGGTTCGCTCAATGCGCCGGCCAATCTTCGAGCACTCGCTGGTCGGCCAACCCGAGAGGTCATCGATGCGCTCGTTGACGCATTCGTGCCCGAGAACGGGGACGCTGATCGCATCCGGGCGGCGCTGAATGATGCGCTATCGGAGTGTTTGGAGGGTGTCGAGGAGTTCGACTTCAGTAGCATCACCGATGAGGCTCTTGTGAATCTCATGGTGACCTACGTCTCGCTGTCTGTGTTCCAAGCGATCGTGCTTGATTCGGATCGGGCATTCGGTAAGGGTGCGACGCCAACGGCTGTCGAGAACGCTGAGCAGCAGTTGATGGAGCTTGTCAAAGTAGTGAGCGAGAAACACTTGGCGCCGCTCCTCGCAGGAAACGTCGGCGCGATTTCGCCAGCCCAGATGCAAACAGCGCAGATCGCCGCAATCCGGGAAGTCTGGAAGGAGTGGGAGGGCTACGAGTGATGAACACTGTCTATGTCCATCCAGAGCTGGACCAGCTACCTGGGGCAACCGAGACGCTTATCCCTATCCATCTCTACGGGAGTCGGCCCGATCAGGAGGGGAGGGCGGCGCTGGGATGGAGCATCTACGATGAGCTAACGAGGGTCCGCGCCCCGCTTCACCCTGTCGCCTTCGACTTCCTTTCAATCTCGTTAGCGGTGATCGCTGCCGACACTTTTGTCAGTCGTGATGATGCCGCCGATGGTTGGGCGCGCGAGATTGACCTTGTCGTTGCATTGGACAACCCTGGCACTTGGATGCCCGTGTTGCCTAAGCTCACGCGCGCATTGAATTTCCTCAGCGGCGACGTTTGGAGTCTAAGCGTCGAAGGCGGCGGCAACGCGCCTCCCACCTTCAACCGGCGCGTCCGTCGCAATATTGATCCGAGAGCATGCGATAGCGCGTGCCTATTTTCTGGTGGGCTTGATAGCGCGATTGGGGCGCTCGACTTGCGCGCAGATCGTCGCAATCCGTTTCTTGTGAGTCATGCCTACACCCGCGATGCTGCAAAACAAGAAGCGATTTTGCCGCAATTGGGTGCAGGTGCTGTCCGATTTGGTGTGCAGGCGAACCCGGTGGGCTGGCTCGATCACGGCAATGATGTGCAGATGCGAACGCGCAGCTTCAACTTCCTGGCCATGGGCGTGCTCATGGCGGCATCTCTCCTTCGGCCGAGTGTTGAGCGCACGATTCTGTTTGTTCCGGAGAATGGCCTGATCGCACTCAATCCACCGCTTACTCATCGCCGGATAGGCGCGTTGAGCACCCGCACAACTCACCCCTATTACATGCATATGATCTCCGAGGTGCTGGGTGAGGTGGGTCTGCCGATTGATCTAATAAATCCCTACGCGCACAAGACCAAGGGGGAGATGATGGCTGAGTGCCGCGACCAAGCGCGTCTCGCGACGATAGCGAATGGGACGGTATCGTGCGGTAAGTGGAAGCGGACCGGGAAGCAGTGCGGTCGCTGCGTGCCTTGTCTGATCCGCCGTGCCGCGTTTCATCGCGCGGGCATGGCTGATGGCACGCCTTATCAGGCGAAAGGGATCGATCTGCACCAGTTCTTCGAGCATGACAAGGATCCAGATGATCTGATGGCCATGCTCCTGGCCGCGCGACGGCTGGATACCATGGATGTCGACCGTTGGATCGCGATGACGGGCCCGATACCATTGGTCGCCGCGGACCGGGCGGGGAGGGTGAACGCTGCCCGCCGTGGCATGATGGAGGTGCGCGACTTCCTGCGTTCCGAAGCTCTTCTCTAATGTCGGTCCCCGCTGTTGACATGCACTGCCACCTCGACCTCTATCCCGAGCCGAGACAGCAAGCCGAAGCAATCGGCAAGAGTGGTTCGTATGTGCTTTCCGTAACGACTACGCCATCGGCGTGGCTCCAAACTCAGGCGCTGTCGGCGGACCACCCGCGGATCAAGACCGCGCTTGGACTCCATCCGCAGCTCGCGGCAGAGCGGCTTGGAGAGCTCTCGCTATTCGATCGACTGCTTCCCCAGGCGCGCTATGTCGGAGAGGTTGGGCTTGACGGCTCCGCCGAGTGCAAGCCCTTCTGGGGTGAGCAGGTGCGCGTGTTCGACCATGTGCTTGCGTCCTGTGCCCTGGCTGGTGGGCGTGTCCTCACAATCCATAGTCGTAATGCCGCGACGCAGGTGCTGGATGCGTTGCAGCACCATCACGGCTACGGCGTTGCCATCTTGCACTGGTTTTCCGGGACAAAGAAGGAGTTGCGGCGCGCTGTCGATATGGACTGCTGGTTCTCTGTTGGTGACGCGATGGCGAGAAGTAATAAGGGGCGTGAGCTGTTGGCATTGATACCGTCAAATCGAGTGCTGACGGAAACTGATGGCCCTTTCGTGACTCATCGCGGTTCTCCAATTTCGCCAGGCCACTGTGATCATGTGGTGTCGTTCTTGTCTGGGCAGTGGGGGCTTGATGAGCTAGCTACGCGCACGCTTATAGTGAGAAATTTCCGTCAGGTGATTTCTCTCTGATTGAAGCAATGGAGCGCAGAGCAATGGGGTCAGGTTCAATCTTGACCCGCAATAGCACAGAGATTGGGGTCAGAGTGCACTTTTGAGCATGTGGGTGTGACCACAAGCGGGCATTGCTACGTCGTGGCGCGGCGGCAAGAGCCTTGCCAGTGCCGACTAATGCGCTTACGCCGCTAGCCGTCGCGATACACCCTCCACCACGCTGCGAACCCGCTCCACTGTCGCGCCCTCTCCATGATGCGACATCTCCAGCTGCCGCAGCGCGCGGGTCATGCCGACATAAAGTACGCGTACCTGTTGTTGCTTGCGGTCCACATCATCGTCGGGGGTCGTCAGTTCGCAGATGCCGGGAATGAACACCGTGTCGAACTCCAGCCCCTTGCTTGAGTGCATGGTCATCACTTTGACCGAAGCTGGGCCGTTGAACATGGCGCGCCTCTGGTCGTCTGATGCCAGCAGCACGGTCAGGCCGCGCTTCTGCAGCTGCGTGGCGATCAGGGCGGCCAGCCGATTGGAGTGGCACAGCACGGCAAAGTCGTTGGGATTGGCACCGTTGGTGATCGCGTCCTGGATGCGGGCGGCGATGATGTCGGCCTCGGCCCAGATGTTGCGTGCTCGCCACAGTTCCGGCATCGGGCCGCGGCGGCCGGCGCTTTCTGGCACGACGACCGGCACGTGGTCGTCGTCGGCATCATGTCGCATCAGCACTTCTTCTGCGAAGGCCTTGGCGACCGCCAGCACTTCGAGGGTGTTGCGGTAGTTCAGGCGCAGAATGGTGGTGCGGCCCTGCGCCTGGATGCCGACGCTGGCGAAGGAGAACTTTCGCCGGGCGGCATTGCCGTACAGGCTCTGCGCGTCGTCGTAGAGCAGCAGCAGCGAATTGGTCTCGGGGTCCACCATCTGGGCGACGAGCCGCAGCCACTCTGGGTCGAAGTCGTGGCCCTCGTCGATCAGCACCGCACCGTATTGCGCGCGCGGGATGGCGTTGGATTCCACGCCGTCGATGACCGACTGCACGAGCATCTGTGCATACATATCGGCGCTCTTCTGGAAGGGCGGCATGGGCAGCCCGTAGGTCTTGAGTTGCTCGCGGCACCACTCGTGGAAGTTGTGCACGGCCACCCGGTCCTGCACGCCATGCCCCTGCATCAGGTGGTCGAGGTGGCTGGCCAGCGTTTTGTTGTAGCAGAGCACCAGCACTGGCTTGTGCTGCCGGCGGGCCAGTTCCACGCAGCGGTAGCCGAGAATCATCGTCTTGCCGGACCCGGCAACGCCGTGAATCACGCGATGCCCGTCGCCCAGCGAGCGGGCCAGCAGCTCCTGCTGTAGATCCATGACCCGAATGATGTCCGGAATCTCGACGGGTGCGGTGTTGGCCGGTACGGGCGTCTGCAGCAGGTCGCCTTGTACTTGGATGCGCAGCTGCGGAAACAAGTGCCAGCGCACGCGCTCGATCTGCGGCAGGCTGAGCAGGCAGGGAAAGGGCATCAGGAACATGTCCCAGAGCCGGGTCTGGAACCCTTCCGTGTCAACGCCCTCGGTCATCTCGTCGCGGCAGATCACGCTGCCGGGCGGCAGGAAGTGCTCCAGCTCCATCTGATCGAACTGGTTGCGGGTAATGTTGGGCAGCACCACGCCGAAGCCCCAAGGCATCAGCAGCTTGCCCGCGCGCCTGTTGCCGGGCGGATGGCACAGGGCCGGGTCGTCCTGCAGCAGCCGGACGATCTCCATCGCGTAGTCCCGCGCCTGGCGCAGGGGATTGGCTTGGGTCACGCGGCCGCGGTCGGTGTTGATGATGGCCCGGTCGCGGTCGAGCTCGGCCAGGGTGTCCGGCTTCCAGTCCTTGACCTCCAGCACCAGGAATCCGCGGGACGGGTGCAGGACGACGAAGTCAGGATGCCGGTAACGCGGGCCGATTGGCACGTCATACCAGCACAGGTACTCGTCATCGAGCTTGTCGTCCAGCCGCGAAGCAAAGCGGCGTTCCCCCGACGTCATGCGCGACAGGCAGGTGTTGCGGCTTGGAATCAGCGTGGCCATCGGATCCCCCAATCCATGGGTCGCTGGGGTTAAAGCTACCGCATAAGGTGCCGTGACGTCGAATAGATCTTCCGTAAGGATTCCAGCCGCGCGCACCCCTGCGAGGGGTCAAGAGGGCTGAAGGCTTAGGAGGCCCGAATGCCCTCACGGTCGCCACTGGGCGTAATCAGACAAAACGCATCCATTGGCGGTGTCCGCGTTCCACGGAGACGGCTCACGCAGCCCGCAACACCGGCGATCGATTCGTGGCCATCAGGAGCTATCGAGAAGCTCGGCGCTTTGCGCCAGATCCATCCCCAACAGCCTTCTCGAATCGTCTGACGAAGGACACTAGGTCCTGATTGCAGGCCAGGCAGTATTCCCGCAGCTGCAGCAGATCCAGCCTTCGTCCCCCACGCTCGACGTCGCTGACGTAGGACTGGGATCGGTCCAGAAGCGCCGCCAGCTCGGCCTGCTTCAGCCCGGCCTTGCCGCGGATCTCGACCAGCATCTCCAGCAGCGTCTGATATTCAGGCTTGTGGATCGATTTTGGGGGCATTGCGGCGTCGAAAAATGCAGGCCGCACCTACCCTATATCTGGTTTTTCGGTATCCGAAAAACCGATACGTGATCGCGTATCTCTGGTTGTGCACGATTGGTCAGTGCGGAGGTTGGCCGCATCCGGCTGTGATCTCGTCCTCGAACCGGCGGACGAAGTCGACCACTTCCTGCTCGCAGGCCAGGCAGTACTCCCGCAGCTGCAGCAGATCCATTCTGCGGCGGCCGCGCTCGACGGAGCTGACGTAGGACTGCGGCCGCTGCAGCCGGCTGGCCATTTCCTTCTGCTTGAGTCCGGCGCTCTCCCGCATCTCGAACAACAGCCTGCGCAGGACCTTGTATTCGGGCTTGTAGATCGATTTGGCGCTCATTGTGGCTTCCCTGACGGATGGCCACACCCAACCTATATCTACTTTTCAAATATCCGAAAAGCAGATATGCTGGGTCCCAGGGCTTCTTCCAGCACCTGGGGGCAAGCCTATGCCCCTGCTGACGCTTCGGGGCGGCACGGGGAAGAACCAATGTCCGGGAGGAATCGCATGTTGAACGGCAGGAGAGCTGTTGTTTTAGGCGGTGTGGTGGGCTGGCGGTGCCGGAAGGAGATCCCCTCACCCGCGAAGGACGAGAGAACTGGCTCCGTTTCACTGTGCCTACGTGACTTGGGACAAACGCCACGCGTTCGACGAGGCACGCGAAGTCCTCCGGATCACCCGGAGCGCAGCCTGGCCCACAGCGTCCTGGCTGCAGCACTCCTGTCGCTCCTGCCGCTGTCGATCGCCGTAGCTCAGCAGACACCGGAGCCCGTAGGCGCAGATGAATCAGGCGGTCAGGACGCCGATGCCGGTGAGGTGCAAGGAGCGAGTCCGGCTCCGGACCTTCAACAGCATCAAGCCCCGTCCCAGCAGCCGACGCAGGCGCCGACCGCGACCGAGCTTGAGCAAATCACCGTCACCGGCACCCGCATCCGCGGCGGCACTTCGCCCTCGCCGGTGATCACCATCGGCAGCGAGCACATCCGCGAGGAGGGCTTCAGCGATCTGGGCGAGGTGATCCGCAGCGTGCCGCAGAATTCGGCAGGCGGGCAGAACCCTGGTGTGGCCACGGGGGCGACCTCCGGCGCTGGCGGCATCGCCAACCAGAACATCACCGGGGGTTCGGCGCTCAACCTGCGCGGGCTGGGGCCGGATGCGACGCTCACGCTGCTCAATGGCCGGCGCCTCTCCTACAGCGGGTTCTCCCAAGCGGTGGACATCAGTGCCATCCCGGTGGAGGCGGTGGATCGCATCGAGATCGTCACCGATGGCGCGTCGGCCATCTACGGATCGGATGCCGTGGGCGGCGTGGGCAACATCATCCTCAAGCGGGAGTTCGACGGTGTGTCGGTCGGGATGCGCCATGGGGCTGCCACCGGTGGCGGACTGGCAACGCGCGAATACAGCGCCACCGCCGGCCACGCGTGGCAAACCGGCGGTCTGATTGCAACGGTCAAGGATGTCTCCACCGACCCGATCCATGCGGCCGAGCGCGGTTACACCGCCTTTCTGCGGGACCCGACCACCATCCATCCGGGCAGCGACCTGCGGAGCGCGCTGCTGAGCGCATCCCAGTCGATCGGCGAGGCTGGCGAGGTGCGCGTGGACATGCTCAGGACCCGCCGCGACCAGCTCTACTACTACTACTTCCCGGGCGACCCAGGCGTCTACAACAGGATTGCGCCGAAGACCACCAGTTCGGTGGCCTCCGCCACGCTCGACCTCTTCGCGGGTGATGACTGGACGCTTTCCGCGGGCGCCACCTGGGGCAAGGACGAACACCTGCAGTCGCATACCCGCGTGCAGGCGGACACGGGGGAGTCGCAGCCGTATATCCAGGCGTGCTGGGGCTGCAACACCACGCGTGCCTATGACATCGGCGCCGAGGGGCCGCTGTTCGCGCTCCCGGGGGGTGACGCGCGGCTGGCGGCCGGCATCGGCTACCGGGAGAACGTGTACCGACAGCTCGATCATCTGGCCGGCACGGTCACGGTGGATGGCCGCGAAGGAAGTCGCTATGCCTACGCCGAGGCGGAGCTGCCTCTGGTCGGGCCCGAAACCGGCCTGCGCGGTGTGCGCCGGCTCACGGCGACGGCGGCGGTGCGCAGCGAGGACTATGACAGCTTCGGCAGCGTCACCACGCCCAAACTGGGGCTCGTGTACGCGCCCGGTGCGGATGTGACCTTGAAGGCCTCTTGGGGCAGGTCGTTCAAGGCGCCCACGCTGTACCAGCGGTTCTACGTGGCTCAGGCATCGCTGGACCCTGCGTACGTGTACGGCGGCTCCGTCGGTGACACGGTGATCGTGATGGGTGGCGGCAATCCTGACCTGGGGCCGGAGCGCGCAACGACCTGGTCGGCAACCCTGGCACTCCACCCGCGGTCGATGGACACGCTCGATGCACAGCTGACGGTATTCGACGTCGACTACACCGAGCGCGTGGTGCAGCCGATCACCGACTATTTCACCGCCTTGACCAATCCCGACTACGCGCAGTTCATCCACTACAGCCCCACCGAGGACGAGCAGGCCGCGGTCATCGCCCGCTATCCGAACTTCATGAACTACTCGGGCGCGCCGTACGACCCGGCCAGGGTGGTGGCGCTCATGTACGCGAACTACGTGAATGTCGCCCGGCAGCGGATCAGGGGCATCGATCTGTCCGGGTCGTTCGGCTTCGACCTGTACGGGGGAACAGCCACGCTGCGGGCCTCGTCGAGCTGGATCGACAGCAGGCAGCAGAACACGCCCGCGCAGGACGCCTACGACCTGTCGGGCTTGGTCTACAACCCGGCCCGGCTGAGGGCGCGGGCCGGTGCGGCGTGGTCGCGCAGCGGGTGGGGTGCGTCGGTGTTCGCCAACTACGTGTCGGGCGTGGAGAACGTACTGGACGGCAGGACGACCGCCTCGTTCACCACGCTGGATACCACGGTGCGCTATCGCACCTCGCCGGAGCAGGGGCGGCCACCGCAGTGGGAACTCGCGCTCAGCGCCCAGAACCTGTTGGACCGCGCGCCGCCCCTGCACCAGGTCGGCTCCCCCACCCACGTGCCGTATGACTCGACCAACTATTCGGCGGTCGGTCGCTTTGTGGCCGTGTCGGTATCCGCGACCTGGTGAGCGGGCCCGTTGCAGTACGGCGCCAGTGTTGCAGGCGCTCGCCTTCAAGCCTGACAGACGAACGAATGGAACTCGCATGATCCGAAGAATGGCCCTGGGCGCCGCGTCGTGCCTGCTGTGCTGCCTTGCGTATGGCCAGACTGTGTCGCCTCGTGCCCTTGTGGAAGTGGTGGACATCGCCAATCCCGTGGTGTCGCCCGATGGAAGCGCCGTGGCCTATCGCACCGAAAAGGCCTCGATCGTGCGCAACACCTACGACACGGTCTGGTACGTGCAGGGGCTGGCCGCCACCGGGCCGCCGCGCCCGGTGGCCGACGGCGGTGTGCCGTTGCGCGACAGCGCGGGAGACTCCTTGCCCGCGCTGCCGGTCTGGTCGCCGGATGGGCGTTGGATCTACTACCGTGCGCTGGTGGATGGCAGGGTTGATGTCTGGCGTGCCGCGACCGATGGATCGGGCTCGGAGGCCGTGACGGCCGATCCCGCGGATGTGCGCGAGTTCCGGCTTGAGGACGAGGGGCGCCGCCTGGTCTATGCGGTCGGTGCGACACGGGAGGAGATTGCCCGTGCGGAACAGGACGAGTACGACGGCGGCATCCGCGTGACCGCCACCACGCCCGTGGGGCAGAACCTGTTCCGCTCCGGCAACACGTCGGGCCGTCTCGCCACGCAACGCCTGGGGGCCTGGTTCACGCGCGTGCCCTTGCTGTCCGAGGTACCCGAACGTTGGCGGGCGATCGATCTCGCGACGGGGCGGACGCTTGAGGTTTCGCCCCCGGAACCACGAGACACGCCGCCTGCGCAACTACGCTTTCAGGGGGAAGACCTCGAGACGCTTCGCGTATCCCGCGACGCGCCGGGCAGGCGGCTCGCCGTTCTCGCGCGCGTGGGTGACAGGGACCCGGACATCATCGGGCATTCGGAGGCCGGGTTGTTCGTCCTGTCCGGGGATGGGAGGACCCCATCGATCCGCTGTACGGACGTGGCATGCAGCGGGCGGCCGATCACCAGCCTCCAGTGGAGGCCCCAGCACTCCGAACTGCTGTTCACCACGACCGATCGTGATGAAGGCTTGGCCCAAGCGATCTTCAGATGGGACGTGAAGAGCGGGAGCGTGGGCAGGGTGGTTGCGTGGGACGGGCAGCTCAATGGCGGTGCGCGCTGGGCGCCAAGCGACTGCGGCGTCTCGGCTACGGCGCTGGTCTGCGTCACGGCCAGCGCGGGCCAGCCGCCCCGGCTGGAGCTCATCCATCTGGATACGGGGGACCGCCGCGTCCTGTTCGATCCGAACGATCGCTTGGCGCAGGACGTGGCGGCTGCCACGCGCGTCAGGCTGCTCAAGTGGGAGGACGCGGAAGGGAACCGCTTCACGGGCAGGTACTACGCGCCCCTATCCGGCAGCAAGCCTGCGCCACTCTTCGTCACCTACTACCACTGTCCGGGCTTCGTGCGGGGCGGGGTGGGCGATGAGTGGCCGCTGGCCACGTTTCCGCAGTACGGCATTGCCGCGCTGTGCATCAACGCGCCCCCGCTGCGCAGGGACGCGACGGCGCGCTACGGCATGGCGGTGTCATCCATCAGGAGCGTGGTTGCCATGCTGGCATCGACGGGGGAGGTGGACCCCTCCCGGGTGGGCATGGGCGGGCTCAGCTTCGGCACAGAGGCGACGCTGTGGACCGTCGTGCATTCGGACCTGGTCGCGGCAGCGTCCGTGAGTTCTTCCGGCATCTCCGTTCTTTACCACACCCTGGGCAGCCTGAGAGGCGAAGATTTTCTGTCTACCTTTCGTGACCTATGGCAGGCGGGCGGGTACGGCGAGAGTCCCGAACGTTGGAAAATCCTGTCGCCGGCCCTCAACCTGCACCGGATTCGCGCACCGATCCTGATGCAACTGCCCGAACAGGAGTACACCCACTCGCTGGACTACGCTATCCCGCTTGTCGCGAGTCGGCGGGCAGATCTTTACGTTTTCCCGCACGAACCCCACCTGAAGTTTCAGCCACGGCACAAGCTGGCGATCTATCTCCGCAATCTCGACTGGTTCCGTTTCTGGCTGCAAGGGGAAGAGGACCCTGCGGCGGCCAAGCGTGAGCAGTACATGCATTGGCGCGAGATGCGTGCGTCCCTTGCCGCCGGCACTGCCGGTGAGGCAGCACCCGAGGTGCCCTATCCCTGATGGCGAACCCAGTTTTCCACCATGGCCAGGTCGAACATCCGCAGGAACGTCTTGTCCCGAGGCAGTAGGGGGCGCTCCACGAAGGCGGCCACGGCCTCGGGGTCGACCAGGCCCCGTGCCTGCAGCTCCCCCTCAATCAGCATGTTCCGCATGGCATGCTTCTGCCGTTGGTAGATGCCGCCGATGTAGTGGGTGAAGTTGCCCTTGCTCCGCCGGCGCGCAACGGCTTCTGGAAGCACGTCGGAGAATGCATTGCGCGCGATGGCGCGGTTGCGGCCGCCCAGCAGCCACATCCATGAAGGAACACGCAAGCATTCCTCCATGACCGGCTGCGACAGCAGTGGAAGGCGCAGCGCGAACCGATACCGTCTTGGCGCTCCGTCCCTGAAGACTTGGGTGCCCGCCAGGTCGATGATGCGTTCCCTGTCCCCAGGCAAAGTCTCGGGTGGCAGTTGCCACCATGGGTGTTCTTCAACCGCCATGGTCTCCAGGCTGGGGCGAAGCAGGGAGGTGTCGGGTTTGCGAGGCGCTCTTGTCGGGTGCACTAGCTTCCGGACCGAAAGGCCGGCGGCTTTCCAGAAGGTGCATCGGTGGATCTCCGAAAGACTCATCATGGTGGAGAGCCCACGGCGAATGCCGAGCTCCTTGACCGCATCCGCGGCGGGGGATGCGCTGGCGAGCGAGCCGAAGACGGTGTCGCCACCGCCGCCAGAGTAGAGGCTGCTCACACCCGCGGCGGTGGCGGCATCCACTACGATGCGGTCGATCGCGTGCTGGAAGGCGGTCACCGCCGGGACAGGGAGATCCCCGGGCGGCTTGCTCTCGAAATCCGCGGCATCGAAGGACAGGATCTGATCGTTCAGGGGGACGCCGAGGCCTGCGGCAATGAGGCCTGCGTATCGCCGTTCGTCGGCGCCAGGCACCGGGGTAACGAGCGTCAGGCACGAGACATCTGCGCCTGTGCCCCTTAGGCATGCGCCGACGATGGTCGAGTCGAGGCCACCGGAGGCCTCCAGCAGAATGGAGCGGTCCGTATCCGCCAAGGCTTGGGTCACCCCTTCGACTGTACTGCGGACCGACGTCGCCGCCTCTTCCGGACTGACGTGTCGCTCGTCAGTGCGCACGTAGTGCCAGGGAAACCACACCGGTGAAACGGAGGCCTTGCGGCTCCTCACGTGCAAAGCGCATCCCGGCAGCAGCTCCTCGATGCCCTGCAAGCCGGTTGCGCGGGTCTTCGCATGTGGGTACTGCAGGTAATGCGCGATGAAGTCCCAGTTGATCCGACGCTGGTGGATTCCGGAGCGCGTTGCCAACGAGAGGTCCGAAGTGACGAACCTGCCGTCGGTCGAAAAAACACAGGGCACGGCTCCGGATGGATCGCGTACTACGGTGGTTTTCCCCTCCCCACCCTGCCCGGGCAGTAGCAGAACGTACTCACCCCAGTAGTGTTCCAGGATGAAGCTGGTCAGCTCATGTCCTGACAGGTGCGACGGGATGCCGTCCGCGAACCGCAGGGGCTGGAACCGGCGATTGAAAACATGGCCGAGGAGCACGCCTCCAGAGGGGAGATCAAGCGTCGGTGTTTGCATGGACGTGAAGACGCTGATGCCATCCAGGGTCAGGGTGCGGTGCAGGCCCAGGCCGCGCAGCGCAGCGCGAAACACGTCTGACGACGGATCGGCGTCGCTTGGTCCATCAGCGGCCAGGATGGCCAGGTATCGAACTGTCATGGGATCACCTTGATCGGGGTATACATGCAGGCGTCTCCGACCGTCTCGTTCAACAAGAGGTCCCTTGCCTGTACCCAGCAGTGCGCCTCGAACGGATCGCAGGTGACGCCCATGACGATGCTTGCATGCAGACCCCTGTGCGCCAAAAAACTAAGCAGTGCAATGCTGTCCAGAAGACACACGGTCTCCACCGGAACGAAGGGTCGTATCCGATTGAACACGGCGGCAGTGGCTAGCAGTCGGCGTTCCGTTGCCTCGCCGTGCGCGGCATCTTTCAACGCCGAATCCTCCACGTGCCTGGCGACGAGGTGATCTAGGACATCCCTCAGGGGGCGCGTCCTCAGCCGCCAGTAGGTCGACGCCACGATCGTGCCGACCTCAAGTAGGGCGCCGACCGAGAAGAAGCCAGCAACGCTAGCCATTTCAAGGGCGCTTCGCATGGGCGGTTCCGCAAAGGTCTGCGTGCGCCGAAGCGATGAGCTAGGCGCGTTCTCCAGTAACCCGCATTCCAGCAGTCCGCGCAGCGCGGACGTCGCGCACTCGCCGGTGGTCATATGGGTTAGAAAGGTAGTCTCGAGAGGGGCGGGAAGGCGAAAGTATCTGTCGCCATCCACGTCGAGAAAGATGGCATGGCCATCGATCAGGCAGTAGGACAGGCTGCTGCGAAGCCGTAGAGATGTTGCTGTATCCATGGGAGCAGAAGGCGCACCTTTCGGTGCGCCTTGTCGCTCACTCGGCGGAGATGCCGGTGGGCTGAGCTCCCATTCCCTCGACCGGCGGAATGAGCGGGCCCTTGGTCTCGATGCTGGCGGCGCCGAGCTCGATGATGTCGTCCTGCATTTCCGGACGCGGGGTGTTGTCGTTGCTGTTGTTCATCTCCGTCTCCTGCAGTTGCGTCATGGGCTCCATGACGGCTTCAGCGTAGGAGGTGGATTTCCTGATCTTCAAATGATCTTCTGCTGATCATTGCTTGATCATCTGCAACTGTGACGCCAGTGCGGATACCCCGGGCGGGCACGCCGCCCGCGGCTATTGCCGGTGCTCGTGCTGCCGCTTGAGCGTCACCGTGATGCACGGGACCAGCTGCTTGCGGCGCTCGTGGTAGTCGTGCAATGCCGACCGCAGGCTGGGGAGATCGCGCTGCTGCCAATGCCGGTTCAGCGCGGCGAGCTCCTCGAATGCATCATCGACCAGGCCCGGCTTGGCCCGTCGGATCGGCGCGAGCTGATCGTTCGTACGCCTCACGGCCGGGTAGAGAAAGGTGTGACCAGTAGCATGGGCGATGGCGTCGAACAGTTGCCAGGTCGCCTCGACCAGGTCGCCGTCGTTCGAGGGGAGCTGGGGTTGTCTGACGCCACCCGGGGCCCTGGCGGCGATCCCGACATCGCACGCCATCAGCAGCAGGCGCTGCATCCAGTCATAGGCATCGCGCAGTTCGATCTCGACCGGTAGCGGAAGGTATACGCCGCCCCGGGCGTGGTGCTCGAGCAGGCCTTCGCCGACGAGGCGCTCCAGCGCGAGGCGCGCCGGCATGAGGCTGGTGCTGAACTCGGCGGCCAGCGAGGCCGGATCGATCCGGTCGCCGGGCAGGTAGCGCCCTGATCGCAGTGCCCGCCGGATCTGGTCCTGCAGCTGCACGCTCTTGGTGTGGAATGCGCTCATGGCGGAACTCCATATCCGCGAATGGCCGTGTT
>NZ_JARXRM010000026.1 GCF_029887875.1 Luteimonas endophytica
TGTGATCTCTCAGTAGGTTGTTCATCCGGGGTGATCCCGGAACACTGGAGGTGCGACCCATTCAGCACCCCAGGAGCCCCGGATGAACCTGCATAAACATGCCCGTCTTACGCCTCGCGGTCGAGCCCTGCTTGTGGAACGGGTGATCGAGCACGGTCTTCGGGTCGAAGAAGCCGCCCACGCTGCGGGTGTGAGCACTCGAACGGCCTACAAGTGGTTGCGCCGCTTCCGCGAGGAAGGCCCGGGAGGGCTCCAGGACCGTTCGTCGCGCCCGCTTCGCTGCCCCAGTGCCACGCCGGCGCCGGTCGTCGAGCAGGTAGTCGCCCTGCGTCGCCAGCGGCGGACCTATCGCCAGATCTCGCTGGCACTGCCCGTCGGCCGGAGCACGATCGCGCGGCTGATGCGTCGTGCCGGTCTGCATCGACTGGCCGAGCTGGCGCCAGCGCGCCCGGACCACCGCTACGAGTACCCACAGGTGGGTGATCTGTTGCATCTGGACATCAAGAAGCTGGGCCGGTTCTGGCGCCCCGGACATCGCGTCACCGGCGCTCGCCAGGGCACTTCGGATGGCGCCGGTTGGGAGTTCGTCCACCTTGCCATCGACGACCACTCCCGGATCGCCTTCGGTACCGTCGAGAACGACGAACGTGGCACCAGTGCGTGCCGGGCGCTGCTGCAAGCGCTACGGTACTACCGCGGCCTTGGCATCACCTTCGCCCGGGTCATGACCGACAACGGCGCCTGTTACAAGTCCCGGCTGTTCCGCCGGCTCCTGCGCCGACTGGGCCTGCGCCACCTGCGCACGCGCCCCTACACGCCCCGTACCAACGGCAAGGCCGAACGACTGGTCCAGACCACATTGCGCGAGTGGGCTTACGCTCGCTCCTATGACAGCTCAGACCAGCGGCGCCAGGCCCTGCCTCACTGGCTCCATCAGTACAACTGGCATCGACCACATGCCAGCCTCGGCTACCGGCCGCCTATCAGTCGCCTCCAGCGTCCAATGAACAACGTCCTGGGTTTACACAGCTAGGCGGCCTCGCGAAATCCCTGCAGCTGCGCTGCCAGCCCGCGCTGGAAGGCCGGCCGGCTCTCGCAGCGCAGCTTGTAGGCCTGCAGCGTCGGGTACGCATCGAGCAGCGCGCTGTGGTCCAGGATACGCAGCACGTCGGCCATCATCAGGTCGCCCACGGTGAAGCGGCCTTCCAGGTACTCCCTGGCGCCCAGCGCTGCCTCCAGCTGCGCCAGCCGCTCCCGGACCTGGGCCTCGACCTGCGGCCTGCGCTGCCGCGCCCAGGATTCTCCGGCGTGGAAAAAGTCGATGGCGCCCAGCTCCTGGACCGCGGTTTCCACCGTGTTGAGCGCGGCGAACAGCCAGCCGATCGCCCGCGCTCTTCCGGCCGGATCGGTTGGCAGCAAAGCTTCGCTGCGTTCGGCGATGTGGAGGGCGATCGCGCCGCTCTCGAACAACGCCAGGCCGCCCTCCTCGATCGCCGGCGCCTGGCCGAACGGCTGCCGTGCCAGATGCTCGGGCGAGTGCTGTTCCGGCCCCAGCGCCACGGTGCGTACCCGGTACGGCAGATCCGCCTCCTCGAGTGCCCAGCGCACACGCAATGCGCGCATCAGCGGAGCGGCGAAATCGGGAACCCAGGCGTAGGTGGTCAGCGTGATCACGGGTGCAGCCCGGCCCGCTCGGCCACCGCAAAGTTCTCCACGTACAGCTGCTGCTTGTTGAACAGCGAGTCCCAGCCGCCGACGTGGCTGTCGCGCACGGCGGCGCTGGAGAACGGCGCCTGGTGGAACGTCTGGATGGTCCTGCCGTCGCGCTCGGCGAAGCGGACCGTGGCCACGGTATCGAGGTCGCGGCCCGAGTCTTCGTCCCACTGGAAGGTGAAGACGATGCGCCGTTCCGGCTCCACCTCGAGCACCGTGCCGCCGAACTTGCACAGGCCGTACTCAGTCGCCGTCATCGCGCCGCGCCAGGGCCGGCCGGGGGTGAGCTCCCAGTCCAGCTCGACCGTGGTGAATTCCTCCGGGCCCCACCAGCGCATCACGTGCGCCCGATCCGCCCACAGGCGGAACACCAACGCCACCGGGGCATCGAATTCGCGCTCGATCAGCAATTCGTCGTCGCGCAGCTGGCTCATTGCTTCCCTCCTTTTGGGGGTGCGTTGGTGATCTCGTGCAGGTAGCCGTCCATCCGGTCGAAACTGCCCTGCCAGAACCTGCGGTACCTGCCGAGCCAGCCGTCCACCTGTCTCAGCGGGGCGGCCTCCAGCCTGCACGGCCGCCACTGCGCCTCGCGCCCGCGGGAGATCAGGCCCGCCCCCTCCAGCACCTTGAGATGGCGCGAGATCGAGGGCAGCGAGATCTCGAACGGTTCGGCGATCTCGTTCACGGTGGCGGCGCCCAGGCTGAGGCGCGCGAGAATCGCGCGTCGGGTGGGGTCGGCCAGGGCGGATAGCGTCCTGCTCAGCGAGTCGCTGGTGCGGTCCATATTTAGCAAGTTCTCTAATTAGCTTACTTGCTAAATAACATCGGTCGGGTTCGAGGTCAAGGCTTGGATTCTTCCGGCGGGTGGCGCTTCCCGCCCTCCCCGCCCGCCAGGGCCGGCGCGACGCTGCCCGCCCGCGCCTGTCGCCGATGACATCAGACCGGCCGGTGCTGTCTCCGCAACCCGCAGCGGAAAGAACTGCCGGCCGCCGAACACTCGGCCAGCTTCATCATCCGGCCACCGCGCCAAGCCACCCTGATCCCCCGCCCGCCCTGGCTCGGGGGCGACGAAGCTCCAGCCACGAAGCCCGCCCCCTCGCGAGCCGTCCGGCTGCGGCGGCGCGCCACGAACGGCTCGACTCCGCCGGGCGTCACGCCGAACGCAATACGCGTACGCCGAGGCGGTTGTCGACGTCGCGCACCCCGGGCATGTCCGCCACCGCCGACAGCAGCGGTTCGATCTCGCCGGCCAGGGCTTCGCCGCGCAGGCGCACGTGGCCCGAGGCGACGGCGACCTCGATCGCGCGTGGCCGCTCCACCAGGTGGCCGAGTTCGGCGCGGATGCGTTCGTGGAGCTGATCGTCGCCGACCTCGCGCGAGCCCAGCTGCGAGCGCGCCTCGGCGAGGGTGCCCTTGACGTGGTTGACCGCGTGCCGCAGCTGGCCGCGGGCGTAGCTTTCGGCGTCGTGGCCGGTAGCGACGGCGCGGTCGCGCAATCGCGAGCGACGGCTGCGGCCGAGCCGCGGGTCCAACAGGTACATCGCCGCGGCGCCGGCGGCGAACGCGGTGGCGATCCTCAGCAGGTTGGCCATGTCGGAAATCCTCCTTGGGTGCCGTGAAAGGCGGGCGCCTGGCGCCCTTGCGCTGCCGACCCTAGCGGAAACCGCGCTAAGCCCGGGTGAGCGCGTCGCCGCCCTCCCGCGGCCGGGAATGCGGCTAGTCCCGCGGCCCGCCGTCTTCGCGCGGCCGTACCTTGCGGTCGCTGAGCAGCGCCGAGACCACCAGCACGATCGCCAGGGTGGCGGCGATCAGGAACAGCACCAGCGCGAACGCCGGGTACCCGAACAGGGTGCGGCCGGTCTCCACCCGGGTCAGCATCGCCGCGCCGACCACCAGCGCGGCGGTGATGATGCCGGTGGAGATGCGGTTGGCGATCTTCTGCAGGCTTTCCATGAGGTGCGACTCCTCCAGCCCACCGACCTGCACGCGCAGCTTGTTGTCGGCCAGCAGCGAGAGGATGTCGGAGACCTTGCGCGGCGTGCCGCGCAGCAGCGACTGGGTCTCCAGCGCCTCCATCCCCAGCCGCTGCGGCGACATGGAGGACCGCAGCCGTTGGCGCATGATGTCGTAGGCGTGGTCCTCCACCGCGCGCTTGACGTCGAGTTCCGGATCCAGCGCGCCGGCGACCGCCTCCAGGTTGAGCATGGTCTTGCCGAGCAGCGTGGTGGCCACCGGCATGCGCAGCCCGCACACCGTGCCGATGCGGGCGATCTCCAGCAGCAACCGGCCCTCGGTCAGGCCCAGGCGCTCGGAGCGCACCGCGTAGCGCGCCACCAGCTGGGCGACCTGGTGCACGTAGCGGGTCTCGTCGAATCCCTCCAGGCGCGCGCTGATCGCCATCGACTCGATCGCCACGTCCTCGCCGCGCCCGTCCACCGCCGCGAGCACCAGCTTGAGCAGGCGCTCGCGCTGCCGCGGCGGCACGTGGGCCACCATGCCGAAATCGAGCAGCGCCAGGCGCCCCTCGTCGGTGAGCAGCACGTTGCCCGGGTGAGGGTCGGCGTGGATCTCGCCGTGCACGAACACCTGGTCCAGGTAGCCCTTCAGCAGGGCGGTCGCCAGGTCTCCGAACGAGCGCTCGGTACGCTGCAGGCCGCTGATCTCGGTGACCTTGCAGCCCGGCACGTACTCCATGGTGAGCACCCGCCGGGCGGTGTAGTCCCAAACCGGCGCCGGGACGAACAGCTCGGGATAGGCGCGAAAGCGCTCGCGGAAGCGCTCGAGGCTCTCCGCTTCGTCCAGGTAGTCGAGTTCGGCGAGCAGCGCGCGCTGCATCTCGCCGACGATGTCGACGAAGCGCATCCGCTCGCCCAGCGAGGTGAAGCGGTCGGCCCCGCGGGCGAAGGTGTCGAGCACCGCCATGTCGGTGTCGATGGTCGCGGCGACGCCGGGCCGCTGGATCTTCACCGCGACCTGGCGGCCGTCGTGAAGCTCGGCGCGATGTACCTGGGCCAGCGAGGCCGAGCCCAGCGGCTTCTCGTCGAACGAGGCGAACGCCTTGCTCAGGCGCACGCCGAGCTGCTCCTCCAGCACCGGCTGCAGTTCCGAAAAAGGCAGCGGCTGCACGTCGTCCTGCATCCGCTTCAGTGCGTCGAGGAATGCCGGGGCGACCAGGTCGGTGCGGGTGGACAGCGCCTGGCCGATCTTGACGAAGGTCGGGCCGAGCCGCTCGAGGTCGTCGACGAACGCGGCCGCGGCGGCGGCATCGCCGGGACGCCGCCGCGAGGCGACGCCGCCGAACACGCCGGAACGGTGGTGGCGCCAGGCGAACCGCATGAGCCGCGACGACCGGTCGAGCCGGTCCAGATGTTCGGACATTCCCTTACCTTCGGTGGGCCTGCACCGAACGATGGCAGCAGCGTCGTGAATGCGGTGTGCGGCGCCGCCGCCTTGCCCGCCGCGCCTAGCGCTGCGGAACCGCGGGCCCGTGCACCGAGACCAGCGACCACTCGCCCCACTGGTCCTCGACCCCGTGACCCGCGGTGCGTCCCGCGCCGGCGTCGGCGGCATACCGGTACAGCGGCTGGCCATCGTAGGTGACATGCAGCGTGCTGTCCTGGCGCTGGATGGTGCCGAGCAGATCGTTCTGGATCCCCTCGCCCGGTGCTGGCTGCACGTCGCGGGTGGTGACAGGAGGCCAGGCTCCCTCGCAGCGTGTGTCGCAGCGGCTTCCATCGGCGTTGTCATGAAGCATGTAGAGGGCCTGGCCGGAGGCGTCGACCAGGTGGGCCGGGGTGGTGTCGGACGCGGTCACCACCGGCCTGACATCGCCGCCCTGGCCGGCGGCGACCGCGGGATTGGTCGGCATCGGGGTGTCCGGGTCGAGCCCGGGGCGCTCGCCCGGGGCGGCGGTGTCGGCGCGATCTTCCTGGCAGGCCACGAGCGCCGCAGCGGTGGCCAGCGCCAGCAGCAGCAGACGCAGGGGCGTGGATCCGGTGGACGGGTGCATGGCAGGCTCCTCGGCATGTCGATGGCAGTCGGTTCAGTATCGACATGGGTGGCTCGCGGCCGCGTGAACCCGGACGGCGCGTTCGCCGCCCCGGAGCGCCTTGCCTGCCGGGCCGGGGAAGTCAATCGCCCGGCCGGACTGCCGCAGCCGCGACCGCGACGCGCCGCAGCCGGCGCCCGACCGCGTGTCCCGCGACGGCGCCCGCCAGCCACGCCGCGACCGAGCCTGCGAGGATCGCCGCCGCCAATGCCCAGGCGCCGCGCGCCGCGGCCACGAGCAGGTCCGAAGTGAACAGCGAGAAGGTGGTGAACCCTCCGCAGAATCCAGCGCCCACGAACGCGTGACGCGCCGCGGCCGCCTCCCGCCCGGTGTCGGGGGTCGCGGCCGCGTACAGTGCGATCAGCATGGAGCCGGCCACGTTCACGACCAGGGTCGCCCAGGGAAAGGCGCCATTCGCGGCGCCGAACCCCAGCGACACGCCCCAGCGGGCGGCTGCGCCGAGTGCACTCCCGAACGCCACCCATACGGCGAGCGGCAGCCGCATCAGCCCGCCGCCAGCGCGTAGCCGCAGCCGGCCGCGGCGATGCCGGCGGCCAGCGACAACAGTACGTAGCCCGCGGCCTGCCGTCCCCTGCCCGCCTGAGCCAGCATCAGGGTCTGCAGACTGAGCGCGGACACCGTGGTGTAGCTGCCGAGCAGGCCGACCCCCAGCGCCAGCCACAGGGCGCGCGCCTGACCCGGGTCCCCCGGCAGCCATCCCAGCAGCAGGCCGGCGGCGAACGCGCCGCTGGCGTTGACCGCGAGCGTGCCCCAGGGCATGGGTCCGCCGGCTCGTCGCGCGATCCACGAGGCGACCCCGTGACGCAGCGCGCCGCCGAGCGCGCCGCCGAGCATCACGCACGCCAGTTGCGCCCACCAGGGCTCGGTCACTCGGCGGTTCCCCCGTCCCCGTCGCCCGACCGGGCGCCGGCGCGGCGCTCGCGCAGGCGGTCGAGCTTTTCCTTCAGCTTCAGCTCCAGGCCCCGCTCCACCGGTTCGTAATAGCGCCGCTCGCCCAGCGCGTCGGGGAACGCGGTCTGGTCGAGCGCGATGCCGCCGGCGACGTCGTGGTCGTACTGGTAGCCGGCGCCGTAGCCGAGCTGTTTCATGAGCTTGGTGGGGGCGTTGCGCAGGTGCATCGGAACATCCAGGGTGCCGTGCTCGCGCACGTCGCGCCTGGCGGCGCCGAACGCGGCGTAGGCGGCGTTGGACTTGGCGGTGCTGGCCAGGTAGATCGCCAGTTGCGCCAGGGCCAGGTCGCCCTCGGGGCTGCCCAGCCGCTCGTAGGCGTCCCAGGCGTCGATCGACATCTGCAGCGCGCGCGGGTCCGCCAGGCCGATGTCCTCGACCGCCATCCGGGTCAGCCGCCGCGCCAGGTAGCCCGGATCGCAGCCGCCGTCGAGCATCCGCGCCAGCCAGTACAGCGCCCCGTCCGGATGCGAACTGCGCACCGCCTTGTGCAGCGCCGAGATCTGGTCGTAGAACTGCTCGCCGCCCTTGTCGAAGCGGCGGGTGCGGTCGGCCAGCACCTGCTCGAGGGTGGCCGGGGTGATGGTTCCGTCGTCCGCCAGTTCGGCGGCGATCTCCAGCAGGGTGAGGCCGCGGCGCACATCGCCGTCGGCGGCCCGCGCGATCAACGCCAGGGAGTCCGCATCGATGCGGAGTCCGCGCCCGCCGAGACCCCGTTCCCCATCGTCCAGCGCGCGCTGCAGCGCCGCGGCGATGTCTTCCGCCGACACCGCCTCCATCACATGCACCCGGCAGCGCGAGAGCAGCGCCGAGTTGAGCTCGAAGGAAGGATTCTCGGTGGTGGCGCCGACGAACAGGATCGTGCCGCGTTCGATGTGCGGCAGGAACGCGTCCTGCTGGGTCTTGTTGAAGCGGTGCACCTCGTCGACGAACAGCACCGTGCGCCGCCCGCCGGCGAACAGCTGCGCGGCCTCGGCCAGGACCTTGCGTACGTCCGGCAGGCCGGACAGCACCGCCGAGACCGCGCGGAACTCGGCGTCGGCGTAGTGCGCCAGCAGCAGCGCCAGGGTGGTCTTGCCGCAGCCCGGCGGACCCCACAGGATCATCGAGTGGACGCGTCCGGACTCGATCGACTGGCGCAGCGCCGAGCCCGGCGCCAGCAGCCGGCGCTGCCCGACCATCTCGTCGACCGTGCGCGGCCGCATCCGCTCGGCGAGCGGACGCAGCGCGCTGCGGTCCACGCTCAGCAGGTCGTCGCCATCGTTGGTCGGGGGCCGGGTTCTGGGCACCGCGGCATTCTAGCGCCGCAGGTCCAAGGCCGGACTGCGCGCCGCGCGGTCCAACTGAAGCCGCCTGGGACCGTGGCGGAAGGCGGGCCGCGCCTGCGGGCTAATTGATGGGTGGCGCAGGACGCGCCCGGGCGAACGTCCATGGTCTGGACGACGGTGCGACGACCCGCCCCGAACCTCGAACAGCTCTTGCCGTACCGGGGCCCGCCGAGGCGACACCGCGTGAACCGTTCCGGCGGCCCGGTCAGATGTCGCCCACCACGTCCACGCCTTCGGGGGGGTCGTAGCTGAAGGTGCCGGCGGCGAACTCGGGGTTCTTCTTCCAGCCGCTGAAGGCGATCGCGGTGCGCTGGCCGAGTGCGTCCACCACTTCCATCCGCGCCAGGACGTTGCCGTCGAAGCCCAGCCGCGCCGACTGGAAACCCGTCTCCGCATCGCCCTTGGGCGCCACGTCCAGCCACTCCAGCCCATCGGCGCTGCCGGCCTCTTCCACCCGGTAGTCGCGATCCAGCCGTCCGGGTTCGATCAGCACCGCGAGCGGGCTGTTCTGCTCCTCGGTGCTCTGGGGCTGGACCGTCACCTGTTCCAGGTCCGGATCGTAGACCCAGACCCGGCGACCATCGGCGACGATCAGCTGCGGATACGGCTCGACGTATTCCCAGCGGAACAGCCGCGGCGCCGACAGCGCGACCCGGCCGCTGGAACGCTCCTTGACCTGGCCGCGCCCGTCGTAGACCTGCTGCGAGAACCGGCCGTCCAGGCCCTCGAGGTCGCTGGTGAAGCTGTCGAGCGCGTCGCGGGCGCCGGCGAAGGCGCTGCCGGTGAAACAGGCCGCGGCCAGGAAGGCCAGGACACGTGAGGTGCGGGTCATCGGAAGGCTCCGGTGGTTCTGATGCGGCGAGTGTGCGAAGTGACGGCTGAACGAGGACTCATCGGCCACACACCCCCGTAGGAGCGTGCCATGCACGCGATGGCCGGTGTGCGCGGGACCAGCGGGCCGTCACTTCGGCGGCGGCGGCGCCAGTACGCTGCGGTCGCCGTTGTGTTCGGGGGGGCTGACCACGCCCGCGGCCTCCATTGCCTCGACCAGGCGCGCGGCGCGGTTGTAGCCGATCTTCAGCCGCCGCTGCACCCCCGAGATCGACGCCCGGCGGGTCTCCGTGACCACCCGCACCGCGTCGTCGTACAGCGGGTCGGATTCGTCCCCTGCCCCGCCGCCGCTCTCCGGCAGACCGGTGGGGCCGACCACCACGCCGTCGCCCATGCTCTGGGTCTCCTCCAGCACCCCCTCGATGTAGTCGGGGCCGCCGCCGGCCTGCTTGAGGTGGTCGACCACGCGGTGCACCTCCTCGTCGGAAACGAAGGCGCCGTGCACGCGCTCCGGCAGCGCGGTGCCCGGCGGCAGGTACAGCATGTCGCCGTGGCCGAGCAGGGTCTCGGCGCCGGACTGGTCGAGGATGGTGCGCGAGTCGATCTTGGAGCTGACCTGGAAGGCGATGCGGGTCGGGATGTTGGCCTTGATCAGGCCGGTGATGACGTCGACCGACGGCCTTTGCGTGGCCAGGATCAGGTGGATGCCGGCCGCGCGCGCCTTCTGCGCCAGCCGCGCGATGAGCTCCTCCACCTTCTTGCCGACGATCATCATCATGTCGGCGAACTCGTCGATGAACACGACGATGTACGGCAGCG
Source organism: Luteimonas endophytica (assembly GCF_029887875.1). GTDB lineage: Bacteria > Pseudomonadota > Gammaproteobacteria > Xanthomonadales > Xanthomonadaceae > Luteimonas > Luteimonas endophytica. The sequence continues at coordinate 9,709 of NZ_JARXRM010000026.1, forward strand.
GCTCCAGCGGCTGCGCCACCTCACTGCTGTCGGGCTCGGGCCGGAACAGCGGGTCGAGCAGCGGCTGCCCGCCGTCCTGGGCGTCCTTCACCTTCTTGTTGAAGCCGGCGAGGTTGCGCACGCCGACCGCGCTCATCAGCTTGTAGCGGCGCTCCATCTCCGCCACGCACCAGCGCAGGCCGTTGGCGGCCTCCTTCATGTCCGTGACCACCGGCGCCAGCAGGTGCGGGATGCCCTGGTAGACGCTGAGCTCGAGCATCTTCGGGTCGATCATCAGCATCCGCACGTCCTTGGCGGAGGCCTTGTACAGCAGGCTCAGCACCATCGCGTTGACCGCCACCGACTTGCCCGAACCGGTGGTGCCGGCCACCAGCAGATGCGGCATGCGCGCCAGGTCGGCCACGGTGGGCCGGCCGGCGATGTCCTTGCCCAGCGCCAGGGTCAGCGGGCTGCCGGACTTGTCGTACTCCTTGGAGCGCAGCAGCTCGCTGAGGTAGATCATCTCGCGCTTGGTGTTCGGCGTTTCCAGGCCGATGACCGACTTGCCGGGGATCACGTCGACCACGCGCACCGACTTCACCGACAGGCCGCGGGCGATGTCCTTGTCCAGCGAGCTGATCTGGCTGACCTTGATGCCCGGCGCAGGCTCGATCTCGAAGCGGGTGATCACCGGCCCGGGATAGGCGCCGACCACCTGGGCCTCGATGCGGAAGTCCTTGAGCTTGAACTCGATCTGCCTCGACAGCGTTTCGAGGGTCTGCTCGTCGTAGCCCTTCGGCTGCGGCTTGGGATCGTCGAGCAGCGCAAGCGGGGGGATCCCCGAGCCGTCGCCGACGTGGAACAGCGGAATCTGCTGCTCGCGGCGGGCGCGGTCGCTCTTCTCCACCTGCGCCGGCGCCGGCGGCTCGATCTTGACCGGCGCGCGCTTGGCGCGCTGCTCGGTGTCGACCTTGCGGGTTTCCTCGCGCTCCTCGCGCCAGTCGCGGGCGCGCTTCCAGTCGCCGGCCTGCTTGCTGCCACGGCGCAGCAGCGCCGGCAACTGCAGGGTCCACTGGCCGATGCGGTCCATCACCGCCAGCCACGACAGCCCGGTGGCCAGGGTGATCGAAACCAGCAGCAGCGCGAGCAGGAACAGGTTGCCGCCGACCGGCCCGAAGCCGCCGTAGAGGGAATTGCCGACCAGGCGCCCGAGGATGCCGCCGCCGCCGGCGGACAGGTCCACCGCGTTCGGCACCCGCAGCGCCAGCAGCCCGGTCGCGGAGACCAGGAAGCCGACGATGCCCACCAGGCGCAGCGCGGGCCCGAGATCGGCGCGGCCGTCGCCGTCCTGGTCCATGCCGAACAGCGCGATCCAGGCGATCGCACCCAGCATCACCGGCAGCAGGTAGGCCACGTAGCCGCACAGGTGCAGCAGCACGTCGGCCAGCCATGCGCCGACCGGGCCGCCGACGTTGTTGAGCGGCGCGGTCACGCTGCCGGAGCGCGACCAGCCGGGGTCCTCCGGCGAGAAGGTGACCAGGCTGGCGAGCAGGTACAGCAGCAGCGGCGCGATCACGATCAGCGCGATGTCGCGCCACAGCCGCTGCCGGCGCGGGTTCGGGGCCGTCGCCTGCTTCGCCGTGCCGCGTTGTCGCCTGCTGCGTTCCTGGAGCGGTCGTGCCACCGTGCGTTTTTACCTTAGGACTGCGACCTAGATGGTTGATCTTAAGGGAAGAACCGGGCTCGCGCGAACGGGATCGCGGGCCGGCCGCGACCCCGCTCCCGGGCCGTCAGGCCGAAGCCATGCCCTGCAGCGCCGGATGCACCAGCCGCCCCGCCTCGACGTTGATGCCGCGGCCCAGCGCCTGGTTGTCGCGCCAGCCGCCCGAGGCGAGCTTGCTGACCCACGGCAGGATCGCCGCGCAGATCGCCTGCGAGCTGGTCTGCGGAACCGAGCCCGGCATGTTGGTGACGCAGAAGTGGGCCACGCCCTCCTCCACGTAGGTCGGTTCGGCCCAGGTGGTCGGCCGCGAGGTCTCGAAGCAGCCGCCCTGGTCGATGGAGATGTCGGCCACCACGCTGCCGTCCTCCATGCCGCGCAGCATCTCGCGGGTCAGCACATGCGGCGCCCGCGCGCCCGGGATCAGCACCGCGCCGATGACCAGGTCGGCGGCGGCGACCTCGCGCGCCACCAGGTCGTCGTACGGATACAGCGCGGTGACGTTGGCGCCCAGCGCCATCATCTGCGCCATCCGGTCCTGGCGCTTCTCGAACACCACCACGTTGGTGCCGCCGGCCGCCAGCAGCGCGGCGGAGGCGCCACCGGCCATGCCCGCACCGAACACCACCGCCTTGCCGCGGCCGGTGGAAGGCAGGCCGCCGAGCAGCTTGCCCTTGCCGCCATTGGGCTGGTGCAGCAGCGTGGTGCCGACCTGCGCCGCGATCTTGCCGGCGATGATCGACATCGGCGCCAGCAGCGGCAGGTCGCCGTTGTCGAGTTCGACGGTCTCGAACGCGACGCCGGTCAGGCCGATCTCGAGCAACCGGCCGGTGAGCTCGGGCTCGGCCGCCAGGTGCAGGTAGCAGAACAGCAGGTGGTCCTTGCGCAGGTGCTGCAGGTCGCCGGCGATCGGCTCCTTGACCTTGACGATCAGCTCGCCCTTCTCGTACAGCGCGGCGGCGTCGGGCGCGATCTTCACCCCGAGCCGGGTGTAGGCCTCGTCGGCGAATCCGGACTTGAGCCCGGCGCCCTGTTCCAGCCACACCTCGTGGCCGCGGTTGATGAGGTCGCCCGCGGCGGCGGGCACCAGCGCCACGCGGCCCTCGAGGGTCTTGGTTTCCTTCGGAACTCCGATACGCATCGCACCTGTCTCCGGCTTGCGGGAAGCGGCACGCGGCCGCCATCGTCACGCTTACGAAAAACCCGCGCATCGGATGCGCGGGCCGCTGGACCGCGCATCCGGCCTGCGCCGGGCGTCGCGGATCGAACTGATTGTTCCGGCCGCGCATCCCGCGCGCGCCTTGTGTTGCCGCCGTCGCGCCGCCAAGCTATGCGCTTCGAAACGCCGCGACTCCATGGCCTGCGAGTATACATGAGCACCCCCAAGCACTGCCGCCTGCTGATCCTCGGTTCCGGTCCCGCCGGTTGGACCGCCGCCGTCTACGCAGCCCGCGCCAACCTCCGCCCGGTGGTGGTCACCGGCCTGCAGATGGGCGGACAGCTCATGACCACCACCGAGGTGGACAACTGGCCGGGCGATGCCCACGGCCTGATGGGCCCCGACCTGATGGCGCGGATGCAGGCGCATGCCGAGCGCTTCGAGACCGAGGTGGTGTTCGACCACGTGCATTCCGCCGACTTGTCGCAGCGGCCGTTCCGGCTCAAGGGCGACAACGGCGAGTACACCGCGGACGCGCTGGTCATCGCCACCGGCGCCACCGCCAAGTACCTGGGGCTGCCGTCCGAGGAGGCCTTCAAGGGGCGCGGCGTGTCGGCCTGTGCCACCTGCGACGGGTTCTTCTACAAGGACCAGGACGTGGCCGTGGTCGGCGGCGGCAACACCGCGGTCGAGGAGGCGCTGTACCTGTCCAACATCGCCCGCAAGGTCTACCTGGTGCATCGCCGCGACACCCTTCGCGCCGAGAAGATCATGCAGGACAAGCTGTTCGCCAAGATCCAGGCGGGGAAGATCGAGCCGGTCTGGCACCACGTGGTCGACGAGGTGCTGGGAAACGACGCCGGGGTGACCGGGCTGCGGGTGAAGTCGGTGCAGGACGGCGGCACCCGCGAGCTCGACGTGCACGGGTTCTTCGTCGCCATCGGCCACACCCCCAACACCTCGCTGTTCGAGGGCCAGCTGGCGATGAACAACGGCTACCTGGAGATCCGCTCAGGGCTGGGCGGGGGCGCCACCGAGACCTCGGTTGCGGGGGTGTTCGCCGCCGGCGACGTCGCCGACCAGCACTATCGCCAGGCGATCACCTCGGCCGGATTCGGGTGCATGGCGGCGCTGGACGCGGAGAGGTTCCTCGACAAGGGCGAGTGACCGGGCGCGCCGTTCGCCCCGCCGGAGGCCGATCCCGATGCCCACCGCGCGCCTGCACGCCTCGCTCGAGGAGATCCCCGCCGCCGCCTGGGACGGGCTGCACGATGGCGGCAATCCCTTCGTGGCGCATGCCTTCCTGTCGGGGCTAGAGCGGCACGGCTGCCTGCGCGCGGACTGGGGTTGGGCCCCGCGCCACCTGGGCCTCTGGGAGGGCGATGCGCTGGTGGCGGCGGCGCCCGGATATCTGAAGGAGAACTCGCACGGCGAGTTCGTGTTCGACCACGCCTGGGCCCACGCCTATGCGCGCCACGGCCGCGAGTACTTCCCCAAGTGGCTGTGCGCGGTGCCCTATTCCCCGGTCACCGGTCCGCGGCTGCTGGCGCGCGACGGCGCCACCCGGCGGGCGCTGCTGGGCGCGATCCTCGCCTCCACCCGCGCCGGCGGGCTGTCCTCGGCGCACGTCAACTTCCACACCGCCGCCGAGGACACGGCGTTCGGCGAGGACTGGTTGCAGCGGATCGACGTGCAGTACCACTGGCGCAACGATGCCGGCTGGCGCGACTTCGGCGATTTCCTCGCGGCGCTCAGCCACAAGCGCCGCAAGAACATCCGCCAGGAGCGGGCCCGGGTGGCGCGCGCCGGAGTGACCTTCCGGGTGCTGCACGGCGACGAGGCCGGCCCGGAAGACCTCGCGGCGATCCATGGCTTCTATCTGCAGACCTTCGCCGAGTACGGCAATTCGCCGGCGCTGACGTTCGATTTCCTGCGCCACCTGGCCGCGACGATGCCGCGCGCCCTGGTGCTGGTGCTGGCCGATCTCGACGGCGGACCGGTGGCGGGTGCGCTGTGCCTGCGCGGGGGCGACGCTCTCTACGGGCGCTATTGGGGCGCGGCCCACGCCATTCCCGGCCTGCATTTCGAGACCTGCTACTACCAGGGCATCGAGTACTGCCTGCGGCATGGCCTGCGCCGCTTCGAACCCGGCGCCCAGGGGGAACACAAGATCCCCCGCGGCTTCCTGCCGACCTTCGTGCGCAGCCGGCACTGGATCGCCGATCCGGCGTTCGCCGAAGCGCTGCGGCGCTGGTGCGCCGAGGAGGCCGCCTCGGTCCGAGGCTACAAGGCGGTGCTGGACGGCCACGCGCCGTTCAAGGCCGAGGCGGATCCGGGGAACCTTGCCGTGGTGCGCCGGGATCCGTAGCGCAGTGCCCGGCACGAGCGTGCCGGTTGGCGCAGACTGTCCGCCGCCGCCGCCACCCGGGCCCGCGCACCGTTCCCTGCCCCACCGTCCCGCCATGCAAACACTCCCCGCCCTGCTCCCCCCCGACCCCGAGGCGCCGTTTCCGCCGGCGGAATCGGCGCTGCGCGAACCGGACGGGCTGCTGGCGATCGGCGGCGACCTGTCCCCCGCCCGGCTGCTCAATGCCTACCGCCGCGGCATCTTTCCCTGGTATTCGCAGGGCCAGCCGATCCTGTGGTGGTCGCCGGACCCGCGCATGGTGTTCGACACCGCGCGGATCCGCCTGCCTTCGCGTTTCCGGCGCAGCCTCCGCGGCAGCGGCTGGTCGGTCCGCGCCGACACCGCCTTCGACCGGGTGATCCGCGGCTGCGCAGAGACGCCGCGCCCCGGGCAGCACGGCACCTGGATCACCCCCGCGATGCAGGCCGCGTACCGGGCGCTGCACCGGCACGGGCATGCCCACAGCGTGGAGGTGTTCGACGGCGAGCGCCTGGTCGGGGGCCTCTATGGGGTGGCGGTGGGGCGGATGTTCTTCGGCGAGAGCATGTTCAGTGGGGTCTCTGGCGGGTCCCGGGCGGCACTGGCGGCCCTGGCGTGGCGCCTGCGCGCCTGGGGCTGGCCGCTGATCGACGCGCAGGTCGAGAACCCGCACCTCTTGCGGCTCGGCGCGCGCCACTGCGCCCGGCCGGAGTTCCTGGCCGCGGTGGCCGAGCTGACCGGGCTGCCGGGTCGGACGGGCAGCTGGACCGACGCGTTCGGGACGCCGACCGCGGCGGAGCTGGCGGCATCCGCCGCCACGGGCCACACCGCTTAACGGAACTTTTGCGTATCCGGGTGGCGCGTGGCAGAATGACGCGCTTTTTCCGGGGGCGGAAATCTTTCCCCCTCCCCAACCGATCAGGACGCATGGCGAAAGACGACGTCATAGAATTCGAAGGCACCGTCTCCGAGACCCTCCCGAACACGATGTTCCGGGTGAAGCTGGAGAACGGCCACGAGATCATCGCCCACATCTCCGGCAGGATGCGCAAGCACTACATCCGCATCCTCACCGGCGACCGGGTCAAGGTGGAAATGACCCCCTACGACCTGACGAAGGGGCGGATCACCTACCGGATGAAGTGACCGAAGGCGGCATTGGTGATTCGTGATTGGTGATTCGTAACGGCGGGTCCGCCCGCGCGGCAACCGAGGTCGAGCCGTCACGATCGGGTCGCCGACCGATCATCGCCGACCAGCAAAAAGATCCCGGGCAATGCCCGGGATCTTGCTTTCGGCTCGTTGGATTGGTCGCTCGGCGACTGGCGCTTGCTCTTTGGAATCGCCCATCGCCAATCCCGAATTACGGCCCTCACCCCACCGTCGCCGGCAGCAGCCGTTCCGGCTCGGCGTGGGCCTCCACCACCAGCTCGCCGTCCTTCACGTCGACGCTGACCCGGCCGCCGCCGACCAGCTTGCCGAACAGCAGCTCGTCCGCCAGCGGGCGCTTGATCCGGTCCTGGATGATCCGGGCCATCGGCCGCGCGCCCATCTGCGGGTCGAAGCCGTGCTGGGCCAGCCATTCGCGGGCCGCCGGGGTGGCGCTGACGGTGACGTCCTTCTCGTGCAGCTGGGCTTCCAGCTCGATCATGAACTTGTCGACCACGCGCAGGATGTGCTCCAGCGCCAGCGGCTGGAACTGCACGATCGCGTCGAGCCGGTTGCGGAATTCCGGGGTGAAGCTCTTGCGAATCACCTCCATCGCGTCGGTGCTGTGGTCCTGGCGGGTGAAGCCGATGGTGCGGCGCGCAGCCTGCGCCGCGCCGGCATTGGTGGTCATCACCAGGATCACGTTGCGGAAGTTCGCCTCGCGGCCATTGGTGTCGGTGAGCACGCCGCGGTCCATCACCTGCAACAGGATGTTGAAGATGTCCGGGTGGGCCTTCTCCACCTCGTCCAGCAGCAGCACGCAGTGCGGGGTCTTGACGATCTTCTCGGTGAGCAGCCCGCCCTGGTCGAAGCCGACGTACCCGGGGGGGGCGCCGATCAGGCGCGAGACGGAGTGCGGCTCCATGTACTCGGACATGTCGAAGCGCACCAGCTCGATGCCCAGCTGCAGGGCCAGCTGCCGGGTCACCTCGGTCTTGCCCACCCCGGTGGGGCCGGCGAACAGGAAGTTGCCGATCGGCTTGTCGGGATTGCCCAGCCCCGAGCGGGCCAGCTTGATCGCCGAAGTCAGGGTCTCGATCGCCGGGTCCTGGCCGAAGATGACCATCTTCAGGTTGCGCTCGAGGTGACCGAGCACGTCCTTGTCGGAGGCGCTGACCTGCTTGGCCGGGATCCTGGCCATCTTGGCGACGATGGTCTCGACCTCCTCGACGTCGATCAGTTTCTTGCGCACGTCGTCGGGCAGCAGCCGCTGGCGTGCGCCGGCCTCGTCGATCACGTCGATGGCCTTGTCCGGCAGCAGCCGGTCGGCGATGTGCTTGACCGACAGATCCACCGCCGCCTGCAGGGCCTCGTCGGCATAGGTGACGTCGTGGTGCGCCTCGTAGCGCGGCTTCAGCCCGCGCAGGATCTCGTAGGCCTCGCCGGTGGTCGGTTCGACGATGTCGACCTTCTGGAAGCGCCGCGCCAGCGCGCGGTCCTTCTCGAACACGCCGCGATATTCCTGGAAGGTGGTCGAGCCGATGCAGCGCAGCTCGCCGGAGGCCAGGGCCGGCTTGATCAGATTGGAAGCGTCCATGGTGCCGCCCGAGGCCGAACCGGCACCGATGATGGTGTGGATCTCGTCGATGAACAGGATCGCACCCTCGTGCTTGCGGATCGCCGCCAGCACCGCCTTCAGGCGCTTCTCGAAGTCGCCGCGGTACTTGGTGCCGGCGACCAGCGCGCCTAGGTCGAGCGAGTAGATGGTCGCGTGCGCGAGCACCTCCGGCACTTCGCCGTCGACGATGCGCTTGGCCAGGCCCTCGGCGATCGCGGTCTTGCCCACGCCGGCCTCGCCGACGTAGAGCGGGTTGTTCTTGCGCCGGCGGCACAGGATCTGGATGGTGCGCTCGATCTCCTCGGCGCGCCCGACCAGCGGATCGATGCGGCCCTCGCGCGCCATCGCGTTGAGGTCGGTGGCGTACTCGGCCAGGGCGTCGCCCTTGCCCTCGCCCCCGGGTTCGACCTGGCCGTCGGCGGCTTCGTCGGTGGACGGGGCGGGATCGCCTTCCCCGGCCTTGGCGATGCCGTGCGAGAGATAGTTGACCACGTCCAGCCGGGTCACGTCCTGCTGGTTGAGGTAGTAGACCGCGTGCGAGTCCTTTTCGCCGAAGATCGCCACCAGCACGTTGGCGCCGGTGACCTCCTTCTTGCCGGAGGACTGCACGTGGTAGACCGCCCGCTGCAGCACCCGCTGGAAGCCCAGGGTGGGCTGGGTGTCGCGGCTGTCGCCCTGCTCGAGCTTGGACACGGTGGTGGCGATGGCCTGCTCCAGGTCGGAACGCAGGCGGTGGAAGTCGGCGCCGCAGGCCTTGAGCACCGCCTCGGCCGAGGGGTTCTCCAGCAGCGCCAGCAACAGGTGCTCGACGGTCATGAACTCGTCGCGCGCCTCGCGGGCGCGCTTGTAGCACTGGCCGATGGAGTACTCGAGGTCCTTGCTGAACATGGGGCGGATGCCTCCTGGTATGTCTACAGCCCTACGTGGGGCCGGAATGCCTGGTTTCCATGGCCGCCCCTGTCCGCCTTTCTAGGCCTTTTCCATCGTGCAGAGCAAGGGATGCTGGTTGAGTCTTGCATATTCGTTCACCTGGGCAACCTTCGACTCGGCGACCTCGCGGCTGAAGACCCCGCAGACGCCCCTGCCCCGGGTGTGCACGTGAAGCATCACCTGGGTGGCGCGCTCGATGTCCAGGGTGAAGAAGCGCACCAGTACGTCCACCACGAAATCCATGGGGGTGTAGTCGTCGTTGAGCAGGATCACGGTGTACAGCGGCGGGCGCGCGACCTCGGGCTTGCCGGTCTCGACGGCGACGCCGTGGTCGCGCTCGGTTTCGTTCTTTCGGGCCATGCCGCGATTATACGGAGCATGCCTGCATGGGATCCGTGGACGGGCGGCGGGCCCCGGCCCAGAATAGAACGCTGCATTCCCCCGGAAACGTCCATGTTGCAGCGCTCCCGCCCCGCCCGCCCCCCGCGCCCGTTCTCCGGGCAGGCCCCCGCCGTGGTCCGGCGCCGGCCATGAGCTATCGCGAAGGCCGCTTCTGGCAGCCGGACGTGACCGTGGCGACCGTGGTGGTGCGCGACGGGCGCCTGCTGTGCGTGGAGGAACGGGTCGGCGGCGAACTGGTGCTCAACCAGCCGGCCGGACACCTGGAGCCGGACGAGAGCCTGGCGGATGCGGCGCTGCGCGAGACCCGCGAGGAAACCGGCTGGGAGGTCCGCCTGACGTGCTTCGTCGGCGCCTACCAGTGGCGCGCGCCGGCGGCGGCGGACGGCAGCGGCGGGCGCCATTTCCTGCGCTTCGCCTTCGCCGCCGAGCCGGTCTCCCACGACCCGGGGCGCGAGCTCGACGCAGGCATCGTGCGGACGCTGTGGATGAGCCCCGACGAGCTGCAGCGGGCGCAGCCCCGCCACCGCAGCCCGCTGGTGTGGCGGGCGGTGGCCGATTTCCTCGCCGGGCACCGCCATCCGCTGGCGTTGCTGCAGCAGCTGACGTGATCCCCGCGCACCAGGCCCTCCGCCAGCCCTGCCCGGACGGCGAGGGCCGGCCGGCGCCGCCGGGCGCGAAGCCGCCCGTCCGGGTGCTGGCCGCGCCGCGGGTCCGGGCCGCATGAACGGGGGCGTCGTCGTCGGCATGTCCGGCGGGGTGGATTCTTCGGTGGCGGCGCTGCTGTTGCGCCAGGCCGGGGGCCCGGTCGCCGGCCTGTTCATGCGCAACTGGGCCGATGACGGCAGCGGCGACTGCCGCGCCGACGAGGACCGCCGCGACGCCGTCGCGGTCTGCGGCCGGCTCGGCATCCCGATCCATTTCCGCGACTTCTCGGCCGAGTACTGGAGCGGCGTGTTCGAGCACTTCATCGCCGAGTACGCCGCCGGGCGCACCCCAAACCCGGACGTGTTGTGCAACCGCGAGATCAAGTTCGCGCACTTCCTGGAGGCGGCGCATGCGCTGGGCGCGGAACGCATCGCCACCGGCCACTACGCGCGCATCGACCGGCACTGCGGCCGCTGGCGCCTGCTGCGCGCCAGCGACGCCGGCAAGGACCAGAGCTACTTCCTGCACCAGCTCGGCCAGGCGCAACTGGCGGCCACCGCGTTCCCGCTGGGCGGGCTGCACAAGCGCGAGGTGCGCGAACTGGCGCGCGGCGCCGGCCTGCCGACGGCGGCGAAGAAGGACTCCACCGGCATCTGCTTCATCGGCGAGCGCGACTTTCGCGAATTCCTCGGCCGCTACCTGCCCGCCCGCCCGGGCGAGATCAGGACCGCGGACGGGCGGACCATCGGCGAGCATCCGGGGGTGTTCTATTTCACCCTCGGCCAGCGCGAGGGCCTGGGCCTGGGCGGGGTGCGCGGCTTCGCCCAGGCGCCGTGGTACGTGGTCGGCAAGGACGTCCCCGGCAACGTGCTGGTGGTCGACCAGGACCACGACAGCCGCTGGCTGATGTCGACCGTGATCTGGACCGCCCCGGCGCACTGGATCGCCGGGGCGCCGCCGGCCACGCGCTTCGAATGCAGCGCGCAGGCGCGCTATCGGCAGCAGGCCGAGCCTTGCGCGGTGGCGGTGGACGACGGCGGCCGGCTGGAGGTGCGTTTCGCCGGGCCGCAGCGCGCGGTGACCCCCGGCCAATCCCTGGTCCTCTACGACGGCGAGGTCTGCCTGGGCGGCGCGGTGATCGAGCGGACCGATGCGCCGGCGCCCGGCGGGGTCGGCGCTGCGGGTAAACTGGCGGCATGAACAACCCATTCGACGAGCGGGTGCTGGCGCTGGCGGCGCTGGCGCAGTCCCTGCAGCAGGTTCGCTCCACCGCCGAGAGCGGGCAGTCCAGCGGCGACGCCACCCGCGCGGTGCTGGACGGCGTGTTTCGCATCGATGCCGATTCCACCGAGGAGGTCTACGGCGGCGTGGCGCGGCTGGGCCCGGGGCTGCGTACGCTGCGCGACCACCTGTCGAGCCAGGGGAAGGACGAGGCGCTGCCGCGCCTGGCGTTGGCCGTGGTCCGGCTCGAGCGCCGCTTCGTGGCCGAGCCGGCCACGGTCGAGGCGGTGGGTCGTGGCATCGCCGCGATCGCCCCGCAGGCGCAGGCCAGGGGCAGCGACCACCCCGAAGTGCTCGAGGCGCTCGGCGCGCTGTACGCCGACACCATCAGCCACCTGCGGCCGCGGGTGATGGTCCAGGGCACCCCGCATTATCTCGCCCAGCCCGGGGTGGTGGCGGAGATTCGCGCGCTGCTGCTGGCGGCGATGCGCTCGGCGGTGCTGTGGCGGCAGCTGGGCGGCAGCCAGTGGGATTTCCTGTTCTCGCGCCGCGCGATGCTCGAGGCGATCGAACGCCGGCTCGCCTGAACGGGCGCGGCGCGTTCGCGCGCCCTTCCCGGCTGCGCCCGGCCCCCGCTGGCGAGCCTGCGCGCAGGCGTGAACGGCCGTCCCCGGCTCCTAAAGATGGCGTGGGCGGGGCCGATACTGCGATCAAGAATCCGCAGAGAGCCCCCCAATGTATCCACGCATCCTGATCCGTCTCGCCGCGCCGCTGGTGCTGACGCTGCTGTTGCCCGCCGCCTTCGCGGTCGACGGCCTGGCGCCGCTGCGCTGGGCGGTGCTGGTGACGATGACCGCCAGCTGGCTGGCGTTCGCCTGGTGGATCGTGGTCCGCGAGGGCCGCCATTCCCCCGAGCACGTCAAGGCGATGCGGGAGCAGGACGAGTTGCTGACCGAGCTGCGCCAGTTCGTCGGCGCCGAGATCGAGGGCTCGCGCCAGGAGGTCGAGCGCGCACGCGGGCTGATCCGCCAGGCGGTGAGCGGGCTGGGTGGCAGTTTCGAGGCAATGAACCGCAAGTCGCGCCAGCAGGGCGTGGCGATGGCGCGGATCATCGACCATGCAGGCGAGCAGAACGGCGGCGGCGGCGCCGACGTGGCCCGCTTCGCCCAGCACGCCAGCCAGCGCATGGAGCAGTTGGTCGAGGCGCTGGAGCAGGTCAGCGGCCAGAGCGGCACCACCGTCGCCCACATCGACGAGATGGCCACGCACCTGGACGGGATCTTCTCGCTGCTCGAGGACGTCAAGTCGATCGCCGACCAGACCAACCTGCTGGCGCTCAATGCCGCGATCGAGGCGGCTCGTGCCGGCGAGGCGGGCCGCGGCTTCGCCGTGGTCGCCGACGAGGTGCGCAACCTCTCCGAGCGCTCGACCACCTTCAACGAGCAGATCCGCAAGCTGGCGCACAGCTCCAAGGAGTCCATCGCCAAGGTGCGCGAGACGGTCTCGCACATGGCCTCCCGCGACATGGATCGCTCGCGCGAGGCGCGCTCCGAGGCCGCGACCATGCTCGAACAGGTGGCGGCGATCAACCGCTCGCTGGGCGAGAGCATGCGCGAGATCTCCGATTGCGGTCGCGACATCGACGCGAGCGTGGCCGAGGCGGTGCGTGCGCTGCAGTTCGAGGACATCGCCACCCAGTCGCTGGGCGCGGTGCACTCCCACCTGGAGCGCCTGAGCGCGATCAACCGCGAGGCCGTCGACCTGCAGGAGCTGCTGCATCGCAACGGTGGGGTGTTCGACAACGAGATGGTGCGGGCGCTGGAGCGCATCGGCCATCGCCTGCGCGAGATGCGCGGCACCTGGGAAGCGCCGCCGCACAAGCCGGTGACGCAGCATGACATGGGCGCCGGAACCGTGGAGCTGTTCTGATCCGATCGACGATCCGCGCCATGGCCGCTTCCCCCCACGACTTCCCTGCCCCGGCCCGCGCCGGGGCAGTCGGGTGTCTGGCCACGCCACGCCCGCTGCGCAGCGGGTCGTGGACGCGTCGGACGCCGCCATCCCTGGCCCGGCCGTTTCCACGCGGAGGATGCGTTGCCGTACCGGCGCCGGCTCCATCGGCCTCCGCGCCGTGAGCGCCGACGGCTCGCTGGGGCGGTCCATAGACGCCTGCGACCAGGTGGATTCGCCGGTTCTGGCCGAAGACCACCGCACGACCCTGCGGCGGCTCGAACAGCAGGCACGCCAGGAACTGGCGGCGCTGACCACCGACGCCAACCACCCCGCTCCGCTCCAGGCATGCGTGGACTGGGACCTGGCGCTGTGCCCCGGCGAGCCGCCTGATACCGCGGCGCCGGATTGAGGGTCGGACCGGCGCCCGCATTTCGCTCGGTCGTGCATGGGTGTGAGGGAACTCGACTGAGAAGCCGATGAACGGGCTTCGGAGAAACCGGTGCGTGGGCTTCGGAGCCGGCGGCGCCCGGGCCGGGGGAGGCTCCCCGGCGAGTCGGGCCATCCATGGCCCGATCCGCCGCCGCAGGCCGTCCCTGGCCTCGGCCCCGGCGCCGCGGTGGTGATTCGCTTTCGGACGCTCGGTAGCCAATCCATCCGAAGCCCACCAATGCCGACAGCGGGAGACGTGCCGGGGGTGTTGCGGAGAGCTGCACATGGATGTGCAGCGGCCCTGACTCCGGCCATGGATGGCCGGACGGAAGGGCGGAGCAATGCCCCCGGCGCGGCTCACGCCCCGCACAGCAGGCCGAAGGCGCTCTTGAAGAACCCATCCCAGGAGCGGCGATTCGCTGTCGCTGCCCCGTGGCGACGGTGATGGATCCCTCCATCGGACAGGACTGCCTGGCGCGGCCGGACGGAAGGGCGGAGCAATGCCCCCGGCGCGGCTCACGCCCCGCACAGCAGGCCGAAGGCGCTCTTGAAGCACCCACCCCAGGAGCGGCGATTCGCTGTCGCTGCCCCGTGGCGACGGTGATGGATCCCTCCATCGAACAGGACTGCCTGGCGCGGCCGGACGGAAGGGCGGAGCAAGGCCCCCAGGCGCGGCTCACGCCGCGGGACGCATCCGACGAATCTCAAGTGCCGAAGATGCAAAGAACCTGCTGCCAGGGACTCGCTGGCGCCGCCCTTTCGACCGCGCCGAGGGTCGCGGCAGCTAGGCCGCCCGGCGCAGTTCAGCAGGCGATGAGCGGCGGCGTCGGGGCGATGGCGATCGGTTCCGCCCCACCCTGCGCCATGCCGCCACGCAGCCACTGCGCCATCTCCCGCGGCGGCAGCGGGCGGGTGTAGAGGTATCCCTGGATCTCGTCGCAGCCGTGCTGGCGCAGCAGCCGCTCCTCGATCGCGGTTTCCACGCCCTCCACCACCACCTGCATCCGCATGGCCTGGCCGAGCTGGATGATCGCGCGGGTCAGATCGCCCGACGCGGTGCTGCGCTGGATGTCCAGGATCAGGCTGCGGTCGATCTTCAGGCGGCTGACCGGAAAACGGTTCAGGTAGTGGAGGTTCGAAAAGCCGGTCCCGAAATCGTCGACGGCCAGACTCACCCCGTGGCGCTGCAGCGTGGCGAAGCACTCGTGCAGGATCTCGGTGTCGCGCACCAGCGCCGACTCGGTGAGCTCGAGCTCGAGCCGGTGCGGCGGCCAGCCGGCCTGCTCGCAGCGCGCGATCACCCGCTCGGCGAAACCGCGATCGCGCAGCTGCACCGCCGACACGTTCACCGACATCCGCCCGAATCGCAGCCCCGCCTCCTCCCAGGCGGCGGCCTGGCGGCACGCCTCGGAGATCACCCAATCGCCCAGCCGCACGATTTCCCCGCACTCCTCCGCGATCGGGATGAACTCGGCCGGCCCGCAGTGGCCCCCGGCCGGGCGATGCCAGCGCAGCAGCGCCTCGATCCCCGGCGCGGTGGCGCTGTCGACGTGCACCAGCGGCTGGTAGACCACCGAGAACTCGTCCCGGTCCAGGGCCCCGCGCAGGGCGTGCTCGATCTTCAGCCGCCGCCTCGCCTGCTGCAGCGCTTCCTGGGTATAGAACGCGTGGTTGCCGCGCCCGTGCTGGCGTGCCGCGCACAGCGCCACGCCGGCCGCGCGCAGGAGATCGTCGAAGCCGTCGCCGGGGCTCTCGCGCACCGCGATGCCGACGCTGGCGCCGATCTTCAGGGTCTCGGTGCCGACGTGCAGCGGCTCGCCGAGCGCGGCGATCAGCCGCGACGCGGCGTCGCCCACCGCGGCGCGGTCGCGGGCCCCGCTGAGCAGCACCGCGAATTCGTCCGCGCCCAGCCGGCCGAACAGGTCGGCGCCTCCCAGGCACTGGTGCATCCGCGCCGCGGAGGCCTTGAGCACCGCGTCGCCGGCGCCGTGGCCGAAGCTCTCGTTGATGCCGCGGAAGCCATCGATGTCCACCAGCAGCATCGCCAGCCGGGACTCCCCGGCGTCGGCCGCCAGGGCCTCCTCCGCCTGGCGCCGCAGCAGGCCGCGGTTGGGCAGCCCGGTGAGCGGATCGTAGTGCGAGAGCATCTCGATCCGGGCGCTGGTCTCGCGCTCCCGGGTGATGTCCCGGAACAGCACGATATGGCGCGCCGGGCCGCCCTCGTCGCGATCCAGCTCGATCACCACCTGGACCCAGACCCGTTCCCCGCTGCCGCGATAGAAGCAGCCCTCCACCCGCTCGGGCGCACCGCCGTCGGCGGCCCGTACCAGCGCGGCCTCGAAGGCCTCGCGGGAGGCGGTGGTGTACAGCGCCAGCACCTCGTCCAGCACGACCGGGCCGGGCGCCATGCCGTGCAGGCGCGCGCATTCCTCGGTCCACTGCATGCGCCGGGTGGCAGGGTCGATCTCGGCGCCGCCGATCCCGCCGAGCGCAGAGACCCGCGCCAGCAGCTCGGTGCGGCTGCGGATCAGCGCGTCGACGCGGCGCTGCCCGGTGACGTCCTGGACCTGGGCCAGGACCCGCTGCAGATTGCCGTCGGGGTCGAGCTGGGGCTGCGCCCAGATCAGCAGGTGCAGGCCATCCGGTTCGGCAGGCGTGGCCAGCTCGATCTCGAAATGGGCCAGCCGCCCGTCCTGGCGGATCCGGCGCCAGGCCTTGCGCAGCTCCCCGGCAGAGTGGCGGCCGATGCGGCGCACCCAGGCGCGACTGCCGGTGGCGTCCTCCGGTAGGCCGGCCAGCGCACGCAGTTCGGGCGAGCACCACACCACGTCGCTGTCGGGGTCCCAGGCCCAGCTCGAGGTCCCGGCGATGCGCTGGGTCTCCTCGAGCAGCCATTGCTGGTCTCGCAGGCGCTGTTCCAGCTGCTTCTGGGTGCCGATCTCGGTATGGGTGCCGACCATGCGCAGGGGGCGGCCGTTGGCGTCGCTGGCGATCACCCGGCCGCTGTCGCGCACCCAGCGCCAGCTGCCGTCGCGGTGGCGCAGGCGATGCTCGCACACGTAGGTCGGTGTGCGCCCTTCGAGATGGTCGGCGAGCCGCTCGCGCACCCGCGCGATGTCCTCGGGGTGGACCAGCGACAGCGCGGCGTCGAGTCCCTCGTCGAGCGCGTCATCGCCGCTGCCGGCCTCGTAGCCCAGCATCGCCCGCCACGAGCGCGACCGGAAGGTGCGGTTGCCGGCCACGTCCCAGTCCCACAGGCCGTGGCCGGCGCTGTCCAGCGCCGCCTGCCAGCGGCTGGCGCCGTCCGGCTCGGGCACGCTCACCGTGTAGGCGACCGCGCCGCCGCCCTCCCCGGCCACCGCGCGCATCCAGCCGTCGAGACGCCCGGAGGGTCCGGGAAGGGAACACGGGATCGCCGTCGCGCCCTCGCGCAGCCGCTGGCGCAGGTCGGCCAGCAGCTGGGCGTAGTGCGCGGCGCTCCGGTCCAGGCCGAGCGCCTGCGCCGCGGGGTTGGCCAGGACCACCGCGCCGTCGGCGTCGAGCACCAGCATCGCGCTCGGGAGCGGGTGCCGCAGCAGGCTGGTGATCGCGCCGGAGTCCATCGGTTCTACCTTGATAGCCGCACCCTTGGAACGCCCTGCCGCGAGGCGGCGGGGCGCGCGAGACGCCGCCGAGAGCTGTGACGGGCGTTCGATTGACCTGTTAGCGGCGGCACCGGCCGGAAGTTGAGGCCCCCAGTCCATCGGGACGGCGTCAGAGGGCGCCGGTTCCGGTACGATCCACGGGTGACCGAAATGGAACAGGCCCGACGCCAGCTGCAGGAGCGGGAGCAGCAATTCGGCGAACTGATGCGCATCCTGCCGGACGGGGTCATGCTGATCGCCGATGGCCGCGCGATCTATGCCAACCCGGCCTGCGCCGCGCAGTTCGGCTACGGCCCCGATGACCTGCCCGGCCAGCCGCTGGCGGCGCTGGTCGAGGACGGCGCCCTGGCGCGCCTCGGCGCTCTGCTCGACGCCGGCGATGCCGGATCCGCGGGCGCAGCGTCGGCGCCGCGCATGCGCCGCGCCGACGGCAGCCTGTTCAACGCCGCGCTCTCGGCCTGCGACGCCCGCTACGGCGGCCTCGCCTGCAAGCTGCTGATCGTGCGCGACCTGAGCGAGCCGGAGCGGATGCGCGACGCGCTCGCGCTCGGCAACCGCGAGCTGCAGGCGCTGGCCGGGCGCCTGTTCTCGCTGCAGGAGGACGAGCGCCGGGCGATCTCGCGGGAACTGCACGACGACATCGGCCAGTCGATCACCGCCATCAAGCTGTCGGCCAGCGCCGCCCTCGATGAAACGGATCCGGCGCGCCGCCGCGAGGACCTGGCCGGGATCATCGAGATCGCCGACGCCACCCTCGACAAGCTGCGCGACATCTCCACCCTGCTGCGGCCGCCGCAGCTCGATGCGCTGGGCCTGGAGGCGGCCCTGCGCGGGCACGCGCAGCAGCTGTTCCGCAACGGCGGCACCGGGGTCGATCTGAAGATCGAGCCGCTGCCGCGGCGCCCCGCGCGCGAAGTGGAGCAGGCCTGCTTCCGCATCGCCCAGGAGGCGCTGACCAACGTCCTGCGGCATTCGCGGGCGGGTGCGACTTCGGTGCGGCTGCACGACCGCGACGGTGCGATCGGCCTGGAAGTCCAGGACGACGGCGGCGGCTTCGAGCCGGCCCGGGCGCGCGGCCTGGGCCTGGTGATCATGCGCGAACGCGCGCAGACCGTCGGCGGCAGCCTGCGGATCGAATCTTCCGCCGCCGGCACCCGGATCAGCGCGCTGCTGCCCTACGCGCCCGCGCCGCGCACAGACCGCGCACCCGACCTGGACGGGGGCTAGCATGCGGCCGCTCGACCATGTCGGCGTGGCCGTGGAGATCGTGCCGCGCCTGGGCGCCGGGCACCCGGATCTGGTCGCGATGGTCGGCCAGGCGGTCGGTGGTGGCGCCGCGCTGATGGTGCTGCACATCGACATCGAGCACTTCGCCTCGATCAACCAGAACATGGGGGTCGAGGTCGGCGACCAGGCGCTGCGGCTGCTGGCCGAGCGCCTGGCCGCACGCATCGGCGAACGCGGCCGGCTATGGCGCCACGGCAGCGACGAGTTCGTGGCCGCGGTGCCCTACCCGGCCGGTTCGGCGCCGCCGCGCGAACTGGCCGAGGAGCTGCTGCGCGAGGTGGAGCTGCCGCTCTCGGTGCTTCCGTACACGTTGTTCCTCAACGCCAGGATCGGCATGAGCCTGTGCCCGCTGCAGGCGGCGGAAGCGTCGCTGCTGCTGCAGCAGGCCGAGACCGCGGTGCGGCAGGCTTCGCACCACGACAGCGATCCGGTGCAGCTCTACGCGGTGCAGGCCAGCGAGAAGCTCCAGAACGAGACCATCATCGCCCGCCAGATCGTCGACGCGGCGCCCAATGGCGAGCTGCGGATGCGCTATCAGCCCAAGGTCAGCGCCCGCGACGGCCGCGTGGTCGGCATGGAGGCGCTGCTGCGCTGGCAGTCGCCCGATCTCGGGCTGTTGCTGCCGGAGCGGTTCATGCCCACCGCGGAGCGCCTCGGCGTCATCGTGCAGATCGGCCACTGGGTACTCGATCGGGTGGTCGAGCAAGCGCGCGCATGGCGCGAACAGGGCTTCGACGACTTCTTCATCGGCGTCAACGTCTCGACCCTGCAGCTGCTCGACCCGGAATTCGTCAACCGTCTGTTGACCAGGATCGGCAATGCCGGCCTGCCGAACTCGACGATCGTGCTGGAGGCCAACGAAAGCGCCCTGACCTACGACGTCAACGCCGTGCACGAGGCGATCAAGGCGCTCCGCCACGAGGGCGTCGGCCTCAGCCTGGACAACTTCGGCACCGGAGACTCCAGCCTCAGCGCGCTGGTGCGCTACCCGGCCGACCGCCTGAAGATCGACCGCAGCTTCATCAACAGCGCTCCGGCGGGCAGCCGCGAGACCGCGATCGTCCGCGCCATCATCGCCATGGGCCACCAGCTCGGCATGAAGGTGATCGCGAACGGCGTGGAGACCGAGGCGCAGCTGGGTTTCCTGCGCCGCAGCGACTGCGACGAGTTCCAGGGCTATCTGTTCGGCGAACCGATGAACGCCGATGCCGCCGGCCAGGTGCTGCGGCGGCGCTACCTGCGTCCGGAGCTGTTCGCCGCGGCCACCCCCGACCGCACCCTGCTGCTGGTCGACGACGAGGAGAACGTGCTGCGCTCGCTGGTGCGGCTGTTCCGGCGCGACGGCTACCGCATCCTCGCCGCCGGCAACGTCCGCGACGCGTTCGGCCTGCTCGCCACCAACGACGTGCAGGTGATCCTGTCCGACCAGCGCATGTCGGAGATGGACGGCACCGAATTCCTCGGCCGGGTGAAGATGCTCTACCCCGACACCATCCGCCTGGTGCTGTCCGGCTACACCGACCTGGCCACGGTCACCGATGCGATCAACCGGGGCGCGATCTACCGGTTCCTGACCAAGCCGTGGGACGACCGGGAACTGCGCGAGCACATCCGCCAGGCCTTCGCCACCTACGGCAGCCAGCGCGCCCGCGACGGCGCGCTCAGTCCTGCGGCTGGCGGACCGGCAGCACCACCCTGAATCGGGAGCCCTCGCCCGGGGCGCTCGCCACCTCGATGCGGCCGTGGTGCTTGGCGGCGATGCCATAGGAGATCGAAAGGCCCAGCCCGGTGCCGGTGCCCACCGGCTTGGTGGTGAAGAACGGGTCGAAGATGCGCTGCAGCATCTCCTCGGGGATCCCGGCGCCGGTGTCCGCGATCTCGACCCAGACCTCGTCGCCCTGCTGCCCGGTGCTCACCGTGATCACGCCGCGTTCGGGGATCGCCTGGCCGGCGTTGAGCAGCAGGTTCATGAACACCTGGTTGAGCTCGGACTGGAGGCATTCGACCAGCGGCAGCTCGCCGTAGTGCTTGTCCAGGGTCGCCTTGTAGCGCAGCTCGTTCCAGACGATGTTGATGGTCGAATCGAGCCCGGCGTGCAGGTCCGCGAGCTTCCAGGAACTGTCGCGGTCGGAGCGCGAGAAGTCCTTCAGGTCGCGGACGATGCGGGTGACCCGCTCGATGCCCTCGCGCGACTCGGTCATCAGCTGCGGCAGGTCGCGGCTGATGAAGTCGATGTCCAGGCGCTCGCGGGTCTGGTCGATCTCCGCCAGCTGCGCGTGCGGGTCCGGCGAGCGCAGCGCGCGCTCGTAGGCGTCGATCAGCGCGAACAGGCTGCTGAGATACTCCTGCAGGCTGCCCAGGTTGGAGTGCACGTAGCCGATCGGGTTGTTGATCTCGTGAGCCACGCCGGCGGCGAGCTGACCGATCGAGGCCATCTTCTCGGCCTGCAGCAGCTTTTCCTGGGCGGCGGTCAGGCGCACGTTGAGCTCGGCATGGCGGCGCAGCAG
This sequence comes from Luteimonas endophytica, assembly GCF_029887875.1. GTDB lineage: Bacteria > Pseudomonadota > Gammaproteobacteria > Xanthomonadales > Xanthomonadaceae > Luteimonas > Luteimonas endophytica. The sequence continues at coordinate 30,738 of NZ_JARXRM010000026.1, forward strand.
GTCCTGATCGTCGCGGACCAGCCCCGGATCCTGCAGCAGCAGCAGGTAGTGGCTGCCGCCCTCGCTGCACAGCGACAGCCGCGCGGCCAGCATGCGGCCCTCGCCGAAGGGCACGTAGTCGTTCCAGGTCCCGTCCCGATCGGCCTTGCGCAGCGCTTCGGACGGCAGCATGTCCTGCAGCGCGAGCCCGAGATCCGCGGTCCAGAGCGGATGCGCGCGGCACAGGGTCTCGGCGGCCGGGTTGGTGTACAGGCGGCTGCCATCGGACCGGCACAGCAGCACGCCTTCGCGCAGCCGGTCCAGGGCGGACGCCAGCATCGGCAGGGGGAGCGCTTCGGCGCTGGTCGGTTCGGTCACGGGGCCGGTTCGGATCTGGGTCCGGCCATTCTACGGGGCCCTGCCGGGCGCTGCTCAGGCCACCGCGAGCTGGCGCGTGGTGCGGACCACGTCGGCACGCCCGCGGGCGTCGTATTCGGAGCCGCTTTCGCTGCGGCCGAGATGGCGCAGGGCCCAGTTGACCTCGCGGCGCCGCCGCGCCAGCAGCGCCCCGTTGGCGCGATTCGCCTCCGCCAGTTCTGCCAGGCGCGTGGCGATCCCCTCGGCCGGATGGCTCTCGAGCGCGCGCAGCGCCGCGAGCTTGGCCTGGGTGGAGGCCATCAGCGCCTCGACATCGTGCTCGAGCAAGGCGCGCCGCTCCTCGGCCAGGGCCGCGGCCAGGCGTTCCAGGCTGGCGTCGGCGCCGGACATCAGCCGTCCAGCTGCCGGTCGAGGTCGAGCATTCGCGAGGCGATCGCCTCCGGATCGATCCTGTAGCTGCCGTTCTGCAATGCTTCGCGCACCGCGTCGACGCGGCCCTGGTCGACCGCCGGACCGGTGGCGAGATCGCGTTGCAGGGCCTGCAGCCCGGCGGCTTCGCCGGTCAGCCGCAGGCTGTCGGCGGGAGGCGAGGCCTCCACCGGACGGGCGCGCTCGGCGCCGGCTCGCGCCACCTGCCCGCTGCTGGGGCCGGTGCTGCGGACCGCTGTCGGCGGCGGACCGCCCTCGATCTTCTGGCTCATGGTGGCGTCCTGAATGCGGGTTCGTGATGGATATCGGCGCCCGGCGCGGAGACTTTAGGGCGAATTCGCCCTCGCCGTCACCGTGCCACCACCACCGCCCCGTCGGCCCCCACCGTGCCCTGCACCACCCGCCGCGAGGAGAGGTTCTCCACGCTGACCCGTTCGTTCTCGCCGGCATCGGCCAGCGCCCGCCCGGTCATCCGCACCTCCAGCCCGCCCGCGCCCGAGACCAGCGCCACGATGTCGCCGCGCCGGACCAGCCGCGGCGCGATCAGATCGCGCGCCGTCAGTACGCTGCCGGCCGACAGGGCCCGGCGCGCCACCCGCCCGAGCGCCGCCGCCGGATCGGACAGCGCTGCGCCGACGATACGGGCGGCATCGCGGGTCTCCGGCGCCAGCACCTCGGGACCGATCACCTCGCCGGCGGCGACGCCGCGGCTGAGCACCAGCACGGTCTGGCTGCGGTGGATCCGGACCGGGACGTACAGGCGCCAGCCGTCGGGGCAGGACACCTCCACCGTGGTGCCGGCGCCCGGCCGCGCCTCGAGCGGGCCGGCGCAGCGCGGCATGCGCAGCGCCGGGTCCAGGGTGGCCTCGGCCTCGGCATCGCTGCCGAGCGCGGCCAGCGCCGCCTCTCGGATCGACTCCACCGGTTGGAAGCCGCCCGCCCACAGCGATGTCGGCAGCAGCGCCAGCAACATGAGCAGCAGGTGCAGGCGCTGGCGGATCGGGGTGCGGGACGGGCAAGAGCGCATCGGCGCTTCCTGGCGGCGGGGACGCAAGGACCCGTGCAAGCGCCGTGCCGTGGCGGCCGCTCAAGTCCGGCCCACCGACGCCGATACCGCGTCCATGCACCAGGACCTGCTCAACCGCATCGACCAGCGGACCCGCCTGGCCGGCCACAACCGGCTGGCGCTGCTGCTGTTCCGCCTCGGCGGCCGCCAGCTTTTTGGCGTCAACGTGTTCAAGGTGCAGGAGGTGCTGCGCCGCCCGGCGCTGTTCCAGCTGCCCGGGCTGCCGGCGCAGTTCGCCGGAGTGGCCGACGTGCGCGGCCGCTCGGTGCCGGTGCTCGACCTGGGCCTGTCGATCGGCCACCCCGAGCGCGGCCGCGACCTCGAGTCCGCGACCGGCTACCTGGTGGTCACCGAATTCAACCGCTCGGTGCAGGGCTTCCTGGTCAGCGACGTCGAACGCATCGTCAACATCGCGGTGGAGGACATCCATCCGCCGCCGGAACTCGGAGTGGAGGGCAGCTACCTCACCGCCGTGACCCGCTTCCAGGACGCGCTGATCCAGGTCCTGGACGTGGAGAGCATCCTGGCGGAGATCGCGCAGACGCGGATGGACGCGAGCCTGGCGCCGGAGATGGCCCTGCCCGCCGACGCCCCGCCGATGCAGGTGCTGGTGGTCGACGATTCGCGGGTGGCGCGCCAGCAGATCCGCAGCGTGCTCGACCAGCTCGGGGTCGGCGCCACCCTGCTTTCGGACGGCCGCCAGGCGCTCGACCACCTGCTCCAGATCCATGCCGGCGGCGAGGATCCCTGCGATCGCTACGCCATGGTGATCTCGGACATCGAGATGCCGGCGATGGACGGCTACACCCTGACGACGGAAATCCGTCGCCAGCCGGCGCTGGCCGGGATGTACGTGCTGCTGCACACTTCGCTCTCCGGCGTGTTCAACAATTCCATGGTCGAGCAGGTCGGCGCCAACGCCTTCGTGCCCAAGTACAGTCCCCACGACCTCGCAGAGCGCGTGCTGGCGCGGTTGCGCGAGGTCGCCGCGCGCATCCGCAGCCGCCAGGCCGCCGCGGCCTGACCCGCCACCGGCGCCGGCACCGCGCCGGTAGCCCCGACGTCCCCGCCGAAGCGCCCCGCGGTCCCAGCCGCCTTCCTGGCACGGCGCTTGCAGCTTCCCCGGCACAGGTCCGCCGGAGGCTGCCATGAACAATCCGATCTCTTCCTATATGGGCTTCCAGGCCGATGCCCTGCCGCTGCGCGAGCAGCGCATGAAGCTGATCGCCAGCAACCTGGCCAACGTCGACACCCCCGGCTACCGGGCCCAGGACCTCGACTTCAACGCCGCGCTGGCCGCCGCCGGCAGCGCCAGGCAGGCCGCGGGCGCGACTCGCGAAGGACACCTGGCCGGCAATGCGCTGGAGGGCCTGCTGCCGTTCCAGTTCGCACGCGAGGCCACCCAGCCCAGCCTCGACGGCAACACCGTCGACCCCGACGCCGAGCGCGCGGCCTACGGCCGCGCCGCGCTGGAATATCGCGCCTCGCTCAGCTTCCTCGAATCCAAGGTGCGCACCATGCTCACCGCCATCACCGGGCAATAAGCCATGAGCAACCTGCCGATCTTCGACGTCGCCGGTTCCGCGCTGCAGGCGCAGTCGGTGCGGCTCAGCACGCTGGCCAGCAACCTCGCCAACGCCGATTCGGTGTCCGGCTCCGCCGACACCGTGTACCGCCCCATCGAGCCGGTGTTCCAGGCGGTGCGCAGCGCGACCGATGCCAGCATCACCGGCGTGCAGGTGAAGGAGATCGCCGAGAGCGACGCCGCGCCGATCCAGCGCTACGAGCCCGGCCACCCGCTGGCCGACGAGCAGGGCTACGTCTACTCGCCCGACGTCGACCCGGTGGCGCAGATGGTCAACCTGATTTCCGCCTCGCGCAGCTACCAGGCCGGCGTCGAGGTCCTCAACACCGCCAAGGAACTCGCCCTGGCGACCCTGAGCATGGGCCGCTGAGCCCGCACCCGGAGAACCGCCCGTGAGCAGCATCCCCAGCGACGTCTACGCCAGCCTCGGGCTGGCCGGCCCCGGCGCCAAGACCGACAAGAAGGACGAATCCATGGGCCAGGCCGACTTCCTGCGCCTGATGACCGAACAGCTCAAGCACCAGGATCCGCTCAAGCCGATGGAGAACAGCGCCTTCCTCGGCCAGCTGGCGCAGTTCTCCACGGTCCAGGGCATCCAGGACCTCAACACCGCCGTCGGCGGCTTCGCCTCGGCGCAGAACGCCGACCAGATCATGCGCGGCGCCACCCTGGTCGGCCGCGACGTGCTGGTGCCCTCGGGCAGCCTGGCGCTGGGCGAGGACGGCGGCGCCAACGGCGTGGTCGCCGCGCCCGGGCCCGGCACCGTGGTGTTCGAGATCGCCGATGCCAACGGCCAGCCGGTCCGGCAGATCAGCGTGCCGGCCGCGGCCGCCGGCGAGGTGGCGTTCGCCTGGGACGGCAACGACGCCGCCGGCAACCGCCTGCCGCCCGGCAAGTACGCGCTGAGCGCGAAGCACAGCGACGCCACCGGCAACGTCACCGACCTGGACAGCTACGTCCAGGCGCGCGTGGAAAGCGTCACCGTCGGTTCCGACGGGCTGTATCTCGACCTGCGCGGTCTCGGCACCGCTCCCATCGACCACGTGCTCCGCATCAGCTGAGCCCTTCCAAGCATCCACCCCGGAGTCCGTCATGAGCTTCAATACCTCGCTGTCCGGAATCAACGCGGCCAACGCCGACCTCAACGTCACGTCCAACAACATCGCCAACGTCAACACCACCGGCTTCAAGGAGTCGCGCGCCGAGTTCGCCGACCTGTTCTCCTACACCAGCTACGGCCTGGCCCGGAACGCGGTCGGCACCGGCGTGCGGGTGAGCAACGTGGCCCAGCAGTTCTCGCAGGGGAACATCGATCCGACCGGGCGCAGCCTGGACATGGCCATCGACGGCGAGGGGTTCTTCACCCTCAGCAAGAACGGCGCGGCCCTGTACTCGCGCGCCGGCAACTTCCAGACCGACAACCAGGGCTTCGTCACCACCCCGGACGGCGCCCGCCTGCAGGTGTTCCCGCCGCGCGCCGACGGCAACGGCTTCGACGTCGGCCGGCTCGGCGACCTGCAGCTGCTGACCACCGACAGCCCGCCGCGCCAGACCAGCGCAGTCGACGTCATGTTCACCCTGCCCGGCAACGCCGCCACGCCGACCATCGCACCGTTCGATCCGAGCGAGCCGAACAGCTACAACGAGTCCACCGGCGGCATCAACGTGTTCGACTCGCTCGGCGTGAGCCACGTACAGACCTCCTACTTCGTCAAGACCGCCAATCCGAACGAGTGGCAGGCGTACAACTTCGTCGACGGGGTCCAGGTCGGCGCGCCGACCACGCTGCAGTTCTCCAATTCGGGCGAGCTGCTGACCCCGCCGGGCGGCTCGATCGACCTCGACCCCTACACCCCCGCCACCGGCGCCGGCGTGCTCGACCTGACCCTCAACCTGGCCGGATCGAGCCAGTACGGCGAGACCTTCCAGCTGCGCGACACCCGCCAGGACGGCCACGCCGCGGGCAAGCTCAACGAAATCAGCGTCTCCGCCGACGGCGTGGTGTTCGCCCGCTACTCCAACGGCGCCGATACCCCGCTGGGCCAGGTCGCGCTGACCACGTTCACCAACCCGCAGGGCCTGCAACCGCAGGGCAACAACGCCTGGGCCGAGAGCTACGGCTCAGGCACCCCGCGCACCGGTTCTCCCGACACCTCGGATTTCGGCCAGGTGCAGTCCGGCTCGCTGGAAGCCTCCACCGTCGACCTGACCGCGCAGCTGGTGAACATGATCGTGGCGCAGCGCAACTTCCAGGCCAACGCCCAGATGATCACCACCCAGGACCAGGTCACGCAGACCGTCATCAACATTCGTTGATGACGGCTCGCGGCTCGTGATTCGTAGTTCGTGATTGGAGGGCGCCGCCCTCCAACGCGACCGTGCAGGTCACAGGTCCCCGAATCACCAATCACCAATCACGGCAGCCCCATGGACAAAGCACTCTACGTCGCGATGACCGGCGCCCGCGCGTCGCTGCAGGCCCAGGGCACCGTGTCCCACAACCTGGCCAATGCCGACACCGCCGGCTTCAAGGCGGCGCTGGCCAATACCGAGTCCTTCCGGGTGCCGGGTGCCGGCCATGCCTCGCGGATCGACGCGATGCACGTCGACCAGGGCTTCAACTCCCGGGTCGGCTCGCAGCGCGTGACCGGCAACCCGCTCGACGTGTCGCTGAACCAGAACCGCTGGCTGGCGGTGCAGGCCGGCGACGGCAGCGAGGCCTATACCCGCGCCGGAAACCTGTCGGTGACCCCCAACGGCCAGCTGGTGACCGCAGGAGGACGGCCGCTGCTGGACGAGAACGGCAACCCGATGGCGATCCCGCCGCACCAGGCCCTGGACATCGGCCGGGACGGCACCGTCTCGATCGTGCCGCTGGGCGAAGGCCCGCAGACCCTGGGGGTGATCGGCAGGCTGCGCGTGGTCGAGGCCGTCCCCGAGCGCCTGGCGCGCGGCCTTGACGGGTTGATGCGCAATACCGATCCCGCGCAGCCGCTGGCGCAGGGCGGCGACGATGGCCTGACGTCCGGCGTGCTGGAAGGCAGCAACGTCGACGCCGCCGGCGCGCTGGTGCAGATGATCCAGCTGCAGCGCCAGTTCGAGATGCAGGTCAAGGTGATCCAGCGCGGCGACGAGAACGCCCAGGCGGCCAACAGCCTGCTGCGTCTGGGCGGCTGAGGCGCCGCCGTGGCACGCCGCTTGCAGCACTCCCGATAACGGCGCCACCACGGCGCCAACCCGAGGAACCGCACCATGAACCAGGCTCTCTGGGTCGCCAAGACCGGGCTGGACGCGCAGCAGACGCGGATGTCGGTGGTCAGCAACAACCTGGCCAACACCAACACCACCGGGTTCAAGCGCGACCGCGCCAACTTCGAGGACCTGCTGTACCAGCAGGTGCGCCAGCCGGGCGGCGCCACCTCCAACCAGACCCAGCTGCCCTCCGGGCTGCAGCTGGGTACCGGCGTGCGCGTGGTCTCGACCGCCAAGGACTTCCAGCAGGGCAATCCCCAGCAGACCGGCCGCGCGCTCGACGTGATGGTCAACGGCCGCGGCTTCTTCGAGGTGCTGATGCCCGACGGCACCCCCGCCTACACCCGCGACGGCAGCTTCCAGATCAGCGCCCAGGGCGAACTGGTGACCAGCAGCGGCTATCCGGTGCAGCCCGGGATCCAGGTGCCGGAGGGCGCGCAGTCGGTGACCATCGGCAACGACGGCACCATCAGCGTGCAGATGAGCGGCGAGGCGCAGGCGCTGGAGATCGGCGCGCTCACCCTGACCGACTTCATCAACCCGGCCGGTCTGCAGGCGCGCGGCGAGAACCTCTACCTCGAAACCACCGCTTCCGGCCCCGCCCAGAACGGCACCCCGGGCCTGAACGGCCTGGGCGCGCTCGAGCAGGGCGCGCTGGAGGGCAGCAACGTCAACGTGGTCGAGGAGCTGGTGAGCATGATCGAGACCCAGCGCGCCTACGAAATGAACGCCAAGGCCATTTCCACCACCGACTCCATGCTCGGTTACCTCAACAACAACGTCTGACGGTGCCGCGATGAACGTTTCGAGCTCCCATCTGCGGCCGCTGGCCGTCGCGCTCTGCCCGGTCCTGCTGGCCGGCTGCGTCGCTTCCGGCGACATGCGGCCCTACCCGCCGCTGGCCCAGGCCCGCGCCTACGGCCAGCCGACGGTGCAGGCAGCGACCGGCCAGCCGGTGGCGGCCGCCGCCGCGGCACCCAACGCCGGCGCCATCTACCAGGCCGGCGCCGGCAACACCGGCGGCCTGTCGCTGTTCTCCGACCGCCGCGCCCGTGGACTTGGCGACCTGCTGACCATCAATCTGGTCGAGAACACCACCGCGCAGACCGCCGCCAGCACCAGCGTCGGCAAGGAGAGCGACTTCAGCCTCGCCGCGCCGTCGGTGTTCGGCGCGCCGGTGACCATCGGCGGCCGCGACGTGCTCAGCGCCTCGGTCAGCGGCGGCCGCGACTTCGACGGCACCGGACGCAGCGCCCAGAGCAACAAGCTGCAGGGTCAGCTGACCGTGACCGTGGTCGACGTGCTGCCCAACGGCAACCTGGTGGTCGAGGGCCAGAAGGACATGCGCCTGAACCAGGGCGACGAACTGGTCCAGATTCAGGGAATCGTGCGCCCGGCCGATATCGGTCCGGACAACACCGTGCCCTCGGGCCGGGTGGCCGACGCCCGGATCGCCTATGGCGGCCGCGGCGCGATCGCCCAGTCCAATGCCATGGGCTGGCTGAGCCGGTTCTTCAACTCGCGTCTCTACCCCTACTGAGCAGGACCACGGTGATGAGCAAGATGCACAGGCGCGCGTTCCCGGCAGGCGGCTTCGCCGCGCTGCTGGCCCTGGCCGCGCTGTTCGCCGCCCTGCCCGCCCAGGCCGAGCGGATCAAGGACCTCGCCAGCGTCGGCGGGGTGCGCGGCAACGCGCTGGTGGGCTACGGCCTGGTGGTGGGCCTGGACGGCAGCGGCGACCGCACCAGCCAGGCGCCGTTCACCGTGCAGAGCCTGAAGAACATGCTCAACGAGCTCGGGGTGACGGTGCCCGCCAACGTCAACCCGCAGCTCAAGAACGTCGCGGCGGTGGCGATCCATGCCGAGCTGCCGCCGTTCGCCAAGCCCGGCCAGACCATCGACATCACCGTGTCCTCGATCGCCAACGCGGTCTCGCTGCGTGGCGGCACCCTGCTGATGGCGCCGCTCAAGGGTGCCGACGGCCAGGTCTACGCGATCGCCCAGGGCAGCCTGGTGGTCGGCGGCTTCGGCGCCCAGGGCCGCGACGGCTCGCGGGTCTCGGTGAACGTGCCCAGCGTCGGCCGGATCCCCAATGGCGGCATGGTCGAGCGCGCGGTGCCGGGCGGCTTCGAGAACGCCGGCGAGCTGACCCTCAACCTCAATCGCAACGACTTCACCACCGTCTCGCGGATGGTGCAGGCGCTGGACGCGGCGTTCGGTCCCGGCACCGCCCGCGCCGTGGACGGCGTCACCGTCTCGGTACGGGCCCCCTACGATCCCAGCGCGCGGGTCGGCTTCCTGGCCCAGGTCGAGAACCTCGAACTGACCCCCGGGGTGGCCGCGGCCAAGGTGATCGTGAACTCGCGCACCGGCACCGTGGTGATCGGCTCCCAGGTGCAGGTGATGCCGGCGGCGATTTCGCACGGCTCGCTCACCGTCACCATCACCGAGAACATCGACGTCAGCCAGCCCGGCGCCTTCGGCGCGGGCCAGACCGTGGTCGCGCCGCGCTCCGAAGTGGGCGTGACCGAGGCCGGCAGCCGCATGTTCAAGTTCGCCGGCGGCACCTCGCTGGACGAGATCGTGCGCGCGGTCAATGCCGTCGGCGCCGCCCCCGGCGACCTGATCGCGATCCTCGAGGCGCTGAAGCAGGCCGGCGCCCTGCGCGCGGAGCTGGAGGTGATCTGATGCGCATCAACGCGCCCATCGAGCTGCAGCAGGCGACCCGTCCGGATGCCGCGCGCATCGACGAGGTCGCGCGTCAGTTCGAAGGCGTGTTCGCGCAGATGCTGATCAAGAGCATGCGCGATGCGAGCTTCGGCGATTCGCTGTTCCCCGGCGAGAACCAGCTGTTCCGCGACATGTACGACCAGCAGCTGGCCAAGGCGATGACCCAGGGCCAGGGTCGCGGCCTCGGCCTGGCCGAGGTGATCGCGCGCCAGCTCGGCGGCGGCGCCCAGCCCGCGGCCGACCCGGCCAGCGCGGTCCGCGCCTACGCCCTCACCGACGCGGACCGCGACCGGCGCCCGGCCCCGGCGGCGCTGCCCGGGTTGCGGGAGCCGGCGGCGAACCAGTCGCTGGACCTGCCGGCCAGCCCGGTCGAGCAGGTGCTGGACCTGATCGCCGGCCGCAGCGGCGACCGGGCACGCGAATCCTCGGAACCCTCCACCGCGCGCGAATGGATCCTCGCCGCCAGCGCGGCGCGCGCGCAGGCATCGGCGCCGGCCGCCGCGGCGGGCGCGCCGGTCCCCGCGGCGGAAGCTGCGGCCGCCAGCCAGGCGGCGGCGTCGTTCCCGCCGCGCAGTCCCGAGCAGTTCGTCGCCCGGATCTGGTCGCATGCGCAGCAGGCGGCGCGCGAACTCGGCGTGGACGCGCGCGCCCTGGTCGCCCAGGCGGCGCTGGAAACCGGCTGGGGCAAGCGCATGATCACCCGCGGCGACGGCGCCACCGCCAACAACCTGTTCGGGATCAAGGCGACCGGCTGGAAGGGCGACCGCGCAACGGTGAACACCCACGAGTACACCAACGGCGTGCGCCACAGCGAACGCGCCGACTTCCGCGCGTACGACTCGCCGGCCGAGAGCTTCGCCGACTACGTGCGCATGATCAAGAACAACCCCCGCTACCGCCAGGCGCTGGAGTCCGGCGGCGACGTGCGCCGCTTCGCCAGCGCCCTGCAGCAGGCCGGCTACGCCACCGACCCGGCCTACGCCGACAAGATCAGCTCGATCGCCAACGGCCCGACCCTGGGCCGGGCGCTGTCCGCCATCAGCAGCTTCGCCACCCGCTCCGGCGACGCGGTCCAGGGCGCCGGGCGCGTGCTGGCCGGCGCCGCCGAAACGATCGGCGACGCGGTGCGCCGTTGAGGTAATCCAGCATGTCCAACGTCCTCTCCACCGGCACCAGCGCGCTGATCGCCTTCCAGCGGGCGCTGTCGACCGTCAGCCACAACGTCGCCAACATCAACACGCCCGGCTACAGCCGGCAGCGGGTCGATTTCGCCACCCGCAACCCGACCGACTACGGGTTCGGCTACGTCGGCGGCGGCACCAAGATCGCCGACATCCACCGCGTCGCCGACTCGCTGGCCACCTCGCGGCTGCTCGATGCCGGCGGCGAGCTGGCGCGGCTGCAGCAGATCTCCGGGCTGTCCAACCGCCTGGACAGCCTGGTCTCCGACACCGCCACCGGCATTTCCGGCATGTGGTCGAACTTCTTCGACTCGGTGAGCGCGCTGTCGTCGAACGCCGCCTCCAGCGCGGAACGCGAGAACCTGCTGTCGCAGGGCAACGCCCTGGCGACGCGCTTCGGACAGCTCGACGCCGAGTTCGACCGCCTCGACCGCGAGGTCGACGCCGGGCTGCAGTCGGCGGTCGGCGAGATCAACCGCCTCTCCGCCGAGATCGCCCAGCTCAACGGCAAGATCGGCAGCAGCGGCGGCAAGGCCGCGCCCGACCTGCTCGATCGCCGCGACCTGCTGGTTTCGCAGCTGGTCGACTACACCGGCGGCACCGCGGTCTCGCAGGACGGCAGCACCGTCAACGTGGTCACCGCCGGCGGCCAGGCGCTGGTGGTCGGCGCCACCGCGTCGCGGCTCGGCACCGTCGCCGATCCGTTCCGGCCGGAACGGCAGCAGCTGGCGCTGGAGACCCAGGGCCAGCAGATCCGTCTCGACGAACGCGCGATGGGCGGCCGGGTCGGCGGGCTGCTCGAGTTCCGCAGCAGCGTGCTCGACCCGGCGCTCGCCGAGCTGGGCCGCATCGCGATCGGCCTGGGCGACGCCTTCAACCAGGCGCATGGCGCCGGCATGGATCTGTACGGGCAGCTGGGCGGCGATTTCTTCGCCCTGCCCTCGCCGACCGCGAACGCGCACGCCGGCAACGCCGGCAGCGCGGTGTTGCAGGCGTCGCTCGGCGAGGTCGGCGCGCTCGACGGCCGCGACGTCGTGCTGCGTTTCGATGGCGGCGGCTGGAGCGCGACCCGCGCCGACACCGGCGCCAGCGTGCCGCTGACCGGCACCGGTACCGCGGCCGATCCGCTACGCGTCAACGGCGTCGAGATCGAGGTGGGCGGCGTGCCGGCCAACGGCGACCGGTTCCTGCTGCAGCCGACCGCCGGAGCCGCGGGCGCGATTTCGGTGGCGATCACCGATCCGTCGCGGATCGCCGCCGCCTCGCCGGTCAAGGTGTCGGCCGACCTGGCCAACACCGGCACCGGCAAGCCCGGCAAGCCGGCGGTCGGCGACGCCGCGCACCCCGACCTGCTGACGCCGGCCACCATCGAGTTCATCGACGGCGACCAGTACACCCTCGACGGCGCCGGCCCCTACCCCTACACCCCGGGCCAGACCATCAGCGCCAACGGATGGAGCATGACCCTGGACGGCGCGCCCGCCGCCGGCGACGCGTTCACCGTCGGCCCGACCGGGGCCGGCTCCAGCGACAACGGCAACGCCGCGCTGCTCGCCAACCTGGACGACGCGCGGACCCTCAACGGCGGCACCGTGAGCCTCAACGGCGCGGTCGCCGGGCTCACCACCACGGTGGGCTCGGCCGCGCGCCAGGCCGAATACTCCGCCGACGCCCAGCAGGTGATCCACGACCAGGCGCTGGCCGCGCGCGACTCGGTCTCGGGGGTCAACCTCGACGAGGAGGCCGCCGACATGCTGCGCCTGCAGCAGGCCTACCAGGCGGCGGCGCAGATCATCTCCACCGCCGACACGATGTTCCAGTCCATCCTCAACGCGACGCGCCGATGAACGTCCGCATCTCCACGGGAATGATGTACAGCCAGTCGCTGGCCTCGATCCAGTCGAAACAGGCCAGCCTGGCCAGGATCCAGCAGCAGCTGAGCACCGGGCAGCGGCTGGTGACCGCCAAGGACGACCCGGTCGCCGCGGGCACCGCGGTCGGGCTGGACCGCGCGCTCGCCGAGCTGGAGCGCTTCGGCTCGAACGCCGCCAACGTGCAGAACCGCCTCGGTCTGCAGGAGAACGTGCTGGCCCAGGCCGGCGAGATGATGGGCCGGGTCACCGAACTGACCGTGCAGGCGAACAGCGGCGCCCTGTCCGACGCCGACCGTGCCGCCATCGCCAAGGAGATCGGCAGCATCCGCGACGGGCTGCTGGACCTGGCCAACAGCACCGACGGCAGCGGACGGTTCCTGTTCGCGGGCGCGGACGACGCCTCCGCGCCGTTCTCGATCTCGGGCGGCGCGGCGGTCTACGGCGGCGACCAGACCCAGCGCCGGGTCGAGATCGCGCCGCAGATGTTCGTTGCCGACAGCCAGCCCGGCAGCGAGGTGTTCATGCGCGTGCGCACCGGCGACGGCCGCGTCGACGCCAGTCCCGGCGCGGCCAACGCCGGCACCGGCCTGCTGCGCCAGTTCGCGCTCAGCGACTCCGCCGCCTGGAACGGCGGAACCCACACCGTCGCCTTCACCGCCGCCGACGCCTACGAGGTCCGCGACGGCGGCGGCGCGGTGATCGCCAGCGGCGCCTACGTGCCCGGCGAGAGCATCGCCTTCGCCGGCCTGCAGATGCGGATCGAGGGCGAACCGGCGCCGGGCGACGAGTTCACGATCGGCCCCGCCGGCACCCGCGACGTCTTCGCCACCCTCGACCGGCTGATGTCCACCCTTTCCGCCGCGCCGACCAGCGACCAGCAGATCGCCGCGCAGCAGAACGCCCTGCAACAGTCGATGCGCGACGTCGCCTCGGCCCAGGCCCACCTGGTCGACGCCCGCGCCGCCGGCGGCGCCCAGCTCTCGGCGATCGACACCGCCGCCGAACTGCGCGACTCGCAGGCGCTGACCATCGAGACCACCCTGTCGGGCATGCGCGATCTCGACTACGCCGAGGCGATCAGCCGCTTCACCCTCGAGCAGACCGCGCTCGAGGCCGCGCAGCTCAGCTTCACCCAGATGCAGCGGCTGTCGCTGTTCAACATGATCCGCTGACCGATCGCTTCGTCGCGATTTCCGTCGCTTTCGCGAAAGGGCGTCCGTCCAGTCGTGGACCGGGCCGGGAGACCCGGCGGTCGCAGGAACCTCGCAGCGTCCAGGGCCGTGCCGGCCCGCCCGCGAACGCGCTCAAGATTTCCCGTCTCCTGCCGCCAAGCCATCGCGCCGCCGGTTCCTTCGCGGCTCTACAGCTTCCGGATTCCCGAGTCAACGAATTTTCTGCGGGATCCGCTAAAGGTTCGCCGCGGGGCGTCGTTAATGTCTCCAGCAGAGGACAGGGCCGAAACAGACGGCATCCCCCTGCGGAGCAAACCGGCCAGGCCCTGTGACCCGCGCCGGATTCCCTTCATCAGGAGACCATCAACATGTCCGTCATCAACACCAACACCATCTCGCTGAACGCCCAGCGCAACCTGGGCACCAACAGCGCCAGCCTGTCCACCACCATCCAGCGCCTGTCCTCGGGCCTGCGCATCAACAGCGCCAAGGACGACGCCGCCGGCCTCGCGATCTCGGAGCGCTTCACCACCCAGATCCGCGGCATGAACCAGGCCGCCCGCAACGCCAACGACGGCATCTCGCTGGCGCAGACCGCCGAAGGCGCGCTGGGCGAGATCGGCAACAACCTCCAGCGCATCCGCGAACTGGCGGTGCAGTCGGCCAACGCCACCAACTCGTCCTCGGACCGCGCCGCGCTGCAGGCCGAAGTCACCCAGCTGCTGTCGGAAGTCGACCGCGTGGCCGACCAGACCAGCTTCAACGGCACCAAGCTGCTCGACGGCAACGCGCCTTCGTTCGTGTTCCAGGTCGGCGCCAACGCCAACGAGACCATCACCGTGACCTCGCCGGTCGACGCCAACGTCGTCGCCCTGGGCGGCGCCGTGACCACCTCGACCGCGCAGTCCACGGCCGTTTCCGGCCTGGGCACCGGTGCGGCCGCGGCCGGCTCGCTGACCGTCAACGGCGTCGACATCGGCCCGCTGTCGGCGGTCGGTACCGCTTCGCAGCGCGCCGCGCAGGTGGTCGACGCGATCAACAACGTGTCCTCGCAGACCGGCGTCAACGCCAGCTTCAACTCCAGCACCGGCGTGATCGAAGTGGCCTCGGAGAGCACCATCACCTTCGGCGGCACCGACGACGGCACCCTGACCGGCTTCGACGGCGTCGGCGCGCAGGTCTCGACCGACAGCACCGTCACCGGCATCTCCGGCCTGGACGTCAGCTCCTTCGCCGGCGCCACCCTGGCCATGAAGCAGGTGGACTCGGCACTCGACCAGATCAACTCGGCCCGCGCCGACCTGGGTGCGGTGCAGAACCGCTTCACCTCGGTGGTCGCCAACCTCAACACCAGCGCCGAGAACCTGACCGCGTCGCGCAGCCGCATCCGCGACACCGACTTCGCCAAGGAGACCGCCGAGCTGTCGCGCACGCAGATCCTGCAGCAGGCCGGTACGGCGATGCTGGCCCAGGCCAACCAGATCCCGCAGAACGTCCTCAGCCTGCTGCGCTGATCGCGGAAGATCCGGACGGCGGGCCGCCACGGCCGCCGGCTCCACCCAGGTCCCCTCCTCGCGGAGGGGATCTGCTTTTTGGGCCCCGGCCGCGCGCGGCCGGGGCTCGCCGTCTCCGGCGCCCCGGCGCCGCTAAAGAACCCCGGCGCAGGGCCGCTATTGCTCATGAGCCGGGCCACCGGCCAGCGGCGATCCGTCGATCGCCAGACGGGAGATCCACATGGCGGACTATTCATTCGGCTACGGCGGCATCGGTTCGGGCATCGACATCAGCTCGATGGTCAGCCAGCTGGTCGCCGCCGACCGCGCCCCACAGGACGCCCGCCTCGCCAAGCTCGAATCGGCCGCGAAGTTCAAGCTTTCCGGCGTCGGCAGCGTCAGCTCCGCGTTCGACGCGCTCAAGACCGCGCTCGACGCGCTGAAGAAGTCCGATGCGATGGGCGCCCGCACGGTCGGCTCGGTCTCGGCCGACAGCACCAGCGGCACCGACAACGTGCTCTCCGCCAGCGTCGGCAAGGGCACGCCCGCCGGGCAATACCAGATCGAGGTGCTGGCGCTGGCCAGCGCCCACAAGCTGATGGGTGCGGCGGTCCCGAGCGGCACGCTGTTCGATGCGGGCCAGCTCTCGCTGAGCATGGGCGGCGAGTCGGTGACCATCGACATCGCCACCGGCAGCAGCCTCGCCGACATCCGCAGCGCGATCAACGACAAGGCCGCGAGCCTCGGCGTGCAGGCCTCGCTGCTGACCTCCGACGACGGCCAGCACCTCTCGGTGGCCTCGACCAGGACCGGCGCCGCCAATGCGGTCTCGATCCAGCTGGTCGAGGGCGGCGGCGACCTGTCCACCCTGGTCGGGGGATTGCAGCAGAAGACCGCCGCCGCCGACGCCCGGGTCTCGATCGACGGCCTGATCACCACCTCCGAAGGCAACGCGATCGCCGACGCCGTGCCCGGCATGACCCTCGCCCTCAAGGCCACCGGCACCAGCACGGTCACCGTCGCCACGGACGCGGCCGCCAGCCGCAAGCCGGTGGAGGACGTGGTCAAGGCCTACAACGCGGCGATCAAGGCGATCGCCACGGCCACTTCGTACAACAAGGAAACCGACACGCCCTCCTCGCTCACCGGCGACGCGCAGATGCGCGGCGCCGCGGGCCAGCTGCGCGCGATCATGGGCGACCTGCTCGGCGAGCTCGCCGTACAGGGCCTGGACGCCAGGACCCTCGGCCTGCAGACCCGTGCGTACCCCTCCAGCGACGGCACCCTGGTGCTCGACAGCGCCAAGTTCGACGCCGCGATGGCCGCCAATCCCGGCAAGATCACCGCCGCGTTCAGCGGCAGCGAAGGCTTCGCCGCGCGCCTGTCCGGAGTGGTGGAAGGGTACGTCGGCACCGATGGCAGCTTCACCCTGCGCACCAAGGGCATCAACGACCAGCTCAAGGACGTCGCCCGCCAGCGCGAATCGGTGGACCTGCGCATGGAAGCCACCGCCAAGCGCTATCA
The DNA here is from genome assembly GCF_029887875.1 of Luteimonas endophytica. Classification (GTDB taxonomy): domain Bacteria; phylum Pseudomonadota; class Gammaproteobacteria; order Xanthomonadales; family Xanthomonadaceae; genus Luteimonas; species Luteimonas endophytica. The sequence continues at coordinate 47,401 of NZ_JARXRM010000026.1, forward strand.
GGCGCAGTTCGTGGCGCTCGATTCGCTGATGGCGCAGATGTCGACCACCAGCAACTACCTCTCCCAGCAGCTGGCCGCCCTGTCGGCCCAGCTGGCCTGATGCAAACACCCCAGGAGCACTCCCGATGTCGCCTCGTTCGCTCGCCGCCGAATACCGGCAGAACCACATCGAAGGTACGGTGATGGATGCGGATCCGCACAAGCTGGTCTCGCTGCTGCTGGCCGGCGCCTGCGACCGGATCCGCCTGGCCGAGGCCTGCCTCGAGCAGGGCGACCAGGCCCGCAAGGGCAAGGCGATCGGCGAGGCCTGCGCCATCGTCGGCCACCTCGACGGCTCGCTGGACCACGAGGCCGGCGGCGAGATCGCCGGCAACCTGTCCGCCCTGTACGACTACGTGGTGCGGCGCCTGACCGCCGCCAACCTGCACAACGACGGCGAGGGCCTGCGCGAGTCGCTGGCGCTGCTGGCCGAGGTCGACGCGGCCTGGAACGCGATTCCCGAACAGCAGCGGCAGCTGCAGGCGAGCGGAGGCGCGGCATGAGCGAGCCGACCCTGGGCGATCTGCAGGCCGGCCTGGACGCCCTGGCCGAGGCGCTCGAGCACGACGACTTCCTGCCGGCCGGCTCGCTGCTGGCACAGTATGATCGGGACTTGCGCGCCTATGTCGAGACGGTGGGCGGCAACGCCCCGCTCGGCGCGCTGCGGGCGATGCTGCAGATGCAGAACTCGCTCGCAGCGCGAATGCAGGAGCGGCAGCGCGGCATCGCCGCCGAGCTGCGCGACATGCGCCAGGCGGGGCACGCGGCGCGCGCCTATTCGGAGCTTGGATGATGAACGCAACCGGGGTGTCCGCGGACCAGGCAGAACGCGACCTGTTCGAAGATGCCCTGAGTTGCGAGCTGCACCTGCCGGCACAGCTGGTGCCCGGTGCCGGCCCCGGCCGCCTGCCGCAGGCGGAGGCGCTGCTGGCGGGCCTGGCCCAGGTCGAGGACCTGCGCATGGACGACGCCGGCGAGGAGCGCGGCGAACTGCCGCAGCTGGCGCAGCGCATGGACGCCAAGCTGGACCTGATGCTGATGCTGCTCGGCCGCCTGGTCAGCCGCTCCTCCGATGCGCTGCCCCTGCGCGCGGTGCGCTGGTCGCACCGCGGCGTCCGCCTGGATGCGCCGGCGCGCCCGGAAATCGCCGCCGGCGCCGCCGGCGTGCTGCACCTGCAGCCGTCCGAATGGCTGCCCGACCATCTCGAGCTTCCGGCGACGGTACTGGCCGAAGCCCCCGCCGACGGCGGCTTCCAGCGCCTGTGGCTGCGGTTCGGCGCGCTTCCTGCGGGCCTCGCGGACGCGCTCGAGAAGCACCTGTTCCGGCTGCACCGCAAGCAGATCGCCGCCAGCCGGCGCTGACCGCGCCGCGCCGCGGCCGCGATTCCCTATCGGCCCGGCCTCGGCTATGGTGGCCGCGACCATCATGGGACAGCCGACCGCACCGTGCGCGTACTGATCGTCGACGACCATACCCTCGTCCGCGCCGGCCTGAGCCGGCTGCTGCAGGGTTTCGCCGGGGTCGACGTCTGCGCCGAGGCCAGCAATGCCGAGCAGGCGGTCGACCTGGCGGCGCTGCACCGCCCCGAGATCGTGCTGATGGACCTGTCGCTCCCGGGCCGCAGCGGCCTGGACGCGATGAGCGCGATCCTGGGCGCGCTGCCCGCGACCCGCGTGGTGATGATGTCGATGCACGACGACGCCTCGCACGTCCGCGATGCGCTGGAGCGCGGCGCCGCCGGCTTCGTGGTCAAGGACGCGGCGCCGATGGAGCTGGAACTCGCGCTGCGCACCGCCGCCGGTGGCGAGGTGTTCCTCAGCCCGCGGCTGTCGTCGAAGATGATGGCACCGCTGTTCGGGCGCGAGAAGCCGGTCGGGGTGGCGGCACTGTCGCCGCGCCAGCGCCAGATCCTGGCGCAGATCGGCCGCGGCTTCAGCAGCAAGGAGATCGCCGCCGACCTCGGCATCAGCGTCAAGACGGTGGAGACCCATCGCGCGCGGATGATGGAGGCGCTGGGCTGCCGGCGCGCCACCGACCTGCTGCTGCTGGCGGCCCGGCACGAGCGGGAGCTGGACTGAAACGCGCGGGATGAATGGGGCGCGCCGGAATTCCGGCGCCGGAATCCCGTGCCGGTGTAGGGGCGGCCCCGACAGGCGTCGGGACGGCGACCACCGGCGTCGGGAACGTCCCGATTCAACTCCCGTCGCGGGCGCCGCAAGATGCGCTCACGGGCACCGCTCCACCGGTGCCGACCGGGAGCCACCATGAAAGGCAGCCAGATCCAGTCCCAGCAGCTCGGCCAGCAGCTCAACCTGACGCCGCAGTTGCTGCAGGCCATCCGCCTGCTCCAGCTCGACAGCATGCAGCTCGAACAGGAGGTCCGCCAGGCGCTGGAACTCAACCCGCTGCTGGAACTGCAGGAAGAGGCCGAGACCCAGGCTGCAGCCGAGGCGGAGGGCTGCATCGCCGACGCCGCCGCGGCCGAGGTCGCCGCTTTCGACGAGCTGCCCGAGTCGTCGATGTGGGACGTTCCCGCCGCAGGCTGGCGCGAGGGCCAGGAAGACGGCATGGAGCGCATCGCCGCCGGTGGCTCCAGTGACCCGCAGGTCCGGATCCTCCAGGACCTGGCGCTCGAACTGGCCCCGGCCGAACTCGAGATCGCCGCGTTCTGGCTGGAGCATTGCGACGACGCCGGCTACCTCGACGGCGAGCCGGAGGTCCTGGCCCGGCTGGCCTGCGCGCGCTTCGATCTGCCCGCGGCGCGGGTGGAGGCGGTGCGCCAGCGCCTGCTCCATGGCGACCCCGCCGGGATCGCCGCCGCGAGCCTGCAGGAGTGCCTGCAGGCGCAGCTGGCCGCCCTGCCCGGCCCGGTCGCGGGCCGGCCGCTGGCGGCACGGATACTGGGCGGCTGCCTGGACCTGCTGGCCGCGCACGACCATGCCGCCATCGCCCTGCGCCTGGGCGTGGCCGAGGAGGACGCCACCGAGGCCGCCCGCCTGGTGCTCTCGCTCGATCCCCGGCCCGGCGACGCCGGCCGACCCGACGGCAATGTCGCGGTGGTGCCCGATGCGGTGGCCTGGTTCGCCGATGGCCAGTGGCGGGTGGCGCTGAACGGCGCGACCGCCCCGCGGGTCGCTGTCAATCCGATGTACGAGCGCGCCCTCGCCGGCGGCGGCGACGATGCCGGAAGCGGCCAGCTGCGCGCGCTGCTGCAGGAGGCGCGCTGGCTCAGCCGCGGCCTGGCGATGCGCTACGACACGCTGTTGCGCACCGCGCGGGTGATCGTCGAGCGCCAGGCCGGGTTCCTCGAGCGCGGCGACGAAGCGATGGCGCCGCTGACCCTCAAGGAAGTCGCCGATGCCATCGGCATGCACGAGTCGACGGTCTCGCGGATCACCACAGGCAAGTACCTGCAGACCCCGCGCGGCACCATCGAGATGAAGCGCTTCTTCGCGGTGCGGCTGGAGGGCGCCAACGTGTCCGGCACCGCGGTGCGTGCGATGGTCAAGCGCCTGATCGATGCCGAGCCGCCGCAGCGGCCGCTGGCCGACGACGCGATCGCCGAACTGCTGGCCCGCAACGGCGTGCACATCGCCCGCCGCACCGTGGCCAAGTACCGCGACCAGCTCGCCATCGCCCCGGCGCGCCAGCGCCGCCGCGGCGCCCCCCAACCGCTGATGGCCCAGGCGGGCTGAGGACACCACCGGATGAATACGATCACGGTCCTGCTGGTCGACGACCACGAGGGCTTCATCAACGCCGCCCTGCGCCACTTCCGCAAGGTCGACTGGCTGCAGGTGGTGGGCACCGCCGGCAACGGCCTGGAGGCGATCGAGCGTTCCGAGGCGCTGCGCCCGGCGGTCGTGCTGATGGACCTGGCGATGCCGGAGATGGGCGGCCTGCAGGCCACCCGCCTGATCAAGGCCCAGGACGACCCCCCCTACATCGTCGTGGCCAGCCACTTCGACGACGCCGAGCACCGCGAGCACGCGATGCGCGCCGGCGCCGACAACTTCGTCAGCAAACTCTCCTACATCCAGGAAGTCATGCCGATCCTGGAAGGCCTGCACAGAGGTGAAGCGTCATGAGCGAGCCCCGCATCCTGGTGATCGACAACGACGCCGAGCGCGCCGAGCGCGTCTGCACCCTGCTGGAGTTCATGGACATGAAGCCGCGCTGGGTGGCGGACATCGCCGACATCCCCACCGCCCGTCATCGCCCCGGCGAATGGATGGCGCTGGTGGTCGGGGGGTTGGAGGACGGCGCCGCGGCGCGCGGCTTCTTCGCCTGGTTGTCGGCCTCGGCGCTGCCGCCGCCGGTCCTGCTGCTGCAGGACGAGCCGGCCGGCTTCGCCAAGGCCCAGGGGCTGCACGAGGCCGGCGTGTGGGCGCTGGACCAGCCGCTGCGCCACGCCCAGCTGGAGGCGCTGCTGCGCCGCGCCAGCCTCAAGCGCCTGGACGCCGAGCACCAGGCCGGTGTCGACCAGGGCGGCGGCCCCACCGGCGACAGCGCCGCGGTGCAGCGCCTGCGGCGGATGATCGACCAGGTCGCCGGCTTCGACACCACCGTGCTGGTGCTGGGCGAGTCCGGCACGGGCAAGGAGGTGGCCGCGCGCGCCATCCACCAGCAGTCGCCGCGCCGCGACGGTCCGTTCGTGGCGATCAACTGCGGCGCGATCCCGCCCGAACTGCTGGAGAGCGAACTGTTCGGCCACGAGAAAGGCGCGTTCACCGGCGCCCTGACCGCCCGCAAGGGCCGTTTCGAGATGGCCGAGGGCGGCACCCTGCTGCTGGACGAGATCGGCGACATGAGCCTGCCGATGCAGGTCAAGCTGCTGCGGGTGCTGCAGGAGCGCTGCTTCGAGCGCGTCGGCGGCAACCAGACCATCAAGTGCAACGTGCGGGTGATCGCCGCCACCCACCGCAACCTCGAGGCGCGGATCGGCGACGGCCAGTTCCGCGAGGACCTGTTCTACCGCCTCAACGTGTTCCCGATCGAGATGCCCTCGCTGCGCGACCGCCGCGACGATCTGCCGGCGCTGGTGACCACCATCGCCGCGCAGCTGGGCCGCAGCGGCCGCGGCGAGGTCCGCTTCGCCTCGGAGACGCTCACCGTCCTTGCCGGCTATGCCTGGCCGGGCAACGTGCGCGAGCTGGCCAACCTGGTCGAGCGCCTCGCGGTGCTCAACCCGGGCGGGCTGGTGCGGGTGCAGGACCTGCCGCAGCGCTACCGCGAGCACGTCGCCGACGCGCCGGCAGCGGTCCCCACCGCGGAAGCCGGGCAGGCGCCGGAGCCGGTGGGGGCCGCCGAGCCGGCCGCGGGCCTGCCCGAGGACGGCATCGACCTGCGCGACCACATGGCCAGGATCGAGCTGGGCCTGATCCGCGAGGCGCTGGAGCGCACGGAGGGGGTCGTGGCGCACGCCGCCCAGCTGTTGGGCCTGCGCCGCACCACCCTGGCCGAGAAGCTGCGCAAGTACGGGATCGAGCGCGAGAACGGGGAACTGGCCGAGGCCTGAGCCGCGTCATGATCCCGGCGCGGCCGCGGCACGCGAATTGCATCGTTCAGCGCGACGCCACCGTGTCCCGGTCAACCCATGAGCTATTCGGTCGATTCCGTCCTCTCCCAGATCCGCAGCTACCAGACCCAGATGGGCCAGGCGGTCCCGGCGCGGGTGGCCGACGCCCCCCGCGGCGACGCGATCGGCGGCCCCGGTGGGATCGGCGGGGCCGGCGCCCCGGGCCAGGTCCAGCAGCCGGGCCGCGCCAGCTTCGGCGAGACCCTGCGCGGGGCGATGGAGGGGGTGAACGCCGCGCAGCACCGCACCGGCGAGCTGGTGCGGGCGTTCGAACTGGGCGAACCGGGGGCGGACCTGGCCAAGGTAATGGTCGCCGCCCAGCAGTCGCAGGTGGCGTTCCGCGCCACCGTGGAAGTGCGCAACCGACTGGTACAGGCGTACCAGGACGTCATGAACATGCCGCTGTAACCGACCGGACCTGATCGCACATGGCCATTTCGCTCTCCAGGGATACGTTCGATGCCGGCAAGGCCGGCGACAAGGCCGTGCGGGTGCTCGACCGGCTGCAGGAGATGCAGCTGGCGCGGCGCCTGGGCAAGATGCTGCTGCTCGCCGCGGCGGTCGCGATCGGTCTGACGGTGTTCTTCTGGTCGCAGAAGCCCCAGTACACCCCGCTGTACGCCGGCCTCGACGCGCAGGCCACCGCCGAGGCCACCGACCTGTTGCGCACCGCGCAGATCCCGTTCCGCATCGACCAGGCCAGCGGCGCCATCTCGGTGCCGGAGGAACACGTCCACGACGCGCGGCTGAAGCTTGCCGGCTCCGGCGTGGCCGACAGCGGCCGGCTCGGCTTCGAGCTGATGGAGCGCGACCCCGGTTTCGGGGTCAGCCAGTTCGTCGAGACCGCCCGCTACCAGCACGCGCTGGAAACCGAGCTGGTGCGCACCATCGGCACCCTGCGCTCGGTGCGCGACGCCCGGGTGCACCTGGCGATCCCCAAGCCCAGCGCCTTCACCCGCCAACGCGAGGTGGCGAGCGCCTCGGTGGTGCTCGACCTGCGCAGCGGCACCCGCCTGGAGGGCAGCCAGGTCGACGCCATCGTCCACCTGGTGGCCTCCAGCATTCCGGACCTCGCCCCGGAGCGCGTCACCGTGGTCGATCAGAACGGCCGCCTGCTCAGCGAAGCCGGCGGCGACAGCGAGTCGGCGCTGAGCGCATTGCAGTTCGAGCAGGTGCGGCGCCAGGAAACCTCGTTCAACCAGCGCATCCGCGAGCTGCTCGAGCCGATGACCGGGCCCGGCCGGGTCAACGCCGAGGTCACCGTGGACATGGACTTCTCGGTCACCGAGGAGGCGCGCGAACTGTTCGACGCCGACCCGCAGAAGCTGCGCAGCGAGCAGGTCAGCGAGAACTCCACCGCGAGCGCCGAGGGGCCCGAGGGCGTGCCCGGCGCCGCCAGCAACGTGCCCGAGGCCGTGATGGCCGCGGGCGAGGCGGCCGCGGCCGAGGAAGCCGCCGCCGCGGCGGCCGGCGGCGCGCCGCGCGACGTCTCGCGCAGCGCCACCCGCAACTTCGAGCTGGACCGCACCCTGCAGCACACCCGCCAGCCGCCCGGCCGGATCCGCCGCGTCAGCGCCGCGGTGCTGGTCGACCACGTGCCCCGCCCCGGCGCCGAGGGCAAGACCGAGCTGCAGCCCCTCAGCGAAGCCGAGCTGCAGCGCATCGAGGCGCTGGTGCGCCAGGCGGTCGGCTTCAGCGAGGAGCGCGGCGACACCGTGTCGGTGATGAACGCGCCGTTCGTGCGCGAGCAGGCAGACGATCCGGAGACCGACGGCAGCTGGTGGCAGGACCCGCGAGTGCGCGACATCGCCCGGCTGGCGGTGGGCGCGCTGGTGGTGCTGGCGCTGCTGTTCGGGGTGGTTCGGCCAGCGGTGCGGCAGATCAGCGACCCCACGCCGGGCAAGCGCAAGCCGGGTGCCACCGAGGAGGCGAGCGTGGTCGAGGACGAGGTGCCCGGCCTGGCCGAGGACACTGCGAAGATCGCCGCGACCCAGACCATCGCCCTGCCCTCGGACGCCTACGACGATCGCCTGCGCCACGCGCGCGAGGCGGTGAAGACCGATTCAAAGCAGGTCGCCCAGGTGGTGAAGGGATGGTTGGGCAATGAAGCCGCAGTCTAGTACCGCAGGCATGACCGGGGTCCAGCGCGCCGCGGTGCTGCTGCTCTCGCTGGGCGAGGCCGACGCCGCCGAGGTGCTCAAGCACATGGCGGCCAAGGAAGTGCAGAAGCTCGGCCTGGCCATGGCCACCATGAGCGGCGTGACCCGCGAGCAGGTGCTCGGGGTGATGGACGACTTCAAGGGCGAGCTGGAGCGCCAGACCTCGCTCGGCGTCGGCGCCGACGACTACATCCGCAACGTGCTGATCCAGGCGCTCGGGGCCGACAAGGCCGGCGGGCTCATCGACCGCATCCTGCTGGGCCGCAACACCACCGGGCTGGACACGCTGAAGTGGATGGATCCGCGCGCGATCTACGACCTGATCCGCAACGAGCACCCGCAGATCATCGCCATCGTGCTCTCGCACCTGGACAGCGACCAGGCCGCCGAGACCCTGCAGCTGATGCCCGAACGCACCCGCGCCGACGTGCTGCTGCGCATCGCCACCCTCGACGGCATCCCGCCCAACGCCCTCAACGAGCTCAACGAGATCATGGAGCGGCAGTTCGCCGGCAACCAGAACCTCAAGTCGTCGAACGTCGGCGGGGTGAAGGTCGCCGCCAACATCCTCAATTTCATGGATTCCGGGCAGGACCAGTCGATCCTGGGCGCGATCAACAAGGTCGACCAGCAGCTCGGCCAGCGCATCCAGGACCTGATGTTCGTGTTCGACGACCTGGTCGATCTCGACGACCGCGAACTGCAGATCGTGCTGCGCGAGGTCAACGGCGAGCGTCTCGGCATCGCCCTGCGCGGCGCCGACACCAAGGTCCGCGACAAGATCACCAAGAACATGTCGCAACGCGCCGCCGAGATCCTGGTCGAGGACATGGAGGCGCGCGGACCGGTGCGCCTGTCCGACGTGGAGGGCGCGCAGAAGGAGATCCTCGCGATCGTGCGGCGCCTGTCCGACGAGGGCGCCATCGCCCTGAGCGGCGGCGCCGCCGAGGAACTGGTATGAGCGCTGCGGTGCGCTGGCTGGCACCGGCCATGGATGCCGGCGCGGACACCTCGGTCGCGCAGCGCGAGCGGGAGATCCCGCGGCCGCCGACCCTGGAGGAAATCCAGCAGATCGCCGAGGACGCGCGCAACGAGGGTCACGCGGCCGGCCTGGCGGCCGGCCACGCCGAGGGCTTCGCCCACGGCCAGGCCGAGGTGCGGCGTCTGACCGCGCAGATCGAGGGCATCCTCGACAATTTCTCGCGCCCGCTCGCCCGCCTCGAGGGCGAGGTGGTCGCGGCGCTCGGCGAGCTGGCGGTACGCATCGCCGGCAGCCTGGTCGGCCGCGCCTACCAGGCCGACCCGATGCTGTTGTCGGAACTGGTCGGCGAAGCGGTCGATGCGGTCGGCGGCGCCGGCCGGGACGTCGAGGTGCGCCTGCATCCGGACGACATCGCCGCGCTCACCCCGGTGCTGTCGCTGCTGCCGGCCACCCGGCTGGTCGCCGACCACGCCCTGGCCCGCGGCGACCTGCGCGTGCATGCCGAGAGCGTGCGGATCGACGGCACCCTGGAGGCGCGCCTGCGTGGCGCGCTCGAGACCGTGATCCATCGCGCCGGGGCGCGAGCGTGAGCGCCGTCCCCGCCGCCGCCGCGGTCCCCGCCGACTGGCTGGCCGCGCGCAACCTGCGGCTGGCCGCGCGCCTCGGCGGCACCGGTCCCGATCCGGCCGCCGGCCGCGGCCTGATCCGCGAGGGCATCCTGCGCCGCGCGGTCGGGCTGACCCTGGAGGCGGTCGGCTGCGAGGCGCCACTGGGCGCCACCTGCCGGGTCGAGGTCGCCGATGGCGGCTGGGTCGACGCCGAGGTGGTCGGGTTCGCCGGCGAGCGCATCTATCTCATGCCCAGCGCCGAGCTGCACGGCCTGCTGCCCAACGCCCGGGTGGTGCCGCTGCGCCGGCGTGGCCGGGTCGAGGTCGGCGAAGGCCTGCTGGGACGGGTGATCGACAGCGACGGCGTGCCGCTGGACGGCAAGGGCCCGCTGCGGTCGGAGGCCACGGTGGGCCTGGCCGGCCAGACCATCAACCCGCTGGCGCGCGAGCCGATCATCCAGCCGCTCGATGTCGGGGTGCGCGCGATCAATGCGCTGCTGCCGATCGGCCGCGGCCAGCGCGTCGGCCTGTTCGCCGGCTCCGGTGTCGGCAAGTCGACGCTGCTGGGGATGATGACGCGCTATACCGCCGCCGACGTGATCGTGGTCGGCCTGATCGGCGAACGCGGCCGCGAGGTGCGCGACTTCGTCGAGACCACCCTGGGCGAGGAAGGCCTGCGCCGCGCCGTGGTGGTCGCCGCCCCCGCCGACCGCCCGCCGTTGGCGCGCCTGCAGGGCGCCTACCGCGCCACGGCGATCGCCGAGTGGTTCCGCGACCAGGGCCTGAACGTGCTGCTGCTGATGGATTCGCTGACCCGCTTCGCCCAGGCGCAGCGCGAGATCGGCCTGTCGGTGGGCGAACCGCCGACCACCCGCGGCTATCCGCCCTCGGTGTTCGCGCGGCTGCCGGCGCTGGTGGAACGCGCCGGCAACGGCGCCGCCGGGCGCGGCTCGATCACCGCGTTCTACACCGTGCTCACCGAGGGCGACGATCCGCAGGACCCGATCGCCGACGCCGCCCGCGCGATCCTCGATGGCCACATCCTGCTGTCGCGTCGGATCGCCGACGCCGGCCTGTACCCGGCGATCGACGTCGAGGCCTCGGTCAGCCGCGTGGTCACCGAGATCGCCGACGAGGCCTGGCGCGGCCGCATCCGCGCGCTCAAGCGTCTGGTCTCGGCCTACAACGGCCACCGCGACCTGATCGCCATCGGCGCCTACCAGCGCGGCGGCGATCCGGCCGTGGACGAGGCGCTGGAGCGCTGGCCCGAGATCATGGCCTTCCTTGGCCAGGACGTGGCCCACGCCGCCGACCTCGACCACAGCCGCGCCGCGCTCGCCGGGCTGCTCGAACCCGCGCCGCCCGCGACGCCATCCGCTTCAGCCCAGGACGTCCCCGCATGATGCAGTCCCGACGTATCGATCCGCTGCTGCTGCGCGCCCAGGAGCACGAGGACGCGGTCGCCCGCGACCTCGCCGAACGCCAGCGCGCACTGGCGCTGCACGAACAGCGGCTGGAGGAACTGCGCCGCTATGCCGACGAGTACGGCAACAACGGCAACGCCGCGACCAGCCCGGCGCAGCTGGCCAACCACCGCGCGTTCCTGGAGCGGCTGCAGAGCGCGGTGGAGCAGCAGAGCCGCACCGTGGACAACACCCGCCGCACGGTCGAGGTGGAGCGTGCCCGCCTGCTGCTGGCCAGTCGCGACAAGCAGGTGCTCGAGCAGCTCGCGGCCAGCTACCGCGCCCAGGAGCGCCAGGTCGACGAGCGCCGCAGCCAGCGCGAGATGGACGATCTGGGCGCGCGGCGCGTGCGTGCGCTGGCGATCGCCGCCAACGAGGAAAACCAGTGATGAACATGCCCGGCCTCGACCCCCTGGCCCCCGCCGCGACCGGCCAGACCCGCGGCCCCGGCGCCCGCCAGGACGGCGGTGGCGACACCGGCGAGCGCCCGTTCGAGAAGATGATCGACCGCGGGCAGGAGCAGCGCGCCGAAACCCCCGGCGGCGGCCGCGAGGCGCACGCGCGCCGAAGCGAAACTGCCGGCGCGCAGGCGCGCGCCGAGCGAGCCGACCCGGGGACCGGAGAACCGGCCACGGGTGCCGCGCAGGCGCGCGACGGCCTGCCCGCCGAGCAGGAAGCGGCCGAGACCGCCGCCGGCGCGGCGGCGTTCGCCGCCGAGGCGCCCGCACCCTGGCCTCCGCAGGGCCTGGCGGCGCTGGGGCTGATCACGCTTGCGCCGGCTGCCACGCCTGGCGACCAAGGCGCCGGGGTCGACGCCGCCGCCGCCGCGGCATGGTCGCAATTGGCCGCGGCGGGCGCCGGCAACGGCGATGCCCGGGTCGCGCCGGCGGCGGCGATGCCGGCGCCGCCGGGCAACCCGATGCCGGGCGCACTGGCCGCCGCGGTCCAGACCGCCGCCGCCGTCCAGGCGCAGGCTGCGGCGGCCGCCGAGCCGTCCGCGCCCCTGGCGCTCGAACCGCTCGCGCTCGCCAGCGCGGGTGGCGACGGCGACGCGCCCGCGCCGTCGTTCCTGGTCGCAGCGGCGACGCCGGTGCAACCGGCCCGCGATTCGCTGGCGGTGGCGCCCGCCCCGCCCACCCCGACCCCGGACCTGCACGGCGACGATTTCGCCGAATCGGTCGGCACCCGCCTGCAGTGGCTGGCCGACCAGAAGATCGGCCACGCCCAGATCCGCATCACCCCGCACGACCTCGGTCCGATCGAGGTGCGGCTGCGCCTGGACGGCGACCGCGTCAGCGCCGACTTCAGCAGCGCCCAGGCCGAGGTCCGCCAGGCCCTGGAAGCGAGCCTGCCGCGCCTGCGCGAGATGCTCGGCGCCCACGGTTTCCAGCTGGCCCACGCCGACGTGGGACAGCAGTCGCGGCAGGACGGCGCCTCCGCGCGCCAGCGGGCCGATGGGACCGGCGCCGGCAACGGCGGCGAAGACGGCGCGCCGCAGCCGCCCTTGCCGGCGGCCCTGGCCGCCCGCGGCCTGCTCGACGCCTACGCCTGAGTCCCGGCGCCTGATCCGCAGGCGTGGCCCATGGCCGCGAAGGCCGCGGGAGCCGCGGTCGGGATTGGCGGTGATGCCGGGCGTCGGCCGCCCGCGCCGGCTTTCGCGTGCATGGCACGCGCCTACGGACGACGGCCTTGCCCCGACTCGAACACGTTCGCGATCGGCGGACGGACACCTGCAGGAGCGGCCCATGGCCGCGAAGGCCGCGGGAGCGCCGGGCGGGTCGGCGATGGTGCGGGCGATCCGGCGCCACTGAAGATTCCGGTGGCGCGAGCGCGATTGCCGGCGACGGGATTCCGCCGCGACACCGGCATCGCCGCGCTCCACGGCGGCCCCAGCCGCGCCGCGGAGCCGGCCCGCCCCGGAATCCGCCGCGCGATCCCGGCCCGGGCGCGCGCCGCCGGAAACCCGCCGCCGCCGCGGCACGCCGATTGCATCTGTCCGCCAGTCCCCGCAAAGAGATCCCGACGTGGCCGCCGCTGCAGACTCCGCCAAGCCCCAGACCGCCGAACCGAAGAAGAAGGGCGGCCGCAAGCGCCTGATCATCATCGTGGCCGCCGTCGCGGCCGCCGCCATCGCCGCCGGGGCCGCCTGGTTCCTGCTCTCGCGTGGCGCCGAGCCCGATCCGGCCGCCGCGCTGCCGGCGCCGGCCCAGTATTTCCCGCTCGAGCCCGCGTTCGTGGTCAACCTGGCCGGCCCCGCCGGCGGACCGCGCTACCTGCAGGTCGAGGTCCAGCTGATGACCCGCGACCCGGTCGCGTTCGCCGAGCTGAAGCAGCACGCCCCGGCGATCCGCGCCCACCTGCTGATGCTGTTCTCGCAGCAGACCAGCGCGGGCATCGCCGACCGCGCCGGTCGCGAGCGCCTGCAGGCCGCCGCCCTGGCCGAGGTGCGGAAGCTGCTCGAGGCCGAGACCGGCCGCCCCGGCGCCGACGCGCTTCTGTTCACCAGCTTCGTCACCCAATAGGCCTTCCATGAGCAACGACCTGCTCTCCCAGGACGAGATCGACGCGCTGCTCCACGGCGTGGACTCCGGTGTCGTCGACACCGAGCCGGAGCCCGCTCCCGGCGAGGTCGCCTCCTACGACTTCGCCAGCCAGGACCGGATCATCCGCGGCCGCATGCCGACCCTGGAGATGGTCAACGAGCGCTTCGTGCGGCTCTGGCGCATCGGCCTGTTCAACTTGATCCGCCGCTCCGCCGACCTGTCGGTGCGCGGCATCGAGCTGGTCAAGTTCGGCGACTACCTGCACCAGCTCTACGTCCCGACCAACCTCAACCTGATCCGCTTCAAGCCGCTGCGCGGCACCGGGCTGATCGTGTTCGAACCCAAGCTCGTCTTCAGCGTGGTCGACAACTTCTTCGGCGGCGACGGCCGCTACCCCACCCGGATCGAGGGGCGCGAGTTCACCCCCACCGAGATGCGGGTGATCCAGCTGATGCTCAAGCAGACCTTCGCCGACCTGGCCGAGGCCTGGGCGCCGGTGCTGGATGTGCAGTTCGACTACATCAATTCCGAGGTCAACCCGCACTTCGCCAACATCGTCACCCCCCGCGAGTACGTGGTGGTCAGCCGCTTCCACGTGGAGCTCGAGGGCGGCGGCGGCGAGATCCACATCACCCTGCCCTACTCGATGCTCGAGCCGATCCGCGAGCTGCTCGACGCCGGCATCCAGAGCGACCGCATCGACCGCGACGACAGCTGGAACGAGATGCTGCGCGAGCAGCTGCAGAGCGCCGAGGTGACGGTCTCCAGCGTGCTGGCGAAGAAGCGCATCGACCTGCGCCAGCTCACCCGCCTGAAGGTCGGCGACATCCTGCCGATCGACCTGCCGCGCCACGTGCCGGTGTGCGTGGAGAACATCCCGGTCTTCACCGGCGAGTTCGGCACCGCCAACGGCAACAACGTGGTGAAGATCGTCGCCACCCGCCCCCCCGGCACCGAGCCGGCACGCCTTCCGGACATCCAGGAAACCACAGCATGAATCCCAACGACGCCCTGGGCGCCACCCCCGCCCGGTTCGAAGACCTGCAGCCCGACGCCAGCGCCGAGGCCCAGGACCTGAGCCTGGACATGATCCTCGACGTGCCGGTGGCGCTGTCGCTGGAGGTGGGCCGGACCCGCATGCCGATCCGCAACCTGTTGCAGCTCAACCGCGGCTCGGTGATCGAGCTGGAGCGCGGCGCCGGCGAGCCGCTCGACGTCTACGTCAACGGCACCCTGATCGCACACGGCGAGGTGGTGGTGATCAACGACCGCTTCGGCGTGCGCCTGACCGACGTGGTCAGCCCGAGCGAACGGATCCGGAGGCTGCGGTGATCCTTGCCGTTGCCACCGCCGGCGCCGCCGCCGCGCCGGCAGCCGCCCGGGTCGGCGCGCATGCGCCGGCGGGTCCCGGCCTGATCGGCGGGTTCTTCGCCCTGGTGCTGGTGCTGGGCCTGATCCTCGGCCTGGCCTGGCTGCTCAAGCGCATGCCCGGCGGCGGCTTCCGCCAGGCCGAAGGCCTGCGCATCGTCGCCAGCTTGCAGCTGGGCGCCAAGGAGCGCGCGGTGGTGGTGCAGGTCGGAGACGAGCAGCTGCTGCTGGGCGTCGGCCCCGGCACGGTGAGCGCCCTGCACCGGCTGGCGCAACCGCTGCCCGAGGCGCCCGCGCCGCAAATGCCGCAGTTCAAGAAGCTTCCCGAGTTTTCCCAGCTGCTGGCCCAGCGGCTGCGCAAGGGGTCCTGACATGTTCCGCCGCACCCTGCCCGCCCTCGCCGGGCTGATCCTGCTCGCCGTGCCGCTGCTGTCGATGGCGGCGCCCGCCGCGGCGCCGCAGCTGCCGGCGCTGCCCGACATCACCGTGGCCAGCATCGGCGAGCAGCCGGTGAGCCTGCCGCTGCAGACATTGCTGCTGATGACGGCGATCACCCTGATCCCGTCGCTGCTGCTGGTGCTGACCGCGTTCACCCGCATCATCATCGTGCTCGGCCTGCTGCGCCAGGCGCTCGGAACCGGCCAGACGCCTTCCAACCAGGTGCTGGTGGGGCTGGCGCTGTTCCTCACCGCGCTGGTGATGACGCCGGTGTGGGAACAGGCGTGGAGCGCCGGCTTCGGCCCATACCTCAACGGCGAGATCGACTTCCGTGCCGCCTGGACCCTGGGCACCGAACCGCTGCGCGCCTTCATGCTGGCGCAGGTGCGGGAGACCGATCTGATGACCTTCGCGGGCCTGGCCGGCCACGATACCTACGCGGGACCTGCCGACGTGCCGTTCCAGGTGCTGGTGGCCTCGTTCGTGACCAGCGAGCTGAAGACCGCGTTCGAGATCGGCTTCCTGATCTTCATCCCCTTCATCATCATCGACCTGGTGGTCGCCAGCGTGCTGATGTCGATGGGCATGATGATGCTCTCGCCGATGCTGATCTCGGCGCCGTTCAAGATCCTGCTGTTCGTGCTGGTCGACGGCTGGGTGCTGACGGTCGGCACGCTGGCGGCGAGTTTCAACTGATGACTCCGGAACTCGCCCTCACCGAACTCCGCCTTGGACTGCAGGTGGCCTTGTGGGTCGGCGGGCCGCTGCTGATGACGGTGCTGGTGGTCGGCGTGGTGGTCGGCGTGGTTCAGGCCGCCACCCAGCTCAACGAGCCGACCATCGCCTTCGTCGCCAAAGCGGCGGCGCTGACCGCAGCGCTGTTCGCGCTCGGCAGCTTCCTGCTGATCTACCTGGTCGACTACACGATCACGCTGTTTCAGCGGATCCCGCACCTGATCGGCTAGGCCAGGATGGATACCGCCACCGCGATGGCCATCGACGGCCAGCAGGCCTTCGCGATGATCGGCGCACTGCTGTGGACCGGGCTGCGGGTCGGCGCGCTGCTGATGGCGATGCCGCTGATCGGCACCCGCGCGCTTCCCGCGCGGATCCGGGTGCTGGCATCGCTGACCCTGGCCGCGGCACTGGCGCCGATCCTGCCGCCGGTGCCGGCCTGGACCGGTTTCGACGCCGCCACCGTGCTCACCGTTGCCCGCGAGCTGGCGATCGGGGTGGCGATGGGCTTCATGCTGCGGCTGGTGTTCGAGGCCGGCGCGCTGGCCGGCGAGCTGATCTCGCAGGGCACCGGCCTGGCGTTCGCGCAGATGAGCGACCCGCTGCGCGGGGTCAACTCCGGCGTGATCGGGCAATGGTTCTACATGGCCTTCGGGCTGCTGTTCTTCGCCGCCAACGGCCACCTGGCGATGATCGCGCTGCTGGTGCGCAGCTACGAGGCGCTGCCGATCGGTAGCGCCCTGCCCGACGCCCAGGCGATGCTGGAGGTGGCGCCGGCGTTCTTCTCCGCGGTGCTGCGCGGCGCGCTCGGCCTGGCGCTGCCGGTGATGGTGGCGATGCTGGCCTCGAATCTCGCGTTCGGGGTGCTGGCGCGCGCCGCTCCCGCGCTCAACCCGATCCAGCTCGGGCTGCCGGTGGCGGTGCTGCTGGGCATGTTCCTGCTGGCGCTGCTGGCCGGCGAACTGGGCCCGCCGGTGCAGCGGCTGTTCGACCAGGCGTTCGACGCCTCGGCGCGCGTCTACGCGCCCTGAGCCGGGCGCCGGCGCGGGCCGCGGCGGCCCGCCACGGCGCTCGCGCCGGACCGCCTTTGCGCGATGCCCTTGCGGGACGCCTCGGCGCTCGCCGCCGGCTGGGCATCCCCGAGGTGCGCCTGGGGCGCCGTCGCGTGCGTGCGACCCCGGCCCCTTGCCGTGAACCGGCGTCATCGGCGCTAGCGGCATGGCGGACGACGCGGGCCTGGTACGGCGCTTGCATCGAGGTGGCGCCCCCCACCCGCAGGACGCCCGGCCATGGCCGAGAACGAAAACGGCCAGGAAAAGACCGAACAGCCCAGCGAAAAGCGCCTGCGCGAGGCGCGCGAGAAGGGCGACGTCCCGCGCTCGCGCGAGCTGGCCACCGCCGCGGTCTTCGGCGCGGCGGTGCTGGCGCTGCTGGCGAGCGGGGGCATGATGGCGCGTGGCGCGTTGGGGTGGATGCAGGCCGCGCTCACCCCCGACCTGGCGCTGCGCGACGCGCCCATGGAACTGTTCGGGCACACCGGGCTGCTGCTGCTGCGGCTGATGCTGGCGATGGCGCCGCTGATGGCGGTGGCGCTGGTCGCCGGCTTCGCCGCCCCGGTGCTGATGGGTGGTCTGCAGTTCGCCAGCAAGTCGCTGGTCCCGGATTTCAAGCGCCTCGACCCGATGGCCGGGCTGAAGCGCATCTACGGCCCGGAAGGCCTGGCCGAGCTGGTGAAGTCGCTGCTGCGCGTGCTGCTGGTCGGCGGCGCCGCCGTGCTGTGCATGTGGCCCGGCATGCGGCTGCTGCGTTCGATGCTGAACCAGCCGGTCGAGCAGGCGGTGCGCAGCGGCCTGGGCTTCGCCATGAGCATGCTCCTGGCCACCGCCGCGGCGCTGCTGCTGCTGGCGGCGGTCGACGCGCCCTACCAGAAGTGGAACTGGCGGCGGAAGCTGAAGATGACCCGCCAGGAACTGCGCGAGGAGCTGAAGGAGGTCGAGGGCAAGCCCGAGGTCAAGGGCCGGATCCGCCAGCTGCAGCACCAGATGTCGCAGCGGCGGATGATGGAGGACGTCCCCACCGCCGACGTGATCGTGGTCAACCCGACCCACTACGCGGTGGCCCTGAAGTACGACGGCGGCAGCATGCGTGCGCCGCGGATCGTGGCCAAGGGCGTCGACGAGATGGCCATGCGCATCCGCGAGGTGGGCGAGCGCCACCGGATCGCACTGGTCTCGGCGCCGCCGCTGGCACGGTCCTTGTATCGGGAAGGCCAGATCGGCCAGGAGATTCCCGTGAGACTGTACGCCGCCGTCGCCCAGGTGCTGTCCTACGTCTACCAGCTGCGCAGCTGGCGCCCAGGTACCGGCCCGCAGCCGCGGCTGAGCGAGGTCGATGTCGACGAGCACGGCGGAGCCGCGCGATGAGCGCCGCCGCCTCGCCGATGAATGCCCAGCGCGTTCTCACCCTGCTGCGCCAGGGCCTGGGCGCGCCGCTGCTGGTGCTGGCGCTGCTGGCGATGATCGTGGTGCCGTTGGCGACTCCGGTGCTCGATGCGTTGTTCAGCTTCAACATCGCGCTGTCGCTGGTGGTGCTGCTGGCGGTGATCAACGTCAAGCGGCCGCTGGACTTCAGCATCTTCCCGATCGTGCTGTTGGTGACCACGATGCTGCGGCTGGCGCTCAACGTCGCCTCGACGCGGGTGATCCTGCTCAACGGCCACGAGGGCAGCGCCGCGGCCGGCCACGTGATCGAGGCTTTCGGCGAGTTCGTGATCGGCGGCGACTACGCGGTCGGGCTGGTGGTGTTCGCGATCCTCACCATCATCAACTTCGTGGTGGTGACCAAGGGCGCCGGGCGCGTCTCCGAGGTGACCGCGCGCTTCATCCTCGACGCGATGCCCGGCAAGCAGATGGCGATCGACGCCGACCTCAACGCCGGCATGCTCACCCGCGACGAGGCCAAGGCGCGCCGCGAGGAGGTCCGTCAGGAGGCCGACTTCTACGGCGCGATGGACGGCGCGAGCAAGTTCGTGCGGGGCGACGCCATCGCCGGCATCCTGATCCTGTTCATCAACCTGATCGGGGGCGTCGCGATCGGCGTGATGAGCCACGGCATGTCCGCCTCGGATGCGGCCTCCACCTACGTGCTGCTCTCGATCGGCGACGGCCTGGTGGCACAGCTGCCGGCGCTGCTGGTGTCCTCGGCGGTGGCGCTGCTGGTCACGCGCGCCTCCCGCAGCGAGGACATGGGCGGCGCCATGACCGGCCAGGTGTTCGGCCAGTACCGCGCGCTGGCGATCGCGGCAGGCATCCTGTTCGTGGTCGGGGTGGTGCCGGGCATGCCCAACGTCGCTTTCCTGACGCTCGCCGCGATCACCGGCTACGCGGCCTGGAAGATGCGGCGCCGGGCACTCGACGCCGAACAGGCCGCCAACGATCCGGCGCTGCCTGCGCCCGACCAGTCCGGGCCCGCCGAGCTGGGCTGGGACGAACTGCGGCCCGTGGACCCGCTGGGCCTGGAGGTGGGCTACCGGCTGATCCCCCTGGTCGACAAGGCCCAGGGCGGCGAACTGATGGCGCGGATCAAGGCGGTGCGGCGCAAGCTCACCCAGGACATCGGTTTCCTGATCCCGCCGGTCCACATCCGCGACAACCTCGAACTGCCGCCGTCCGGCTACCGCCTGCTGGTGCACGGGGTGCCGGTGGCCACCGCCGAGGTCCATCCCGACCGCCTGCTGGCGCTCGACCCGGGCGGGGCGTTCGGCGCCATCGAGGGCGTGCCCGGCAAGGACCCGGCGTTCGGCCTGGATGCGGTGTGGATCCAGCCGCACCAGCGCAGCCACGCCGAGTCGCTCGGCTACACGGTGGTCGATCCTGCCACCGTGATGGCGACCCATCTCTCGCACCTGGTGCGCGAGCAGGCTCCGGAGCTGCTCGGCCACGAGGAGGTGCAGCAGCTGCTGGCGACCCTGGCCAAGAGCGCGCCGAAGCTGGTCGAAGACCTCACCCCGAAGGCGCTGCCGCTCTCGGTGGTGGTGCGGGTGCTGCAGAACCTGCTGGTCGAGCGCATTCCGCTGCGGCAGCTGCGCCGGATCGTCGAATCGCTGGTGGAGCACGCCGCGCAGGGCCAGGAACCGGCGCAGCTCACCGCTGCGGTGCGCACCGCACTGGGCCGCTTCATCGTCCAGGAGATCGCGGGCATGTCGCCCGAGCTGCCGGTCTTCACCCTGGCGCCGGCGCTGGAACGGGTCTTGCAGGATTCCGCGCAGGGCTCGGGCGCCGCGCTGGAACCTGGCCTGGCGGAACGGCTGCAGCAGAGCCTGGCCGATTGCGCGGGCCGGCAGGAAGCCAGCAACGAACCGGCGGTGGTGCTGGTGCCAGGCACGGTCCGAGCCGCGCTGGCGCGGCTGGTCCGCCACAGCGTGCCCTCGCTCTCGGTGCTGGCCTACACGGAAGTGCCCGAGGACAAGCGGCTGAAGCTGGTCGGGACGATCAGCTGACAGCCGGAGTTGGTGATTCGTGACTGGCGATTCGCAAGAGAAGCAAGACGGAGCGACGAATGAAATTCCAAGAACCGGACGAACAGCGTGCGCGCACGCGGCGACCCTGCCGGGACGCAGCCGCTACGGATCACCACGCACCAATCCCCAATCACGGCCCCAGACCATGAAGATCAAACGCTTCGTCGCCCACGACATGCGCACCGCCCTGCAGATGGTGCGGGCCGAGCACGGCCCGGATGCGGTGATCCTGTCCAACCGCCGCACCGACGACGGGGTCGAGATCGTCGCCGCCAGCAACTACGACGAGGCGCTGGTGCAGCGGGCGCTCGACGCGGCGCGCAGCGAGCCGGCCGCGCCGCCGGCCGCGGCCCCGCAGCGGGCGGTGTTCCCGGTTCCCGAGGCGCCGCCGGCCGACGCCTTCGCCGCGCTGCGCGCCAGGGAAGCGGCGCCGGCCACCGAGCCGGTGGCGCGCCCTGCCCGGCCGCCGGCGCCGCCCCGCGCCGTCGATCCGGCGCCCGAATTCGCCGCCGCGCTCGCCGCCGCGCATGCGCCGGCAGCCGCGGCCGCGGACTTCCCGCAGGTTCCCGCCGCCGCGGAGAGGCCGGCTCGGGCGTCCGCCGAGGCCGCCGCGCCGGCGCCGGCCGTCGCTCCCGCACCCGCGCCGGTAACGGCCGCCAGCGACGAACAGCTGATGGAGATGCGCAACGAGCTGTCGCAGATGCGGCAGATGATCGAGCGCGAGATGGCGCGCCTGACCGACGAACGGCTGCGCGGCTCGCCGGTGCGCGCCCAGGCCATGGAGCTGATGGACGACTACGGCTTCGACGCCGGCATCACCCGCGACGTGGCCTTGCAGATTCCGGCCGATACCGAGGCCCATCGCGGCCGCGGGCTGATGCTCGGGCTGATCTCCAAGCGCCTGCCGATCTGCCCGGTCGATCCGCTGCACGAGGCCGGAGTGATCGCCCTGGTGGGCCCCACCGGCGCCGGCAAGACCACCACCATCGCCAAGCTCGCGGCGCTCTACGCTTCCCAGCACCAGGCCCGCGACGTCGCCCTGGTGACCACCGACACGACCCGCATCGGCGGGCGCGAGCAGCTCTACAGCTACGGCCGCCAGCTCGGCATCGCCGTGCACGAGGCCGACAGCGAGGCCTCGCTGCTGCAGTTGCTCCAGCGCCTGCAGGACTACCGGCTGGTGCTGGTGGACACCGCCGGGCTCAGCCAGCGCGACCGCGCCCTGGCCGGACAGCTCAACTGGCTGCGCGCCGCGCGCCAGGTCCGCACCCTGCTGGTACTGCCGGCCAATTCGCATCACGCCGACCTCGACGAGGTGGTGCGCCGGTTCCAGGGCGCCAGGCCGCAGGGCGTGGTGCTCACCAAGCTCGACGAGACCGGGAGGCTGGGCAGTGCCTTGTCGACCGTGGTCGACCACGAGCTGCCCCTGACCTGGATCACCGACGGGCAGCAGGTGCCCGGGGATCTGCATCGCGCCAACGCCGCCCATCTGGTGCTGCGGCTGGAAGACCTTCGCCGCGCCGCCGACCGGCCCAATACCCCGGAGCTCGACCATGCCGTCGCCTGAGTCCCGCCTGTCCCCCGTGCCCGCCATGCAGCCGATCCGCACCCTCGCGGTGACCGGCGGCAAGGGCGGCGTGGGCAAGACCAATGTCTCGGTCAATCTGGCCGTGGCGCTCGCCGAACTCGGCAAGCGCACCCTGCTGCTCGACGCCGACCTCGGCCTGGCCAATGTCGACGTGCTGCTGGGGCTCTCGCCCCGGTACACCCTGGCCGACCTGGTCGCCGGCCGCTGCACCCTGGAGGAGGTCCTGATCGAAGGCCCGGCGGGGCTGCTGGTGGTGCCCGCCGCCTCCGGGCGCCGGCACATGGCCGAGCTGCACCCGGCCGAGCACGTCGGCCTGGTCAACGTGTTCAGCGACCTCGAGCGCGATCTCGACGTGATGGTGGTCGACACCGCCGCCGGCATCACCGACAGCGTGCTGACCTTCTGCCAGGCGGCGCAGGACGCCGCGATCGTGGTCTGCGACGAGCCGGCTTCGATCACCGATGCCTACGCCCTGATCAAGGTGCTGTCGCGCGAGCGGGGCGTCAACCGGGTCCAGGTGATCGCCAACATGGTGCGCAGCCAGAACGAGGGCCGCGGCCTGTACGACAAGCTGTCGCGGGTCTGCGAGCGCTTCATCGGCGACGTGTCGCTGAACTATCTCGGCGCGGTGCCGCAGTGCGACTGGCTGCGCCTGGCGGTGCAGCGCCAGCAGGCGGTGGTCCGCGCCTACCCCGCAAGTCCGTCCGCGCGCGCGCTGAGCGAAATCGCCCGCCGCGCCGCCCGCTGGCAGGCGCCGGCGGCACCGCGCGGGAACGTCGAATTCTTCGTCGAACGCATGATCAGGCAGGGAGCACCGGCATGAATGTCGCCGCCCGACAGTACAAAGAAGTCCAACGCGCCACCGCCGGCGAGTACGTCGCCAGCCATTCGGAACTGGTGCGGCGCATCGCCCACCATCTCGCGGCTCGGCTGCCGGCCAGCGTCGAGGTCGACGACCTGATCCAGGCGGGCATGATCGGCCTGATCGAGGCCTCGCGCAGCTACGATGCCGACCAGGGCGCCTCGTTCGAGACCTACGCATCGATCCGCATCCGCGGCTCGATGATCGACGAGATCCGCCGCGGCGACTGGGTGCCGCGCTCGGTGCATCGCCGCGCCCGCGAGGCGGCCTCGGCGGTGCGCAGGATCGAACAGGAAACCGGCCGCGCCGCCAGCGCGCAGGAAGTCGCCTCGCGCATGGAGATGCCGCTGCCGGACTACCTGCGGCTGCTTGAGAACGCGGCGCGCGGACAGGTGCTGAGCCTGGACTCGCATATCGACGATCACGGCGAGGTCGAGACCTGCGCCCGCGGCGGACCGACCCCGGAGCAGACCCTGGAACGCAGCGAGTTCGGCCGCGAGCTGGCCGGCGCGATCGGGCAGCTGCCCGAGCGCGAGCAGCTGGTCCTGTCGCTGTACTACGAGCAGGAAATGAACCTCAAGGAGATCGGCGCGGTGCTCGGAGTGAGCGAGTCGCGGGTCTGCCAGATCCACGGCCAGGCGGTGCTGCGGCTGCGCGGGCGCCTCAAGGCGTTCGAGGCCGCCGACGCCGGCCTCGAAGGCGACGACTGACCTCCCCGCCCCTCTTTCAAGTACTGGAGTCCCCAAGTGAACAAGAACATGCGCATCATGATCGTCGACGATTTCTCGACGATGCGCCGGATCATCCGCAACCTGCTCGGCGATCTCGGCTTCACCAATACCGCCGAGGCCGAGGACGGGCACAGCGCGCTGGCGGCGCTGCGCCAGGCACCGTTCGATTTCGTGGTCACCGACTGGAACATGCCGGGCATGACCGGCATCGACCTGCTGCGCGCGATCCGCGCCGACGAATCGCTGCGCAGCCTGCCGGTGCTGATGGTGACCGCCGAGGCCAAGCGAGAGCAGATCATCGAGGCGGCGCAGTGCGGCGTGAACGGCTACATCATCAAGCCGTTCACCGCGCAGACCCTGGAAGAGAAGCTGTCGAAGATCTTCGAACGGCTGGCGGCGACCGCGTGATGGAGACCGTCAACGAACACGCCGCGCTGATCGAGCGGCTCAGGGTGGCGCTGGAGGCGCTGGAGAACGGCGACGAGGCCGCGTGGCGCCGCGAGGTGGACACGCTCGCCAAGGCGCGCGCGCGACCGCTGGTGCGCGGCCTGGGGCGGTTGGCCCGGGAGCTGGACGAGGCGCTCGGCGAGCTGCCGGCGGCCGGTGCCGCCACCGCCGGCGAACTCGACGACGCCTGCGCTCGCCTCGACCACGTGGTGGCGATGACCGAACTGGCCAGCCACCGTACCCTCGATCTCACCGAGGCCTGCCGCGGCCTGGTCGAGCAGCTGCGCCAGACCGGCCTGGCCCCCGCCCAGGAGGCCCTGGTGACCCAGATCCGCGGGCAGCTGGGCGAGATGGCGCTGGCGCAGAGCTACCAGGACCTGACCGGGCAGATCATCCGCCGCGTCGCCTCGATCGTGCGCCGGGTGCACGAAGGTTTCGGTGCGCTCGGCCTGCCGCCCAAGCCGGACGGGGACCCCACCCGCGCCAGCGGCCCGGCGCTGCCCGGCGTGGATCGCCACGGCGTGAGCCAGGACGACGCCGACGAACTCCTCTCGGGCCTGGGGCTGTAGCCATGGGCGCGATCTCCCCGGACATCGCCGCGGACTTCATCGTCGAGGCGCGCGAGCTGCTCGACCGGCTGGGCGAACAGCTCGTTGCGCTCGAGCAGGATCCGGGCGACCGCGAACAGCTCAACGCCGTGTTTCGCGCCTTCCATACCCTGAAGGGCGGCGCCGGCTTCCTCGGCATCGAAGCGGTGGTGGAACTGTGCCACGCCGCCGAGGAAACCCTCGGCGCGGTGCGCAGCGACAAGGCGCGCCTGCAGGAGCGCCACTTCGACGCCGCCCAGCAGTCGATCGACTGGCTGCAGGCGATGCTCGATGCGGTCTCCGCCGGCGAGCCCCCCCAGCACGCGCCCCCGGCGCTGATCGCCCAGTTCGGCCTCGACCAGGCGCCGGCGCCACAACCCGCGTCGGCCGCGGCGGCGCCGGCGAGCGGCGAGGCGATTACCGACGACGAGTTCGAGGCGCTGCTCGACCAGCTGCAGGGGAGCCCCGGCGCCGGCCCGAGGCCCGCGCCGGCGCCGGCCCCCTGCGGGATGATCGACGACGACGAATTCGAGGCGCTGCTCGACCAGCTGCACGGCGGCGCGGCACCCGGCGCCGCCGTCGCTCCCGCCCCTGCCCCTGCCGCCACCCCCGCCCGCGCGCCGGCACCGGCACCGGCGCCAGCCGCGCCGCGCCCGGCGGCCGCCGACGGCGACCAGACGGTGCGCGTGGAAACCCGGCGCCTCGACGCCATCGTCAACCTGATCGGCGAAATGGTGCTGGCCCGCAACCGGCTGAAGATCATCCGCGCCAGGCTGCGCGACGAGGAGCTGGACCGCGCGGTCGGTTCGCTCGACGTGGCCACCGCCAGGCTCCAGACCGCGGTCATGCGCACCCGCATGCAGCCGGTGGGCAAGGTGTTCTCGCGCTTTCCCAAGGTCGCGCGCGACGTCGCCCGGTCGCTGCACAAGGAGGTCGAACTGGAGCTGGTGGGCGCCGAGACCGAACTGGACCGCAATCTGGTCGAGGCGCTGGCCGATCCGCTGGTGCACCTGGTCCGCAACGCCATCGACCACGGCATCGAGCAGCCGGAATTGCGCGAGGCCACCGGCAAGCCGCGTGCGGGCCGGGTGCGGCTGATGGCGCAGCAGGAGGGCGACTACGTCGGCATCGAGGTGCAGGACGACGGCGCCGGCATCGACGCCGAGCGGCTGCGGGTGAAGGCCCGCGAGAAGGGCCTCATCGACGGCGAGGCCGCCGCGCGGCTGAGCGCCGACGAATGCCTGCAGCTGATCTTCCTGCCCGGCTTCTCGACCAAGGCCGAGGTCACCGACATCTCCGGCCGCGGCGTCGGCATGGACGTGGTGCAGTCGCGCATCCGCGAACTCAGCGGCCAGATCCAGATCCATTCCGAGCTCGGTCGCGGCAGCCGCTTCTCGATCCGGGTGCCGCTGACCCTGGCGATCCTGCCCACCCTGCTGGTGCAGACCGGCGAGGTCGCCTACGCGCTGCCGCTGGCGCGGGTGCAGGAGGTGCTGCACGCGCCGGCCGGCTCGGTCAGCTGGTTCGACGGCCGCGCGGTGCTGGACCGCCGCTCGCACGCGCTGTCGCTGGTCGACCTGCGCGGCTGGCTCGGGCTGCCGCCGCTGGACGCGCCGCTGCTGACGGTGGTGGTGCTGCAGATGGGCGACAGCCGCTTCGGGCTGATCGTCGATGCGGTGCAGGGCCGCGAGGAGGTGGTGATCAAGCCGCTGCCGCGTTCGCTGCGCGGGCTCCCCGGCTATGCCGGTGCGACCCTGATCGGCGACGGCCGGATGGCGCTGATCCTCGACGTCGACGGCTTGCGCAGCCGCTAGCGGAACCGCGCGGACAGGCCCCGGCCGGGGCCGTCGCGGCCCGGTCCTCCCCCCTTCACCGACTCAAGACCGGGCCCTTCCGGCCGATACCGCAGCCATGGACATCCTCAGCGTAGTCGGAATCCTGCTGGCCATCGGCGCGCTGCTTGGCGGCAGCGTGCTCAAGGGCGCCGGGCTGTCCTCGCTGTGGTCCGCGGCGGCGTTCGTGATCGTCATCATCGGCACCACCGCGGCGATCTTCATCCACACCCCGCCGCAGGTGTTCAAGCGCGCGCTGCGGATCGTGCGCTGGACCGTGCAGCCGCCGGTGGCCGACCGCGAGGCGCTGGTGGCGCAGCTGCTCGAATGGAGCAACGTGGCGCGGCGGCAGGGCCTGCTGGGGCTGGAGGGCCACGTCGCCGAGCAGAGCGATCCGTTCCTGAAGAAGGGGCTGCAGATGCTGGTCGACGGCCTCGAGCCGGAGGCGATCCGGCACATGCTGGAGATCGAGCTTGAGGGCGAGGAGCACAAGGACCTGGCGGCGGCGAAGGTGTTCGAGGGCATGGGCATCTACGCCCCGACCCTGGGCATCGTCGGCGCGGTGTTCGGGCTGATCGCGGTGATGAAGAACCTGGCCGACCCGAGCAAGCTCGGCCACGGCATCGCGGCCGCCTTCACCGCGACGATCTACGGCATCGCCTCGGCCAATCTGTTCTTCCTGCCGATCGCCGCCAAGCTCAAGAGCGTGATCGGCCGCCGCAGCGGCGAGCGCGAAATGATCATCGAGGGGCTGATCGCGATCGCGCAGGGCGAGAACCCGCGCAACATCGAGGCCAAGCTGGCCGGCTTCCTGCACTGACACCGGACGATTGGGATGGCACGCCGCAAGAAGCACGAGGAGCACGGCAACCACGAGGCATGGGCGATTCCCTATGCCGATCTGATGACGCTGCTGCTGGCGTTCTTCGTGGTGATGTACGCGATCTCGTCGCTCAACGAGGGCAAGTACCGGGTGCTATCCGATTCGCTGGCGATCGCGTTCAGCGGGCAGCCGCGCTCGGTCAGCCCGGTCCAGCCCGGCGACCACCAGGTCATGGAGCCCGACGCCGGCCCGCCGTCGCCGCTACAGGCCGGTCCCGGTGCCACCCGGCCGTCGCCGGTACTGGACTCGCCGCTGCTGCCGTCGCTGGCTTCGCAGATGCGCGTCGACCGGGAGAACCGCGACGCGGACGGCCGCGCGCTGGCCGAGGCGCGTCAGCAGCTCGACGACATCGCCGCGCAGCTGCACGATGCGCTGGCGCCCCTGGTCGACGCCAAGCTGATCACCATCCACCGCGCCGAGCTGTGGCTCGAGGTCGAGATCAACAGCGACATCCTGTTCGCCACCGGTTCGGCCTCGCTCGCCGGGAGCGCCCAGCAGCTGCTGTCCACCCTGGCCCGGTTGCTGCGCGACGTCCCCAATGCGGTACGGGTCGAGGGCTACACCGACGACCGCCCGATCAACACCCTGCAGTTCCCCTCCAACTGGGAGCTGTCGGCCGCCCGCGCCGCCAGCGTGGTGCACCTGTTCGTGCGCGAACGGATCGCCCCGCAGCGGCTGGTCATGGTGGGCTATGGGGAGTACCGGCCACGCGCCGACAACGCCACGGAGGCAGGGCGCAACCGCAACCGCCGGGTGGTGCTGATGGTGCTGGCGGCGCCCGAGGCGACCGGGGACGGCATCGTGCCGGTGCCCGAGGAACCGGCGGTGGCCAGCGCCCATGCCCGGGCACCCACCCGCGCCGAACCCGGCACGGCCACGGACACAGGAGCAGGATGATGCAAGTCTGGGCGATCGCCAACCAGAAAGGCGGCGTGGGCAAGACCACCACCACCCTGGCGCTGGGCCGTGGCCTGGCGCTGCTGGGGCAGCGCGTGCTGCTGGTGGACCTCGACCCCCACGGCTCGCTGACCCGCGCCTTCGGCGTCCCTGCGGAGCCGCAGCCGCCCGGGGTGCTCGAGCTCTTCTCGGCGCCGCCGCTGCCGCTCTCGGAGCTGGCCAGGCCGAGCCCGCTCGAAGGACTGGACTTCGTGTGCGCGCAAACCGCACTGGCCACCCTGGAGCGGCGCAGCGCCAATCAGCCCGGGCTGGGGCTGGCGCTGTCGCAGGCGCTGTCGCGCCACACCGGCGGCCACGACTACGTGCTGCTCGACTGCCCGCCCACCCTGGGCCTGTTGATGGTCAACGCGCTGGCCGCGGCCGACCGCCTGATCGTGCCGACCCAGACCGAGCCGCTGGCGCTGCACGGCCTGGCCGGCATGTGCCGCACCGGGGAAATGATCGAGCGCTCGCGCGGCCGGCTCCTGCCGGTGGCGGTGCTGCCGACCATGTTCGACCGCCGCACCCGCGCCGGCCGCGAGACCCTGCGGCAGATCCAGGACGACTATCGCGACCGCGCCTGGGGCGAGGCGGTCCCGATCGATACCCAGCTGTGCAATGCCGACCTCCTCGCCCAGCAGCCCGGCGCGCCGGCCCATCCGGGTCGCGCGCTCGGCGCCTATGCGCGTGCGCTCGACTGGATCCTGGCCGGCCAGCCGCAGCGCCTGGAGCAGGCCGCATGAACGCCCTGCCCGCCGTCGACGCCTACGTCGACCTGCTGCTCTCCAATCCGGTGCCCGAAGCGGTGCCGACGCCCGCCCCGCAGCCGGTCCCGGCCGCCAGGCCGACGCCGCTGCCTGCGCCGGCACCTGCGCCGCGCCCCGAGCCGGCCTTCGCCCAGGTGGAGCATTCCGGCCGCGATGCCGACACCAACGAGGGCGAGCGCCGGCGCCGTGCCGGCGACCGCACCACGCGCTGGCTGCGGCTGCGCTGCGGCGCCCAGGTCTATGCGCTGGAGCTGCTGAAGATCCGCGAGGTGGTCCTGCCGGCCCCGCTGCTGCCGATGCGCGGCGCCACCGCGGCGATGGCCGGGGTGATGAACCTGCGCGGCCAGGTGGTGCCGGTGATCGACCTGGGGGTGCACCTGGACCAGGTGGCGGTGGAGGACGGCCCTGCCGTGCGCATCGTGGTGCTGGAGGAATCCGGCGAAGTGCTCGGGCTGCGCGTGTCCGCGGTCGAGGACGTCACCCGCCTGGGGGAGCACCAGATCGAGCCGCCCGATCACGTGCGCGTCGGCCGGACCGGCGACGACCGCTTCCGGGGCATCGCCCGCCAGGCCGGCCGGCTGCTGATCCTGCTCGACGCCTCGCGCCTGCTAGGTGCGCAGGTGTGATCCGGCCCGCGCGCCTAAAGAACCCCGCTTGCGGGCCGTTAAACAGGATCGAGCCATCCGTTGTGGAGTTTCGATGAGCGCTGTGCCCCTGGGCGAGGACCTCGGAATCGAGTCCTGCACCGAGCTGAAAGACCGCCTGGCACCCTGCCTGGACGAGCAGCGTACGTTGCTGCTGGACGGCAGCCGGGTGACGCGCGTCCACACCGCCGGCGTGCAGGTCCTGTGCGCGCTGGTGCGCAGCCGCGCCGAGGCCGGGCTGCGCACCGAGCTGGACGGGTGCAGCCAGACGCTGCACGACGCGATCCGCCTCCTCGGCCTGGGCGAACAGTTCGGGCTGGGCCCCAATCAACAACCTGCGAAAGACCCCGTGGAGGACGCCGCATGAGCGCTCGCATTCTGGTAGTGGACGATTCGGCCTCGATGCGGCAGATGGTGTCGTTCGCGCTCACCACGGCCGGCTTCGCCGTGGAGGAGGCCGAGGACGGCAGGGTGGCGCTGGGACGCGCCCAGGGCGGCAGCTTCAACGCGGTGATCACCGACGTGAACATGCCGAACATGGACGGCATCTCGCTGATCCGCGAATTGCGCCAGCTGCCGGCCTACAAGTTCACCCCGCTGCTGATGCTGACCACCGAGTCGGGCGCGGACAAGAAGGCCGACGGCAAGGCCGCCGGCGCCACCGGATGGCTGGTCAAGCCCTTCGACCCCGAGCAGCTGGTCGCCACGGTCCGCAAGGTCGTGAGCTGATCCGCCTGCGCAGCCAATCGACTACCGGATCGCGGCCATGAACATGGATCTGCAACGCTTCCACGCCACCTTCTTCGAGGAGAGCCACGAAGGCCTCGATGCGATGGAGGCGGCCCTGCTGGCGATCGACGCCGGCAACCGCGATGCCGAGCTGGTCAATTCGGTGTTCCGCGCCGCGCACTCGATCAAGGGCGGCGCGGCCACCTTCGGCTTCGAGGGCATGGCGGGCCTGACCCACCTGCTCGAGACCCTGCTCGACGACATCCGCGGCGGGCGCCGCGAGGCGACCCGCGCGGCGCTCGACGCGATCCTCGGATCGGTCGACGTGCTGCGCGCCCTGCTCGCCGAGGCCGAACACGGCCGCCCTGCCGACGCGCAGGACGTGCAGGCCGCGCGCGCGCGCCTGGAAGCGGTGCTCGGCGCCGAGCCCGGCGCGGCCGCGGCAGCGGCCGCGGACGAGCCCGCCAACGCCGGGCCCGAAGGTTGGCGGATCGGGTTCGCGCCGGCGCCTTCGCTGTTCATGAGCGGCAACGATCCGCTGCGGATCCTGCGCGAGCTCGCGCATCTCGGGCCGCTCGAGGTCGCCGCCAGGCTGGACCGGTTGCCCGACTTCGCCCAGCTCGACCCGCTGGAGGCCTGCCTGGCCTGGGACCTGGGCCTGCTGGCCCGGGTGCCGCGCGCGGCCGTGGACGAGGTGTTCTCCTGGGTCGAGGACGAATGCGAGCTGGATATCCAGCCGGTGACGGCGGCACTCCCGCCCGCCGCGGACGGCAGCCCCGCACCGGCTGGAGCCAAGGTGCATTCGATCTCCGAATCCGGGGAGAGCTCGGTACGGGTGAGCGTCGACAAGATCGACGCGCTGATCAACCTGGTCGGCGAGCTGGTGATCACCCAGGCCATGCTCAAGCAGGCCAGTTCCAGCGTCGATCCCGCCCTGGCCGAGCGCCTGTTCACCGGGCTCGAGCAACTCGAGCGCAACACCCGCGACCTCCAGGAAGCGGTCATCGGCGTGCGCATGCTCCCGGTCGATGCCGTGTTCCGCCGCTTCCCGCGGCTGGTCCGCGACCTGTCCGCGCGGCTCGGCAAGCAGGTGCTGCTGCGGACCATCGGCGAAGGCACCGAGCTGGACAAGGGCCTGATCGAGAAGGTCGCCGATCCGCTGGTGCACCTGGTGCGCAACGCGATCGACCACGGCCTCGAGGATCCCGCGACCCGCAGCGCCGGCGGCAAGCCGGAAACCGGCACCATCACCCTCGCCGCCTCGCACCAGGGCGGGCATATCGTGATCGAAGTATCCGACGACGGGCGCGGGCTCAACCGCGAACGGATCCTGGCCAAGGCGCTGGAGCGCGGGCTTCCGGTGCCCGAGAACCCCACCGACGCCCAGGTCTGGGACCTGGTGTTCCAGCCGGGCTTCTCCACCAACGACGAGGTCACCGACCTGTCGGGCCGCGGCGTCGGCATGGACGTGGTCCGGCGCAACATCCAGGGCCTGGGCGGGGAGGTCGAGCTGCACAGCAGGCAGGGCAGCGGCACCCGCGTGGTGATCCGCCTGCCGCTCACCCTGGCGATCCTCGACGGCATGAGCGTGACCGCCGGCGGCGAGGTGCTGATCCTGCCGCTCACCCACGTGCTCGAAGCGCTGCAGCCGGGCCAGGCCGACGTGCGCACCGTGGCCGGCAGCGGCCGCGTGCTCCAGGTCCGCGGAGAGTACCTGCCGCTGGTGTCGCTGGCCGAGGTCTACGGCTACGGCGCCGGTGGCGATGCCGAGCCGCTGGTGGTGGTCGTCGAGGGCGATGGCCAGAAGATCGCGCTGGAGGTCGACGAACTGGTCGGCCAGCAACAGGTCGTGGTCAAGAGCATCGAACACAACTACCGCCGCGTGCACGGCGTCTCCGGCGCCACCATCCTCGGCGATGGCCGGGTCGCGCTGATCGTCGACGTCGGCGGCCTGGTCCGCGCGCAGCGCATGCCGCAGGCGGCCTGACGTCTCCCCCCCCCCCTCCCTTCTGTCGCCGGCGCGCCTTCGGGTGCACGGCCGCTCCTTCAACACAGGACTTGCCATGAAATCCCTGCTTGCCATGGGTATCGCCGCGGCGATGCTGTCCGGGCCCGCACTCGCGGCCGCCGACGCCGGCGCTCCCGGCGCGCGTGTCTGGCCGCCCGCGGCGACCTTCGCCGACGGCACCGAACTGTCCGCGACGGGCAACGTCGCCTACGACTACAACGGCTTCTCCGGCGACGATGACGGCTCCGCCGCCTTCGACGACGCGCATGCCTGGCGCCGGAAGGAGTTCGGCCTGGCCCTGAAACGCAAGGGCGTGTACGAGCTGGGCGCCGGCTTCGATTTCGAGTCCCGGACCTGGATGGACGTGGGGCTCAAGCTCGAGACCAGCGCGTTCGCCGGTCGCGATCTGGGCAAGCTGCGGCTCGGCCAGAGCAAGGTGCCGCTCGGCTTCGAAGGCAATACCGCCACCCGCCATTCCGCGTTCCTGGAGAATTCGCTGGCGACGCAGGCGTTCTACCAGGGCCGCCGGATCGGCCTGGACTGGACCCTGGACCGCCCCCATGCGGTGTTCAACGCAGGCTACTACCGCGGCGACCTGCAGGGCGGCAACGCCGGCCGCACCGCGTCGGTGCGCGGTGCCTGGGTGCCGCTGCGCGAGCCCGGCCGGGTGCTGCACCTGGGCGCCTCGGCGACCCGGGAAACCCCCGATTCGCGCATCGGCGAGGATGGCGCGCGGATGCCCGCGAGCGTGCGCTGGCGCGCGAAGCCGGAAGCCGCGCTGACCTCGGTGCGGCTGGTCGACTCCGGCGCACTGCCGGGCGTCGACGCGATCGACCGCCAGGGCCTTGAACTGCTCTGGATCGCCGGGCCATGGTCGGTGCAGGGCGAGTACCTGCGGCAGTCGACCAGCCTCGAGGGCGCGCTGCCCACCTACTCGACCGACGGCTACTACGTGTTCGCCAGCTGGGTGCTGACGGGAGAATCGCGCGGCTACAGCGGCGGCGGGGCGTCGAACCCGAAGCCGACCGGCCGCCTCGGCGCACTGGAACTGCTGGCGCGCTACAGCCACCTCGATCTCGACGACGGCGACATCGCCGGCGGAAGCCAGCGCAACCGCACCCTCGGCGCCAACTGGTACCTCGGCAAGCACTTCAAGTTCCAGCTCAACTACATCGATGTGAGGGCCGAGCGCGGCACCGCCACCGCCGACCCCGACATCGTCGAGATGCGGACCCAGTTCAGCTTCTGACCACGCCGCGCGCCGCAGGCGCGCGTCTCGCAGCGATCGACCGCCCGCCGCCGCCGTCCTCGGGGCGGCGCGCGCTCGCGTTAGCGGTGGCGAATCGCGCCGCTGCGCCTGGACACGGCGAGCATCGCTTCGCGTGCGCGCTTGACGCGGGCGGCCGAAGCTCGCTCACGGGACAGGGAAGCGCCGACGGCACGGTCGCTGGCGGCGGTCCGACGCTGAACGTTCCGCTACCGTTCGTCGGGCCGACTTAAAGCGCAAGGCCGCGCTGTCGATAACCGTGGCGTACCGGGCATCCGCCTGGCACTCGCGTACCGCGCAAGGGTTCGCGAACAACCGCTCCGGAGAGTCCCATGCGCTGGTTCCAGAACCTTTCCCTCGCCCGCAAGCTCGGCGTCGCATTCACCCTCACCACGCTGATGACCGTAGCCCTCGGCGCTTTCGCGCTGGTGCGGATGCAGGTATCGCAGACACTGCTCGAAGACCTGGAAACCAGCTGGGTGCCGGCGGTGTACCAGCTCGGCGAGCTGCGCGCGCAACTGGGCGAACTGCGCACCTACGAGCTGGCGCAGCTGGCCCGTGCCGACGACCCCGACGCGGTGGCCGACTACTTCAAGCGCATGGACGGCGTACGCGAGGCGATCGCCACTGCCCACGCCGCCTACCTGAAGACCATGACCGCCGGCGAGGAGGAAGCGCTGCACGCCGAGGTCGAGGACCTGCTCGACCAGTACCTGCTCGCCAACAGCGACATGGGCGACGCGCTCCGCGCCGGAGACAGGGCTCTGGCCGAACAGATTTCCGGCGACCGCTCGCGGCCGATTCGCCGTGACCTGTTCGAGGCCATCCTGGTGCTGAAGGACTTCAACGTCTCCCACATGGAAGAGGAAATGGGGCACGCCAATGCGGCGCATGCTTCCACCGTCACCGCGATGCTGGCTGCGCTGGCACTGCTGTCGCTGCTGGCTGGCGCCGCCGGCTGGGTGATCACCCGCATGATCGCGCGCCCGCTGGGCGAGGCGACCCGCGTGGCCAACGCCATCGCCGAAGGCCGGCTCGACAACACGATCGAGGCCGGCGCCCGGGACGAGACCGGGCGCCTGCTCGAGAGCATGCGCAGGATGCAGGCGCAGCTGCAGGCGGTGATGCGCGCGCAGACCGAGATGGCGCTGCGCCACGACGAGGGCCAGATCAGCTACCGGATGGACGAGGCCGCCTTCCCCGGCGACTACGGCCGGATGGTCCACGACACCAACGCGCTGGTCGCCTCGCACATCGGCGTGAAGATGCGGCTGGCGCAGATCATGGGCCGATATGCGGTCGGCGATCTGTCCGAGGACATGGACCGGCTGCCGGGCGAGAAGGCGGTGCTGAGCGAGACCATGGACGCCGTCAAGGCCAACCTGCGGGCGATCAACGGCGAGATCCGCCGCCTGGTGGGGGCGGCCGGCGACGGCGACTTCGCCGTGCGTGGCGACACCGCGCGCTTCGAGTACGACTTCCGCGAGATGGTGGAGGGCCTCAACCGGCTGATGCAGACCACCGACGGCAACCTGGCCGAGGTCTCGGCGGTGCTGCAGGCGATCGCCGAGGGCGACCTGACGGTGCGCATGGACGGCGAGTTCCGCGGCGTGTTCGCGCGGATGCGCGACGATGCCAACGCGACCGTGGCCCAGCTGGCCGACATCGTCGGCCGCATCCACCAGGCTTCCTCGGCGATCAACACCGCCTCCACCGAGATCGCCTCGGGCAACTCCGACCTGTCGCGCCGCACCGAGCAGCAGGCGGCGAACCTGGAGGAGACCGCCGCCTCGATGGAGGAGCTGACCTCCACCGTCAAGCAGAACGCCGAGCACGCCCGCCAGGCCAACCAGCTGGCCAACGGCGCCGCCTCGGTCGCCTCGCAGGGTGGAGAGATCGTCGGCCAGGTGGTCACCACCATGCGCGACATCGAGCAGTCCTCGCGCCGCATCGCCGACATCATCTCGGTGATCGACGGCATCGCGTTCCAGACCAACATCCTGGCGCTGAACGCCGCGGTCGAGGCCGCGCGTGCCGGCGAACAGGGCCGCGGCTTCGCGGTGGTGGCCTCCGAGGTGCGCTCGCTGGCGCAGCGCTCGGCCGGTGCGGCCAAGGAGATCAAGGGCCTGATCGAGGACTCGGTGGGCAAGGTCGGCGACGGCTCGGCGCTGGTC
>NZ_JARXRM010000027.1 GCF_029887875.1 Luteimonas endophytica
TGTGATCTCTCAGTAGGTTGTTCATCCGGGGTGATCCCGGAACACTGGAGGTGCGACCCATTCAGCACCCCAGGAGCCCCGGATGAACCTGCATAAACATGCCCGTCTTACGCCTCGCGGTCGAGCCCTGCTTGTGGAACGGGTGATCGAGCACGGTCTTCGGGTCGAAGAAGCCGCCCACGCTGCGGGTGTGAGCACTCGAACGGCCTACAAGTGGTTGCGCCGCTTCCGCGAGGAAGGCCCGGGAGGGCTCCAGGACCGTTCGTCGCGCCCGCTTCGCTGCCCCAGTGCCACGCCGGCGCCGGTCGTCGAGCAGGTAGTCGCCCTGCGTCGCCAGCGGCGGACCTATCGCCAGATCTCGCTGGCACTGCCCGTCGGCCGGAGCACGATCGCGCGGCTGATGCGTCGTGCCGGTCTGCATCGACTGGCCGAGCTGGCGCCAGCGCGCCCGGACCACCGCTACGAGTACCCACAGGTGGGTGATCTGTTGCATCTGGACATCAAGAAGCTGGGCCGGTTCTGGCGCCCCGGACATCGCGTCACCGGCGCTCGCCAGGGCACTTCGGATGGCGCCGGTTGGGAGTTCGTCCACCTTGCCATCGACGACCACTCCCGGATCGCCTTCGGTACCGTCGAGAACGACGAACGTGGCACCAGTGCGTGCCGGGCGCTGCTGCAAGCGCTACGGTACTACCGCGGCCTTGGCATCACCTTCGCCCGGGTCATGACCGACAACGGCGCCTGTTACAAGTCCCGGCTGTTCCGCCGGCTCCTGCGCCGACTGGGCCTGCGCCACCTGCGCACGCGCCCCTACACGCCCCGTACCAACGGCAAGGCCGAACGACTGGTCCAGACCACATTGCGCGAGTGGGCTTACGCTCGCTCCTATGACAGCTCAGACCAGCGGCGCCAGGCCCTGCCTCACTGGCTCCATCAGTACAACTGGCATCGACCACATGCCAGCCTCGGCTACCGGCCGCCTATCAGTCGCCTCCAGCGTCCAATGAACAACGTCCTGGGTTTACACAGCTAGCCGGTCCCCGCCTCCCACGGTGGCTCGGCGAACCGTTCGGCGAGGAAATCCACGAACGCCCGCACCCGCGGCGGCACCAGGCGACGTTGCGGCATGACCGCGTGGATGCCGCTGCAAGGCACCGGCCAATCCGGCAGCACCGCGCGCAGGCGGCCGGCA
The DNA here is from genome assembly GCF_029887875.1 of Luteimonas endophytica. Lineage (GTDB taxonomy): Bacteria > Pseudomonadota > Gammaproteobacteria > Xanthomonadales > Xanthomonadaceae > Luteimonas > Luteimonas endophytica. The sequence goes on from NZ_JARXRM010000027.1 coordinate 1,193, forward strand.
CGCAGGTCCTGGTGCACGTGCCAGACAGAATGCATGGCGATACCGAGCCCGGCGATCGCCGCATCACGCACGGCCTCGCCATAGTTGCTCTCGAAGCGCCCCTGGACCCGCACCTCGACCGGCGCGCCGTCGGGGCCGGCGAAGCGCCAGGTATCGACGCGGCCGTGTCGCCCGATGAGCACGACGCAGTCGTGCGCCGCCAGTTCGGCGGGGCTTGCCGGCGCGGCGCGGCGGCGCAGGTAGCCGGGCGAGGCGCACAGCACCCGGCGGTTGACCGCCAACTGGCGCGAGACCAGCGTCGAATCGCCGAGCGGGCCGACGCGGATCGCCAGGTCGAAACCCGAACCGACCAGATCGCTGACCCGGTCGTCGAGATCCAGGCTGACCCGCAATGCCGGATGGCGTTCCAGGAAGGCATGCAGCAGCGGCGAGACATAGAGCCGGCCGAACGAGGCCGAAGCGGTGACGCGGAGCGTGCCGGCGACCTCGCTGCCGCCCTTGCGCAGGCGCTCGCCCAGCGCTTCCAGCTCGCCGACCAGCGCCCGGCCTTCCCGGGCCAGCGCGATGCCCTCGGGGGTGGGGTGCAGCCGACGCGTGGTCCGGTGCAGCAGCCGGACGCCGAGGCCCTGCTCGAGCCGCTTCAACCGTTGGCTGGCGACCGCCACGGAGATTTCCTGGCGCCTCGCGGCGGCGCTGATGGAACCGAGATCGAGGACCTGCAGGAACAGCGCGATGTCGCCGATTCGATCCACGATTATCAACCAAATACTGATAGTGATTCGGCAGTTTCGCCATTTCTGGCAAGGAAGCAAGCGCCCACACTGTGGCGCCCCGCTCTCGCCGATCCCCACGATGTTCCCCTCCAGCACCGCGCGGACGCCTCCGGCCCCGTATGCGCTCGCCGCCGTCGCCTTCGGCATCGGCACCACCGGAGTCGTCAGCGGTTTTCACCGAAGCGGCGGTGTCGCCGATCCTGTTGGTACTCGGCGTCGGCCTGATCGGCGGCAATCGGCTCGGCGGCCGCCTGGCCGACAGCGGAGGCGTGGCGCGCGCGCTTCCGGCGATGCTGGCGCCGCTGTGCGCGGGGTTCTTCGCGATGCCGCAGCGCGCCACCGCGGTGGCGATCACCGGCGCGTCCGGCCTCACCGCCTTCGCGACGGTGCCGGCGCTGCAACTGTAGGTGCTGCAGCGGGCTGGCGAAGGCGGACAGACGCTCGCGTCGCGCCTGAACATCGGCGCGTTCAATCGCGGCAATGCCGTCGGCGCATGGCTCGGCGCGCTGACGATCGACCACGGCTTCGGACCGTCCACGCTGCCCCGGCCGGCGACCGCCGCGGCGGTAGCCGGCCCGCTCGCCGCCTGCTTGCATCGCGATCCGGCTGGAGCGCGCGGGCCGGAGCCTCCGCGCCGTCCCCGCTCGAATGTCCCGGTGCCGCGGGCTGATGCGCGAACCGTCCGCCGCGCTCGCGCATCCGGACCTCGCCGCTCCCGGCAGCGGCGATGCTACCCGGCCCTTCTTTCCCCCGACAGGAGCACTCCCATGGAATACCGCCATCTCGGCGCATCCGGCCTCAAGGTATCGGCGCTCGGTTTCGGCGTCGGCACGTTCGGCGGCAAGGGGCCGCTGTTCTCGGCCTGGGGCGATACCGATGCCGCCGAAGCGAGGAGGCTGATCGACATCTGCCTGGACGCCGGCGTGAATTTCTTCGATACCGCCGATGTGTACTCGGACGGCGCGTCGGAATCGATCCTCGGCGCGGCGATCAAGGGCCGCCGCGACCGCGTGATCCTCTCCACCAAAACCACGTTGCGGCTGGGCGAGGGGCCCAACGACGCGGGCTCCTCGCGCCATCGCCTGCTGCGGGCGGTCGACGCCTCGCTGCGGCGCCTCGGCACCGACCATATCGACCTGCTGCAGCTGCACGCGTTCGATGCGCATACCCCGGTCGAGGAAACGCTGTCCACGCTCGACGGGCTGGTGCGCGCGGGCAAGGTCCGCTACCTCGGCGCCTCCAACTTCTCCGGCTGGCAGCTCATGAAGTCGCTGGCGGTGGCGGACCGGCGCGGCTACGCGCGCCACGTCGCGCACCAGGCCTACTACTCGCTGATCGGACGCGACTACGAGTGGGAACTGATGCCGCTCGGCCTGGACCAGGGCGTCGGTGCGGTGGTCTGGAGTCCGCTCGGCTGGGGCCGGCTGACCGGGAAGATCCGCCGCGGCCAGCCGCTGCCGGCAGGCAGCCGCCTGCGCGAGACCGCCGGCTTCGCGCCGCCGGTCGACGAGGAGCATCTCTACCGCGTGGTCGACGCGCTCGACGCGATCGCCGCGGAGACGGGCCGAAGCGTTCCGGAACTCGCGTTGAACTGGCTGCTGCAGCGGCCCACGGTCTCCACCGTGCTGGTCGGCGCCCGCAACGAGGCGCAGCTGAGGCAGAACCTCGGCGCGGCGGGATGGTCGCTGTGCTCCGCGCACATGGCCCGCCTGGACGCCGCCAGCGCGACGATGCCGCCCTATCCCTATTATCCGTACTGGAACGGTCAGTTCGCCGAACGCAACCCACCGCCGGTGGCCTCGCCGACGGCACCCCCCCGCGTGAGCGGCCGCCATTCCCTGGAGTCCCGATGAAAGCCGTCGCCCTCACCCACTACCTGCCGATCGACGACCCCCGGTCGCTGCTCGACGTCGAACTGCCCAGGCCCGAAGCCCCCGCCGGCCACGACCTGCTGGTGCGCGTGCAGGCGGTCTCGGTCAATCCCGTCGACACCAAGGTCCGCGCGCCCAAGCCGCAGGTCGAACCTGCGCCGAAGGTGCTGGGCTACGACGCCGCCGGGGTGGTCGAGGCCGCCGGGCCCGACGCCGGCTTCGCACCGGGCGACGAGGTCTATTACGCCGGCGACATCACCCGTCCCGGCAGCAACGCCGAGTACCAGCTGGTCGATGCGCGGCTTGCTGCGCGCAAGCCCGCATCGCTCGACTTCGCGCAGGCCGCCGCGCTGCCGCTCACCGTGCTCACCGCCTGGGAGCTGTTGTTCCAGCGCATGCCGTACGCGATCGACGGCGGGGGCGCAGGCAGGTCGCTGCTGGTGATCGGCGGCGCCGGCGGCGTCGGCTCGATCGCGATCCAGCTGGCCAGGCTCGCCGGCTTCCACGTGGTGGCGACCGCTTCGCGCCCCGAAACCGTGGACTGGTGCCGCTCGCTCGGCGCAGACCAAGTGATCGACCATCGCCAACCGCTCGCGCCGCAACTGGCCGCGATCGGCCTGTCCCAGGTCGACGCCGCGATCAATCTCGCCGACACCGCGCGCTACTGGCAGGAACTCGGCGAGCTGCTCGCGCCGCAGGGCCACCTCGGCCTGATCGTCGAGCCGTCCGGGCCGCTGAACATCGGCGATCCATACAAGGCCAAGTGCATCGGCATCCACTGGGAGATGATGTTCACCCGCGCGCGCTTCGGCACCGCGGACATCGGCGAGCAAGGGCGTATCCTCGCCCGCGCCGCGGAACTGGTCGATGCGGGCAGGCTGCGCGGCACGCGCACGCGCACGCTGACGCCGATCGACGCCGCCAACCTGCGCCAGGCGCATCGGCTGCTGGAGTCGGGCGGGATGATCGGAAAACTCACCTTGTCGGGCTGGCGCTGAAGCGGCGCCGCGCTCTCCACGGACATCGCATGAACCTCGAGAGCTGGTTGCTGTTCTGTACGCTTTCCCTGCTGACCGCTTTCAGCCCCGGCCCAGCGGTCCTGCTCGCGGTCGCCAACGCCGGCACCCACGGCCTGCGCCGCGCCCTGGCCGGTTCCCTGGGCAACATGACCGGCATCTTCGTGGTCTCGGCGACGGCGATGCTGGGGCTCGGGGCGCTGCTGAAGGCCTCGGCCTTCTGGTTCGGCATGCTGAAGTTCGCCGGCGCCGGCTACCTGATCTGGCTCGGCATCCGGCAATGGCGCAGGCGAGCGGCGGCGTTCGACGACGCGCCCGCGGCGGCGGCCGTCGGCGGTTCGCGGCGGCGGCTGTTCGCGCAGGGATTGACGGTGGCGGCCGCCAACCCGAAGAGCATCCTGTTCCTCACCGCGTTGCTGCCCCAGTTCATGCGCACCGACGCGCCGCTGCTGCAGCAGTACCTGTCGTTGACCGCCACCTTCGCGCTGTGCGCGCTGCTTGCGCATCTTTGCTACGGCGCGATCGCCCACGCCTTGCGCCGGTGGCTGCGCGGTACGCGGGGGCGCTGGTTCGACCGGCTGTCCGGGGCGGTCTTCGTGGCGATGGGGCTGGGCCTGCTGGGCCTGCGCAGGCAGGCGGCCTGACCCCGCACGCCGGCGCTTGCCAGGCGTCGCGATCCGCGGCATCGTGCGCGCTGCATACGCCAGCGTATCCCGCGCATGACGGACGCCAGCCCGGCCCCGACACCCTATCCGCACCTGCTCGCGCCGCTGGACCTCGGCTTCACCACGCTGCGCAACCGCGTGCTGATGGGCTCGATGCACACCGGGCTGGAGGATCGCGCGCGCGACTTTCCGAAACTGGCGGCGTATTTCGCCGAGCGCGCCGCCGGCGGCGTCGGCCTGATCGTCACCGGCGGCTTCTCGCCCAACATCAGCGGCTGGCTGAAGCCGTTCGCCGGCAAGCTCGGCTGGCCGTGGGAGGCGCGCAAGCATCGCCAGGTGACCGCGGCCGTACACGCCCACGGTGCGAGGATCTGCCTGCAGCTGCTGCATGCGGGCCGCTATGCCTATCACCCGCTGTCGGTGGCGCCGTCCCGGCTCAAGGCGCCGATCAACCCCTTCACGCCGCGCGCGCTGAGCGGCCGCGGCGTGGAGCGCACCATCGCGGCCTATGCCCGGGCCGCGCGACTGGCGCGCGAGGGCGGCTACGACGGCGTCGAGATCATGGGCTCGGAGGGTTACCTGATCAACCAGTTCGCCAGCGCGCGTACCAACCGCCGCCGCGACCCCTGGGGCGGCAGCCTGGAACACCGCATGCGCCTGGGCAACGAGATCGTGGCGCGGGTGCGAGAGGCATGCGGATCCGACTTCATCATCGTCTACCGCCTGTCGATGCTGGAGCTGGTGCCGGACGGATCGGACTGGGAGCAGATCGTCGCCCAGGCCAAGGCTGTGGAGGCCGCCGGCGCCACCCTTCTCAACACCGGCATCGGCTGGCACGAGTCGCGCGTACCCACCATCGCCACCTCGGTGCCGCGGGCCGCATTCGCCGGGGTCACCGCCAGGCTGCGCCCGCACGTGCGCGTGCCGTTGGTGGCGACCAACCGGATCAACACGCCGGAGGTGGCCGAGGCGGTACTGGCGTCCGGCGAGATCGACATGGTGTCGATGGCCCGGCCGCTGCTGGCCGATCCGGAATGGGTGGCCAAGGCGGCGGCCGGGCGTGCGGAGGCGATCAATACCTGCATCGCCTGCAACCAGGCCTGCCTCGACCACGTGTTCCGGAACCGGCGCGCCAGCTGCCTGGTCAACCCCCGCGCCTGCGCCGAGACCGAGTTGAACTACGTGCCTGCCACGCGGCGACTGCGAATCGCGGTGGTGGGCGCTGGCCCGGCGGGCCTGGCTTGCGCGACCGTGGCGGCGCAGCGCGGCCACCGGGTCACCCTGTTCGAGGCGGCGGACGAGATCGGCGGCCAGTTCAACCTCGCCAAGCGGATCCCGGGCAAGGAGGAGTTCCACGAAACCCTGCGCTATTTCCGCCACCGCATCGCCGAGACCGGCGTGGAGCTGCGCCTGTCGACCCCCGCCACCGCCGCGGCCCTGGCAGGATTCGAGCGCGTGGTGCTGGCGACCGGAGTGGAGCCGCGGGCGGTGGACTTCCCCGGCTGCGACCACCCCAGGGTCGTCGGCTATCTGGACGTACTGCGCGATCGGATCGTCCCGGGACGGCGGGTGGCGATCGTCGGCGCCGGCGGCATCGGCTTCGACGTCGCCGAATACCTGGTCCACGCCGGCCCGTCGCCGGCGCTGGATCCGCGGCTGTGGATGCGCGAATGGGGCATCGACCCGGGATTCTCGACACCCGGTGGGCTGGTCCCGGCCCGCCCCGAGCCGGCCGCGCGCCAGGTCTGGCTGCTGCAGCGCAGCCCCGGCCGCCCCGGCGCCCGGCTCGGCAAGACCACGGGCTGGATCCACCGCGCGAGCCTCAAGGCCAAGGGCGTGAAGGCGTTCGGCGGCGTCGAGTACCTCGGCGTCGACGATGCCGGCTTGCACGTCCGCATCGACGGCACCGAACGGCTGCTCGAGGCCGACCACGTGGTGGTCTGCGCCGGCCAGGAGCCCCGCCGCGATCTGCTGGAACCAATGCGGGCCGCGGGCCTGGACGCGCAGCTGATCGGCGGTGCCGATGTCGCCGCGGAACTCGACGCCAAGCGCGCGATCGCCCAGGGAAGCACCGTGGCGGCCGGCCTCTGAACGTCCCCGCGATGCCGGCCACCCTCGCAAGTGGCTGATAGCGATCGAATTCGGGTCAAGCGCTGGGGCGAGCCCCGTTCACGAAGCGTTCCGAGAGCGCCCCTTAGGGTGCGCGCACCTGACCTGCCGCCTGAATGCGGCGGGCCCGGCCGGGACGCCCCAGCACCCCGGCCACCCGGGGCCAAAGCGCCATAGAGCCGCTGCCCTTCTTGTCGCGAGCCATCGCGAGCGTCCGGTCCCCACCGGGTGCGCCCATTCGCCATGCCGGACCGCCCCACTTCGCCACCCGGCGCAGCGCAGGCCCCGGCGCAACGGAGCAAGGAGTCCGACCCGATGAAGCTGGCCTGGATCCTCTGGCTGACCTCGATCCTGCCGCAGCCCGCGGCCGATTCGCTGTGCCTGAGCACCACCCTGTACCTGGAGGCCCGCGACCAGTCGCCGCGCGGCCAGCAGGCCGTGGCCGAGGTGGCGCTGCGCCGCCAGGACAGCGGCCTGTGGGGCGAGTCGATGTGCGAGGTGGTGACCGCGCGCAAGCAGTTCGCGCCGACCATCGTCTCCCCGCGCACCCGCCTGAGCAATTCCGAGGCCTGGTCGCAGGCGATCACCGTGGCGATCGAGTCGCAGCGCAACTGGGCGCTGCCGCCGGGCGAGCGCAAGGAGATCGTGCCCGGCGCCAGCCATTTCATGGCCCACGCCATCGCCAGCCCGAGCTGGCGCAATGCCTACCAGGTGGCCACCATCGGCGACCATACCTTCCTCAGGGTGCAATCGCTCAGGCCGCGTAAGTCGTAGCGCCGCGGCCGGGCCCTCCGGATGGAAAAGGCCGCGCATCGCGCGGCCTTTTCTTTGTCGGCCGCTCCAGACGGCCGGGACCGCTCAGGCGCGGCGGTCGATCGGCACGAACGCGAGGTTCTCCGGCCCGGTGTAGTTGGCGCTGGGGCGGATGATCTTGCCGTCGATGCGCTGCTCGATCACGTGTGCGGCCCAGCCGCTGGTGCGCGCGATGACGAACAGCGGCGTGAACATCGCCGTCGGCACGCCCATCATGTGGTAGCTCACCGCGCTGAACCAGTCGAGGTTCGGGAACATCTTCTTGGCGTCCCACATCGCCGTCTCCAGCCGCTCGGCGATGTCGAACATCCTGGTATTGCCCTGCTCGACCGACAGGTCCTTCGCCACCTGCTTGATCACCTGGTTGCGCGGATCGCCGGTGGTGTAGACCGGATGGCCGAAGCCGATGATCACCTCCTTGCGCGCCACCCGCTCGCGGATGTCGGCCTCGGCCTCCTCCGGCGTCTGGTAGCGCTTCTGCACCTCGAACGCGACCTCGTTGGCGCCGCCGTGCTTGGGACCGCGCAGCGCGCCGATCGCGCCGGCGATGCAGGAGTGCATGTCGCTGCCGGTGCCGGCGATCACCCGCGCGGCGAAGGTGGAGGCGTTGAACTCGTGCTCGGCGTACAGGATGAGGCTGGTGTGCATCGCCCGCACCCAGTTGGGCGAAGCCCTGCTCCCGTGCAGCAGGTGCAGGAAGTGGCCGCCGATGCTGTCGTCGTCGGTCTCCACCTCGATCCGGCGGCCGTTGTGGCTGAAGTGGTACCAGTACAGCAGCATCGAGCCCAGCGAGGCCATCAGCCGGTCGGCGATCTCGCGCGCGCCGGGGTGGTTGTGGTCGTCCTTCTCCGGCAGCGCGCAACCGAGCACCGAAACGCCGGTGCGCATCACGTCCATCGGGTGCGCCGATGCCGGCAGCCGCTCCAGCGCGCCCTTGAGCGCCGCCGGCAGCCCGCGCATGGCCCGCAGCCGGGCCTTGTAGGCCTCCAGTTCGGCCATGTTCGGCAGCTTGCCGTGGACCAGCAGGTGGGCGATCTCCTCGAATTCGCTGCTGGTGGCCAGGTCGAGAATGTCGTAGCCGCGGTAGTGCAGGTCGTTGCCGCTGCGGCCCACGGTGCACAGCGCGGTGTTGCCGGCGGCGGTGCCGCTCAGGGCGACGGACTTCTTCGGCTTGAATCCGGCGGGGTTGACGGTGGCGTCGCTCATCGGCTGTCTCCTTGGTGTGCACGCCGCGCGGTGGCGGCGGCGGCGCTGTCGTGATCGGGTGGGCGCCTGGGCTGCAGGGCGAGTTTGAAGCCGGTGTGGCTCGGGACGAAGCCGAGCCTTTCGTAGAAGCGGTGCGCGTCGCCGCGGCTGCGGCCGGAGGTGAGCTGGACCATGCTGGCGCCGGCAGCGCGGGCGTGATCGATCGCGTGCTCGAGCAGCTGCTCTCCCAGGCCCTGTCCGCGGCAGCGGCTGGCGACCCGCACCGCCTCGATCAGCGCGCGGGTGGCGCCCCGGCGGCTCAGGCCCGGGATCGAGGTGACCTGCACCACCGCGTTGACGCCCGCCTCGTCCTCGCCGACGGCGAGGTAATGCCGAGGGTCGGCGTCGATCGCGGCGAAGGCCCGCAGGTAGTGCTCGGCCTCGGGGTCCTCCGGGGTCTCTCGCGTGGCCCCCAGCGGGTCGTCGGCCAGCATCGCCACGATCGCCGGCAGGTCGTCGCGCCGCGCCTGGCGGAAGCGTGTGGCCATCAGCGTCCGCCGGCGAACAGTGCGTCCAGCCGCTGCTCGTAGGCGTGATAGCCGATGCGATCGTACAGCTCTTCGCGGGTCTGCATGGTATCGAGCACGCCCTTCTGGTGACCGTCGCGGCGGATCGCGGTGTAGACGTTCTCGGCGGCGCGGTTCATCGCCCGGAACGCCGACAGCGGAAACAGCTGGATCGCCACCCCGGCCGAGGCCAGCTCGTCGCGGCCGAACAACGGCGTGGCGCCGAACTCGGTGATGTTGGCCAGCACCGGCACCTTCACCGCGTCGACGAAGCGGCGATAGGTGGCGAGGTCGTGCGCGGCCTCGGCGAAGATGCCGTCGGCGCCGGCCTCGACGCAGGCGATCGCGCGCTCGATCGCCGCCTCGACGCCGTCCACCGCGATCGCGTCGGTGCGCGCGATCAGGAAGAAGTCCGGGTCGGTCTTAGCGTCCGCCGCGGCCTTGACGCGGTCCGCCATCTCGGCCACGCCGACGATCTCCTTGCCGGGCCGGTGGCCGCAGCGCTTGGCGCCGACCTGGTCCTCGATGTGGCAGGCGCCGGCACCGGCCTTGATCAGCGACTTCACCGTGCGCGCGATGTTGAACGCGCTCGGCCCGAAGCCGGTATCGATGTCGACCAGCAGCGGCAGCTCGCAGACGTCGGTGATCCGGCGCGCGTCGACCAGCACGTCCTCGAGCGTGTTGATCCCCAGGTCCGGCAGGCCCAGCGACCCGGCCGCCACGCCCCCGCCGGACAGGTAGAGCGCGCGGTAGCCGGCGCGGGCGGCGAGCAGGGCGTGGTTGGCGTTGATCGCGCCGATCACCTGCAGCGGCGACTCGGCGGCGAGGGCGGCGCGGAAGCGGGCGCCTGCGGAAGCCTGGCTCATCGAATTCCTCCTGGGGCGGCGCGAGGCCTGCGGGCGGCGGGGCCGCGCGCCGCGCCTGCGCCGGGCGAAGACAATCTGGCACCGATCCACGTATTGATCAATCTTGATGGAACCAATCAATATGTCGGCATGCCCTCCTACTTCGTCTCCGCGCGCGAGGCCTGCGCGATCCTCGGCGTCGCCCCGGCCACGCTGTACGCCTACGTCAGCCGCGGCCTGCTGGAGTCGCGGCCCGGTCCGGACCACCGCAGCCGCAGCTACAGCCGCCTGGACCTGCAGCGACTCGCACGCCGCAAGCGCGCCGGCCGCGGCGCGGCCGGTGGCGCCGCGCAGAGCCTGGATCGCGGCCTGCCGGTGCTGGAGACCCGGATCTCGCTGATCGCGCCGGACGGCCCCTACTACCGCGGCCGCTCCGCGGTGGCCGCGGTCCGCGACGGCGCCACGCTCGAGGACGCGGCGCGGCTGCTCTGGGATTGCGGCGCGGAAGACCCCTTCGCCGCCCCGCCCGCGCGGCAATGGCCCGCACGGGTGGCGGCAATCGCCGGCGATTCCGCGCTGCCGCCGCTCGAGCGGGCGATGGCGGCGATTCCGCTGCTGGCGCTCGAGGTGCGCCATTCGTTCAATTCGGCGGCGCCGGTGCGCCGCGAGATCGCCGCGGCGCTGCTGCGCCAGACCGCCGCCCTGCTGGTGGCCGGGCGGCCCTCGCCGCGGCCGATCCATGCCCTGCTCGCCCACCGCTGGAAGCCGCGCGACCCGGCGTTCGCCGAACTCGTGCGCGCGGCGCTGGTGCTGTGCGCGGACCACGAACTCAACGTCTCGGCATTCGCCGCGCGCGTGGTGGCGTCGACTGGGGCGCACCTGCACGCGACCGCGTGCAGCGGACTGGCGGCGCTGTCCGGGCCGCGCCACGGCGGCGCCACCGCGCGCGCCTACGCATTGATCGGGGACGCGCTGCCGGCGGACTCCGCTTCGGCGTTGATCGCCGCGCGCTGGCAGCGCGGCGACGACCTGCCCGGATTCCGCCACGCGCTCTATCCGGACGGCGATCCGCGTGCCGCGGAGCTGTTGCGGATGCTGCACGCGGCACGCGGGCGCAACCGCGCCATGCGCCGCATCGACGCGCTGATCCGCAGTGCCGAGGACATCAGCGGCCAGCGCCCCAACATCGACTTCACCCTGGCCGCGATCTGCCATGTCCACGGCCTTCCCGCGGCGCCGGCGCTGGTGCTGTTCGCGGCAGGGCGGCTCGCGGGCTGGCTGGCGCACGCGCTGGAACAGCAGGCAGACGGGCGGCTGATCCGGCCGCGCGCCAGGTACCAGGGCGACCGCCCGATCCGGACGGACGGCGCCGGGCAGCATCTGCGCCGGAACGCCACGGCCGCCGTGGATTGACATCGCGCCATCGTGCGCGGAGGCTGCGCAGCGACCGGCCCCTCCGCTACCGAGACCCGCGATGCGCCTCTCGTCCCCGCTGTCTCCGCTCGGGCTGTTCCTGGCCGCTCTGGCCGGTGGCGCCTGCGCCCACGCGTCCGGCGATCCGGGCCGAGCCCCGCACGCGATCGCCGCGCCCGCGCCACCGGCATGGCTGGACGAACTCGCGCGGCGCTACGACGGCGAATACCGGGCGCTAGGTCTGGAAACGCGCATGTTCTCACCCGAACAGTGGTGGCGAGTCGCCACCCCGCTGTTGGCCCGGGACCGTGGCTTCACCGTTGCGGAGGCCGGGCGCAGCGCCGAGGGCCGGCCGCTGCGCCACGTCGCCTGGGGCGAGGGCGCGACCCGGGTGCTACTGTGGTCGCAGATGCACGGCGACGAAAGCACCGCATCGATGGCGCTGGCCGACCTGTTCCGCTTCCTGGGCGAACACCCAACGCACCCGCTGGTCGAGCGACTGCGCCGGGAGGCCACGTTGCACTTCCTGCCGGTCATGAATCCCGACGGTGCGGCCAGGTTCCAGCGGCGCAACGCCCAGGGCATCGACATCAATCGCGACGCCCGCGCGCTCGCATCGCCCGAGGCGCGGGCGCTGAAGTCGCTGCGCGACCGGGTGCGGCCGGCGTTCGGCTTCAACCTGCACGACCAGCGCGTGGGCTACCGCGCCGGCGACTCGGAGCGCGGCGTGGCGATCGCCCTGCTGGCGCCCCCCTACGACGCGAGCGGCGGCGTCAACCCGGTACGCGCGCGCGCCATCGAGGTGGCGGCGGTGATGCGCACCGCGCTGGAGCCCTACATTGCCGGCCGCATCGCGCGCTGGGACGACAGCTTCAATCCACGCGCCTTCGGCGACCTGATGACGCAATGGGGCACCAGCACCGTGCTGGTCGAATCTGGCGGCATCGAGGGCGACCCGCAGAAACAGGTGCTGCGCAAGCTCAATTTCCTGGCGTTGGCCGCCGCGCTGGACGCCATCGCCAGCGGCAGCCATGCGGGCACGCCGCAGGCGCTCTATGCCGGGCTGCCCGAGAACGGCGAAGTCTGGCCTGACCTGCTCATCGAGGGTGGCGTGCTCGCGGCACCGGGCGTCGCCGAAGCGCGCGTCGACCTGTTGGTGAAGTTCGAGCATCCGCTCCTCGGGCACGGCGGCGAGATCGCCGACGTCGGCGACCTCGCCGGCGCCCGCGCGCGCCGGGTGATCGACGCCAGCGGACTGTTCATCGTCCCGATCGCCGGTCCGGGCGCGGCCGGCGCCGGCGCCAGCGGATCCCCGCCCGCCCCCCCGCCGATCGGGCCGGGAGAACCCGCGCGCTTTCACCTCAGCCGGGACCCCCAGGGGCGCGACATCGTCTGGACCCTGGCGGAGGATCTCGATCCTGCACACCGCTATCCCGCGACCGTCGGCGAGCGCGCGGGGGAGACGTTGCCGCCGGGATTCTAGTCGTCGCGCAGGATCGCCAGGCGGCGAGGATCAACGCTCGGCTCCCGACCCGCCCGCCAGCGCGCGCCGCACTTCCTCCAGCGCGTTCGGATCGTCGAGCGTGGACAGGTCGCCCGGGTCCTGACCCTGCGACAGCGCCTGCAGCGAGCGCCGCAGCAGCTTGCCCGAGCGCGTCTTGGGCAGCGCGTTGACGATGTAGACCCGCGCCGGGCGGGCCACCGCTCCGAGCGAGCCGTCGACCGCGCGCTTCATGTCGCTCGCGGCCCGGTCGCGCGCGGCCGCGTCCGCCTGCGGATCGCGCAGGGTCGCGAACACCACCGGCACCTGGCCCTTGACCTCGTCCGCAACGCCGATCACCGCGACCTCGGCCACGGCTCCGCACGAGGACACGGCCTCCTCGATCTCGCGCGTGCCCAGGCGGTGGCCGGCGACGTTGATCACGTCGTCGGTCCGGCCGAGGATGAAGGTATAGCCGTCCTCGTCGCGAATCGCCCAGTCCAGCGAGCTGTAGACCAGCTCCCGGAAATGCGAGAAATAACTGGCCAGGAACCGCTGGTCGTCGCGCCAGACCGTGGTCATGCAGCCTGGCGGCAGCGGCGGGTCGATCACCAGCACGCCCTTGTGCCCCGGCGCGGCCTCCTCGCCGCTCGCCTCGTCGACCACCCGCAGCCGATAGCCCGGCACCGGCAAACCGGGCGAGCCGAACTTGACCGGTTTCGTTTCCACGCCCGGCATGAGCGCGAGCACCGGCCAACCGGTCTCGGTCTGCCAGTAGTTGTCGATCACGGTCTTGCCGATGCCGTCGGTGATCCAGTGCGCGGTCGATGCGTCCAGCGGTTCGCCGGCCAGGAACAGGTACTGCAGCGCCGAGAGGTCGTATTTCGCCAGCCAGGCCGGATCCTGCTTCTTGAGCACCCGGATCGCGGTGGGCGAGGAGAACATCGTGCGCACCCGGTACTGCTCGCACAGCCGCCACCAGACGCCCGGGTCCGGACTGGTCGGCAGGCCCTCGTAGAGGATCGAGGTGGCGCCGGCGATCAGCGGCCCGTACACGTTGTAGGAATGCCCCACCGCCCAGCCCACGTCGGAGGTCGAGAACATCGCCTGGCCCGCGCGCACGTCGTAGATCGCCCACATCGACATGGCCATCGCCACCGCGTAGCCGCCGACGTCGCGCTGCACGCCCTTGGGCTTGCCGGTGGTGCCGGAGGTGTAGAGCAGGTAGCTCGGTTCGTTGGACTCGAGCCACTCCACCTCGACCTCGGCGCCGGCGTGCCGCTCGCGCAGTTCCCGGTAGTCGAGGTCCCGGCCCTCGACCCGGGCATGGTCAGGATCCAGGCCCCGCCCCACGATCAGCACGTGCGGCGGCGGGGCGTTGGCCTCGGCGCAGGCCGCGTCGACCAGCGGCTTGTAGGGCAGGACCTTGCCGCCGCGCATCCCCGCATCGGCGGCGATCAACAGCTTCGGTTCGGCGTCGTCGATGCGCAGCGCCAGGTTGTGGGCGGCGAAGCCACCGAAGACCACCGAGTGGATCGCGCCGATCCGCGCGCAGGCCAACATCGCCACCGCCGCCTCGGCCATGTTCGGCATGTAGATCACCACCCGGTCGCCGCGGCCGACCGCGAGCGATTTCAGCACCGCCGCGAACTCGTTCACCTCGCGGTACAGGTCGCGAAAGCTCAGCTCGCGGGTCTGTCCGGTTTCGGTGGACACCGCCGCCAGCGCCAGCTGGTCCGCGCGCGCCTCCAGGTGGCGGTCGACCGCGTTGTAGCAGAGGTTGGTCTCGCCGCCGACGAACCACTTGCGGAACGGCGGGTTCGAATAGTCGAGGATCCGATCCGGCTGCCTGTGCCAGTGGATGGCGCGCGCCTGTTCAGCCCAGAAGGCTTCCGGGTCGTCGACCGACCGTCGGTAGAACTCCTCGTATCGCATGGGGGCTCCCCGGTGCGGACCCTGCCGCAGCATAGCCCGGGGACGGCAGGCCGGGGTTCAGACCTTGGTCGCAGGAGGCTTGGGGGTTTGCGGTCCGCCCCCGGTCGCGGGTTCGGTCCGGAGCGCCGCCCGGCTCGGGCCGCTCCTCCGCCCCACCTGTCTTAGCACCAGGCCGCACAGCAGCGGCGCCAGCAGGAACATGCCGAGGAAATAGCGGCCCTGGATCTCGAAGACCGTATGCACGACCCAGAAGGCCAGGATCCACAGCACCGGGAGCCAGGCGCGCGGCGGTGCGGCGGCGCGCCGCGATCGTGCGGCGGTCCACCCGCAGGCGATCAGGATGGTCAGCGTCAGCGCGCGATAGGCGAGCTGCTCCAGGCCCAGCGCGCGCAAGTAGCGCTCCTGAAGGCGCTCGCGGTCCTGGCGCGTATCGATCCGGGCGCGGATGTTGGGTGATTCAATCAGCCAGTAGAGCGCGTACGGGGGCGGACTGACGATCTGCGGCGCCTTGCACGCGACCACCGAGATCCAGTGCTCAAGTGGCCTGGCGCTCAGACGATCGCGGGCGGCCACGAGCATCGAACGGTCCAGGTCCTGGCGGGCTGCCTGCGCGGCCGCCACGGACCAATAGCCGCACCTTTCGTCCCGTCTGTCGCTGGAGACCAACAGCCCCGCGTACAGCGTCACCGCCGAGCTCGTGCGGATCTGCTCGGTGCGCCCACTCGCCTGCCGCATCGCCATGTCCGTCGCGAAGCCGAGCAGCGAGCCGGCCAGAAGGACGCCGTAGATCGCGCTCGCCCCGGCCCGCGGATGACCCCGGCGCAATATCATCAGCGCCAACGCCATCGGCACCAGCGCCCACACCACCAGCGCGTACTGCGGTTTGGTCGAAACCGCGAAGGCGATCGCCACCGCGGCCAGGGGCAACCGGATCCGGAACGGAAGTGAAAGTCCAGGACCGAAGGCTAACCACATCCCGAGCCCGAGCTGCGCAGCAGAGATCAGATCGAGCTGGACGATGCCGAAGAACGGGGTGATCAACAGCAGGTATGCCGCCGTCAGCTGCGCGAAAACACGCCAGCGCGTGGGATCGACATGCCAGGCGAGGCCCAGCGCCGCGGTTGCGGCGGGCAGGTTGAGTGCGAGCGCCGAGGCGACCGGCGACCATCCCAGTGCCTTGGGAACGGCGAGCAGCCATAAACTCAGGCCGCCGCGCTCGTAGGCCGCGACATCGCCTGCGGCCGCCCAGTAGTAGCCCCAGTCGCTATGCGGCGCGGGCTGCCACCAAAGCGCCAGCCAGGTCCCGAGACCCATGAGCAGCGCCCACTGCGTCGCTGCGATAGCGGTCCACAACAGCTTTCGATTGTTCGATGGCAGCGCAGGCATACCCACCCTGATACACGGCCGGCGGCAGCCGCTCGGCACGCGCGGCCACCGGCCGTGTCGGATCAGCCACTATGATGACACGCCGGATTCCCAATCACGGCCGCCTCGCCGCTCCTGGTGTCAGGAAGATCGAGCCGTCCCGGAACCACTTTCAGCTCCTGCCCGTATGCCCGAACCAACCCATGTGTCGCCTGCCCGATCCGGATTGGGGATCTCCGAGGTGGCGTGGCTCGCCCTGATGCTGCTTGCCGTCAAGCTTGCATGGCTTGGGCTCGACGTCACGCCGCGCCTGTACATGGGTGATTCGATGAGTTACCTGAAATCGGCTGCGCTGCTGACCGGCAGCGGGAGTCGCTCGTTCCTCTACGGGTGGGTCCTTCGCTTCACCGCGCTGCCCTTCGATTCGCCCGTCGCGCTGGTCGCAGTGCAGGCGTGCTGGTCGCTGCTCTCGTGCCTAGGCCTGTACATCCTGCTTC
Organism: Luteimonas endophytica; assembly: GCF_029887875.1. Lineage (GTDB taxonomy): Bacteria > Pseudomonadota > Gammaproteobacteria > Xanthomonadales > Xanthomonadaceae > Luteimonas > Luteimonas endophytica. The sequence goes on from NZ_JARXRM010000027.1 coordinate 17,726, forward strand.
GTTGCCCACTCGGACTGCCGCGCTGGCCGAGCGCCACCGGCGCCTTGCTGCTCGCGACCGAACCGGCCCAGGTGTTTCTGGAACGAATGGTGATGGCGGAAACCCTGGGACTGCTCGCGCTGGTCGCCACGCTGCTCCTGCTGGCGCGGTATCTGGCTAGCGGGCGGCTGCGCTGGTACTTGCTGGCCTGCCTCGGTGGTCTGGCCGCGGCGGCGATCAGGCTGAACCTGCTTCCGGTCGTCCTGGGGCTCGGCCTGGCGGCTCCATTGCTCTGGGCGTTCGCAGGCGGCAAGCGCCCCGCAACCTCGCGCTGGCGCCATCTGGCGATAGCCCTGGCGATGCTGGTCGGCACGCACGTCGCCTACACGCAAGCCTACGGCCGCGCCGCCCACGCCCCGGCCGGATACCTGGCCCACACGGGCATGATGCGAATCGGCCTGGTGGCGCCGTTGATCGAGCCGGAACATTTCCACGGCACCGGCGTTTCGGGGGAGTTGCTGCGGGAGGTGCGGATTCCGCTGAACGATCACTGGCAGCGCAGCCACCATATCTGGGACGATGGCGGTCTCTGGTCGGTGCTGGTGGAACACAGCACCACACCCGAACTGGTCGCGCGCACCGTGACCCGGCGGGCGCTCCTCGGCGATCCACTGGGCCTGCTCCGGATCAATATCGCGACTCTGGCCGGCTACTTCGATGCCCGGAGGAGCCGCTCGAAGATGCTCGACGACACCGGTGTCCGAACGCTGCAACCTCCGGAGCTTCGGCAGCTCCACCAATGGACCGGTTGGAACTTCAGCGGCAGCGACACGGTCGATTCGCCCGCGCGGCGCTATTTCGCCCTGTCCGCCGCGTGGCTCGCCGCCTGCCTGTTCGCACTCGGGCCGTTGGCGGTGATCACCGGAATCCTGGGCTGGCGGTCGCGTTCTCGCGATCAGTACCTGCTATTGGCTCTGGTCTCGCTGGGGCTGGTGGCCAATCATCTGCTGTTCGCCCACATCCATTCGTACCGGTACCTCCACCCGATGCCCTTGTTCGTCATCGCGAACCTGGTGGTAATCCTCGTCTCCGTTCGGCGGCGACGCCCCCCGAACTTAGTTCGCCCGGGCCGGGCGCAGCAGCCAGGTAGGCCAGAAACCTGACTTCCCTGCGCCCGCGTGCGACCGAATCCAGGATCACGCCAGCCAGCAGCGCCAGCGCAGACATGACCAGCAGCGCCGCCACCAGGATCGCGGTCGGAAATCGCGGGACCAGCCCGGATTGCGCGTACGTCACCAGCAGCGGGATCGAAAGCAGGAGCGCGACCGCCAGCAGGCCGCCTCCCATGTTTCCGTAGAACGCCACGGGCCGTTCCCGCGCGAACAGCGTCGCGATCTTGCCGAGAATCCTGAATCCGTCCTTCCAGGTGCTCAGCTTGCTCTGCGAACCCTGCGGCCTCTCCCCGTAGGGGGTCGCCAGTTCCGCGACTGGCATGTGCATCTGCAGCGCGTGCACGGTCAGCTCCGTCTCGATCTCGAATCCGGATGATTGGACCGGGAAGCTCTTGACGAACCTGCGCGAGAACGCACGGTAGCCCGAAAGGATGTCCCGGGACGAACGCCCGAACAGCCAGGCCAGGAATCCGGTGAGGGCGCGGTTGCCCCAGGCGTGGCCGGCGCGGTATGCACCGGTGGCGGTCGCCTCGCGCACGCCGACCACCATGTCGTGCCCGTCGAGAACCGCACGCACCAGCCGCGGAGCGCAATCGGCCGAGTAGGTGTCGTCGCCGTCGACCAGCAGGTACACGTCCGCCTCCACGTCGGCGAACAGGCGCCGCACCACGTGCCCCTTGCCGCGCAGGGGCACGCGTGCCACCCGCGCGCCCGCGCTGCGGGCCAGGTCCGCAGTGCCGTCGTCGGACGCGTTGTCGAACACGTGCACGACCGCCTCCGGCAACGCGCGGCGGAAGTCCTCGACAACCTTCCGTACGGTATGCGCCTCGTTGAAGCAGGGGACCAGGACGGCCAGCCGGAATGTGGGCACCGCTCGGGTCGCGCCGGATGGTTCAGCCAAGCAGGTGCGCCACCCCGCCGCGCTCTTCCTCGAGCTCCGCAAGGGTCTTGTCGATGTACCGCTGGCTGAACTCGTCGACCGGAAGGTCCTTGACCAGGGTGTACTCGCCGCCCGCCGTGGTCACCGGGAAGCCGAAGATCACGCCTTCGGGGATCCCGTAGCTGCCGTCGGAAGGAATGCCCATCGTCACCCACTTGCCGTCGCTGCCGAGCAGCCAGTCGCGGACGTGGTCGATGGCGGCGTTGGCGGCCGATGCGGCCGAGGACAGGCCACGCGCCTCGATGATCGCCGCGCCGCGCTTGCCCACGGTCGGGATGAAGGTGTTGGCGTTCCACTCCTGATCGTCGATCGCCTCGGCGACCGATGCGCCGTCGGCGGTGGCGAAGCGGTAGTCGGGGTACATGGTCGGGCTATGGTTGCCCCAGACCACCAGCTTCTCGATGCCGCCGACCGGCTTGCCGAGCTTCGCCGCCAGCTGGCTGAGCGCGCGGTTGTGGTCGAGTCGCAGCATCGCGGTGAAGTTCTTCGCCGGCAGGTCCGGCGCCGACTTCATGGCGATGTAGGCATTGGTGTTGGCGGGATTACCGACCACCAGCACCTTGACGTCGCGGCTGGCCACCTTGTTCAGTGCCGCTCCCTGGGCGGTGAAGATCTTGGCGTTCTCCAGCAGCAGGTCCTTGCGCTCCATGCCCGGCCCGCGCGGGCGCGCGCCGACGAGCAGCGCGACATCCGCGTCCTTGAACGCCACTTCCGGGTCGTCGGTGCCGACCATGCCGGCCAGCAGCGGGAACGCGCAGTCCTCGAGTTCCATCATCACGCCCTTGAGCGCCGCCTGCGCCTTCTCCATCGGCAGCTCGAGCAGCTGCAGGATCACCGGCTGGTCCTTGCCCAGCATCTCGCCGGAGGCGATGCGGAACAGCAGGGCGTAGCCGATCTGGCCGGCGGCACCGGTGACGGCGACTCGGACGGGCGTCTTCATGGGGAAGTCCTCTCGGTCTCTTGGGGTTGCGGGGCCATCGCGTCAGTAGACGCGATAGCCGAGGGGGGCGAGCCGGGCATCGAGGGCTGCGGTGTCGTAGCCGCGCACCACGTCCTGGCCGATCACGGTCACCGGCACGCCGCGGGCCCCCAGGGCGCGCATCGCGCGGTCGCCTTCGGGGGTGTCGATGTCGAGCACGCGGTAGCGCACTTTGGCGACCTCGAAGTCCTTCTGCTGCCTGCGGCAATAGCCGCACCATTCGGCGGCGAGCATGACGATGCCCTTCTCGCCGCTGAGGTTGCGCGGGTCGTCCGGGTGCAGCTTGGCGGCCTCGGCGCTGCGGAAGTGCAGGAACGCGCCCGCCCCGGCCACGACCAACAGGATCATCAGCATGCGCATGGGGCTATTCCGGCTCAGGCCAGTTCGGCGAAGAATTCCCGGATCCGTTCCAGCCCGGGGGCCAGCTGCGGCGTCGGGCAGGTATAGCTGATCCGCATCGCCCGCGGCTCGCCGAACGCCGAGCCGGGCACGCAGGCCACGCCCTTGGCGTCGAGCAGGGCAGTGCAGAAATCGACGTCGTTGGCGATCTGCCTGCCCTGGTGCCGCTTGCCGAAGGCGACGCTGATGTCCGGGAACACGTAGAACGCGCCCTGCGGCCGCGGGCAGACGATGCCCGGGATCGCGCTGAGGACATCCAGCACCTGGTCGCGCTTGGCCTGGAACTCGGCGCACTTCTCGCGCGGCACGTCCTGCGGCCCCGACAGCGCGGCCACGCCGGCGGCCGAGACGATCTCCGGTACGTTGGTGATGTGGTTGGAGTTGAGCGTGGTGACGGCCTGCGCTACTTCCGCGGGACCGGCCATCAGCCCCAGGCGCCAGCCGGGCATGCCGTAGGTCTTCGACAGCGAGTCGAGGAAGATCACCCGGTCGCGCAGCTCGGGGCGCGCGTGGACGAAGTTGTGGTAGCCGACGCCGTCGAACACCATGCGGTTGTAGATGTCGTCGGTGATGATCCAGGTCTCCGGATACTTCACCAGCACGTCGGCCAGCGCGGCGATCTCGTCCTTGGTGTACACCATCCCGGTCGGATTGGACGGGTTGTTGAACAGGAACACCCGCGGCTTCTTCGCCATGGCGGCGTCCAGCTGCGCCGGGTTGAGCTTGTAGTCCTGCTCGGGCGGGCACGGCAGCAGCTGGATGTCGGCGTTGAGGATCTCGCCGACGTCGACGTAGCTGGTCCAGTACGGGGTCGGGAAGGCGAAGCCGTCGCCCTCGTCCAACAGCGCCTCGGCCAGGTTGTAGATGAGGTGCTTGGCGCCGACGCCGGTCGCGCAGTTGGCGCGGGTGTAGCCGTCGAGGCCGATCTCGGCGATGTGCCCGAGGAAGGCATCGAGCAGCGCGTCGGCGCCGCGGTTGCTGCCGTACTGGCCGGAATCGTGCTCGAGGGCGTCGCGGGCGGCGGCATAGACGTGCTCGCCCGGCAGGAAGTTGGGCACCCCGATCGAGAAGCTGATGATGTCCCGGCCCTCGGCCTTCAGGCGCTTGGCCTTCTCGGCAACCTGCATGATGGCGCTGGGCTTGGCGCGACCAATGCGCCGGGCAAGCTGGGGCATCGCTGGACCTCTCGGGAAGGGCGGGAAGACGCGCGCGGACCGGGTCTGCTGCGGCGCGCAATTTTAGCATGGCGGCGCGGTTCGGCTGGGCGCGTTTTTCCTGGGGCAGGTGGGTTCGCGATTCGCGGGCTTCGGAGCCAGCGGCGCCCGAACCGGGGGAGGCTCCCCGGCGGAGTCGGGCCATCCATGGTCTGCTGTCCGCCTCCCCCGGCCCGGACGCCGCGTTGGTGATTAGCTTTCGGCTGCTCGGTACCCAGTCCGTCCGAAGCCCGCCACGCAAAGAAGCGGGAGACGTGCCGGGGGTGTTGCGGAGAGCAGACCATGCATGGTCTGCGGCCCTGACTCCGGCCATGGATGGCCGGACGGAAGGGCGGAGCAATACCCCCGGCGCGGCTCGCGCTCCGCGGTGCTTCCGAAGCGGCTCTTCAATGTCGCTGCGTCGTGGCGACGATGCGAAATCCCCGCCCCCTCCATCGGGCGAAACTGCCTGGCGCCCCCCGGCGCGGCCCACCCCCGCACACCATAGAATCGAAGCGCACTTCGGGCCGGAGTGCGGCCCGGGCTCAAGCCGCCAGGATCTTGTTCCACTCGGCCACGCGGTCGGCGCGCGCCGCCAGCGCCGCCTCGGCGTCGCCCTCGATCTTCACCGACCGGATGGCATCGCCCTGCTTCACCGCATCCACCACGTCCAGGCCCTCGGTGACCTTGCCGAAGACGGTGTGCTTGCCATCCAGCCAGTCGGTCTTGATGTGGGTGATGAAGAACTGGCTGCCGTTGGTGTCCGGGCCGGCATTGGCCATGGACAGCACCCCACGCTCGTGGCGGACGCCGTTGTCGGTCTCGTCCTCGAACCTGTAGCCGGGCCCGCCCCGGCCGGAGCCCTCCGGGCAGCCGCCCTGGATCATGAAATCCGGGATCACCCGGTGGAAGGCCAGCCCGTCGTAGAAGCCGCGTTGCGCCAGGTTGACGAAGTTGGCCACCGTCAGCGGGGCCTTGTCGGGATACAGCTCGACCTTGATCTGGCCACGGTCGGTCTCGAAGAGGGCATTCAGGGACATATCGGATCCTCGGCTGGGTGCGAATTCGGAGTCTGGAACCAGATGCGGCGCCCCGAACCCGGATTCAACCTGGGGCGGGATTGACGCAGCGCAACACGCTATAATACCCGGCTTCCTCCACTTCCCTACCGCGCCCTGCCCCACCGCACCGGCGCGCCTCGCCCATGTCCGCACCCATGTCCATCGAACGCCTGCGCAACATCGCCATCGTCGCCCATGTCGACCACGGCAAGACCACCCTCGTCGACCAGCTGCTCAAGCAGTCCGGTACCCTGAACGAGCGCGCCGTGGTCCCCGACCGGGTGATGGACAGCAACGACCTGGAAAAGGAACGCGGCATCACCATCCTGTCGAAGAACACCGCGATCCGGTGGACCGACCGGGACGGCCAGGTCTGGCGCATCAACATCGTCGACACCCCGGGCCATGCCGACTTCGGCGGCGAGGTCGAACGGGTGCTGTCGATGGTCGACTCGGTGCTGATCCTGGTCGACGCCATGGACGGGCCGATGCCGCAGACCCGCTTCGTCACCCAGAAGGCGTTCGCGATGGGCTTCAAGCCGATCGTCGTGGTCAACAAGGTCGACCGGCCGGGCGCACGCCCGAGCTGGGTGCTGGACCAGACCTTCGACCTGTTCGACCGGCTCGGCGCCAACGACGACCAGCTCGACTTCCATACCGTGTACGCCTCCGGCCTGCAGGGCTACGCGGGACCGACGGAGGACGTGCGCGAGGGCGACATGACCCCGTTGTTCGAGGCGATCTGCCAGCACGTCTCGCCGCCGCCGGTCGATCCGGACGGCCCGTTCCAGATGCGCGTCACGTCGCTGGACTACAACAGCTACGTCGGCATCATCGGCGTGGGCCGCATCCAGCGCGGCACGGTGAAGACCAACCAGCAGGTCACCGTGGTCGACCGCGAGGGCAAGACCCGCAACGCCAGGGTGCTGCAGGTGCTGGGCTTCATGGGCCTGGAGCGCGTCGAGGTGCCGCAGGCGCAGGCCGGCGACATCATCGCCTTCTCCGGCATCGAGGGCGTCGGCATCTCCGACACCCTGTGCGATCCATCCGCGGTCGAGCAGCTGCCGGTGCTGGCCGTGGACGAGCCGACCATCTCGATGACCTTCCAGGTCAACGATTCGCCGTTCGCGGGCGTCAAGGACCGCAGCGGTGGCAAGTTCCTCACTTCGCGCCAGCTGCGCGACCGGCTCACCCGCGAGACCCAGCACAACGTCGCGCTGAAGGTCGAGGACACCGCCGACGCCGACAAGTTCAAGGTCTCCGGCCGCGGGGAACTGCACCTGTCGATCCTGATCGAGACCATGCGCCGCGAGGGCTACGAGCTGGCGGTTTCGCGCCCGGAAGTGATCGTGCGCGAGATCGACGGCGTGAAGCAGGAGCCGTACGAGTCGCTGGTGGTCGACCTGGAGGAGCAGTTCCAGGGCGGCGTGATGGGCCGGCTGGGCGAGCGCAAGGCGATCCTCCAGAACATGGAGCCGGACGGCAAGGGCCGCGTGCGGCTGGAGTTCGTCATCCCGGCGCGCGGGCTGATCGGCTTCCAGACCGAGTTCCGCACCCTGACCGCCGGCACCGGCCTGCTGTTCCACGTGTTCGACCACTACGGCCCGCGCGCCGAGGGCGAAATCGGCCAGCGCATCAACGGCGTTCTGATCTCGAACGGCACCGGCTCTTCGCCGGCCTACGCCCAGATCGCGATGCAGGAGCGCGGCCGGCTGTTCATCGATCCGGGCGAGGAGATCTACGAGGGGCAGATCGTCGGCATCAATGCCAAGGACAACGACCTCACCGTCAACGCCCTGCGCGGTAAGCAGCTGACCAACTTCCGTGCCGCCGGCAAGGACCAGGACGAGGGGCTGATCCCGCCGATCCGGCTGTCGCTGGAGCAGGCGCTGGAGTTCATCGACGACGACGAGCTGGTCGAGGTGACCCCGAAACAGATCCGCCTGCGCAAGAAACTGCGCACCGAAACCGACCGCAAGCGGGCCAGCCGCGCGGCGTGAGCGGCGCGCTGTTTCCGGCCTGGCGGCCAGACGCCGGGGGCCTTGAACGGTTCGGCGCGCTGCTGGCCGGGTTGCAGGCCGCGCGCCCGGCCGAAGCGCCGCGACCGCAGCCACGCCGTCCCGACCAGTGGCACGCGACCCTGTGCTTCCTTGGCCACAGGGCCGCGCCGCAGCTCCCTTCGGCGCTGCTGGAAGCGCTCGCGGAGGCCGCGGCGCGCGTCCCGGCGCACCGGTTCGGCCTCGGGCGCATCGCCTACTGGCCGGGATCCGGGGCGGTGGTCGCATTGCCGCGGGAGTGCCGCGCCCTGCAGGCGCTGTGCGACGCGACCCGCGACGCCGCCCTCCGCTGCGGTATCAGGCCGGAGAAGGCCACCTCCCAGCCGCACGTGACCCTGGCCTACCTCGACCGCCACCTGCCCGCGCAGCCGTGGCTGGACGACATCGACTGCCGTGGCGACGACCTGCGCGTCGACGGCTTCGAACTGCTGTTCAATGCCGGCGGGCGCTACCAGGCCCTGGCCGGGTGGCCGCTGACCGGCACCGCGCTTCCCACCGAGCCGGCGCAGGCGCGGCTGTTCTAGCGAAACCGGCCGCGAAGCCCCCAGGGCACGGCGGCGGCAGGCGGCCGCCGCGTCCGCTCAGGCGCCGAGCGGCGGCTTGAGCTGCGCCTGCTTGTGCACGATCGCCATCGCGATCTCCAGGGCCTGCTCGTAGTTGAGGCGCGGGTCGACCGAGGAACGGTAGGCGCGGGTCAGGTCGAGATCGGTCAGATCGCGGGCGCCGCCGGTGCACTCGGTCACGTCCTCGCCGGTCAGCTCCAAGTGCACGCCGCCCAGCCGGGTGCCCGCCGCGGCATGCAGCTCGAACGCCTGCTCCACCTCGCTGCGGATGTTGTCGAAGCGGCGGGTCTTGTAGCCGTTGCTGGTCGATTCGGTGTTGCCGTGCATGGGATCGCAGATCCACAGCACACGCCGGCCCTCGCGCTTCACCGCCTCCAGCAGCGAAGGCAGACGCTCGGCGATCCCGGCCGCGCCCATCCGGTGGATCAGGCTGAGCCGCCCCGGCTCGTCTTCGGGGTTGAGCACGTCGATCAGTCGCAGCAGCTGGTCGGGCGCCACCGTGGGCCCAATCTTCACCGCGACCGGGTTGCGGATGCCACGGAAGTACTCGGTATGCGCGCCTTCCAGCGCCGCGGTGCGCATGCCGATCCACGGGAAGTGGGTGCTGAGGTTGAACCAGCCCCATTGCCGCGGCACCTGCCGGGTCTGCGCCTCCTCGTACGGCAGCAGCAACGCCTCGTGCGAGGTATAGAAGTCGACCCGGTTGAGGTTGTACACCTCGCTGCCCGACAGGGTCTCCATGAAACGCACCGCGTCGCCGATGCTGGCCACCATGCGGTGGTACTCGGCGGCCAGCGGAGAGTGCCCGACCCAATCCAGGTTCCAGTACTCGGGATGGTGCAGGTCGGCGAAACCGCCGTCGATCAGCGAACGGGTGAAGTTCATGGTCATTGCCGAGCGCGCGTGCGCCTTGACCATGCGCCGCGGGTCGGGCGTGCGCGCCTCGGGGGTGAACTCCGGGCCATTGACCATGTCCCCGCGGTAGCTGGGCAGGGTCAGGCCGTCGCGGGTCTCGGTATCGGCCGAACGCGGCTTGGCGTACTGGCCGGCGAAGCGCCCCACCCGGACCACGGGCAGGCGCAGGCCGTGCACCAGCACCAGGCTCATCTGCAGCAGCACCTTGAGCCGGTTCGAGATCAGTTCGGAACTGCAGTCGGAGAAGTTCTCGGCGCAGTCGCCGCCCTGCAGCAGGAAGCGCCGACCCTCCTGGGCGTCCGCGATCTGCTGCTTCAGGGCCAGGATTTCCCAGGACGTGACCAGCGGCGGCAGCGCCTGCAGCTCCTGCTGCACTGCCGCCAGCGCGCCGGCATCCGGGTAGGTCGGTAGCTGCAGCGCGGGGCGCGCGCGCCAGCTGTCCGGACTCCAGTCGGTCGGGAGGTTCACGGCGCGAAGGTTGCGTTCTGACTGCGGCATGGTCTGGGCCCGGCTTGGTCCGTCATCATGCCAGACTGCTGCACCGCGTCAATTTCGCCTGCAACCGTTGTGGGCGCCTCAGCGCCGGCGCTGGAAAGCCGCGTGCAGCGCCCAGGCACCCAGCAGCACGAACCACACCAGGCTCCAGGCCGGCATCGACAGGCCCAGGAAGGTCCAGTCGACCAGCCCGCAATCGCCGGTGCCGGTGAGCACCTTGCGGACCAGACTGCCGGTGGACATGGTCTGGCGCATGAAGTCCAGCGGCGGGCCACAGGCGGGAATCTCGGGCGGGAACAGCTGGATCCAGGTGTGGCGCCCGGCGATGCCGATGCCGACCGCCGCTGCAATCGCGGCCAGCCCCCCGTAGACGCGCCGGCCGGCGGCGCCCCGCGGCGCGTGCAGCCCGCCGACCAGCAACACCAGACCGAGCGTGGCGAAGGCGAGGCGCTGGAAGATGCACAAGGGGCAGGGCTCCAGCCCCCATTGCAGCTGGGAGAAGATCGCGAAACCGATCAGCGCCGCACAGGCCGCGGCTGCGATCAGGAAGCGGGCACGGAAGGACCAGCGCGAGGGGTTCGTCTGCATCGGCGCAAGATAGCAAAAACCCCGGCGCGTGGGCCGGGGTTCTGCGAAGCTCGAAGGCTGCCCGGAGCGGCCCGCGGAAGAACTATTCCGCCTCGGCCGCGGCCGGACGATCGACCAGCTCGACATAGGCCATCGGCGCGTTGTCGCCGTCGCGGAAACCGCACTTGAGAATGCGCAGGTAGCCGCCCGGACGCGCGCGGTAGCGCGGCCCCAGCTCGACGAACAGCTTGCCGACCGCTTCCTTGTCGCGCAGGCGCGCGAACGCCAGCCGCCGGTTGGCCACGCCGTCGTTCTTGCTGATGGTGATCAACGGTTCGGCGACCCTGCGCAGTTCCTTCGCCTTCGGCAGGGTGGTGCGGATCATCTCGTGCTTGAACAGCGACGCCGCCATGTTGCGGAACATCGCTTCGCGATGGGCGCTGGTGCGGTTGAATTTGCGTCCGGCTTTCTGGTGGCGCATGGTCTTGGTTCCTGAATTTGTCTCGGATGGCGACGCCCAACGCGCGCCTCTCGAATTCTATGCCTGCCATCCATGGCGGAGCGAAGCTGGCTTCGGATTGTCCCGCCCGGCCATCCGTGGCCGGGGGTTCGCGACCGCAACCGATGCCGATAGGGCATCGGCTAGACGCGGTCGCTCACCCAAGCATCCCGTGCTGGGAGACGCCGGCCGGCGGCCAGTTCTCCAGCTTCATGCCCAGCGACAGCCCACGCTGGGCGAGCACTTCCTTGATCTCGGTGAGCGACTTCTTGCCCAGGTTCGGGGTCTTGAGCAGCTCGACCTCGGTCTTCTGGATCAGGTCGCCGATGTAGTAGATGCTCTCGGCCTTGAGGCAGTTGGCCGAGCGCACGGTCAGCTCGAGGTCGTCGATCGGGCGCAGCAGCAGCGGGTCGACGCCAGCGGTCTGCTGCTTGGCGGCGCCCCGGTCGCGATTGGTGAAGTCGCCGAACACCGAGAGCTGGTCGGTGAGGATGTCGGCGGCGGTGCGCACCGCCTCCTCCGCATCGATGGTGCCGTTGGTCTCGATATCGAGCACCAGCTTGTCGAGGTCGGTACGCTGCTCCACGCGGGCGGCCTCGACCGCATAGGCGACGCGGCGCACCGGCGAGAACGATGCATCGAGCATCAGTCGGCCGATGGCGCGGGTTTCCTCGTCAGGCCGGCGGCGTGCGGCCGCGGGCTGGTAGCCGAAACCGCGCTCGATCTTGAGCCGCATGTTGACCGAGGCATCCTTGGTCAGGTGGCAGATCACGTGCTCGCCGTTGAGGATCTCGACGTTGTGATCGGTCTTGATGTCGGCCGCGGTCACCGTGCCCGGGCCGGACTTGGCCAGCGACAGGGTGGACGACTCGCCCGTGCCCATGCGGATGGCGACGTCCTTGAGGTTGAGCAGCACCTCGAGCACGTCCTCCTGCAGGCCCTCGATGGCGCTGTATTCGTGCAGCACGCCGTCGATCTCGACCTCGGTGATCGCGAAGCCCGGAATCGACGACAGCAGCACCCGGCGCAGTGCGTTGCCCAGGGTGTGACCATAGCCGCGCTCGAGCGGCTCGATCACCACCTTGGCGCGATTGCCGGCAAGGCGCTCGATCTGCGGGGCGCGCGGACGCAGGACCTGGTTGGCAGTAACCGTCATTTTCTTGGCTTCTCCTCAAATGCCGACGCGTGGGGGTGCGCGGCCATAGAGCTGTTGGAGCCCCCTTGTTACCGGGGGAGCCGGCGCGCGGCTGCACGCGCTGGCGGGGGGATCGGTGCGGCGCACGGCCGGCCACGGGCCGGCCGGGGAACCGGCGCCGGCCTTACTTCGAGTACAGCTCGACGATCAGCGCCTCGTTGATGTCGGACGGCAGGTCGCCGCGATCCGGCACCGCCTTGAACACGCCGGCGAACTTCTTGGCGTCCACCTCGACCCAGCCCGGCGACAGGTCCATCTGCGAGGACACGTCGAGCGCCTCCTGCACGCGCATCTGCTTCTGGGCGCGCTCGGCCAGGGCGATCGCGTCGCCGGCCTTGACCTGGTAGGACGGCAGGTTGACCGGCTTGCCGTTGACCGTCACGCCGCGGTGGCTGACCAGCTGGCGCGCGGCCGGCCGGGTCACGGCGAAGCCCATGCGGTAGACGACGTTGTCCAGGCGGGTCTCCAGCAGCTGCAGCAGGTTCTCGCCGGTGTTGCCCTTCTTGGTCGAGGCCTTCTTGTAGTAGTTGCGGAACTGCCGCTCGAGCAGGCCGTAGATGCGCTTGACCTTCTGCTTCTCGCGCAGCTGGACCGCGTAGTCGGAGAGCTTGCTGCGGCGTGCGCCGGTGCCGGCGCCGTGCTGGCCGGGCTTCTGCTCCAGCTTGCACTTGGAATCGAGCGCGCGCGACGGGCTCTTCAGCGAGAGGTCGGCGCCTTCGCGGCGGGCGAGCTTGCAGGTGGGACCGATATAACGAGCCATGTCTTCTCAGCTCCTCAGACGCGACGCTTTTTGGGAGGCCGGCACCCGTTGTGCGGGATCGGCGTCACGTCGATGATGTTGGTGATCTTGTACCCGACGTTGTTCAACGAACGCACCGCCGACTCGCGCCCCGGGCCGGGCCCCTTGATGCGCACTTCCAGCGACTTCACGCCGTAGTCGAGCGCGGCCTTGCCGGCCTTCTCGGCGGCGACCTGCGCGGCGAACGGGGTCGACTTGCGGGAACCGCGGAAACCCGCGCCGCCCGAGGTCGCCCACGACAGCGCGTTGCCCTGGCGGTCGGTGATGGTGACGATGGTGTTGTTGAACGAAGCGTGGACGTGGGCGACACCGTCGGTGACGACGCGCTTGATCTTCTTCTTGGTCTTGGCAGCCGGCTTGGCCATGGCGTTGTCCCCTTACTTCCGGATCGGCTTGCGCGGACCCTTGCGGGTGCGGGCGTTGGTGCGGGTGCGCTGGCCGCGCAGCGGCAGGCCGCGGCGGTGGCGCAGGCCACGGTAGCTGCCCAGGTCCATCAGGCGCTTGATCGACATGCCGACCTCGCGACGCAGATCGCCCTCGACCACGAACTTGCCGACCTCGGAGCGCAGGCGCTCGACTTCCGGCTCGGACAGGTCGACGATCCGGGTCGAAACCTCGACGCCGGCCGCTTCGCAGACCTGCTTGGAACGGGTACGGCCGATGCCGTAGATGCTTTGCAACCCGACCCAGACGTGTTTCTGGGCAGGCAGGTTGACACCCGCAATACGCGCCATGAGGCGATCTCCAAACTGTTTTGGCTGCCGGACCTTGGATCCGGCGGAGTGAACACGAAATTGTATCAGGGTCTCGGGTTTCCAGGAAGCCCCAGGACGGCCTGACCGGCCATCCGGGAGCTCCGGCACGGGGAGTGTGCCCGTGCTCCGGCGATAGCCCGGCGCCGGCCGCTGCCCGGATGTCCCGGGCCACGGCCGCCCCGCGCACTCACGCGGGGACAGGCACCCGACCACCCGCGCGCGAGACCGCCGCCCGGGTCGCCCATCTTCCCGTCCTGCGCAGTCGTCAGGGCCGGGTTTCGTTCTGCTGCCGCTCCCGGTTCGAGCCGGGCGCGGCGCCATCTGCAGCAGCCATCCGTGGCGGGACTATCTTGGCTCTGGAGTAGCCGGCCCGGCCATCCTTGGCCGGGCGCTCGCGCGGGCGGCGCGCAGTGCCGCGCTAGCGCGCCCGCGCTCCCTGGCGGGAAACGATTCCCCACAAGGGCCGGTGTTCTTGCCATCCATGGCGGGACTGCGCTGCCTCCGGAGGGACCTGCCCGGCCATCCATGG
>NZ_JARXRM010000028.1:0-74555 GCF_029887875.1 Luteimonas endophytica
TGTGATCTCTCAGTAGGTTGTTCATCCGGGGTGATCCCGGAACACTGGAGGTGCGACCCATTCAGCACCCCAGGAGCCCCGGATGAACCTGCATAAACATGCCCGTCTTACGCCTCGCGGTCGAGCCCTGCTTGTGGAACGGGTGATCGAGCACGGTCTTCGGGTCGAAGAAGCCGCCCACGCTGCGGGTGTGAGCACTCGAACGGCCTACAAGTGGTTGCGCCGCTTCCGCGAGGAAGGCCCGGGAGGGCTCCAGGACCGTTCGTCGCGCCCGCTTCGCTGCCCCAGTGCCACGCCGGCGCCGGTCGTCGAGCAGGTAGTCGCCCTGCGTCGCCAGCGGCGGACCTATCGCCAGATCTCGCTGGCACTGCCCGTCGGCCGGAGCACGATCGCGCGGCTGATGCGTCGTGCCGGTCTGCATCGACTGGCCGAGCTGGCGCCAGCGCGCCCGGACCACCGCTACGAGTACCCACAGGTGGGTGATCTGTTGCATCTGGACATCAAGAAGCTGGGCCGGTTCTGGCGCCCCGGACATCGCGTCACCGGCGCTCGCCAGGGCACTTCGGATGGCGCCGGTTGGGAGTTCGTCCACCTTGCCATCGACGACCACTCCCGGATCGCCTTCGGTACCGTCGAGAACGACGAACGTGGCACCAGTGCGTGCCGGGCGCTGCTGCAAGCGCTACGGTACTACCGCGGCCTTGGCATCACCTTCGCCCGGGTCATGACCGACAACGGCGCCTGTTACAAGTCCCGGCTGTTCCGCCGGCTCCTGCGCCGACTGGGCCTGCGCCACCTGCGCACGCGCCCCTACACGCCCCGTACCAACGGCAAGGCCGAACGACTGGTCCAGACCACATTGCGCGAGTGGGCTTACGCTCGCTCCTATGACAGCTCAGACCAGCGGCGCCAGGCCCTGCCTCACTGGCTCCATCAGTACAACTGGCATCGACCACATGCCAGCCTCGGCTACCGGCCGCCTATCAGTCGCCTCCAGCGTCCACTGAACAACGTCCTGGGTTTACACAGCTAGTCGTCGACTCGACGCAGTGCGGCAACAGTGTGATGTCATCTGAGCGGCAGACGCCTACCGCTTAGTACCCGCTCTTCGAGCGCGGAAACGGCCTGATTGCCCATTGCCGTACAGAGCTGCCATGTGGCTGCCGCCGATAACACACGGCCCCGGATTCGCGCCCCGGTCCACGGGAGATCACCGCATCTGGCACGAGCACGCGGCAGGCGCCCGCATTCATAGAACCATCCCCGAATGAAGCTTCCGGCGGGCGTCGAGGTGGAGGCGCCGGCTCCGTCTCACAAAATTGTGAGAATTGTCTCCCACGCGAAAGTTCCGCCCATGTGACAGCGCGGTTAACGAGGCTTTAAGTTTCGGCAGCCCGAAGCTACTATCGGGCTGCTTGCCGATTTTGGCGTCTGCCTTGACGCCACCGGCGGGTTCCAGGGGAAGACCTCAAACCATTCGGAGAGAGAGAGCGATGACACTGAAGACGAGCAAGCTCCGCGACGCGATCGTATTCGCGCTCGTGGTCGGCGCGACCTCCGTCGCAGGCACGGGCCTGGCGATGGCGCAGGATCAGGAGCAGGAACAGGCGGAAACAAATGCGGCGACCGAACTCGACGCGATCACGGTCACCGGCTCGCGCATCAAGAACCAGACTTTCACCGCATCCAGCCCCATCACGGAAATCAGCGCGGAAGAGTTCACGACCTTCGGCGCCACTACCGTCGAAGACCTGGTCAACCAGTACCCGCAGGTCGACCTGAGTTTCGACAACTTCGAGAACAACGGCGCCTTCGGCCACGCGACCATTTCGATGCGCGGCCTGGGCCCGGAACGCACGCTGACCTTGGTCAATGGCCGTCGCCTGCCGGCCAGCCGCAATGAAGTCGTCGACCCCTCCATCGTCCCCGCGGCAATGATCCGGCGCGTCGACATCCTTTCCGGCGGCGCCTCGGCGATCTACGGCGCGGACGCCGTGGCCGGCGTGGTCAACTTCGTGCTGGACGACAAGTTCGAGGGCGTCAGCCTCAACCTCGGCTATTCGGCTTACCAGCACGACAACGACAACGAGTATTGGCAGGGCCTCAACGAAGAGGCGGGCTACGAGGCCCCGAGCGGCAATTCCGGCTTCGACGGCATCAGCCGCAGCGCCGACATCGTGATCGGCGGCAGCTTCGCCGACAAACGGGGTCACGCGGTGGGTTGGCTGACCTGGCGCGAAAACGACGCCCTCTATCACGGCCAGCGCGACTATTCCCACTGCTCGGTGTGGTACGACGCTCCCCAGTGCGGCGGTTCCGGCACGGCCAACCCCGGTCGCTTCACGGTCAACCGCTGGGACCCTACCCTCGACGACGGGGCTGGTGGCGTCATTCCCTGGCCGCAGGGCACCGATGCGGACTACGTCTACAACGGCAGCGGGTACGAGAACGGCTTTTATGTGTACAACTACGCGCCGATCAACTTCTACCAGCGTCCGGACAAGCGCGTTACCGGCGGCTTCATGGGCAGCTATGAGATCAGCGAGTACTTCGAGCCGTATATCGAGGCGATGTTCCTCGAACGCAGCTCCGACATCCAGATCGCGGAATCGGGCGCTTTCGGCGTGCCGATCAACGTGGACTGTACCAATCCGCGGATCGGCACCCTGTGCGCCGACGCCGGCGTCGACACCGACATGGCCCGCATCACCATGTGGAAGCGCAACGTGGAAGGCGGCCCGCGCATCAGCATGTGGGACGACAACACCCACCGCATCACCGCGGGCGTGAGGGGCAACCTCTTCGACTCCTCCTGGGCGTACGATGTGTCGCTGGTGTCCGGCAAGACCAAGTCCATCGAAATCGGCAAGAACGACTTCCTGATCAGCAGGATCGCCGCCGCCGCACTGGGCTGCAACGACCCGGTCTATGGGACGTTCCAAGGCTGCCAGCCGTACGACATCTGGACCGACGACATCGATCCGGAAGCTGCACAGGCGATGGCCGGCACCAGCTTCAGCAGCTTCAAGACCAGCTACCGCGCACTCACCGCGGAAGCCAACGGCTACCTCGGCTGGGGATTTCCGGCCGCTGATGGCGAGGAAATCGGCCTGGCCGTCGGCATGCAGCGCAGCGACTACTCCTACTTCAGCGAATACGACTCCGACTCCGCCGCGGGCAACTTCGCCGGCGCCGGCGCCGCCAGCCTGCCGGTAGACGCCTCCAACACCGTGGACGAGTTCTTCTTCGAGGCCGCGGTGCCGTTTTACGTGGGCGACGGTGCATTCAATCGTCTCGATGCCTCACTGGGCTATCGCTATTCGGACGACGAAACCTCGGGCAACTACGACACCTACAAGTTGGGCCTGAGCAGCGTGTTCTTGGACAACAAACTGCTGGTGCGTGGCGGCTACAACCGCGCCGTGCGTGCCCCGGGGCTGAACGACCTCTACTACACGCAGCGCATCGCTCTGAACGCCGGCGGCACCGACCTCTGCGCCGGCCCGGACCCGTCCTACACTGCGGCCGAGTGCGCACTGACTGGCGTTCCGCTCGAAGCCTACGGCAACGTGCCGGCCAACCCGGCCAACCAGTACTTCAACGTGACCGGCGGCAATCCCAACCTGGCGCCGGAAGAGGCCGATACCTACACCATCGGCTTTGCCGTCGAGCCGATCGAGAACCTGGACCTGTCCCTGGACTGGTACAGCATCGAGATCGAGGGTGCGATCGGCGGCATCGGCTACAACACCATCCAGATCCTGTGCATGGAACAGCAACTGTACTGCGACCGGATCCACCGCGACGCACGCGCTGGTCAGTACGACCTGTGGGTGGGCCTGGCTTCGGATCCCGCGACCGGTCATATCAACAACCTGCCGGACAACATCGGCGTTTTCGAACGCACGGGTCTTGACCTGGCGGCGAACTATTCGTTCGACCTGGGGCCGGGCCGGTTGACCACCAACCTGGTGGGCAACTACGTCCTGAAGGACTTCACCCAGACGCTGGCCAGCGAACCGAGCACCGGTTACGACTGCAAGGGCTTGGTCAACGAAACCCGCCTCTGCCAGACGCCGAAGTGGCGGCATGTCGCCTCGGTGCGCTACGCGTGGGATCGCTACACCGCGGGCCTGCGCTGGCGCCACGTCGGCGGAATGGACTACGAGGACGTGGACGGCAGCCCGCTCGTGAGCGACGATCGTGTCATCTGGCTCGATGGTGGCGTGTCGTCCTACAACTACCTCGACCTGAACGGAAGCGCGTCCTTTGGCCAGGCTGTGATCTCGCTGGGCGTGAACAACGTGCTCGACAAGGAGCCGCCGTTCTCGGGAGACAGCGGCCTGTCCGCCAACGCCAACGCGCTGGGCGGCTACGATCAGGTGGGCCGTTACATCTTCGGCAGCATCTCGCTGAAGTTCTGATCCAGGCGACAAGCGTCGCAAGTAAAAGAAAGCGGCGGGCCACGGCCCGCCGCTTTTTTTGTTCTTCACCCAACTCCGAGGAAGGGCCCTGATCTTCAGGAAGAAGTAGGCGTCACGTGGCGGCCAACAAGGCAACGTTGGCGGCCAGCAGTTCTTCCAGCTTCAGCGCCTGATCGGCTGGGACGGACTGTCTTCTCGATACCCGAGCCGTGTCCGTCGGGCTCCGACGGAGAGCCTGCCCTTAACCGCCACTGCCGTCAGTGTATTGAATCCCCTTGCTATCCATTTCACGCACCATGTCCCTCGCCGCCCTCTCACGGGCCTCTCTTTGTTCTGGCGTGTAACAGATCCTTTTCCTCATCCGGCTACCGGTGACCTCCTCGTAGTGGCATACCTTGCCGCCTCTGTCCGGCGTGGCCGGCAACGGCGCTTGCGCGGCTTCGGGCGCGACTGCCGGCTCGGACCCTTCCTGCGCGGCCGACTGCCCGACCGCCAGCAGCCCGACGGTCACCATAGCGAGCAGCAGGTGGGGGTGACGCCCTCGACCTGGCTTATTGGCCGAGCGGGCGGGCGACAGATAGATGGAATAAGCGGAATCGACTGGCATGGCAGCATCCTTCAGGCTGGGATCCTGCAGCGAGAGGCAGCAGGAGGGTGGGATTATTGCCCAATATGCCACTAAAGCCCGGCCTTCGCGGATGAGCCGAAGTCCGGTGAGCGCTGGGCACCAGGACCAAGCCTCGTCCAGCCGCCGACCTGCTCCCCGCCTGCCCTGCAGAGGCGGGAAGCGCGCGGCATCGATGGTCGCACCTAGCTCTTTGGTTGCATATCGAAGGCGATGGTCAATCGTGGTTCCGGGGAGTGGAACGGGACAGTGCCGTGCCACATGTACGATGGGAACAGGGCCAGGTGACCGGGCTTTGGCTGGATGACCCGACGAGGCGCTAGGTCGAGATCAAGTTCCTCCAGCGGCTGCCCGAATTGGAGCCATCCGGCGCGAGATGAAATGTCCGACGCAAGCACGTCGCCGGGCAGCGCGACATAGAAGGCGGAGCTCGCCCAACCCTTGGCGTGGAAATGGTTGGAATGCCGCCCAGAGGATCGCAGTTTCACCGACCAAGATCCGACGAACCGCACACTGCGTTGCCTGCGCGAGAGGAACGGATGCGTTGCATCGTCCGGCAGGCCGGCCAGCCAGTTCTCGACTGTCTCGCGCAAAACCTCCTCCGCCGACCGTATGACGGCACCACCGCGTCCGAAAAGCTGCCCGGCCGTCTGCGTGCCGCCACGAACGCTTTGGTTCGCCGGTTCCCGGCTCGCGTTATGCATGGTTTCCAGCGTGGCAGCCAATGCTTGCAGGAACGCGGACAAGTCATCGAAACCCGCTGGCGGCACGACTTCGGCATAGCCCACCAGTCCTTGGTAGTCGCACAGCCAATGCTCGCGCTCATCCCCTGCCAGCCGCCATGCCGTGCCTAGATGGGTCCAGCCTTCCTGGTTGCACGGATCGATCGCGACCGATTTCTCTGCGCAATTCCTGGCCAGCTCGAAGTCTCGTGCACGAAACGCGTGACGCGCACGCGCATTCAGGAACTCCGGTAGCACGCCCAGTTCACCACGTGCCGCCGCGGCGTACAACGGCGCGGCTTGTTCGTGCCGCTGCAGTGCGTCCAGCGCCTCCGCGGCAAACCAGTTCAGCAATGCGTTGCCCGGCTCGCGCTTGCGCAATGGCTGCAGCACCGCCAGGGCCTCGTCCGCGTGCTTCGTCATCAACAGCGTTCGCGCGAAGGCTAGTTGCAGCGCACGGTTCTCCGGCTGAGCCCGCGCCGCCTCGCGAAACTCGCTCAGTGGATCTTCTTCCGGCGCGAGTTCCGCGCCGTTCTCCCACAGCAGATGGCTCAATGTTTCGTGAGCTGGCGGGTGCCCCGGGTGCACCGCGACGAGCTTGCGCGCCCCCGCCAATGCTTCCGCTGGACGGCCTACGTCGATCAACGCGCCATTAATGGCGTCCTGCAGATCGGGCCGGTCGGCGCTGCGTTGATGCAGTATTCCTTCGGCCCGCCGGAACGCGGCCAACGCCTCGCCGGCGCGCCCCAACAAACGCAGCACCACCCCCAGGTCGGTCCATGCAGACGCCTGCTCCGGCAACAACGCAAGCGCCTTGCGCAACACCGGCTCGGCCGCTTCCAATTGGCCTTGTACCCGCAACGCTTTACCGTGCCGGGCGAGGGACACGCCGTAATTGCGCGAGATCACGGCATTGCCCGGCAGCAAGGCCAATGCGTGTTCAAACGCCGCATTGGCTTGCTCCTGGCGGTCATTGCCTGCCAGGCACATGCCCAACAACTGCCACGCATCCGCTGCCTGCGGCGCCTGTTCGGTCAGGGTTTGGGCAATGGACTGAGCCTGCTCACGCTGCCCGGATCGCAACATCCCCAGAGCCCGCCTGAAGCGCTCTGCCTGCGCTGCATCCAAGGGCTGGCCGCGGAGCGCCGACACCTTGCGCTCACCGCGTGCGACGCACGCGCACGACCACGCCGTTCGGCATTACCAGGCGATAACCGCCGAATACGGCCTTGCGTACCTGCACGACATCGCCGGGCTGCACGTGGCCGCTGCTGCGCGACTCGGTTTGCGCCCAGACCTGTCCGTTCTCTAGCGTGAGGACGCGCTGCCCATCGCGACCGTGATCGACCTTGGCCACGCGGCTTTCGATTCTTTCCGGGTCGGCTTGTTCCATCGTCTGCCCCGGATTGAGCAACGGATCTCGCGGCTGGTCCAGGCCGAAATCGGCCTGCGCCTTGTCCGTTGCCGCCTGGAGTACATCCGGCGGCGGCGGGAACGCGTGATCGTAGCAGGCCAACCGTGCGGCGGGTTCGACCACGCCGGTGCAGGCATGAGTAGTCTGTTGCGCAGCCAGTGGCTGCGCGAACAACACAAGAAGCGAAAGCACGAGATAGCGCATCATCATCATCCAGTGGGCGGGGCAGCTAGGATAGCCTTCGGGATCAAAGCGAGTCGCTTGCGCTGCGCCATTCGCGTATCGCACCAGCCAGCGCCGTCGCCATGTCCCGCTCAGCCGGGCTGAGCAACGGATTCCACACGTCGAACATCAGGATCACGCGCACCTGATCGCTGTCGTTGCGGGCCTCGTGCTCGATCGTGTCGTCGAACACCCAACACTTGCCCTCGCGCCACTGCCGCCAGTCGAAGCCGACCCGATAACTGCACTTCTCCGGCACCACCAGCGGCAGGTGCGCCACCAGTCGCGCGTTCGTCTCGCCAGTGTGCGGCGGAATGTGCGCGCCGGGCGCCAGTGCGGAGAACATTGCGTTCGGGCACAAGCCGGGAATGTCCACCGAATCCACGAGCGCCAGCGCTTCTGCCGTGCGCGGGCAATGCGACAGATGCTCGTGCACCGGCTTGCCGTGGGCGTACAGGTGGAAGCCGCTCCAGTTGCGCGAGTGATTGAGCTTGTCCCACTGATTGACCGGATCGCCCGGTGCGTACTGGATGTACGGGACGAACTCCTCGCCGCGGCTGACGATCATCTCCTGCAACTCGGTCTTGATCGCATCAGTGCGCGATTCGAGTTCGGCCATCCACGGAAACAATGCGTCGTCATAGAACGTGAGCGCCGGCAGCCGCGGCACGTGCAGTTGGTTGCAGTGCGAATGGTAGGGCTGGGTGCGCCCCGCCAGGATCGATATCGCCTCGTCCCAGCGTCCCGCCGGTGACTGGTTCGCCGTGGCCCCCTTCCCGTCCACCCGCCCCCCCAGGTACTCGACGAGTTCCTGGGTGTCGCGCTCCACCGCCTCGCGCGCGTGCGCTAGCCGCCGCCGCAGCGCAGACGGCCATTCGGGCTCGGCCGGCGCGACCTTGAGCGCGTTGCGGAAGGCATCCGCCGCCATCCTGGATTTACGCTGTTGCTCGAAGAACTCGCCCTTTCCCAGCAGCGCCGGCAGGAAGTAGGGATCGATCTCGAGCGCGGCGACGATCGCGCCCCACTCCTGCTCGGGCCGCCCGGCTTCGCGATGGACCCGACCGATGGTCAGCAGGACCATCGGGTCCCGCGGCGCCTGCGCGCGTGCCTGCTGGAGGAACTCCAGCGCGGCCTGCGAGTCGCCGCGCTGGAAGGCGTGCACGCCCAGGCTGAAGAGTGCCTGCACGTTGCCCGGATCCAGTGCGTGCACCTGGCCCCACAGCCTTTCGGCCTCCTGCCAGCGCCCACCGGCTGCGGCGTCCCCCGCGGCGTCCACCAAAGACGGCAACTGCCTGTTCACGAACCTGTATCCGCATATTCGCCGGACCGGCGTGGGGCTATTCTATCGGCCCCCATATTCATGGGCCAGCGCGCCAATGGCTTTGTGCGGTCCAAGGGACCACGCCAGGAGACCCTCACGGGGCATTGCTGATCTAGCGGAACCGGCGTTGCGCCCTCGACTCCGGCATTCGTGACCGAGCTGTTGGAGATGTTCGAGGGAGAACTCCGGCCGAGCTTCCTTTATCGCATCCGCAGCTCGGGCGGAACCCGGTCGCCCAAGCTGTCGAAGAACCCGCCGATTTCCTCATACTCCCGTTGCCAACCATCGCTGTCGACGGCGAAGAGGGCTTCCATCGCCGCCGCAGACACGCACGCTCCACTGAAGTCGAGATCCCGCACATTCGGCACCCTGCCGATCGGCGTCTCGATCGCGCCGGCCCGGCCCTCCACCCGGCCGATGATCCATTCCAGCACCCGCAGGTTCTCGCCGAAGCCCGGCCACAGGAACTTGCCGTCGGCGTCCTTGCGGAACCAGTTGACGTGGAAGACCCTGGGCAGTCTGGCGCCGGACCGGTCGAACGACAGCCAGTGGGCGAAGTAGTCGCCGAAGTGGTAGCCGCAGAACGGCTTCATCGCCATCGGGTCCCGGCGCACCACGCCCACCTGCCCGGCCGCGGCCGCGGTGGTCTCCGAGGCCATCGCCGCGCCGACCAGCACGCCGTGGGTCCAGTCGCGCGCCTCGAACACCAGCGGCACGAGGGTGGCGCGGCGGCCGCCGAACACGATCGCCGAGATCGGCACGCCGCGCGGATCCTCCGCGCGAGGCGAGTACGACGGGCACTGCTTCGCCGAGACGGTGAAGCGCGCGTTCGGGTGCGCGGCCGGGCCGTTGGCCGGATCGTAGCGGCGGCCACGCCAGTCCAGCGCCGGCACGCGATCGTCCAAGCCTTCCCACCACGGCTGGTTGTCGTCGGTGACCGCGACGTTGGTGAAGATGGTATCGCGCGCGATCGTCGCCAGCGCGTTGGGATTCGATTTCGCGGAGGTGCCCGGAGCGACCCCGAAGAAACCGGCCTCCGGATTGATCGCCCACAGCCGGCCGTCTTCGCCGGGATGCATCCAGGCGATGTCGTCGCCGACCGTCCACACCTTCCAGCCCGCCTCGCGATAACCCTCGGGCGGGATCAGCATCGCCAGGTTGGTCTTGCCGCAGGCGCTGGGGAACGCCGCCGCGATGTAGTGGGTCTCGCCGCGCGGGTTCTCGACGCCGACAATCAGCATGTGCTCTGCCAGCCAGCCTTCCTGCCGCGCCTGCCAGGAGGCGATGCGCAAGGCGTGGCACTTCTTGCCGAGCAGGGCGTTGCCGCCGTAGCCCGAGCCGTAGGACTTGATGCTCAGCTCTTCCGGGAAATGCATGATGAAGCGGCGCCCCGGGTCCAGTTCGCCGAGCGAATGCAGCCCCTTCACGAACGTGGGATCGGCCCCGGCGCCGCCCGCCTGCAGCCCTTCCCGCTCGATCCGCGCCAGCGCCGCGGCTCCCATGCGGGTCATGATCCGCATGTTGGCCGCCACGTAGGGCGAGTCGGTGATTTCCACCCCGCAGCGCGCGAACGGCGAGTCGACCGGGCCCATGCAGTACGGCACCACATACATGGTGCGGCCACGCATGCAGCCTTCGAACAGCGCATCGATCTTGGCGTGCGCCTCGGCGGGCGCCAGCCAGTGGTTGTTGGGGCCGGCGTCGTCGCGCTCGCGCGTGCACACGAAGGTCAGGTGCTCCACCCGCGCGACGTCGTCGGGGTCGGAGCGATGCAGCCAGCAGCCGGGGTGGGTGCTCGGGTTGAGCGGCAGCAGGGTGCCGTCGGCCTGCATGCCCGCCAGCAGCGCGGCGTACTCGCTTTGGCTGCCGTCGCACCAGTGGATCGCATCGGGACGGGTCAGCGCAGCGACTTCGTCCACCCAGTCCTGCAGCGCCCGCAGGCGCGTCCCGGTCGCGGGAGCGTCCTGGTGCAACGGGGTGACTGCGTTCATGGAGGCTCCGGGGCTCGATGTCCCGGGACATTCTAGGGGCTGCGGCCGGCTTGTCTTGCTGCACCTGCACCATTGGTGGCGGCGCTGCGGGCGTCGCCCCGGCGCGGACCGCCGCGTTGCGACGCGGGTCGCACCACCGCGCCGGTTCGGCGGCTCAGCGCGGGATCAGCGTCGCCATGACGTGCTCGATGTATTCATCGAAGGTGTCGTGGTCGAGCCGAGACTGCGGCAGCTGCAGCGACAGCTGCAGGAAGCCGACATAGGCGGTATAGGCCAGGCGCGCACGGTGCTGCGCCTCGCTGCGACCCAGCCCGACCTGCCTGAACGAGGCGGTGAGGTATTCCAGCCGGCGCTCGGAAACGCGGCCGATCACCGGCTGCACGATCGGATGGTCCAGCGCCTGCAGCATGGCGCTGTAGATCGCATGCGACTTGATCTCGTGGGCGACCATCTGGATCAGCGCGCGCAGGCGCTCCTGCGGGTCCGAAATCTTCTCGAGGGCGCCGAACACGGCTTCCTGCTCGACGTTCTCCCAGCGCTCCAGCGCCGCCTGCAGCAGCGCGTCGCGCGAGGGGAAATGCCAGTAGAAGCTGCCCTTGGTCACCCCCAGGCGGCGCGCCAGGGGCTCGACCGCGACCGCGGCCACGCCCTGCTCGGCGATCAGGTCGAGCGCCGCCTGGGCCCAGTCGTCGGCACTGAGGCGGCCGCTGCGCTCCGGCGGTCTGGCGGCTTTCGGCTTGCCCGAAGCCGGGGCGGCGGCGGAAGTCATGGGGAGCAAGTGTATCCATACGCCGGGGTCGGGAAAAGGATCGTCATGCCCGCGCCACGCGCCGGGCACGATCATTGACAGGGCCCGCCCGGCTCACCATACTCCAACGTATGGTTCAAGGCCGCACCGCGTGCGGCCATTCCCCGCCAGGCCTCGCCCTCCCGGAGCTCCCCATGAGTGTCGCGATCCCGTTCATCGTCTTCCTGCTCGTTGGCGCGTTCGCCGCCTACCACCGGCTGCGGCTGGCGGTCTGGGCGGCGCTCGCCTTCACCGCGCTGCTGGCCTGCTGGCTGCTCGGCGCGCACCCGGTGGCCACCGCGATCGCCGCCGCCATCGCCGCTCTGATCGCGGTGCCGCTGCTGATCCCGGCCATCCGCCGCCCGCTGATCACCCGGCCGCTGCTGGGCTTCTACCTGAAGATCCTGCCGCCGCTGTCGGAAACCGAGCGCACCGCGCTGGAGGCCGGTACCGTCGGCTTCGAGGGCGAGCTGTTCTCCGGCCGGCCCGACTGGCAGGTGCTGCTGGACCAGCCGAAGGCCGAGCTGACCGCCGAGGAACAGGCGTTCGTCGACGGCCCCACCGAGCAGCTGTGCCGGATGACCAACGACTGGGAAATCACCCACGTCGACGCCGACCTGCCGCCGGCCATGTGGGAGTTCATCAAGAAGAACCGCTTCTTCGGCATGATCGTGCCCAAGGAATACGGCGGGCTGGGCTTCTCCGCGCTCGCCAACCACAAGGTGATCCAGAAGCTGGCCTCGATCTCCAGCGTGGTCAGCTCCACCGTCGGCGTGCCCAACTCGCTCGGCCCGGGCGAACTGCTGATCCACTACGGCACCCAGGAACAGAAGGACCACTACCTGCCGCGCCTGGCCGACGGCCGCGAGGTCCCCTGCTTCGCCCTGACCGGGCCGTTCGCCGGCTCCGACGCCACCTCGATCCCGGACTACGGCATCGTCACCATGGGTGAGTGGAACGGCGCGCGGGTGGTCGGCGTGCGGCTGACCTTCGACAAGCGCTACATCACGCTGGCGCCGGTGGCCACGCTGATCGGGCTGGCGTTCCGCATGTACGACCCGGACGGCATCCTGGGCGAGAAGAAGGACATCGGCATCACCCTGGCGCTGGTGCCGCGCGAAACCCCCGGCGTGGAGATCGGCCGCCGCCACTTCCCGCTCAACAGCACGTTCCAGAACGGTCCGATCCGCGGCAAGGACGTCTTCATCCCGCTCAGCCAGCTGATCGGCGGCGAAGCGTATGCCGGCAAGGGCTGGCAGATGCTGGTGGAGTGCCTGTCGATCGGGCGTTCCATCACCCTGCCCTCCTCCGGCAGCGGCGGCGCCAAGATGGGCGCGATCGTCACCGGCGCCTACGCACGCATCCGCAAGCAGTTCGGTCTGTCGGTGGGCCGCTTCGAGGGCGTCGAGGAGGCACTGGCGCGGATCGGCGGCCGGGCGTTCGCGATCAGCGCGCTGGCCCAGGCCACCGCCGCGGCGGTGGCGCGGGGGGAAAACCCGGCGGTGCCGTCCACCATCGCCAAGTACCACTGCACCGAGATGGCGCGCGAGGTCTCGCGCGACGTGATGGACGTGCACGGCGGCAAGGGCATTATCCTCGGCCCGCGCAACTACGCCGGCCGCAACTGGCAGGCGGTGCCGATCATGATCACGGTCGAAGGCGCCAACATCATGACCCGCAGCCTGATGATCTTCGGCCAGGGCGCGATCCTCTGCCATCCGTGGGTGCTCAAGGAGATGAAGGCCGCGCAGCTCGAGGACGAGCGCGAGCGCCTGGTCGAGTTCGACCGCAACCTGTTCGGCCACATCGGCTTCGCCATCTCCAACGCGGTGCGCAGCCTGTGGTTCGGCCTGACCGGCGCACGCTTCGGCACGGCCCCCGGCGACGCCTATACCCGCCGGTACTACCGCAAGCTCAACCGCTACTCGGCGGCCCTGGCGCTGATGGCCGATACCTCGATGCTGCTGCTCGGCGGCAAGCTGAAGTTCAAGGAATCGCTGTCCGGGCGCCTGGGCGACGTGCTCAGCCAGCTCTACATCGCCAGCAGCATGCTCAAGCGCTACGAGGACCAGGGCCGGCCCGCCGGCGACCAGCCGCTGCTGGCCTGGGCCTTCCACGATTGCGTGCACAAGATCGAGATGGCGTTCTCCGGCGCGCTGCGCAACTTCCCGATCCGGCCGGTGGGCTGGCTGCTGTGGGGCCTGGTGTTCCCCTGGGGCCGGCGCGCGGTGGCGCCCAGCGATCGCCTCGGGCACCGGGTCGCCGCACTGCTGATGAACCCGAACGACGCCCGCGACCGTCTCGCCGAGGGCGTGTTCACCACGCCCTGCGCCAACAACCCCGCCGGCCGCATCAACAGCTATCTGGCCAAGGCGATCCAGGCCGAACCGGTGGAGCGCAAGTTCCTCAAGGCGCTGAAGAACAGCGACATCGAGTCGCTCGACTTCGCCACCCAGCTCGACGAGGGCGTGCGCGAGGGCTGGATCACCGCCGACGAACGGGGATTGCTCGAGGAGCTGCGCGAGCTCACCCTCGACACCATCAGCGTGGACGATTTCGATCCGCACGAGCTGGTGGCGGCGACCCACTACGAGCGCGGGCAGGGCAAGGCCTCGCGCGAGGCGGCCTGAGCGGATGCGCCGTGACCGGGGCCGGTTCCTGCAGCCTGGGATGCGAAGCGCGCCGCGGGCCCCGCGCGGCGGCCCGGCCCTGACCGGCTGGACCGCCGGGAAGCCGGAGTGAACACGCCTGCCGAGCGGCTCGTGCTGCTGGCCGGCCTGCATAGCGCAGGCTTCGCGCTCTTCCATGCCGCGTTCTGGAAACTGTTCGGCTGGAAGCATGAACTGCGCAAGCTCGCTCTTCCCACCCGGGCGATCACCCAGATCCTCAATCTCCGGTTGATCTACGTGTTCGCCGGTATCGCCGCGCTCTGCTTCCTGTTCCCGGCGGAAATCGCGGGAACTCCGCTCGGACGTGGGCTGCTGGCATTCATGGCGCTGTTCTGGGTGGGGCGCACGATCGAACAATTCGTGTTCCTGCGCGTGAACCATCCGATGGTGCACGCGCTGACCGCGCTGTTCGTGCTCGGCGCGGCGCTGTTCGCGCTGCCGCTGTTCGGCTGAGCGGCGCCGCCAGGGCAGCAGGCGCCGTCGACCCGCCGCCACGACGCATGCAGGCGTCTCCTGTCGGTCGACGGAATGGCCGCGAAGGCCGCGGGTGGCTCCGGCCGGGTCGGCAGCGACTCCGCGCATGTTCAACCGCGCCGGCCCTCGCGCGCATGGCGCGCTCCTACGAAACGCGTCGGCGCCGAGCCCGCCGGGGCGGCTACGGGGGGCCGCGCACCTCGCCGGGATGCTCCGGCAGCCGTCGCTGTTCGCGCACCACCCGCCATGCGCCATAGGCGAGCCCGGCGGCGACGCCCAGCCCCGCCAGGAACACCATGCTCGAACCGAAGCCGGCGAGGAGCTTGTGGACCCACACGAAGGTGATATCGCCACCGCGGTACACCGCGGTGTCGATCGCCGCCTTGGCCTTGTAGCGCGCCTCGCGTTCCATCCGCGTGTAGAGCGTCTCGCGGGCCGGCTTGGCGAGCGAGAACTCGCTGGCGCGGGTGACCACCTGCACCACCGCCACCAGCAGCGGCAGCGGCGAAGCGGCCAGCAGCGAGAACCCCGCCAGGATCGCGAACGCGGGCAGCAGCAGCAGCGGCGCCACGCCATAGCGGCGCAACAGCCAGCGGGTGAGCAGCACCTGCACCACGATGGTCAGCCCGTTGACCGCCCAGTCGATGGTCGAGTAGTAGCGCGTGGCGGCCTCGGCGCCCGGATAGTACTGGCGCACGATCGCGGCCTGCTCGTTGTAGATCAGCGTGCCCACGCCGACGCCGAAGAACATCAGCATCGACAGCGCGCGCAGCAGCGGATCCCGCCATGCCAGGCGCAGCCCGGCCCAGACCGAACCGCCCATCGCCCGCTCGCCGCTGGCCTCGCGATGGGTGCGCTCGCGCAGCACCGCCCAGGGCCGCAGCGCGACGATGCACAACAGGCACAGCCCCATGAACCCGGCAGACACCAGCAGCAGATTGGCCACCCCGAGCGGCTCGACCAGCAGCCGGGTCAGTCCCGGTCCCGCCAGCGCGCCGAGGGTGCCGCCGGCGCCGATGTAGCCGTACACCTGCTTGGCCTGGTCGTTGTCGAACACGTCCGCCATGAAGCTCCAGAACACGGTGACCGCGAACAGGTTGAATACCGCGATGAACACGAAGAACACCGCGCCGCGGCCGGAGGCCCCGCTGTCGAACGCCCACCAGAATCCGAGCAGGCAGGCGATGAACGCCAGGTACACCACCGGCAGGAACACGCGCCGCGGGAACCGCGCCACCAGGGCGCCGTACACCGGCTGCAGCGCCAGCATCGCCACGAAGGTGCAGGTGAAGAGCAGCTGCAGGGTGTAGTCGCCCAGCGCCACCCCGCGCGCATCCGCCAGTTCCAGCAGCCAGCGCGGGAACACCGTCGCCGGATCGCGCGATGCGCCCATGGCGTCGCGCACCGGGCGCAGGACGTAGTAACCGCACAGCAGCGAGAAGAAGTACAGCAGCGCCCACCACAGCGCCGGCGAGGCGGCGAGCGCGGCGCGGAAGCGCGCGATGCGCTGCGGCGGAACTTCGCGGTTCATGCGTGCGCTTCGGCGGCCGTTGGCGTCCGCGGCACGTTAGCCGATGCCCGCCGCCTGCGCCAGCAGGCCGAGCAGCGCGCAGATGGCCGGCGTCCGCGGCAGGCCGATGCCGAAGCGCAGCAGTGCCAGCATCGCCAAGGCGCCCAGCGCCAGCGCCGCGATGTCCAGCGAGGACAACACCGGCATCGGCAGGTCGAGGCCCCAGCCCTCCCAGCGCCCCACCTCGGCGAAGAGCACGTGGATCGCGAACCACAGCGACAGGTTCAGGATGACGCCGACCACCGCCGCGCTGGACACCGGCGCCCCTGCGCCGGCGCGGTCGCCGCCGGTGCCGGGCGGATCCGCACAGTTCAGCGCCGGCACGCGATGGCAGAGCATATGCTCTAGCTCTCCCGCTTAGCTTGCCGCGATGCCAGCCCGTTCCGCCGCGTCCGCGTTCGACTACATCATCATCGGCGCAGGCTCGGCTGGTTGCGTGCTCGCCAACCGGCTGAGCGAGGACCCGGCCGTTCGGGTCCTGCTGCTCGAGGCCGGGCCGCGCGACTGGCATCCCTTCATCCACATGCCGGCCGGGCTGGCGAAGCTGGTCAACCAGAAGGGCGTGAACTGGGACTACGACACCGTGCCGCAGCCGCAGCTCGGCGGGCGGCGGCTGTGGTGGCCGCGCGGTCGGGTGCTGGGCGGATCCAGCTCGATCAACGCGATGTGCTACATCCGCGGGGTGCCAACCGACTACGACGGCTGGGCCGAGCAGGGCGCCAGGGGATGGGACTGGAAGGCGGTATTGCCGTATTTCCTGCGCTCGGAGGGCAACGCCCGCGGCGCCGATGCACTGCACGGCGGCGACGGGCCGCTCGCGGTGTCCGACCTGCGCCACGTCAACCCGCTCTCGCAGGTCTTCGTCGAGGCCGCGCAGCAGGCGGGACTGCCGCGCAACCCGGACTTCAACGGACCCGTCCAGCTCGGGGCCGGCCTCTACCAGGTCACCCAGAAGGACGGCGCACGCTGTTCGGCGGCGGTCGCCTATCTGCGACCGGCGCGCGAACGTCCCAACCTGATCGTCGAGACCGGCGCGATGGCCAGCCGCATCACCTTCGAGCGCGGCCGCGCCAGCGGCGTGGTCTACTCGGCACGCGGCCGCGCTTTCCACCAGCCGGCGACGCGCGAGGTGCTGCTGTGCGGCGGCGCGGTGAACTCGCCGCAATTGCTGATGCTCTCGGGCATCGGCCCGGAGCGCGAACTGCGTGCGCACGGCATCGGCGTGGAACTGCACCTGCCGGGGGTCGGCGCGAACCTCCAGGACCATCTCGACATCTGCACGCTCTACCACGCCAGCAGCCGCATCAGCTACGACCGGCTCAGCGATGCGCGCATCGCCTGGGGCTATTACCTGCGCGGCCGTACCGGCCCCGGCACCAGCAACATCGCCGAGGCGGGCGGCTTCGCCCGCTCGCCACTGGCGCCGGACGAGCGCGCCGACATCCAGCTGCATTTCGTGCCGGCGATGCTCGACGACCACGGCCGCAACCGCCTGCCCGGCGACGGCTACACCCTGCACGCCTGCTTCCTGCGCCCGCGCAGCCGCGGCCGGGTGCGCCTGGCCGGCGCGCGCGCCAGCGACAAGCCGCTGATCGAGCCGGACTACCTGGGCGACGCCGAGGGCTTCGACCTGAAGATGATGGTGGAATGCGCGCGGCTGTCGCGCGAGATCATGCAGCAGCCCGCGTTCGCGCCGTATCGCGGTGCGCCGATCCATCCGGCTCGCGAGGATCTCGACGATGCGGGCCTGGCCGGCTTCATCCGCGCCAAGGCCGAAAGCGTCTACCACCCGGCCGGCAGCTGCCGCATGGGCGTGGACGAGAACGCCGTGGTCGACCCGGAGCTGCGCGTGCGCGGGGTCGAGGGACTGCGCGTGGTCGACGCCTCGGTGATGCCCACCCTGCCCGGCGGCAACACCAACGCCCCGGTGATCATGATCGCCGAGCGCGCCGCGGACCTGATCCGCGGGCAGGCCAGCCGCGCCTGACGCGACGCCGCCCGGGCATGGTCCGCGGCGCACCGCCCCGGAAAAGCAGGCGCCCGCACGGTGGCGGGCGGCGACTTGCGTTCGCGGGACCCTGGTCGGGGTGCTCGGGCCGGCGCGATCGGACTGGAGCGGGTGAAGGGAATCGAACCCTCGTCAGTAGCTTGGGAAGCTACAGCTCTACCATTGAGCTACACCCGCGCGGGAAGGGAAGTCTAGGACGGTCGGGCCGGGCTTGGCAATCCGCCGCACCGGGCCGAAGCCCGGTCGAGACACCGGCCTGGTGGGGACCCGTAGGAGCGTGCCATGCACGCGAAGGCCGGCGCTGCCGGTCGCGCCCGTGACCGCCGCCAACCCGGCGAACTCACCCGCGGCCCTCGCGGCCACGGGCCGCTCCCACGGGATTCGCCAAGCCGTCGATCTCGGCATGGCCGGCATGCACCGGCCTTCCGCGCCGCCGCCGGCGCGGAAGGGCCATGCGTCCCGACCCGTCAGAAACCCTTGCCGAAGGTGACGTGCACGGTGGAGTTGCTGCTGTCGGCGTGGGAGAGCGTGGTGCTCAGGCCGAAACCGGCATCCAGGCCCAGCAGCGTGGTGCGCGCGCCCAGCGCCACGGTGGCGTAGCTGTCGTCGTAGACCATGCCGGGCACCGCGTACCAGTCGCTGCCGGCGATCGACTGCGAGCGGGCGAAGACCTCGTCCGGCGCGTCCTCGAACTCGCGGTCCCAGGTCAGCCGCGCGTACGGGCGCAGATGGCCCTCGGCCACCGCCAGCTGCCAGCCCACGCTGCCGACCAGCGAGTCGAAGGTCTGGTCCGGATATGCCAGCGAGGTCGACAGCTCCGGATCGCTCTCGGCAAAGCCGTCGATGTCGATCTGCTGCGAGACCAGCCCCAGCACCGGCCCGTGGCGCAGGTTGCCGTGGCGGAATTCCCAGCCGCCGTTGAGCGCGACGGTGAGGTTCTCGCCGTCGGCCGAACCGCGATGGGTGCGCAACGCCGGGCCCAGCCAGACGTCGCGGTCGCTGTCGATGTCCAGCTGCGTCCAGCTCAGCTGGCCGTTGACCCAGCCGCCGCCGTCGCCGTACCAGCCGGCGAAGCCGCCCAGGGTGATGTCCGAATGCTCGAACTCGCCGCGGCGAAGGCCCCAGTCCTGGCGGGTGACGCCGTAGCCGCCGAACGCGCCGAATACCAGGTTGCCGCGGGTCCAGTCGACGCCGCCGGTCAGCGCCGGGGCTAGTCCGTCGTAGGCGTCGGCGTCGTGATAGCGCTGGTAGTCGCCGCGCAGGTCGACCCACCAGTTGGCGCCGTCGCCCTGCGGGCGGCCGTCCAGGTGCCAGGCCACCCGGTCGGCGCGGGCGCGCCCGACCACCGCCGCGGACTGCGGCAGCGCCGCGATCTGCACCGGTGCCTCCAACACAGAGAGCGCCAGGTCCGCCATCACCGCGTGGCCGGCGTCGGTAGGGTGCACGCCGTCGGCGAACAGGTAGGTCTTCGGCGCGTCGGGGTTGGTATAGGAGGACGGGTTGCAGGTCAGCGACTGCGAGACGATCTGCGGCTCGCAGGCGGTGCCGGTGACGTTGGCGAAGCCGTACAGGCCCGGCTCGGCGACGACCTCCTGCAGGAAGCTGAAGGTGTCCAGCGGGATCACCCGCAGCCCGGCGCCGGCGATGCCGCCGAACAGCGCGTCGTTGTAGGCGGTGGCCAGCGCCGTCAGCTGCGCCTGCGCCGCCGGGCCCTGGGCGCGCGCCGCCGGGGTGATGCCCACGTCCGGCAGGGTCGGCACCAGGATGTAGCGCGCCCCGGCCTGCTGCAGCGCGCCGACCAGGCCGATCTGGCCGGTCACCGCGGTTCCCAGGGTCTCCTCCACCGGCGCGCCCGCGGCGATCGCGAAGATGTCGTTGGCACCGGCCCAGATCGTGTACAGGGCATCGGGATCGGCGCTGCCGCCGGTCGACGCCAGGTAGCGGCCGACCTGCGAGGTCACCGAGGGCGTCGGCCCCAGGGCCCCGGTGCGGTCGCCGACCACCCAGGCGCC
This sequence comes from Luteimonas endophytica, assembly GCF_029887875.1. Classification (GTDB taxonomy): domain Bacteria; phylum Pseudomonadota; class Gammaproteobacteria; order Xanthomonadales; family Xanthomonadaceae; genus Luteimonas; species Luteimonas endophytica. Next base: position 20,240 of record NZ_JARXRM010000028.1, read on the forward strand.
GCCGACCGCGTAGTTGTCGCCGTCCTGGCCATTGCCGTTGGCGGAGGCGTCGGTGCCGTAGTGATCGGCCACGAACTGCGCCCAGACCCAGCCGGGGTTGGTGGTGAACTGCCCGGCCACCGCCTGCGCCTCTGGCGGCAGCAACGGCCGGAAGAAGCCGGCATCGGTGAGGCTGTCGCCGAAGAAGATGGTGCGCGAGAAGCGTGAATCGTCGGCAGCGGCCGGCGCCGCGGCGGCGGCCAGCGCGACGGCCAGGGCGGCGGGAGCGAGTCGGGACAGGGGCATTGATTCCTCCAGAATCGTGCGGACGGGGGCCGCCCGCGCATGACATACGGCGGCGGATGGTGGCGCATCGTTCCATGATCGCGACGGGCGCTCAAGCCGCACCGCGTCATGGCCCCCTTCGCGGCATGCATCCGCGCGCCGCAGCGGCGACAATGGGCGCATGGACATCATCCTCAACGGCGACCCACTCGCCCTGCCGGGCCCCTGCACCATCGCCGAACTTCTGCAGGCCCAGGGGCTGGGTGGCCGGCGTGTGGCGGTCGAGGTCAATGGCGAGATCGTGCCGCGCGGTCGGCACGAAGCGCACCCGCTGCAGGCCGGCGACCGCGTCGAGATCGTGCACGCGCTCGGCGGCGGCTGACGCGGACAGGACCGGCAGCAGGTCCGGTCGCGGCTGCCCGCCGGAGGGTCGCGACGCCGACCCTTGACAATGGACGTGGACCGGATCGCCGACCAGCAGTCGCCGGCCGCCATCGGCGTCGCGTCCACACCGAGCCCCTGGCGTCCCCATCGCCGTCGCTCGCGCGCACGCCCTACCGGAGAAGCGTGCGAAGCGCCATAATCCGGGCATGACCGCTTTCACTCCCTCCGACGATCCGCTGGTCGTCGCCGGAAAGAGCTATCGTTCGCGGCTGCTCACCGGCACCGGCAAGTTCAGGGACCTGGACGAGACCGCACGGGCGACCGCGGCGGCGGGCGCCGAGATCGTCACCGTGGCGATCCGCCGCACCCCGTTCTTCAACAACGCGGTCGGCCAGAACTCCGGCGAACCCAGCCTGCTGGATGTGCTGCCGCCGGACCGCTACACGATCCTGCCCAACACCGCCGGCTGCTACACCGCCGAGGACGCGGTACGCACCTGCCGGCTGGCGCGCGAGCTGCTCGATGGCCACAACCTGACCAAGCTCGAGGTGCTGGGCGACGAGAAGACGCTGTTTCCCGACGTGGTGCAGACGCTGAAGGCCGCAGAACAGCTCGTCGCCGACGGGTTCGAGGTGATGGTCTACACCAGCGACGACCCGATCCTGGCGCGGCGCCTGGAGCAGATCGGCTGCGTGGCGGTGATGCCGCTGGCGGCGCCGATCGGCTCCGGCCTGGGGATCCAGAACCGCTACAACCTGCTCGAAATCGTCGAGAACGCCGGCGTACCGATCATCGTCGATGCCGGGGTGGGCACCGCTTCGGACGCCGCGATCGCCATGGAGCTTGGCTGCGACGGGGTGCTGATGAACACCGCGATCGCCGGGGCCAGGGATCCGGTGCGGATGGCGCGGGCGATGGCCCTGGCGGTCGAGGCCGGCCGCGAGGCCTTCCTCGCGGGCCGCATTCCCCGCAAGCGCTACGCCAGCGCCTCCAGCCCGGTCGACGGCCTGATCGGCTGATGCAGGCGACCGCCTCGCCGCCGTTCTTCGCGAGCGCGTCGCGACTTCCGTCGCTCCCCCACCCCGCGGCCCGGCGGGCGGCAGCGTGAGCGAGTCCGGGCGCGACAAGCCGTTCACGGTCGAACCGGGCCGGCGCCGGGTGCGCAGCTTCGTCCTGCGCCAGGGACGCTTCAGCGAAGCGCAGCAGCGCGCGTTCGCCCAGCTCTGGCCGCGCTTCGGCCTCGACTACCGCCCGGCCGCCGAGCGGGCCGGGCCGCGAGACTTCGACGCCGCCTTCGGCCGCTGCGCGCCGCGCGTGCTCGAAATCGGCTTCGGCAACGGCGAGGCGCTGCGCTATGCGGCGGCCCAGGACTCCGACCGCGACTACATCGGCATCGAGGTGCATGCCCCGGGCGTCGGCCGGCTGCTGAACGCCCTGGCCGCGGACGGCAGCGACCACGTGCGCATCTACCACCACGATGCCGTGGAGGTGCTCGAGGGTGAGATCGCCGAGGGTTCGCTCGACGAGATCCGCATCTACTTTCCCGACCCCTGGCACAAGAAGCGCCACAACAAGCGCCGCCTGATCCAGCCGGCGTTCGCCGAGCTGCTGGTGCGCAAGCTGGCCGTCGGCGGGCGCTTGCACCTCGCCACCGATTGGCAGGACTATGCCGAGCAGATGTGGGACGTGCTCGACGCCACCGACGGATTCCGGAACAGCGCCGGCCCGCGCGGCCACGTGCCGCGGCCGCCCTGGCGTCCGCAGACCCACTTCGAGAGCCGCGGCCAGCGCCTCGGCCACGGGGTCTGGGACCTGCTCTACGACCGGGTCGCGGATCGGTGATTCGTGATTGGTGATTCGAAACAGCGGAATCTGCTCGAAGCACCCGTCGGGCCGAAAGCGCTCCACGACAGGCGAAGGCTGGCCATCCGCCCGGATTTCCGGGCTTCGCGAAACGGATCCTGGCCTGCCGGATGACGATCCGGGGGCCACCAGCTGACGCTCGGACGCCTGCAGCCCGCTTTTCCCAATCACGAATCACCAATCACGAATCCCGGCCCCATGGACACCGCACTCACGCTCACCACGGACATGAAGGTCGTCCTGGCCCTGGTGAGCCTGACGATGCTGCTGTTCGTGTTCCAGCGCGTGCGTGCCGACCTGGTGGCGCTGGTGGTGCTGGTGGTGCTGGGCCTGACCGGCCAGGTGGCGTCGGAGGACGTGTTCAACGGCTTCTCCTCCAACGCGGTGATCAGCGTGATCGCCACGATGATCCTGGGCATGGGGCTGGACCGCACCGGCGCGCTCAACCGGCTGGCCGGATGGCTGCTGCGGCGCGCCCATGGCGTGGAGCAGCGCCTGTTCCTGCTCACCTCCGCCGTGGCCGGGCTCAACTCGTCGTTCATGCAGAACCCCTCGGTGATGGCGCTATACCTGCCGGTGGCCTCGCGGCTGGCCTCGCGTACCGGCATTCCGCTGTCGCGGCTGCTCCTGCCGATCGGCACCTCGATCGTGGTCGGCGGCACCCTCACCATGGTCGGCAGTTCGCCGCTGATCCTGCTCAACGACCTGCTGGTGGCGGCCAACGCCAACCTGCCCTCGGGCGTGGCCACGCTGGAGCCGCTGAACATGTTCGCGCCGCTGCCGATCGGCCTGGCGCTGCTGGCGATGGTGCTGGCGTACTTCCACTTCCTCGGCAACCGCCAGCTGCGCGACGGCGACGACAGCAACGTCACCCCGGCGCGCACCCAGAGCTACTTCGCCCGCGCCTACGGCATCGACGGCGACGTGTTCGAGCTCACCGTCACCGCCGACAGCCCGCTGGTGGGGATGACCTTCGGCGAGGCCGAGACCCTGCACAACGCCCCGGTGCTGCTGGCGCTGAAGGCCGACGGCGAGGCCAAGCTGGCGCCCGCCGCCGATTCGCGCATCTGGGTGGGCAGCGTGATCGGCGCGATGGGTACCCGCCGGCAGGTGGGCGACTTCGCGCAGAACCAGTTCCTGCGCCTGAGCACGCGGCTGCGCACCTTCGGCGATCTGTTCAATCCCGCCCGCGCAGGCATCTCCGAGGCGGTGGTGCCGCCGACCTCCAAGTTCATCGGCAAGACCGCCAACGAGCTGCAGCTGCGGCGCCAGCAGGGCATCCGCCTGCTGGCGATCAACCGCGGCAAGGACGAGGAGGTGATCCGCGAGCAGGTGCGCGACGAGGCGCTGCGCGCCGGAGACATGCTGGTGTTGCACAGCTTCTGGCAGGCGCTGGGAGAAACCGCCAGGCGCGACCTGGTGGTGGTCACCGACTATCCCAAGGGCGAACAGCGCCCGCACAAGTTCAAGATCGCGATGGCGATCTTCGCGGTGACCATCCTGATCGCCCTGTCCTCGCGCATTCCCACCTCGATCGCGCTGATGACCGGCGTGGTCGGGATGCTGGTGTTCGGGGTGCTGAAGATGGACGAGGCCTACGGCGCCATCAACTGGAAGACGGTGTTCCTGATGGCCTGCCTGATCCCGCTTGGCTGGGCGATGGACTCCAGTGGCGCCGCCGCCTGGGTCGCGGGGCACAGCATCGAGCAGCTGCCCAGGGGCTTGCCGGTGTGGGTGATCGAAATCGCCGTGGCGTTCCTGACCACCGCGTTCTCGCTGGTGATCAGCCACGTCGGCGCCACCATCGTGGTGGTGCCGCTGGCGATCAACCTGGCCCTGGCCGCCGGCGGCGACCCCACCGCCTTCGCCCTGATCGTGGCGCTCTCGGCCTCCAACAACTTCATGACCCAGTCCAACCCGGTCCTGTCGATGATCACCGGCCCGGCCGGCTACAAGCCCGCCGAGCTGTGGCGCGTCGGCCTGCCGCTGTCGCTGATCTACACCCTCGTGGTGGTGGCGATGGTCAACCTGCTGTTCTGAGTTCCGGTCCCGCGGTGCCGGTGCCGGCGCGCCCGATGCGATAATCGCCGCATCCGCGCCGCCGGTGGCGGCGCGCACGTCTCCCTGCTCCCGCACCCGAGGCACCGATGTCCGATCCCCGCCACAACCCCTCCCGCACCATCCGCGCCCCGCGCGGCACCGGCCTCAGCTGCCGGTCCTGGCTGACCGAGGCGCCGTTCCGGATGCTCCAGAACAACCTGGACCCGGACGTGGCCGAGCGCCCGGAGGACCTGGTGGTCTACGGCGGTATCGGCCGCGCCGCGCGCGACTGGGCCTGCTTCGACGCGATCCTGGAGACGCTGCGGACCCTGGGCGACGACGAGACCCTGCTGGTGCAGTCGGGCAAGCCGGTCGGCGTGTTCCCCACCCATCCCGATGCGCCGCGGGTCCTGATCGCCAATTCCAACCTGGTACCGGCCTGGGCCAACTGGGAGCACTTCCACGAGCTCGACCGCAAGGGCCTGATGATGTACGGGCAGATGACCGCCGGCAGCTGGATCTACATCGGCAGCCAGGGCATCGTCCAGGGCACCTACGAAACCTTCGTCGAGATGGGCCGCCAGCACCATGGCGGCGAACTGGCCGGCAAGTGGATCCTCACCGCAGGCCTGGGCGGCATGGGCGGCGCGCAGCCACTGGCCGCGAGCCTGGCCGGCGCCTGCAGCCTCACCGTCGAATGCCAGCAGAGCCGCATCGACTTCCGCATCAAGACCCGCTACGTGGACGAACAGGCCGCCGACCTCGACGAGGCTCTCGCCCTGGTCGACGAGTACACCAGGTCGGGCCGGGTCAGATCGATCGCGCTGCTCGGCAACGCCGCCGAGGTGCTGCCGGAGCTGGTCCGCCGCGGCGTGCGCCCCGACGCCGTCACCGACCAGACCAGCGCCCACGATCCGGTGCACGGCTACCTGCCGGCCGGCTGGACCGTGGAGCAGTGGCTCGCCGCGCAGCAGTCCGACCCGCAGCGGGTGCGCGACGAGGCCAAGCGCTCCATGCGCCTCCACGTCGAGGCGATGCTCGCGTTCCACCGGCAGGGCGTGCCGACCTTCGACTACGGCAACAACATCCGCCAGATGGCCCGGGACGAGGGTTGCGCCGACGCCTTCGATTTCCCGGGCTTCGTGCCGGCCTACGTGCGCCCGCTGTTCTGCCGCGGCATCGGCCCGTTCCGCTGGGTGGCGCTGTCGGGCGACCCGGAGGACATCTACAGGACCGATGCCAAGGTCAAGGAACTGATCCCCGACGACGCGCACCTGCACAACTGGCTCGACATGGCGCGCGAGCGCATCGCCTTCCAGGGCCTGCCGGCGCGCATCTGCTGGGTGGGTCTGGGCCAGCGCCACAGGCTGGGCCTGGCCTTCAACGAGATGGTCCGCAATGGCGAACTCAAGGCGCCGGTGGTGATCGGCCGCGACCATCTCGACAGCGGCAGCGTCGCCAGCCCGAACCGCGAGACCGAAGCCATGCAGGACGGCAGCGACGCGGTCAGCGACTGGCCGTTGCTCAACGCCATGCTCAACGTCGCCGGCGGCGCCACCTGGGTCTCGCTGCACCACGGCGGCGGCGTGGGCATGGGCTACAGCCAGCACTCGGGCATGGTGGTCGTCTGCGACGGCAGCGCCGAGGCCGACCGGCGCATCGCCAGGGTGTTGTGGAACGACCCGGGCAGTGGAGTGATGCGGCACGCGGATGCCGGTTACGGGATCGCGAAGGACTGCGCGCGGGAGCAGGGATTGAAACTGCCGATGGCGTAGCCGCTTCACTGCTGCGCGTTGCGGCGGATGCATGCCCGGAGAGGGGCAGGCAGCACGCGCCTTCCGGCACGGCATCCGATCCGCCCTGGACTCCGAAGAGGACCCCCATGCTCGCCACGCTCGCCGTCGCCCACTACCGCTCGCTGCACGAGCTCGTCGTGCCGATGGCGCGGCTGAACCTGGTCACCGGCGCCAACGGCAGCGGCAAGTCCAGCCTGTATCGCGCGCTGCGCCTGCTTGCCGAGACCGCCCAGGGCGGCGTGGTCCCGGCGCTCGCGCGCGAAGGCGGCCTGGGGTCCACGCTGTGGGCCGGGCCCGAAACGCTCAGCGGCCCCATGCGGCGGGGGGAGGCGCCGGTCGAGGGAAGCCTGCGCCGGAAACCGGTCTCGCTCAAGCTGGGTTTCGCCGGCGACGACTTCGGCTATGCCATCGACCTGGGACTGCCGACCCCCTCGCAGTCGCTGTTCTCGCGCGACCCGGAAGTGAAGCGCGAAGCGATCTGGAGCGGCCCGTTCCTGCGCCAGGGCAATCTGCTGGTCGACCGCCGCGGCCCACTGGCGCGGGTGCGGGACGGCAGGGGCTGGCGGGTCGCCGGCGAACACCTTGGCGCGTTCGAGAGCCTGTTCGCCCAGCTTTCCGATCCGCGCAACGCTCCGGAGGTGCTGCAGTTGCGCGAGACGATCCGCGGCTGGCGCTTCTACGACCACTTCCGCGCCGATGCCGACGCACCGGCGCGGCTGCCGCAACTGGGCACGCGCACCCCGGTGCTCAGCCACGACGGCCACGACCTCGCCGCGGCCTGGGCGACGATCCGCGAGATCGGCGATCCGGCGGCGCTGGATGCCGCCGTGGCCGACGCGTTCCCCGGCGCCCGCGTCGAAGTCCTCGTCGAGGGCGGACGCTTCTCGCTCCAGTTCGGCCAGCACGGCCTGCTGCGGCCGCTGTCGGCCGCGGAACTCTCCGACGGCACCCTGCGCTACCTGCTGTGGATCGCCGCCCTGCTCACCCCGCGGCCGCCGCCGCTGATGGTGCTCAACGAACCGGAGACCAGCCTGCACCCCGACCTGCTGGCGGCGCTGGCGCGCCTGATCGCCCAGGCGTCGCAGCGCACCCAGGTGTGGGTGGTGTCGCACGCCAGCCGGCTGATCGCCGCGCTGGAGCAGACGCCCGGCTGCAATTCGGTCCGGCTGGTCAAGCGCGACAGCCAGACCACGATCGAGGGCCAGGGCATCCTGGACGCTCCGGCCTGGCACTGGCCGGACCGGTAGGTCCGGGCTCCCTGGCGCAAGCGTCGCGATACCGGCCTACAATCGGGGCATGGACTACCAGCTGGTCATCAAGTTCTGGCGTCCCTCGCTGCCGGACGAGGCGTTTCTTGCCACCATCGAGCAGGAACTGAACCAGGCGCTCGGCGACACCGCCGAGCAGGAAGGGCACGACGTCGGCCCCAAGGAGATCAACCTCTTCATGCTCACGGCCGACCCCCGGCACTCGTTCCGTCGCGCGAAGGCCGTTCTGGAACGGCTCGGGGTGACGCATGGCGTTTCCGCCGCCTACCGCCTAGTGGGAGGCGCGGAATTCACCTCGTTGTGGCCGCTACGCGCCATGCGCAGGTTCAAGCTTCCCTAGCGCCGGCAGGCGCTGCCGGCGCAAGCGCCGCTCAGGTCGGCTGGCCCGGAAACGCCTTCAACGCGGGATCGATCAATGCCCACGGTGGCGCCGAGGCCGTCCAGATCACGCTTTCCGGCCGGATGCCGCCGGCATCGTCCAGCGTGCCGACGCGCACCACCATGTGCTCGGCGTTCTCCCGCGCCTCACTGAACAGCTGCGTTCCGCAGGTGCCGCAGAACGATCGGCGCATGTGGCTGCCGCTGTCGGCCACGCTGTCCCACGCGCTCGGCACCCCTTCCACCGTCAGCGCCGCGCGCGGCACCACGATGTTGACCGCCGCGTTGCCGGCGGCCCAGTACTGGCAATCCCGGCACCAGCACAGCCGCGTGGTCACCGGTTCGAGGCGGATCGTGTAACGCACCGTGCCGCACTTGCACCCGCCCGTCCTCGTCATCGCCGATCCTTCCTCCGGCCGCTCCGACGATCGACTCTACCGCCATTGCGGCTTCCGGCGCCAGCGCCGGGCGCCCGCGCCGGCCCACCCAGAATCACTCCAGCGCGAACGACCCGGTCCGCACCTCGCCCGCGCGCAGGTAGCGGGAGATGAGGATGCCGTTCGGGGAGGCGACGGACTCCACCAGGCGGAACGCGGCAGCCTCGCCCTCGTCCGGGAACAACCGCTTGCCCTCGCCGAGCAACACCGGAAACACCAGCAGGCGCAGTTCGTCGACCAGGTCGGTGGCGAGCAACCGATGAACCAGCTGGCTGCTGCCCTGGGTGAGGAGGTCCGGACCATCCTGGCGCTTCAGCTCGCGCACGGTCGCGACGACGTCTTCGCCCAGTCCCCGGCTGTTCTGCCAGGCGAGCGTGTCCGGGCGATGCGTGGCGACGTGCTTGACGACCCCGCTCAACAGTTCGGCCATGCCCGCATCCCCGGAGTCGGCGGGCACCCGCGGCCAGTGCGCGGCGAAGATATCGTAGGTCCGGCGGCCGAGCAGCAGCTCGAACGGGCGGGAGAACAGCTCGCCCATCGCCGCGCCGAACACCTCGTCGACATGGGGCACGAGCCAGCCGCCGTGGGCGAAGCCGCCGTCGGTGTCCTCTTCGGGCCCGCCCGGGGCCTGCATGACGCCGTCGAGGCTGGTGAAGGCGGCAACGATGAGTTTACGCATTGGTCTGCTCCAGGGTGTGGATTGGTGTCGATCCGGGCTCTTGCCAGGATCCGTGGTGTCGACGGCCCGGAGGGGCACGATTCGACATCGACCAGCGTGCCGGCTGGAGCGGCACAGGAACGAGTCGCCGGCCGGCGCACATCTTCGGGTGACTTCCGGCCTGGCACCGTGGCAGCGCGGCTGGTAGTTTCGCCGGCTTCGTGCCGTGCGGGCACGGTCCGCACGGCCCGTGGCGCCGATCGCGACACGCGGTGTCGATTCCGGGGCTCCCGGTCCGTCGCCTCGATGCCGCCACGGCGGCAGGTCCGCCCGGCCCTCCCCTCCCCAGCGAGTCGCCTCCATGAGCACCGAACCGACCCAGACCGCCGAAGCCGCAGCCCCGCCTCCGCCGAAGAGCTCGGTCTGGGCGGCGCTGCGCGACGCGGTGCGCGGCACCGGCGCCGATTACACCAAGATCCCGATGCGCAAGGCGGTGTTCCTGCTCGCGGTGCCGATGGTGCTGGAGCTCGTGCTCGAGTCGACGTTCGCGGTGGTCGACATCTACTTCGTCAGCAAGCTGGGCTCGTCGGCGGTGGCCACGGTCGGCCTGACCGAGAGCTACCTGTTCCTGCTCTACTCGATCGCAATGGGCCTGGCGATGGCGGTCACCGCCCTGGTCGCCCGGCGCATCGGCGAGCACAAGCCCGACGAGGCCGCGATCACCGCGGTGCAGGCGATCCTGCTCGCGATGCTGGTGTCGCTGCCCTTCGCGCTGGGCGGCATTCTCTACGCCCAGGACCTGCTGCGGCTGATGGGGGCAGACGCATGGACCCTGCAGCACGGCTATCGCTACATGCAGTGGATGCTCGGCGGCAATGCCGTGATCATGCTGCTGTTCGTGATCAATGCGATCTACCGAGGCGCCGGCGACGCCGCCATCGCCATGCGGGTGCTGTGGGTGGCGAACGGCCTGAACATCGTGCTGGATCCGATCCTGATCTTCGGCTTCGGCCCGATCCCGGCGATGGGCATAGAGGGCGCGGCCATCGCCACCAACATCGGCCGCGGCGCGGGGGTGCTGATGCAGCTGTGGATCCTGTTCCGCGGCGGCAAGCACATCCGGGTGACCGCGGCCCAGCTGGTGTGGCGCGGCGCGGTGCTGATGCACATCGTGCGCACCTCGCTGGGCGGGATCGGCCAGATGATCGTGGCGATGACCTCGTGGATCTTCCTGATGCGGATCCTGGCCAGCATCGGCAGCGAGGCGGTGGCCGGGGCGACGATCGCGATCCGGATCATGATGTTCACACTGATGCCGGCCTGGGGCATGTCGAACGCGGCGGCCACCCTGGTCGGGCAGAACCTCGGCGCCGGCCAGCCGGAGCGCGCCGAGGCCTCGGTGTGGCGGATCGGCTGGTACAACATGGTCTTCACCGTCGCGGTGTCGGTGGTGTTCTTCCTGTTCCACGACCAGCTGATCGCGCTTTTCAGCGACGACCCCACCGTGATCGAGATCGGCGGCAGCTGGCTGCGGATCCTGTCGTACTCGTACTTCGTCTACGGCTGGTGGATGGTGGCGGTGCAGGCGTTCAATGGCGCCGGCGACACGGTCACGCCCACCAAGATCAACCTGGTGTTCTTCTGGCTGATCCAGATCCCGCTGTCGTACTGGCTGGCGATCAGCCTCGACTGGCAGCATTCGGGCGTGTTCTGGGCGGTGTTCGTGTCCGAAACCACGGTGGGCCTGTTCACCCTGTGGCTGTTCTCGCGCGGAAAGTGGAAGACCATGCAGGTGTGAGGCGCGATGCCGGACGCGTGGAGGGCGCCTGCCGCTATCCGGCCGGCGCCCGGTCCATGACCACCTGCGTGGTGAAGGCGAGCACGTTCTCGTCGGGGGTCAACCACTCCCGGGTGAAATCGACGAAGGCGTTCATGTTCTCGACCTGCACGATCAGCACGAAATCGCTCGCCCCGGTGACGTAGTAGCACTGCGTGACCTGGCGGCAGCGCGCCATCCTCGCCCGGAACCGGTCGAGCGCCTCGGGCCCTTCGCGTTCCAGGTCGACGCCGACGATGCAGGTCGTATCCAACCCGAGCGCCGCAGGCGATACCAGCGCGACTTCGGCGCGGATCACGCCGTGCTCGCGCATGCGCTTGAGCCGGCGCTGCACCGCCGTCGCCGAGAGGCCGACGGCTTCGCCGATGGCATCGGCAGCCAGACGGGTATTCTGACGGTAGAGTTCTAGGATCCTGCGATCGAAGGCGTCCACGAGGTGTGTTGCCGCCTTGCGTGCGCCGGCCGGCGCCGCGGCACGGTGTGGCATGGCGGGTGGCGGGCAGAAGCGGGCATTCGCTGCAGGCATGGGCGGCCGTCCGTGCGGAACCGCCATGATCCTGGCACGCGCGGACCGGCGGCTCACGGGCCAGATGGCATACCCCGTGGTGCCGGACAAGGCTCCGTGCGGCTGCGCGAATCGCCGCGAAGCGGCGCCGGGGGCCGGCGCATCGCCGCAAGGCGACGCCACGCCGCCACTACCATGGCGCAGTCGCTGGCCGGATCCTCCGCCAGGCGTCGCCAGGAACACTGCATGAGCTGCCTATCCCTGCCCGCCGCGGCTTCCCTCGCGATCCGCGCCGCCCTCGGAGCCCTGCTGGCGCTGGCCGCGGCAGGCTCGGTGTCCCCACTGCATGCGCGCGGCTGCCGACGCGTCCCCGCCGGTGGCCGAGGAGGCGGCTCCATGTGGCGCTGGAATCGTGCGCTGCACGGCGGCCGGGTGCTGTCGGCCGAGAGCTATCGGCGGATGGTCACTCCCGAAGGGGCCGCCGCAGAGGCGGGGCATCGCTATGGCTTCGGGATCCGCGCATCGACCATCGAGGGTCGGAGGATGTACGCGCACAGCGGCGGCATCCTGGGCTTCGTTTCGATGCTGATCTACCTTCCCGAGGACGACATCACCGTCGCCGTGGTACGCAACGCCACCGGGCGCGGCTCGGACGGCGTGGACCCGATCGCGCATCGGCTGGCGGCGGTCGCGCTCGGCGCGCCGGATCGACCTTCGGCATCCCTTGCCGCCAACCCCGAACACCCGACCCAACCGACCCCGGAAAGACGATGAAAAACAGTCCATATCCAGCGATCCTTCGCCTGGGATTGACCATCGCGGCGGTGCTGTCGCCCCCGGCTCCGCTCTGGGCTGACGACGGAACCGCGGCGCGGGACCAGGCCCTGGCCCGCCGCATCAACGCGCTGGACGCGGAGTTCTTCGCGGCGTTCAACGCTTGCGACGTCGACCGGCACTTGGCGATGGTGGACGAGGACCTCGAGTTCTACCACGACAAGGGCGGCTTCACGAAAGGCCGCGGCGGCATGGAACGCATGGCCCGGGAACGCTGCACCAGCGGCCGCCCGAAACTTCGCCGCGAACTGGTGGAGGGCAGTCTGCAGGTGCACCCGGTGCCCGGCCATGGCGCGATCCAGGAAGGTTCGCACCGCTTCTATGTCACCGAGCAGGACGGCGGGGAGCGTCTGATCGAGATCGCGAGATTCGTGCACGTATGGGAGGACGGGAGTGCGGGCTGGAAGATCGTGCGCGCGCTCAGCTTCGATCACCGAAGCCCGTAGGCGGCGGCGAACCGGTGCTGCCCGGCCGAATCACCGCCCCGCCCCGGTGCGCCAGAGCAGTGTGGCGTACAACAGCAGCGAGACGAGCACATATCCCGACTCCACCCACGCGCGGCGCCGCGCGTCGTTCCGCGAGCCGGTGACGTCGAGCAGGAACTGCCGCAGCAGGAACGTGTAGAGGATGTAGTACAGGAACGGCACCACATGCACGTACCAGGCGTAGTCGTCGATGCGCCTGCCGAAGCGGGCGAGGATCCAGCCGATCTGGGCGTAGATCCCGAGCATGCCCAGGCCCGCGTTGATCAGCATCCACTTGACCTGGTCGAGCCCGAACAGCACCAGATAGAACGCCATGTAGACGGCGATGGCGATGCCGCCGTGGGCGTAGACGAACCCCAGGCCGGGCCCGTCGTGTGCGTAGGCTCCGAAAAAGCCGACCAGCCCGAACGCCAGCATGTGGAACATGAAGAACGGATAGACGAAACGTCCCAGTGCGCCCTTGCCGACTCCCGGACCGGATACCGCGGCCGTCTTGCGTCGGCGCCCGGGCCGAGCCGCTGCGCCGGCGATCCGGCCGGGCTTCATGCCACGCTCCGGCCATCGCGGCGCCCGACGCGCCGCGAAGGGCGCGGGCGGCGCGTCGGAGTGGTTGCGGCGAGGGACGCGCGAGGTGGCAAGCGACCGGACCCCGGTGGCGATCGGAATTCGATCGTCGCCGATCAAGATCGGATCGGCCACCCCGGCCGCGTCCGCCCCCAGCACGCGGAAGGCCCCGATCTCCGGGGCCTTCCGTGCGCCGATCGCGACGCGCAGTGGAGCGAGCCCCGGGCGCCGCTCAGTCGCCGAGCGCCTCCACGATCAGCCCGGTCGCGGTCTCCACCAGCAGGTAGCGGTCGGCGTCCGGACGGACCCAGCGATGGCCCCGCGGCGGACTGTCCAGCCGATAGGCGTGGTAGTCGTCGATGTAGTGCGCCGGTTCCAGGTGCTCGAGTGGAAACCGCTCGCCGCGTCTCCAGGCCTGCTTCTGCCAGCCGAGGTGGCGGCCGTTGTCGTGGCGGCCGTGCGCCTTCGGCGGGTTGTCGCCATGAGCCTGGGCATGGACTGGCGGACCACCGTGACCGCCGCGGTCGCGGCTCTTGTCCCTGTCGGCCAGCGCCGGCGACGACGCGAGCGCGAGTGCGGCGAGCGATGCGGCGAGGATGTGGTGGTTCATCGGCGGCTCCTTCGAGTTTCGGTGGATCGAGGGGGCCGAGCCTACGGCCGGTGCCGTGAATGGCCCGGAACGCGGGGCTGAACCCCGCGCAACGGTTCAGCCCCCAAGGCCCGCGCTGCAGCCCACCACCACCACCTCGCTTCTGGATGGGCCGGGGATGCATGACGACACGCGTCTCTTGGTGGGCGGTGCGTCGCCTTGCCCGCCACGCCGTAGATCGACGACCTGCGCGTGTCCCGGAGGGTGGAGCGTCGACCGAGCCGCCACGGTTCAGCTCGCGGCGCCCGGCGCCTTGTCGCGATTGAGCACCAGCGCGGTGACCACGCTGGCGACGCCCGACAGCACCGCGATGCGGTCGCGGGCGCGGTTGACGGCGCTGGCGTCCGGTCCGGCCAGCTCCACCAGCAGGTCGATCTCGCCCGCCAGCGAATAGCAGCGCTCGACCTCGGCGGCGGCGGTTATCGCCGCCACCACCGCCGGATCGGGAGTCCGCTGCAGCCGTACCAGCAGGATCGCGTGCAGCGCGCCCGCCGGCGGCGCGAGCTCGATCGTGTAGCGGCGGATGGTGCCGTCCGCCTCCATCCGCGCGATCCGGTCGCGCACGCTGCTGCGCGACAGCGACACCGCAGCGGCGAGGGTCTTCAGCGGCCGGCTGGCGTCCTCGCGCAGCAGGACGAGCAGGCGGCGGTCGATGTCATCCAAGTCGGCATCCGTCCTTTTGTCGGGGCGCTCCGGAAAAATGACGGCACCGGCGGCGATGGCGGAGTGTCAGCATGCCGCCTAGTTCACCCTCGCCCGACTCATGCACCGCCGCCGATTCTGCCATTTCGTCGCGGCCGCGGCCGCCACCACCACGCTTGTTTCCACCACAGGACCATCCCCCATGCGCATCCGACCGCAGCAACCCACCGGCAACGCCTACGCCCAGGCGTGCGAGATATCGGGCTTCTCGCGGCTGCTGTTCGTCAGCGGCCAGGTGCCGGCCGATGCGTCGGGCACGGTCCCCAGCGGCTACCCCGAGCAGTACCGTCTGGCCTGGGCCAACGTCGAGGCGCAGCTCGCCGCCGCGGGGATGGGCTTCGACAACCTGGTCAAGGCGACCATCTTCCTGGCGAGCCGCGACCTGATCGCGCAGAGTGCCGGGTTGCGCCAGCAGGTGCTGGGCGAGCGCTCGCCAGCGCTGACCATCGTGATCGCCGGCATCTACGACGCCACGTGGCTGCTGGAGATCGAAGCGGTGGCGGCAGCATGAGCGCGGTCCGGATCGCGACGGCCGCGATGGCGGCCGCGCTCCTCGCGGGTGCGTCGGGGGGCACCGACGGGGCCTGGCAACCTGCGCCACCGGTGCGCTGGACGCCGGCGCCGGTGTCGACGGCGGGATACGAGTCGTCGCCGTTTTTCTCCGAGGATGGCATGGAACTGTGGCATTTCCGCGCCGACCGCGAGTTCCGCAACTACCGGCTGCTGCGTTCGCGCTGCATCGCCGGGCGCTGGACGCCGCCGGACGCCCCGCCGTTCGCCGCCGCCGGCAGCGCCGAGGCGGACCCGTCGCTGTCGCCCGACGGGCGGCGGCTCTACTTCGTCTCGGCACGCCCGCCCGGTAGCGCCGACGATTTCGACATCTGGCTGGTCGAGCGGGATGCGGGCGGCGCATGGAGCGCGCCGCGGCGCTTGCCTGAGCCGGTGAACTCGCCGGCCTCCGAGCTGCTGCCGCGGGAGCTGGCCGACGGCCGCCTGCTGTTCGGGTCCAGCCGCCCGGGCGGCCATGGCCACGGCGACATCTACCTGGCCACGCCGCAGCCGGGCGGCGGTTGGCGGGTCGACAACGCCGGGCCGCCGGTGAGCACCCCGGCGAACGAATACGAAGCCGACATGTCGCGCGACGGCAGCGCGCTGGCGGTGGTGGCCGACCGCGGCGACCGCTCGCACCTGTATCTCTACGCGCGCCGTGGCGACGGCTGGGTGGAGTCCGGCCGGGTCCCGGCACGCGACGATGTCTTCCAGGTGGGCCCGCTGCTGTCGCCCACCGGAGACCGCCTGCTGTTCGCGCAGGCGGACGGCGCCGATTCCGGCGAATGGTTCCTGGCCGACCTCCGCCCCGATCCCGATCCGCGCTGGCCTCCGACCTGCGACCCGGGTCCGGGCCGGGCCAGCCGGTAGCGCCATCCGGGTCAGACCCCCGGGGCCTGCGAGGTGCCCGCCTGCCTGCGCGGGGCGATCCCGCTGCCCGGCAGCAGCGGCAGCGCCGACAGCACGGCCAGCACCCCCAGCGCCCAGCCCAGTCCGCCCTCGCCTCCCCGCGCCATCGCCACCACCACCGCGGTCGCACCCAGCGCACCACCCGCCCGCTGGACCACGTTGACCAGCGTGGTGGCATCGCCCATGCGCGGCGTCGCGGTGGCGCCATAGGCGGCCGTCATCGCCGGCATCTGCGCCCAGGCCAGGCCCACGCCGCGCAGCCCGAGCACCAGCGCGAGCCAGCGCCAATCGCCGCCGACCGGCAGGAACAGCGCGAGCGTGGACGCCACCAGCAGCCCGGCGCCGGCCAGCACCACCGGGCCGGCGCCGTGGCGATCGACCAGCGTGCCGGCCACAGGCAGCGCGAGCGCGCTGCCCAGGCCCATCGCCAGCAACAACAGGCCGACGGCGCCGACGTCCAGCCCCGAAGCGAGCATGTACAGCGGCAGCAGCAGCAGGCCGGCGTACATGTTGGCGCCGGTGAGCCCGGCAACGAGGGTGGCGCGGGCGAAGACCGGTCCGCGCAGCAGGCCGAGATCGATCAGCGGCCGCGGGCGGCGCAGGCTGCGCCAGGCGAAGGCACCGAGCAACGCCAACCCGGCACTTCCGCCCAGCAGCGCAGCGGGGTCCGGCCCCGACGCGCCCGCCTCCACCGCGCCGAGCAGCAGCAGCGGCAGCCCGAGCCCCGCCAGCAGCAGCCCCGCCACGTCGAGCCGCCTGTCGGTGCCCGCGGCGCCGGGCGGGACCCGCCCGGGCGCCAGCGCCAGCGCCACCGCCGCCACCGGCACGTTGATCCAGAACAGCCAGCGCCAAGAGCCGACCTCGAGCAGCGCGCCCCCCAGCGCCGGCCCGAGCGCCGGCCCCAGCGCGACCACCAATCCGAGCACGCCCATCAACCGCCCCAGCTGGCGCCGGTCCACCGCCTGTGCGATGACGGTCTGGCCGGCCGGCACCATCAGCCCGCCGGCCAGACCCTGCAGCACGCGCCCCCCGACCAGCCAGGCCGGGCCCGGCGCCAGCGCGCACAGGATCGAGGCGAGTGCGAACGCCACCGTGCTGGCGTACCACAGGCGCCCGGCGCCGAAGCGGGCGGCGAGGAACCCCTGCGCCGGCAGCGACATCGCCAGCGCCACAAGGTAGCCGGTGACCACCCACTGGATATGCGGCAGGGTGGCGTCGAAATCGCGGCCGATGGCATCGAGCGCCAGGTTGGCGACGGTGGAATCGAGCATCGCCATGAAGGCGCCGGCGCCGGTGACCGCCGCGAGCGCCCAGACGCGTCCGGGGATGGGTGGCGGTGCGGACGGCGGCATGGCGCGCATTGTCGCCGATCCCGCCGCAGCCAGCCGGGACCCGTCCCGGTCCGGCAGCGCGGTGGCGTGCCCATGCCGCGGGGACGATCCGGGTGGGCGGCTCCGTTCGGCGATCCAGTGGCGAATCGCCGGATCGCCCGGAGCGTCAGTGCGGCGCGGCCACCCAGCGCCAGGGAAAATCGGCGGCCTTGCTGATCCCGATCCGTGGGGTCACCAGGAGCGGCCGCGCGTCGTGGTGGCCGTCGTCCAGGATCGCCACGCGCTCGCCGGCCACCAGGTCCTCGCCGTCGTGGCCCCGGTCGATGCCGAAGGCCTGCCCCACCTTGCCGGGGCCGTTGGCCAGGTCGGCTTCGCGCCTGGGGCGCCCACGCGCCTCCCGCATCTTCCCGATCCCGGCAAGCGGCCGCACCGCGCGGATCAGCACCCCCGTGCCGTTGCCGCAGGTCGCGTTGCAGCACCAGTGCAACCCGTAGCTGAGGTACACGTAGAGATGCCCGGGCGGGCCGAACATGGTGGCGTTGCGCGCGGTCCTGCCGCGGAAGGAATGCGCGGCCGGGTCGTCGGCCCCGCGATAGGCCTCGACCTCGACGATGCGGCCGGCCCGGCCGTCGGCCACCGCGAAGACCCGGTGCACCAGATCCGGGGCGACCTCCAGCACGTCGCGATCGAAGAAGGCACGCGGCAGCGCGCGCCCGGACTCAGCGATCAAGGCCGCAGGGCACCGTGCGGTGCCGCCGTCGTTGGCGGAACGGAAGAGCTTCGCTGGGCCGAGGCTGGCGCATGGCCAAACTTTACCGGTGCGGCGCGCGCGTGGAGTGAACGGCCAGCCGGCGCTGCGCCCCGGGGTTCCCTGCCTACAATGGATCTCCACGTCCCCCGAGCCACGCCATGCCCGCCCCGCCCGTGATCGGCATCGTCGGCAGCCACGGCGCGTACGGCCGCTGGCTGCGCGAGTTCCTCGCCACGCGGATGGGGCTGGAGGTGCTGGGCGCGGACCCGGCCGATCCCGCCGGCCTGGACCCGGCGGCGCTGCTGGAGCGCAGCGACGTGCTGGTGTTCTCCGTGCCGATCCGCCACACCGCCGCCACGATCGACGAATACGCGCGCATCGCCGGCGGGCGCGAGCACCGGCAGCTGTGGCTCGACCTCACCTCGATCAAGGCCGCGCCCGTGGCGGCGATGCTGCGCTCGCGCGCGGAGGTCGCGGGGCTGCACCCGATGACCGCGCCACCGAAGGGCCCGACCCTCAAGGGGCGGGTGCTGGTGGTCTGCGAGGCGAGGCTCGCGCGCTGGCGCGGCTGGCTGCGCGAGCTGCTGGACGCGCTCGAGGCGCAATGCGTGCACAGCGATCCCGACCGCCACGACCGGGTGATGGCGCTGGTGCAGGCGATGGTGCACGCCACCCACCTGGCCCAGGCCGGGGTGTTGCGGCAGCATGCCGCCGGGCTCGGGAGCCTGGAAGGGCTGATGCCGTACCGTTCGGCGTCGTTCGAGCTGGACGCGGCGGTGATGGCGCGCATCCTCTCGCTCAATCCGGCGATCTACGAGGACATCCAGTTCGAGAACCCGCACGTGCCCGGCGTGCTCGACGCGCTGGCCGGCGAGCTGGCGCGGCTGCGCGACGCGGTGCGCCGCGGCGGCGACGAGGGGCGCAGCGGTTTCCGGCGGCATTTTCTGCTGGACAACCGCGAGGCGTTCGGCGCCGGTGCGCTGCGCGAGGGCAACCATGGCTTCGAGCGCTTGGCCTGGCTGCTGGCGGACCTGGCGGAGACCCGGACGCTCAGCGTGCACCTGCCGCGGGACGAACCGGGCGCACTGCGGCGGCTGCTGCACGTGTTCGAGCGGCTGGGCATCAGCCTGTCGTCGATCCACTCGGCGCGCACGCCGGAGGGCGAGGTCCATTTCCGCATCGGCTTCGCCGCGGCGCTCGCGCCGGAGCTGCTGCTGGAGGCCGGCAGGCGGATCGAGCACGAGGGGATCGGCCGGCTGCTGTAGTCGCCACGCGCCCGCAGCGGGACACACGCCGTCCTCACCGGCGGGTTACCCTGCTGCACCCCGACCCCTCCAGAGCGCCCATGCACCTGTCCGGCATCCATCTGTACCCGGTCAAATCCTGCGCCGCGTTCGATGCCGGCAGCGCCGAGGTCGAACCGCGCGGCCTGCGCCACGACCGCCGCTGGATGGCGGTGGACGGCGACGGCCGGTTCCTCACCGGCCGCAAGCTGCCGCGCCTGACCCTGCTGCGCGCGCGGCCGGACGCGGACGGCATCGTGCTGCACGCCCCCGGCATGCCGGCCCTGCCGCTCCCCTCGGCGGCAATGGGCGAGCGGGTCCGGGTGACCGTGTGGAAGGACGCCGTCACCGCCCGCGCGGCGGGTGCCGCTGCCGACCAATGGCTCAGCGCCTTCCTGGAACAGCCCGCGCGACTGGTGCACATGGATGCCGGCGCCGCACGACCGCTGCGGCACGATCGCGCCCGCGCCGGCGACGAGGTCAGCTTCGCCGACTCGATGCCGTTGCTGCTGGTCACGCGCGCCGCGCTGGACGGACTCAACGCGCGGCTGTCGCGCCCGGTCTCGCTGCTGCGGTTCAGGCCGAACCTGGTGGTGGACGATGCCCCGGCCCATGCCGAGGACGGCTGGAGCCGCATCCGCGTGGGAGCGATCGAGTTCGACGTCGCCAAGCCCTGCATCCGCTGCGTGTTCACCACCGTGGACCCCGAGCGCGGCGAGCGCGATCCCGACGGCGAGCCGCTGCGGACCCTGCTGGATTACCGGCGCGGCGACGGCGGCGTCTCGTTCGGCCAGTTGCTGATCCCGCGCGGCACCGGGACCCTGCGGACGAAGGACCCGGTGGTAGTCGTCGCGTGAGCGCGGCGCCGGGGGATGGCCCGGCTCCGGTGCGCTAGCTGGCGAGAAGCACGCGGTTGATCCGCTGCACGAACGCCGCAGGATCGGCCAGGGACGCGCCTGCGGCGATCTCGGCCTGCTCCAGCAGCAGCCCGGCCAGGTCCCGCGACTTCGCCTCGTCGGTCTCGGCTTCCAGTCGCTGGACCAGCGCGTGCCCGGGGTTGATCTCCAGGGTCGGCCTGCTTTCCGGGAGGTCCTGGCCGGCCTCGCGCAGCAGGCGCACGAAGTGCGGCGCCATGTCGTGGTCGGCCAGCGCCAGGCAGGAGGGCGAATCGGTCAGGCGCGCGGACACCTTCACCTCCGCGACCCGGTCGCCGAGCAGGCCCTTGAGCTTCCGCAGCAGCGGTTCCGCGGCCTTCGTGGCCTCCTCCTGCTTCTCGCGTTCGCTTTCGTCCAGCGGCAGCTCGCCCTTGGCGACGTGCTGCAGCTTCTTGCCCGCGTATTCCCGCAGCGAGCCGAGCATCCACTCGTCGATGCGGTCTGACATCAGCAGCACTTCGATGCCCCTGGCCCGGAACGCCTCCAGCTGCGGGCTGCCCGCGGCGGCGGCGTGGCTGTCGGCGGTGACGTACCAGATGGTGTCCTGGCCCACCGCCATCCGCCCGATGTAGTCGTCCAATGAAACCGACTGCCCGGCTCCCTCGCCCTTCGTCGAGGCGAAGCGAAGCAGCTTCGCGATGCGCTCGCGGTTGCCGGCATCCTCGGCGATGCCCTCCTTGAGGGTGTTGCCGAAGGCCTTGTGGAACGCGGCGAACTTCTCGGGCTCCTCGCGGGCCAGCTTCTCGACGAGGTCCAGCACGCGCTTGACGCAAGCGCCGCGGATGCGATCGAGCTGGCGGTTCTGCTGCAACAGTTCGCGGCTGACGTTGAGCGGCAGATCGTCGGCGTCGACCACGCCGCGCACGAAGCGCAGGTAGCCCGGCAGCAGCTCCTCGGCGGCGTCCATCACGAACACCCGCTTGATGTACAGCTTCAGGCCCTTGCGCTCGTCGCGCCCGCCCATCATCAGGTCGAACGGCGGCTGCGCCGGCAGGTACAGCAGGGTGGTGAAACTCTGGCTGCCCTCGACGCGGTTGTGGGTCCAGGCCAGGGCATCGTTGAAATCGTGGCCCAGCGCCTTGTAGAAGGCCTGGTAGTCCTCGTCCGCGATCTCGTTGCGGGGCTTGGTCCACAGCGCCGAGGCCGAATTGACGGTGTCCCAGGCGCCGGCGGCGCCGTCCGCTCCGTCCGCGGTTTCCTTCGGCATCCGGATCGGGAAGGCCACGTGGTCGGAATAGCGCTGCACCAGCGAGCGCAGCTTCCAGCCGGCGAGGAACTCGTCCTCGTCGGGCTTGAGGTGCAGGATCACGGTGGTGCCGCGTTCGGGCAGTTCCACCGTCTCCAGGGTGTACTGGCCCTGGCCGTCGCTCTCCCATTTCACGCCCTCCCCGGCCGCCGCGCCGGCGCGGCGGCTGAGCACGGTGACGCGGTCGGCGACCACGAACCCGGAGTAGAAGCCCACGCCGAACTGGCCGATCAGGCGCGCGTCGGCCTTCTGCTCGCCGCTCAGGGCTTCGAGGAACCGGCGCGTGCCGGAGCTGGCGATGGTGCCGATGTTGGCCACCACCTCGTCGCGGCCCATGCCGATGCCGTTGTCGCGAACCGACACGGTGCGCGCCTCCCGTTCCCAGCTCACCTCGATGCGCAGTTCGCCGTCGCCGGCCAGCAGTGCCGGCTCCGCAATGGCCTCGAAACGGAGCTTGTCGCAGGCGTCGGAGGCGTTGGAGATCAGCTCGCGCAGGAAGATCTCCTTGTGCGAGTACAGCGAGTGGGTGACCAGGTGCAGGACCTGGGCGACCTCGGCTTCGAAGCTGCGGGTCTCGGTGGTGGCTTGGGTCATGGCGACTGTTCCGGGCTGGCGTCAGGCCCCGAGAATGGGTGCGGAGGCGGCGAATTCAACCCGCTTGCGGCCGGACCGGTCGCGATCAACCCCGCAGCGGCCACACCAGCAGCAGCATCGGGATGCTGACCGCGATCACCAGCAGCTGGACCGGCAGGCCGAGCCGCCAGTAGTCGCCGAAGCGGAAGCCGCCGGGGCCCAGGATCAGGGTGTTGTTCTGGTGCCCGATCGGGGTCAGGAAGGCGCACGATGCGCCCACCGCCACCGCCATCAGGAACGGATCCGCGCTGACCCCGAGCGCGGTGGCCGCGCCCAGCGCGATCGGGCACATCACCGCGGCGGTGGCGGCGTTGTTCATCAGGTCCGACAAGGTCATCGTCACCACCAGGATCAGCGCCAGGCCGACCACGGCATGCCCCTGGGCCACGGTGTCGAACAGGAAGCTGGCGATCAGGCCGGCGGTGCCGGTGGACTCCATGGCGCCGGCAACCGGGATCAGCGCCGCCAGCAGCACCACGACCGGCCAGTCGATCGCGTTGTAGACCTCCCGCGGCGGCACCGTGCGCAGCACCATGGACGCCAGCACCCCGGACGCGAACGCCACCGCTGCTGGCACCAGGCCGAAGGCCGCGGCGCCGATCGCCAGCGCCAGGATCGCCGATGCGGTGATCGCCTTGCGCCGGTCGGGGATGCGCAGCGCGCGTTCGGCCAGCGGAACCCCGCCGAAGGCCGTGGCCAGTTCGCCGATCGACTCCGGCGTGCCCTGCAGCAGCAGCAGGTCGCCCTCGCGGAACAGCTGCGAACGCAGCCGGGTCATCGAACGCCGGCCCTCGCGCGAGATCGCCAGCAGGTTGATGCTGTAGTGGGTGCGCAGCGCCAGGTCGCTTGCGGACCGCCCCGCCAGGGCCGAACCGGGGAGCACCGCGATCTCCTGCAGCATCACCGATCCCGCCCGCGGGCGTTCCTCGTCCTGCTTCGCCTTCTTCTCCGGTGCCGTGCCGTCTTCGCCGCCGTTGCCCGGTTCGCCGGCGTCGGCGTCTGCCGCCTGCCGGGACGCGGACGCGGGCGGCGGCCTGTCCGCGCGCTCGCGGTCCTCGCGCGAACTCGCGGGCGTCGCCGTGCCCTCTTCCCCCGGCGCGTCTTCCGCCGCCCCGTCGCCCGAGGCGCCCTCCTCCGCCGCCCCGTCCTCTTCCGCCTCGTCCTTGCGGTCCTTGTCGCGGACGGCTTCCTCCAGCCGCAGTCCCAGGCTGGACAGGGCATTGGCCAGCGAGTCCGCCTCGGCCTCGAGCACCAGGATGTCGCCCGCGCTGACCCGACGCAGTGGGTTGGGCGCGTGGACCCGGAACTCGCCCTGCACCATGCCCACCACCTGGGCATCGTGCTCCTCGAGCACCGCCTCGATCTCGCGCACGGTCTTGCCGACCGCCTTGGCGCCCTCCGGCACCCGCGCCTCGGTGAGATAGGCACCGGTGTCGAACCCCTCGGCGGCGGCATTCCGACGCGCCGGGACCAGCTTCCAGCCGCCGAGCACGATCAGCAGCACACCTGCGACCGCCACGGCGGCGCCGACCGGGGTGAAGTCGAACATCGAGAACGCCCCGGCGCCGGAACTATCGCGGAACCCGGCGACGATCAGGTTGGGCGGCGTGCCGATCATGGTGGTCATGCCGCCGAGGATCGAGCCGAACGCCAGCGGCATCAGCACCTGGCCCGGCGCCAGCGCCTGTTTGCGCGAGATCTGCACCGCCACCGGCATCAGCAACGCCAGCGCGCCAACGTTGTTCATGAACGCCGACAGCAGCGCGCCCAGGGCGGTGAGCGCCGCGATCGCGGCCATCGGCCCGGACGAGCCCGGCAGCACCGCGCGCGCCAGCGCATCGACCGCGCCCGAGGTCTGCAGCCCGCGGCTGAGCACCAGCACGCAGGCCACGGTGACCACCGCCGGATGGCCGAACCCGGCGAAGGCCTGGCCGGCCGGCACCAGCCCGCCCACCACGCAGGCCAGCAACGCAGCGGCCGCGACCATGTCGTGGCGCCAGCGCCCCCACAGGAACAGCCCGACCGTGGCGGCCAGGATCGCGAGGATCAGGATCTGTTCGAAGTGCATGGCGGCATCCGCGGGAGGACCGCTGAGCCTAGCGCAGTCGCGTCACCACGCCGCGATGGCGGCGCCGAGGCCGTTGGCCGCAGCCGCGTGGCCGCGGAGCGGCCGCCAGCGACGCCGGCGCTGCGGCCCGCAGGATCCGCGCTCCCGTCCCGGCGACGTCCCCGACCGGGACGCCCGGCCAGCTCAACGGGCGCGGCGCAGCTTGCTGTGCCGGTAGCCGTAGCCGAAGTAGATCGCGAAGCCGACCAGGGTCCAGGCGCCGAGGAGCGCCCAGTTGTACCAGCCCATGAAACCGACCAGCGCCAGACACGACGCGGTGCCGAGCACGCACACCACCGGCGCCAGTGGCACCCGGAAGGGGCGCGGCAGGTCGGGCCGCGTGCGCCGCAGGACCAGCACGCCGGCGCAGACCGTGGCGAACGCCAGCAGCGTCCCCATCGAGACCAGGTCGCCGAGCATGCCGAGCGGAAAGAACGCGGCCAGCAGTGCGGCCACCACCGCCACCACCACGGTGGCGCGATGGGGCGTGTGGAAGCGCGGATGCGAGGCGCCGAAGAACTTCGGCAGCAGGCCATCGTGCGCCATGGCGTAGAAGATCCGCGGCTGGCCCATCAGCATCACCAGGATCACCGAGGTGAGCCCCGCGACGGCCCCGATCTCGATCGCGAACTTGAGCCAGCCCAGCGCCGGATAGGCCTCCAGCGCGGTGGCGACCGGCTTGGCCGTGCCGAGCTCGGTGTAGGGCAGCATGCCGGTCAACACGGCCGCCACGACGATGTAGAGCAGCGTGCAGACCACCAGCGAGCCGAGGATCCCGATCGGCATGTCGCGCTGCGGGTTCTTCGCCTCCTGGGCAGCGGTGGAAACGGCGTCGAAACCGATGTAGGCGAAGAACACGATCGAGGCGGCGCGCAGCACGCCGGACCAACCGAAACGGTCCCCGCCCTCGTTCGGGGGGATGAACGGCACCCAGTTCTCCGGATCCACGTACTGCGCGCCGAAGCCGATCAGGGCGAGGATCACCACCACCTTGACCGCCACGATCGCCGCGTTGGCGGTGGCCGACTGGCGGATGCCGACATAGCACAGCACGCCGACCGCGCCGACCACCAGCACCGCCGGCAGATTGAACAGCGCGCCGGTCGCGGCGAACTCGCCGTTGGCATAGCTCAGCGGCGCCGAGGCGAACAGCGCCGGGAAGGTCCATTCGCTGCCCAGCATGCGCGCCACCGATTCCATCAGGCTGGTGGTGTAGGCCGACCACCCGACCGCGACCGCCGAAGCCGCGAACAGGTACTCGAGCACCAGGCTCCAGCCGACGAACCAGGCGAGCGCCTCGCCGAGCGTCGCATAGGTATAGCTGTAGGCACTGCCGGAAACCGGGATCATCGCGGCGAACTCGGCATAGCACAGCCCCGCGAAGGCGCAGGCGGTACCGGCCAGCACGAAACTGAGGATGATGGCGGGGCCGGCATGGTGCGCGGCGGCCTGCCCGGTCATCACGAAGATGCCTGCACCGATGATCGCACCGACGCCCAGCAGCACCAGATGCCGGGCACCGAGCACCCGGCGCAGCCCCGCCTCTCCGGCGAGGCTGCCTTCCACCGGTTCGCCGGCATCGACGTGCGGCGCCGGGGCGACCGGCTTGACGATCAGTAGATCTTTCAGCACGCGGGCATCCTCGGTGGTCGGCACGCCGGATGTCCGGCGGAAAGTGCAACTGCCCTCGGCAGGGGGCCGCGGCCGCGCTAGATTGCCAGAGCCCCGCGCGGCCCACCAGCACCCTCTCCGGCTTGGCGGCGGGTAGGGGTCGGGAGGCGGGCGCTCGGGCACATCGAGGGTGACGGCAGGGCCGCAGATGCGGATCGGCGGGCGTGCCTCGCGGTCCTGCACGGGCCGCCTGCGGCGACCCGGGGGACCACTCAGGCAGCCGCTGTCCGGACGCCGGCGCCGGGCTCGACGCGGTTGCGGCCGCCGGCCTTGGCCAGATACAGGCGCCGATCGGCCTCGGCGAGCATGGTCGAAAGGTCGCGGCCGCTGGTGCAGACCCCGACGCTGACCGTCAGGCGGATGCTGCGGCCGCCGTCCAGCGGGATCACCATGGCCGCGACGTCCGCGCGCAGGCGCTCGAAGTAGGCGCGCGCGGCATCTCCGGACAGGCCCGGGGCCAGCACCGCGAACTCCTCGCCCCCGAACCGCGACGGCAGGTCCTGCTCGCGGGCGTGCCGGGCCACGGCGTCGGCCACCGCCCTGATGGCGACGTCGCCGGCGTCGTGGCCGTAGCTGTCGTTGATGTGCTTGAAGTGATCGATGTCGATCATGCCGGCGGCCAACTCGGAGCGCTCGTCCTCGAACAGCTGCACGCCGCGGTCGAAGAAGTGGCGGCGGTTGGGCAGGCCGGTCAGGAAGTCGCGCGTCGCCAGGTCCTGCAGGGTGCCGATGAGATCGAGGTTGTCGACGTTCTGCGACACCCGGCAGAAGAACTCCTCGCGCGAATAGGGCTTGTGCAGGAAATCGTTGGCGCCGTGCTTTAGGAACTGCGCCAGCAGCGAGGGCGATCCGGAGCCGGAGATGCCGACGATCGACAGGCGGTCGCGGGCACGGGTCGCGCGCAGTCGCCGGATCAGTTCGAGCCCGTCGATGCCCGGCAATTCGTAATCGGTGATCAGCAGCCGCACCGAGGAATCCGCCGCGATCGCCGCCAGCGCCTCCTCGGCGGTACCCGCCTCGGCCACGCGGAAACCGTACATGCGCAGCAGCGATGCGGCCAGCGCGCGCGCCGATGGCGAGTCGTCGACCACCAGCGCGCCGATCCGGCGGTTGCGCTCCAGCCGCTGGGCCAGCCACACCAGGTAGTCGATGTTGCCGGGCGTGTTCTTGAGCACGCAGTCGACCACCGGACGCGACAGGATCTCCTCGCGGATGGCGTGGTCGTAGTTCCCCGAGACCACCACGGTCGGCACCCCTGCGCCGGCGAAGAAGTCGAGGATCGCGCCAGGCTCGGCATCGGCCAGCACCAGCCCCGTGAGCGCCAGGAAGTACCGGCCCGGCTCGGCCAGCGCCTCCCGCGCCTCGGCCAGAGAAGCCACCACGGTGACCGGCAGCCCCAACCGTTCGCCCACCGCGGTGGCCACCATCGCCGCGAACGAGCGCGAGTTGTCCACCAGCAGGATCGCGCTGGTACGCGCTCCGGACCGGGAACCGCCCGCCGCGACGCTGCGGATGATCGGATGCAATGGAACCCCACGATAGCCAGGTTGCCAGCCGGATATCGACCGTCGACCGGGAATCTGTAGTCGCTGGGCGGATCCGCCCGGCGACGCGACGCGGCGGGCTTGACCGGCACGCGCGCCGCGTCGCAGGCTTCGCGCTCCGCCCCGCCGGGACCTTCGGGACAGCGCCGCGCCATGACAGCCGAACTGCAGATCCGCCTCGACCCGCTGAGCGGACCGGAGATCGCCGGCCTGCTGCAGGAGCACCTGGACGACATGGCACGCCACTCGCCGCCCGAGAGCATCCACGCGCTGGACCTGGCCCGGCTGCGTGCGCCGGGCGTCACCTTCTGGAGCGGGTGGTTCGGCGACGAGCTCGCCGGCTGCATCGCGCTCAAGGAACTCGACCCGCTGCGCGCCGAGCTCAAGTCGATGCGCACCTCCGCCCGGCACCTGCGCAAGGGCGTGGCGGCCGCCCTGCTCGCGCACGTGCTGGAGGAGGCGCGGCGCCGCGGCTACCGCCGACTCAGCCTGGAGACCGGCTCGATGGCGGCGTTCGCCCCGGCCCGGGCGCTGTACGCGCGCCACGGCTTCGGCCCGTGCGCACCGTTCGGCGACTACCGCCAGGATCCCCACAGCGTCTTCATGAGCCGGACGCTCTAGGGGCGTCCGGCCGGCCGGGCGCCGCCGGCCGCCCTCCTCCCGTCGCGCGCCGGTCGGCCGCCATCGTGGAACGTGATGGCCGTTCTTGAATCGCCCTCCGGCCTGTGACTAGATCGGCGCGTACCGGAGGCATGGCCGATCGTCCGTGGCATCTTCACCGTCATCGCGTCGTCCGGACATGTGCGCCCGGTACATGGTGTTTCCTCAAACAACGGAAGGAGAGGAGCTATGAATGGTGCAATGCACGAGCCGGGCGTGGTAGCCCAATGGCGCAACGACGCGGATGCCGGCAATCCCGCCGGGCCGTTGTTCATATCGGGGGAATACGCCGAGGCCGATATCGTCTCGGAGAAGCAGCGGGCGACGTTCTTCACCCTCTGCGGCTGCGGCACCGCATGCACGGGTTCCCAGACCCGGCAGTGCTGCTGAAGCGAACACCCCGCTGATGGCGTCCGCGGCAACGGGATTGGATGCCGACAATTTTTCCGCTTCCCTGGGCTGTCTGATCGCTCCCTCCCTGGGAGAACTGGCAGCCCGGCTTGTTTCCGTAGCCGGACTCTCGCCAGCCGAGCGCGAGGTGATCCTTTCGGCAACCGAAACCTCGCTGTCGTTCGTACTGCATGCGAAGCTCAGCCGCCTGCTGGTGCTCGAACTCAACGCCGCGCGCGTCGATGGCCGCCTCGCCGGCGAGGATCCGCGAGCACGATGGCGCGCGTTCCTGGAGATCTCGGCCCGGCCTTCGTTCTGGGAAGGTCTCTCCGTCCACTATCCCACACTGCGGGGGCGGATCGAGGCCATCGTCGCCAACCGCTGCGCGGCAGCGCTCGAATTCGCGCGGCACTGGGCCTCCGACCGCCGCGACCTCGGGGGCCTGACCGGTGGCGACGCGGGCGAACTGGCGGCACTGGGCTTCGGCGCAGGCGACAGCCATCGCCGGGGGCGCACGGTGGCGATCGCCGAATGCGCCGCGGGCCGGGTCGTCTACAAGCCCCGCTCGCTGGCCGTCGACAACGCCCTGCGCGGGTTCGTTGCGGCGCTCCGCCCGCACCTGCCGGGAACGACCATCGCGGTTCCGGCCGCGCTGGACCGCGGTGGGTACGGCTGGGGCGAGTTCATCGAGCATCGCCATGCCGCCGACGCCCGCGAACTGCGCGACTTCTATCGCGGTATCGGCCACTGGCTGGCGATCATGCGGCTGCTCGGGGGGAGCGATCTCCACGCCGAGAACCTGATCGCGTGCGGCGGCAGCGCCGTCATCGTCGACTGCGAAACGCTGTTCACGCCGGTCGCCGCGCCGGCGCAGTTC
Source organism: Luteimonas endophytica (assembly GCF_029887875.1). Classification (GTDB taxonomy): domain Bacteria; phylum Pseudomonadota; class Gammaproteobacteria; order Xanthomonadales; family Xanthomonadaceae; genus Luteimonas; species Luteimonas endophytica. The sequence goes on from NZ_JARXRM010000028.1 coordinate 49,790, forward strand.
GGGTACGGCGACGCCCTGGACCGCGCGGCGGCGCTGCTGTCCGGCACGGTGCTCGGCATGGGGCTGCTCCCGGGACGCGGCATCGGGCTGGGCTGGCGCGGCGTCGACACCTCGGCGGTCGGCATGCTCGGCGGCCAGCAACCGGAAGTGCCGCAACCCGACATTCTCGGCGTGGGCACGGACGAGGCGCGGATCGGCATGTCGATGCGGGCCATGCCGGTCGCGCGCAATCACCCCAGCCCGGCGCCCGCCCTCGCCGATCACTGGCCCGAAGTGCTGGCGGGTTTCGATGCCATGTCCGAGGTGCTCGTCGCCCGTGACCGGGCCGGCGAACTGCGCGAGCGAATGGAGGCGTTCGCCGGGTGTCCCATCCGCATCGTCCCGAGAGCCTCCGAGGTCTATGCCGAGATCGGCAGGATGCTCTGGCACCCGGTGTCCCTGCACAAGCCGGCGCCGGCGCGGGAACGGGCGGCGACGCTGCTTCGCAGGATGGCAGCCAACGCCGGCTTCGCACCGGCCGAGGCGGAGGTGATCGATGCCGAGATCGAGGACCTGCTGATCGGCGACATCCCCTTTTTCACCGCGCTGGCGGCGCCCGGCGCCATCGAAGGTCCCGGCGGCACCGGGTGGCGCTCCCTGGCCGACCCGATCGGCGATGCGCACCGGCGCTGGCACGGCTTCGATCGCGCGCTCGACCGCAACCTCATCAGGGCTTCGCTGGTCAGCGCCTATATCAACGACGGCTGGATGCCGAACGACGTGTCGCTGCTTCCCGCGAAAGGCTCGGGAGGCGATCCGGAAGCGCGGCGCAGGCGCCACGCCGCGCGGATCGTCTCCAACCTGGTGGGCAGCGCCATCCATGGCGACGACGGCAGCGTGACCTGGATCGCCCCGGTGCTCGGGCCGGCGGGTTGGGCGGTCCAGCCGCTGCCGCCCGATCTGTACACGGGCCTGTCGGGCGTCGCGCTGCTGGCGGCCGCGTACCTGCGCGAGACCGCCGCCGGGCGCGCGGACCCCGTTGCCGGGCTGGACGCGCTCCTCTCGGCGACCCTGCACAGCCTGGGGCTTTTCCAGCATGCGCTCGAACGGAACGGGGCGAGTGCGGACGGAGCGAAGGTCCGCCCACCGGCCCCGGGCGGGTTCACCGGGCTGGGCTCGCAGATCTGGACCTGGCTGCTGCTGGCCGACTGGGGCATGGATGGGGGGGAAGGCATCGAGCGCGCCGAAGCGCTGGCCGGACACCTGCCGCACGCGGCGGCCGCGGACAACGAACTCGACATCCTGTCCGGTGCCGCCGGGGCGATCGTTCCGCTGCTCGAGCTGGCGGATGCGAGCGGCCAGCCGCGATACGCCGACGCGGCGGCAAGGATCGGCGACCGGCTATGCGATCAGGCCGACGTGCACGAGGGGCGCGCGTGCTGGCGGCAGGAGCGCTGGCCGGACGGAATCGGGGGCTTCGCCCACGGTGTCACCGGCATCGGCTGGGCGCTGGAGCGGCTGGCGATGCGCAGCGGCGATGCCCGCCACCGCCGTACCGCCGCCGCCGCATTCGCGTTCGAAGACGCCTTGTTCGATACCGGCGAGGGCGCATGGCGCGACCTGCGCAACCTTCCCGGCGGGCAGAAGACCGCCGCCGCCTGGTGCCACGGGGCGGTGGGCATCGGCCTGGCGCGGCTGGATCTGGACCCGGCGTGCGCGCAGCAGGAAACCGTGCGGATCCTGCGGCGCGCCGCGGAAGCGACCTGGCGCCGGGGACTGGGCTGGAACCACTGCCTCTGCCACGGCGATCTCGGCGCCTGGGAGCTCCTGCGTCGCGCCGAGGCCGCCGATGCGCTCCCCAAAGGCTGCAGCATTGGCGAGCTGCTGGACCGGATCCTGGACAGCCTGGACATGCACGGCGCCTCCTGCGGCATCGCCCGCGACGCGTTCATCCCCGGCCTGCTGCCGGGCGTGGGGGGAATCGCCTACCAACTGCTGCGCGCGCACCCCGATTGCCGGCTGCCTTCGGTGCTGCTCCCGGGCAGGTACTGAAGCCACGGCGCTCTCGTGGAGACACCGGCAAGGCCATCCATCCGTTTCGTGGCGGCAATGCTCCCCTGCCGCGCTGCGCGACGGTCCGGACGCAAGACAGCACGGAATCCGCCGTCGCGAACGGCGGCTGAACGACGGTTCGATTCATCGATGCCGACCACTCCCGGGCCTTGAAACCGGCACCGTCGGGCCTATCCGGCCGCGCGGACGGATGCCGTCCGAGCACAACCAGGAGACCAAGCCATGAACGAGATGGTTCGCCAATCCCGGTGGCCCGCGCAGGAGCGGGCCCATGACCCGATCCGCCAGCTGTTCGACCGCTTCTTCGAGGGAAGCCTGCTCCATGGCGATTCCACCGACGAATCCTCGGTGGTCACCAGCCAGTGGGTACCGCGCGTCGACATCCGCGAGGAGTCGGATCGCTTCCTGCTCTATGCCGACCTGCCTGGCGTCGATCCCCAGGAGATCGAGGTCCAGATGGACAACGGCGTGCTGACGATCAAGGGCGAGCGCCGCGTCGAGGACAAGTTCGAATCGGGACGGTTCTCGCGCATCGAGCGTCGCCACGGCAGCTTCCACCGACGCTTCGCCCTGCCCGACAGCGCCGATCCCGACGGCATCAGCGCCTCCGGCCACAACGGGGTGCTGCAGATCGTGATCCCGAAGCGTCCGGAGACCACGCCGCGCCGCATCCAGGTCGGCCCGGTGCTCAACTCCTGAGCGCGGCCGCGACGGGCCGCCCGCCGGGCGGGCGGCCCGTCGCGGCATCGACCAGCGCGGCGTCCGCCGGTCCGGCTTCGGTGTGGCCCTGGACCGTTTCCGGCGTCCCGCGGAAGGGGCCGTGCCGACGACGACGCGCGTACGCGCCTGGTAGCTGCCCCCCGGGGCGGCGGCGCGTTGCCGGCTCGGGTAGGATGCGGCGGAGATCGGAACGGGGGGCGATTCTTCCATGAGCCAGCACGCCGGCCCGCAGGCAGCGCACCCGCGCGACGACGGGGCAGACGGCCTCATCGACGACGGGCGCCAGTTCAGGATGCTCATCCAGGGCGTCACCGACTACGCGATCTACCTGCTCGACCCGGGCGGGCGCATCGCCAGCTGGAATCCCGGCGGCGAACGGATCAAGGGCTACACCGCCGCCGAGGTGCTCGGCCGTCACTTCTCGATCTTCTACACCCCCGAGGACGTCGCGGCGAACGAACCCGCGCGCGCCCTGGAGACCGCCGCGCGCGAGGGCCGCTACGTCAGGGACGGCTGGCGCCTGCGCAGCGACGGCACCCGCTTCTGGGCGAGCGTGGTGATCGACCCGATCGTCGAGCAAGGCAGGCTGATCGGCTACGCCAAGGTGACCCGCGACATCAGCGAACGGCGCAAGGCCGAGGAGGCGCTGGAAGAGGCCCGCCGCGCGTTGATGCAGTCGCAGAAGGCCGAGGCGATCGGCCAGCTCACCTACGGCCTGGCGCACGACTTCAACAACCTGCTGACCGTCATCACCAACAGCCTCGACCGCATCGTCGCCAGCGGCGGCGACGCGGCCAGGATCGCGCGCGCCGCCGAAACCGCGCAGCGTGCCGCCGACCGCGGCGCCCTGCTCACGCGCCAGCTGCTGGCGTTCTCGCGCGGCGAGCTGACCCGCCCCACCGCACAGGACATCAACGCCCTGCTCCGGGACTCCGAGACGCTGTTCCGGCGCGCCTGCGACGCATCGATCGGCATGCGCTTCGAGCTCGAGCCGGGCCTGCCGCAGGTCGCGGTGGACAGGTCCCAGTTCGAGGCGGCGATCCTCAACCTCGTGGTCAATGCCCGCGACGCCCTGCCCAGGGGCGGCACCATCGCGATCCGCACGGGGCGGGCGGCACAGGACGACGGGACCGAACGGGTCACCCTGTCGGTGAGCGACGACGGGACCGGCATGACGGCCGAGGTGGTCGACAAGGCGCTCGACCCCTTCTTCACCACCAAGGAGGTCGGCAAGGGCAGCGGGCTGGGCCTGAGCCAGGTCTATGGCGCAGTCACCCAGTCCGGCGGCACGCTCAGGATCCGGAGCGCCCCCGGCGAGGGGACCACGGTCGCCCTGGAGCTGCCGGCGTTGGCGGATTCCGCACCCCCGGCGGCAGGGCGCGGGCCGAGGGTGCTGATGGTCGACGACGACCGCAACATCCTCGACACGGTGGTCGAGGCGCTGCGCGACCTGGACTACGCGGTGACCACCGCCGAGAACGGCCACGATGCGCTCGAGCGTCTGCGCAACGACCCCGGGATCGCCATCCTGTTCACCGACGTGGTGATGCCGGGCGGCATGACCGGGATCGAACTGGCGCGCAAGGCGCGGGAGCTGCGTCCCGCGCTGGCGATCGTACTCGCCTCGGGCTACTCGGAGAGCTGGCTGGAGGAGCTGCCGGAGGACTGCGACTATCTTCCCAAGCCGTACCGGGTCGCGGAACTGGCGACCAAGCTCGGCGCCGCGGCGGGCCGGTCAGGGCGGCGCTAGGCGATCGACGCGTCGACCCGTTCCGGAGCGCCGCCCGGGGCCGGCCAAGCCACCGGCGGCAGCCCTTCCACGAGCGGCCTGGCGAACAGATAGCCCTGCTGTAGCACGATCCCGAGGTCCAGCAACGCCCGGTGCTCGGCCGCCGTCTCCACCCCCTCGGCGACGATCCGGATCCCGAGGTCGGTGCACATGCGCGCGGCATGGTCGACGATGACCCTGCGCGGCCGGTCCCGATCGATGCCCCGGACCAGGTCCATGTCCAGCTTCACCAGGTCGGGCTGGAACTCCGCGAGCAGATTCAACCCCGAATGGCCCGCGCCGAAGTCGTCGATCGCGGTCAGCAGCCCCCTCGCCCGGTAGGTGGTGAGGATCTCGAGCAGATGGCCGGCGTCGACCACCTTCTCCTGCTCGGTCACCTCGAACAGGATCCGCGTCAACGGCCAGGCCGCGCGCTCGGCCGCCGCCAGCGTGCTGCGCAGGCAATGCTCGGGCCGGTAGACGGCGTTGGGCATGAAGTTGATCGACAGCACCGTGGGCATGCCGAGCATCGCCGCCTGCCGGATCGCCGTCACCCGGCAGGCCTGGTCGAAGGCGTAGAGGCGGTCCGCATCGATCAGCGCCAGCACCTGTGCGGCGGTTTCGCCGCCGCGGCCGCGGACCAGCGCCTCGTGGGCGAAGACCGTCCGGTTGGAGAGGTCGACGATCGGCTGGAACGCCATGGTGATCGCGAGCGGCAGGTCGCGGCCGTCGCGACAGGCACTGCAGCCCGCTTTGCCCGTCATCGCCGTCCGCCTGCGCCTGGTCCCGGCGACTATAGCGGCCGTGCGGTGCCCGGCTGTAGCGCGCCCCCCCGCGGCGCCGTCCATGCCCCGGGGGCGGGCGGATCCCGGTCCGTCAGGCGCTCCAGCAGCGCGCACAGGCTGCGCAGGTCCTGGGCGTTGTGGGCGCCGACGCGGCGCAGCTTGGCGGCGCTGCCGCCGCGCAGATAGCCCAGCCACGCCGCGGGCGCCTCGGCGCCCGGCAGGTCGTCCTCGCGCACCACGCCGAGCAGTTCGCGCTCGGCGGTCGCCAGCCGGCAGTTCGGCCACACGCCCCGGTAGCGGCGCCGCATCGGGTGCAGCAGGTCGATGTGGCCGCAGCCGGGCAGCGGGTCGGGCTGGCGGGCGAGCCGGAAACGGGTGCTGAGCAGCGGTCGGTCGTAGCTCTTGCCGTTGTAGCTGAGCAATACCGTGTCCGGACCGAGCCAGCCGGCGAAGATGCGCAACATCTCGGCTTCGGCGGCCAGCGTGGCGATGCACAGCTGGCGCAGGCGCAGTCCGCCGTCGCGGAAGTCGGCGGCGCCGATCATGAAGGCGCGGGTGCCGGTCCCGCCGGCAAGCCCGGTGGTCTCGGTGTCGAATGCGAGCAGGTGCTCGCGCGCCACTTCGCCCTGGCCGATGCCGTACAGCGACAGCGGCCCGTGCGCCTCCCACGGCGCCCAGGTCTCGACGTAGCGCAGGCCGGGGGCGATCTCCTCGCCGTTCAGGGCGCGGTCGGCCGCCGGTGCCGGGCGCGGCGCCGGCCGCGGCTGCAGATCGAGCAGGCGACGCAGCCTGGCGATCGCGGCATCGCGCGCGCCTCCGGCTGCGTCGCCGAGTTCCGCATCCACCGCGCCCGGATCGCGCGCAGCGGCATTCGCAGCCGCCCGGCAATCGGGCAGGCGGTCGACGACCGCGACCCCGGTCGGGGCCGCCGGAACCGGCGGCTCGCTGCGCGCGGCACCCCTCCCGTCCGGCGCCACGGGTCGAGCGCGGGCCGCGGATTCTCCCGCGGCACCCGCCTCACGCCGCAGCCCGGCCAGGCGCCTTGCCAGCTGGGTCATGCCGCCTTGCCCAGCAGTTCGAGCACGCGCAGCGCATGCCGCTTCGGCGCCTCCTCGGCCTCCTCCTGCGCGGCCAGCACCGGCCCCACGCAGGCGGGACAGCCGCCGCTGCAGGCGCAGCCGCGGACCAGCTCCGTGGCGCGCGCGTGCAGTTCGGCGCGGCGCTCGTACAGCGGCAGCGACAGGCCCACCCCGCCGGGATAGTTGTCGTAGAGGTACAGGGTCGGCGTGAACCCGCGTACCTGCTCCGGCGCTCCGGCCTCGCCACCGGCATTGCGCCAGCTGCCGCGCCCGGCCGCGTCGCTGCTGGCGAACCAGGCGCCGTCGCCGCTGCCGACCGCCTTCTGCAGGTCGCGACTCTCGGCCATCACCAGCAGTTGCGCCATCAGATGCAGCGCATGCGCGGCGCCCAGGAATCCGTCGAGGGCGTGCTGGCGGCTGTCGAACGCGGCATCCAGCACGCGCTGCGGCAGCTGCCACCAGGCTGCGGTGGTGTGCAGCTCCTGGTCGGGCAGCGCGACCGGGCCGTAGCCGATGTTCTCGTGGCTATGGAAACGGATCTTCTTGTACCCGGACACGCGCCGCACCACGTGCACCTCGCCGTGGCTGGCGTCGCCCTCGCCCGCTGCCGCCGTCTCGGCCTGGTCCAGCACCTTCAGCCGGGTGTAGTCGATCGCGTCGGTGTAGTAGTCGACGTGGGTGCGGCGCACGTAGGCCTTGCGGCCCTCCCAGTCCAGGCGCTCGACCTGGAACGGCTCGGACTGGATCATGTGGATCGCGCCCTCGTAGAGGGTCAGCGCGGCGGCGGAGTAGTCGACCTCGGCGAGGATGGTCTGGCGGCCGTCGGTCCGATCCACCACCACGAAGTTGCCGTCGGCCACCGAGCGCAGGTTGACCGCCTGCGCCGGATAGCTGTCGGCGATCCACTCCCAGCGCCCGCCTTCGCGGTGCAGCACGCCGCTCTCGGCCAACACCTCCAGCCAGGGGCCGGGTTCGACCGGGCCGAACGCGTCGCCGTCGACGAACGGCAGCTCGAACGCGGCGCAGCGGATGTGGTCCATCAGGATCAGCGGCTGGTCCGGCTCGATCCGCGCGTGCTCGGGGTTGGCTGCGGCGAAGAATTCGGGATGGCGCACGATGTACTGGTCCATCGGCTGCGAGCTGGCCACCAGCACCCCGAGCGAGGGTTTGCGGCGGCGGCCGGCGCGGCCGAAGCGCTGCCAGGTGGCGGAGACGCTGCCGGGGTACCCGTTGAGCACCACCACGTCGAGGCTGCCGATGTCGACGCCGAGCTCCAGCGCCGAAGTGCTGACGATGCCGTCGATCTCGCCGGCGCGCATCGCCCGCTCCACCTCGCGGCGCTCGGTGGGCAGGTAGCCGCCGCGGTAGGCGCGGATCCGCCGCGGCTTGCGCGGGTCGTGGTCGAAGACCTCCTTCAGATACTTGGTCAGCACCTCCACCATCAGCCGGCTCTGGCAGAACACCAGGGTCTTCAGCCCCGCCTTGATCGCGATGCGGGCGATCCGGTTGGCCTGAGAGCGTGCCGAGGCGCGGATGCCCAGGTCCGGGTTCACCACCGGCGGGTTCCACAGCAGGATGTGCCGGTCGCCATGGGGTGCGCCGCTCTCGGTCACCGCGTCCACCGGCACCTCCACCAGCGCCCGGGCGTGCGCGGCGGCGTTGCCGATGGTCGCCGAGCAGAGGATGAACTGCGGCGTCACCCCGTAGAACGCGCACACCCGCTTCAGCCGCCTGACCACGTTGGCGACGTGCGAACCGAACACGCCGCGGTAGGTATGCACTTCGTCGATCACCACGTAGCGCAGGTTCTCGAAGAACTGCGCCCACTTGGTGTGGTGCGGCAGGATCGCCTGGTGCAGCATGTCCGGGTTGCTGACCACGATGTCGCCGTTGAGGCGGATCGCCTGGCGCGCATCGCCCGGAGTATCGCCGTCGAAGGTGGCCGCGCGCAGACCGAGTTCTCCGGCGCGATTGAACTCGAGCAGTTCGGCCACCTGGTCCTGGGCCAGCGCCTTGGTCGGGAAAAGGTACAGCGCCTTGCTGCCGGCCTCGAGCGCCGCGGCCACCACCGGCAGGGTGTAGCACAGCGACTTGCCCGAAGCCGTCGGCGTGGCGACGACGATGCTGCGCCCGGCCCGGCAGGCCTCCCAGGCCTGCGCCTGATGGCTGTACAGGCGCTCCAGCCCGCGCGCGCGCAGCGCCGCGCACAGGCGTGGCGGCAGGTCGCCGGGAAACGGCGCGAAGCGCCCTTCCCGGCCCGGCACCAGGAGGCTGCCGGTGATGCGTTCGCCATAGCGCTGCGCCAGGCGTTCGGCCAGTGCGGTGCCGTCGCCGGCACTGCCGGCAGGGGCGATGGGATGGTCGGCGGAGCGGAGGATCGCGTTCAAGGGCGGCCCGGTGGCGGCAGGGGACGCCGTTGTAGGGCGGCCGCGTCTCACCCGATGAGTCTGCGATGTCGCTGAGCCGTGGTCGGCACCGGCGGCAGGCATGAAGAAGGGCGCACCTCGCGGCGCGCCCCTCGGGTCCCACGGGGTCGCGATCAGGCGGCTTGACGGGCGGCGCGCCGGTTGCCGCCGCTCTCGGCCAGCATGGTCAGCTTCTCGTCGGTGGCCTTCTCCTCGTCCAGGGTTTCCTGCAGCAGCGGAATGGCGTCCTTGTAGCCGAGCTGCTTGGCCAGGGCGCAAAGGGTGCCGTAGGAGGCGATTTCGTAGTGCTCGACCTTCTGCGCGCCGCCGATCAGCGCGGCATCGCGCAGCGGGCCGGCCTCGACCTCCTCGATCACTTCCTTGCCCTCCTCGATCAGTCCCTCCATGGCGGCACACTTGATGCGCTTGAGCTTGATGCCCAACAGCTCGACCACCTGGTCGATGCGCTCGATCTGGCCGTTGGTCTCCTCGAGGTGGGTCTCGAAGGCGGCCTTCAGCTCGGGGGCGTCGGCCGCCTTGGCGAGGCGCGGCAGCGCCTTGGTCAGCTGCTTCTCGGCGCTGTGGATGTCGGAGAGCTCGTGGATGAACAGTTCTTCGATGGTCTTGACGGACATCGGGGGAATCTCCTGCTTGGTCGTCCAGGGGGTGGGTGGTGCCGGCGGAAAACTACGGCCGGGCAGGCGAAGCCGTGGTGAAAAAAAACCGGGGCGGCCTTCACCGGATCGGAGCGAATCCGGTGCCGCCGCGGCGCCCGCTCAGCGCTTCTTCCTGGCCACCACCACCTGCCCGACCACTGCGGTCGCCAGGATCGCCGCGTTGGTGACGATGAACACCCAGTTGTCGAGCATCCAGCTGTAGACGACGAACCCGGTCGATGCGGCCATCTGCCCGGCGAACAGCCACTTCGAGACGCCGCGGGCGTCGGGGTCCTTCGACTGGGTATGGATCTGCCGGGCCAGCGTGAGCAGCAGGATCGCCGAAGCGATCCAGCCGACGACGTCAGGCGACATCGCGCGGCGCCCCGTTCATGCGGTCAACCCCGCCGACGCGCCGGTGCCGATCCGCGCGGCGGCGAGCACCTGAAGCGCCGCGTGCTTGCGCGCCTCGGAGACCGATTCGGTGCAGTCGCCGGGGACGTGGCAGTCGAGCTCGCGGATGTGGGCGTCCAGGGCAGTGGCGAGCACACAGGACTCGGCGGCGATCCCGGTCACGATGACCCGCTTCGCACCCAGGTGCTGCAGCAGCAGTTCCAGCGGGGTCTGGAAGAATCCCGAGTTGCGCGGCTTGAGCACGAAGCGGTCGTCTTCTTCCGGCGCGAGCCGGTTCGCCAGTTCCGCGCCGGGGGTTTCCTGCACCCGCGCCAGCAGTTCCCGGAAATTGGACTGCCAGAGGCCGAAGTTGTCGTTGACGTAGACGCAACTGCCGCCCGCCGACTTGATCCGGCGCTTGAGCCGCGCCAGCCGCGGCGCCATCCGCAGGGCGCGGGCGCGCAGCTTTCCGGCGGCCGGAAAATCGAACGGATTGATCACGTCGAGGATCAGCAGGGAAACGTCGCGGTTGGGCATGGCGTTTGGCGTGCCGGTAGCTCGGGCGGGGCAGGATCATTGCCGTATGCGCGCACAGGCGATGTGCAGACACCGAGCCCGGCGCCGGCGGCGCGCATTTCAGTCGCGCGGGTGGCCCTGTCCGGGCGGTTCCTGCCCGCGCCGTCCAGCGTCGCGGTCGTCCCGGCCGGGATGCTCCGGCGGCTGGCGCGACGGATCGCCCGGATTGCGGTCGGGATGGTTGAGATCGGACGGGTCGGTGGGCGGCGTTTCCTGGACTTGCATGGTCATGCATCCTCGGGGCTTCGACGGTGCGCAGAGGCTATGCAGGTCAAGGACGGTGCAACGTGAAAAGCCGCGGCGTGCACGCGGGGCGGGGCTGAACCGTTCATGCGCCGGCGCGCCGACGCTCTCTGCCTACCGCTGCTTCAGCCTTCCGCCCGGGCGAACATCCGGTTGAGCGCGTCGTAGCCGGGGCCCCGGTCCGGCGCCGGCCGGGGATCGCCGGCCAGAAAGCGCCGCGCGGCCTCGCTCGCGGCCGCATAGCCCTGGAAGAACAACGCCGGTCCGGTGCTGATGCGTCGCACCCCGGCCGCGCGCAGGGCGTCCAGCGGGGGCAGCCCGGGGCCGGCCATCAGATTGAGCGGCAGCGGTACCGCCGCCACGATCGCGGCGATGCCGTCCAGAGCGTCGAGGCCCGGCACGAACCCGCCATCGGCGCCGGCCTCCCGATAGTCGTTCAGACGCTCGATGGCCGTCATCGCCGCCTGTCCGCCGCCGGCGAGCCCTCGCAGGTAGACGTCGGTGCGCGCGTTGACGAACAGCGGCGCCGCTTCGGGCAAGGCGCGGACGGCGCGGATCTTGGCCACCAGCAGCGCCGGCTCGCCGGCCCCGTCCTCGAGGTTGATGCCGGCCGCACCCGCGCCGGCGACCTCGGCCGCCAGTGCCGCCACTTCGGCGGGATCGGCGCTGTAGCCGTCCTCCAGGTCGACGCTCAGCGGGACCTGCACCGCGCGCACGATCTCGCGCAGGCGGTTGAGCAGCACGTCGCGTGGCAGCGCACCGCCGTCGGCGTATCCGCACGACCAGGCGAGCGCGGCGCTGCTGGTCGCCAGGGCGGCCGCCCCGGCCTGCTGCCATAGCCGCGCGCTGGCCGCGTCCCAGGCGTTGGGCAGCAGCAGCGGCGACGGCCCGCGATGGAGGTCGCGAAAGGTGGCGTCGTCGGGACGTTGCATCGTGGGACTCCGCTGGGAAGGGCCGCCATTGTGGCGCCGCGGCGTTTGGGTGCTCGCCGTTTTCGGACATGATCGGCCCGGCACGCATCGCGGAGTTCGCAGGCGCGCGCCCGGAGGCGCAACGTGGCGGGGCACCACCGCGCCCGCACCCGGGCGGGCAGACGCGCCCCGACGCGCCACCCGCCGGAAACGCGAAGGCCCCGCCGGAGCGGGGCCTTGCGGTATGCGCCCGGAAGCGGCGGTTACTTCGCCGCCACCACCCGCACCAGTTCCAGGCACTTGTTCGAATAGCCCCACTCGTTGTCGTACCAGGCCACCAGCTTGACGAAGGTGGGATCGAGCTGGATGCCCGCGTCCGCGTCGAAGATCGAGGTGCGCGGATCGCTGCGGAAGTCGGTGGCGACCACCTTGTCCTCGGTGTAGCCGAGGATGCCCTTCAGCGCGCCTTCCGACTGCGACTTCATCTCGGCGCAGATCTCCTCGTAGCTGGCGCCGGTCTCCAGTTCCACGGTCAGATCGACCACCGACACGTCGGAAGTCGGCACCCGGAACGACATGCCGGTGAGCTTCTTGTCGAGCTCCGGGATCACCTTGCCGACCGCCTTGGCCGCGCCGGTGGAGGACGGGATGATGTTTTCGAGGATGCCGCGGCCGCCGCGCCAGTCCTTGTTGGACGGCCCGTCGACGGTCTTCTGGGTGGCCGTGGTGGCGTGCACCGTGGTCATCAGCCCGCGCTTGATTCCCCACTTGTCGTTGAGCACCTTCGCCAGCGGGGCGAGGCAGTTGGTGGTGCAGCTGGCGTTGGAGACGATCGCCTCGCCGGCGTACTTGTCGTGGTTGACGCCGAACACGAACATCGGGGTGTCGTCCTTCGACGGCGCCGACTGGATGACCTTCTTCGCACCGGCATCCAGATGCTTCTGGCAGGTGTCCTTGGTCAGGAACAGGCCGGTGGACTCGATCACCACCTCGGCCCCCACCTCGTCCCACTTGAGGTTGGCGGGGTCCCGCTCCTGGGTCAGGCGGATGCGCTTGCCGTTCACCACCAGGGTGGAACCGTCGACCGAGACCTCGCCGTCGAAGCGGCCATGCACGGAGTCGTAGCGCAGCATATAGGCCAGGTAGTCCGGCTCGAGCAGGTCGTTGACCGCCACGATCTCGATGTCGTCGCCGAAGTTCTGGAACGCCGAACGCAGCACGTTGCGGCCGATGCGGCCGAAGCCGTTGATGCCAACCTTGATCGTCATGAATCGGACTCCTGCGATCGCGCCGGGGCGCGGTGGGGGAACGGACCGGGGATTTTAGCAGGCGCCGCCGCCTCCCCCCCGCGCGGGCGCCGCCGCCTTGATTGCGATCAAGGCGTACCGCCGCGGCGGGCGGGACACTGCCGCCATTCCCGATCGAGGCACGACCATGACCCGCAAGACCATCCCCGCCTTCCTCGCCGCGGCGCTTGCCGCCGCGGCCCTGCCCGCCGCCGCGCAATCGGCAGGCGACTGGACCCTCGCCCTCGGCGCGCACCAGGTCGCCCCCAAGTCGGACAACGGCGCGCTCGCCGGCGCCACCCTGCCCCTGGACATCGGCAACGACGTGCGCCCGACCTTCGCGGTCGAGTATTTCCTGCGCGAAGGCCTCGGCCTGGAGGTGCTGGCGGCGCTGCCGTTCCAGCACGACATCTCGATCGACGGGCTGGGCCGCGTCGGCAGCACCCGGCACCTGCCGCCCACGGCGAGCCTGCAGTACCACTTCAACCGCACCGGCCGGGTCTCGCCGCTGCTCGGCGTGGGCGTCAACTACACCAGGTTCTTCAGCGAGGACACCAGCGGCGCGCTGGCCGGCACCGACCTTTCGCTGGACGATTCCTGGGGCCTGGCCGCCCATGCCGGCCTCGACTTGCGCATCGGCGAGCGCGGCTCGCTGCGCATCGACGCGCGCTGGATCGACATCGATGCCGACGCGACGGTCGACGGCGCCGACCTGGGCACCGCGCAGATCGACCCGCTGGTCTATGGCGCCGCCTGGGTGATGCGCTTCTGAAGCGGCCCACGGGACAGGGGGACGGAGCGGGCCATGCCGGTAGAATGCCGGAATGGCCCGCTCCTTTTCCGTCCTGCTGCCGCTGCTGTTCCTCGCGATGGCGCTGGCCGCGGCGCCCGCGCAGGCCTGGGGGCCGCGCGGCCATCGCCTGGTCGCCGAGCTGGCCGCCGGCGCGCTGTCTCCCGAGGTTCGTGCCGAGGTCGACGCGCTGCTGCGCAACGAACCGGATCCGACCCTGCCGGGCATCGCGACCTGGGCCGACGAGCTGCGCGCGAAAGACCCCGACCTGGGCCGCGCGAGCGCTCCGTGGCACTACGTCAACCTCGCCGAATCCGGCTGCAGCTACGTGGCATCGCGCGACTGTCCCGACGGCGACTGCGTGGTCGAGGCGATCCGCTCGCAGGCCGGCATCCTCGCCGACCGGGCCCGGCCCGCACACCAGCGCCTGCAGGCGCTGAAATTCGTGGTCCACTTCGTCGGCGACGTGCACCAGCCGATGCACGCCGGCTACGCGCGCGACAAGGGCGGCAACACGGTGCAGCTCAGCATCCCCGACGGCAGCCGCGACGGCCGCGGCAGCAACCTACACGCGCTGTGGGACAGCGGACTGTTCGACAGCCGCAATGAATCGCACTCGCGTCAGCTGGCCCGGCTGCGCGCGCTGCCGTCGAGCGCCGGCGAAACGGCGGACCCGGCCGACGCGGCCCGCTGGGCGGAGGAGTCGTGTCGTATCGTCCGGCGCGAGGGGGTGTACCCGACCCGCGCCAGGATCGACCCGGCCTACTACACGGCCTGGCGTCCGGTCGCCGAACAGCAGCTGGTGCACGCCGGCCGGCGACTGGCGTCGCTGCTGGAGCATGCGTTGGGTGATTGAAGCCGTCGCCGGAGCCTGACCGGCCGCCGCCGGACTACTCCGACTCCGGCGCCAGGCCCAGCCGCTCGCGTACCGTCGCTTCCAGGCCGCCGAGCCCGGCCGACTTGCCGAAACGCAGCGCCGCTTCGGCGTCCATTCCGCCATGTTCGGCGGCGGCCAGCGCCAGCAGCGCGCCGACGCGGTTGCCAGAAGCGCAGTGCACCGCCACCGTGCCCGGGGCGGACTCGATCAGCCGCCACAGCGCGGCGGCCCGGCGTTCGTCTAGGTCGCCCGCGCCGGCCACGGGCAAGGCGTGGTAGCGCATTCCGGCGGCCGCGACTTCGCGGGCCTCGTCGCGGCCCGCCATCTCCGCCGGTGTGCGCAGGTTGATCACCGTCCGCACACCGCGCGCGGCCAGCGCCGGCCAGGCCTCCGGCGCCGGCTGGCCGCCGGTGACCAGGCCGGGGCGCGGCTGGCGGACTCCCGGCAGGCTCCGGCCGAGCGACCTCTCGAGCTCCATCGTCGGTTGGCGCGCGCCCGTTTCCGCAGGCGAGCGATCTGCGGCGGCGGCAGCGCCGGAGCAGGCCAGCATGGCCGCGAGCAGCATGGCGGCGCCGGCGGGATGGCTGGGGATGGGCATGGAGGGCTCCGGTGGCTGGAGCTGCCGATTGTAGGCCGCGCCCTCGAACGAGCCCGGCCCGGGCGCCCGCATCCACCGCCCGCCGGGCGCGCGGCTCCGGACGGTCCGCAGGCGGCAGGCCCGATCCCAGGGGTGGGCACTCCCCGAGCGGCGCGAGCGAGCCGCTAACATTCTGCGATGACCGAAACCGTGCTGCTGCTGGGCCTGCTGTTTTTCGCCGTGGCCGCGCTGTACTCCTCGGTGGGACACGCCGGCGCCAGCGGCTATATCGCGGCCATGGCGCTGCTCGGGCTGGCGCCGGAGCAGATCCGCCCGACCGCGCTCGCCCTTAACCTGCTGGTCGGCGGGATCGGCCTGCTGCGGTTCCACCGCGCCGGGCACGTGCGCTGGCGCAACGTGCTGCCGTTCGTGCTGGCCTCCGCGCCGGCCGCGTTCCTCGCCGCCGGCGTATCGCTGCCGGAGCGCGCATTCTCGGTGCTGCTCGGCGCGGTGCTGCTGGTCGCGGCCGCCGCTGTGTTCCGCGGCGCCGGCGACGCCGCGGCGAGCGATGCGCGCGCCGCCGGCCGTCGCGTGCCCTGGGCGCCCGGCCTGGCGGCGGGCGCCGCGATCGGGACCCTCTCGGGGCTCACCGGCACCGGCGGCGCGATCTTCCTCACCCCGCTGCTGCTGTTCATGCACTGGATGCCGACCCGTGAGGCCAGCGGCGCCTCGGTGGCCTTCGTGTGGATCAATTCGCTGACCGCGCTGGCCGGGCTGCTGCGCGCCGGCGGCACCCTGCCGGAGGCGTTGCCGCTGTGGCTTGGCGTGGTCGCCGCCGGCGCCCTGCTCGGAACCCAGCTCGGGCTCGGCTGGCTGCCCGTGAGCGGCCTGCGGCGCGCACTGGGGGTGGTGTTGCTGGTGGCGGCCGGAAAGCTGCTGCTGACCTAGCCTTCGCCGCCCCCGGCCACCGCCACGCCGCGGGGCCGCGCCCGGAACATCAGCCCCCGGGGCGCGGGCCGGTGAGCGCCAGCCCGCAATAGGCGAAACGGTGCTTGTCGCCATCCCCGATCCAGGTGCGCTCGCACGACGCATCCCGCACGGCCCCGTCGCGGATGTCCAGCCGGACCCAGTCGTAGCCCCTGCGCCAGTCCTCGGTCGCAGTCGCCGCCCGCGGAGCCGGCGTCGCGTCGGTCCGCCCGCTCTCGGGCGCGTCCGGTGGCGGGGCCTCGAACGTCACCGGCACCCGCACCCACCCCTCCACCGGCTGGCCATCCTGCAACCTGGGGGAGAACTTCCACTGCCGCGCGGCCTCCACCGTCGCGGCGTCGAAGACGCCCGCCGGCTCCGAATCCTCGACGATCAGATCCTTGACGCTGCCGTCGACCGCGACCAGGAGCCGGAGCACGACCCGGCCGCTCTGGTGGACGGTGGCTGCCTCGGCGGGATATCTCGGTGGCGGGGTGCTGGCGGCGGCGACCTCGGCTCCGTTCCGAACCGTCTCCCGGGCGACCGGCACGGGGGCCACGGGCGATGCCGCCGCCGCGCCTGCCGCTGCGGGGGCGGGTGGCGCCGAGGACGCCGGTCGCGCCGGGGACGGCGCCACGGCGGCCGCCGGCCTGCCGGCCCAGGCGACGTAGCCGCCCAGCGCCAGCATGGTGCACAACAGGAAGGTTCCGGCTCGGCGCCGGGCGACGCCTGGTTGGGGATTTCCTAGCATGGTGATGCGCTCCTTCAGGAATTGGCTGGACTGCCAATGGCAGCCGACCGGCAGTCCAGGGACGGCCAGCTGCGTGTTCAACATCGCCTGCCCATAGTGGCGGCGGGCGCCGGGATGGCGCGCCAGGACCGCCGCGTCGCAGGCCAGTTCCTGATCGAGGCGGAAGCAGGCGGCCGCCACGTGCAACAGCGGATTGAACCAGTACAGGCAGCGCAGCACGGCGGCCGCGAGACCGGCCGGCACGTCGCCGCGCCGGACATGGATGCGCTCGTGCTCGAGGATCAGCGCGGCCTGTGTCGAGGAGTAGCGGGCATCGAAATCCGGCGGCACCACGATCCGCGGGCGCCAGACCCCGACCACCGCCGGGCCCTGCCCTCCGCTCGATTCCCAGGCGCCGTCCGGGCGGCGCCGCAGCGCCCCCAGCGCGGCCGAGAATCGCCGCTGCCGCGCCAGCAGCCGCAGCGCGAACAGCGCCGCTCCGGTCGCCCACGCCGCCAGCAACAGCGCCGCCCACGCCGCTGCGGAGACCGCGGGCCTCCCATCCAGCGGCATCGCCGCCCCCACCAGCACGCCCGGATGGAGCGGCAGCGCCTGCAGGAGCTGCGAATCCGCCGCCGGACGCGGCAGCGAGGCCGCCAGCAGCGCCGCGGGCACCAGCGCCCAGCCGGCATGGGCCGCACCCGCGCCGAACGCACGACGCAACGGCCGGCGCAGCAGCAGCACCAGGCAGGCCGCGGCGGCGGTCGCCGCGGTGCTTTCCGCCAGCCAGCGCAGCAGGAAGTCAGCGTTCATCGTCGAGTCCCTCGACCAGCCGCCGCAGTTCGGCGAGGTCCTCCGGGGTGAGCCGGCCCCGCTCGCTGAAGTGCGCCACCAGCGGCGCGACCCGGCCGCCGAAGATGCGCTCCACGAAGCCCTCGCTCTGCTGCGCGACCCACGCATCGCGCGCCAGCAGCGGGGCGTAGAGGTAGCGCCGGCCGTCGCGCTCGGCGGCGATCGCGCCCTTTTTCAGCAGCCGGTTGAGCAGCGTCTTCACCGTCGGCTCCTGCCAGTCGCGCGAGGCGCGCAGGGCTTCGGCCACGTCCTCCGCGGTCCGCGGGCTGCGGCTCCAGAGCACGTCCATCACCGCCGATTCGGCTTCGCTGATCTGCATCGTTTACATCCGTAATTTTTTCTCAGATTACGCGTGTAATCGACGTTGTCAAGCGGCTCGCGGGGCGAATGAGATACTCGCGACATGAATACGCCACAGCGGTTCCAGACCCTCGACGACACCGTCGGCTTCCTGCTCGGGCGCATCGACGGCCCGCTGCACGTCGGGGCGCCGCTCGGGCTCGGCAAGCCGCACCGGCTGCTCAACGCCCTCTATGCGCGCGTCGAGCGGGATCCGTCGCGATCGCTGACGCTCTACACCGCGCTGTCGCTCGACCCGCCCGGCGGCGGCGCCGGCCTCGAGAAGCGCTTCCTCGGCCCCTTCGTCTCCCGCCACTTCGGCGACGACTTCCCCAGGCTGGCCTACGTCGAGGCGATGCGGCGCGACGCCCTGCCGGCGCACGTGGTGGTGGAGGAGTTCTACCTGCAGTCCGGCGCGCTGCTGGGCTCGGCGCAGGCGCAGCGGCGCTACGCCAGTCTCAACTACACCCACGTGGCCAGCGCGCTGGCGGACCGCGGAGTGAACTGCATCGTGCAGAAGGTCGCGGCCAACGAAGACGGCAGCCGCCTGTCGCTCTCGTCCAACACCGACCTCACGTTCGATGCGGTCGACGCGGTGGTGGCGCGGGGGCTGCCGCGCCCGCTGCTGGTGGCGGAGATCGATCCGCACCTGCCCTGGCTGGGCGGCGTCGCGGAAGTGGATGCGGCGTTCTTCGATGCGGTGGTGGCGCCGCCGCCGCCCCATCCGCGGCTGTTCGGACTGCCCAGGCAGCCGGTGGGCGACGCCGACTACGCGATCGGCTTCTACGCCAGCGCGCTGGTGCGCGACGGCGGGACCCTGCAGATCGGCATCGGCGCGCTGGCCGACGCGCTGTGCCACGCGCTGGCCCTGCGCCATGCCGACAACGCCGCCTACCGTCGCGTGCTCGCGGCGCTGGATCCTGCACTCGAATCGCACCCGGCGGTCCGCGCCTGCGGCGGCCTGGCGCCGTTCGAGCAGGGCCTGTACGGCTGCAGCGAGATGATCAACGAGGGGTTCAGGCGTCTGGTCGAGGTCGGGGTGATCCGCCGCAAGGTGGTCGACAAGGCAGCATTGATGCAGCGGATGAACGACGGCAGCGCCAGCGCCCTCGACCGGGACCTGGTCGAGCGCGACGGCGAGTTCCTGCACGGCGCGTTCTACCTCGGCTCGCCGGAGTTCTACGACTGGCTGCGCGAGCTGGACGACGACACCCGTCGCGGCATCGGCATGAAGCGCGTGTCCGAGGTCAACGAACTCTACGGGCTGGACGAGGGGCTCGAGCGCCTGCAGCGGCGCGATGCGCGTTTCTTCAACTCCTGCATGATGGCCACCGCGCTCGGCGCCGCCGTGTCGGACGGCCTCGAGGACGGGCGCGTGGTCTCCGGCGTCGGCGGCCAGTACAACTTCGTGGCGATGGCGCACGCACTGGCGGACGGCCGCTCGGCGCTGCTGCTGCGCGCCACCCGCGATGCCGCCGGGAAGGCCGAATCGAACATCCGTTGGAGCTACGGCCACACCACCATTCCGCGCCACCTGCGCGACCTCTACGTGACCGAATACGGCATCGCCGACGTGCGCGGCCTGGTCGACGAGGACTGCGTGATCGCGATGGCCGGCGTGGCCGACGCGCGCTTCCAGGCCGGGCTGCTGGATCGCGCCCGCGCGGCCGGCAAGCTGCGCGGCGACTTCAGCGCCCCGCAGGGCTGGCGACACAACACCCCGCGGCGGCTGCGCGCGGCGCTGGCGCCGCTGCGCGCCGACGGCACCTTGCCGGACTACCCGCTCGGCAGCGATTTCACCGCGGTCGAGCAGCGCCTGGTGGGTGCGCTGGCCTGGCTGCGCAGCGCCACGTCCACGCCGGTGAGCAAGCTCCGCACCGTCGCCCGGGCGCTGCTTCGAAGCGACCAGGAAGTCGACGCGGAGGCGCTGGAGCGCATGGACCTGGCGAGGCCGCGCGCCGCCGGCGCCCGGATCGAGCGCCGGCTGCTCGCGCTTGCGCTGGCCCAGACCGCACCGCGCCAGTCGGCCGACGACGACAGCTCCCGGACAGCTGCCTGAACGTACCGGACGCGGGCTCGCCACGCTTCACGCCTGAAATGCAGCGCTCCGGCGATGGTGCCGCCACACCTCGAGGAGTACGCCGATGCCGATCCGACTCGTGCTTGCGATTTCCCTGGCGATGGCCTGCGCGCCGCCGGGCGCGCGCGCCGCCGATCCCGCCCCGGAAGAGGCGGAATCCGCGCAGCCGGATCGCACCCTGCACGCCCAGGTGCTGCTGGCGCGGGCGCGCTTCTCCCCCGGCCAGATCGACGGCATTGCCGGCTCCAACCAGGCCCGGGCGCTGCGCGGCTTCCAGGCTGCGCGCGACCTGCCGGAGAGCGGGGAAGTGGACGAGGCGACCTGGGAAGCGCTCGACGACGGCGCCCCGGCGCTCGTCGAGCGCAGCTTGACCGAAGAGGATCTCGCCGCCCCCTACCACGAGACCCCGGAGGACATGATCGAGAAGGCCGAGCTGGAGCGGCTCGGCTACGGCTCGGCATGGGAAGCGCTCGGCGAGCGGTTCCAGGCCAGCCCCGAACTGCTCCGTTCGCTCAACCCGGATACCGAACCGAAGGCCGGCGCGACCCTGCGCGTGCCGAATGTCCGCGACCTGCCGGAACTGGAGAAGGCCGCCAGGGTGGTCGTCGACGAATCCGATGGCACCCTCGTACTGCTCGACGGCAACGACCGCACCATGGCCCAGTTCCCGGTCACTTCGGGCAGCGAGCACGATCCCCTGCCGATCGGCGAATGGACGGTCGAGGCGATCGCCCGCGACCCCACCTTCCACTACAACCCCGAGCTGTTCTGGGATGCCGACCAGTCCCATGCCAAGGCCACGATCGCGCCCGGCCCCAACAATCCCGTCGGCTCGGTGTGGATCGACCTTTCCAAACCCCACTACGGCATCCACGGCACCCCGGAACCGGCCAGCGTCGGCAAGACCGCCTCGCACGGCTGCATCCGCCTGACCAACTGGGACGCGCTCGCGGTGGCGGCGGCGCTCGAGGCCGGGACGCCCGTGGTGATGCAGGAGTAGACCGTTGCGCGCTGTCGTCGCCGCCGTCGTCGTTGCCGCGGCGCTTGCGCTGTGGCTGTGGTGGAGCCCGCCCGTACGGGTGACCCCGACACCCAACGAAGGGGCGGGCGCGCCGGCGGCGCCCGCGCCTGCGCGGCCGGATCCCGCACCGGCGAGCGGCGAGCCGGACGATGGCGCCGGGACGCTGGCGCCGTCTTCCTCGTCCCCGTCGTCCTCGTCGCCAGCGGCCGGCGCCCCGGCCGGCGCGTCCCCCGTGGCCGCGGAGGCGGCCCCCGCGCCGGCGCGGCCCGCTTCTCCGCCGGCGACCGGCGCCGGCGCCCTGCTGGTCCCGGTCCGGGGCGTGCCGCGCAGCGCGCTGCTGGACACCTTCAGCGATGCCCGCGGCGCGGGCCGCCGCCACGACGCGATCGACATCATCGCGCCCGCCGGCACGCCGGTGCTGGCGGTCGCCGACGGCCACGTCGAGAAGCTGTTCGACAGCGAGCGCGGCGGGCTGACGATCTACCAGTTCGATCCGGCGCGCCGCTTCGCGTACTACTACGGCCACCTGCAGGCCTATGCGCCAGGTCTGGCCGAAGGCCAGCGGCTTCGTCGCGGTCAGGTGATCGGCACGGTCGGCAGCACCGGCAATGCCAGCCCCGGGGCGCCGCACCTGCACTTCGCGATCTTCCGCCTGGGCCCGGAGCGGAACTGGTGGGAAGGCGAACCGCTGAATCCGTTCCCGTTCCTGCGCGACGGCACCGCACCGCGGTAGCAGCGCGCGCATCGCGCACCGGCACACCACCCCGTCGCGGACGGTTCACGGGCCGCGGCGCGGCGCGTTGTCAGAGGTGACTGCGATCGCTCGCCGACGGGACGCGCGATGGCACCACCGAATCGCCATCCTGGCGGAAACGGCCGTCGACGTGTCCGCAGCAAAGGAGGACCCCACCAATGAACTCGCCGAACGCACAACTCCGCGCCCGCCCGTCGAGGCTGGCGGCCGCCATGCTGGCCTGCGCCCTGCTCTCGCCGGCGGCCTCGTTCGCGGCGCCGCCGGCCACAGTCGCCACCTGCGATGGGATCAAGGAGGCATACCAGGTCCTCGGCGCGCAGTGCACCGCGGCCTATGGCAGGATCGCTCACGCACCGGCGAACGCGCAGCAGCGTCTGCAGAGCTACCGGGCGAGGATCGCGGTGCTGGAGATCTTCCGCAAGGCGCTGCTGTGCAACGGCATGTACGGGGCGACGGCGGATGCGCAGCGGCGGTTCGCCTCCGGCGAGCCGGGCCACCTGCAGGCCATCGCCAACCTGCACCTGGCGATGACCAATGCCGGCGACCCGATAGTGCCCCCGCTCTACACCGCGGGCGACCTGGGCGATGTGTCGGTGACCAAGCAGCAGTGCAAGTAGATGCCCAGAGCAGTCAGGGCCGGCAATCGTCGGCCCTTCCACCCCCGCGGGCGCGCTACAGCGCCCGCGCCGCCTCGAGCACCCGCTCGACGGTGAAGCCGAAATGCTCGAACAGCACGTTCGCCGGAGCGGACGCGCCGAAGCGGTCCAGCCCGATCACCGCGCCGTCCAGGCCCACGTACTTGCGCCAGAAATCGGTGATGCCGGCCTCGATCGCCACGCGCTTGCGGCATCCGCCGGGCAGCACCGATTCACGATAGGCCGCGTCCTGCCGGTCGAACACGTCGCTCGAGGGCATCGACACCACCCGCGCGCGCACCCCGTCGGCATCCAGCGCCGCCTTCGCCTCCATGGCCAGCCCGACTTCCGAGCCGGTGGCGATCAGGATCAGGTCCGGCGCGCCATCCGCGGCATCGGCGAGCACGTAGCCGCCCCGGGCGATCCGCCCGAGCTGCTCGTCGCTGCGCGCCTGGTGGGGCAGGTTCTGGCGCGAGAACACCAGGCAGCTGGGCCCGTCGTTGCGCTCGATCGCCGCCCGCCACGCGACCGCCGACTCGACCGCGTCGCACGGGCGCCAGACGTCGTTGTGCGGGATCAGGCGCAGGCTGGCGAGGTGTTCGACCGGCTGGTGGGTGGGGCCGTCCTCGCCCAGGCCGATCGAGTCGTGGGTATAGACGTGGATCACGTGCGCGCCCATCAGCGCGCCCATCCGCACCGCATTGCGCGCGTAGTCGCTGAACACGAGGAAGGTGGCGTCGTACGGGATGAATCCGCCATGCAGCGCCAGGCCGTTGCTGATCGCGGTCATCGCGAACTCGCGCACGCCGTAGTACACGTAGTTGGCGTCGGGATGGTCGCCGGCCGCGGTCCTGCTGCCGCTCCACAGGGTGAGATTGGAGGCGGCGAGGTCGGCCGAGCCGCCGAGCAGTTCGGGCAGGTGCGGCGCGAACGCTTCGATCGCCATCTGCGAGGCCTTGCGCGAGGCGACCGTGGGGCCCTCGGCCTGAAGCTTGGCGACGTAGGCGTCGGCGACGGCGGCGAAGTCCTCCGGCAGTTCACCGTGAGAGCGGCGGGTCAGTTCCGCGGCCAACTGCGGATGACGCGCCGCGTAGCCGTCGAACAGGCGGTTCCACTGTTCCTCGCGCACCTTGCCGGCGCCGTTGGCGCGCCAGCCGTCGCGGATCGCCTCGGGGATCTCGAACGCGCCGTGCTCCCAGCCGAGCGCCTTGCGGGTGGCGGCGATCTCGTCGGCCCCCAGCGGCGCACCGTGCGAGGATTCCTTGCCCGCCTTCGCGGGCGAGCCGAAGCCGATGGTGGTGCGGCAGCAGACCAGCACCGGGCGTTCGTCCTGGCCCATGGCCTGGTCGATCGCCTTGCGGATCGCATCGGCGTCGTGGCCGTCGACGTCGCGGATCACCAGCCAGCCGTAGGCCTCGAAACGGGCGGGGGTGTCGTCGGTGAACCAACCCTCGACCTCGCCGTCGATGGAGATGCCGTTGTCGTCCCAGAACGCGACCAGCTTGCCCAGCCCGAGGGTACCGGCGAGCGAGGCGGCTTCGTGCGAGACACCTTCCATCATGCAGCCGTCGCCCATGAAGACCCAGGTGCGATGGTCGACGACGGCGTACTCGGGGCGGTTGTAGCGCTGCGCCAGCAGCTTTTCAGCGAGTGCGAAGCCGACCGCGTTGGCGAAGCCCTGGCCGAGCGGACCGGTGGTGGTCTCGACGCCGGGGGTGACGAAGTTCTCGGGATGTCCCGGGGTGCGGAAGCCGAGCTGGCGAAAATTCTTCAGGTCCTCCAGGGCCAGGTCGTAGCCGGCCAGGTGCAGCAGCGCGTACTGCAGCATGGAGCCGTGGCCATTGGAAAGCAGGAAGCGGTCGCGGTTGAACCATTTTGGATTGTCGGGGCTGTGGCTGAGATAGTCGTTCCACAGCACCTCGGCGATGTCGGCCATGCCCATCGGCATGCCCGGGTGCCCGGATTTGGCGGCTTCGACCGCGTCGGCGGCGAGGAAACGGATGGCGTTGGCGAGGTCGCGACGGGTCGGCTTGGTCATGGAGTCGGAGTGTCTGGCGGCTGCGCGGCGGGCGGGGGCCGCCATTGTCCCACGCCCGCGCGGGTCGTGTCCGCGTCGTGCCTCCGGTCGTATGGCGCCAGGTGTCGCGTTCTCCACACCGCTGAGCGAGCGCGACGTATGCAACACCACGCGGTGCGGGTGGTATCAGGACGGGGGCCGCCTTGCGTGGAAACGGGAGCGTGCCCGCGGGCTTCGGAAGCAGCGGCGCCCGG
>NZ_JARXRM010000028.1:74610-208132 GCF_029887875.1 Luteimonas endophytica
CGGGCGCCGCGTCTGCGATTCATTGTCGGATGCTCGGTAAGCCAATCCATCCGAAGCCCACCAACGTCGAAGCGGGAGACGTGGCGGGATGCTGCGCAGAGCAGGCCATGGATGGCCTGCGGCCCTGACTCCGGCCATGGATGGCCGGACGGAAGGGCGGAGTAACACCCCCGGCGCGGCTCACGCCCCGTGCGGTTTCCGAAGTGGCTATTCAACGTGGTTCCCCCGTGGCGACGGTGCGAGATCGCCGCTACGGATAGGACTGCCTGGCGCGAAGCGGCGCTCAGGCCGCCTGCTGGAGCGATTCCGCCTTGCCTTCGCTGCGGCCGATCACCACCGAGCCGGCCATGTCGCCGCCGACGTTGACCACGGTGCGGCACATGTCGAGCAGGCGGTCGACCCCGAGGATCAGGCCGATGCCCTCGGGCGGGATCCCGAACATCGCCAGGATCATCGCGATCACCGGCAGCGACCCGCCGGGCACGCCGGCGGCGCCGATCGACCCGAAAATGCACAGCACCAGGATCATCACCTGCTGCGCGATCGTCAGCTCGACGCCGAAGAACTGCGCCAGGAACAGCACCGTGATGCCCTCGAACAGCGCCGTGCCGTTCATGTTGGCGGTCGCGCCCAGGGTGCAGACGAAGCGCGCCACCCGGCTGGGCACGCCGAGGTTGTCCACCGTCACCTTCAGCGTGGTCGGCAGCGTCGCGCTCGAGGAAGAGGTCGAGAACGCGGTCAGCAGCGCCGGTTCGGCGCCGCGCAGGAACGTGATCGGGCCCATGCCGCCGAACGCGCGCAGCAGCAGCGGGAACACCACGAAGAAATGGATCGCCAGCGCCGCCAGCACCGTGCCGACGAAGCGCGCCAGCTGCACCAGCACGTCGAAGCCGAGCTTGGCGGTGATCGAGAACAGCAGCGCGGCCACCGCATACGGCGCCAGCGCGATCACCCAGCCGATCAGCTTCAGGCAGATGTCGTAGATCCCCTGCACCGCGTCCACGAAACTGCGGGTGCCCTGGCTGCGGATCACCGTCGCGGCGATGCCGAACATCAGCGCGAAGAACATCACCGCGATCAGGTCGCCGTTGGCGGCCGCCTCGACCGGATTGCGCGGCACGATGTTGAGCAGGATCTGGATGCCCGACACGCCCTCGCGGGCGGTGGCGATCTCCATGGCGCGATCGGACGACGCGGCGATCAGGCCCTCCCCCACCTCGGGCGGCAGCCCCGTACCCGGCTGGATCAGGTTCACCAGCACCAGGCCGATGGTGACCGCGATCGCGGTCACCGCCAGGACCCACAGCAGGGTCTTGGTGCCGATCCGGCCCAGCGCACGGGGATCGCCGATCTCCACCACGCCGAGGACCAGGGCAGAGAACACCAGCGGCATGACCAGCATGAACAGCAGCCGCAGGAACAGCTGCCCGATCGGGTCGGTGACGTAGGCGATCAAGCCCTCGAGCCAGGGAGCGTCCGCCGCCAACAGGTTGGCGGCGATGCCGGCGACGACGCCGACCACGAAGCCGATCAGCATCTTCGTGTGCAGCGCCATGCCGGGCCGGTTGGCCACGCTCGTCTCGGTCATCCAGGAAGGCTCCGCTGAAGTCCGGCGCAGCTTAGCAAAGCGTCATTCGCGCCGGTCCGGTCCGCGGCGCTCCGGGTAGAGCGGCGCTAGCGGCGGGGCGGCGGGCGCCGGCGCCCGCGGCTTCCAGACCGGGCCGTCGGCGAACGCCCCGCGCACCGCGGCGCGGGCCGCCGCGGGCTCGCCGCCGGCCCAGCGCGCGCGCTCCAGCGCGTCGACCGCCGCGAGCTGCGCCGGGGCCGCCAAGCGCGCGCGGAGCGCATCGATCCCGGCGGCGGGTGGCGCCGCCAGCGCGCACAGCGCCTCGGCGATCTCGCCCAGGTCGCCGGTGTCCAGCACCGTCCGCAACCGCCGCAAGCGCGCACCCTGCGACGGCGCACCGGCCCCGCCCTGCGCGCCCGTCACGGCTGCGCCCGGGGCCGTCGCGGCCGGCCGGCGCCGCTGCAGGCCCCATGCCAGGGTGCCGAGCCAGAGCAGCGCGAACAGCACGGTCAGCAGCGCCCAGGGATGGACCTCGCCCTGCACCCCGGGCACCCGGATCCAGCGCTCGCGGGGCGGTGGGTCCGGCTCGCCCTGCCCGAGCCGGTCCCCCGCTGCGGCCGGTGGCGACGCGGCGCCCGGCGCGACCTCGATCTCGATGTCGGGAAGCGTGGCGCTGCGTTGGCGGCCGGCGCGCGCGTCCCACCACTGCATGCGCGCCCCCTGCACCAGCAGCGTGCCGGGCTCGGCGGGGACGATCGAGAACCGCCGGGTCATCCTCACCTGCGGGCGTCCCCGATCGAAGTGCTCCTCGGTCTCGGCGGGTTCCGCGAACACCTCGGCATCGCCATCGGTGCTCAACTCCGGCTCGGCCAGCTGCGCCGCGGTGGCGCCGTCGGCGGCCAACTCCACCACGACCGTGGCCGACTCGCCCGCGCGCGCGGTCCGCGGCGCCTCCAGATAGCGCAGTTCCAAACCGCGCAGCGGCAGCCAGGGGCGCGGCGCGGCGTCGGGCACCGGCCGGACCTCGATGAAGCGCGGCGCACCATTGGCGCGCAGCTCGCGCGGCCCGCTGCCGAAGACGTCGTCGAAGAAGCTGCCGCTGCCGCGCCCGGTGAACTGCGCGCCCGGGACCGTGAGGGTGCCGCTGCGTTCGGGCACCAGCAGGAACCGGCGCTCGACCACGGTATAGCGGCGGCCGTCGATGTCGCGGCTGTACTGCAGGTCGTTGCCGAGCCGCTGCAGCGAGGCGCCCTCGGGCTGCGGCTGCAGCAGCTGCCCCGAGACCAGCGGCGTGGCGTAGTACAGGCGCAGCACGTAGCCGATCGCCTGCTGCACGTAGGCCTCGCTGCTGTCGGCCTCGGCCTCGATGAAGGCCGCCGCGCCCGCACGCGCCGGCGCCGTGCTGGCGGGCGCGACGGTCAGCGTGAGCGGCGCGGTGCGCTCCCCGCCGACGCGCAGCCCCGGCACAGTGAGCAGGCCCTCGCGGCGCGGCTGCAACGCCACCGCGAACAGCACCCGCACGCGCATGCCGCCGCCGGCGCTCTCCACGCGGCGGCTGCTGGTGTGGCCGCTGACCGCGAAGTCGGCGTCCAGCGGCGACCAGTCGGGCACGCCGACGGCGCCCTGATCGGTCTCGATGTTGAGCGTGGCGGTCTCGCCCAGCTCGATGCGGTCACGGTCGAGCCAGGCGCGGGTCTCGGCCGATGCCGGCGCCGCCAGCAGCAGCAGCGACAACAGCGCCACGAGAAAACCGGGTCGTTTCGGCATCGGCTCAGTCTGCACCATCGCGGCGGCGGCGCTCGTGTTCGAGCTGGAACTTGGCGCGCAGCAGGCCGCCCGGATCGTCGGGCACGCGCCGCAGCCAGGCCTCGTTGGCCTCGCGCAGCTCGCGTTCCGCCCTGGTCTCGGACGGGTCGGCCGCGCTCCTGCCCTCGTCTCCGGCCTCCTCGGCCTGCAACTGGCGGCGCATGCGTTCGCGCTGCGCGGCGTCGGCGTCCTGCTGGGCGCGGGCGTCGGCCGGCTGCGGCGGCGGCGGTTCCGGCTGCGCATCGTCGCGTGCCTGCTGCTGGCCCGGGCGGTCGCCGCCGCGCTGCGCCTCCGGGGGCGGCGGCGCGCCTTCACCGGGTGCCTGCGGCGACTCGCCTTCGCGCGGGTCCCCGGCGGCGTCGGCGCGCGGGCCGGCCGGCGGCTGGCGCTGCATGGCCGCCTCGACCGCGGCGCGGTTGGCCACGGCGTCCTCCATGCCCGGCTGCAGCGCCAGTGCCCGGTCGTAGGCGGCGATGGCCTCCTCGTAGCGGCCGGCCTTCGCCAGGGCGTTGCCGCGGTTGTACGCGGCTGCGGGCCCCGGCAGTTCCCCCCAGACCCGCTCGGCCGCGGCGAAGTCGCCGCGGCGAAAGGCTTCGACGGCGCGTTGCATGCGCGCATGCGCGACCTGGTCGGCACGCCGCCACAGGCCGCCTTCGACCGCGCCCTCCGCCGAGCGCGACTGCACTGGCGGGCGCTCAGCTGCCTCGCGCTCCGCTGGCGCCTGGGCCCGGGCCGGCCCCAGCGGAAGCCACAGGCACAGCAGCACCGCGCCCAGCATCCCGCCGCGGCGGAACGCCAGCGCCGCGAGCAGCAGCAGCGGCAGCAGCAGCCAGTAGCCTTCGTCGAGACGGACCCCGGCGCGGCCGCCACGCGCGGTGCCGGCGGCCGCGGCGGAGGTGGCGTCGAGCACGCCGAGCGCGCGCAGGTCCTGCTCGCCCGCGGCGATTTCGGCATAGGTGCCGCTGCCGGCGGCGGCCAGCGCGCGCAGCGCGGCCTCGTCCAGACGGGCCTCGCGCGCACGGCCCGCGGCATCGCGATAGCTCCCGCCGCTCGCGCTGCCGAGCCCGAGCACCGAGACCCGGTATCCGTCGGCCGCGACGGCCGCGGCCGCGCGCCGCGCGGCGGCGTCGGCGGTGCCGGTCAGCAGCAGGATCTGGCCGCGGTCGAACCCGGCCTGGCGCAGCAATCGCGCCGACCATTCGATGGCGCGCGCGGGCCGGTGGCCATCGACCGGCATGATGTCGGGCGCCAGCGCATCGACGAACAGCGCCACGTTGGCCGCGTCGGCGGTGAGCGGCGCCACCGTGAATGCATCGTCGGCGAACGCCACCAGGCCGACCTGGCCGCCGGCACGCGCGCCGAGCAGCGCCTCGATCTTGGCGCGGGCGCGCAACAACCGCGAAGGCGGCAGGTCGTCGGCCAGGGTGGCGCTGGACAGATCCACCGCGATCACCAGCGGCATGCTCCGCTCCCACAGCGGCTGGGTCCCGGACCGCCAGCTCGGCCCCGCCAGCGCGAGCACCGAGAGCGCGAACGCGACCAGCGCCAGTGCCGGCGCCAGGGCCGCGCGCCCGGTTCCCGGGGACCCGAGCAGATGCGGCAGCAGGTGAGGATCGACGCTGTCGCTCCAGGCGCTGCGCGCCCGCCGGCGCGTGCGCCACCACCAGATGAGCAGCGGCACCGCCGCCAACAGCCACAGCCACTGCGGACGGAGGAACTGCAGCTGGTCGAGCAGGCCGCTCATGCCGGCGCCCGCATGGTCCTGGCGCGGCGCGGCCGCCCCGCCAGCAGCAGCGCATCGAAGCCCAGCAGCAGCGCCAGTCCCAGCGGCCAGTGGTAGCGCTCGACCCGCGGGCGCAGCGCCTGCGCCGGGCGCTCGACCGGCTCCAGCTGGTCGATTTCGGCGTAGATGCCCGCCAGCTCGCCGGTGTCGCGGGCGCGGAACATGCGCCCTCCGGTCAGCGCGGAGATGCGCCGCAGCGTGTCCTCGTCGATCTCCTCCCCACCGGGCGCCTGCATGCGGAAGCCGAACATCGACAGTCCGCCGCCTTCGCCCCCGAACGCGACGGTGTGGATCCGCACTCCGGCGTCGCGCGCCAGCTCGGCGGCCTTGAGCGGCTCCAGCAACCCGGCGGTGTTGACCCCGTCGGTCAGCAGGATCAGCACGCGCGGCGCGTCGCCGCCCGCGCCGTGCTGCGCCCGCAGCCGCTTGACCGCCAGGCCGATCGCATCGCCGATCGCGGTCTCGCGCCCCGCCAGCCCGACCACGCTGTCGAGCAGCTGCTCGCGGACGCTGTCGCGGTCGAGGGTGAGCGGCGCCAGCGCGTAGGCGCGGCGCCCGAACACCAGCAGGCCGACCCGATCGCCGGCCCTCCGGTCGAGAAAGTCGGCGATCACGGCCTTGGCGGCGGTGAGCCGGTCCACCACCCGCCCACCGAGCAGCATGTCCTCCTCGGCCATGCTGCCCGACAGGTCCACCGCCAGCATCAGATCGCGGCCCGCCTGCGGCGGCTGCACCAGCTCCCCGGCCTGCTGCGGCCGCGCGGCCGCCACGCACAGCAGCGCCCAGGCCGCGGCGCCCAGCCACAGCGCCCGGCCGCCGCCGGCCCTGGCCGGGCCGCGCGCCGAACCGATCGCGCCCAGGCGCGCGAAGAACGGCACCCGCAGCGCCGCCCCCGCGGCCCGTTGCGGAGGCAGCAGGCTGCGCACCAGCCATGGCAGCGGCAGCGCCAGCAGCAGCCACGGCCAGGCGAAACCGTCGAAACCGAAGCGCAGCCAGGACCAGTCGAACGCGCTCATCGGCGCCCCGTGGTCCATTCCAGGAACCGGGCGCGCGCGATCGCCCGCAGCGTCTCCAGCCGGCGCGCGTCGACCTCGCGGCGATAGCCGCCGGTGAGCAGCAGCCGGCCCTCCTCGCCGTCGAAGCCGGGCTGGCGCGCATCGCGGTCGAGGAAGCGCAGCCAGTCCTCGCCGTCCAGCGCGTCGGCGCCGGGGTCGCGCCGCCGCGCCGCGCGCCGCAGCAGCTCGGAGATCGCGGCGACGGCTTCGGCGGGCGTCGCGGCGGCGTCGACGGCGTCGTCGAACATGCGCTCCATCCGCCGCCGCTGCAGGCGCCGCCGGCGCAGCCACCAGGCCAGGATCGCCGCGGCCGCCAGCAGCACCAGCGCCAACAGCCACCAGCCGGGCGCCGGCGGCCACCAGCCCGGCCCCGGCGGCTCGTGGATATCGCGCAGCACCAGCCCGTTCATGCCGATAAGCGGGTGGCGAACAGCGCCAGCCACGCGTCGCTCGCCTCGTCGACCGAGAGCGCGCGGGCGCGCACGCCGCGCCGGGCGAGCGTGGCCAGCGCTTCCTGCAACGGCGTCTCGAACGCCCCGCGCCAGCGCTGGCGCTGCGCGGCCGCGCCGAGATCGAGCTCCAGGCGCAGCCGCCCCTGCTGGAACGGCAGCAGCGAACGCGGCGGATCGCGCTCGAGCGGATCGGTCAACAGCAGCACCGTCGCCTGGCCGTGCAGCGCCAGCGCCGGCCACCGCCGCGGCGCGACCGCGGCGATGCTGGCCGGGTCGGCCAGCACCAGCAGGCGCGAGCCGGGGCGCAGCAGGCGTCCGGCGTGGTCGAGGGCGACGTCGAGCCCGGCATCGTCCGCTGGGGGCGCCGCGTACCAGCGCACCAGCGCGTCGAGCGCCCTCAGCACCCCGCGCGGCCCGGCCCCCGGCGGCACCGGCGCCTCGGCATGGCTGCCGCGCAGCGCGGCGACGCGATCGCCGTCGTGCAGCGCCGCCCACGCGGCGACCGCGCCGGCGCGCGCCGCCTGCACCGACTTGAAGCGTACCCGGGTACCGAAGTACAGCGCCGGCGCGGTGTCGGCGACGATCAGGGTCAGGCGCTCGCGCTCGGCCTGGTAGAGCTTGGTATGGGCGCGGCCGCTGCGCGCGGTCAGCCGCCAGTCGATGTGCCGCGCGTCGTCGCCGGGCGCGTACTCGCGCGACTCGGCGTATTCCATGCCCCGTCCACGCAGCGCCGAGGGGGCCTGGCCGCTGCTGCCGTGGCGGCCGCGGCGCGGCGCGCGCCGCGCGGCCGCCATCGACCGCAGCGCGACCAGTTCCGCGAGCGTCGGCACGACGCCGTCATTGGTGATTCGTGATTGGTGATTCGGAACAGCCTCAGCCTCGCGAGAAGCGGCAAGCTCCGTTCTTCCGGTCTTGGCCAACGCGATCTTCATCTGTGGACCCTTCGCCGTTCCGCGCTCTGGCCAATCACCAATCACCAATCACCAGCCACGGCCATCACGGCAGCGGTACCCGTTCGATCAGCTCGGCCACCAGCCGCTCGCCGTCCCAGCCCTCGGCGGTCGCCTCGTAGCTCGGTAGGACCCGGTGCCTCAGCACGTCCGGGGCCACCTCGCGGACATCCTCCGGGGTGACGTAGTCGCGGCCGGCCAGCCAGGCGCGCGCACGCGCGCAGCGTTCGAGCGCGATCGATCCGCGCGGGCTGGCGCCCCAGGCGATCCGCCGCGCCAGCGCCTCGTCGTAGCGTGCCGCATCGCGCGAGGCCAGCACCAGCTCGACGAGATAGCGCTCCAGCTGCGGCGCCAGGTGCAGGTCGAGCACCGCGGCGCGGGCCGCGAACACGTCCTCCAGCGGCAGGCGCGCCGGCAGGGCGCCATCCGGCTTCATCGCGCTGCGGGCGCGCTCCCGGGCGAGGCGGAGGATCTCGGTCTCCGCCGCGACATCCGGATAGCCGATCCGCACGTGCATCAGGAACCGGTCGAGCTGCGCCTCCGGCAGCGGGAAGGTGCCCTCCTGTTCGATCGGGTTCTGGGTCGCCATCACCAGGAACAGCGCCGGCAGCGGGTAGGTGTGGCGCCCCACCGTGACCTGGCGCTCGCCCATCGCCTCCAGCAGCGCCGACTGCACCTTGGCCGGTGCGCGGTTGATCTCGTCGGCCAGCAGCAGCGGGTGGAAGATCGGCCCGGGCTGGAACTCGAAGCGGCCGTCCTGCGGCCGCCAGACCTCGGTGCCGGTCAGGTCGGCGGGCAACAGGTCGGGGGTGAACTGGACGCGGGCGAAATCCGCCTCCAGGCGCGCCGCCAGCGCCC
The DNA here is from genome assembly GCF_029887875.1 of Luteimonas endophytica. Lineage (GTDB taxonomy): Bacteria > Pseudomonadota > Gammaproteobacteria > Xanthomonadales > Xanthomonadaceae > Luteimonas > Luteimonas endophytica. Next base: position 83,082 of record NZ_JARXRM010000028.1, read on the forward strand.
GGATCGCGCTGGTCTTGGCCAGCCCCGGCGCGCCCTCGACCAGTAGATGCCCGTCGGCCAGCAGCGCGATCAGGAGCCGCTCGATCAGCGCCTGCTGGCCGACGATCTCCGCGGAAAGCGCGTCGCGCAGCGCGCGGAAGGCATCGTGAAGGCGGGCGGTGAGGAAACTATCAGCATCGCTGTGCATGACGTGGGTCGTATCGACGCGTGTCGCGGCATCCAGTTAGACCTGCCCGAAACCAATTTAGTTCAGTTGGCATGCAAAGGCGGGGAAACCCCCGCCATCGCTTCAGTCCGCTCCGCCCCTCCACCCGCCGCAGCAGGCCATGTATGGCCTGCTGCCCACACCCGGTTAGGACAACTCGTCGACGCCTTGTTGAAAGGCCTTCGCCTTCTCGTACGCGAAGCGTCCCAGCCCCCGCCCGATATCGAAGTTCTCGCCCGGCTGGCAGGAATACCTTCGCCAGCGCCTTGGCAGTCCAGAGCGCGAAAGCGCCAGAAGCGACAATAGGGGCCCCGTCATGGGGCCCCTCCTTCTTAGAGTCGAACGAAGCCGTCTATCAGTAGCTACGCTGCGCTACACGTAACACTCGCGGTGTGACGAAGATCAGCAATTCTGCCTTGCTGTTCGACCTGCCGCGTGTTTTGAACAGATTGCCGAGGATCGGGATGTCGCCGAGGAAGGGAATCTTCGACATCGTATGGCGATCCTGGAACTCGTACACACCGCCGATCACCACGGTCTGGCCGTCGTCGATCAGCACCGCTGTGGTGATTTCCCGACGGGCCAAGTTCGGTACCGCGCCGAAATTACCAATCTCCGTAAAGTCCTCGATCTCGTCTTTCTTCACGTTCATCGCCAGGAATACGCGACCGTCGTTGGTGATGGTCGGGGTAACCGTCAGCTCCAGCAGCGCCTCCTTGAACTGCACCGTCGGCACGTTGTTGCTCTGACCGCCCGTGACGGTCAGATAACCGACCTCGCGACCCTGTTTGATCACCGCCTCGCGCTGATTGCTGGTGACGATCCGGGGATTGGAGATCACTTCGCCGCGCTGTTCTTGCTGTAGAGCCTGGAGCTCTAGATCCCAGTTAATAGTGTTTCCCAGAATCGTTAGGGCGATCGAGCCCGGATTCAGATCGCGGATAGTGAAGTCGTTTGTGAGGGTGTCGGGATAGGTCCACGTCGGGTTCTCATCGGAATCCGTCAAGCTGTCGACCCAGCTATTGATAAAACCATGATTGGCGCTGAGCGAACCGGAACCGACAGCCCGCGGTACACGGATTATGGTGCCGTCAGGTAGGCGCTCCTCCCGATACTTGGCACCCGAAACTCCGAATCTGGCACCGAGGTCTCGCGCGAACGATTCGTTGGCGATCACGATCCGCGCCTCGATGATCACTTGGTCGACCGGCTTGTCGAGCATCGTCACCAGGCGCTTGATCTCGGCCACCCGCTGCGGGATGTCGATCACAAGCAGAGTGTTGGTGCGCCGATCGAAGCTCAGACTCCCGCGAGAAGATAGGAAACCGCGGTTGTTGCTCGCGGTTCCGCCGCCGCTGCTACCGCCGCCGGAGCTGTTCTTGCTCTCGTCGGTGAGCAGGGTGGCGATGTCCTCGGCATTGCCGTAGCTGATCGGGATGTACTCGGTGACCATCTCCGCGCGTTCCTCGATCGCCAGCCGCGCGTCTTCCTTGTCCTGCTCGAACTTGGCGATCTCGGACTGCGGCGCCACCCACACCACGTTGCCGCTGCGGCGCTTGTCCAGCGACTTGGCCTGCAGCACGATGTCCAGCGCCTGGTCCCACGGCACGTTGATCAGGCGCAGGGTGACGTTGCCCTGCACCGTGTCGGAGGCGACGATGTTGAGGTTCGACTCCTCGGCGATCAGCTGCAGCACGGTGCGCACCGGCACGTCCTGGAAGTTGAAGGTCACCGGGCGGCCGCTGTAGGTGCGCGCGGCGCCCTCGGCGGTGGCCGAGGCCTGGGCGGTGGCGACCGTGGTGGTGGCCGCGCCGACGGCGCGGCCCGGGGCGGCGCGCGGCACCAGTTCGACGATGTACTCGCGGCCGCTCTGGTAGGCCATCGGCTCGAACTCGCCCTGCGCGCTCAGCACCAGCCGCGCGCCGCCGCTGCCCTGCATCGCGTCGATGCGCTGCACCGGGGTGGCGAAGTCGGTGACGTTGAGCGGGCGCTGCAGCGAGGCCGGCAGGGTCGCGTTGCCGACCTCCACCACCACGCTGTCGCCCTGGGTGCGCATGTCCGGGACCGCGCCCTCGCCGTCGAAGCGCAGGATCAGCTTGCCGGAGCCGCCCTCGCCGCGCTTGAAGTCGATGTTGTCGACGGTGACCGCGCCCGGCACCTGCTTGGCGGGGTCGCTGGCAGGGGCCGCGCCGACCTGGGCCATGGCCAGGTAGGGCACCACGCCGGCAGGCTGGGCTGCATGCACCCCGACGGTGGCCGCCAGCAGGCCGGCGGCGAGTCCGACGGCTGCTGTGCGGAGCGGCAGGACGCGGCGCGTCGAATTCGGGCCTTGCGCGTTGCTAACGGTCATCATGCTTCCCCTAATCAATTGTTTTCGAGCGCAACCGACGCCGGGCGTTCCAGCCAGCCGCCCGCGCCATCCGGCACAAGTTCAACGAGTTCGATCTGGTCCTCGGCGATCGAGGTGATGCGGCCGTCGTTCTGGCCCAGGTAGTCCCCCACGCGGACCCGGTGGGTCACCTTGTCCGGCGCCATCACCAGCCCGACCAGCCCGCCACCCTGGCCGATCGTGCCGACCATGTCGAGGCTGTCGAGCGGGAACTCCTCGAGCGGCTGCTTGCGCCGGTCCGAATCCGGGCGCGGCCCGCTGCCCCCGGCGTCGGAGGTGAACGCGTCGCTGAAGGGATCGCGCAGCCCCTGCGCGGCATACTCGAAGGTCTCGAACTGCTGCATCACCGGCAGCGGATCGAGCGGCGGCGCCGGCCGGGCGCGGACGTTGGCCGCCCACTCCTCCAGGTTCGGTGCGTCCCCCGGGGTGCTGGTGACGCCGCGTCCGCAACCGGCGATGGCCGCCGCCAGGGCCACCCACGCCAGGCCGCGCAGTGCCTTGCTGCTCATGCGCATGTCAGTGCCCTCCCCCGTCGGTGGCCGCCGCTTCCTGCTCCGCGGTCTCTTCCTCGTCGAGGTAGCGGTAGGTCTTCACCGTGCCCGCCAGCTCCAGGTTGGATCCGGGCCGGATCGCGGTGCCGTCGCTCGGCTTCAGCGAGATGTCGTGCATCGTCATGATGACCACGCGCGGCAGCGACGCGACCCCGCTGACGAATGCGCCGAACTGGTGGTAGGTGCCCTGCATGCGCAGCGAGATGGGCTTCTCCGCGTAGAACTCCTTCGGCGTTTCCGGCCCGGGCTGGAACAGCTCGTTCTGGATGCCGGTGGCCAGCGCGGTCTGGGAGATGTCGACGATCAGGTCCGGCATCTCGGTGCGGCTGGGCAATTGCCGCAGCATCTGCTGCAGCTGCTGCTCCATCTGCGCCAGCTGCTGCTTGAGCGGCTCGAGGTTGGCGGCACGGCCCTGCTTGGTCTCGAATTCCTGGCGCTTCTCGGTTTCCTGCCGCTCCAGGCTCTCCAGCTCGCTGAGCTTGTCGCGAACGAACAGCCACCAGAGCAGGCCGAAGATCAGCAGTCCCAGCAGCACGCAGAAACCGATCTTGTACTCGCGCGGCCAGGACCCGGTGTTGTGGAAGTCGAGCTCGCGCAGCGACATCTTGCGTTTCTGGCTCACGACTCGGCTCCTTCTGCGGCTGCGGCGGGCTCGGCGGGCGCGCCTTCCTCCGCCCCCTCGGCGCCGCTCTCGCTCTCGCTGGCGTTCGGGCTGGCGAGGGTGACCGAGAGCTGGAACTGGTACGGCAGGCCGGGGTTGAAGGCGGCGCCCTCGGCGGCCTTGGCCTCGATGATCGACAGGTCCGGACGCGTCATCCAGCCCGAGCCCTCCAGGTTGCGCATGTAGGTGCTGACCCGGGCGTTGGACTGGGCGCGACCCTCCAGGGTCAGCTTCTGGCCCTCCTGCTTGAGGGTGGTGAGCATGACCCCGTCGGGGATCGTGCGCACCAGCGAATCGAACAGGTGCACCATCTGCGAGCGGCTGGCCTGCAGCTCCTCGATCACGTCCTTGCGCGCCAGCAACCGCGCGCGCTGGCGGTCGAGCTCGTCGATCTCCTTGATCTTCTCGTCGACCTGGGCGATCTGCTGGTCGAGATAGGCGTTGCGCTCGTGCTGGCCCTCGATCTGGCCGTTGTAGTAGGAGTTGACCAGGAACCAGGCCGCCACCCCGGCCACCGCGGCCAGGGCGAGCATGATCCCGAACTCTTTCTGACGCTGCTTGCGGCGCTCGGCGCGCCACGGCAGCAGGTTGATCCGGGCCATCAGTCGAAGCTCCTCAATGCGAGCCCGCAGGCGATCATCAGGGCCGGCGCGTCCTGCGCCAGGGCGTGCGCCTGCACGCGCGAACCGAGGGTCATCTGCGCCAGCGGGTTGGCGACCACGGTCTGGACGCCCAGCTGCTCCTCCACCATCTCCGAGACGCCGGCGATGGAGGCGCAACCCCCGGCCAGCACGATCTGGTCGACGCGGTTGAACTCGCTGCCGGCGTAGAAGAACTGCAGCAGGCGGCTGATCTGCTGCACCAGCGCCTCCTTGAAGGGCTCGAGCACCTCGATCTCGTAGCTTTCCGGCAGGCCGCCCTGGCGCTTGGCCAGGCCCGCCTCCTCGTAGCTGAGCCCGTAGCGGCGCATCACCTCGTCGGTCAGCTGCTTGCCGCCGAAGACCTGCTCGCGGCTGTAGATGCTGCGGCCGTTGCGCAGGATGTTCAGGGTGGTCATGGTCGCGCCGACGTCGACCAGCGCCACGATGCCGTCATGCGGCGTGTTCAGGGTGCCGGCGAGCAGCGCGAACGCGTTCTCGATGGCGAAGGCCTCGACGTCCATCACCCGCGCGGCGAGGCCGCCGAGCTCCAGCGCCGAGGCGCGCATCTCGACGTTCTCCGAGCGCGACGCGGCCAGCAGCACCTGCGCCATCTCGGTGTTGCCGGGCATCGGCCCGAGCACTTCGAAGTCGAGGTTGACCTCCTCGATCGGGTACGGGATGTAGTTGACCGCCTCCAGCTCGACCGCCGACTCCATCTCCTCCTCGTCCAGGTCGGCCGGCATCGGGATCACCTTGGTGATCACCGCCGAGCCCGCCACCGCCGCGGCGGCATGCTTGGCCTTGCTGCCCGAACGCGACATCGCCCGGCGGATGGCCTCGCCGACCGCCTCGACCTCGACGATGTTCTTCTCCACCACCGCATTGGGCGGGAGCGGCTCGACCGCGTAGTGCTCGACCCGGTAGCGGTCGCCCGAGCGCGAGAGCTGCAGGAGCTTGACCGCTGTCGAGCTGATGTCGACGCCCACGAGCGGCGACTGGCTTTTTGTGATTAACCCCACGGTTTTCCCCTTTGTCACGGGCGCTTACGTGCGCATCGTGCCCCGGCGCATTAAATAACGGACTTTTCACCCCTTGGCAACCGTCGGCATGCCGGAACCGTGCCGCAGTGCCCCCTTCACCCGCCGGGTGAACGGCGGCACCGGCCTCCGGGGGCCACCCGGCCGAGTCCTCTATACTCCGCCACCACGACGAAACGCCGCTCCCCGGCCGGAACTGCCAGATGCCCCCAATCCGACGCCTGCTGCGCTGGCTCCTGATCGCTTGCCTGGGCCTGGGCCTGCTCGGGGCGCTGGCGGCGGCCACGCTCTACTTCGTGGTCTCCGCGCGCCTGCCCGAGGTCGAGGGCCTGCGCCGGGTCGAGCTGCAGGAGCCGATGTACGTCTATGCCCGGGACGGGCGGCTGATGGCGCTGTTCGGCGAGACCCGGCGGTATCCGGTGAAGATCGAGGAGGTCCCGGAGGCGGTCAAGCAGGCCTTCATCGCGATCGAGGACAACCGCTTCTACGAGCACGGCGGGGTCGACTACCGCGGCGTGGCGCGGGCGATCTGGCTGCTGGCCACCACCGACGACCGCCGCGTGCCGGGCGGTTCGACCATCACCCAGCAGGTGGCGCGCCAGTTCTTCCTGAGTTCGGAGTACAGCTACACCCGCAAGCTGGCGGAGATGCTGCTGGCCATGAAGATGGAGCGGGAGCTGACCAAGGACGAGATCTTCGAGCTCTACCTGAACAAGAGCTTCTTCGGCAACCGCGCCTACGGCATCGCCGCCGCGGCGGAGTTCTACTACGGCAAGCCGCTGGACCGGCTGAGCCTGGACGAGGTGGCCACGCTGGCGTCGATCCCCAAGTTCCCTTCCAGCGGCAACCCGGTCACCAATCCCGAGCGCGCCCGCATCCGCCGCGACTACGTGCTGCAGCGGATGCGCGAGCTCGGCTTCATCACGCCCGCGCAGGAGCGCGCGGGCCAGGCGGCGCAGATGCACGCCGCCCCGCACGAGCGCCCGGTCGAGGTCTATGCGCCCTACGTGGCGGAAATGGTGCGCCAGGAGATGATCGCCCGCTACGGCGGCGACGTGCTGACCCGGGGCTACCACGTGGTCACCACCATCGATCCCACCTACCAGGCGGCGGCGGAGCTGGCGCTGCGCGACGGTCTCACCGTGTACGACCGCCGCCACGGCTGGGCCGGGCCCGAGCAGACCTTCGAACTGGGCGCCGACGAGGACGCCGCCGCGATCGCCGAGCGCCTGCGCAGCACCCCGGCGCAGGCCGGGATGCTGCCGGCGATCGTGCTGCGCAGCGGCGACGGCACCGCCGAGGTGGTCCTGGCCGACGGCAGCACCGTCACCCTGGACGCCGCGTCCAGCCGCTGGACCAACCGTTCGCCCTCGGCGCTGCTCGAGCGCGGCCAGCTGGTGCGGGTGCGCCGGGTCGAGTCCGCCGCCGCAGCCGGCGAGGAAAACCCCGCGGCGGCACCGGAGATCGGCTATCGCCTCGAGCAGCTGCCCCGCGCCCAGTCCACCCTGGTTTCGCTGGAGTACGACAACGGCGCGCTGCGGGCCCTGGTCGGCGGGTTCAGCTTCGCCGGCCAGAAGTTCAACCGCGCCACCCAGGCCCGGCGCCAGCCCGGTTCCAGCTTCAAGCCGTTCATCTATGCCGCTGCATTCGAGCGCGGCTTCAACCCGGCCTCGATCGTGCTCGATGCCCCGGTGGTGTTCCGGATGCGCCGCGGCCAGGACTGGCGCCCGCAGAACGACGACGGCAAGTTCCTCGGCCCGATGCGTCTGCGCGAGGCGCTGGTGCGCTCGCGCAACCTGGTCTCGGTACGGCTGCTGGACGCCATCGGCGTCGACTACGCGCGCCGCTACATCAGCCATTTCGGCTTCGACGAGGCCGAACTGCCGCCCAACCTGTCGATCTCGCTGGGCACCCCGTCGCTCGCGCCGCTCGACATCGCCCGGGGCTACGCGGTGTTCGCCAACGGCGGCTTCCGGGTGACGCCGTGGTTCATCGACGAGATCCGCGACCGCGACGGCGAGGTGATCTTCAAGGAAACCCCGGCCACCGCCTGCCGCGGCTGCGGCGCGGGCGGCAGCCCCGGCCGCACCTCGCAGGCCCACATCGTCGACGGCTTCAACCTGGGGCCGGCCGCCACGCCGGCGTCCGAACCGACACCGGAGGCACCCGAAGCCGCCGCATCCGCGGAGGCTCCGGTCGAGGAGGGCGCGGCCGAGCTGGAGCTGCCACAGGCCCCGCGCGCGATCGACGAGCGCGTCGCCTGGCAACTGGTGTCGATGATGCGCGACGTGGTCCGCCGCGGCACCGGCACCGCCGCACGCGTGCTCGAGCGCGAGGACGTGGGCGGCAAGACCGGCTCGACCAACGACCACCGCGACGCGTGGTTCTCGGGCTTCGGCGGAAATCTGGTGACCACGGTCTGGGTCGGCCGCGACGACAATCGGTCGCTCGGCTATCGCGAGTACGGCGGCCGCGCGGCCCTGCCGATCTGGATCGACTACATGCGGGTCGCCCTGGAGGGCCAGCCGCCGATGCCGCACGAGCCGCCGGAGGGCATGGTGCAGGTGAGCGTGAGCGCCAGCGGCCGGCTGTTGCCGGGCGGCGCCGGCGGCATCACCGAATACGTCAAGGCCGAGGACCTGGAGCGGATGGCCAGCGAGGTCGACGAGGTCTTCGACGATTCACTGCCCAGCGAGGAGGCCTTCGACATCTTCTAGGCCGGATCTCCGGCCCCGCCCGCGAGCTGCCCGCCCGTTGCGGGCCCGCGCCGCGCAGCCGCGCCGTGGTCCACCCTTCCCGGTCGCTCGCCGGCTGGTATAGAGTCGGGCCAGGCCTCGACCGGGAAGCTGCCATGCACCGCGCCCGCCAGCACGCCGAGACCCGCACCCGCGAACGCCGCCACCGGCTGGCCCACGAGGCCGCCCGGATGATGGCCGAGGGCGGGATCCGCGACTTCCACCAGGCCAAGCTGAAGGCCGCCGCACGGCTCGGCATCCACGACGACGCCTCGCTGCCGCGCAACCGGGAGATCGAGGATGCGCTGCGCGAGTACCAGCGGCTGTTCCTCGGCACCAGCCAGGCCGACGCGCTGCGGCAACGGCGAGAGGCGGCCCTGCGCGCGCTCGACTTCTTCGCCGCCTTCGAACCCCGCCTGGTCGGCCCGGTGCTGGACGGCACCGCCGATGCGCATTCTCCCGTCGCCCTGCACCTGTACGCCGAGGACGTCGACGCGGTGCCGCGGTTCCTCGACGAGCATGGTATTCCGGCGGAGGCGCGCGGCCGCCGGTTGCGCCTGGACCGGGCACGCAGCGCGGACTTCCCGGTCTGGGTGTTCGCGGCGGAGGACCTGGCCTTCGACCTGACCGTGCTGCCGCTCGATGCCCTGCGCCAGGCGCCGCTGTCCGGCGTCGACGAGCGGCCGATGCGGCGCGCCAGCGCCGCCCAGCTGCGGCAGCTGCTCGCCGAGCAGGAGATGGAATGGGACCGCGAATGACCGCCCCGCGCTTCAGTCCCGCGGCTTGCCGATCCCGAACACGTTGAGCTCGATCGTCACGAACGCCGCCAACCACAGGCTCGCGTCCCAGGCATCCAGCCATGCGCCATGTTCGCCGGCGGCGACCTGCAGCCACCATGCCAGCACGAAGCCGGCCAGTGCCAGGTACAGCAGCCAGGCGACCGCGCGCCGGAGCGCGTGGAAGCCGCGCCGGCGCTGCGGGACCCGCAGCTCCAGCTCGAGCGCCACCACCACCCCCAGCCATGCCGAGGCGTTGGCGAAGTCCAGGGTCTGGCCGGCCAGGCCGTAGTCGATGCAGGCCCAGGCCACGGCCAGGCCGGCCAGACCCCGCAGCAGCCGTACCGCCAGCCGCGACCACCGCGGCAGCCGCCAGCCGCCTGTCTCCCATTCGAACAGCAGCAACAGCACCACCCAGGCCGCCGTATCGACCGTTTCGGTCGCCGTGCCCTGCCGCGCGTACAGGGCCACGTTCCCGGCCAGCAGCGCGTAGAGCGACCATTTGAAAAGCGCGAAGCCGCGGACCGGCCGCGGCTTCGTCGGGCGGACCGCACCCGCCCCCGCCATCAGCGCCGGTCGATGGCCAGGTAGTCGCGGGTGTCGGCGCCGGTGTAGATCTGCCGGGGCCGGCCGATCTTCGCTTCCGGATCGGTCTGCTGCTCGAGCCAGTGCGCCACCCAGCCGGCGGTGCGGCCGATGGCGAACATGACCGTGAACATCTCGGTCGGGATCTTCAACGCCTTGTAGATGATGCCGCTGTAGAAGTCGACGTTCGGGTACAGCTTGCGCTCGACGAAGTAGTCGTCCTTGAGCGCGGCCTCCTCCAGTTTCATCGCCACTTCCAGCAGCGGGTCGTCCACGCCCAGTTCGCCGAGCACCTTGTGGGTCATCTCGCGGATGATCCTGGCGCGGGGATCGAAGTTCTTGTAGACGCGGTGGCCGAAGCCCATCAGGCGGAAGCCGGACTCCTTGTCCTTGGCCCGGGCGATCGCGCTCTCCACCTTGTCCGGGGTGCCGATCTCCTCGAGCATCTTCAGCACCGCCTCGTTGGCGCCGCCGTGGGCCGGCCCCCACAGCGCCGCGATCCCCGCCGAGACACAGGCGTAGGGATTGGCGCCGGTGGAGCCGACCAGCCGCACCGTCGAGGTCGAGGCGTTCTGCTCGTGGTCCGCGTGCAGGATGAACAGCAGGTCCAGCGCCTTGGCGACCACCGGGTTGAGTTCCAGCGGCTCGCTCGGCACCTCGAACATCATGTGCAGGAAGCGGCTGACGTAGTCGAGGTTGTTGCGCGGGTAGCGGATCGGCCAGCCGATCGAGTAGCGGTAGGCGGCCGCGGCGATGGTCGGGATCTTGGCGATCAGGCGCACCGCGGCCATGCGCCGCTGCTCCGGATCGTTGAGGTCCAGGGTGTCGTGGTAGAACGCCGACAGCGAGGCCACCGACCCGCACAGCATCGCCATGGGGTGTGCGTCGTGGCGGAAGCCGTTGAGGAAGCTCTTCAGCGCCTCGTGCATCATCGTGTGATGGGTGACGTCGTGGCTGAAGGCCTCGAACTGCTTCGCGTCCGGCAGCTCGCCGTTGATCAGCAGGTAGGCCACCTCCAGGAAACTGGAGTTCTCGGCGAGCTGGTCGATCGGGTAGCCGCGGTACAGCAGCACGCCGGCGTCGCCGTCGATGTAGGTGATCGCCGACTTGCACGAGGCGGTGGCGGTGAATCCGGCATCGTAGGTGAAGCAGCCGGTCTCCTTCGGCAGCCTGGAGATATCGATGCAGGGGTTGCCGAGCGTACCGGTGTGCACCGGCAGCGTCACCGACTTGTCGCCGGCGCCCAGCGTGACCTGGTCAAGATCTGACACAGCACACTCCTTTCGGGATCGGCATCGGCCACGGCGACTGGGCCGCGGCGATGCGGGTGGATCGTGGGAGAGACCGCGGCGGGCCGCGGAGAACGCGCATTATCGCATACGGCGCCGTGCGGTCCGGCCCGGACCGCCCGCAGGCCCGGCGGCGGCCCCAACGACGAAGGCCGCCCGGAGGCGGCCAAACGGAGACATCGGCGCGTTGCGCGAAGACCGGGCCCGACCCGGCCGCGCGGTAGCGGCGCTACTTGGCGTAGCGCTTGCGGAACTTGTCGACGCGGCCGCTGGTGTCCATGATCTTGTTCTGGCCGGTGTAGAACGGATGCGAGGCCGACGACACTTCGATCTTGACCAGCGGATACTCGTTGCCGTCCTCCCACTTCACCGTCTCCTTGGCGGAGCTGGCGAGGGTGGAACGGGTCAGGATCCTGAAATCGGAAGTCACGTCCTGGAACACGACTTCGCGGTACTCGGGGTGGATCTCGGCCTTCATGGCGGCACCGGAATTGCGGGAAGCCGATTATTGTAGCCGCCCATCCCCGCCGTGCGCAATCACCCCCGCACGGCGGCGCCGGCGGCCAGGGCCGTCCGGATCAGGCCGTGGAAACGCGCCTGGTCGTAGCGCGACAGGATCCTGGCGTTGTCCGGGGCGTCGCCCTGGCGCTGCCAGTCGACCACGGTGGCGCCGCGGGTGTGGGTACCGGCCAGCTCCACCGCGACCGGCCGCTCCACCGTCTCGACGGCGCCGGCCGGCTCCAGCGCCCAGGCCATCGCCAGCGCGTCGGCCGAATGCCAGAACTCGCCCCGGCGATCCGCGGACCATAGCCGGGTCTGGCGCGAGATCGCCTCGTAGAACCGCGCGCGCGGCGAGTCGGCGCGCAGCCAGGTCTCTGCCTCGGCATGGGGGAAGCCGTGCGCCAGCACCGCTTCCCAGTCGGCCAGGTCGAAGCGCGGGAATCCCTCGAACACGATCCGCGCGGCTTCCGGGTCGAAGGCGATGTTGAACTCGGCCGCCGGCGTGATGTTGCCGTGCGCGGTCACCGCACCGCCCATCACCACCAGGCGCGCCACGCGGCGCGGCAGGGTCGGATCCAGCTTCAGCGCCAGCGCGAGGTTGGTCAGCGGCCCCAGCGCCACCAGCAGCAGGCGGCCGGCGTGCAGGTGCGACAACCGCAGGATCGCCAGCGCCGCGTGTTCGGGCTCGGCCGCGCGGGCCGCCGGCACGTAGCCCACGTCGCCGAAGCCGTCGCGGCCGTGCACGTAGGCCGCATCGCGGGCCGGATGCAGCAGCGGGGCGGCGCAGCCGGGGTGAACCGGGACGTCGGCGGCGCACAGCTCGACCAGCTTCAGCGCGTTGGCCACGGTGTGCTCGAGCCCGACGTTGCCGGCGGCCACGGTCAGCGCCTCCACCCGGTGGCGCGGGTCGTTGAACGCGAGCAGCAGGGCCAGGGCGTCGTCGACGCCGGGATCTGTGTCGATCAGCATGGGAATGGGTTGGTCCATGGCCCATTATCCCCCGGCGCCGAGGCCGGCTGTCCAATCGCCGGCGTGCGCCGCCGCGCCCGAGCTGCCCGAGGCCGCCGCGCCCGCGCCCGGCTCACGCCGCCGCATAGCGCGCCGCACCGCCGATCCAGCGCTCGATCAGCCGGTCGGCGACCCGCGGCGCGCCGGCCAGCAGCTGCTCCCCGATCGCGTGCACCGCGGGCAGCAGATCGGCGTCGCGCGCCAGGTCGGCGAGCCGGAACGCCGCCAGCCCGGTCTGGCGGGTGCCCAGCAGCTCGCCCGGCCCGCGCAGTTCGAGATCCTTCTGGGCGATCACGAAACCGTCCCCGGTCGCGCGCATGGTCGCCAGGCGCTGGCGGGCCATCTGCGACAGCGGCGGCTGGTACAGCAGCACGCAGCTGGACGCGGCGCTCCCGCGGCCCACCCGCCCGCGCAGCTGGTGCAGCTGCGACAGCCCCAGGCGTTCGGCGTTCTCGATGATCATGAGCGAAGCGTTGGGAACGTCGACCCCGACCTCGATCACCGTGGTGGCCACCAGCAGGTCGATCCCGCCTTCCTTGAACCGGCGCATCGCCAGCTGCTTGTCGGCCGGCTTCATGCGGCCGTGGACCAGGCCGACGCGCAACTCCGGTAGGGCCTTTCCCAGCGCTTCGAAGGTGCTCTGGGCGGCCTGGGCGACCACGTCGCCCGGGGGGCCGCCGCGCGTGGCGGGCGATGGCCTGGTCGCATCCTCGTCTATCAGGGTGCATACCCAGTACGCCTGGCGGCCCTCGGCGCAGGCGCCGCGGATCCGCTCGATCAGCTCCGGGCGGCGCTCGGCGCTCAACACCACGGTCCGCACCGGGGCCCGGCCCGGCGGCAGCTCGTCGATCGCCGAGACGTCGAGGTCGGCGTAGGCGGTCATCGCCAGGGTGCGCGGGATCGGCGTGGCGGTCATCACCAGCTGGTGCGGCACGCGCCCCCCGGTGGCGCCCTTGTCGCGCAGCGCCAGCCGCTGGTGCACGCCGAAGCGGTGCTGTTCGTCGACGATCGCCAACCCCAGCGTGCTGAACTGCACGCCCTCCTGCATCAGGGCATGGGTGCCGACGACCACCTGCACCTCGCCGGCGGCGATCTGGGCGAGCGTGCGCGTACGCGCCCTGCCGCCGACCTTCCCCGCCAGCCACCCCACCCGCACGCCCAACGGCTCCAGCCAGGCGCGGAAGTTGACCAGGTGCTGCTCGGCCAGCAGCTCGGTGGGCGCCATCAGCGCGACCTGGGCGCCGGCCTCCACCGCCAGCAGCGCGGCCAGCGCCGCCACCACGGTCTTGCCGCTGCCGACGTCGCCCTGGACCAGGCGCAGCATCGGCACCGGCCGGCCCAGGTCGTCGCGGACCTGCTCGAACACCCGCCGCTGGGCGGCGGTGAGCGCGAACGGCAGGGCATCGCAGAGCCTTCCGGCCAGCGCCCCCGGCACGTCGAAGGGCCGTGCGCCATGGCGCTGCAGCGCGATCCGCTGGCGGCGCAGGCTGAGGTGATGGGCCAGCAGTTCCTCCAGCGCCAGCCGCCGTTGCGCCGGATGGGTGCCCGCGAGCAGCGCCTGCAGGTCGGCCTCGGGCGGTGGGCGGTGCACGGTGAGCAGCGCCTCGCGCAGCGTCGGCAATCCGCGTGCGGCCGCCACCTCGGCCGGCAGCAGTTCGAGTGCGGCATCGCCGGGCAGGCGCTCGAGCGCCTGGGCGATCAGCCGGCGCATCGTCGCCGTGCCGACCCCCTCGACCTGCGGGTACACCGGGTCGAGGCTGTCGCCGAGCCCGGCCGGTTCGTCCCCGCCGAGCACGCGATAGCTGGGGTGCACGATCTCCAGGCCATGCTGCCCCGGACGCGGTGTTCCGTAACAGCGGACCCGCGCGCCGACCCGGAACTGGGCGACCTGGGCGGGGCGGAAATGGAAGAACCTGAGCACCAGGGTGGCGCGGGAATCGTCGCCCAGCGCCACCCGCAGCATCGGCCGGTAGCGGAAGCCTCGCTCGACCGCTTCCACCACGCCTTCCACCTGCACCGGGCGGCCCGGCTGCAGCCCGCGAATCGGTGCGATGCGGGTGCGGTCCTCGTACTGGCGCGGCAGCTGCAGCCACAGGTCCTGCAGGGTCACCAGGCCGCGGGCGGCGAGCTTTTCCGCGGTCCGCGCGCCCACGCCGGAGAGACCGGCAAGCGGCAGGCGCGCGGAATCGGTGCTCGTTGCGGTAGGGGGCGCCGGCATCGCTCAAGCATGCCGCGAGAGCGGGCGAGCGCAACCCCCACCGCCGGTGGCGCGCTTCAGCTCAGCACCATCACCGCGTCGACCTCGAACGCGGCGCCGCGCGGCAGCGCCGCCACGCCGATGGTGGAACGGGCCGGATAGGGTTCGGCGAACACCTCGGCCATCACCGCGTTGACTTCGGCGAACTCGCCCAGGTCGGTCAGGTACAGGCCCACCCTCACCACATCGTCGAGCGAGCCCCCGGCGGCGGCGCAAACCGCCTCGAGGTTGGCGAAGGCGCGCCGCGCCTGGGCACGGATGCCGCCTTCGACCAGCTCGCCGCTGTCGGGGTGGAGCGCGATCTGGCCGGACAGGAACACCGTCTCGCCCGCACGCGTGGCCTGCGAATAGGGACCGATGGCAGCGGGCGCGCCGGCGGTGCTGACGGGAGTGCGGGGCATGTTGCGGCTCCAGGAAGCGGAACGCGAATTGTAGCGACCGGCGGCCGCCGCGCACGCGGCTACAGCCGCTGGACCCCATGCACCACGCCGAGCCGCCGGGTACGGCGGATCACGTCCGCCAGGTGCTTGCGGTTGCGCACCTCGATCGAGAAGCGGATCGCGGCGACGTTGCTGTCGCGCTCGAGGTAGTCCACCCCCTCGATGTTGGAATCGGCCTGGGCGATCGCCGCGGCCACCTGCGCCAGCACTCCGGGCCGGTTCTCCACTTCGATCCGCAGCGCCACGCTGTAGTCCCCGGAGACCTCGCGGTCCCAGCCGATCGCCACCCAGCGGTCCGGCGACTTGCGGTAGTCGGCCAGGTTCGGGCACTCCAGGCGATGCACGACCACGCCCTTGCCGGCGGTGTGGTAGCCCATGATGTCGTCGCCCGGGATCGGCGTGCAGCAGTTGGCGAAGGCGATCACGCCGCGCTCGTTGCCGGTGATCAGGATGCTGTCGCCGGGCCGCGACGGATCCGCCGCATCGCGGGCGCCTTCGGCCTCCTCCCCGTGGGCATGCTGCGCCAGCGACTGCGCCACCTGCGCGGGCATGCGATTGCCCAGGGCGATGTCGGCGAGCAGCTCTTCCAGGCGCGGATAGCGGTATTCGCCCAGGAACGCCTCCAGGCGCTCGCCGGGCAGGCGCTCGAGCGAGCTGCCGATGTCCTCCAGCGCGCGATCGAGCATGCGGTGGCCCAGCTGGACCGCGTCCTCGTGCTCGAGCTGCTTGAGCTGTTGCCGGATCGCGGTGCGGGCCTTGCTTGTGACCACGAATTCAAGCCATTGCGGCTTCGGCGCCGCCGATTTGGCGGTGATCGCCTCGGCCTGCTGGCCGCTGGCCAGCCGGGTCCGCAGCGGCACCAGCTTGCGGTCCACCCGCGCCGCCACCGCATGGTTGCCCACGTCGGTGTGCACCGCGTAGGCGAAATCCAGCGCGGTGGCGTTGCGCGGCAGCGCCAGGATGTCGCCCTTCGGCGTGAACAGGTAGACCTCGTCGGGGAACAGGTCGACCTTGACGTTCTCCAGGAACTCCAGCGACGAGCCGGTGGCGCTCTGCGACTCGAGCAGGTTGGAGATCCACGAGTGCGCGCGGGTCTGCGCGCTGGTCGGGTTGCCGCCGTGCTTGTAGGCCCAGTGCGCGGCGATGCCGCGCTCGGCGATCAGGTCCATTTCCTCGGTTCGGATCTGCACCTCGATCGGCGCCCCGTAGGGCCCGAACAGCACCGTGTGCAGCGACTGGTAGCCGTTGGCCTTGGGTATGGCGATGAAGTCGCGGAAGCGCCCGTCCAGCGGCTTGTACACCGAATGCGCCACGCCGAGCGCGTGGTAGCACTCGGCCACCGTGCGCACGATCACCCGGAAGCCGAACACGTCCATCACCTGGTCGAAGGTCTTTCCCTCGGCCTGCATCTTGTTGTAGATGCTCCAGGGCGACTTCACCCGCCCGACCAGCCGGTACTGCAGGCCCTCGTTGGTCAGGCGCTGGGCCAGCTGCGCCTCGATCTTGGCCAGGGATTCGCGCCGCACCAGCGGCTGGGCGCGGATCCGCTTCTGCAGCACCGCGTGGCGCATCGGGTGCAGCGCGCGGAAACCGAGGTCCTGGAGTTCGGCCTTGATCAGGTTCATCCCGAGCCGCTGCGCGATCGGCGCATAGACCTCGAGGGTCTCGCGCGCGATCCGCTCGCGCGCCTCGGCCGACTGCGCACCGAGCGTTCGCATGTTGTGCAGGCGGTCGCCCAGCTTGATCAGGATCACGCGCAGGTCGCGCGCCATCGCCAGCATCATCTTGCGGAAGCTCTCGGCGGCGGCCTCCTGGCGGCTGCCGAAATGCAGCTTGTCGAGCTTGGTGACGCCGTCGACCAGCTCCGCCACGGTCTCGCCGAACTCACCCGCCAGCGCCTCTCGCGTCAGCGGGGTGTCCTCGATGGTGTCGTGGAGGATCGCGGCGACCAGGGTCTCCAGATCGACCTTCTGCTCGGCCAGTACCCTCGCCACCGCCACCGGGTGGGTGATGTAGGGCTCGCCCGACTTGCGCGTCTGGCCGGCGTGCGCGGCGGCGCCGACCGCCCAGGCCCGGCGCAGCACCCGGCGCTGCCCGGCCGACAGGTAGCCGGTGGCCTGCTCGAGCGCGAGCATGTACTCCGGCACCGCGTCGTCGGCGGGGACCGGGCCGTTCGCCTGGACGGTTTCGGCAGGGCTCATGGAGGGAGCCTAAAGCGAAGGCCGGGAATGGGGAATAGGGAATGGAGGCATCGTGAATGCGACGGACGCGGCGGCCGCTCCGGTCCGCCGGGGCCGGGCCGAGCGGGCGGCGCCCAAACGGCAACGGCCCCGCGGAGCGGGGCCGTTGCGAAAACGCGGCTTCGAGGTCGAGGCGGAAAGAATCGCGACGGGACCGCTTGTCCCGAACCCCGAACCCCGAACCCCGGCTCTTACAGGTCGTCGCCCTTGGAGAGGTCGTCGTCGGCGACCACCTCTGCGGCGGCCCACTCCAGCGCCTCGCGCTCCTTGCGCTCGCGCTCGGCCTTGTCCACGGCCTCGATGTAGTCGTCGTCGATGCTGCGGGCGGCGATCTCGCGCAGCGCCAGCACGGTCGGCTTGTCGTCGTGCTCGCTGTTGTCCAGCTGCGCCTCGACGCCGTTGGCCAGCTGGCGCGCGCGCTTGGCGGCCATCATGACCAGTTCGAAACGGTTGTCGACCACTTCGAGGCAGTCTTCCACGGTGATGCGGGCCATAGCGGGCTCCCGGGCGACCGGCGGGTCGCGCGAATTCGATGGTTGAGGTGACCGCGAAGCTTAGCCGACGGCGCTTCAAGCCGCAAGGCCTGGCTTTGTAAATCAAAGACTTGGGCGGAAAGCCCTGGCCGCGGGACCGGGACGCGCCTAGGTTTCCGGCGCCTCGGCCAGCAGCGCGGAGATCAGTGCCGCGTGGCGGCTGGCCTGCTGCGGCCGGCGCAGCCGGCTGGCCACGAAGATCGCGCACATCTCGTCGACCGCGGTCGCGAAATCCTCGTTGACGATCACGTAGTCGAACTCGTCGTGGTGCGCCATCTCCTCCCGGGCCGCGGCCAGCCGCTGGCGAATGACCTCCTCGCTGTCCTGGCCGCGCTTGCGCATCCGCTCCTCCAGCGCCTGGCGCGACGGCGGCAGGATGAAGATGCTGACCGCCTCGGGCACCTGGGCGCGGACCTGGCGCGCGCCCTGCCAGTCGATTTCCAGCAGCACATCGCGCCCCGCCGCCAGCTGCGGCTCTACCGACTGGCGCGCGGTGCCCTTCCAGTCGCCGTGCACCTGCGCGTACTCGAAGAAATCTCCGGCATCGATCATCCGCCGGAACCCGTCCGCATCGATGAAGTGGTAGTGCTCGGCGTGGCGCTCGCCGGGCCTCGGGCTGCGCGAGGTGAACGAGATCGACAGGCAGATGTGGCGATCGCGCGCCAGGCACGCATTGACGATGCTGGACTTGCCGGCCCCGGAAGGCGCCGCGACGATGTAGAGGGTTCCGCGCATAACGGCCGTGGTTGGCGATTCCTGATTCGTGATTGGCAACGGCCCTGGTCCCGGTGTGGCCCGGGAACCGGACCGTATCGCTTTTCGCGAATCACCGGTCACCCATCACCGCTATTCAAGATTCTGCACCTGCTCGCGCACCTGGTCGATCAGCACCTTGAGGTCGACCGCGGCCTGCGAGGTGCGGCGGTCCACCGATTTCGAGCCCAGGGTGTTGGCCTCGCGGTTGAATTCCTGCAGCAGGAAGTCCAGACGCCTGCCCGCTGGCTCGCGCCGTGCCAGGATCCGGCGGATCTCGTCGATGTGGCTGTCGAGGCGGTCGAGCTCCTCGTCCACGTCGAGCTTCTGCAGCCACAGCACCAGCTCCTGTTCCAGGCGGCCCGGGTCGAGCGGTTGCCCCAGGTCCGCGACGCGCGCCTCCAGCTTCGCGCGCAGCCCCTCGCGGATCGCCGGCATCATCGTGCGCACTTCCGCGACGATCGCGGCGATCGCGTCCACGCGCTCGGCGATCGCCCCCGCCAGCTTGCCGCCCTCGCGCTCGCGCGCCGCCACGAAGGCGGCCAGCACCTCGTCCACCAGCGCCATGGCCTCGGCCTGCATGGCTTCCGGGTCCACGTCGCGCGACTGCAGCAGGCCCGGGAACTGCAGCAGCTCGGTGAACTCGGCATGCAGGCCGGGAAGCCGCCGGTTCAGGGTATCGGCAAGCTCGGCCAGCTGATCGAGCACCGCCGTGTTCACCTGCAGCGAGTCGCCGCCTTCCGCCGGGCGCAGGCGCAGCACCAGGTCGAGCTTGCCGCGCGAGACCTTCGCCGCCACGCGCTCGCGCAGCAGCGGCTCGAAGCCGCGCAGCTCGTCCGGCGCCCGCACTCCGAGTTCGAGGAACCGGTGGTTGACCGCGCGCAATTCGCAGCCGAGCGCCCCCCAGGGCGTGGCGCGCTCGCCCGAGGCGTAGGCGGTCATGCTTCTGGTCATGCGGATCCGGGCTGCGGTACGGCCGGGCAGTATGCCATCCGCGCCCGGGCCGGTGCCGGCTGCTAGACTCTCCCGCCCGCAGATCGGACCCCGCGCATGACCATTTCCCGTCCCAGCGGCCGCGCGCCGGACCAACTGCGCGACGTCGGCATCGAGCGCGGCTACACGGCGCACGCCGAGGGCTCGGTGCTGATCAGCTTCGGGCAGACCCGGGTGCTGTGCACGGCCAGCGTCGACAACCGCGTGCCGGCGTTCCTGCGCGGCAAGGGCGAGGGCTGGGTGACGGCGGAATACGGCATGCTGCCGCGCGCCACCCACACCCGCAGCGACCGCGAGGCGGCGCGCGGCAAGCAGGGCGGCCGCACCCTCGAGATCCAGCGCCTGATCGGCCGATCGCTGCGCGCCTGCGTCGACCGCAAGCTGCTCGGCGAGCGCACCATCACCCTGGACTGCGACGTGCTGCAGGCCGATGGCGGCACCCGTACCGCGGCGATCACCGGCGCCTACGTGGCGCTGGTCGACGCGGTGCGCTGGCTGCAGGCGCGGCGCGAGATCACCCGCGATCCGGTGTTCGGCGCGGTCGCCGCGGTGTCGGTGGGGATCTGGCGCGGGGTGCCGGTCCTGGACCTCGACTACGCCGAGGACAGCGCCTGCGATACCGACATGAACGTGGTGATGAACGACGGCGGCGGCTTCATCGAGCTGCAGGGCACCGCCGAAGGCCACGCCTTCCGCCGCGAGGAGCTGGACGCGATGACCGCGCTCGCCGCCGCCGGCGTGGGCGAGCTGGTCGACATGCAGCGCGAGGCGCTGGCGCGGTGAACGCGATCCTCGCGCGACCGGCCGGCGCACCCAGCGGACACCGCCGGGAGCGATGGACCCGGCCATGAGGCTGGTGGTCGCCAGCGGCAATAGCGGCAAGCTGGGCGAGTTCCGCGATCTGCTCGGCGCGGGCGGGATCGATTTCGTCGCCCAGGGCGAGCTGGGCGTGCTTGACGTGGAGGAGACCGGGCTCAGCTTCGTCGAGAACGCTTTGCTGAAGGCGCGCAATGCCGCGCGCGCCACCGGGCTGCCGGCACTGGGCGACGATTCCGGGCTCTGCGTCGATGCGCTCGCGGGCGCCCCCGGCCTCTATTCGGCGCGCTACGCCGGCGGCCATGGCAACGCCGCGGCGAACATCGCCAAGCTGCTCGCCGCCCTGGAGGGCGTCCCGGCCGCACGGCGCACCGCGCACTTCCACGCGGTCATCGTGGTGCTGCGCCATGCCGAGGATCCGCAGCCGCTGATCGCCGAGGGCAGCTGGCACGGGCGGGTCCTGGAGACGCCCCGCGGCAGCGGCGGGTTCGGCTACGACCCGGTGTTCCTGGACCCGGAATCGGGGCTGTCGGCCGCCGAGCTGGATCCGGCCCGCAAGCACCGCGCGAGCCACCGCGGCCGGGCGCTGGCGGCGCTGCAGCCCCAGCTCGCCCGCGCGTTCGCCCGCTGAACGCCCGCCATGTTGGCCGTACCGCCGCTGGCGCTCTACGTGCATCTGCCGTGGTGCGTGCGCAAGTGTCCCTATTGCGACTTCAATTCGCACCAGGCGCGCGGTGCCCTGCCCTTCGATGCCTACGTCGACGCGCTGCTCGCCGACCTCGACCACGATCTGCCGCTGGCCTGGGGGCGCACGGTGAGCTCGGTGTTCTTCGGTGGCGGCACCCCGAGCCTGTTCCCGGCGCCGGCGATCGACCGTTTCCTGCAGGGGGCCAGCGCGCGGCTGCGCTTCGCGCCGGGCCTGGAAGTGACCCTGGAGACGAATCCGGGCACCGCCGAGCACGGCCGTTTCGCCGACTACCGCGCCGCCGGCGTCAACCGGATCAGCTTCGGCATCCAGAGCTTCGACGACGGTTGCCTGCAGCGGCTGGGCCGCATCCACGACAGCGCCGACGCCGAGGCCGCGGTGAAGCTGGCGCAGGACGCCGGCTACGACAATCTCAACCTCGACCTGATGTACGCCCTGCCGGGGCAGTCGCTGGCGATGGCGGAGCGCGACGTGGAGCGCGCGCTCGCGCTCGCGCCGGCGCACGTTTCGCACTACCAGCTCACCCTGGAACCGAACACCGTGTTCGCCGCGCGGCCGCCCGCGGGCCTGCCCGACGAAGACCTGGCCTGGGACATGCAGGAGCGCTGCCAGGCACTGCTGGCCGCCTCCGGCTACGCGCAGTACGAGGTCTCGGCCTATGCCCGGACGGGCCGGCGGTGCCGGCACAACCTCAACTACTGGCGCTATGGGGACTACATCGGCATCGGTGCCGGCGCCCACGGCAAGCTCACGCTGGGCGGCGCCCAGCAGATCCGCAGGCGCTGGCGCGTCCGTCATCCCAGCGCCTGGCTGGCCGCGGCTGGCGGCGCCGCGGCACTCGGTGGCGACGACGCGATCGAGCCCGCGCAGCGCCCGTTCGAATACATGCTCAATCTGCTGCGCCTGCGCGAAGGGTTCCGCCCCGGCGACTTCGAGGCGCGCACCGGCCTGCCCCGCGCCGCGATCGAGGCGCCCCTGGCGGAAGCGCGCCGGCGCGGCTGGCTCATCGAGGAAGGCGGGCGCATACTGCCGACGGCGCTTGGGGGGCGCTTCGCCAATGACGTCATGCAGTTGTTCCTGCCGGACACCGGCCCGGAGCCGACCACCGGGCCGCAGCCCGGCCGCTGAGCCCGGGCCGCGGCTGCGCGCGCATGGCGGTTGGCCGCGGCCGCGTGCCGTGGTAAGAATCGTGATCGAATCCGCATTCGCGGCCGCCTCATGACCACCCCGCGGGACACCGGCAATCCGCCCAGCCTGGCTTCGGCCGGACTTCCCGCGCGCGTGCGCCGCATTCTCGAGCGCACCCTGGCGCTGTTGTCCGAGGAGCTCGACCACGGCATGGGACGGATGCTGCAGGAGTTCGAACGCGAACTGTTCCGGCTGGCCGACGTGGCCCGCAATCCGGGTTCGGAATCCGGCTACATGCAGGCCCTGCGGAGCTTCCGCCTCAACCGCGCCGACCTGGTGCCGCGCTTCATGGTGGAGCTGGAGTCGGCGCTCGCCGGGGTCCGCGGCCCCGGCGATGCGCCGCCGGCGCGCGGCGGCGAGGAAGTCAGCTTCCGCAACCTGAGCCTGGTCGAGGACACGGTGATGGACGAGGACACCGTGCTGCGCGAGGTGGCCAGCCGCCAGGAGAACCGCGCCACCCTCGCCCTGCACCTGCTCGGCCAGCGGTTCGGCGTGCTGGCCGGCGCGCCGGCGTTCGATGCCGGCCGGCTGCCGCTGGGGCCGCAGAGACTGTGCCGGACCATGCGCACCGCCGCGGTGGACCTGGAGATCAACTACGACGCGCGCCTGCTGCTGTACCGGATGTTCGACCGCCAGGTGATGGCCGGCTACCCGCAGCTGCTCGACCGGGTCAACGACCTGCTCGCCGCCGAGGGCGTGCTGCCGGCACTGACCTTCGTGCCGGTGCGGGCCCGCCCGGGCTCGGCCGAACCGGTGGCTGCCGCGCAGCCCGCCGGCACCGCGCGGCCCGAGGCGGCGGCACGACCCCCGGCCCCGGCGCCGAAGCCCGGCGCCACGCTGCCCGAGGCGCTGCGGCCGCATACCGCATGGATGGGCGAGGCGCGCCCGCCCGCCGAGCACGTCGACGACGATGCGGCGTTCGCCATGCTCCAGCAGCTGCTTTCCGGCCGCCGCGAGCTGATCGGCAAGCTGCGATCGGAACCCCCGCCGCCGAGCCGCCAGCAGCTGAGCACGCCCGACCTCATCGACGCGCTGAAGGCGCTGCAACGGCAACCGTCCTCGGCCAAGGGCCGTGGCGGCGTGGCGGAAATCAAACAGGCGGTCCTGGCCCAGACCCGCCAGCAGCGTGGCGCCGGCGCCGGGCTGGCGCCCGAGGACAACGACACGTTCGAGCTGCTGGGGTTGCTCTACGGCCAGATCGAGACCGAGATCCGCAACGACGCCCCGACCTCGGCCCTGGTGCGGGAGCTGCAATTGCCGCTGTTGCGGGTCGCGCTGCGCGACCGCGCGTTCTTCCTGCACGCCGACCACCCCGCGCGACAGCTTCTCAATACGGTCGCCGAGAGCGCGGCGCGGTGGATGGACCGCAACGAGCTCGACCCGCAACTGGTGCAGCCGATGCGCCAGGTGGTGGCCGACGTGGTCGAGCGGTTCGAGGACGATCCGGCGGTGTTCTCCGAGGCCAACAGCCAGCTGCAGGAACACCTGCAGGTGCAGGTGCGCAAGGCCGAGATGCTGGAACGGCGCCACGTCGAAGCGGCCCGCGGCAAGGAGAAGCTGGAGGTGGCGAAGATGCGCGCCGCCGAGGCCCTGGAACAGGCGCTCGGCGATCAGCGCCTGCCCAAGTTCGTCCGCGCACTGCTCAACCAGGCCTGGGCGGACGTGCTCACGCTGACCCTGCTGCGCCACGGCGAGGACTCCGAAAACTGGCGGCAGGAACTCGACGCCACCCGCCGCATCATCGCCGCCTGCACCCAGGAGCGCCCGGCCGCCGACCCCGAACTCGGCGGCCACGTCGAGGCCTCGCTGGGACTGGTCGGCTATCACGGCGAGGAAGCCACCGTCATCGCGCAGCGGCTCACCGGGCGCATCGACGACGAGGACGACGACCCGGCCTCGCGCACCGAGCTGGCGGTCAAGCTCAAGGCGCGGGTACGCCTGGGCGAGGACAAGGCCAAGGCGGCGCGGCCGAAGCTCCCGCCGCGTACGCCAACCGAGCAGGCGCACTACGAGCAACTGCGGGTGATGCCGTTCGGCGCGTGGATCGAGTTCGTCACCAATCAGCAGGGAGACGTGGTGCGTCGCCGACTGTCCTGGTACAGCCCGCTCACCGACAATGCGCTGTTCGTCAACCAGCGCGGCCAGCGGGTCGACGAGCAGTCCCTGGACAGCCTCTCGCGGATGTTCGCCAGCGGCCAGGCGCGGCTGGTCACGGCCCAGCGCGGGCGCCTGGTGGACCGGGCCTGGCAGGCCGCGGTGAGCGCGCTGCGCAGTTTCGCCGGGCGCGGCGACGGCGCGGCGGCCGCGGGGGCGCCGGCATGAGCCAGGAGTTCCGCCGTGCGCGCCGCCGCAAGGCCCCCGATACGATCGTGGTCACCGACGCGATGACCGGCAACGTGGTCGGCCGCGTCGCCAACCTCTCCGAGACCGGCATGCTGCTGCTGGCCAACACCGGCCTGGTCAACGACGCGCTGTACCAGTTCCGCTTCACCCTGCCCGGGGGCCGGGAGCGCCGCGACCAACTGCTGGAACTGGGTGCGCACCTGCTCTGGACCGATCAGGTCAGCGCCGCCGGACAGGCCTGGACGGGACTGCGTTTCATCGGCCTCAACGACGAACAGGCGCGCCAGTTGCGCGCCTGGGTCGACACGCCTGGCAGCCAGTACGTCTAACCCCGGAGCCGGGCGGCCCGCTTGGGTCGCCGCGGGGTCTGCGCGACAATGGCGCTTTCCGGCAAACGCGACCCCGATGACTTCCGACCCGGCCCCCCTCTACGCCGCCCACCTGGCGACCATGCAGCTGCGCGCCGAGACCGCGCTCGAGCGCGGCGGCTTCGAGCACCTGGTGATCCCGAGCGGCACCGTCCATTATCAGCTGTTCGACGACCGCGACTATCCGTACGCGGTCAACCCGCACTTCAAGGCCTGGGTGCCGCTGACGCGCAACCCGGGCAGCTGGCTGGTGGTGACGCCGGGCCGGCGGCCCAGGCTGGTGTACCTGCAGCCGTTCGACTACTGGCACGTGGTGCCGGAAGCCCCGTCGGGCTACTGGCCGGAGCATTTCGACCTGGTGGTCATCCGCCAGCCTGAGGAGGCATCCCGGCACCTGCCGCCGGACGCGGCGCGTTGCGCGATCCTCGGCGAGGCGCAGAGCGCGCTGGGCCGCTACGGCGCGTTCAAGCCCAACAATCCGCAGCCGGTGCTCGACTACCTCGATTATCACCGCGGTTTCAAGACGTCCTACGAAATCGAGATGCTGCGGCAGGCGACGCAGCGTGGCGTGCGCGGGCATCGCGCCGCCGAACGCGCGTTTCGTGCCGGCGCCAGCGAGTTCGGGATCCACCTCGCCTACTGCCAGGCCGTCGGCCAGGACAGCACCGAGCTTCCCTACAACAACATCGTGGCGCTCAACGCCCATGGCGCGGTGCTGCACTACACCGAGCGCGACCGGCTGCCGCCAAGGCCGGTCCACAGCTTCCTGATCGATGCCGGAGCCAGCTTCGGCGGCTATGCCTGCGACATCACCCGCACCTATGCCGCGGACGCCGGAAGCGAGTTCCAGCAGCTGATCGACGCGGTGGACGCCGTGCAGCAGCGGCTCTCGGCCGGCTTCGTTGCCGGGCGCGACTATCGCGACCTGCACCTGCAGGCGCACCTGGAACTGGCCGGGGTGCTGCGCGATTCCGGGGTGCTGAGGATCTCGGCCGAGTCGGCGGTGGAGTCCGGGGTGAGCGCGAAGTTCTTCCCGCACGGGCTGGGGCACGGCATCGGGCTTCAGGTGCACGACGTGGCCGGCTTCGCAGAGTCCGACCGTGGCGGCAGCATCGCTCCGCCGGACGGCCACCCCCACCTGAGGCTGACGCGCAAGCTGGAGCCTGGGATGGTGGTGACCAACGAGCCGGGCGTGTATTTCGCCGAGCTGCTGCTCGAGGAGCTGCGAGGCGGCCCCCATGCGAACGATGTCGACTGGGAGCGCATCGACGCCTTCCGTCCCTGCGGCGGCATCCGCATCGAGGACGACATCGTGGTCACCGATGCAGACCCGGTCAATCTGACCCGCGAGGCCTTCGCCGGCTGAGCCGAGCCGGCGCGCGGCGGGCCCGCCGCGTCATCCTCCCGCCATGAACGCCTCGATCTCGTCGGCGCCGCGCGCCAGGCCGTCGGTCAGCAACTCGTGGCCGTCGCGGGTCAGCGCCAGGTCGTCCTCGATGCGGATGCCGATGCCGCGCCATTTCGCCGCCACGCTGGTGTCGTCGGCCGGAATGTAGAGGCCCGGCTCGACGGTGAAGGCCATCCCGGGCTCAAGCAGCCGCGACTCGCCATCGACCCGGTACTCGCCGACGTCGTGCACGTCCAGGCCGATCCAGTGTCCGGTCTTGTGGCGGCAATAGCGCCGGTAGCCGCCGCTGGCCAGCTGCTTCTCCAGTCTGCCCTTGAGCAGGCCCAGCCGCAGCAGGCCTTCGGTGAGCGTGGCGATGGCCGCTTCATGAACGGCCTCGAACGGCCTGCCCGGCCGGGCCTGCGCGAGCGCGGCGGCCTGCGCCGCCTCTACCAGTTCGTGCAGCGCGCGCTGCGCCGGGGTGAAGCAGCCGTCCACCGGGAAGGTCCGGGTGATGTCGGCGGCGTAGCCGCGGTATTCGGCGCCGGCATCGATCAGCACCAGCTCGCCGGCACTGGTCCGGCCGGCATTGGCGCGGTAGTGCAGCACGCAGGCGTTTGTCCCCGCCCCGACGATCGTCTCGTACGCTGGCTCCGCATCGCTGCGGCGGAACTCGTATTCCAGCGCGGCCTGCAGCTCGTACTCGTGCACGCCGGGGCGGGACGCGCGCATCGCGGCCTGATGCCCACGCACGCTGATCCTCGCCGCGCGGCGCATCAGCTTCAACTCGTCGCGCGACTTGAACAGGCGCATCTCGTCGAGCAAATGGCCCAGTTCCAGGAACTCGTGAGGCGGCTGCGCTCCGAGCCGCACCTGCGCGCGGACCCGGTTGAGCCAGCCGATCAGCTTGAGGTCGAACTCCGTGTCGCGGCCGAAGTGATAGTAGACCCGGGTCCGGCCCTCTAGCAGGCCCGGCAGGATCTCGTCGAGGTCGTCGATCGGGTAGGCGTCGTCCAGGCCGAGCACGTCCACCGCCGCATCCGGCCCGATCCGCGGACCGTCCCAGCCCTCGCGTTCGGGATCGCGCTCGCGGCAGAACAGCAGCGATTCGCCGTGGCTGCGGCCGGGAACCAGCACCAGCACCGCCTCGGGCTCGGGGAACCCGGCCAGATACCAGAGATCGGAGTCCTGGCGGTACCGGTGATGGGTGTCGCGGCTGCGTACGCGCTCGGGCGCGGATGGCACCACCACGATCGCGTCCGGGCCCGCCATCCGCATCAGCTGGCGGCGCCGCCGCGCATAGGCGGAGAGGGAAATGCCGGTGGTTCTGGTCATGCGAGCTGGTCGGGATCGGTGGCGGCGCGGGTCGTGGCAGGGCGCACGGCGCGGACGGGTTCGGTCAGTTCAGGCGCTGGCGATGGCGCGGGCCGAGCGCACAGTCGCCGTGCAGCAGCAGCACCGCTACCCGCACGAACTCCTCTATCTCCACCAGCGCGGCCTCGTCCTCCTGGTCGCCGCCCTCCTGGGGGCTGGCCGCAGCCAGCCTCGCGATGTCGGCGAGCGCCTCGCGCCCCTCGTCCGACAGGGGTGGCGCCGCGCCGGCGGCCAGACCGAAGCCGCCCAGGAACCCGCGACACCACTCGAACAGCGCCGCGCTGCGGTCGTAGAGGCTGGCATCGGCATCCGGGAGCAGCAGTTCGAAGGCGAAGCTGCGGTCCTCCAG
Source organism: Luteimonas endophytica (assembly GCF_029887875.1). Classification (GTDB taxonomy): domain Bacteria; phylum Pseudomonadota; class Gammaproteobacteria; order Xanthomonadales; family Xanthomonadaceae; genus Luteimonas; species Luteimonas endophytica. The sequence continues at coordinate 111,207 of NZ_JARXRM010000028.1, forward strand.
CTGGGCCACGCTGGCAAGATGCAGTTGTTCCAGCGCAGCGGCGGGTTCGGGCACCGAATCGTCCACCAGGACCCGGTTCAGCCAACCGGGACCGTCGGCACCGCCGCCCGCCAGCCAGCCGCACAGGCTGCCGTGCAGTTCGGAAGCGGCGATGCCCAGGCCGGCGGCACGGCACGCACCGTGGACCTCGGCCAGGGAAGGTAGGGGTTCGGACACGTCGCCGTTCGCCGTAAATCCAGGGAGCGCCAGTGTAGCAACGCGGCACGGCGGCCGGCTTGTTGCCGGACACGGCGGGCGCCTACACTGCCCCTGCCGCAACCTGCGGCACTCAGGGGCTGCAGTGCTGACCGATCCCGCCGACCCGCGCCTGCTGGGCGCCGCGATCGTCCTGTTGACGGCGCTCGTCGCGGGTCTGGTCTGGCTGTTGCGCCGCCGCACCCGCCAGCGTCAGCGCATGAAGGCGCTGCGCGACCGGGAGGAGCGCCTGATGATGGCGCTCTGGGCGACCGGCGAACACTACTGGGAATACGACGTGGTCCACGACCGCCTGCGGCTGCTGCAGGTCGAAGCGGGCGCGCGCGACCGCTCCGACGTGATGGTCGAAAGGGTGTTCGATCCGGCCCGGCTTCTGCACCCGGACGACATCGAACCGGCGCGGCGGGAGCTGCGCAAGCATCTCGACGGGGCTGCCAGGAGCTTTCTGGCAGAGGCGCGGGTCCTGCTGGACGGGCCCGAACCGGTGTGGGTGCGCGCCCGCGGCCGGGTGGTGCACCGTGACCATGCCGGGCGCGCCCTGCGCGTGGCGGGCACCGCGCTCAACATCACCGGCAGCCGCCAGGCGGACCGCGACCGCCGCATCGCCAGCGAAGTGCTGCACAGCATGAGCGAGGCGGTGTCGGTGGTCGATCGCGATTTCCATTTCGTGTCGGTCAACCCCGCTTTCCTGCGCATCACCGGCTACGAGGAGCACGAGGTCATCGGCGCCAACGCCGACCTGCTCGACAGCACCCAGCACGACGCCGCCTTCTACGGCCACATCCGGGGGCAGCTCGCGCGCCACGGCCGCTGGACCGGGGAAATGTGGCAGCGGCGCAAGGACGGCGAGGAATTCCTCTGCTCGATCGAAGCCAGCGTGGTGTCCGGTGGCCACGAGAGCGAGCTGCTCTACGTCACCGTGCTCAACGACATCACCCGCCAGAAGCGCGCCGAGCAGGAGCTTCGCTACCTGGCGAACTTCGACACCCTGACCAACCTGCCGAACCGGGCGCTGCTGTCGGAACGGCTGTCGCGCGCGATCGTACGGGCCCGCCGCCAGGACAGCCGCATCGCCGTGCTGTTCCTGGACCTGGACCGCTTCAAGGACATCAACGACTCGCTCGGCCATGCCGCCGGCGACCGTATCCTGCGCGCGGCCGCCAAGCGTCTGCAGGACACCGTGGGCCAGCACCATACCGTGGCGCGCCTGTCGGGCGACGAGTTCACGGTGGTGCTCGAGAACCTGGAGACGCCCGAGGCCGCCGAGCGCACGGCGCGCGAGATCATCATGGCCTTCGAGGCCCCGTTGCTGCTGGACGAACGCCAGGAGATCGCGATCTCCCCTTCCATCGGAATCAGCCTGTACCCCGACCACGGCCATGTCCCGACCGCGCTGCTCAAGCGCGCCGACACCGCGATGTACCAGGCCAAGGCCGCCGGGCGCCGCACCTTCATGCGCTACGACGACGCGATGGACGTGGCGACGCGGCAGCGTGCGACGCTTTCGGGCGCGCTGCGCAAGGTGCTCGACCGCGGCGAGCTGCGGCTGGCCTTCCAGCCGCGGCTGGCCCTTGCCGACTCGAGGATCACCGGGGTGGAGGCGTTGCTGCGCTGGTCGAGCGACGAGCACGGCGAGATCGCGCCCGCGGACTTCATCCCGCTGGCGGAGGAAAGCGGTCTGATCCTGGAAATCGGCGAGTGGGTGCTGCGCGAGGCCTGCCTGACCCTGCGCCGCTGGCAGCAGCACGGAGTCGGCGGCCTGACGGTGGCCGTCAACGTCTCGGTCCTGCAGTTGCTGCGCGGCGATTTTCCGGAGGTGGTACGACGGGTCCTGGGCGATGTGGGTCTGGCGCCCGAGGCGCTGGAGCTGGAGCTGACCGAAAGCGTGCTCATGGCCAATGCCGAGCAGACCGCCGCCAAGCTGCAGGCGTTCCGGGCCATCGGGGTCTCGCTGGCGATCGACGACTTCGGAACCGGCTACTCGTCGCTGGCCTACCTCAAGCGGCTGCCGATCACCACGATCAAGATCGACAAGGCCTTCATCGACGACCTCAGCCACGACCCGGAGGACGCCGCCATCACCAGCACGGTGATCACCATGGCGCACTCGCTCGGCCTGAACGTGGTCGCCGAGGGGGTGGAGACCGAGGCGCAACTGCGGTTCCTGTCGCAACACCGCTGCGACGAGATCCAGGGCTTCTGGCTGGCCCAGCCGCTCGACCCCCATGCCTGCCTGGCCTTCATCCGCAACTGGACCCAGGCGCAGGGCGCCGGCCGCCCGCTGCCGGCGATCTCGCCTTGACCGCCCCCCGCCCCCTGCCTATCTTGCCGTGATGGAAAGCCAGGATCCGATCGCCCAGCTGCACGCCATGGTCGCGCGCATCGACGAACTGGTCGATCGCGTCCACCGGCTGACCGACGAGAATCGCAGCCTGAGGCAGCAGCACGAGCAGCTCGCCAGCGACCGCTCGCAACTGCTGGCCAAGAACGAGCAGGCCCGCTCTCGCGTCGAGGCGATGATCGCCCGGCTCAAGTCCCTGGAGCAGCACACATGAGCGCGACCGAACCGGTCAACGTGCGGGTGCTGGACCGCGAGTACACCGTCGGCGTCGAGACCGAAGGGCGCGATGCGCTGATGTCGGCTGCCCGCCTGCTCGACGCGCGGATGCGCGAAGTACGCGGCGCGAACCGCATGGCGGCCGTCGATCGCGTGGCCGTTCTGGCCGCGCTCAACCTCGCCCATGAACTCGAGCAGTTGCGCAACGAGCAGGGACAGCGCGAGCGGGACCTGGCGCGGGCAGTGACGGAACTGCAGCGCAGGCTCGATGCCGCGGCGGAAGCGGGCTGACGGATCCGCGACCGCTGCGCGCGGCGCAACCAGCCGCGCCGATGCGCCGTTCGCCGGCCTGGGCGGCCGACTTGAACGGCAGCGCAATCGAGCCCCCCAGCGCCCGACAAACGGACTTGGCGAAACCGCCGTGCGGGCTATACTGGCGTTGCGTCCTCTGCCGTGTTCGACGGCGTGCGCAAACATTCGCCTTGTCCCTTAATGACGACCTCGGGGACGCAGCGGTTTCCGGGTGTGCATGTCCGCCTCGCAGCGGGAAGCCCGATGGAAACCCGGCGTTCCCACTTGAACCCCGGGTTCAAGGTCGTTTGGCGCGCATCGCCATGGCGGAGGACGTACCTTTTTTCGCCGCGACGCCCGACAGGCCGCGCCCCGCGGCACGATCGTCGGCGGGGCGGGCTTTGCCGGGCGCCCGCGGCCGGGCACAATCCCGTTTGGCTTGCCTGCATTCCGCCCGATGACCGACGACCGCACGGCCCTGCGCCGTGAGCTGCGCGAACGGCGCCGCGCCATTCCCGCCGCCGGCCGGATCGCCGCGGCCGAAGCGCTCGCCCAGCGCCTGCTGGCATTGCCGGGCCTGCCCGATCGCGGATATGCCGCGGGGTACTGGGCCAACGACGGCGAGATCGCCCTGCACGCCTGGCAACTGCGGTTGCCACCCGCGCTGGCCTATTGCCTCCCGGTCCTTTGCGACGATGCGCGCCTGCGCTTCGCGCCGTGGCGTCCGGGCGATCCCCTCGTCACCAACCGCTACGGGATTCCGGAGCCGGAGGTCGCGCGGAGCTCGTTGCTCGACGCCGACGCGCTCTCGCTGGCGATTCTGCCGCTGGTCGGCTTCGATACCAGCGGCAACCGGCTCGGCATGGGGGCCGGCTGGTACGATCGCACCTTCGCCTTCCGCCGCGACACCGCCGCGCCGCCGCGCCTGGTCGGCGCGGCGTTCGAGGCGCAGCGGGTCGCGGCGCTGGCCGTGGCGGGCTGGGATGTCCCGCTGGACGCGATCTGCACAGAATCCGCCACCTATCCGTGCACGGGCCCCGCATGACGACTCGAAAACGCTATTGGCTGATGAAGTCGGAACCCGACGATTTCTCCATCGACGACCTCGAGCGCGTCGGCGTCGAGCCCTGGACCGGCGTACGCAACTACCAGGCGCGCAACTTCATGCGCGATGGCATGCAGCCGGGGGATGGGGTCCTGTTCTATCACTCCAGCACCGCCGTTCCGGGCATCTACGGCGTCGCCGAGGTGGCTTCGGCCGCCTATCCCGACCCGACCCAGTTCGACCGCCGCTCCAAGTACTTCGACGAGAAGTCCAAGCGCGAGGAGCCGCGTTGGTTCCTGGTCGACGTGGGCTTCGTGCGCAAGCTGCGGCGGCCCGTCCCCTTGGACGAGATCCGCGCCCACGCGGGGCGGCTGGGCGAGGATTTCGCGTTGATCCGCAGGGGCACGCGACTCTCGGTGTTGCCGGTGACCGCCACGCAATGGAAACTCCTGCTCGCCCTGGAATGACGGAGCCGCCATGTCCGAAGCGAAACGCCTCGCCGGCGAAAAGGCCATCGAGTACGTCGAAGAAGGCATGATCGTGGGGGTCGGCACCGGATCGACCGTGGGATACTTCATCGACGCGCTCGGGCGGATCCGCGATCGGATCGCAGGCGCCGTATCCAGCTCAGAGCAGAGCAGCGAACGCCTGCGAAGCCACGGCATCGAGGTCGTGGACCTGAACGCGATCGGGCCGCTACCGCTCTATGTGGACGGCGCCGACGAGTGCGATCCGCAGAAGCGGCTCATCAAGGGCGGCGGCGCAGCACTGACTCGCGAGAAGATCATCGCCGAAGCGAGCACGCGTTTCGTCTGCATCATCGACCCGGCCAAGCGGGTTCGCGTGCTGGGCCGTTTTCCGCTGCCGGTAGAAGTGATCCCGATGGCCCGCAGCCTGGTCGCCAGGGCGATTCTCGCTGCGACAGGAGGCCAGCCGGTCTGGCGCGAGGGCGTGGTCACCGACAACGGCAACTGGATCCTGGACATACACGGCCTTTCGATCACCGACCCCATGGTCGTCGAACGCGAGCTCAACCAGATCCCGGGCGTGGTCGCCGTGGGCCTGTTCGCACGCCGCCCGGCCGACGTCGTCATCGTCGGCGGCGAGCCGCCGCAGATCCTCTGAGCCCGAAGCGGGCAAAAAAGAAACCCCGCAGCCAGGCTGCGGGGTTTCCGGGGTAAAAACCCTGGCGATGACCTACTCTCGCATGCTGAGTGCACACTACCATCGGCGCGTACGCGTTTCACTTCCGAGTTCGGAATGGGATCGGGTGGTTCCACGCAGCTATTATCACCAGGGAGAGGGTGGAGGGTCGCGGGTCGCTCCCAAGGCGGTTGCCGAGGAAACGATCGCGCTCACGCTCTCGTAGGGTGGGACGTAGCGAAGCTCTGGTCCGAACGTCGACGCGTCGTCGAGTCCAAGGCCACTTGAGGTTATATGGTCAAGCCGCACGGATCATTAGTACTGGTTAGCTCAACACATTGCTGTGCTTACACACCCAGCCTATCAACCACCTGGTCTTGATGGTTCCTTTAGGGGAGTCAAGCTCCCGGGAGATCTCATCTTGAGGCACGCTTCCCGCTTAGATGCTTTCAGCGGTTATCGTTTCCGAACATAGCTACCCGGCAGTGCCACTGGCGTGACAACCGGAACACCAGAGGTTCGTCCACTCCGGTCCTCTCGTACTAGGAGCAGCCCCTCTCAAATCTCCAACGCCCATGGCAGATAGGGACCGAACTGTCTCACGACGTTCTGAACCCAGCTCGCGTACCACTTTAAATGGCGAACAGCCATACCCTTGGGACCGACTACAGCCCCAGGATGTGATGAGCCGACATCGAGGTGCCAAACACCGCCGTCGATATGAACTCTTGGGCGGTATCAGCCTGTTATCCCCGGAGTACCTTTTATCCGTTGAGCGATGGCCCTTCCATACAGAACCACCGGATCACTAAGACCTACTTTCGTACCTGCTTGATCCGTCGATCTTGCAGTCAAGCACGCTTATGCCTTTGCACACAGTGCGCGATGTCCGACCGCGCTGAGCGTACCTTCGTGCTCCTCCGTTACTCTTTGGGAGGAGACCGCCCCAGTCAAACTACCCACCATACACGGTCCCCGACCCGGATTACGGGCCCAGGTTAGAACGTCAAGCACGACAGGGTGGTATTTCAAGGTTGGCTCCACGACAGCTGGCGCCATCGCTTCAAAGCCTCCCACCTATCCTACACAGACGAACTCAACGTTCAGTGTAAAGCTATAGTAAAGGTTCACGGGGTCTTTCCGTCTTGCCACGGGAACGCTGCATCTTCACAGCGATTTCAATTTCACTGAGTCTCGGGTGGAGACAGCGCCGCCATCGTTACGCCATTCGTGCAGGTCGGAACTTACCCGACAAGGAATTTCGCTACCTTAGGACCGTTATAGTTACGGCCGCCGTTTACCGGGGCTTCGATCAAGAGCTTCGCCTTGCGGCTGACCCCATCAATTAACCTTCCGGCACCGGGCAGGCGTCAGACCCTATACGTCCACTTTCGTGTTTGCAGAGTCCTGTGTTTTTGATAAACAGTCGCAGCGGCCTGGTCACTGCGGCCCTCGATCGCTATAGCCCGCATGGGCCACGACCAAGGGCGCACCTTCTCCCGAAGTTACGGTGCTATGTTGCCTAGTTCCTTCACCCGAGTTCTCTCAAGCGCCTGAGAATTCTCATCCTGCCCACCTGTGTCGGTTTACGGTACGGTCTGCATAAGCTGAAGCTTAGGGGCTTTTCCTGGAAGCGTGGGATCAGTGACTTCGTCCAATAGGACTCGTCTCGGTGCTCGGTCTTGAAGGGGCCCGGATTTGCCTAAGCCCCAAACCTACCTCCTTTCCCCGGGACAACCAACGCCCGGTACACCTACCCTTCTCCGTCCCCCCATCGCACTTATGCGAGGTGCTGGAATATTAACCAGCTTCCCATCGACTACGCATTTCTGCCTCGCCTTAGGGGCCGACTCACCCTGCGCCGATTAACGTTGCGCAAGGAAACCTTAGGCTTTCGGCGTGCGGGCTTTTCACCCGCATTATCGTTACTCATGTCAGCATTCGCACTTCCGATACCTCCAGCAGACTTCTCAATCCACCTTCAACGGCTTACGGAACGCTCCTCTACCGCGCACAAACAAGTTTGTGCACCCCAAGCTTCGGTTCATCGCTTAGCCCCGTTAAATCTTCCGCGCAGACCGACTCGACCAGTGAGCTATTACGCTTTCTTTAAAGGGTGGCTGCTTCTAAGCCAACCTCCTGGCTGTCTGTGCCTTTCCACATCGTTTCCCACTTAGCGATGAATTTGGGACCTTAGCTGTGGGTCTGGGTTGTTTCCCTTTTCACGACGGACGTTAGCACCCGCCGTGTGTCTCCCATGCAGTCCGTCTCGGTATTCGGAGTTTGCCATGGTTTGGTAAGTCGCGATGACCCCCTAGCCATAACAGTGCTCTACCCCCGAGAGGATTCACATGAGGCGCTACCTAAATAGCTTTCGAGGAGAACCAGCTATCTCCGGGTTCGATTAGCTTTTCACTCCTAATCACACCTCATCCCCTACCTTTGCAACGGGAGTGGGTTCGGGCCTCCAGTTGATGTTACTCAACCTTCACCCTGGGCATGACTAGATCACCCGGTTTCGGGTCTACTGCCCGCGACTATGCGCCCTTATCAGACTCGGTTTCCCTTCGCCTCCCCTATACGGTTAAGCTCGCCACGAACAGTAAGTCGCTGACCCATTATACAAAAGGTACGCAGTCACCCCGAAGGGCTCCTACTGCTTGTACGCACACGGTTTCAGGGTCTATTTCACTCCCCTCGCCGGGGTTCTTTTCGCCTTTCCCTCACGGTACTGGTTCACTATCGGTCGGTCAGGAGTATTTAGCCTTGGAGGATGGTCCCCCCATGTTCAGACAGGGTTTCACGTGCCCCGCCCTACTCACTTTTCATCGAAATGGCCCTTTCGCATACAGGGCTGTCACCTTCTATGGCCAGTCTTTCCAGACTGTTTTGCTAGAACCAATTCGACTTTTGGGCTGCTCCCCGTTCGCTCGTCGCTACTCAGGGAATCTCGGTTGATTTCTTTTCCTACGGTTACTTAGATATTTCAGTTCACCGCGTTCGCCTCGTACAGCTATGTATTCACTGCACGATACCTCTTGCGAGGTGGGTTTCCCCATTCGGACATTGCCGGATCAAAGCTTGTTGCCAGCTCCCCGACACTTTTCGCAGGCTGCCACGTCCTTCATCGCCTCTGACCGCCAAGGCATCCACCGTGTGCGCTTATTCGCTTGACCATATAACCCCAAGTCGCCTCGGGGCCACATCGTTGCGAATATCAACGACATTCAAGTTTCAGGGGCTCGAAGCCCCCGCCTTAGCCTCTACGACACGTCTGGACATTCGTCTCAAACGCTTCGCTACATCCCGATTTTCAAAGATCATCGCAACGGCTTCAGCGCCGCTGCGTATCAATTCTTGAGTGTGTGCAGGTCATCCAGTACTTCTAGCGGGCTCGCATCGATGGTGGGTCTGGGAGGACTCGAACCACCGACCTCACCCTTATCAGGGGTGCGCTCTAACCACCTGAGCTACAGACCCGAAGATGCTCGTCCCGGGCACCGGCCAGGTGGGCCGCTGCCGCGAAGGAGTCCGCATGCCGGGGAGCGTGGTGGAGCCAGTCGGGATCGAACCGACGACCCCCTGCTTGCAAAGCAGGTGCTCTCCCAGCTGAGCTATGGCCCCGTAAGGGACGCTCCCTCGACGGGCATGTCGTGGCATGTCGCCGGGAACTACTGGATGCAGGTCACTTGTGCGGACGCCTGGACAGGCGAGTGCCGTCCGGTTCTCTAAAGGAGGTGATCCAGCCGCACCTTCCGATACGGCTACCTTGTTACGACTTCACCCCAGTCATCTGCCACACCGTGGCAAGCGCCCCCCTTGCGGTTAGGCTACCTGCTTCTGGTGCAACAAACTCCCATGGTGTGACGGGCGGTGTGTACAAGGCCCGGGAACGTATTCACCGCAGCAATGCTGATCTGCGATTACTAGCGATTCCGACTTCACGGAGTCGAGTTGCAGACTCCGATCCGGACTGAGAGAAGGTTTCTGGGATTGGCTTGCCCTCGCGGGTTTGCAGCCCTCTGTCCTTCCCATTGTAGTACGTGTGTAGCCCTGGCCGTAAGGGCCATGATGACTTGACGTCATCCCCACCTTCCTCCGGTTTGTCACCGGCGGTCTCCTTAGAGTTCCCACCATTACGTGCTGGCAACTAAGGACAAGGGTTGCGCTCGTTGCGGGACTTAACCCAACATCTCACGACACGAGCTGACGACAGCCATGCAGCACCTGTGTCACGGTTCCCGAAGGCACCAATCCATCTCTGGAAAGTTCCGTGCATGTCAAGGCCAGGTAAGGTTCTTCGCGTTGCATCGAATTAAACCACATACTCCACCGCTTGTGCGGGCCCCCGTCAATTCCTTTGAGTTTCAGTCTTGCGACCGTACTCCCCAGGCGGCGAACTTAACGCGTTAGCTTCGATACTGAGTTCCTAGTTGAACCCAACATCCAGTTCGCATCGTTTAGGGCGTGGACTACCAGGGTATCTAATCCTGTTTGCTCCCCACGCTTTCGTGCCTCAGTGTCAGTACTGGTCCAGGTGGCCGCCTTCGCCACGGATGTTCCTCCCGATCTCTACGCATTTCACTGCTACACCGGGAATTCCGCCACCCTCTACCGTACTCTAGCCCGCCAGTATCCAATGCAATTCCCAGGTTGAGCCCAGGGCTTTCACATCAGACTTAACGAACCACCTACGCACGCTTTACGCCCAGTAATTCCGAGTAACGCTTGCACCCTTCGTATTACCGCGGCTGCTGGCACGAAGTTAGCCGGTGCTTATTCTTTGGGTACCGTCAGAACAACCGGGTATTAACCGATTGCTTTTCTTTCCCAACAAAAGGGCTTTACAACCCGAAGGCCTTCTTCACCCACGCGGCATGGCTGGATCAGGCTTGCGCCCATTGTCCAATATTCCCCACTGCTGCCTCCCGTAGGAGTCTGGACCGTGTCTCAGTTCCAGTGTGGCTGATCATCCTCTCAGACCAGCTACGGATCGTCGCCTTGGTGGGCCTTTACCCCGCCAACTAGCTAATCCGACATCGGCTCATCCAATCGCGCAAGGTCCGAAGATCCCCTGCTTTCACCCGAAGGTCGTATGCGGTATTAGCGTAAGTTTCCCTACGTTATCCCCCACGACTGGGCAGATTCCGATGCATTACTCACCCGTTCGCCACTCGCCGCCAGAGGAGCAAGCTCCTCCGCGCTGCCGTTCGACTTGCATGTGTTAGGCCTGCCGCCAGCGTTCACTCTGAGCCAGGATCAAACTCTTCACTTAAGTTTTGCGGCTTCGCCCCGAAGGACTCGGCCAATAGCTTGAGTGCAGTCGTCGCTCCTGAGCCCCAAATTACTCGCTTGCATTTGCATGCATTTGAATTGACTTGTTGCTCTGTTACGAACGTCTGCAAGTTGGATGGTCATCCACCCGCCAGACGCCCGCACAAGTCACCTGCGCACACTGTCAAAGAACTTCCGGGACCGGCCTCAGCGCCTGGTTCCGCGAACCTCGACTTCCGTCGAGGTGAGCCGCCCATCTTAGCGCGACTTTGGCTTTCGTCAACACCCTTTTTCGGGGCGACCCTGCCATCCGTTCAACGTTCGGCCCGGAGGCGTTCCCGTCGAGGGAGCCGCACATTCTAGCGCGGTTTCGAAGAACGTCAACACCTCGTGATGGCCGATTCTTCGCCCCGCTGCGGTGGCCGACGTGCCGGCCGCGCCGTGGCGGGGGGCGCATTGTGCACGGGTTGCGGGGGCCTGGGAAGGGGGTACGCTCAACTCTCGACCAACGTCCCCCTTGACGCCGCCGGACGCCTGCAGGAAGGTCGCCCGGACCCGCCCCGCGCCCGGACACGCCACCAGATGCGAAACCTGAACCTGCTGCCGCTGCTGCTGCTCCTGTGCGCCGCCTGCGCCGGCGCCGGCGAACCCTGGGTCGAGCTGGGGGGGCGCCGCTACGGGGTGGAGATCGCCGCCGACGACCACTCGCGCGCCCGCGGCCTGATGTTCCGCGACGCCTTGGCGGAAGACCGGGGGATGCTGTTCATCCACGAGCGCGAGGAGCGCCAGGCCTACTGGATGAAGAACACCCGCATACCGCTCGACATCCTGTATTTCGATGATGGCCTGCGGCTGGTCTCGCAGCAGCGCGACGTGCCGCCCTGCACCAGCGGCGTCGGTTGCCCCGCGTACCCGAGCGCGGGACCGGCGCGCTACGTGCTGGAACTGAACGCGGGCGAAGCGGCCCGGCTCGGCCTGAGCGATGGCGAATCGCTGCGGCTCGGCCCGGGCATCGCCGATCGCTGAATCGGCGCCTTGCGCAACGCCTGCGCCCGGCGCAGGCTTGGACCATGGACCACGAATCCCCGCTGCCGGACTGGGACAGGCTGGCCGCCCTCGACGACGCTTCCGTCCCGCTGCTGGGCACTGCGCTGCTGATCGCGCGCGACGAGTATCCCGATCTCGACCCCTGCCAGTACGACGGCGTCCTGCAGCGCCACGTCGCGCAGCTACGCCCACGCATCGAGGCGATCCCGCTGTGGCCGCTGAAGATGCTCGCGATCAACGAGTACCTGTTCGACGAGGTCGGCTACAGCGGCAACCACGACGAGTACTACGACCCGCGCAACAGCTACCTCAACGAGGTCTTCGAGCGGCGCCTGGGAATCCCGATCTCGCTGGCGCTGGTGCAGATGGAAGTCGCCAGGCGCCTGGGCATGCCGCTGGACGGGGTGTCGTTCCCCGGGCATTTCCTGGTGCGGCTGCCGGTCGACGACGGGCTGCTGGTGATGGACCCGTTCAACCGCGGGCGCCCGCTGGACGTGGACGAGCTGCGCGAGCGCGCGCGTCCGCACGTGGGCGGCAACGCCATCGACGACCACGTCCTGCAGCAGATCCTGCATCCCGCCTCGCACCGGGCGATCCTCACGCGAATGCTGCGCAATCTGCACGGGGTCTACGCCGAGCGCGGCGACTGGGCCAGGGCTGTGCGCTGCGCCGATCGCGTGCTCAAGCTCCTGCCCGAGGACGCCGAAGCGCTGCGCGACCGCGGGCTCGGCTACCTGCAGCTCGACTACCGCCGCGGCGCGCGCCAGGATCTCGGGCGCTACCTGCTGCTGGCGCCGGACGCGCCGGACGCGCCGGCGGTGCGTGAGTACCTCATCGAGGCCAGCACCGATCCCGGCCGGCTCAATTGAGCCGGCGACCCGGGGCGGCGCGGCTACGCTACAGCGGCATCATCTCGAAATCGTCCTTGGTGACGCCGCAGTCGGGGCAGGTCCAGTCCGCGGGCACGTCCTCCCAGCGCGTGCCCGGGGCGATCCCCTCCTCGGGCAGCCCCGCGGCCTCGTCGTAGATGTAGCCGCAGACGACGCACATCCAGGTGCGGTAGGCGGCGGCCTGCGAGACGGGCTGGTTCATCCGGTGATGCGCTGCGGTGCGGGATGCGCCATTGTCCCACCTGAAGGCAGATATCGGAACCAACGTGCATGAACGGATCCAGCGCCGCGCCCCGGGGCCTCTACCTGATCACCCCGGACGACCCCGACACCGCGCGGCTGCTGCGTCGGGTCGACGCGGTGCTGGGCGCGGCAACATGGCTGCAGTACCGCAACAAGGCCGCGGGCGCGGCACTGCGCCGGGAACAGGCCCTCGCCCTGCGGGCGCGCTGCGCCGCGGCCGGCGTACCGCTGATCGTCAACGACGACCTGGCGCTGGCGCGCGCGGTCGCGGCCGACGGCGTCCACCTCGGAGAGGACGATGCCGACCCGGCGACGGCGCGCCAGGCGCTGGGCGCCGGCGCCCTGGTCGGCGTGTCGTGCTACGACGACCTGGAGCGCGCGGCGCGCGCGGCCGCAGCCGGTGCCAGCTATCTCGCCTTCGGCGCCTTCCACCCCACCCGCAGCAAGATCACCACGCGCCGCGCCGATGCGCGATTGCTGCGCGCGGCCGCCTGCTGGGCGCTGCCGCGGGTGGCGATCGGCGGCGTCACCGCCGACAATGCAGCCCCGCTGGTGGCGGCGGGCGCGGACCTGGTGGCGGTGATCGGCGCCGTGTTCGACGCTCCCGACCCGCCGGCCGCGGCGCGCGCCCTGCGGCAGTGCTTCGATGCTCCGGCGCCGCCCTGACGCCTCCGCCCGGTGCCTCCGCCCCCGGCGGGCGCCGCCAACGCTCCGCCACAGGACCCGATCGATGAAACAGCAGCGCTCGAACGCCCTTTTCGCCCGCGCCCGCGAGCTGATGCCCGGCGGGGTGAATTCTCCCGTGCGGGCGTTCAGGTCGGTCGGCGGCGACCCGTTCTTCGTCGCCCGCGCCGACGGCCCGTTCCTGTTCGACGTCGACGGCAACCGCTACATCGACTACGTGGGCTCCTGGGGCCCGATGATCACCGGCCACAACCACCCGCGGGTGCGCGAGGCAGTCGAGCGTGCGGCCCGCGACGGGCTCTCCTTCGGCGCGCCCTGCCCCGCCGAGGTGACCATGGCCGAGACCCTGACCCGGCTGGTGCCGTCCTGCGAAATGGTACGGATGGTCAATTCCGGCACCGAGGCGACGCTGTCGGCGATCCGGCTGGCGCGCGGCGCCACCGGACGGGCGCGGATCGTCAAGTTCGAAGGCTGCTACCACGGCCATGGCGACTCGTTCCTGGTCAAGGCGGGCAGCGGCGCGCTGACTTTCGGCGTGCCCGACTCGCCCGGCGTGCCGAAGGCGCTGGCCGACCTCACCCTGACCCTCCCCTACAACGATTTCGACGCCGCCAGCGCGCTGTTCGACCGCTCCGGCGACGACATCGCCGGGCTGATCATCGAGCCGGTGGTGGGCAACGCCAACTGCCTGCCGCCGCGCGAGGGCTATCTGCGGCACCTGCGCGAGCTCTGCACCCGCCACGGCGCGGTGCTGATCTTCGACGAGGTGATGACCGGATTCCGCGTCGCGCTCGGCGGGGCGCAGGCGCGCTACGGCGTGGCGCCGGACCTCACCACCTTCGGCAAGATCATCGGCGGCGGCATGCCGGTGGGCGCCTACGGCGGCCGCCGCGAGCTGATGGAGCAGGTCTCGCCAGCCGGGCCGGTCTACCAGGCCGGCACCCTGAGCGGCAATCCGGTGGCGATGGCCGCGGGGCTGGCGATGCTGGAGCTGGTGCAGGAGCCCGGCTTCCACCAGCGCCTGGAGGCGACGGCCAACGCGCTGTGCGACGGGCTGGAGGCGGCGGCGCAGGAGGCCGGCGTGCCGTTCACCAGCAACCGGGTCGGCGCGATGTTCGGCATGTTCTTCACCGAATCGCCGATGGTCGACAGCTACGCCGGCGCGGTGGCCTGCGACGCCGCCGCGTTCGCGCGATTCTTCCGCGCCATGCTCGGCCGCGGGGTGTTCCTGGCGCCGTCGGCGTTCGAGGCGGGCTTCGTCTCCGCCGCCCACGACGAGGCGATCGTCGCCGAAACGATCGAGGCTGCGCGCGCCGCGTTCGCCGCCGTCCGCCAATGACCGGGGGCGCGCCGCCCCGGCTGGTGCTGTTCGACTTCGACGACGTCCTGGCCAGCTACTCGCACCAGGCGCGTATCGCCCATCTGGCGGGGTGTTGCGGGGTGTCCGGCGAGCGCGTCTCCGCGGTGCTCTTCGAGTCCGGGCTCGAAGACGAATACGACGCCGGGCTGATCGACACGGCGACCTATCTCGCCCGGCTCGGCGACGGCCTGGGCGCGCCGGTCGACGAGACCCGGTGGATCGCCTCGCGGCTGGCGGGCAGCCGCGTGGATCCGGCGGTGCTCGCGCTGGCCCGGTCGGTGGCCGCCCAGGCGCGGGTCGGGGTGTTGACCAACAACGGCGCGCTGCTCGCCGTCGCCTGCCGGACGCTGCTGGCCCCGCTCTTTCCGGCGCTGGAGGGCGCGGTGCTGTGTTCGGGTGCGCTGCGCATGCGCAAGCCGGACGCGGCGATCTTCCACCACGCGCTGAGGCATTTCGGTGTCCCGCCCGAACACGCGCTGTTCCTCGACGACAAGCCCGCCAACGTCGCCGGCGCGCGGGCGGTGGGCCTGCGCGCCGAGTGCGTGGCCGACGCGGCGGGCCTGGGCGATGCGTTGCGCCGCCACGGCTTCGCGCTCCAGCCGGACCCGGGCGAGCGCGCAGCGGGCGCCGGGATCGGCTAGCTTCTCCCGGACCGGACGCAGCCCGCGGACGGCCCGCCCACGGAACCGATCCATGCGCCTGGAAACCCTTGCCATCCACGCCGGCGGCGACGCCGATGCCGCCACCGGCGCGCTCTCGCCGCCGATCCACCTGGCCACCACCTTCCGCCACGGACCCGCTGCCGAGCGGATCGCCGGCTACGAATACCAGCGCGAGGGCGACCCGACCAACGACCGCCTGCGAACCGCGATCTGCGCGCTGGAGGGCGCCGAGAAGGCGTTGACCTTCGCTTCGGGCATGGCGGCGATCTCGGCGCTGCTCGAGTCGCTCGAGCCCGGAGCCAGGATCCTGATTCCGCGCGACTGCTACACCGGCCTGCGGGTGCTCGCGGCCGAGTTCCTGCCGGCCAGGGGAATCGAGGCGGTGGCCGTCGACACCACCGATCCAGGGGCGGTGCGTGCCTCCTGCGGTGCGGGGGTGGCCATGATCTGGGCGGAAACGCCGTCCAATCCGCTGCTGGAGGTGAGCGACATCGCGGCGCTGGCGGCCATCGCCCACGAGCACGGCGCGCTGCTCGCCTGCGACAACACCTTCGCAACGCCGGTGCTGCAGCGGCCGTTGGCGCTGGGCGCCGACATCGTGATGCACTCGACCACCAAGTACTTCGGCGGGCACAGCGACGTACTGGGCGGGGCCCTGGCGTTCGCCCGGACCGATGCGCTGTTCGCGCGGGTGGCGCACCGGCTGCACGTGACCGGGGCGACGCTGGCACCGTTCAGCGCCTGGCTGACGCTGCGCGGCTGCCGCTCGCTGCCGGCGCGGATGGCGATGCACTGCGCCAACGCGCGGCGGGTGGCGGAGTTCCTCGCGGGCCAGCCCCAGGTCGAAGAGGTCCACTATCCCGGGCTCGCTTCTCACCCCGGACACGCGGCCGCCACGCGGCAGATGGCCGATGCCGGCGGCATGCTCAGCATCGAGCTGCGCGACGGCCGCGATGCCGCGCTCGCGCTGGCCGGCGCGCTGCGGCTGTTCACCAATGCCACCTCGCTGGGCGGCTGCGAGTCGCTGGTGGAACACCGCGCCTCGGTGGAAGGCGATCGGCCGGTGTCGCCGCCCGGGCTGCTGCGATTGTCGGTCGGCCTGGAACACGTCGAGGATCTGATCGGAGACCTGCGCCAGGCGCTCGCCGCGCTCTGATCTCGGCGGACGCCCCTGCGCGGCCGGCGGTGCGGGCTCAGCGCCGCAGCGCGCGCAGCGCGGCGCCCAGCCGCTGCAGGCCGTCGGCGATGTCGGCGTCGCCGATGTTCAGCGGCGGCACGAAGCGCAACACGTCCGGCCCCGCCTGCAGCAGCAGCAGGCCTTCGGCAGCGGCATGGTCGAGGATCTCGGCGGCGCGCCCGGCCACATCCGGCGCCAGCACCGCCCCCAGCATCAGCCCGCGCCCACGCACCTCGGTGAAAAGACCGAGCTGGTCGTCCAGCGCGGCGAGCCCGGCGCGCAGCGCTGCGCCCTGCCGCGCGACGTTGGCCTGGATCTCCGCCGAGCCGAGCTTGCGCAGCGCCACCCGCGCCACCGCCGCGGCCAGGGGGTTGCCGCCGAAGGTGGTGCCGTGGTCGCCGAACCCCATCACCTCGGCCACCTCCGGGCCGGCCAGCATCGCGCCGATCGGAAAGCCCCCGCCAAGCGCCTTGGCCAGGGTGACGATGTCCGGGGTCACCCCGTCCTGCCAATGCGCGAACAGGCCACCGGTGCGGCCCATCCCGCACTGGATCTCGTCCAGCACCAGCAGCGCGCGATGGCGGTCGCACAGCGCGCGCGCCGCCTGCAGGAAGCCGGGCGCGGCAGGCATCACCCCGCCCTCGCCCTGCACCGGCTCGAGCATGACCGCGGCCACGTCGCCGCCCGCCATCGCCGCTTCCAGCGCCGCCACGTCGTTGAAGTCGAGGTAGCGGAAACCGCCCGGCAGCGGCTCGTAGCCGGCCTGGTACTTCGGCTGCGCGGTGGCGGTCACCGCGGCCAGGGTCCGGCCGTGGAACGAGCCGCGGAAGGTGAGGATGGTGCGCCGCTCCGGCGCTCTGCCCTGCGCCGCCGCCCATTTACGCACCAGCTTGATCGCCGCCTCGTTGGCCTCGGCCCCGGAATTGCACAGGAAGACCCGGGCGGCGAAGCGCGAGGCCGCCACCAGCTCATCGGCCAGTCGCAGCGGCGGCTCGCTGTGGAAGACGTTGCTGGTATGCCAGAGCCGGCCGGCCTGCTCCTGCAGCGCGGCCAGCAGGTCCGGATCCCCGTGCCCGAGCCCGCACACGGCGATGCCGGCGGCGAAATCGACGTACTCGCGGCCTTCGCTGTCCCACAACCTGGAGCCGAGGCCGCGTTCGAGCAGCAGCTCGCGCTGCCGATACACCGGCAGGTAGCGGGCGGCGAGCGCCAGCGGAGAATGGGTTTGGTTCGGCATGATCAGCGGCCCCGGGGATGGCGCATTCTCGCCCTCACCACGCCTGCGGCACAATTGGCCGATGAACACGGCCACCCGCGCGGGGCCCGCCCCGCACCTCGAGCCCGCCAGCCAGACCGGCTGGCGCCGCACCTGGTTCGACATCATCTATCGGCACGACACCCCGATATCGCGGAATTTCGATCTGCTGCTGGTCGTCGCAATCCTCGCCAGCGTGCTGGCGGTGATGCTGGACAGCGTGGCCTCGATCCACCACGGGCACGCGCGCCTGCTCTATCGCCTGGAATGGGCGTTCACCCTGCTGTTCACCGCCGAGTACGTATTGCGGCTGCTGGTGGTGCGCCGGCCGCTGCGCTACGCCTTGAGCATCTGGGGGGTGATCGACCTGCTGTCGATCCTGCCGACCTACCTGTCGCTGCTGCTGCCCGGCAGCCAGAGCCTGCTGGTGGTGCGGATCCTGCGCATCCTGCGCCTGTTCCGGATCCTCAAGCTGACCCGCTACGTGGAGGAAAGCGGGGTGCTCGCCCGCGCGCTGTGGCGCAGCCGTCGCAAGATCTTCGTCTTCATCTCCGCGGTGCTCACGATCGTGGTGATCGCGGGCGCGGTGATGTACGTGATCGAGGGGCCCGCCAACGGCTTCGACAACATTCCGTTGAGCATGTACTGGGCGATCATCACCGTGGCCACGGTCGGGTTCGGCGACATCGTCCCGCACACCGCGACCGGCCGCGTGGTCACCTCCGTGCTGGTGCTGATCGGCTACAGCATCATCGCCGTGCCCACCGGCATCTACACCGCCGAGCTGATCAACAACCTGCGCGAGGCCGAGGACGAGGCCCGCAGCCACGACGTGCGCGGTTGCGGGCATTGCGGGCTGCTCGGCCACGCCGCCGATGCCGCGCACTGCCGCCGGTGCGGCGCCTCGCTGCCCCGCGCGGACTGACGCCGCCGCGCCCGCGCCCGCCTCAGTCGAGGAACAGATCCGGCAACAGCGGCATCGACGGATCGACCGCATAGCGATCCAGGTCGGTGACGCCGGCTTCCCGCAAGACCTCGTCGTCGATCAGGAACCGCCCGCTGAACCCCTGCGCGGGACGGGTGAGGATCGCATGCGCGGCGTCGGCCATGATCGCCGGGTCGCGGCCATTGCCCTGCTCCACACCGGGGATCATGTTGAGCGCGTCGGTGGCGATCAGGGTGCGCGGCCAGAGCGCGTTGATCGCCACGCCGCGCGGGCCGAACTCTCCCGCCAGGCCCAGGGTGACGAAGCTCATCCCCATCTTCGCCAGGGTATAGCCGGTGTGCGGCGCCCACCATTTCGGATCCAGCGACGGTGGCGGCGCCAGGGTCAGGATGTGGGGATTGGCGGCCTCGAGCAGGTGCGGCAGGCAGGCCTGCGCGCACAGGAAGCTGCCGCGCGCGTTGACCTGCTGCATCAGGTCGAAACGCTTCATCGGCGTCTCCAGCGCCCCGCGCAGCCAGATCGCGCTGGCGTTGTTGACCAGGATGTCGATGCCGCCGAAGGCGTCGACCGTCGCCTGCACCGCCGCGCGCACCTGCTCCTCCTCGCGGACGTCGCATTTGAGCGCCAGCCCCTGTCCCCCGGCGTCGGCCACCGCCTGCGCGGCACTGTGGATGGTGCCGGGCAGCTTCGGGTTGGGCACGTCGGACTTGGAGGCGATCGCCACGTTGGCGCCGTCGCGCGCCGCGCGCAGCGCGATGGCCAGCCCGATCCCGCGCGAGGCGCCGGTGATGAAGAGGGTCTTGCCTGCCAGGGTGGCCATAGGGGCGTCCGTTATTCGTGATTCGTGTTTCGCCGGATGCTAGCGCACCCGGCCCGATGCTCTCGCGAACAACAAATCGTCAATGACCGATCCCGGCTCTCAGGGCTTCGGCCCCTGCCCCTCATTGTCCTCCCATTTGAGGAGGCGGCGGGTCACGAAGCGGTAGACCGGCTTGCCGGTGCGGAACCAGAGGTCGCGCAGCCAGGAGTGGCGCTTGAGCAGGCGCCGCTCGACCGGGGTCAGCGCTTGGCGGCAGTACATGCGCTTGTGCTTGAGCAGGTGGCGCAGATCCTCGCGCGCCAGCAGGCGGATCCAGCGCGCGCGCGGGTCGCCGCAGGCGGCGAGCTGGAAGTCGATGATCCCCGGGCTGCCGTCCTCCAGCACCAGCCAGTTGGCCTCCTTGGCCAGATCGTTGTGCGCCAGGCCCCGGCGGTGCAGCGCCTGCAGCAGCCGCCTGGCCTGGCGGAAATAGCGCAGGTCGCCGCGCGGCGGGCGCTGGTACATCGCCGCGCCCGCGAGGTGGCTGCGATCGAGGCGCCGGCCGTCCCAGCCCAGCAGCTGCGGGACCGCCGCCAGCCCGGCCACCCGGCGCAGGCCGCGCGCCTCGCGTCGCGCCAGCCACCAGGCCGGCAGCCGCAGCCACAGCGGCACGTGGGCCAGATCGCGGCGTACGAACAGGCCTCGCGCGTCGCGCATCAGCGCGATGCGGCCGAAGCTGTCGGCCTTGAGCGCCTGGATCTCGATCGCTTCCTCGCGTGCCATCGCTGCATTGTAGGCGCTACCCCCAGGGAGGGCGCGGCCCGGCCGACCCGGCACGCCACCCTGTTCGAGCGCGGACCGCCGCACCCAGCGCGGCTGCCATAATTGGGCGATGACAGATGCCTGGTTCGACAGCATCCTCGCCTGGATCAGCGCCCACCCCGTCGCCGCGGGCGGCCTGATCTTCCTGATCGCGTTCCTCGATTCGCTGGTGGTGCTGGGGATCGTGGTGCCGGCGCTGCCGCTGTTGTTCGCGGTGGGGACGCTGATCGGCCTGGGCCACATCGACGGCGGCTACGCGATCGCCTGCGCCGCCGCGGGCGCCTTCGCCGGCGATGCGCTCAGCTTCTGGGTCGGGCGCCGCTGGGGCGCCCAGATGCATGCCCACTGGCCGTTCCGCCGCTATCCGCAACTCCTGGAACGCGGCGAGACCCTGTTCCGCAGGCACGGCAGCAAGAGCATTCTGATCGCGCGCTACGTCGGGGCGGTGCGGCCGTTCGTCCCCGCGATCGCGGGGATGCTGCGGATGCCGCTGCGCCGCTACGTGCCGGTGAGCCTGTTCGCGGCGGCGTCCTGGTCGGCCGCGTTCCTGGCCCCGGGCTGGCTGTTCGGGGCCTCCTACGATGCGGTGGCGGCGGTCGCCGACCGCCTGGCGCTGGTGCTGGGAGCGATGCTGGCGGTGATGGCGCTGGCCTGGGCGAGCGTGCTCTACACCTGGCGCTGGTTCGACGGCCACGCCAACGCGCTGCTGGCCCGGGCGCTGAAGTGGACCCGTGCCCATCCCCGCCTGGGCCGCTACGCGGCGGCGCTGATCGACCCGAACCGGCCGGAGTCGCCATCGCTGGCGATCCTCGCCGCGTGCCTGCTGGCGATCGCCTGGGCCTGGTTCGCGCTGCTGACCACGGTGCTGATGCGCGGCGAGCCGCTGATGCTCGATCGCAGCGTGTACGAGTTCATGGTCTCCCTGCGCAATCCGCTGGCCGACCGCATGCTCGCCGGGCTGGCCTCGATCGGCGACGCGGCGGTTCTGGTGCCGGCGGCCGGGCTCGCGACGCTGTGGCTGTTGTGGCGGCGGCGCTGGATCGCCGCAGCGCACTGGCTGGCGGCGCTGGCCTTCGGGCTGGTGCTGACCACGGTGCTGGAACGGCTGATCGACATGCCGCAGCCGCCTACCGCGCACCTCGGCTTCGGCTTCCCGTCGATGGCGGTGACGATGACCACCATCGCCTTCGGATTCTTCGCGGTGCTGATCGCACGCGAGCTGCCGGGCCGCAGCCGGGTGTGGCCCTATCTCGTCGCGGGCGTGGTGGTGGCCCTGCTGGGCTTCTCGCGGATCTACCTGGGCGCGCATTGGCTGAGCGACGTGGTGGGCGGGCTGCTGCTGGGGATCGTCTGGCTGCTGGCGCTGGGGATCGCCTATCGGCGCCACGTCGCGCGCTCGTTCTGGATGCGGCCGCTGGCCTGGGTGTTCTACGGCTGTTTCGCGCTGGCGGCGGCATGGCATGCGCCGCGCGCGGTGGATCCGCTGCTGGCGAGCTTCACCCCGCCGCTGCCGAGCCTGGCGATGAGCCCGGCCGCATGGTGGCGCGATGGCTGGCAGCGGCTGCCGGCGCAGCGCAACGAACGCGACAGCGCGCTGCGCTGGCCGCTCGACGTCCAGGTGGCCGGGCCGTTGCCGGCGCTGCAGGCGCATCTGGAAGCGCACGGCTGGCGGGTACAGCCGCAGGCCGACTGGACCGCGACCCTGGGCCTGCTCGACGACGACCTCCCCCCCGCCGACCAGCCCGTGCTGCCGGCCACCCTCGAAACCAGCGCCGAGACCCTGCTGCTGCGTCGCCAGCTCGCCCCCGGACGCGTCCAGGTGTTGCGGCTCTGGCGGGCGCCGGCGCGCCTGAGCGGCGGGACGCCGCTCTGGATCGGCTCGGCGCAGACCCTGGACTACACCCGGCCGTTCGGCCTGTTCGGGTTGTGGCAGCCGCGCAGCGACGGAGGCGCCGGGGCCTGGGAACGGCTGCGCGAGGACGTCCGGGGTCTCGAGGCGCGCAGCGACGTCGAGCGACCGTCCGGCAGGCCGGTGCTGCGGGTCCGCACCGCCGCGGCGCCGGTCCCTCCGCCCGGCTGACCCGGCCGGGCCTCAGGAGACGAATTCGAGCAACCGCTGCAGCCGCCGGTGCGGGTCGGCCTCCTGCAGCAGCGCCTGCCGCTGGGCATCCTCCAGCGGCAGCAGCTCGGCCAGGCGCCAGCCGACCCAACCTGCATCGTCGAAGCGGGCCTTGGGCACCGCCGAGACCGCCGCACCGGCATGCTCCAGGATCCGCCGCAGCAGCTCCGCCAGCAGCGCGTGTTCGGGCAGCAGCGCCACCCTCGGGTCATCGTCCTGCCACGCGATCCCGGCCACCACCAGGCCGTTGTCGCGCACCCGGGTGCTGCACACCCGGAAGCGGCGCGCGCCGCGCACCCGCAGCGACAGCAAGCCGTCCGCGCCTCGATCGAAGTCCTCGATCAGCGCCTCGGTGCCGTAGGCGGCGGGCGAAGCCGGCGCGCCGGCTTCCTCGCCGTCGAGGATCAGGCAGATGCCGAAGCTGCCGCCGCTGCGGCCGCAGTCGCGCACCAGGTCCAGGTAGCGCGGCTCGAAGATCCGCAGCCCGAGCGCCGCTCCCGGCACCAGCACCGAGTGCAACGGAAACAGCGGCAGCGTTTCAGGCTCGCTCATGCGGGAGTTGTGCCACGGATCGGCGCCGATGAACACCGGCCACCGCGTCGGGCGGCGCGCCCGCACGCGACCTCAGGCGCCGGCCTGCTCGCCGCGCAGGGCGGCCAGGAAGCGCTGCGGAGCGCCGTCGAAACCGCCGTTGGACATGAACACGACATGGTCGCCGCCCCGCGCCAACCCGCCCAGCGCGCGGATCAGCGCGTCGACATCGGCCACCGCCTCGGCATGGCCACGCACCGCCTCGACCACCCTGCCGGCATCCCACGCCAGTTCCGGGCGGTGCAGGAAGACCACCGCGTCGGCGCCGGAAAGTGCCGGCGCCAGCGCCTCGGCGTGCGCGCCCAGCCGCATCGAGTTGCTGCGCGGCTCGATCGCCACCACCACCCGCGCGTCTCCCACCCGCGCCCGCAGGCCCGCCAGGGTGGTGGCGATCGCGGTGGGATGGTGGGCGAAATCGTCGTACACCGAGATCCCGTCGGCCTCGCCCAGCAGCTCCATGCGCCGGCGGATGCCGCGGAACCCGGCCAGCGCCGGGATCGCCGCGGCGACATCGACCCCCACCGCGGCGCAGGCCACGATGGCCGCCAGCGCGTTCATCACGTTGTGGCGCCCCAGCAGCGACCAGCGCACGGTACCGACCTGGCGACCGCCGCGCAGCACCGCGAACGCGCTGCCGTCGGCCCGTTCCAGGCGGGCGTTCCACTCGAAGCGACCGTCGATGCCGAAGCGCTCGACCGGTGTCCAGCGGCCCATGTCGAGTACCTCGGCCAGGCGCGCGTCCTCGCCGTTGACGATCAGGCGCCCCCGTCGCGGCACGGTGCGGACCAGGTGATGGAACTGGCGCTGGATCGCCGCCACGTCGGGGAAGATGTCGGCATGGTCGAACTCGAGGTTGTTGAGCACCGCCACCAGCGGCCGGTAGTGCACGAACTTGCTGCGCTTGTCGAAGAACGCGGTGTCGTACTCGTCCGCCTCGACCACGAACTCGCGGCCGCTGCCGAGCCGCGCGGACGCGTCGAAGTCGCCGGCGACGCCGCCGATCAGGAAGCCGGGTTCGCGTCCGGCGGCCTGCAGCAGGAAGGCCAGGATCGCCGTGGTGGTGGTCTTGCCGTGGGTGCCGGCGACGGCGATCGTCTCGCGCCCCGGCAGCACCTCCTCGGCCAGCCATTGCGCACCGGAGG
Organism: Luteimonas endophytica; assembly: GCF_029887875.1. Lineage (GTDB taxonomy): Bacteria > Pseudomonadota > Gammaproteobacteria > Xanthomonadales > Xanthomonadaceae > Luteimonas > Luteimonas endophytica. The sequence goes on from NZ_JARXRM010000028.1 coordinate 135,509, forward strand.
TGTAGCGCATGCCGCTGTCCAGCACGTGTTCGACCGCGGCGTTGCCGCGCGAGAGCGCATTTCCGACCACCACCGCATCGCAATCCGGCGAGAGGTGCCCGGGCAGGTAGCCCTGGCGAAGACCGATGCCCAGCGACTCGAGCTGGGTCGACATCGGCGGATAGACCGCCTGGTCGCTGCCTTCGACGCTGTGACCGAGCTCGCGCGCCAGTGCCGCCACGCCGCCCATGAACGTGCCGGCGATTCCGAGGATGTGGATCTTCAAGCCGCCTCCGTTCCGGTCACCGCGCCAAGCCGCCGCGCGCCGCTCCCCGCGCCGGACCCGCCACAACCGCTCACCACCCCAAGCCCAGGTGCAGCAGCAGGCCCGCCGCCGCCATTCCCGCGGTGATCGCGGCCACCCTGGCACGCGACGCCAGCAGTGCCTCGCGCCATAGCCTGTACCAGTAACGCAGCAACCACACCAGCAGCGCCGCCTCCAGCGCCAGCACCCCGGCCGCGGCCAGCAGCAGTGCGCCGGCGCTGTCCGGAGCGGGCGGTGGCCGGGTCGCCAGCCAGAGCAGCGGCAGCGCTGCCGCGGTCCGCGCCAGTGCCGCCATCGCCAGCGCCTGCAGCGCCGGCAGCAGCAGCGCCAGGCGCCCCGCTGCGCTCAACAGCAACGCGCACAGCGCGATCTCCACGGCCGCCAGGGCGAACATCGGCGAGGCGGCGCCTGGCGCGCGCGGCGCGACCAGCCCGGCCGCCGCCATCGCCAGTCCCCACAGCAACAGCGTGGGCGGCCAGGCAGGCGGCAGCGCCTGCAGGGGCCCGCGCAGGATGAGGAACCGCAGCCACGGGTTCGGCAAGGCTCAACCGGCGGTCGTGGCCGCCGGCGCGATCGCCGCCAGGATGCGCTCGAACACCTCGTCCAGCGAGCCGACCCCGTCGACCACCGTCAGCTGGCCATGTTCGCGGTAGAACTCGATCACCGGCGCGGTCTGCTCGTCGTAGACCTGCAGGCGCTTGCGCACCGAATCGGGCTGGTCGTCGGCCCGGCCCTCGGCCTGGGCACGACCCGCAAGGCGCTCGATCAGCAGTTCGTTGTCCACCGCCAGCTGCACCGCCGCGTCGAACGGCTGCCCAAGCCGCTGCAGCAGCGCGTCGAGCGCCGCGGCCTGCGCCAGGTTGCGCGGGTAGCCGTCGAGGATGAAGCCGGCGCGGGTGTCGTCGCGCGAGAAGCGCTCCTCCAGCATGCCCAGCAGGATCTGGTCGGAGACCAGGTCGCCGCGGGCCATCACTTCCTTCGCCTGCAGCCCCAGCGGTGTGCCAGCCGCGACCTCGGCGCGCAGCAGGTCGCCGGTGGAAATGTGCGGCACCTTCAGCGCGTCCTTCAGCCGCGCCGCCTGCGTGCCCTTGCCCGACCCGGGCGCACCTAGAAGAACCAGTCGCATCGCTCGCTCCACACGGACGGAATCCGGACGGCGCCGGGGTGGCGTTACACTGCCACACGGGCGCCGACGCAGGCGCCAGCTTACCGTATCCGCCGGCGATTTCCGGCCCTCCTTTCCTCCACGAGAGTCCGCCATGCCATCCGGAACCCTGCTCTACGCCCAGTCGGGCGGCGTCACCGCAGTCATCAATGCCACCGCGTCGGGCGTCATCGGCGAGGCGCGCGCGCGCAAGGTCAAGGTCCTCGCAGCCCGCAACGGCATCCTCGGCGCCCTGCGCGAGGATCTCATCGACACCAGCAAGGAATCGGCCGCGGCGATCCGCGGCCTGGCCCATACCCCGGGTGGGGCATTCGGCTCGTGCCGCTACAAGCTCAAGTCGCTGGACGCCGACCGCGCCCGCTACGAGCGCCTGCTCGAGGTGCTGCGCGCCCACGACGTGCGCTGGTTCCTCTACAACGGCGGCAACGATTCGGCCGACACCGCGCTCAAGGTGTCGCGGCTGGCGGCCGAGTTCGGCTACCCGCTGACCTGCATCGGCGTGCCCAAGACCATCGACAACGACCTGGCGGTGACCGACTGCTGCCCCGGCTTCGGCTCGGCCGCCAAGTACACCGCCGTCTCGGTGCGGGAGGCCGCGCTGGACGTCGCGGCGATGGCCGACACCTCCACCAAGGTGTTCGTGTACGAGGCGATGGGCCGCCACGCCGGCTGGCTGGCGGCGGCCGCCGGACTCGCGGGCCAGGGACCGGACGACGCGCCGCACATCATCCTGTTCCCCGAGCGGGCCTACGACGAGCCGACCTTCCTCGCCCAGGTGGAGAAGGTGGTGGCGAAGGTGGGTTACTGCGTGGTCGTGGCCAGCGAGGGCATCCAGAGCGCCGACGGCCGCTTCGTCGCCGACGCCGGCGGCGGCAAGGATTCGTTCGGCCACACCCAGCTCGGCGGGGTCGCCTCGTACCTCGCCGGCAAGGTCAAGGACGAGCTCGGCTTCAAGGTGCACTGGACCCTGCCCGACTACCTGCAGCGCTCGGCGCGTCATATCGCCTCGCAGACCGACCTGCTGCAGGCGCAGGCGGTGGGCAAGGCCGCGGTGCAGTTCGCGCTGGCCGGGCGCAACGCCACCATGCCGGTGATCCGCCGCACTTCCGACAGGCCCTATCGCTGGAAGATCGAGAGCGCGCCGCTGGAAAAGGTGGCCAACCACGAGAAGAAGATGCCGGCCGGGTTCCTGCGCAAGGACGGTTTCGGCATCACCGCCACCGCGCGCCGCTACCTCGAGCCGCTGATCCGCGGCGAGGCCTACCCGCCCTATGGGCGCGACGGCATTCCCGCGTACGTGACCCTGAAGAACGTCGCGATCAAGAGAAAGCTGCCCGGCTGGAACGGCTGACGGAAAGGGGTGCCGGGTAGCAGCCCAGCCGCCCGGCCGCGAGGATGCGAGGATGCGATGCGACCAGCGCCTCGCCGCTGGTCGCGCGCGCCCAGGCGCGGCCGGACGCGGTCGCGAACGGCCCCTCCGGACCGCCGCCATCGCATCTGGGATAATGCCCGGCCTCCGCAGACGAGCCGCCGCCATGACCCGCAGGACCATCCTCAACGACAGCCACCGCTCGCTCGGCGCCCGGATGGTGGACTTCGGCGGCTGGGACATGCCGCTCAGCTACGGCTCGCAGATCGAGGAGCATCACCAGGTGCGCCGCGAGGCCGGAATGTTCGACGTCAGCCACATGACCGTGGTCGACCTGCGCGGCGCCCGCGCTCGCGAGTTCCTGCGCAGGCTGCTCGCCAACTCGGTCGACAAGCTGAAGAAGCCCGGCAAGGCGCTGTACAGCTGCATGCTCAACCCCGATGGCGGGGTGATCGACGACCTGATCGTCTACTTCCTCGGCGACGGCTTCTTCCGCCTGGTGGTCAACGCCGCCACCCGCGACAAGGACCTGGCCTGGATCGCCCGGCACGCCGGCGAGTTCGGCGTCGAGGTGACCGAGCGCCCCGAGCTGGCGATGATCGCGGTGCAGGGGCCGCAGGCGCGGGCGCGGGTGATCGGCCTCCTGCACGCGGACGATCGCGCGGCGGCGGAGAAGCTGGGCCGCTTCGCCGCCATCGAGGCGCGGACCGCGTCCGGCGCCGCGGTGTTCGTGGCCCGCACCGGCTACACCGGCGAGGACGGCTTCGAGGTGGTGATCGCGGACGCGGATGCCGCGGCGTTCTGGCGCGCGCTGCTCGAGGCGGGCGTCGCGCCGGCCGGTCTGGGGGCGCGCGACACCCTGAGGCTGGAGGCGGGCATGGCGCTCTACGGCCAGGATATGGACGAGACCGTCAGCCCCTACGAAGCCGGCCTGGGCTGGACCGTAGCGCTCGACGAGGGCCGCGACTTCATCGGTCGACCGGCGCTCGAGCGGCAGCACGCAGAAGGGGCGCCGCGCCAGCTGATCGGCCTGGTCATGGACGAGCGCGGCGTGCTCCGCCATGGCCAACGGGTGCTGACCGGCAACGGCGAGGGCGAGATCCTCTCCGGCACCTTCTCGCCCACGCTCGGCAAGGCGATCGCGTTCGCGCGCGTGCCGGCCGGGGATCCCGGTGCCGTGCGCGTGGACATCCGCGGCCGCGAGGTTCCGTTGCGGACGGTGAAGTTTCCGTTCGTGCGCGAGGGCCAGGCGCAGCCAGGCGTACTCGGCTAGGCATGCCTGCGCGGCCGCCGCCTCGGTCGCCGACCGCACGCGACGCCGGCGATGCGCCGGGCTGACAACCCCGGCATCACCTTCGCTACACTAGCGTCCGCTTCCCCGACATCGCGATCCCCGCAACCCCGGAGCCAGACATGAGCGAGATCCCAGGCGACCTGAAGTTCATGAAGTCCCACGAGTGGGCGCGCGTCGAGGACGACGGCAAGGTGACCGTGGGCATTTCCGACCACGCGCAGGGATTGCTCGGCGATCTGGTCTATGTCGATCTGCCGAACGTCGGCGACGCCGTGGAAGCCGGTAACGCCGCCGCGGTGGTCGAGTCGGTCAAGGCGGCCTCCGACGTGTACGCGCCGGTGTCCGGCACCATCGTCGCGGTGAACGGCGACCTGGCCGACAAGCCGGAAACCATCAACGAGGACGCCTACGGCGAGGGTTGGATCTTCGTGATCCAGGCCGACGACAGCGACCAGCTCAACGAACTGCTCGACCCGGACGCCTACGCGTCCCTGCTCGAGGACGACGACCTCTGATCCCCGCGTTCCGTCCGGGCGACGGCAGGCCGTCCCCGGCCGGAGCCCGACTCGCGCCGCGGCCGCAGTAGCCGCTTCCCCGACGGAACCCCCTGCCCCGCGGGGCGTGCAGGCATCGACTGGCGTACGCCACCGCGTACCGGGCTCCCGAACCGATGCGCCGCCGATGCGGTCGGGCGTTTCCGCCTGGCCTGACGGCTTCGGCGCCGGCCGTCCCGCTCCCGCCCGGCCGTGCATCGCCTCCGCGCGCCCGCGCGCCCCATCGATCCTCGTCACGCGAACCATGCACCCTGGCCGACCGGAGCGCGTCGATCGGTCCGGGCCCGTGTCTCGAGCTCGGTTGGCGAACCTCGAACGCCGTCGCGTTGCTCGCGCCGACGTGCCTGGCACTGCCGCGGGAAACGTCCGCACGAGCGGAAAGGCGCGCTCGCGGACGGCGCGAAGTTCGCGCACTTTCGCGCAAACGGACTTGTGCGATGCGAAATCCGACCTCCGTTGCTCTGCCCATTTTCATCTGCCGGTCGGGCGGCGACGGACGCGCGCCGGTTCCGCGCGTTGCGCGCAGCGCCGTGCCACGTCCCTCGGCCGCGCATGCACGCTTCGCGGAAAAGTGCTTTAAAAAAGCGCTTTCCTGCGAGCGCGATGAAGGGGGCGATGGCGCGGCCGCGAAGCCAGCGTTGTCGCCGGCCGCGGTTGCAGCGCCCCGACCGGCGATCCGCCCTGACCGGCGGCCGAGAATTATCGCGTCGGGGTGTTGACAGTTGAAAAAACCGTGATTAGGTTTCGCCCAAGCAGACGTTGCTGCAGGAACGAGTGATCCGAGTCAAGACGAAAAACGCACCAGACAACTCAGCCTTCCGCCCCGAACTTGCCAAAGGTGGAATCAGCCTTCGTCTCTCCTGCAAAAACGACATTCATTCCGACACCGCACCCGCGACGCATCGCGTCGCGGGTGCTTTCGTTCGACGCGGACCCTGTCCGCGGCCGCCGGCGGACTTCGCGCCGGCACCTCATCCGTCCCGATGCGCGGTGCGCGTCGGCGGTTGATCGCGGGTCCGATACCCGCGATGCGTTTGCGTTCTGGGCACTAGAAGCAAAGCAAGTCCACTGACGAGGAGAGCCATCCCATGGCCACTAAGAAAGCTGCAAAGAAACGTCCCGCCAAGAAGGCGACCAAGAAGGTCGCCAAGGCGAAGAAGGCGAGCCGCAAGACCGCCAAGAAGGCAACCCGCAAGGTCGCCAAGCGCCCGGCGACCAAGAAGGCAGCCAAGAAGAAGGTAGCCAAGAAGAAGACCGCCAAGAAGGCCGCGACCAAGAAGGTAGCCCGCAAGAAGACCGCCAAGAAGGCGGCCAAGAAGACTGCGAAGAAGGCCACCAAGAAGTCGGCCAAGAAGACCACCAAGAAGGCGGCCAAGAAGCGTCCGGCCAAGAAGGCGGCAACCAAGACCGCCACCAAGAAGCGCGCCAAGAAGGCGGCCAAGAAGAAGCCGGCCAAGAAGGCCGCGAAGAAGAAGGCCAAGCCTGCGCGGCGTGCCGGCAAGGCGGCTCCGGTCGTGATTCCGGCGGCGCCCGCTCCGCTGATGTAAGCAAGCCCCGATTGTTCGTAGGTCAGGACTCCCTCTCCGCGTGCCCAGGCGGAGAGGGAGTTTTTTCATGGGCGGCCGCGACGGGGGGTGCCGACGGCCGCTGGCACCGCCCGGGATCCTATTCGGGTTTCGCGCGCGAGACGGTGGCCGCGCCGCCGGCCCGGCCGGGCCGATCGCTCGCCGCGTACAGCGCTTCGACATCCAGATCCAGCCACTGGTCGGACTGCAACCCGATCGCGCTGTCGAGCACCGTGGGCAGCAGCCCCGAGGGCAGGCTGCTCTCGCTGTTCCAGAGGATCACCAGTCCGAGGTCGCGCTCGGGCAACAGCGCCATCACCCCGCGATAGCCCTGCACCGCGCCGCCGTGGAAGACCATGCGGTGGCCGGCGTAATCGTAGACCCGCCAGCCCAGACCATAGCCGGCCGCGTTGAGGCGCTGGCTGCGCCAGGACGCGGCGCGGCTGCGCATCTCGCCGGGAGTTCCGACAATGGGGGCGTGCAGCGTGGCCAGCAGCGGGGCCGGCAGCACGTCCGGGCGGTGCCCACCCTGCGCGATCAGCCACTGCGCCATGTCGGCGATGCTGGCATTGACGCCGGCGGCCGGAGAGACGCGGTAATAGGTCGGCTTGGGCATCAGCGAGCTCCATCCCTTGCCGGCGCGCACGTGCGGCTTCGCCCAGCGCGGACTGGCCTGGATCCCCTCAAGTCCGAGGCTGGCGTCGTTCATGCCCAGCGGCTTGAACAGGCGCCTGGACACCGCCTCGTTGTAGAACTGGCCCGAGGTGGCGAACACCACGTCCCCGACCAGGCTGAAGGCGACGTTCTGGTAGCTGTAGCAGTCGCCCGGCTCGCAGGTCATCGGCGCCTGGGCCAGCTTCTGCACCAGCGCGTTGTAGTCGGCGCCGCGCTCGATGTCGCGGTCGTAGGTGTGGCGGCCGAGTCCGACGCGGTGGCTGAGCACGTCCGCGACGGTCACGCGACTGGCGGCCCCGGGATCGGACAACTGCAGCCCGGGCATGTAGTCGACCACCTTGCTGTCCCAGCGCAGCGCGCCTTCGGACACCAGCACGCCGGCCAGGGTGCCGGCGAACGACTTGGACAGCGAAGCGAGCCGGAACACGGTATGGGCATCGACCGGTTCGGCGGCGCGCACGTCGGTGATGCCGTAGCCGCGCGCGCTGAGCACCCGCCCGTTGTGCACGATCGCCATCGCCAGTCCCGGCACCCGCTGGTCGGCGACCATCGCCTGCGCCATCGCCTCGAACCGGCGCACGTCGAAATCGGCGGCCAACGGCATCGTGGTGGCCGGCGGCGGCATCTGCCTGGGACGGCCGTCGGTCGGCGCCGGGAACGCGGTCATGGTTTCCGGATGGGCGCCGGCCGGCCGTTTCTGGACCACGGTCGGCGTCTGCGCCGCGCTTCCCAACGCCACCGGCAGCAACAGCCCCACCAACCCCGCCTGCCAGGCCCGTCCCCAGTGCCGACGGCGCCGCTGCGCTTTGTCTTTCATCGGGTCTGCCCCCTGCGTATGCTTGACCTGCGGGCCGATCATAGCGCCTGAGTCCGGATTTGCATGAACAAGGGGAGCTTCGATGGGTAGCGCGCTGATCCTGCTGGTAATTCTCGGAATCCTGGTAGCCTTCGCACTGTGGGCGGTCGGCATCTACAACGGCCTGGTCACGGCCCGCAACGCCTTCAAGAACGCCTTCGCCCAGATCGACGTGCAGCTGCAGCGGCGCTTCGACCTGATTCCCAACCTGGTGGAGACGGCCAAGGGCTATCTGTCCCACGAGCGCGGCACGCTCGAGGCGGTGACCGCGGCGCGCACGGCGGCGCAGGCCGGGCTGTCGGCGGCGAGTGCCAGCCCGGGTGACCCGGCGGCGATGGCCGAACTGGCCCAGACCCAGGGCGCCCTGAACGGTGCGCTGGGCCGGCTGATGGTGGTGGTCGAGGCCTATCCGGACCTCAAGGCCAACCAGAACATGATGCAGCTCACCGAGGAGCTGACCAGCACCGAGAACCGGGTCGCGTTCGCGCGCCAGGCCTACAACGACGCCGTGATGGCCTACAACAACCGCCGCGAGGTGTTCCCCTCGAACATCGTCGCCGGCATGTTCAGCTTCGCCCCCGCCGCGCTGCTGGAGATCCCGGAGGACAAGGCCGAGGTGCGCGAGGCGCCGAAGGTCGAGTTCTGAACTTCTTCGAACGCCAGGCCCAGGCGCGCCGCAGCACCACCCGGCTGGTGCTGCTGTTCGCGCTTGCGGTGATCGGCATCGTGGTGACGGTGAACCTGGTGGTGCTGGCGTTCGCCGGGCCCCGGCCGGGGACGCTGCTGCTGGCCACCGCCGCCACCGTGGCGGTCATCGGCCTGGGCTCGCTCTACCGGATCTCCACGCTGGGCGCCGGCGGCGAGGCGGTGGCGATGCAGCTGGGCGGCGTCGCCGTCGCCGAGGACACCGTCGATCCGCAACTGCGCAGGCTGCGCAACGTGGTGGAGGAGATGTCGATCGCATCGGGCGTGCCCGTGCCGAAGGTCTACGTGCTCGAACACGAAGCGGGCATCAATGCCTTCGCGGCCGGGTACTCGCCTTCCGACGCGGCTGTGGCGGTGACCCGCGGCGCGCTCGACCGCCTCAACCGCGACGAGCTGCAGGGTGTGGTGGCGCACGAGTTCAGCCACGTGCTCAACGGCGACATGCGCCTGAACATCCGCCTGATGGGGATCCTGTTCGGAATCCTGATGCTCGGGCTGATCGGCCGCAAGATCCTCATGCACAGCTACGGCATCCGCGGGCGCGGCGCGCTCGGGATCCTGGGCGCGGCGATCGTCGCGCTGGTCATCGGCTACGTCGGCGTGTTCTTCGGGCGCATGATCAAGGCCGGGGTGAGCCGCTCGCGCGAGGTCCTGGCCGATGCCTCGGCGGTGCAGTTCACGCGCCAGTCCAGCGGCCTGGCCGGGGCCCTGAAGAAGATCGCCGGCTTGCGCGAGGGCTCGCAGCTGGAACAGCGCGGCGACGCCGAGGAGGTGAGCCACATGCTATTCGGCGACGGCGTCGGCCTGCGTGGGCTGTTCGCCACCCACCCGCCGATCCTGCAGCGAATCCAGGCGCTGGACCCCTCCTTCCGCCCCGAGCAGGTGCAGCGCCTGCGCGCGCAGTGGCTGGCGGCGCCGCCCAACGGGCTGGAGGAGGACGTACAACTGGGCCTGGCCGCGCGCGACCACGGCGCCCTGCCCGGCGCCACCGCCGAAATGGACCTGACCCCACCGATGGTCTCGGCACAGGTGGCGCATCCGCGGGACGACGACTACCGGCGCGCGGATGCACTGGTGGCGGCGATGCCAGAAGCCCTGCGGGTGCTGGCGCGCGAGCGCGAGAACGTCATGCCGCTGCTGCTGGCGCTGCTGCTCGACGGCGACGGCGAGGTGCGCCGGCGCCAGCACCAGGAGATCTCGGCGCGGCTGGGCGCGCGCGCCGCCGACCGTGCCGCGCATCTGCGCCAGACCGGCCTGCAGGACTTGCACCCCATGCAGCGCCTGCCGCTGGCCTCCCTGGCCTTTCCGGTACTGCGGCTGCGGCCGCGCTCCGACCTCGATGCCTTCCTCGACACCGTGCATGCGGTGGTCCACGCCGACGACCAGGTCTCGCTGTTCGAGTACTGCCTGGGCACGCTGCTCGAGACCCAGGTTCGCGAAACCCTGGATCCGGCGCGCCATGCGCGCACCGGCCGGGGCAAGCCGGGCAGCGTCAAGCAGGAATTCTCGACGCTGCTGGCGGTGGTCGCCCAGGCCGGCCATGCCGACCCGGCCGAAGCGAAACGCGCCTATCTGGCCGGGCTGCAGCGGGTCCTACCGCGCGATCACATGCCCTACGAGCCGCCCGCGCACGGGGTGCGGGCGCTGGACGCGGTGTGGGAACCGCTCGACCGTCTGGCGCCCCTGGCCAAGCAGGTGATGGTGGAGGCGGTCACCGCCGCGGCGATGCACGACGGCCGCGTCTCGGTGGCCGAGGCGGAGCTGCTGCGCACCATCTGCGGCGTGCTGCACTGCCCGCTGCCGCCGATGCTCGACCGCGGCTGAGGCCACAGCCGCTCGAACGAACGGCCGGAAGACACCTGGGGCCATCGGGCGGGGGTGGAGCCGCGACAAAGCGAGTATCGGGGAGCGACTTGGCACGTATCCCCCGGCCCGCCCCGGCGCATCACCGGCTATCCCGCCCCCGGCCACCCGCGGCGATGATCCCGTTCAGGCCTGCGCGTCGACCTTCAGCACCACCCCGTCGGTGTCGAGGATGCGCACCGGCACGCCGGCCGCCAGGTCCGGGCCCTCGACCACCCAGAAGGCGTCGCCGATCTTGACCCGGCCGCGGCCGGCGACGATCGGCTGCTCCAGCGGCACCACCCGGCCGACGTGCTGGGCTGCGCGCTTGTTGAGCGTCGGACGGTCGCTCTGGCGCGCGCGCTGGCGAAACCACTTCCGGTAGACCTGGATCGAGACGAAGCTGAGCAGCACGAACGCGCCGATCTGCACCAGCAGCGGAATGCCCGACACGAACAGCACCGCCAGGAACACCGCCACCGCGGCAAAGCCCATCCACAGCATGAACGCGCCCGGCGCCAGGGTCTCGGCCGCGAACAGCAGCAGCGCGATCGCCGCCCAGGCCACCACGTCCCAGCGCACGGCTCAGCCCCCCTGGTGCGGCGCCAGCCGCGTCTGCGTGGCCGACTGCTGCTTGCCCAGCGCCTCCTTCGCCAGCTCGGCCACCCCGCCGATGGTGCCGATCAGGCCGCTGGCCTCCATCGGCATCAGCACGAACTTCTGGTTGGGCGCCGTGGCGAGCTTCTCGAACGCCTCCACGTACTTCTGCGCGATGAAATAATTGATCGCCTGCACGTCGCCCTGGGCGATCGCCTCGGACACCATGCCGGTGGCCTTGGCCTCCGCCTCGGCCAGGCGCTCGCGCGCCTCGGCCTCGCGGAACGCCGCCTCCTTCTCGCCCTCGGCTTCGAGGATCGCCGCCTGCTTCTCGCCCTCGGCGCGCAGGATCGCCGACTGGCGGTGCCCTTCCGCCTCCAGGATCACCGCCCGGCGTTCGCGCTCGGCCTTCATCTGCCTGGCCATCGAATCGATCAGATCGCGCGGCGGCTGGATATCGCGGATCTCGATGCGGGTGACCTTGATGCCCCAGGGGTTGGTGGCCTGGTCGACCACGTTGAGCAGCTGGGCGTTGATGGTCTCGCGGTTGCTCAGCGACTCGTCCAGGTCCATCGAGCCGATCACGGTGCGGATGTTGGTCTGCACCAGTGCGATGGTGGCGACCTCCAGGTTGGCGACCTCGTAGGCGGCCTTGGCGGCGTCCAGCACCTGGAAGAACACCACGCCGTCCACCTTCACCACGGCGTTGTCCTTGGTGATCACGTCCTGGCTGGGCACGTCCAGCACCTGCTCCATCATGTTGATCTTGCGGCCGACGCCGTAGACCACCGGAATCAGGAAATGCAGCCCCGGCTCCATGGTGTGGATGTACCGGCCGAACCGTTCGACGGTCCACTCGTAGCCCTGCGGCACCATCCGCACCGTCTTGAACAGCACGATGATGCCGGCGATCAGCAGTACCGCCGCCAGAAATCCCGATGCCCCCATCGTCCTCTCCCCGTTCTCAGCGCGGCTCCCCCCGGCTGGCGCCAAGTATAGGACCTGTCGGCCCCGGGCAGGCGCGAACGCGGCTGCGACGCTTTCGCCCCCCGGCGCATCCAGAATGGGGAATGGCCGCCGAATCCCCGCAACCCGCCCGTCCCGCCCCGGCTGCCGCCACCGGCGGCTGCGCCGCCGCGGTCGTCGCCGGGTCCGGGCCGCGCTCGAGCTTCGCGATCGAAGTGCCGGCGGCACTGCTGGCGCGGGCACGATGCGGCGAGCACGCGGCGCTCGAGCAGATCTACCGCTGGTTCGAGCGGCCCGCATTCACCCTGGCGCTGCGGATCTGCGGCGACCGCGAGGAGGCTTTCGAAGTGCTGCAGGACACGATGCTGAAGATGATCGACCGGATCGGCGAGTTCCGCGGCAGCAGCCCCTTCTGGGGCTGGCTGCGGCAGATCGCGGTCAACGAGTCGTTGATGCGCCTGCGGCGCCATCGCCGCATCGGCGAGGCGCTCGACCTGGACGAGCACGAGCCGGCCGGCGACCAGCCGCCACCGTCGGCGGCCGCCGACGCGGCGCGGCTGCAGCGCGCGCTGGCGACCCTGCCCGCGGCCACCCGCAGCGTGCTGTGGCTGTACCACGCCGAGGGCTATACCCACGAGGAGATCGCCACGCTGATGGAACGCACGCCCAGCTTCTCCAAGTCGCAACTGGCGCGCGGCAGCCGGCGGCTGCGGGCGCTGCTCGATGCCCCGGCCATCACCGCGGAGGCCGTCCATGGATGAGCGCCGCGACCGCGCCGAATCCGGCGGCTGGAGCGCCGTCTTCGCGGCCCTGCCCCAGGAGGCGCCGCCACCCGGGGGCTGGCACGCGCTCTCCGCCAGACTGGAGCGGCGTCGGCGCCCGCGTTGGCTGCCGTTGGCGGCGGTGGCCGCGATGCTGCTGGCGGTGGCGCTGCCGTGGCGGCTGCTGACGCCGGGCGATGCCAGCTCGCAACCGGCTCGAGCCGCGCAGGCCCGGCCCGCCGCGTCCATGGTCGAATCCGTACCGGGCGACGCCCGGCTCGCGGCGTTGCAGGGCGAGTCCGCGCAGCTCGAATCGCTGCTGCCGCTGGTCCAGGACATGCGTATGTCCAGCGGTACCGCCGCGTTGCTGACCGGCGAACTGGAACGCCGCCTGGCGCTGCTCGATGCGGAACTGGCGCAGCCGAAACTTTCGCCGGACCGCGAGTTCCAGCTGTGGCAGGCGCGCGTGGACACGCTGCGCGCGTTGGCCGGATTCGAAGGCACGCGGCGCTGGATGGCGGCCAACGGCGACCACTACGACCCGGCGCTGGTACGCGTGTATTGACCCCCTCATGACCCCGGAGCCGAGATGACCAGATTCCCGTTCAATCGTTGCGCCCTGGCCGTCGCCCTGGCGGTGTTCGCCGGTGCCGCCTGGGCCCAGGACGGCAGCGACCGCGACGCCCTTGCCGAGGCCCGCGCCGAGCTGGCCCGCGCCGCTGCGCGCGTGGCCGAACTGTCGGAAAACAGCGTGGCCGGCCAGGCCCGCATCGCCGAACTGCGCGAACGCCTGGCCGGGCGGCCGGTGCTCGGCGTGGTGCTGGCCGCCGATGCCGAGGCCGGCGTGCGCATCGCCGGCGTCACCCCTGGCAGCGCCGCCGACGAGGCCGGCCTGCGCAGCGGCGACCGCCTGGTCTCCGTCGACGGCACCCGCATTCTCGGCAGCAGCGGCGAGCTGCGCGCAGCCAACGCCCGCAAGCTGCTCGGCAGGCTGTCCGCCGAGACGCCGGTCCGGATCGGCTACCAGCGCGACGGCCGCGTCGTGAACGTGGCGGTGACGCCGCGGACCGAACGCACGGTCGCGGTGCTGCGCGGCACCGATATCGACATGGCCGAGGTCGTGCGGGCGGCGCAGGCGGGCGCTTCCGAGGGACTGGACCTGGCGGCCGCCGCGATGCGCGACATCCAGATGCCCGACATCGCCGCCGAAGTGCGCGCGGCGCTGGCGCAGTCCGGCCTCGACAGCGACTGCGAGGGGGAGGCCTGCGCGCCGCCGATGCTGTTGTCCGCATTCCGCTGGCACGGCCTCAACCTGGCCGAGGTCGACCCGCAGCTGGGACGCTATTTCGGTGCCGAGCGCGGGGTCCTGGTGCTGTCCGCGGACGGGTTGGACGGACTGCAGCCGGGCGACGTGATCCAGCGTATCGACGGGCGCGAGGTCGGCACGCCGCGCGAGGCGATGGCGGCGCTGCGCGACCAGCCTGCCGATGCGCGGGTGGAGGTCGGCTACCTGCGCGATCGCAAGCCCGCCACGACCCGGATCACCGTGCCGGAACTGCGCGCGTTACGGATCCCGGTGCCGCCGGCACCGCCGCGCCCGCCCGCGCCCGGCGCCGCAGGGAATCCCCCGCCGGCGCCCGCGGCGCCGCCCGCGCCACCCGCGCCACCGCGGACGTCGGCGGGCATCGCGCCGACGACGACGTCGGCGTGAGCGCCGCGACGATGCGGCCGACCGATACCCGCACCGGTCCAGCCCAGCCGCGACGTCGCCTGGCACACCGTCGCGGCGCCGCGGCCGCGCTATTGCTCGCGGCCGCGGTGGTCGCGGGCTACCTCGCGGCGACGCCCGGGGCATGCGGCCCACGGGCCGGTGGCCTGGTCATCCACGACGCCCGCGGCCAGCCGCGCCTGGCCATCGGCCTGACCGGGCGCTGCCTCGACGCCCCGCGCAAGCCCTGACCTCCGTCCGCCGTTCGTGTCGTCAGTCGCGTGCCTCGGGCGGCGCGGCTTCCACCCACTCAGCGAAGACCCGGCCGATTTCCGCATCGCTCACGGCGTCGCCGTCCTGCACGCGCTGCGCCTGCTCGAACAGCGGGATGATCATCGCCATGCCGTCGACCTCGGTCTTGAGGCGCAATCCCGGCGGTTGCGTAAGGTAGGTGTTCCAGCGCGCGCGTACCCGGGCCCAGTAGTCCTCCGTCGCCCGCCAGTAGTCGATGGCCGGGGTGAAGTCGACCCCGGCGTCGCTGCGGTAGTCGTTGAAACCGAACTCGCGGGCGATGGTGCGCACGGTGCTGCCGTCGGCGGCACGCACGACCTTGGTGTTGTCCTGCTCGTGGGTCCAGCCGCCCGGCACGATGGTGTGACGGTTCTCCACGTTCAGGGCGTTGTAATCCTCGCGCGTGGTGTACTCGCGCCGTGGCAGCGGCCGCCAGGTACGGTCCGAGGTCCAGGTGGCGACCCCGTAGCGGTGGTTCCAGCGGCCGGTCCCGCAGTAGCGTGGCGCGTCGCTGACCTCGTACACGCATTGGGTCCAGGCGCCGCGGGTGAGGTCCGGGGCGATATCGCGGACCTGCCAGGTCTGGTCGGCGCTGAACTCGAAGCGCCGCGGCGCCTCGTATTCCCAGTCCTGCCGCCAGTGCTTGGTGACGTGGCCGCTCCCGGGATCGACCAGGATGTGCTGCAGCACGATCCGCTCCGGGCCGTCCTCGACCACGATCACGATCTCGCTGCCGCCGCTGCGCTTGGCCGGCGCGCGCTCGTAGCCGGGAGCCAGCAACACGGTCTCGTCGAAGCTGAAGTCGACGTCGTATTCGCCCTGCATGGCGAGGATGGCCTCACGGTCGCGCTGCGGATCGGGTGCCGGCGGCGAAGGTTCCGCGGCGGCGGTCGCGGCCGACAGCCACAGCAGCAAGGCGGCGACGGGCGAAAGGATTTCTAACTTGGCTGGCGTCATGAGGGGATCCTCGTTGCGGACTGGCGGTCGGGGGGCGGCGTGGCGCGGTGCCGTGCGGCACCGACGGCGGGCGGCGAGACGCGCGCGGCGCGCTCGCAGCAGCACTCATGGACCTGGGCGGCGTTGCCGGCGGCATGCTGGCGAGCGATCCGCTCGGCCATCGCCGCGCCCAGGTCGGAGACGGTGGCCAGGCTTGCCGACAGCAGCGCATGGCCGGCAAAGCCCGGCCCCGGATTGGAGACGTCCAGCCGCAGCACGCTGCACTGCCAGCGGGGGGTGCCGAGCCGCCCGGCCAGCCCGCGCCACAACCGGTCGGCGATGCCGGCCGCGGCCGGGGGCGCGGCGGCCGGCAATCGCGAAGCGAGCCGTTCCCAGGCCAGGAAATCGGAATCGGGAAGCAGGAACAGCCGCCAGCAGCATCCGCCGCCGCCGTCGTGGAAGTCGAGGCTGGCCTGCAGCCCGTCGCTGTCCATGACGCTGCGCGCCACGGCCCGGTGTGCCCGGCACCAGCCAGCCAGTTCGCCGCCCGGCTGGGCGGGATACAGGCAGGCCACGGTGCCCAGCGCGGCCAGCTCGCGGGGCCGCGGCAGCGCCCCGGACGGCTCCCACGCGGCGGGGACCCCACCGATCGAGCAGGCACGCGCCATGCTCAGAAGTCCACTGCCAGGCTGACAGCGACATTGCGGCCCGGCGCGGTGTAGCGATCGAGCGTGCCGCTGGTGGCGACCACCAGCGGCAAGTCCCCGGCGGCCCAGTACTTGCGATCGGTCGCGTTGGTCAACCCGAAGTTGACCCGCGCGCCCGGCGCGAACGCCCAGTGCGCGTACAGGTCGAGCACGCCGTATCCCGCGGTGCGGTAGAGCTCGGGGTCGGACACGCGGCGCTTCCTGCCGGCAAAGCGGCCGGCCAGCTCGACGCCCCACGCGTCGGTGGCGTAGCCGAGGCCCAGCGTCGCGGTCAGGGGGTCCACCGAATCGAGCGGCACGTCCGCGGTGCGGTCGTCGCCGCGCGACCACGCTGCCGCGCCGCGCACCGACCACCCGGCCCAAGCCGGGGCCAGCGCGCCGAGCTCGACGCCAGCTTTCAGCTCCACGCCGTAGATGCGCGCCTCGGCGACGTTCTGCGACTGGAACACCATCAACCCGCGGTCGTCGAAGCCGATGAAGCGGAACGACTCGATGAAGTCGTCGTAGCGGTTGTGGTAGCCGGTGAAGGCGGCATATGCGGCCTCACCGGCGAAGCGGATCCCGGCCTCCAGCCCGTCGCTGGTCTCCGGCTTCAGCGCCGGATTGGCGATCGCGGTGTAGCCGAACATGAGGTTGGTGAAGCCGATATTGACGTCGCTGTACGGCGGCGCACGGAAACCCCGGGCGTAGCCGCCGAACAACGACCAGTCGCCGCCGAACTTCCACACCGCACCGAGCTTGGGCAGCACCTCGGTCTCGGTGAGGCCGGCCACCTCGACCCCGGGGTTGTCCTCGGCGAAGATCGCGTCGACCTCCGGTTCCAGTTCGTAGCGATCGACCCGCAGCGCCGGCACCAGCCGGAACGCGCCGTCGGCGAAGGCGATCTCGTCCTGGAGGTACACGGCGGCCGTGGTGGTGCGGCTGACCGGGAAATCGCGGACCGGGAAGACATCGGGCAGCATCATGTTGGTGCTGGCGCCGGTGACCAGATCGGTGACCCTGCCGTCGCGCTTCTGCCGCGTGTCGGTGCGCGCAACGTCGATGCCCCAGGCCAGGTCGTGCCGGACCGCGCCGGTGGCGAAGCCCTTGACGAAGTTCGCCTGCAGGCCGTGCACGCGCTGGTCGAAGTTGAAGCTGCGCTCGCGCCGTTCCGGGGCGCCGGCCGCCGTGATCCGCTCCTCCAGGGTGTCCTGGGTGGTCTCGCTGTCCTGGCGGTAGATCTGCCAGTCCAGCGCGTCGGCGAACGCCGCGCCGGGCGCGTCCATCTCGTGCGCGAGCGTCACCCGTGCGCGGGTCTGGTGGTCGTCGGCCAGCACCAGCGTGTTGGTGGCGCCGGTCAGCGGCTGGAAACCGTGCTGGGTCAGCACCTGGGTGTCGGCGCGGTCCTCGTTGCCCTCCATCGTCAGCCGGAAGCGCTGGCCGGGGGAGGGCTCGAACACCAGCTTCGACAACAGGCTGCGGCCGTCGCGGTCCTGCGGGTTGGGGCGGGTGCGGGCGGCGCCGGCGCTGTCGTTGGTGCCCTGGTTCTCCGGTTCCCGGCCCTGACGATGGCCGACCACCACCAGCCCGGACCAGCGCTCGCCGCCGAAGGCCGCGGTGGCTGCTCCGAAGAGTCCGTCCCAATCGCTTTCGGCGCCGAGTTTGATACCGAAGTGGGCGTCCCTGCCCGGCTTCAGATAGTCCGAAGGGTCCTTGGTCACGAACGAGACCACGCCGCCGAGCGCGTCGGAGCCGTAGAGCGCGCTGCCCGGCCCGCGCACCACCTCCACGCGCTTGAGCGTATCCGGATCGACGAAGTTGCGGTTGGCGTTGGAGAAGCTGCCGATCTCGAAGGCGTCGGGCACCGCGATACCGTCGGTGAGGATGCGAACGCGGTTGCCGCCCAGGCCGCGGATGCGGATGTCGCCGATCCCGAACCGGCCGAAGGACCGGGTCACGGTGATCCCCGGCTCATGGCGGAACAGGTCCTTGAGGTCGCGCACCAGCAGCTCGTCCATCCGCTCGCGCCCGATCACGTCGACCGTGTTCGGTACATCGACGATGGCGCGCTCGGTGCGGGTGGCGGTGACCACCACCCGGTCGAACTCGGTGGTTTCGGCTTCCGGCGCGGACGCGCCGGCGGCCAGGGCGGTACCGGGCAGCGCCAGGCACAGGGCAAGGAACAACGGGGTCGGACGCATGGCGTGCTCGCAGAAGGAGAAGCGGGCGGCGGCTGGCGTCCGGCGAGGCCGGGGCGGGCGAACCTGGAAAGAGCATCGGCGGCGCGGGATCGCGCCGAAAAACCGGCCTGGGCCCCGACGGGGCCGGGCGGGTCATCGGGACCGGATCGTCCGGTCGGGGGTCACTTGGTCAGGATCAGCTTGTCGTTGCGGGTATGGCGCAGGCGGTAGCACTCCCCGCCGTGCCGGATCGTCACCTCGCGGCGGCCCTGAAGCAGGCGCGCGCTGTCGAGCGCGTCATCGCGCGCGGGGCTGGCGGTGCGGGGGTCCGGCAGGCCGGCGCCGCTGTCGGCGGCACGCGGGGCGGAGGCGGTCTCGTGCGGAGGGCTGGCGAGCATCGGCGTTCTCCCGGGAAGAGATGCTGATGCTAATGATTCTCATTTGACTGTCAAGGGTCAGCGCACCGCGGCCTCCACCCGTTTCCAGCCGGCGTCGTCGACGCGCGCGTCCAGTTCCAGGGCCTCGAGGTTCTCGAGCAACTGCGCCACCGCGGTGGCGCCGGTCAGCACCGAGGAGACATGCGGGTTGCGCAGGCACCAGGCGATCGCCAGCGGCGCCGGCGCCACCCCCAGTTCCGCGGCCAGGGCGGTGAACGCGCGGGCACGCTCGACGCGGCGTTCGCCGGCGTCGCCGAGGACCCAGCGCCGCAGCCACTGGTAGCCCTCCTGGCCCAGGCGCGAGTCGGCGGACACGCCTTCGTTGTACTTGCCGGTGAGCAGCCCCGAAGCCAGCGGCGACCAGGTGGTGGTGCCCAGGCCGATCTCCCCGTACAGCGGCGCGTATTCGAGTTCCACCCGCTCGCGATGCAGCAGGTTGTATTGCGGCTGCTCCATGGTCGGCGGATGCAGCCGGTGCTTGCGCGCCAGGTCGGCGGCCTCGCGGATCAGCGCCGCGGGCCATTCGGACGTGCCCCAGTACAGCACCTTGCCCTGACGGATCAGGGTATCCATGGCCCACACCGTCTCCGCGATCGGGGTGTCGGGGTCCGGGCGATGGCAGAAATACAGGTCCAGGTAGTCCACGCGCAGGCGCTTGAGGGCCGCGTGGCAGGCATCGTGGACGTGTTTGCGCGAAAGCCCCTTCTGGGTGGGCAGCGGCTCGTCGGCGGCGCCGAAGAACACCTTGCTCGATACGCAGAAGCCGTCGCGCGGCAGCCGCAGGTCGGCGATCGCGTCGCCCATCACCCGCTCCGCCTCGCCGTTGGCATAGCCCTCGGCGTTGTCGAAGTAGTTGATCCCATGGTCCCAGGCCGCGGCGACCAGCTCGCGCGCCGCTCCGCGCCCCACCTGCTTGCCGAACGTCACCCAGGCGCCGAACGAGAGTGCGGACAGCTGCAGGCCGGAATGGCCCAGGCGGCGGTACTGCATGGCGGGCTCCTCAGGGGGCTGGCCCGACAGTCTAGGCCACCGCGACCAGGCGGCCGAGGGCCGTCGACCGGGCGCGGCCCGGGCCTGCGCGTACGAGGGCCCCGGTGCGGATTGCCGTACAATCGGCCTGCTTCCTTTCGGGGAGTAGCCCACCCGCCGTTGGCGGGGCCGCGCGTCAACACGCTTGGCAGTCGCCATGGCGCGCGGGACCTCGAGTCGGGCAAGACCGGAGGCAGACGTCGCGCATTCCCGGCCGGGCTGCGCTGGCGTTCGCCTGCCGTTCCCCGGCGCCCGGCTGCGGACCCCGACTTGGACGCCCTGTTCGTCTCGACCCTCGCCGTCGCGGTCGCCGAGATCGGCGACAAGACCCAGCTGCTGGCGCTGCTGCTGGCGGCGCGCTACCGCCGGCCATGGCCGATCCTGGCCGGCATCCTGCTGGCGACGCTGCTCAATCACGCCTTGGCCGCATGGTTCGGCGCGGCGCTGTCGGAGTGGCTGCCGGCGGGGCTGCTGCGGGCGCTGGTGGCCGCGAGCTTCGTGGCGGTGGCGCTGTGGACGCTGCGTCCCGACCGGCTCGATGAAACCGATCGGCCGCGCGCGCAGGGCGGCGCATTCCTGACCACCACGTTGGCGTTCTTCCTGGCCGAGATCGGCGACAAGACCCAGGTGGCGACGGTGCTGCTGGCGGCCAGGTTCGACGCCCTCGGGCCGGTGATCGCCGGCACCACGCTGGGCATGCTGCTGGCCAACCTGCCGGTGGTGCTGCTCGGCGCGCGCTTCGCCGACCGCCTGCCACTGCGCGCCGCACGGCTGGCGGCGGCGCTGCTGTTCCTGCTGCTCGCCGGCTGGGTGGCGCTGCGCGGAATCGGCTGATCCTCGCCGCGCTATGCTGCGCTGCAGAGGGACCGAGACCATGCGCGAGGCCGACAAGGGGGAAACCGGGATCGTCGCCAGCCTGCTGGCCCGGCCCGACGAGCTGATGCTGGAACTGGGCGCCGGCGGCGAGCTGCTGGTGGCGCGGGTGCGCGCGCTGCTGTGCGCGATCGTGCTGCTGTTGCCGCTGTTGGCCGCCGCCGGCGGCGCCAGCACCACGGAGGTGCTGATCGGCCTGGGCGCCGCCATCTTCATCAACCTGATGGCCCAGGTCTGGCTGGCGCTGGCCCGGCCGCTGCGCCGCCACCGCTGGCTGCCGCACGTGACCAGCATCTACGACGTCACCGTGACCAGCTGCGTGCTCGCGCTGCTGGGCTGGTACGACCCGGTCGCCGGCATGAACAGCACGGTGGTGTGGTGCTTCTACGTGATCGCGATCGTCCTGACCGCGCTGCGCAACGACGGCCGCCTGACCCTGTACATCGGCGCGCTGGCGATGCTGCAGTACCTGGCCCTGGTCGCGGCCATCTTCCTGCTGGTGCCGCCCCGGCAGCTGGTGTCGATCGACTACGGCAGCGCCTCCATCGGCGGCCAGGCCGAACGCCTGGTGCTCTTGCTGATCGTCACCCTGGTCACCGCGACCATCGTCTACCGGATGCAGCGGCTGGTCGAGCTGTCCGGCCGCGACGGCCTGACCGGGCTGCCCAACCGCGCCTGGCTGCTGCAGAGCATGCCGCGTACGTTCGAGGAGGCGCGCGCCTCCGGCGCCTCGCTGACCCTGGCGATGCTGGACCTGGACGGGTTTCGGCGGATCAACGACGAGGCCGGCCACCGCGGCGGCGACCGCGCGATCCGCCAGGTCGCCGCGGAGCTGTCCGGAATGCTGGAGGAGAACGAGCACATCGCCCGCATCGGCGGCCAGGAGTTCGTGCTGCTGCTGCGCTGCCCGGTGGGCAGCGCCTGGGAGCGGCTGGACCGCCGCCGGCGGCTGCTGTGCGAGCGCCCGTTCCAGGCCGGCCGCGGCGGCGCTCCGCAGCGCCTGACCTTCAGCGCCGGCCTGGCGGCCTGGCCACAGGACGGCGCCGACGTCTCGGCGCTGCTCGGTGCCGCCGACCGCCGCCTGCAGCAGGCCAAGCGCGAGGGCCGCAACCGGGTGGTGGCGCGGGACGCGTGATCGCCGGCCGGTTGCCCCCCCGGCCCCCTCCCCTTACCCTGCGCCGACCGGAAAAATCACGCCTAGGGGCAACGGATGGAAGGTTTGACGCGGGTCGGTTTCGGCCTGTTGGGACTCGCTGTGCTGCTGGGCATCACCTGGGTGTTCTCCGACAACCGGCGCCGGGTCGACTGGCGACTGGTGGGGA
Source organism: Luteimonas endophytica (assembly GCF_029887875.1). GTDB lineage: Bacteria > Pseudomonadota > Gammaproteobacteria > Xanthomonadales > Xanthomonadaceae > Luteimonas > Luteimonas endophytica. Next base: position 157,624 of record NZ_JARXRM010000028.1, read on the forward strand.
TCGGGCTGGCGCTGCAGATCGCGATCGCCTGCCTGGTGCTGCTGACGCCCTGGGGCGCGCGGATCTTCGATGGTCTGTCGAGCGGTTTCGTGACCCTGCTCGGGTTCACCACCGAGGGCGCCCGGTTCATCTTCGGCGACTTCAGCGATCCGGAGAAGTTCGGCTTCGTGTTCGCGTTCCAGGTGCTGCCGACGATCATCTTCTTCGCCAGCTTCATGAGCGTGCTCTACCACCTCGGCCTGATGCAGAAGGTGGTGCAGGGCATGGCCTGGGTGATCACCAAGCTGATGCGGGTGTCCGGCGCCGAGACGCTGTCGGTCTGCGCCAACGCCTTCATCGGCCAGACCGAGGCGCCGCTGGTGGTGCGGCCCTACATCGCCGGGATGACGCCGTCCGAGCTGATGACCCTCATGGTCGGCGGAATGGCGACGATCGCCGGCGGGGTGCTCGGCGCCTACGTCCTGCTGCTCGGCGGCGGCGATCCGGTGCAGCAGGCGGTCTTCGCCAAGCACCTGATCACCGCCAGCATCATGGCGGCCCCCGCGACGATGGTGATCGCGAAGATCCTGGTACCGGAGACGCGCGAACCGCTCACCCTGGGCAGCGTGCGCGTCGAGGTGGAGAAGACCACCGCGAACGTGATCGACGCCGCCGCCGCCGGCGCCGCCGACGGGCTCAAGCTGGCGCTGAACGTGGGCGCGATGCTGCTGGCCTTCATCGCCCTGATCGCGCTGATCAACTGGCCGCTGGTGTGGCTGGGCGAGGTCACCGGGCTGCAGGCGGCGCTGGGGCGTCCCACCGACCTGTCCGCGCTGCTGGGCTGGGTGCTGTCGCCGCTGGCGTGGCTGATCGGCGTGCCGTGGCAGGACGCGGCCACCGTGGGCGGCCTGATCGGCACCAAGGTCGTGCTCAACGAGTTCGTCGCCTACGTGCAGCTCGGCGAGATCCTGCGCGGCAGCGTCGAGGGCGTCTCGCTGACCCCGCAAGGTGCGCTGATCGCCACCTACGCGCTGTGCGGCTTCGCCAACTTCAGCTCGATCGCGATCCAGATCGGCGGCATCGGCGGGATCGCGCCCGAGCGCCGCGCCGACCTCGCCCGGTTCGGTCTGCGCGCGGTGCTCGGCGGCTCGATCGCGACCATGATGACGGCGACCATCGCCGGCGTCCTCACCCTGTTCGCCTGAGGCTGCCGCCATGCCCCGCGTCCTCGTCGCCGGTTCCTTCAACGTCGATCACGTCTGGACCGCCGCACGGCTGCCGCGGCCCGGCGAGACCCTGGCCGGCCGCTACGCCACCGGCCCCGGCGGCAAGGGCTTCAACCAGGCGGTGGCGGCGCGGCGCGCCGGCGCCGACACCAGTTTCCTCTGCGCGCTCGGCGCCGACGCCGGCGGCGAGCTGGCGCGCGCGCTGGCGCGCACCGACGGCATCGATCTGCGCGAGGCGCCGAGCGCCGCGCCTACCGGCACCGCCGGCATCTACCTGGACGAGGCCGGCAACAACAGCATCGTCATCGGCGCCGGCGCCAACGCCCACCTGAGCGCAGAGTTCGTGACGGCGCAGGCGGACGCGTTCGCCGATGCGGCGGTGGTGCTGGTGCAGCTGGAATCGCCGGCGCCGGCGATCCTGGCGGCGCTGCGGCGCGCGCGCGCCGCCGGCTCGCTGGCGATGCTCAACCCGGCCCCGGCGAACGCCGAGGTCGGCGCCGAGCTGCTGGCGAGCAGCGACATCGTCACTCCCAACGAAACAGAGTTCGCCGGGCTGCTGGAACGGCGCGTCGGCCGCGCCCCGCCCGATGCCGGAGCGGGCACCCTGCCGGATGCGCAGCTGCACGCACTGTGCCGCGAGTTGCTTCCGCACGGCACCGTGGTGCTCACCCTCGGCGGCGCCGGTTGCTTCGTCTCCCATGCCGAGGACCGGCGCCGCGGAGACGAGGCCGCGTGCTACAGGGCCGCCGCTGCGCCCGCCCGTGTGGTCGATACCACCGGCGCCGGCGATGCCTTCAACGGCGCGCTGGCGGCGTCGCTGGCGCTGCGGCCGGAGGCGCCGTTCACAACGCACGTCGGCTTCGCCACCCGCTACGCGGGGGCCTCCACCGAGCGCGAGGGGGCGGCGGCGGCGATGCCCCACCTCGCTCCCTGATCCTGGCGCGCGGCGCACGCCGCTTGTGCCGTCGCGGTCCCGATCGGCGACAATGCCACCATGCAGATCGGCCGCCACCGCATCGACCCGCCCGTGATCCTCGCGCCGATGGCGGGGGTCACCGACAAGCCGTTCAGGCAACTGTGCAAGCGGCTGGGCGCCGGGCTGGCGGTGTCGGAAATGACCACCTCCGATCCGCGGCTGTGGCACACCCGCAAGTCGCGCCACCGCATGGACCACGCCGGCGAGCCCGACCCGGTCAGCGTGCAGATCGCCGGCACGGTACCGGCGGCGATGGCCGAGGCCGCCCGCCACAACGTCGGCCACGGCGCGCAGATCGTCGACATCAACATGGGCTGCCCGGCGAAGAAGGTCTGCAATGCATGGGCCGGCTCGGCGCTGATGCAGGACGAGGCGCTGGTCGCGCGCATCCTCGAGGCGGTGGTCGCCGCGGTGGAGGTGCCGGTGACGCTGAAGATCCGCACCGGCTGGTGCGCGCAGCGCCGCAACGCGCCCGAGATCGCCCGCATCGCCGAGGCCAGCGGCATCGCCGCACTGGCGATCCACGGCCGCACCCGCGACCAGCAGTACCGCGGCGAGGCCGAGTACGACACCATCGCCGCGATCAAGGCGCGGATATCGATCCCGGTGATCGCCAATGGCGACATCGACTCGCCGCACAAGGCCGCGGAGGTGTTGCGCCTGACCGGCGCCGATGCGGTGATGGTCGGCCGCTCGGCGCAGGGCCGCCCCTGGATCTTCCGCGAGATCGCGCACTTCCTGGCGACCGGAGCGCCGCTGCCGCCGCCGTCGCTGGTCGAGGTGCGCGAGGTGCTGCTCGGCCACCTGCGGGCGCTGCACGCGTTCTACGGCGAGCCGGCCGGGGTGCGCATCGCCCGCAAGCACCTGGGCTGGTACGCGAAGGACCGGCCGGAACACTCGAACGAACAACGCGCCGCCTTCCGCGCCGCGGTCGTTCGTGCCGAGACCGCCGGGGCGCAGATCGCCCTGACCGGGGACTACTTCGACGCGCTGGTCTCCGGCCGGACGCGGCTGCCGGTCGCGGCCTGAATCGGCACCTCGTTGCCCGGCACCGGTCCGTCCGCCAGCCGCGGTTCGTTCCAGATCCGGGTCCACATCCGCGCCAACTGGTCGCGCCGCGGCGTGGCCCATTCCAGCTGCCGGGGCGGGACCCCGCGCCAGCCGCCGGCATCGCGCCGGGCGACCTCGAAATTGAAGCTGTAGTCGGGTTCTGCGCCCATGCGCAGGTCGCTCAGCACCAGGCCGTCGTCGCGGACCGCGGCCTTCATGAAACCGTGGTTGAACCAGGCCAGCCGGCGCACGGACGGCAGGTCCGCGACCTCGGCCAGCGCCTGCGTTGCGGAAGCGTGGCGCCGGAAGCGCATCGGGCCGCGGTCGGCCACCAGCGAGCGCTCGCCCTCGACGAAGCCGTCCGGGGTCATCGCCACCACCCGCCACAGCAGCGTGTTGAGCGGCATCGGCACCGAGAACCGCGGCGCGTCCGCCAGTCCCATCGCCGCCAGCGCCCTTGTGGCTTCCCGCTCCACCATCCCCTTGGCCAGCAGCGACCAGCCCAGGTAGGCCGAACTCAACGCCAGCCCGAGCACCAGCGCGCGCTGCGCGAGCGGGCGCGCGCCGGCGAAAACGGCCACCAGTACGCCGAGCAACAGCCACAGGGTGTACATCGGGTCGATGATGAACACGCTCGACCACATCACCGGGGGCAGCGGCAGCGGCCACAGCAGCTGGGTGCCGTACACGGTGAAGGCATCCAGCAGCGGGTGGGTGAGCAGCGCGAGCTGGATCGCCCAGAACCAGCGCGCCGGCGCCTCCGCGACGCGGCCACCGCGCCTTCGGCACGCGGCCCAGATCGCCCAGGCCACCAACGGCAGCACCAGCAGCGAATGGCTGAGCCCGCGATGCAGGGTCATCAGCGCGACCGGGTCGTCGGTCAGCAGCATGATCGGCAGCGAGTCCAGATCCGGCAGGGTGCCGAGCGCGGCGCCGGCGATCAGCGCGGGGCGGCGGTGGCGCTGCGGGACCACCGCCGCGGCGACGGAGGCGCCGAGCAGTATCTGGGTGAGGGAATCCATGCCGCGATGCTAGCAGGCGGCCGCGTCCCGCCCGGCGCTAAGCCGCACGCGGCAGCCGGGCATCGGCGGCCGCCAGCCGCAGGCGCGGCGGCAGTTCGGCCAGCACCTCGCCACGATGAGAGAGCAGGCGCAGGCAACCGTCGGTCTCTTCCACCAGGGCGGTCCGGCTCTCCACCCAATCGCCGTCGTTGGCATAGACCAGGCCGTCGCGCTGCAGCAGCGCCGCGCGATGAATGTGCCCGCAGACGATTCCGTCCAGGCCGCGCCGGCGCACATCGGCCAGCCCCGCCTCCACGAAGCGCTCGATGTAGCGCTCGGCGGCACCGCTGCGGCGCTTGAGGAATTCCGCCAGCGACCAGTAGCGCCATCCCAGCCGCCGGCGGACGCGATTGAGCGCCTGGTTGCCGGTAAGGATGCGGTAGTACAGCCAGTCGCCGAATTTCTCCTGCAGCCCGCCGAAGTGGGTGATCGCATCGTAGTCGTCGCCGTGGGTGACCAGCAGCCGGCGGCCATCGGCGGTGACGTGGATGGCGCGCCGGCGCAGTTGCATCGCCGGCAGCGCCAGCCCGCAGAAGCGGCGCACGGCGCGATCGTGGTTGCCCGGCACGTAGATCAGTTCCGCACCGGCGCGATGCTGCGCGTGCAGCGCCTCGATCACCCGCTGCTGCGCCACGCCCCAGTGCGCGCGCCGCTGCGCCATCCACCACAGGTCGAAGACGTCGCCGACCAGATACAGCCGCCGGCAGCGCACGCCTGCCAGGAACTCCGCCAGCTCCGCGGCATGGCAGTGCTTGGAGCCCAGATGGAGGTCGGAAACGAATACCGCCCGCCGCACCGGCGCCGTCGCGCTCATGCCGCCGCCTCCTGCCGCTCCGCGCACGCGACCGCGCGCTCCCCCAGGTAGCGCTGCCGTTTTCTCGGCAGCAACCGCCGCACGTCGACCTCGATCAGGCCGTCGATCGAATCGCTGAAGTCCGGATCGATCCCGAACGCCAGGAACCGCGCCCCCCCGGCTTCGCACAGCTCGGTGTACTGCTTGTACAGCGTCGGTACCGTGCTACCGAGCGCGGCCAGGTTCTGTTTGAGCGTCCGAAAGGCGGTGTCCGCGTCCAGTTCGCCGAAGCACGGCGGCGCGGCGAAATAGCGGAACGGCCGCAGCGACGCCGCCAGCGGCTCGTCGCTGCCGTAGTAGCGCTGGTAGTAGGCCACCAGCTGCTCGCGCGCGGCCAGGGGCAGCGCCGCGCTGATCGACACCGCGCCGTACAGATAGCGCACCTGCGGCCAGCGCCGCAGGTAGGCGCCGATCCCCTGCCACAGATGATCGAGACTACGGCCGCCCCAGTAGTCCGGCACCACGAAGCTGCGCCCCAGCTCCAGGCCCTCGGCCAGCCTCGGCACCGCGTCGTCGGCATAGCGGAACAGCGAGGCGCTGTAGAGGCCGCGCAGTCCGTGCCGGGCCAGCAAGGGCGCGACGCGGACCACGCGGTAGGCGCCGGCAATCCGCGAGCGCGCCGGATCCCACACCAGGATGTGCTCGTAGTGGGCGTCGAAGCGATCGAGGTCGCGGCTGCGACCGGTGCCCTCGCCGACCTGGCGGAAGGTCAACTCACGCAGCCGGCCGATCTCCAGCAACAGCAGCGACCTCGCGCTCCCCTGCAGCAGCCGGATCTGCATCCCATCGACGGTCGTGCCCAGCAGCTCCGTCGCCGCGAGCGCGCGCCGCAACCGCAGCGGGTCGAGCGCCGCGGCGAGCGCCTGCGGCGCGGCCCGCGCACGCCGCTCGCGGCCCAGCGCGTACAGCGCGGCACGGATCGGGCGCAGCGCCGAGGCCGCATCGCCCTCGCCGACCTGCAGCGGCTGGCCGATGCACAGCTGCAGCGGACGCGACCGGCGTGCGAACATCTCGCGCGCCAGCAGCGCGGTGGCGGCGGGCTTGTACAGTGCCGAGGCGCCGTAGAACAGGGCCGAGTTGCGCGCCACGATGCGCACCGGCAGGACCGGCGCCGCCGCGGCCCGCGCGTAGCGCACCACGCCGTGGCGCCAGCGCCCGTCGCGCACCCCGCGCCACCCCAGCCGCGACACCTCGCCGGCCGGAAACACGATCACGCAGTGGCCCGCGGCCAGCGCGCGGCCGACCGCGCGCAGGCCGGCGGCGTCGGCGGGTCCGCCCAGGGTCCGCACCGGCAGCAGCAGCTCGCGCAGCGGTTCGATCGCCATCAGCAGGTCGTTGGCGAGGATACGCACATCGTGTCGCACCCGCCCCACGCAATCGAGCAGCGCGAGCGCGTCGAGCGCCCCGGAAGGGTGGTTGGCGACCACCAGCAGCCCCCCCGCGCGAGGAATCCGCGCCAGCGCGTCGTCGGCCACGTGGTACCGCGCCTGCAGGAAACGCAACGCCGCCGCGACGAAGTCGAGGCCGCGCACGTGCCGGTGGCCGCCGAGGAAGGCATCGATGTCCTCCAGCCGCGACCAGCGCCCCAGCGTGCGCAACAGCGGCCGCACCAGACGCACGCGGCGCCCGCGGAACCAGTGCGGGAAGCGTTGCTGCAGGCGCTGTTCGAGCTGGAGCATGACGCGCTGTGAGTTGCCCTGACGGCCGCCAGCCTGCGCCGGGCCCGCGACGCTCCGGTTGCGGCAATGCTGCGCCGCCGTGACACGGCTTTCCGCCGCGCACGGCGAAACCCCGGGATCGCCCGCCCCGGCCGCCGCCCGCGCCGCTGCTCCCGCTTCCCGAGATCCCCGCCGGCCGCGGCCGGAGGACGCCACGCGCGCTCGCGCGCGCGCCGGCGAGGCGGTATCATGCCGGCCATCCTTTCATCCGAATACAGGGATACAAGTCGATGTCCAGCTATCTCTTCACTTCAGAGTCGGTCTCGGAAGGCCACCCCGACAAGGTCGCCGACCAGATTTCCGACGCCGTGCTGGACGCGATGCTCGCCCAGGACAAGCGCGCCCGGGTGGCCTGCGAGACGATGGTCAAGACCGGCGTGGCGATCGTCGCCGGCGAGGTCACCACCACCGCCTGGGTCGATCTCGAGGCGCTGGTACGCAAGGTCATCACCGGTATCGGCTACGACAGCTCGCAGGTCGGCTTCGACGGCGAGACCTGCGGCGTGCTCAACCTGATCGGCAAGCAGTCCACCCATATCGCCCAGGGCGTGGACCGCAAGAAGCCCGAGGAACAGGGCGCCGGCGACCAGGGGCTGATGTTCGGCTACGCCTGCAACGAGGCGCCGGAGTACATGCCGGCGCCGATCTACTACGCCCATCGCCTGGTCGAGCAGCAGGCCAAGGTGCGCAAGAAGAAGAACTCGCCGCTGCCGTGGCTGCGCCCCGACGCCAAGAGCCAGGTGACCCTGCGCTACGACAGCGACAACCGCATCGTCGGACTGGACGCGGTGGTGCTGTCGACCCAGCACGATCCCGGCATCCGCCAGAAAGATCTGATCGAGGCCGTGCGCGAGCACGTGCTCAAGCCGGTGCTGCCGAAGAAGTGGATGGACGCGCTGCCGAAGCGGAAGCTGCACATCAACCCGACCGGCCTGTTCGAGATCGGCGGACCGGTCGGCGACTGCGGTCTGACCGGCCGCAAGATCATCGTCGACACCTACGGCGGCATGGCCCGTCACGGCGGCGGCGCGTTCTCGGGCAAGGACCCGTCCAAGGTCGACCGCTCGGCCGCGTATGCCGCGCGCTACGTCGCCAAGAACGTGGTCGCCGCGGGCCTGGCCGACAAGTGCGAAGTGCAGGTCAGCTACGCGATCGGCGTCGCCGAGCCGACCTCGATCTCGGTGACCACGTTCGGCACCGGCCACATCAGCGACGAGAAGATCGAGAAGCTGATCCGTGCGCATTTCGACCTGCGCCCGTACGGCATCGTCAAGATGCTCGACCTCATCCACCCGGTCTATCAGGCGACGGCGGCGTACGGCCACTTCGGCCGCAAACCGAAGGAGGTGGGTTACCTCGACGGCGCCGGCAAGCAGCAGACCGCGACCGCGTTCTCCTGGGAGAAGACCGACCGCGCCGAAGAGCTGCGCAAGGCCGCCGGGATCAGGTAAGCGGGCCGCACCGGACTTACGGGGTCCGCACCTCGGCGTCGATTCGATCCCACCCGTTACGCACGTCGCCGTCGGCCATCTGCGAAACCTGGGCGAGCCGATCCGCGAACCCGTACGGGTCACCGCCCAGGTTGCGGGCCATCGCCACGGCGAAATCGAATGTCGTCGCGGGCGGCTGGCCATCGCTGCCGCCAACCAGCAGGTTCAGCGGGCTGCTCGGATGCAACACTTCGCCAGCGCTGCGGGTCTGCGACATCAGCGCCTGCAGCTGGCCCTCGCTGAAAACGATCTCGGTCTTGTCGCCGGCCTCGACCGGGCCAGCCCCATCCGGGTTGCCGGTCAGCGCAAGGTTGAGATTGGAGGCGATCATGTCCTCCTCGGCACCCTCGTTCGCCCCCAGGAAGCGGTCGAACCAGCCGTACTCCGGCCGGTCGCCGTCGATGGTGAACTGGTAGGAGCGCTCGGTGACCACTTCGTCGCCCGCAGCGTCGAAGCGCTGGGTGACCTGAAGCGGCACGTTGCCCGAATACTGCAGTTCCGTGGTCAGCGCGTAGGAGCCGTCGGGATAGGTGGTCTGGACCACGCTGCCCAGGTTCTGCGGGCCACCGAAGGAAGCGCTCACCGGGCCCAGATCGGCGCGCAGCTGGGTCTGCGAGGAGTAGTCGACCCGCTCGATGGTAGCCACGTTGTCGACACCCGGGGTCTCGTGCGCGACCTGGCCGGTGGCGCTGAAGTGCGCATACGCGGCCTGCCCGCCGGGCGTGGAGATGTCGAACTCGGCGGTGCGCAGGGTGGCGCCCGACAGATTGTCCTGGCGTCCGACCATCACCGACAGGTCGCCGGCACGCACACCAACGCCGTTGAAGGCCTCGATCGCCTCGGTCGGGCCCATGGTCACGGTCACCGTGTGCTGGTCGGTGCGGGCGACGCTGTAACTGACCCCGGCCGAATTCTCGATCGCGGTCTCAGTTCCGATGTAGCGGAAGGAACCGGCCAGCTCGGTCTCGGCGAATGCCTCGCCGTTCAGCGTCACGCTGCCGCCGACCGGAATCGTGGTCGGGTCGAACGGGTTGACGCCCATCGCCTCGGTCACCGGCCGGTTCTCGCCCGGCAGGGTGACCTTGTACTCGGCAGTGAACCCGCTGCCCGCGCTGGCTTCGGCTTCGAACCCGCCACTGCGGCGGCCGGCTTCGACCTCGGTACTGAACGACGTGCTTGCGCGGGTCGAGGCCGTGAACGAGGTGGTGCCGTCGCTGCTGCTCGTGCCCAGGGTGACGTCGGTCTGGCGGCTGGCTTCGACCCGCACCGGGGAATTCTCGGTCTGCCTTGGCGGTGCCAGCGTCTGGCTCTGGCTGAGGGTGATCTCACCGCCGTCGGGGTTCCAGGTCACGCTGCCGCCCAGCTCGCCCTCCACCTCGACGCCGACCTCCCAGTCGAGCGAGGGGTGGTCGGCCTCGCCGGTGATGGGGTCTTCGCCCACGCTCATCGGCGGCGCGGGGATGGTGACTTCCTCTCCGGTGTAGATGACGCTGCCGGTCTCCCGGGCATTCTGCTGTCGGATCTGCGAGGCTTCCTGGAAGATCTGCGGGTTCGCCTCGCGGATCGCCTGCGGAGTGACGCCGTAGCGCTCGGCGAGCGACGTCAGGCTCTCGCCTGCGGCAAAGCGGTGGACCTGGGAGAGATCCTGGGGCGGGCCAGCGGTGGAACCGCCGCCGTCGATCGCGGTCACGGCCATGACGAACCTCGGTTCGTGGATTCGGAAGGACCCAGTGTGGCGCCGGGCGTCGGCGCACGGAACCTGGGGTTGCCCCCAGCCGGGGCGCGTGTGCGCGCCCGCCGTTCAGCGCCGGCGTCGCAAACGGCGTTGGCGCCCGGCCCAGCCCGGGCGGACACGGCGACCCGGCCATCTTTCCATCCGCAAGAGGCGATATAATCGCCGGGTCCGCCGAGGGGCGCTGCGACCGGCCGCCTGCCTATTCATGCAGGCGAAGCACGGCCAGGCTCGGCGGGTTCCACGCATCAACGGCGCCCGGTTGCCTTCATCCGGCCCCGCGTTCCGCGCGGGCGCCACGAACCGGAGCAGAACCCATGAACGCTGTCGCCAAGCCAGCCGCCGACACCTCGTCCAGCGGCGACTACCGCATCGCCGACATCTCCCTGGCCGACTGGGGCCGCAAGGAGATCGACATCGCCGAGCACGAGATGCCCGGCCTGATGTCGATCCGCCGCAAGCACGCCGCCGCCGCCCCGCTCAAGGGCGTGCGCGTGACCGGCTCGCTGCACATGACCATCCAGACCGCGGTGCTGATCGAGACCCTCAAGGACATCGGCGCCGACGTGCGCTGGGCCTCCTGCAACATCTTCTCCACCCAGGACCATGCCGCCGCGGCGATCGCCGCCACCGGCACCCCGGTGTTCGCCTGGAAGGGCGAGACGCTGGAGGAGTACTGGGACTGCACCCTCGACGCGCTGAGCTTCCCCGACGGCAAGGGCGGCTTTCTCGGCCCGCAGATGGTGGTGGACGACGGCGGCGACGTGACCCTGCTGATCCACAAGGGCTACGAGCTCGAGAACGGCAGCGATTGGGTCGGGTCTTCCTCCTCCAGCCACGAGGAGCAGGTGATCAAGAACCTGCTCAAGCGCGTGCAGCAGGAGCGGCCGGGGTTCTGGACCACCGTGGTCAAGGACTGGAAGGGCGTCTCCGAGGAGACCACCACCGGCGTGCACCGCCTCTACCAGCTGGCCGAGCAGGGCAAGCTGCTGGTGCCGGCGATCAACGTCAACGACTCGGTCACCAAGAGCAAGTTCGACAACCTGTACGGCTGCCGCGAGTCGCTGGCCGACGGCCTCAAGCGCGCCCTGGACGTGATGCTGGCCGGCAAGGTGGCGGTGGTCTGCGGCTACGGCGACGTCGGCAAGGGCTGCGCGGCATCGCTGCGCGCCTACGGGGCCCGGGTGATCGTCACCGAGATCGATCCGATCTGCGCGCTGCAGGCGGCGATGGAGGGCTTCGAGGTCACCACGATCGAGGACACGCTGGGCCGCGCCGACATCTACGTCACCACCACCGGCAACAGGGACATCATCACCGTGCAGCACATGCAGGCGATGAAGGACCAGGCCATCGTCTGCAACATCGGGCACTTCGACAACGAGATCCAGGTGGATGCGCTGAAGGCGCTGGACGGCGTGGAGACGATCAACATCAAGCCGCAGGTCGACAAGTTCGTCTTCGCCAACGGCCACGCGATCTTCCTGCTGGCCGAGGGCCGCCTGGTGAACCTGGGCTGCGCCACCGGCCACCCGAGCTTCGTGATGTCCAACTCTTTCGCCAACCAGACCCTGGCGCAGATCGACCTGTGGGCCAACAAGGATCGCTACGATCCCAAGGTCTACATCCTGCCCAAGCGGCTCGACGAGGAGGTCGCGCGCCTGCACCTGGAGAAGATCGGCGTGAAGCTGACCAAGCTCACCCGGGACCAGGCCGAGTACCTCGGCGTGCCCGTGGACGGGCCGTTCAAGCCGGAGCACTACCGGTACTGAGCGCGGCTGCCGGACAGGCCGGATACACTGAAACGGGCGCCGCGAGGCGCCCGTTTCATTTCAGGCGCATCGGCGCGGCTGGCCGCGACGGCTCAAGCGGCGGGCGCGCACTCGGTGCGGTTGCGGCCGCCGACCTTGGCGCGGTAGAGCGCCGCGTCCGCCTCCCGGTACAGCGCGTCGGCATCCGCATGCCGCCGCACATCGAAGCCGCAGCAGCCGATACTCGCGGTGACCGTCCGCTGCACGCCGTCGAACTCGAGCGGCACCCGCTCCAGCGCCTCGCGGAAGCCTTCGGCGCGGGCGCGCGCCGTGGCGCGGTCGACCGGCAGCACCACGCCGAACTCCTCGCCGCCGAGCCGCGCGCACAGTTCGCCCTCGCCGGGAAACGCCTCGCGCAGCCGGCCCGCGAACCGCAGCAGGCAGGCGTCGCCGGCGAGGTGGCCGAAGCTGTCGTTGATCCGCTTGAAATGATCGATGTCGAGGATCAGCAGCGACAGCGACTGGCCGCCCCCTGCCGCCTCCATCGCGCGTTCGAGGGATTCGGAGAACTCGCGCCGGTTGGGCAGCCCGGTCAGGCCGTCGACGCGGCTCTGGGTGGCGAACACGTCGCGCTGCTGGCGCAGCTCTTCCTCCAGTTCCAGCCGCTCCCAGTACTCGCGGTGGCTGCGCCCCATCACCAGCAACATGTAGGCCATGTAGACCAGCCAGGTGGCGCCGACGCCGAAGGCCACCTCCCCCCAGAGCACCACCAGGGTGGGCGCCATCACGGCTGCGATCGCGATCGCGGCGGGCAGCCGGCGCATGCACAGGGTATGTGCGATCGCCATGCCGAACGCTCCCGAGAACAGCAGCGTGATCAGCGGCGCGGGCGCCGGCAGCGTCGTCTGGCTCCATGCGCTGAACGAGCCCCACGCCACCGCGGTCGCCAGGATCACGCCCCAGATCCTGCGCAGGTAGCGACGCGCCTCCGCTTCGCCCGGTGCGGCGGGCACCGGTAGCAGCACCCGCGCCACCGCCAGCAACACGAGCGTCCCGACCACCAGCAGCCCGGACCACCGGTACGGTGGTGCGAAGCCGGTCACGCCGAATGCGAGCGCTGCGGCAATGCCGTAGAACCCGCCGCCGAGCCTGGCGCGCTGCCGGGTCTCGGCCACCTCCTGGACGAGCAGGTTGCGGGCGCGCAGTCGGCTGCGTTCCTGGGCGACGGGACGTTCGGGCATCCATGCAGGGTAAGCGGAACCGGCCGCCGGCGGCACTTGCCGCGCCGCGGGGCACCCGCGATTCACTTCCATCGCGATAAAGCGATACCATTCACGGGAGCCCGCCCCGCCTGCCGCGATGACCCCGATCTCCTTCGAGTTCTACCCGCCCAAGAACGAGGACCAGCGCACGCAGCTGGATCGCAGCGCACGCAAGCTCAGCGAATACCGACCCGAATACGTCTCCTGCACCTTCGGCGCCGGCGGCTCGACCCTCAGCTACACGCCCGAAACCGTGCGCCGGCTTCACCAGGTGCACGGCCTCGAAGCGGCACCCCACCTGTCCTGCGTGGGCGGCACCCGCGCCGAGATCCGCGAACTGCTGCAGCACTACCGCGCGATCGGCTGCCGCCGCATCGTCGCCCTCCGCGGCGACCTGCCCTCCGGCATGGGCCACCCCGGCGAGCTGCGCTACGCCTCGGACCTGGTGGCCTTCATCCGCGCCGAGTTCGGCGACGCCTTCCGGATCGAGGTGGCCTGCTACCCGGAGACCCACCCCCAGGCCGACGACGCGCTCGCCGACCTGCGCCACTTCAAGGCCAAGGTGGAGGCCGGGGCCGACGCCGCCATCACCCAGTACTTCTACAACGCCGACGCCTATTTCCACTTCGTCGATGCGGCGCGGAAGGCCGGCATCGGGATTCCGATCGTGCCGGGGGTCATGCCGATCGCCAACTTCACCCAGCTGCGCCGTTTCTCGGAAGCCTGCGGCGCGGAGATTCCGCGCTGGATCGGCAGGCGCATGCAGGCCTACGGCGACGACGCCGAGTCGGTGCGCTCTTTCGGTGCCGACGTGGTGGCCGGGCTGTGCGAGCGGCTGATCGCCGGCGGCGCGCCCGGCCTGCACATCTACACCCTCAACCTGGCGCGGCCGACGCAGACGCTGCTCGATCGGCTGGGCGAGCGCAGACCAGCCTGAACGGGCGCCGCCGTTCCACTTCCCGGTGCCGGCCGCCGGCGCTACGCTGGGGCGATGCCCCGCAGCCCGATCATCGGTGCCCAGATCGCCGTCCTGGTTTCGGCGCTGTTCGTGTTCGCCGCGGAACCGGCCGCGGCGCAGATCAACCGCTGCACCACTGCGGATGGGGGCACGGTCTACACCGACCGCAAGTGCAGCGATCTCGGGGCGGTGGAACGGCTGCCGCGCGACGGCAGCGGTGGCCAGGCCCGCGGCTACCGTGGCGGCTGCGCCCGCAACCTCCACGACCTGATCCACGAGATGACCGTGGCCATCGACAGCCGCGACGTCAACCGCCTGGCCGGCGTGTACCACTGGCCGGGCATGTCGCACCGCGCCGGCTACGGCACCATGGACCGGCTGGACCGCATCGTGCAGCAGCCTCTGGTCGATATCGTGGCGCTGCGCCCGGCCACGCCGGTGGTGGTGGTGGAGCGGGCCGGCATCAGCGCACGGGTGACCGCGGATTCGAGCGTGCGGGTGGCGGGCGACCGCCGCCCGGTGGCGCTGCGCGTGGAACAGACCGCGGGCGACAGCGCGGCGCCGGTGCGGACCATCTTCGGCCTGCGACGGCACATGGACTGCTGGTGGGTCAGCCTCTGAAGGCAGCAGCGGGGCGTTCGACGCGCCTTCCCCTCCGCGCTGCCGTGAAGGCGTCATCACATCGTTGAATCTCCCAACGGCGTGCGTCACAGCGGTTCAGGCGTCATTTCACAGAAGCGCACGGACACCATGGTGAGCGACGCGGCGCGGGCGTAGCGTCGCTGCAGGGCTCGCGTTTCCCCCGCAATTTCGCGATCCCGCCGCCGGTGCGCGCGGTGCGCCCCGGTCCCCAACCGGAGAGAGTCATGTCCCAACGCCAGCTTTCAGCGGCCCTCGCGCTTGCGCTTGCCGCCTGCCTCGGCACCGATGCCAGCGCCGCCGAGCCCCCCACCCTGTTCTCGCCACTGCCCGAAAGCGTCGCGGCCACGGCCGGTTCGGACCGGGTGCTGACCGCGATCCGGGCCGATCGGGCCGTGGTCGCCAGCCGCCTGGTGGCGGCCAACGCCGCGCAGGTCGCCGAGTCCACCGAGTTGCTGCTGCTCGAGCTGGAGCCCGGCCTGACCGTGCGCGGCGAGCGACAGATCGCCTACCGCAACCCCGACGGGACCATCGTCTGGTCGGGCCTGCTCGACGCCGACGAGACCCGCGCGCGGCTGCGGCTGTTCGGCGATGCGGAAGTGGCCGATGCGCCCGAGGCCTCGGTGCTGATCGTGCGCAACGGCGATCGCCTCACCGGCACGGTGCGCGCCGGCGCCCGCCTTTACAGGATCAGCCCGCTCGCAGGCGGCGGCCACGTCGTCGCCCGCGTCGACGAAGCGCTGATGCCGGCGGACCATCCCGCAGGTTACCGGCCCCGGCCCGCATCGGCGATCGAACTCGATCCGGCCATGCTCGCCGACAAGGCCAACACCGTGATCCGGGTCGGCGTACTGGTGGCCAACTCCGCGGCCAGCGCCATCGGCGACGTCACCGGATTCGCCAACCTGGCGGTGGCCGAGAGCAACCAGGGTTTCGCCAACAGCGGCGTACAGGTCACCCTGCAGCTGGCCGGGGTCTACACCACGGCCTACAACAGCGCCGGGTTCAGCAACGACCTGTACCGCTTCGCCGCCAACGGCGACGGCCAGCTCGACGGCTGGCACGCCACCCGCAACAGCATCGCCGCCGACGTCAACGTGCTGGTGATCAACAACAGCTCCTCCTGCGGCATCGGCTACATGAACTCGAACGCCAACAGCGCCTTCAGCGTGGTGCATTACAGCTGCGCGACCGGCTATTACAGCTTCGGCCACGAGATCGGCCACAATTTCGGCGCCCACCACAATCCCGAGGCGCCGGCCAACAACACCACCTACGCCTACGGGCACGGGTACCTGCATCCTGGATCGGCGTGGCGCACGATCATGGCCTACAACTGTTCGTCGGGGTGCAGCCGCATCAACTACTGGTCCAACCCGAACCGCACCTACGGGGGCGCGGCCATGGGCACCACTGCCCGGCACGACAACGCACGACTGCTCAACGGCCGTCGCGGCACCGTGGCCGGTTTCCGCTGAGTCCCGCCCGGCCACGGTGCCGGGCCTCCCTCGCCGCCCCAGGCGGCCCGCGCGGTGCGGGCCGCCGTTCTGGCAGAATGCGCCGTCCCCAACGAGGCGGCCCCATGCAGTACCCGGAATGGATCTGGCACAACGGCGCCATCAAGCCCTGGGCCGAGGCCACCACCCACGTCATGGCCCACGCCTTGCACTACGGCTCGTCCGTGTTCGAGGGCATCCGCAGCTATCGCACCCCGCAGGGTCCGGCGATCTTCCGCCTCTCCGACCACAACCGCCGGCTGTTCGCCTCGGCGAAGATCCACGAGATCGATATCCCCCATACGCTGGAGCAACTCAACGCCGCGTGTCGCGAGGTGCTCGTGCGTAACTCACTCGGCGCGGCCTATCTGCGCCCGGTGGCGTTTCGGGGCCTCGGCGGCTTCGGCCTGTCGGCGGAGACGCCGGTGGACGTGGCCGTGGCGGCCTGGACCTGGGGCACCTACCTGGGCGAAGGCGTGCTGGAGACCGGCATCGATGCCTGCGTGTCCAGCTGGCAGCGCTTCGCTCCCAACACCATTCCGGCGGGCGCCAAGGCCGGCGGCAACTATCTGTCCGGACAACTGATCGCGCGCGAGGCGCGGCGGCTCGGGTTCGGCGAGGGCATCGCCCTGGCCTCCACCGGACTGCTGAGCGAGGGCGCTGGGGAAAACCTGTTCCTGGTGTTCGATGGCGTGCTGCACACGCCGCCCTCCAGCGCCGCACTGCTCGACGGGATCACCCGCCACAGCCTGATCGCCCTGGCGCGCGAGGAGGGTCTGGAAGTGGTCGAACGCGACCTGCCGCGCGAGTACCTGTATCTGTGCGACGAGCTGTTCATGTGCGGCACCGCCGCCGAGATCACCCCGATCCGTTCGGTCGACGGCCGCCAGGTCGGCAGCGGCCGCCCCGGCCCGGTGACCCAGCGGCTGCAGGCGCTGTTCTTCGGTCTGTTCGACGGCACCACACCCGACCGCCACGGCTGGCTCGAGCACGTGTAGCCGCGGGCCAACCGGGCACCGCGCAACACGACCGCGGCACCCCGCCGCCGCGGTCGAGATCCGTAGGAGCGTGCCATGCCCGCGAAGGCCGGCGCGACCGGCCGCGCCCGGGATCACCGCCAACCCAACCGGAGGCGCCCGCTCGTTCGACGTTCCGAGGCTTCACCTGTCGACCGCGACCCGCCGGAAGGTCAGGTTGATCCGAGGCCCCAGCGGACGCGCGGTGGCCGGCAGCGCGTGCCGGTAGTGGCGCTGGGTGTCGCCGCGCATCAGCAGCAGGCTGCCGTGCGGCAGTTCCACCGCCAGGCGTTCGCCGCCCTCGCGATGCTTGAGCAGGAAGCGCCGGGCGGCGCCCAGGCTGACCGAGGCGATGCAGGGTCGCGGGCCGAGTTCCGGCTCGTCGTCCGAGTGCCAGCCCATCCGATCGCTGCCATCGCGATAGAGATTGGCCAGCACGCTGTTGAAATCGACGCCGACTTCATCCCGCAGCCGCGCGCGCAGCGGCAACAGGGCCCTCGGCCAGGGATGCGGTTCGAAGCGCGCGCCAGAATACCGGTAGCCGGCGCCCGGGTCGCCGATCCAGCAGCTGCGTCGGGGACTGTCCACCTCGCGGCCGAACATGCGGATGCGGTGCGTCCGCCACTCGACGCCGGCCAACAGCCTCGCGAACAGCGCGTCGGCCCGCGCCGGGCCGAGCCAGGCGGAATCGAAGGCCAGGTCGGCGCCTGGCAGTGCGATCGGGGTCAGGGGCAAAGGTCGTCTCCGGCTCGCGCAGGGCCTCCGCGGTGCACGGCGGAACGCGGGCCGGGCCAGCGGTACGCCAGTGCCGGCCGCCGGTCCCCGCGGCGAGCGGCCGCTGTTCCGGTTGTTCACCGCCGCCGCCACGGGCACGGCGCAGGCTGTTGTTGGTGACAGTGTCGCACCCCTGCGCGGACTGCGCGCGTCGCCGCGCGATTTGCCGGGCCCGCGGCAAACCCGCGACAATCGCCCGATGCCATCCGGGAAGCCAGCATGAACCAGCCAGCCGAAGCCGAAGCGCGCGACGTGATGGAGTACGACGTGGTGACCGTGGGCGCGGGGCCCGCAGGGCTGTCGTTCGCGATCCGCCTCAAGCAGCTGAACCCGGACATCTCGGTCTGCGTGATCGAGAAATCGAGCACCATCGGGGCGCACATCCTGTCGGGAGCGGTGATCGAGCCCGGCCCGCTCGACGCGCTGCTGCCCGGCTGGCGCGACAATCCGCCGCCGGTGTGCGTGCCGGCCGCGGAGGACGAGTTCTGGCTGCTGTCTAAGGATGGCGGCCGGAAGGCGCCGATCGTCCCGCCCGGCATGCGCAACCACGGCAATTTCATCGTCTCGCTCGGTGCGATGTGCGCGTGGCTGGCGCCGCAGGCCGAGGCGCTGGGTGTCGAGGTCTTTCCGGGGTTCGCCGCCGCCGAAACCCTGCACGACGACGATGGCGCCGTCATCGGGGTGCGCATCGGCGACATGGGCATTGCGAAGGACGGCGCGCGCAAGCCCGGCTACACCGCGGGCATCGATATCCGCGCGAAAGTGACGGTGCTGGCGGAAGGCGCCCGCGGCCACCTCACCAAGCGCCTGGTGAAGCGCTTCTCGCTGGACGCGGACAGCGACCCGCAGGCCTATTCGATCGGCATCAAGGAACTCTGGCAGCTGCCGGCCGGGCGCGGCAGCCCGGGGAAGATCGTGCACACGCTCGGCTGGCCGGCCGACAACCGCACCTACGGCGGCAGCTTCATCTACCACCTGGAGAACGACCAGGTGGCGATCGGCTACGTCAGCGGCCTGGACTATGCCGACCCCAACTACGCGCCCTACGAGGCGTTCCAGCAGTGGAAGCACCACCCGACGGTCAAGCCGCTGCTGGACGGCGGCAATATCCTCTCGGCCGGCGCTCGCGCCATCGTCACCGGCGGCTGGCAGTCGCTGCCGAAGGTGGAAATGCCCGGCGCGCTGCTGATCGGCGACACCGCCGGCCTGCTCAACGTGCCCAAGATCAAGGGCACCCACCAGGCGATTCGCAGCGGCATGCTCGCCGCCGAGCACCTGGCGGCCGGAGAGCTGAAGCCGGCCGGGTTCGACGCGAAACTGCGCGCCTCCGAGGCGATGAAGGAACTGCGCAAGGTCCGCAACATCAAGCCCGGTTTCAAGAAGGGCCTGTGGTTCGGCCTCGCCAACGGCGCCTGGGAGACCGCCACCGCCGGGCTGTCGCCGTGGACGCTGAAGGTGAGCGCGGACTGGTGCGCGCTCGACAAGCTCGGGGAACACGAGCAGCCGGAGCGCGACTACGTCCGGCGCGACCTGCCGCCGCGCGACCGCCTGGCCGGGGTGTATTTCGCCGCGACCGAGCACGACGAGGACCAGCCGGTCCACCTGATCGTGCACGACACCGAGGTCTGCGTGGCCCGTTGCGCGGAGGAGTACGGCAACCCCTGCACCCGGTTCTGCCCGGCCGCGGTCTACGAGATCGTCGAGGACGCCGCCGCCGAGCACGGCAGGCGCCTGCAGATCAACGCCGCCAACTGCGTGCACTGCAAGACCTGCGACATCAAGGACCCGTACGAGATCATCACCTGGGTCGCGCCGGAGGGCGGCTCGGGGCCGAATTACCAGAATCTCTAACGGCCCACCGCATTTCCGGCCGGCCGCTCACGGTCGCTATCCGCCGGTGACCGAACGGCCGCGCCCGATTCCGTAATAGGCGATGCCGGCCTGCTCCAGCTCGTCGGGGTCGTAGACGTTGCGTCCATCGAAGACCACCGCATCGCCGAGCGTCCTGAATGCGGCCAGGTCGGGGCTGCGGAACTGCCGCCACTCGGTCACCACGGCCAGCGCGTCGGCGCCGCGCAAGGCTTCCTCCATCGAGTCGCAAAGCACGAGGTCCACGCGTTCTCCGTAGATTCGCCGCGCCTCATCCATCGCCTCGGGATCATAGGCCCGGACCCGCGCGCCCGCCGCCCAAAGCTGTTCCATCAGCCGCCGGCTGGATGCGGCACGCATATCGTCCGTGTCGGGCTTGAAGGCCAGCCCCCAGATCGCCACGGTCCGGTCGGACAATTGCCCGTCGAAGTGTCGATGGATGAGCTCGAACAGGTGCGCCTTCTGGCGTTCGTTGACCTCTTCCACCGCGTCCAGTAGTTGCGGGCGGTAGCCGTGTTGTTGCGCGGTGCGAGCGAGGGCCTGCACGTCCTTGGGGAAACATGACCCGCCGTACCCGACCCCGGGGTAGATGAATTGCCACCCGATTCGGGGGTCCGAACCGATGCCACGGCGGACCATCTCGATGTCCGCGCCGACGCGCTCGGCGATGTTGGAGATTTCATTCATGAAGCTGATCTTGGTCGCCAACATGGCGTTCGCCGCATATTTGGTCAGCTCCGCTGAGCGCACGTCCATCACCACGAAGCGGTCGTGATTGCGGACGAACGGCGCATAGAGGCGCTTGAGCTTATCCACGGCAGCATCCGCGGTCGCACCGATGACGATCCGGTCGGGATGCATGCAGTCGTTGACCGCATCTCCTTCCTTCAGGAATTCTGGATTCGACACGACTTCGAAGTCGATCTCGACCTTACGCTGCGAAAGCTCGCCGGCGATGGCGCCCCTCACCAACTGCGCGGTGCCCACCGGCACAGTGGATTTGTTGACCACGATCGCGGACGTTCGGAGGTTGGCGCCGATGGTCTTCGCCACCCTCAGCACGTACTGCAGGTCGGCACTGCCGTCCTCGTCCGGCGGAGTGCCCACGGCGATGAAAACGATCTCAGCACCTGCAATCGCTGCCGCGGCGTCGGTGGTGAAGTGCAGCCGGCCATCGCTGCCGTTCCTGACGACCATCGAGTCCAGCCCGGGCTCGTAGATCGGCAGGCGCCCCTGCCTCAACCCCTCGATCTTGGCCTCGTCCACGTCCACGCAGGTCACGTCATGTCCGATCTCGGACAGGCAGGTGCCGGTCACCAGGCCCACATAGCCTGTCCCGAAGATGCTCACTTTCATCGATCTGGTTTCCGACTGCGGTCAGGGGGATAGTCTATCTGGACCTCGGCCGGGGCCGGCGCCCGTACCGCCTCGAAGGCGCTTCTCGCAGTGCACCGTGGGCGCGGACAAACGTGCCGCCAGGCAGCGCTAGCGGGAGGCGACGGGGACGCCGGTGCTGGCGCGCAACTCGTCCTCGGCGACATCCGGCGCCAGTTCCACCAGCTTCAGCCCCTCGGGGGTCACGTCGAGCACGCCCAGGTCGGTGATGATCCGGTCCACCACGCCGACACCGGTCAGCGGCAGGCTGCATTCGGGCAGGATCTTGTGGCTGCCGTCCTTCGCCACGTGCTCCATCAGCACCACCACGCGCTTGACGCCGGCGACCAGGTCCATCGCCCCGCCCATGCCCTTGACCATCTTGCCCGGCACCATCCAGTTGGCCAGATCGCCCTTGTCGGTGACCTGCATCGCGCCGAGGATCGCTAGGTCGACGTGTCCGCCGCGGATCATCGCGAAGGAGTCGTGGCTGCCGAAATAGCTCGCCCCGCTGCGCGCGGTGACGGTCTGCTTGCCGGCGTTGATCAGGTCGGCGTCGACCTCTTCCTCGGTCGGGAACGGGCCGATCCCGAGTAGGCCGTTCTCGGACTGCAGCCACACGTCCACCCCGTCCGGGAGGTGGTTGGCCACCAGCGTCGGCAGGCCGATGCCGAGGTTGACGTAGGCGCCGTCGGTCAGCTCCTGCGCGGCGCGGCGGGCCATCTGGTCGCGGTTCCAGGGCATTGGTCGGTTCTCCATCCTGTTCGGGGGTTGTCGCCTTTGTCGCGGCGGCGCGGCGGTCGATCCGCTCCAGGCGGCCATCCATGCCGGTGGCTGGCGTTTCAGCGGATGCCGGCAGGCGTCGCCGCCTGGTCCGGCGTCCGGCCTCAGGCCTCGCGCACGATCCGCTGCTCGATGCGCTTTTCCGGCGTCGGGTTGTGGACGATGCGGTCGACGTAGATGCCGGGCAGGTGCACGTGGTCCGGGTCCAGCGCGCCGGTCTCCACCACCTCCTCCACCTCGGCCACGCAGACCCGGCCGGCGGTGGCGCAGGCGGGGTTGAAGTTGCGCGCGGTCTTGCGGAACACCAGGTTGCCGGCGCGGTCGGCCTTCCACGCCTTGACCAGCGCCAGGTCGGCGGTGAGCGCGGTTTCCATCACGTAGTGGTGCTCGCCGAACTGCCGGGTCTCCTTGCCCTCGGCCACCACCGTGCCGTAGCCGGTCCGGGTGAAGAAGGCGGGGATGCCCGCGCCGCCGGCGCGCAGCCGTTCGGCCAGGGTGCCCTGCGGATTGAACTCGAGCTCGAGTTCGCCGGCCAGGAACTGGCGTTCGAATTCCTTGTTCTCGCCGACGTAGGAGGACACCATCTTGCGGATCTGCCGGGTCTCCAGCAGCAGGCCGAGGCCGAAGCCGTCGACGCCGGCATTGTTGGAGATCACCGTCAGCTCCTTGGCGCCGGAATCGCGCAGCGCGGCGATCAGGGCTTCCGGAATCCCGCACAGGCCGAACCCGCCGACTGCCAGGGTCTGGCCATCGGCGACCAGGCCATCCAGCGCGGCAGCCGCATCGGGGTAGAGCTTGTTCCGGGCATCGGTAGACGGGGCAACGGCCTCGGCCATCGGGCGGCTCCTCGGGCGGAAAGCGCACAGTCTACCGCCTGGTGCCGGCGCCGCCGACCGTACCTTCGGACAGGGGCGCGCCGGTAGACTTGCCGGATGCCCCGGATCGCCCTCGCCACAGCCGTCGCCACGACCGGCCACGACCCCGACATGCCGCTGCTGCTGGAGGCGTGCGCCCGGGCGGGGCTCGACGCGCAGGCCCTGGCCTGGGACGACCCCAGCGTCGGCTGGTCCCGCTTCGACCTGGTGCTGCTGCGTTCGACCTGGGATTACGCGCTGCGGCGCGCAGAATTCCTCGACTGGTGCGGACGGGTGGCCGCGTGCACCCGCCTGCTCAACCCTGCGCCGATCCTGGAGTGGAATACCGACAAGCACTACCTGGCCGACCTGGCGGCGGATGGACTGCCGGTCATTCCCTGCACCTTCGTGGAACCGGATGCCGAGCCGATACCGGCGCTGCAGGCATTTCTGGAGGGCGGCGGCCACGACGACGGATTCGTCGTCAAGCCGGCGGTCGGCGCCGGCGCGCGCGATGCGCAGCGCCACACCGCGCAGCAGGAAGTGGCGGCGGCCGGCCACCTCGCGCGCCTGCTCGACGCGGGGCGCAGCGTGCTGCTGCAGCCGTACCTGGCCGAGGTGGACCGCCACGGCGAAACCGCCCTGGTGTATCTGGGCGGCACGTTCAGCCACGCCGCCCGCAAGGCGGCGCTGCTCGGCCAGGGCTGCGACGCCGACGGCGCGCCGCTGGCGCCGGAGACGATCACGCCCGCCGAGGCCTCGCCGGCGCAGCGCCAGCTGGCCGACACGGCGCTGGACGCTCTCCGGCGCCGGTTCGCGCTCGAAGCGCCCCTGCCCTATGCCCGCGTCGACCTGATCGCCGCCGCCGACGGCACCCCCCGGCTGCTCGAGCTCGAACTCACCGAGCCCTCGCTGTTCCTGCCGCAGGCGCCGGGCGCGGCCGCGCGCCTGGTGGCCGCCCTGGTCGCCAGGCTGGAAACCGGCCTGTGAAGGCGGATTCGCGCCCGCCCCTGCCGAACCGGTAAAATCCAGGGGTTCTGCACCCAGGCTGGCCGCTGGCCGCCGCATCCAAAGGAACCCCCGCAACGATGAAGATCCTCGTCGGCTACAAGCGCGTGGTGGACTACAACGTCCGCATCCAGGTCAAGCCGGACGGCTCCGGCGTGGTCACCGACGGCGTGAAGCTCTCGCCGAACCCGTTCGACGATATCGCCCTGGAGGAGGCGCTGCGGCTGCGCGACCAGGGCGTGGCGAGCGAGGTGGTGGTCGCCACCATCGCCCCGGCCGACGCCCAGGCGCACCTGCGCAACGGCCTGGCGATGGGCGCCAACCGCGCCGTGCACGTGGTCGCCGACCAGCCGGTGCAGCCGCTCACCGCCGCCCGCACCTTTCTCAAGCTGATCGAGAAGGAGCAGCCGGACCTGGTGATCCTCGGCAAGCAGGCGATCGACGACGACGCCAGCCAGACCGGCCAGATGCTGGCCACGCTGTGGGGCCGCCCGCAGGCCACGTTCGCCTCGAAGCTCGAGATCGCCGACGGCAAGGCCACGGTGACCCGCGAGGTCGACGCCGGGCTGGAGACGCTCGAGGTCGATCTGCCCGCGGTGGTGACCACCGACCTGCGCCTGAACGAGCCGCGCTTCATCAAGCTGCCGGACATCATGAAGGCCAAGAGCAAGCCGCTGGAGACGATTCCGTTCGCCGACCTCGGCGTCGAGTCCGGCGATTTCCTCGAAACCACCGCCCATGCCGCGCCGCCGAAGCGCAGCAAGGGCGTGATGGTGAAGGACGCGGCCGAGCTGGTCGCGATGCTGAAGGAAAAGGGGCTGCTGTAGCCTGCTTCCGGCCCCCTCTCCCGCGGGAGAGGCCAGGGGCGAGGGCGCGAAGCACCACGCTGACGCGACCCGCCCGAACCGTTCACGGAGATACCGAATGTCCAACGTCCTCATCGTCGCCGAACACCTCGACGGCCGGCTCAACGGCTCGACCGCCAAGTGCGTGGCGGCCGCGCAGGCGCTTTCGCCCGACGCCATCGACGTCGTCGTGCTCGCGGCCGATCCCGCCGCCGTGGCCACCGAGGCGGCCAAGCTCGCCGGCGTGCGCAAGGTGCTCACCGTTGCCGACCAGGCCAATGCCCATCCGCTCGCCCAGGTGCTCGGGCCGCAGGTGGCGAAACTCGCCGGGGACTACAGCCACGTGTTCGGCCCCTCCACCACCTTCGGCAAGGACCTGATGCCGGTGGTGGCGGCCCTGCTCGGCACCGCCCAGGTGTCCGATGTGATGACGGTCGAGTCCAGCCACGAGTTCACCCGCCCCATCTACGCCGGCAACGCGATCATCACGGTGAAGGCCCCGACCGACCGCCCGGTGGTGGCGACCGTGCGCACCGCCTCCTGGCGCGAGGCAGCGCGCGACGGCAGCGCCAGCATCGAAGCCGCAGACGTCGATGCGGAGCTGCCCACACACACCCGCTTCGTCGAGCTGGCGGCCGGCAGTTCCGACCGCCCCGACCTGCAGAGCGCCAAGCGCGTGGTTTCCGGGGGCCGCGGGGTCGGCTCGGAGGAGAACTTCAAGATCATCTTCGACTTCGCCGACAAGCTCGGCGCGGCGGTCGGCGCCTCCCGCGCCGCGGTCGATGCCGGCTACGTGCCCAACGAGCTGCAGGTAGGACAGACCGGCAAGATCATCGCTCCCGAGCTGTACATCGCCATCGGCATCTCCGGGGCGATCCAGCACCTGACAGGGATCAAGGACGCCGGCACCATCGTCGCGATCAACAAGGATCCGGATTCGGCGATCTTCGAGATCGCGGATATCGGGCTGGTGGGGGACCTGTTTAAGGTACTCCCCGAGCTCGAAGCGGCACTTTGACCTCGGGAAGCGACTCGTCCGCATCGACGACCTCCGACCTCGTGGCAACCATATGATCCCAAAAAAGGTTATGGTCGTTTTCGGCACCAGACCGGAAGCAATCAAGATGGCCCCGGTGGTAGCGGTACTCCGCGCTATCTCGGGTATTGATACATTGGTCGCAGTAACTGCGCAGCATCGGGAGATGCTCGATCAGGTGTTAACGCTTTTCGAGATCGCACCCAACATCGATCTCGACGTAATGCGTCACGGCCAGACGCTGCCCCAGGTTTTCGGCCGTATCCTCGAAGGTATGTCGAGTGCACTCGCGGAACACCGTCCCGATCTGGTTTTAGTTCACGGCGATACCAGCACTACTCTGGCCGCCGCACTCGCCGCACTCTATTCCAAAATCCCTGTAGGACACGTTGAAGCGGGTCTACGGACTGGAGACATCCATTCACCTTGGCCGGAAGAGGCCAACCGTCGGCTCACCGCTCCTCTGGCAGAACTGCATTTCGCGCCTACCGAGCGGGCCGCGCGCAATTTGCTGGCCGAGGGCATCGACGAATCGCAAATTCACATAACGGGCAATACAGTCATCGACGCTCTACTCGACGTGGTCGCTCGGCTTGAGGAGCGGCCAGATTTAGCGACGCGGCTGGCCTGTCAGTTTCCGTTTATCAATCCTGACAAGCGGCTCATCCTGGTGACCGGCCATCGCCGCGAGAGCTTTGGGCACGGTTTCGAGCAGATCTGCCTTGCATTGACCGACATCGCTGCCCGAGAGGATGTGCAAGTGCTTTATCCGGTACATTTGAATCCGAACGTGCGCGAACCGGCAAACCGTATCCTCTCGCGTCATCCCAGGGTAAGGCTCATCGAGCCACAGGATTACCTTCCCTTCGTCTATCTAATGTCTCGTGCTCACGTGATCCTTACCGACTCGGGAGGCGTTCAGGAAGAAGCGCCGTCATTGGGCAAACCGGTACTGGTAATGCGAGAGACTACAGAACGACCGGAGGCGGTGGATGCGGGTACCGTGCGCCTGGTCGGCACCTCCCGTGAGCGCATCGTATCCGAAACCGTGCGACTGCTCGATGACATTCCGAGGTACCAGTCGATGGCTCAAGCGCACAACCCCTACGGTGATGGGGAAGCCGCTCGTCGCATCGGCCAAGTGGTCGCGGGATTTCTCCTAAGCTAAACGAATCGGTATCCACACCCATAATATGAACTCTGCTTGTTGTTATCGGAGTCGGCACATCTCGCCGAAGACACAAGTTGGATTCAGGAAACACTAGAAGGGAGATGCTTCGGCAACTCCGCGCATGAACCGGCGGCATAAGGCTGCCGGTCACAATTGGACGCTGACATGCAACCAGCCGGTAATTTCTACGATAAGTACCACACCAAGAACCCACTTGCGCGTTGGCTCATGACGGGATTTCTGGATTCATTCGACACGCTGCTCCAGCGCGTCGGGGGATGCGCGACTGCTCTGGAAGCCGGGTGTGGAGAAGGCGAACTTACTATTCGGGCCGCCCAATGCACTGGCGCTCGCATCCGTGCGTTCGACATCTCCCCCAATGTCGTAGCAGAGGCGGAAAGGCGTATTGCGGCAGCGGAGTTGTCCAATCGTGTTGACCTTCGCACGGACAGTATCTATGAACTCGTGCCTGAGCGGGACAGTGCGGATTTGGTGATTTGCTGTGAAGTCCTCGAACACTTGGACGAACCGAACGTCGCGATCGACAAGCTTGCTTCTGTATGCGGCCAATACCTGATCGCGAGCGTGCCGCGCGAGCCACTATGGAGGATCCTGAACATGGCGCGCGGTAAGTACTGGCGAGACTTCGGAAACACGCCTGGTCACTACCAGCACTGGTCGAGCGGAGCCTTCGTTGCCCTCCTTGAACGTCGCTTTGAAATTGTAGAACTACGCCGACCTCTCCCCTGGACGATGGCGCTTTGCCGCCCCAGACGTTAATGCCCCTTAAGAAGCTCGCGAGAATCGCCGGTTGGATCCTGAGTTTGGCGTGTTTGGTCTTCTTCATACGTCATGTCGCGCAGGTAGGCTTGGCTGTACCGGATCGCTCCGCGAGCGCAACCGCGGGCTTCCTGATTGGCAGTATGATCACCTACGCCCTCGCGGTATTCGTACTGGCGTTGGCTTGGCTGCGCATGTTGCGCGTGGATGCCGGGCGTGCGGAACCTCTGGCGCTCATGGCAAGCTACCTAGTGGGGCAATTCGCGAAGTATCTTCCAGGCAACATCTTTCAATATGCAGCGCGGCACGGCATGGGGGCTGCCGCTGGCGCAAGCCACCAAGGCCTCGTCGGAGCCGCATTCGCCGAGATCTACCTGCTTCTTTGTTGCGGGGGAGCACTAGCGATCGCCACGGGGACAGTGGCGTTGGCGGACGCGGTTCCTGCGTGGCCGTCGCTTCCCAAGTGGCTCGGTGCGTTTCCGTTGATTGCTGCTTTTGCCGTCTCGCTACCCGGCCGGCTCGCACCCAGATTGCGTTGGCTTCCTCGTATGCCCACTGCAACGGTCGCTGCAGTCTGTGCCTGCTACCTGACCTTTTTTCTCATGTTCGGCGTCCTTTATGTATTCTCCTTGACATGGGTCACTGGGTCACCGCCCGACCTCGTAGCTGTAGTCGGCTCGGCTGCAGCTGCTTGGGTCGTCGGCTTCATCATTCCCGGACCGCCTGCTGGTGCGGGGGTCAGGGAAGCTGCGCTGACAATTGGTGCCGGCCATAGTCCCCAGGAGGCAGCTGTCGCTGCGTCCATCGTACTATTTCGACTTATCACCCTTGGCGGGGATTTCGTCGCGTTTATCGCCGGCAGTTTGATCGGCTCACGCTATCGCGTCTCAAGGCCAGACAACAAGAGAGAGGATGCCGGCAGATGAAGCTTATTATCCAGATCCCATGCTGGAATGAAGCCGAGACGCTCGCTACAAGCCTGCGAGCACTCCCACGTGAGGTAAAAGGCTTCAAGAAGGTCGAGTGGCTGATCGTTGACGACGGGTCGACGGACAGCACCGTCGATGTGGCGCGTGCTTGCGGAGTGGATCATGTTGTGCGTCACCCGGTAAATCGCGGTTTGGCAGTCGCTTTCATGAGCGGGCTGGATGCATGTCTTCGCTTGGATGCAGATCTTATAGTCAATACCGACGCCGACAATCAATATGATGCCCGTGACATCCCCAAGCTGACTCAACCGGTGCTCGATGGAACTGCAGACATGGTAATCGGTGAACGTCCGATCGACCAGACGGACCATTTCTCTTGGCTCAAGAAGAAACTGCAACGTCTTGGAAGCTGGGCCGTGAGGATCGCCAGCAGGACCGAGGTGACGGACGCACCGAGTGGCTTTCGAGCCATTTCTAGAGATACGGCCATGCGATTGAGTGTTTTCTCCAGTTACACCTACACTCTTGAGACGATCATACAAGCCGGGCACAGCAACCTCCGCGTACTCTCCGTGCCTGTACGCACCAATGGCGATCTGCGCCCCTCGCGACTCGTAAAGAGTATCTCCAGCTATGTCTCCCGGTCTCTTGTCACCATCCTTCGCGTATTTGCGATCTATCGCCCGCTGGCGTTGTTCATGTGGCCGGGTGGAATACTCATAGGGCTAGGGCTGGTTGCTGGAATCCGCTTTTTATACTTTTTTCTGACAGCCGATGGGGCCGGCCATATTCAGTCCGTTGTATTCGCATCCATGTGCCTGGTCCTTGGCACTTTGTTGGTGATGCTTGGCTTTCTCGCGGAACTCATCGCTACAAATCGCAAGCTTCTTGAAAAGATCCACTACAAGCTGCGCACTATAGAGCAGGAAGGTCGTAACTAGCGGTGCAAGGAAGCGAATGATGACACGACCTCCTCCAGACTTGCTCCGTACTTCGTCTGTTATAGCCGGCATCGGCCTGCTGTCGTTTCTGATCGTAGTCACCTTCTTCCCCGGGGTGATGACCAAAGACAGCGAGGCGGCGCTCGATCAGGCGCGGAGCCTTGAACTGACCGACTGGCATCCTCCGATCATGGCGCTGATCTGGCGCTACTTGGACGCCATCATTAGAGGCCCCCTACTTATGCTCGTCAGTCAGGCGCTGCTATATGCGTGGGCAGTAACGAAGCTATGCAGGGAGGGGTTTCCTCGAATCAACCGACTCGCTCCTGCTTGGGTGACAGTTCTCGCATTTGGTTTGTTCCCGCCAGCGATGGCTCTGATCGGCATGATTTGGAAGGATGTTTGGATGTCCGGGCTCCTATTGCTGGGGCTTGGATATCTATATGGGATAACCACCGTGACAACGTCGGCCGAACGACTACGCGCGTTCGCATCTCTGGTAGTTTGCTGTTTGCTTGCTACCGCATTTCGCCACAACGCTGTATCTGCGACTGCCGGCCTGCTCGCTGGGGGTTGCTATTTCCTGCTACCCACCAGAGATGGCTATCTGAAACTGCTACTTTCATGCCTTGGTGGTTTAGTAATCGCGTTTGCTTTGTGGTTGGCGAACGGCATTCTTGTTCGCTCGGTCGCATCTCCTACGCACCCAACGACATCGATCCTCTTGCATGATATTGCAGGCATAATCACAAACTCATCGGATCCACAGGATGAAGCCGCTTACTTCCTAACCTCGCACTCGAAAGTCAGCTCCCGGCCGCATGCGCAGTTTATGCGGCAACTTGAACGCAGCTACCGTCCGAGTGACGCCAATGGCGTACTGAGAAGCTCGCGACGTACCAACGTCCCATTCGATATTGTCGTTTACGATCGGGATCATGACGCAGCAGCAGTCAGGTCAGCATGGGGGGATCTGCTAGCAAGAAATTTGAGGGCTTACCTAGCTCATCGTTTGGACACTTTCCTCTGTCTTCTGCAACTATGCGATATCGAAGCCTGGGCCAACCATAGCTATGTCCTCAATCCGAGTTATCTCGGTACGGAATCCAGTAGCGCGGCTCAGGCAAAGCTTCGGCATATCTTTCTCGAGCGACGGCTTGTGCGTCTATACTCGCCCGCGTGGTGGCTCGCAGTTTCTCTGGTGGTCGGCGCGGGATCGCTAGTACTTGGTCGCGGCCGCGGCAAGGTCCCATTTTTTATGGGCTTGAGCGGCTTGGGCTTATCCGTCGCCTTGTTCTTCACCGCTCCTATCGAAAGCTATCGCTATATGCACTGGGTGATCCTGCTGGGCTGGACTTGCGTGTTCGTGATGATGGAGAGAGTGTTGTCGCGAATGGCCCACCGTGCCGAGACTGCACGGAATAGTGCCTACGACGAACGCGCGAGCGTCTAGCCCCCGCATGGTCCATCTTGCCTGACAACCGACAAGCCGTGGCGAGTCCTCGTGTCGCGACTGCTCATTGGTGAGGCTGGATGCGCGCCAATTTGGCGAATAGACCAGTATCCGTGCATTCCCCCGGCACCCACCTTGTCCCACACTTAGCCACGTGGCCGTTGATGAGATCTTTTTTGGATTACCTATGTTCAAGCCGCTGATTTTTCTGCTTCTGCTCTGTTTGGCGATCGTACTCGCTCTGCCAAGTCTTTCTCCTTCCCATAGCGACACCAGAGCCCAACCGGGAGGGCAATCGCACTCCCAGCGCGACGAAATCATAGCCAACGCTTCGGATGCTATTCGCGCCTACGACTCGGAGGATTTGCAGAGCTTCCACGGACACTATTCGTCGCTCAGATACCTAGCCATGCCCAGCCCCGGGATCGCGATGCCCGCTTTCGAGCGTTTGTCCGCAGATCTGAAAGATTTCTTCTATGTTGAATTCAATGTTCCCTCCCAGACGCCCGAGAAAATTTTGCTTGATGTCGTGGTCGACGGAGATCTTGTCGGGCACGTTCGAGGCGGCAACGACATTCAAATCTCATTCGTGAATTCGTGGAAATGGGCGAACATTACGGCCCCGCGTCGTCGACCCGAGCAAGGGCTGGCGTCGCTTCGTGTTGCGCGCGCGCGGGGGCACCTTCGACTCTGCCTGAATCAGCGATGTGTCACTAGCGATGAGGCGGGCAACTTTCCCAAGGAAATTGCCTTACATTCGCGCACCCCAGAAGCTCATCTTTTTAACCTCCAGATGATCGATTCCTCAGGGCGGCGCGATTGGATGGAGAGCAACGGCAGCCTCACGAGAGAAGCACCCGCCCCGCGCAGAGTCCTCGCTTGGGAACGGATGTCGAAAACGATCTACCATACGGCGCTCAATCTCTATGCGGGCTTTATCCTGTGTGCTCAGGAGCGATCCACAACTCCTGATGACTGCGCCACCATCAGAAAACGTGCACCGGCAGTTGCCGGCGCCATGGCGCTGCAGCTTGCGCAGTGGCCGAACTGGCGGACCTACGACGCCACGGCGCCGGCTGGGTCGCTTCCTTTGAATACGGGGTTCTCCGCATGGGACAAGGGGAACTGGGCGAACGGGTATCTTCCCTATGCCGTGATGCTTCTAGCGCACTTGGCCGATGGCGCGAATTGGGGCGAGACTTCCGAAGCTGTACTTCCGGCGTACCGGATACTGGGTGAGCAGTACCTGCGCAACGAACTCTTTCATGAGCGCGCGGGGCACTGGATCAAACGCTCGAACAACCACGGCGGGATCATTCTCGGCAACGGCTATGCAGCTCAGCTACTCGCCAACCAGTGCAGGGAGGACGAACTTGCGGCGGACCTGCGAGCGTCATTCCGCAAGGTCGCCGAGGGCTCGTTCCTCAACGGAGTGTACGCGGAGTCCTTCACTTATCTGCAGGTCTTTGTCCTGGAGTCGTTCCCGGCGGTCTTCACTCGGCAGCAGTGCTTCGGCGAAACGTTCCCGGCGGCTTTCTCCCAACTGTACGGAGATGTATCACTTTCCGAAATCGCCGCCGCCTCGCATTTTCTCACCACACCCGATGGTGGAGCTCTGGTGCCGTTCGGCGATTGCTGTGGCACCTCGGTGTGGCGCAAGGATTCACTGGAAGTGCTGAGCCGGGCATATCCGGCGCTGCACGATTCCGTCGAGAAGGGCCTCTACGGAATGGAGGGAAATCCGGCGTTCGTATTTCTCAGCAGCGACGGTGCCGCAACCGAAGTCGGCTCCGATTCGCATCCCGACGCCGGCACCCACCTCTCCTCTGGATCAGCACTGGAGTGCTTCCATTCCGGGCTGGGAATCGCCGCCGGAAGAGTTGATACTGGAATGGGCTTGCTGCAATCCGCCATCTCCTCCACTCGTTTGCATTTCACACACAACAAGGACTGGGACCTGGGTTCGGTCTATCTGGCACTTGATGGCGACGTGATCATTGGCGAACGGCTCGACGGAGACCCAGGCAGGCACCGCCAGGCCACGCGCCACAGCACCGCCTGGATCGAACGCGTTGTCGACCAGTATCCAGGCTGCTTTTCGGATTCCACTGAAGACTGTCCTTCCAGAACGATCAACGGCGAGATACAGAACCAAGCCGGTACGGAAGGAACGTGTAGCGCGCGGGCCCGCCTGAACAGCGGGTCGAACAGCTTCAGGGAGTGGAAGCTGCAAACCAGTCCCGAAGGAATCGCGCGTGTACGCATCGCGGACTTCATCGACACCCGCAACGATGGGCAGGTGCTTTTTGCCCATTTCGAGCTGCCGGGCGACGTCTCCCGCGTCGAAGACGGGCAAACACTGCGCATCGTTCGCGATCGTTGGCAGGCCGACATCCAGATCAACGGATACCAGATAGCACGAATGCAGCCCAAGCAGACGGAATACGGAACCTATACCTCGCTGGACCTTTCCTCACCGGAGCTGCCGCCCGCTGCTGATCCCACGGCTGCAGGCACGGTCACGATCACGATCCGTCCACGAGGAGAAGGAAGAGCGCGGCAACAGTAGCAGTGCTGGGCTTCGCTCATCGGACATGAGCTGGCTCTCCCCCGCGCTGCTGTCCAGCGTCCAGCAACCCGAGCAGTTCATTCGCGATCCTGTCGAAGCCATAGCGACCTACGACAATCGCCCGATTCTCGCGGGCCACGGCATCGCGCTCCGCGAGGCTCATTCCAATGAAACCCAGCACCCGATCGCATGCTTGCGCAACATCCTCCACCACCCACTCGCCGGCGTAGACGCGCTCGGCTCCTGGCCAAGGCCAGACCACGGGGAAGCACCCGCTGAGCACGCCATCGGCAAGAGCATAGTGGAACGATTCCGACTCGCTGCATGAAAGCACCACGTCGATGCCCTTGTACCAGCGAGCAACGTCGTTCCCCCAGGGCGCGAACCCGACCCGGTCCCGCAGCCGCGGGTCGCTGTCGATACGGGCATACTGTCGGTGGTAGAACTCCAGCTCGTCGCGTCGACCCGGTGCCTGCATGAACTCGAGCGTCTCCGGGCGATGGCCTTTCAGTTCGAGTCGCGCATCCACGCCCCGCTCGACCAGCGCCGCGAGCAGATCCAATGCCCTGTCGAAGCGCTTGAGCGTCGGCACAATGCCGACCATCCCGAGCACCACTCTTTCTTCGTTGAGCAGCCTGCCCTCCAGTGTGTACTCCTGGTCGAGGACATAGTTGGGAATCACATGAGTCTTTTCCTCAGGCCAGCCCCAGAGCTCGAGGGCCCTCTCGCGGATCGTGTCCGAAACGAAGACGAACGCATCCACTGCCTTTGCGTCGATCTCGGCGCCAAACCTCCTGGCGCGTTCCCGCACCTCTTGCGCATGCACGCGAA
The DNA here is from genome assembly GCF_029887875.1 of Luteimonas endophytica. Taxonomy (GTDB): domain Bacteria; phylum Pseudomonadota; class Gammaproteobacteria; order Xanthomonadales; family Xanthomonadaceae; genus Luteimonas; species Luteimonas endophytica. The sequence continues at coordinate 192,048 of NZ_JARXRM010000028.1, forward strand.
CCACCAGTCGTTTGCCCTCGGGCAGGTGCTTCGACGCCCATGCTGCGTTCGCCAGCCCCCATTCGCAAAACAGGACATCCGCGCGGCCGGCGAGCACCGCACTCGTCGTTTCGTCCCTACTTCTCCCCCAATCCCATCTGTCGCATAGAATGCGATGGCCAGCTGCCTTCGAACGCGAGACGAAGGCGTCGATAAACTTCATGTCATGGCCCGCAATGACGGTGGTACGACCATCAAGGCACTCGGGGTCCGGAAGAAGTCGCGGCCCGACCCGCTCCACCACGGCATCGAAGCCGTGCTTCGTCGAGATGCGTCTGGATAGATCGATCGGGGGTTCGCACCATCGCGGCGCCCGCACGATCTGCATGAACCCGTCGTAGCCGCTTATGAAGAACGGGTAGTCTTCCCCGAGTGTGACGCGGTTGATGTCGCTCGGGTGGCAGATACACCGCGCGCCCAGCGAAGCCATCTCGACGAGCTTGGTGGAGAGTTCGATCGTCAGCTCTTCGAATCTCGCGGGGCGGTAGCACCAGACGAAGTCCATCCGGGACATCAACTCCATCGACGCCAGCCGGTTGAAGTCGGTGTAGTGGCGCACCCCAAGCCTTTGGATACGGTCGAGCACCTCTCCACGCAGGTGCTCATAGCCCGGCTCGGGGCCGTTGCTGATCTTGTTGGCGACGATGTGCAGTTCTATCTGCAGCCCCTCGGCGATGGCACGCTCCGACCAATCGAGCAGCTCGATCACCCCCCAGCGGGAATTCACCTTCCCGGCATAGCCTATCCGGACCACGCCATCATCCGGCGACGGCCGAAGAGATACCGGGGGCATGTCGACGGGCACGACTGGAGGCAGTTCCACCGAACGGTATTCGCCCGCGATGCTCCGCAGGACCCCTTCTATTTCCGGCGTCTGCACCAGTACCGCCTCGGCGTGCGCCAGGCAGCTGCGCACCATGGCGACCTGCGCCTCGCTCGAGATGCGTTCGCCCGCAAGCACAGAGTAGAAATCGGTGAGGTACACCGCTGCCCGGCCATCGAACTGTCGATCCGCCAGCAGAGCATCGGCCGCCTCCAGGCCTCTCACGACCACGCGCCTGGTTCCCGGCACGAGAGCATCGACCTCGCGAACCACCTTGATCGCATCCTGCATACTGAACTGGACCATGCCGGCGAACACCGAGGGATCGAGCACAATTAGGTTCTCGGGGTTGCGCACGTTCGACAGGACGACCGGCTGGGTCACCGGGACCTTGGACACCAGAATGCAAGGGCCTCTCGAGCAGAGGATGGAAGCCATGGTGGACAGCCAGACCGAGGATCCATCCACGATGTTGAGATTGATGTCGGCGTACAGGATCGAAGCTGCGTCGTCCGCCCTCGCTTGGCTCGATATCCATTGCAGGAGCGTCGATGAAAGATCGTCGGGCAACCTGGCTGGCATCTCACTCGTCGCGCCGCCGGCCACGGCGGGGTTGAGCCGCCTGGCGATTCCGCGCCTGGCAAGACGAAGCAACCTGACCGGCAGCCTGAACGCTCCATCCAGAGACGTCATTGCCCGGATCAACGCCAGTCCCAGCTGGAAGGCGGTGCTTTCCTCCAACTCTTTGTTGCGAATCTCGTGGCTCGTCATCGCGTGACGCAGATGGCGTATCTGCCTGCCGCGTTGCTCGACTTCCTGGTGCAGCGTCTCGATCTTCTCGGCGTGGAAGGTTTCCAGGTCGCGCCGCATCTGCGCTTCCCTGCCGGACGCCAGTTCCTCCACCCGGGCGAGCGCCTGTTCAAGGCGCCCGACCGCGATCGTTCCGGCGCGCTCTCGCTGATCCTCGCGAGATGCCTGCTCCTGCAGCGCGGAGGACAACGTCTTGCCCGCTTCGTTGAACGCGGACGTCAAGGCGGAGATCTTTTCGTCCACGGCAGCCAGTGCCGCAGCGTCCGCCACCGGAACGGCCGCCTTGCTTGGCGACCCCGGCTGCGGATCGGAGAGCTTGCGCTCGAGCTCGACCACCCGGGCTTCGGCCGCGCGCTGGAACCTGCGAGCACGCCGCAGCAGCACGTGATACCGGTACTCCTGGATCACTTCCCGCGACATGAGGCGTTCGAAACGCTCGTCTGTTTTGCACGCCTCGATAGGGCGGAAAAGATGCGTCGGGGTGGCGTTGAACGTCTCCCAATACCCGTAGCCATGCTGAAGCATCCACCGAGAGAGACGGCGGAAGCTCGCTTCGTCTTGGGACTCCACATAGACCAGCGGACGATCTCGCGCTATCAGGTTCGCGGCACCTTCCAGCACGTCCAGTTCCATTCCCTCGACGTCGATCTTGATCATCGCGACAGGCGCGTCGAACTCGATCTCGTCCAGCGGCAGGACCTCGATATCGCCCTCTCCGATCGCGAGCGCCTGCGCACCGAGGTTGTCTGGCCGGTCCTGGGATATACGCGCCACCCCGCGGGACCGCCCCAACCCGCAAGCACGTACATCTACCAAGCGTCCCAGCAGGTTCAACGTGGCTGCCTCGACGATCGCCTCCGCCAACCCCGATTGCGGCTCGAATGCAACGACCCTCGCGCCCCCGATCGCCGCAAGATAGATCGCGTGGTTCCCGATGTTGGCGCCGACATCCAGGACCAAGTCGCCAGGCGCGATCCTGGCCGCCATGTCCTGGAGCATCTCCTCCTCGTACGGCTTTCCGGACTCGTGTATGAGCTTCTGCAGATAGTCGGTCTCCGCATCCGGAAGGACGAGGAGATAACTCCCGCATCCGTCGGTGGTACCGACCCGGCGAGCCCGCTCGAATGCCGTCATCGTCCCTTCCCTCCAAGTATTCCGGTGAAGTCAAGCACTTCGCTTCCATCAAACAGACCGGCTTCCTTGAAGGCATCGTGCGCCACCAAGATCACGTTCAGGTCGGCGCTCTCGAGCGCATGGCGCAAACCCACCAGTTCGACACCCTGCAGTTCACTGGCGCCCGTCTCGATATGCGGCTCGACCACGAATACCTCGGAGTTCAGCGCGCCGGCCAGTTCAGAGACCACCTCGATGGCCGGACTCTCGCGAAGATCGTCGATGTTGGGTTTGAAGGCGAGCCCGTAACACGCCACGCGCATCTGCCCAGGCTCCCTCCCGGACGCGACCGAGAGACCGGCCAGTTCATCCAAGATGCGTTGAACCACCCAGTGCGGCTTTCCGTCGTTTACCTCCCGCGCCGTCCGGATCAACCGCGCTTGGCGCGGGCTTTTCGACACGATGAACCATGGATCGACGGCGATGCAGTGCCCACCCACCCCGCAGCCTGGCCGAAGAATCTCGACACGCGGGTGGCGGTTGGCCAGCCGTATCAGCTCCCACACGTCGATCCCGAGGTCGTCGCAGATGATGGACAATTCGTTCGCGAACGCGATGTTGACGTCGCGATATGCGTTCTCGGTGAGCTTGCACATCTCCGCAGTCCGTGCGCTGGTCGTGACGAGCTCGCCTTCGACGAAGGTCCGGTAGAGCTCCTTTGCCCGTTCGGAACAGGTGGGAGTCAGCCCGCCAATCACGCGATCGTTCTCCACCAATTCGCGCACTACGTGTCCTGGCAAGACGCGTTCCGGGCAGTAGGCGACGTGTACGTCTGTTTCGCCCCCATTTTCTACGGGGAACCTCAGGTCCGGACGTTCCGTCGCCATCCACTCGACCAAACGCTCTGTGGCGCCAACGGGGGATGTCGATTCCAGAATCACGACGTTACCCCTGGCGAGTACCTTTGCAACCGAGCGCGCGGCCGCTTCCACATAGGCAAGGTCGGGCTCGTTCCCATCCTTGAACGGAGTCGGCACGGCGATCAGGAAGGCGTCCGCCGGCTCCGGGGCGAGCGCCGCGCGAAGAAAGCCGCGCTGAACGCTGGTCGAAACCAGTGCATCGAGTTCCGGCTCGACGATATGGATCCGGCCGTCATTGACGGTGCGCACCACCACCGAATTGGTGTCTACCCCAAGCACCTCGACCCCGCGCGACGCGAACATGGTCGCGGTCGGCAAGCCAATGTAGCCCAGGCCGATCACGGAAATCTTCATGCTTTGCTCCAGTTGGAAGGACATACATCAGCGCGGGTCGAAGGATATTCCGCGGCCATGAAGGCGGGCATCGAAGCTCCGCTCCCACCTTGCGCATACGAGAACGCATCGATGGAAACATATGCATCCGTGGCATGCCCACCCTGTTCGGCAAGACCGATGGATTGCAGGGTACTGTTGCCCGGCCATACCCTGGCCCTGGCGAGGGATCTGCGCAGCGGTATCGGCCCGCAATGGGTGTACTCGGCTTCGGTACCCTGCTGCTCCAGTGCCGCTCCGTCCCAGTGATAGTACGCCCCCTTCCCGACCGCGTTCCCGGCGTACGAGCCGGCCGCCAGACAAAGGTCGAGGAGATAATGTGGACCGTACCAGTCCATTGGAGACCAGTAACCTAGTAGCGTATCGCCACCGAGCAGCTCGCTCAGCGGAGCCGAAAGCTGGTCTGCGGTGAGGCGACGGACACCTCGGCAGGGCTCCACCCCATCGGCAACCCAGGCGACGGCTTCTCCGCACACGCCACGCTGCGACTCCAAGAAGGCGGCCAGGCGTGCCATCTCGCCCGCGTCAGCAACTCTCGCCACCATGGCGACCTCCGGCTGGCGCAGTTCGTCGCGCCCTGCGATGCGACCGATCAGCATCGCCAGCCTGGCACTCCACGAGTGCCTGCCCACCGCGGCCCGCACACCCAGCGCACGCGTGAGTCGGCGCGACATGGACGCAGGTTCACTGTACTCGCGCCGCGCCTTCTCGGCGATTCGCTCGCGCCGACTGAACTGTTCTACCAGCCCCGGGAAAAACTCGCCGAGGGCGCGGCAAGGGTTGCTGTACACCGTGGTGCCGCAGGCCAGCATCTCCACGGCCCGCCTGGCGAACATGGTGGGCGAGTCAGTTACCGTGTTTATCGACAGTCCGATCGAGTAGCGGCGGTAGATATCTCCGATGCGCGCGTAGTCCACTGCCGGATAAAGTGCGTCTGCGAATCTGTCTGGATAATCTCCGATCTCCGGTGGTCCAGGTCTGCGATAGACATGAAAAGGGCCGGCATCCATGAGTCCCTCGGCAAGCTCGCTGAATTCGGCGCACCGTCGGGGAAAATTGCCATACCACGCCCCAGCGAAGAAGGAAGCGCGCTCCCTAGGACTCGAGGAGAGCGGGTTGTGCAGCCGGGGCTGGACCGGGAAAGTCATGACCCCCAGGCGGTCGTGTCGCAGTTCGCGTCGATAGCGCGAAATCGAGCCGGCGTCCGTTGTGAACACCCAGTCGAACAACTTCGCCGTCGCCAGAAAATCGTCGAGATGGACCGGGTCTTCCTTGGCCCAGAAGACCGTTGGGATACCTGCATGGCGGCAGAATCGCACGAGCCTGGTGACGACTTCGCCGCCTCCGGTCACCAGTCCCCGCCACTGCCCGGCGCATCCGGACCAGCAGGACTCCACGAAAAGCAGCTGCGGCCGTGTCTTCTGGACCTGCAGCCGCCAGATCTTCGGGGAAAGGAACGTCGCCTCGCATTCTGGTGCGAGACCCAGGCCTGTGAACTCGTCGCAGACGACTGCGACCCGGAGGTCGGTTGCCGGCCGCAAGTGCCTAGGATCGACCGGGCTCATCCGGGAGGCGCTGATTGCGTCGCCGACGCGGACGATACGCCGGGCAATGGCGGCCGCAGCCCGGGTTGTCAACCCAGGTTCAACCATGAGAGCTTTCCCGGCCCTCTCCACCAGCTGCCGAATGTGCCCCCTGCACCCTAAGGTTCCTGTTTGATCAGCGTTCGATAGGTCGAGATCACCTCGTCGACCTCCCCCAGTTGGACCAGCCGCCCCTTCTCCAACAGGATCGCTTTATTGCAGACGCTGCGCAGCAGCTGCGCGTTGTGCGAAGCCAACATTACGATCTGAGCGCTATCCACCCGTGAACGCATGCGTTCCTTTGCCTTCTCTACGAAAGCAGCGTCGCCTGTACCGATCCATTCATCCATGATGAGGATCTGGTGTTCGCTGGCGGTGGCGATCGAGAAGCCCAGCCGCATTTTCTGCCCCGAGGAGAGAGTACGCAATCTGTCGTTGGCCTTTTCCTCGAGCTCGCCGAACGCAAGTACATCATCGACCAGTCCCACCGCCTCTGCGGGCTTTCGGCCCATGGCGATCGCCCGCAATATGATGTTCTCGACCAGAGTCGCCTCGGGGCTGAAACCAAGCGATAGATTCAGCAGCGCCTGCCGCGTTCCGGCCACGCTCAGCGTTCCGCGCGACGGCGGATAGGCGCCCACCAGAACCTTCAGCAGAGTTGACTTTCCGGCCCCGTTCCGACCGATCACTCCGACCCTGTCACCGGGCAAGAGTTCGAAGCTGACATCGTCCAGCGTGGTGCGAAGCTCCCGCTTCGGCGGAAGGAACGCGGCCTTGAGGAACAGGCTCAGCGAGGCGCGAGTACTGCGCTGGTCCTGGGTGTAGACCGGCAAGTCGAGGCCTATGCGGTCGGCCCGGATATGGACGTCTTTCATACCCACACCGGCACGAAGCGTGCGTACCGCCGATAGACCAGCGCGGCCGCGAGCCAGCCGATGACCAGCAACCCGATGACGTAGGCGATGGTGAACGGCTCCAGGGACTCTCCCAGAATGGGAGCACGAACCAACTCGACGAAATGAAAGAGCGGATTCGCCCGCGCCACCGATCCCCGAAACGTTCCCGCAGGCACTTGTTCGGCGGTCCAGATGATGGGGGTGAACAGAAATCCGAACATCATGATACTGCCGATGAACTCGTACACGTCGGTCAGCCGTGCGCCGATGATGGCCACGATCGCGGCCATCCACCCCACGTTGAGCAAGAGCAGCAGCATCGAAGGCAACAGCGTCACCAAGCCAAGCGGTTCGAACGTCGGGCTGATCCACAGGGCCAGCGCAACGACCGGAATCGTGAATACCAGATAGAAGCCGGCTTTCGCCATCACCCTGAGCATGTAGTCCGTCAGCCTGACTCTGCCATCGAGGATGAAGGCCGCGTGGTGGGCGCAGGTAGTGGTGGATTCGTTGAGGGACACCGTCACGAAACGGAAGAGCACATAGCCGATTGCCATGTGGGGGATGAACGATGCAATGTCGTACCCTTGCAGACGGGCGAAGAATCCGCCCACCACGAAGGCGTAGAGAAACGGGGGCAGGAACACCCAGAACAGTCCGAGGCGGGAACGGCGGTACTTGGTGACCAGCTCCAGCCAGGTTGAGTAGATCCAGAACTCCGGCCGGCGCAGGCTCTCGGCGTAATCTCCCAGCAGGGACCTACCCTTCATCCAAGAGCCCCGACGAGATCGGCCTGCAGGTCCTCGATCTCCTCCACCCCCACGCTCAATCGCACCAGGTTCGCATCGATCCCGAGCTGCGCGCGGCGCTGCTCCGGCACCGAGGCGTGCGTCATCACCGCCGGGTGGTTGACCAGGCTCTCCACCCCGCCGAGCGACTCGGCCAGGGTGAACAGCTCGGTCCGCTCGCAGAAACGCTGCGCCGCCTCGTATCCGCCCTTCAGCCAGATCGAGACCATCCCGCCGAATCCATCCATCTGCCGCTTCGCGAGTTCGTGCTGCGGATGCGAGGCGAGACCTGGATAGGCCACCTTTTCGACCACCGGGTGGCCCTCCAGCCACTCGGCCAGCGCCTGCGCGTTGTCGCAGTGCGCACGCATCCGCAAGTGCAGGGTCTTGAGCCCACGCAGGGCCAGGAAGCTGTCGAACGGGCCCTGCACGGCACCGATCGAGTTCTGCAGAAAGGCCAGCTGCTCGGCCAGTTCGGCGTCGTCGCCCACCACGGCCATGCCGCCGACCATGTCGGAATGGCCGTTGAGGTATTTGGTGGCCGAATGCACCACGATGTGCGCGCCCAGCGCCAGCGGGCGCTGCAGGATCGGCGAGCAGAAGGTGTTGTCGACTACCACGATCAGGCCGCGCTTGCGGGCGAGTTCCGCGATCGGCGCGATGTCGACCAGCTTGAGCAGCGGGTTGGTGGGGGTCTCGATCCAGACCATGCGGGTCTGGGGGCGGATCGCGGCCTCGAACGCCGCCGCGTCGCTCAGGTCCACCCAGCTGAAGTCCAGCCCGGCCGAACGCCGCCGTACCCGCTCGAACAGCCGGTAGGTACCGCCGTAGACATCGTCCATGGCGATCACGTGGCTGCCGGAATCCAGCAGTTCCAGCACCGTCGAGGTCGCCGCCATGCCGGAGGCGAAGGCATAGCCGCGGCTGCCGCCTTCCAGGCCGGCCACGCAGCGCTCATAGGCGAAGCGGGTGGGATTGTGGCTGCGCGAGTACTCGAACCCCTGGTGCTCGCCCGGGCTGCGCTGGGCGTAGGTGGAGGTCGCGTAGATCGGCGGCATCACCGCGCCGGTGCTGGGGTCGGGCGACTGGCCGGCGTGGATGGCCAGGGTGCCGAGCCCCCGGGGTTCCGGCCCGGCGTCGGCCGCGCGGCGGTCGTCCGTCATTCGGGGAAATCCTATGAAAACAGGGCGCGGATTCTACCATTGGCGGGGTTAACGCATGCCCGCCCGGGACGCGCTGCGCCGGGAATCGGCCCGGCATTCGCCGATCGACCGCGCCGGCCTCGGGCCAGGACCGGCGGGGCTGCCGTTGCGTGGCGGTCGCGAGCGGCGGTGGACGCCGGCTCGGGCCCGCCGCCGCTGCCGCCTCCTGCGGCGGGCTGGGGGCGTCTATCGTCTCGGTGAGCCGCCGGCCTTGGCGCCCACGGGGCGCTCCTACGAGAGCTGCGCCATGGCGACACGCCTGCGGTCCGCCCTGGCCGGCCTGCTTTCGGTCCGTCCTGGCCGGCTGCCCGTCGCCGCGCTACTGCACCCGCCGGCGCAGCCAGTTCAGCAGGTCGATGCGGGTGATCAGGCCGAGGAAGCGGTCGCCATCGACCACGATCGCCACCTGCCCGCGGTCGAACACCGGCAGCAGCGCCTCCACCGGCGATTTCACGTCCATGATGTCCAGCTTGCTGACCATCGCCGTGGACACCGGGTCGCGGAACCGCGCCTCGTCGCCGTAGACGTGCAGCAGCACGTCCGACTCGTCGAGGATGCCGACGATCTTCTCGTTCTCCATCACCGGCAGTTGCGAGATCTCGTACAGCTTCATGCGCTGGTAGGCGGTCATCAGCAGGTCGCCCGGCGCCAGCACCACGGTGTCGCGCTGGGAGTACGGGCGCAGGATCAGGTCGCGCAGGTCGCCGTACTGCTCGCGCTCGAGGAAGCCGTTGTCGAGCATCCAGTAGTCGTTGTACAGCTTCGACAGGTACTTGTTGCCGGTGTCGCAGACGAACACCAGCACCTTCTTCGGTTCGGTCTGCTCGCGGCAGTACTTCAGCGCCGCGGCCAGCAGGGTGCCGGTCGACGAGCCGCCGAGGATGCCCTCGCTGCGCAGCAGCTCGCGCGCGGCCAGGAAGCTCTCGCGGTCGCTGATGGCGTAGGCCTTGCGGACCCGCGAAAAATCCGAAATCGACGGCAGAAAGTCCTCGCCGATACCCTCCACCATCCAGCTGGCCGACTTGTCGCTGAGGGTGCCTTCGTTGATGTACTCGGCGAGGATCGAACCCACCGGGTCCGCCAGGATCAGTTCGACCTCGGGGGCGTGCTCGGCGAAATGCCGCGACAGCCCGGTCATGGTGCCGGAGCTGCCGCAGCCGAACACCACCGCGTCCAGTCCGCCCGCCTCGCCCATCTGCCGCAGGATCTCCGGCGCGGTGCCGTGCTCGTGTGCGGCCGGGTTGTCGGGGTTGCCGAACTGGTTGACGAAGTAGGCGCCGGGCGTCTCACGGGCGATCCGTTCCGCCAGGTCCTGGTAGTACTCGGGGTGGCCCTTGGCCACGTCGGAACGGGTCAGCACCACCTCGGCGCCCATCGCCTTGAGGTTGAAGATCTTCTCCCGGCTCATCTTGTCCGGGACCACGAGGACTAGCTTGTAGCCCTTCTGCTGCGCCACCAGCGCCAGCCCGATCCCGGTGTTGCCGGCCGTCCCCTCCACCAGGGTCGCGCCCGGCCTGAGGTCGCCGCGGCGCTCGGCCGCCTCGATCATCGACAGGCCGATGCGGTCCTTGATCGAACCTCCCGGGTTCTGGCTCTCGAGCTTGAAATACAGTTCGCACGGGCCGGCGTCCAGGCGCCGGGCGCGGACGATCGGGGTGTCGGCGATGAGGTCCAGAACGGAGTCGTGGACGGAGTTGCGGGTCGGCATGCTGGCGGCGGCGGTTGGGGCGACGGGCGATTATCGCATCCGTCCATGCCAGCATCCCCGCGGACGGCGCCGGCCGACGAGGAGGCCGGCGCCGCCCGCGAAAGGAAGCGTTGCCTGCGTCAGTGGTGCAGGGTGTCGTACATCCGGACCAGGCGGTCCTTGGCGGCGAGCTTCTCGCGCTTCATCTGCGCCAGGGTGGTGTCGTCGATCGGCAGCACGCCGAGCTCGGCGTCCATCACCTTCTTGTCCAGTTCCTGATGGTGATGGTAGAGCCTGCGGAATTCCGGGTGGCTCTGGAAGACCGCGTCGAGGTCCGCCTGCGGTTGCCCTTCGAACATGGAAACCTCCTTGGATCGTGAACGTGCGAACGCCCCGGCCGGAGCGGGCGCGGGGCGTTTGGGGGGAGCGGCCGGGAGTGGAGGACGGGACGGCGCGGACGACCCCGGCAGGGCATCCGCGCGGACCTTGCTTCCGGCGGCATGCTCCCTGGGGTGGTGCGCGTGGGTCATCGTCGTTTCGGCCTGTCTGCAGGGGCGGCAGGAGGACTGCGCGCCGCCTGTAGGGTCGACCCTACTCCTCCGGATACGGGCCGGCAAGCGAGTCCGCGCAGGCCCCAGGGCGCTGCGACGCGGGCCAAGATGAACAGGGATAAAGAAGACCGGCCCGGCCTACCGGGAACCCCGTGGCAGACACGTCGAGTCTTTCAACTCATTGAACAGAAACGGAATTCCCACCGAGCGCCGGTGAGCGCCCGGGTCAATCCTCGCCCTCGACCTCGCGCATCAGCTCGGCCTCGCGGCGGGCCAGCTCGGCCTCCCGGGCACGCGCCGCCCGCAGGCGCGCGGCCTGGTCGCTGGCCACCCCGTCGAGCACGATCTCGGTTTCCTGGCGGGCGCTGGATTCGGCTTCGGCCGCCAGCCGCAGCCGCGCGGCTTCCTCCGCCTGGATCTGCGCCTGGACCCGCAGGCGCTCGGCTTCGCGGCGCGCGCGCGCAGCCTCCTGCCTGCTGGCCTCGACCAGCAGGTCGCTGCGCTGGCGGTCCAGTTCATCCGCCTCGCGCCGCAACACGCCGGTGCGGGCGGCGATCTCGGCGGTCTCCACCCGCCACCGCGCCACTTGCAGGGCCTGGTCGCGATCGCCGCGGGCGGCCGCGGCGGCCTGCAGCGCCTGGCGGGCCCGGAGGCGTTCGAAGGCGGCCAGGTCCTGCAGCGCGGGATCGGCGTCCAGCGCCTGCAGACGCGCGGCCAGCGCCAGCGCTTCCGGGTCCTCGGCGGCGTGCGCCAGCGGCATGCACAGCGCGGCCAGCAGCAGCCAGTTCCGGATGGTGAGCTTCATCGTTCAATCCTCCGCCGTGTCCAGCTGCTCGCGCAGCCGGGAGATCTGGGCGCGGCGCTGGGCCACCTGCGCATTGGCCACGGCCTCGCGGCTGCGGGCGTGGGCCAGGTCGCCCAGCGCCGCGGCGGCGAGCGCCGCACTGCGGGCTTTCTGCTCGCGGCCGGCGGCCATCGCCGCCTGCGCCTCGGCAAGCCGCTCGCGCGCCCGGGCCAGCTCGTCGGCGGCGTACTGGTCCGCGTCGGCATCCGAGGCACGCACCACGGCGCGCTGCGCGTCGGCGAGTTCGGCGGTGGGAGGCGGCAGGGTCGCGCAAGCTGTGAGCGACAGCACGATCCCGAGTGCGGACGCCTGCAGGATCGCTCGGAATTGTGCAATGCTAGCTGGCATTGGCGGCCGTACCTGTGGGGAACAGGCGGCCATTGTCGGCAGCAGGCGGCCGGACCGCAACGACCGGTCGCCGGCAAAAGGGGGTTCGTTCATGGACATCGGCTATTTCCTGAAGCTGATGACGGAAAAAAACGCCTCGGACATGTTCCTGACCACCGGGGCGCCGGTCTACATCAAGGTCGAGGGCAAGCTCTACGCCCTGGGCAACACCGGCCTGCCGACCGGCATGGTGAAGAAGATCGCCTACTCGCTGATGGACGAGGGCCAGGTGCCGGTGTTCGAGCGCGAGCTCGAGCTCAACATGGCGCTGTCGCTGCAGGATTCGGGCCGCTTCCGCGTCAACGTGTTCAAGCAGCGCGGCGAGATCGGCATGGTCATCCGCGCCATCCGCAGCGTGATCCCGAGCATCGAGGAGCTGCAGCTGCCCCAGGCGCTCAAGCAGATCATCATGGCCCCGCGCGGGCTGGTGCTGATCGTCGGCTCCACCGGCTCGGGCAAGTCGACCACGCTGGCGTCGATGATCGACTACCGCAACACCCACACCTCGGGCCACATCCTCACCATCGAGGATCCGATCGAGTACCTGCACCGGCACAAGAAGTCGATCGTGAACCAGCGCGAGGTCGGGCTCGACACCCATAACTTCCACAACGCGCTCAAGAACGCCATGCGCGAGGCGCCGGACGTCATCCTGATCGGCGAGATCCTCGACGCCACCACCATGGAAGCGGCCATCGCCTTCGCCGAGACCGGTCACCTGTGCCTGGCCACGCTGCACTCCAACAACGCCGACCAGACCATCGAGCGCATCCTCAACTTCTTCAACGAGTCCGCGCACAAGAACGTGCTGATGAACCTGGCGCTCAACCTCAAGGCGGTGGTCAGCCAGCGCCTGGTCACGGGGGTGGACGGCCGCCGCCTTCCGGCCGCCGAGGTGCTGATCAACACCCCGATGATCCGCGACCTGCTGCGCCGCGGCCAGGTGCACGAGATCAAGCAGGCGATGGAGGAAACGCTGGAGGAAGGCATGGAGAGCTTCGACCAGTGCCTGTTCCGGCTGTACAAGGAAGGCAAGATCGAGATGGAGGAGGCGCTCAAGGCCGCCGACTCGCGCGATGGCCTGGCGCTCAAGTTCCGGCTGTCCGAAGGCGGGACCGGCGAACACGACCCCTACGCCGACGTGTTCTCGTCCAGCGAAAGCGAGCACGGCTAGACCTCGACGCAGCAGGATCCCGCCGCGCGCTATGTCCGCGCGGGCTGGGCGGCGGGCGCGTCCGGCTGCCGCTCCGGGCGGGCCGCGTCGAAGGCCGGCAGCGCCAGGCAGGCTGCTTCGATGCGGCGGATGGTCGGGTACGGCGCCAGGTCCACGCCGAAACGGCGCGCATTGTAGACCTGGGGCACGAGGCAGCAGTCGGCCAGGGTGGGCGCATGCCCGTCGCAGAACTCCGCGGTGGACGGATGGTCCGCCAGCAGCGCCTCGAACGCCGCCAACCCCTCGCTCATCCAGTGCTTCATCCAGACGTCGCGCTCGGACTGCGGCACGTTCCATTCGTGCTCGAAGAAGCGCATCACCCGGAGGTTGTTGAGCGGGTGGATGTCGCAGGCCACCAGCTGCGCCAGCGCGCGCACCCGCTGGCGCTCCCGCGCCGTCGCCGGCAGCAGCGGCGGCGTCGGCCAGACTTCGTCCAGGTACTCCAGGATCGCCAGCGACTGGCGCAGCTTGCGCTGGCCGTGCTCCAGCATCGGCACCAGCTTCTGCGGGTTGGCCCGGGCGTAGTCGGCGTGGTGCTGCTCGCCGCCGTTGCGGACCAGGTGCACGGCAATGGTCTCGTACGGCAGGCCCTTCAGATTCAGGCCGATACGCACCCTGTAGGCGGCGCTGGAACGCCAGTACGAGTACAGCGTGAGCCGCTCCGTCATGCCCCCCCCTTCCATACTGGCTCCCCTGCGGCCGGCCAATCCCGAACCTTAACGCGTCGCCCCCCAGCCCGGCGCGCCATCCGTCGCGCCGCGATGGCCGTTCGGCCGCACCCCCCGCTCAGGGCAGCGGCTGCTGCTCGATGCGCTGTTCGATGGCGCCGAAGATCGAACGGCCCTCGGCGTCCAGCATCTCGATCCGGACGGTATCGCCGAACGCCATGAACGGCGTGCGCGGCGCGCCGTGCTCCAGCGCCTCGACGGTGCGCTTCTCGGCGAAGCAGGAGGCCCCCCTGGCGGTGTCCTGGTTGGCGATCGTGCCCGAACCGACGATGGTGCCGGCCGACAGCGGCCGGGTGCGGGCGGCATGCGCCACCAGCTGGGCGAAGTCGAACTGCATGTCCACGCCGGCCTCGGGCGCGCCGAACCACTCGCCGTTGACGTGGGTGAGCAGCGGCCGGTGGAGCTTGTTCTCGCGCCAGGCGTCGCCGAGCTCGTCCGGCGTGACGAACACCGGGCTCAGCGCCGAACGCGGCTTGGACTGCAGGAAGCCGAAGCCCTTGGCCAGCTCGCCGGGAATCAGGTTGCGCAGCGAGACGTCGTTGACCAGCCCGATCAGCTGGATGTGCCCCGCGGCCTGCGCCGGCGTCACCGCCATCGGCACGTCGTCGGTGATCACCACGATCTCGGCCTCCAGGTCGATGCCGTGCTCTTCGCTGACCACCCGGACCGGCTCACGGGGGCCGAGGAAGCCGGCGCTGGTGGCCTGGTACATCAGCGGGTCGGTGTAGAAGCTCTCCGGCACCTCGGCGCCGCGCGCGCGCCGCACCCGCTCGACGTGCGGCAGATAGGCGCTGCCGTCGACGAATTCGAAGGCGCGCGGCAGCGGCGCGGCCAGCTGCGCGAGATCCAGCTCGAACGCGCCCTCGGCATCGCCCACTTCCAGCGCCTGTGCCAGCGCGTTGAGCCGCGGCGCCGCGTTCGACCAGTCCTCGAGCGCGCGCTGCAAGGTCGGCGCGATGCCCTCCGCCCGCACCGCGCGGGCGAGGTCTCGGGACACGACGACCAGGGTGCCGTCGCGGCCGCCCTCCTTCAGGGATCCAAGTTTCATCGGGACTCCGTAGTTACCGGCGCCGCAGCGCGATGGTTGCGATTGTAACCGGGACCGCCCGGGCACCCCGGAGCGGTGGCCGAGACTCGCCGGCGGCACCGATCGTCGATTCGGTGATGGCTTGCGCCGGTCTTCCGCGGTGGGTACTGCAAGCGCGGCAATCGGTCACCTCGGCCTCGGCAGTTCGGCCGAAAAGGTTGGCGGGACCAATCCCTAGGCCGCGCGACTCCACTCGCCTTCCTTCAGGAGCACGCCATGACCCTGCATGCCATTCCCACCGCGTTTCCCCGTCGCCGTCGCGTCGCGCCCAGCGCGTTGGCGCTCGCCGTCTGCCTTGCCTACGCCGGCACGGCCTTCGCGGGCGAGACCTGCGACCTGGCCGGTGCCGGCGAGGACGACGGCGGCGCGAGCGCCGCCGGCACCGACGCCACCGCCTGCGGTATCGCCGCCGTTGCCAGCGGCCAGGATTCCACCGCCTATGGCAACGCCGCTACCGCCTCCGGCGACGAGGGCACCGCCACGGGAAATGCCAGCTTCGCGTTCGGCAACATGGCCACGGCGACCGGCACCCACAGCCACGCCAGCGGCGGCGGCGGAACCGCAACCGGCGCCTACAGCGTCGCCAGCGGTGCTGCCGCCACCGCCACCGGCAACATCGCCCAGGCCCCCGGCGACTTCAGCACCGCGATCGGTTCGGCGAGCCTGGCTTCCGGTCATTCGGGCACGGCCATCGGTGTATTCGCCGAAGCGACGGCCGACTCGGCAACCGCGACCGGAGCTTCCAGCCACGCCACCGGAGACGGCGCCACCGCGATGGGGGCGTCCAGCCTCGCTTCGGGTGACCACAGCACCGCAAGCGGCACCGGCAGTGCGGCCTCCGGGTACAGAAGCACGGCTGCCGGCGCCGGCAGCCAGGCCAGTGGGGAACAGGCGATCGCCATTGGGGTGCTGAGCCAGGCGAGCGGGCAGTACAGCACCGCGATCGGCACCAACAGCGTGGCCGCCGGACAGAACAGCACCGCGCTGGGCGATGGGAGCGAGGCCGCCGCAATGGCGGCCA
>NZ_JARXRM010000028.1:208149-308030 GCF_029887875.1 Luteimonas endophytica
CGGCGCCTTCGGCGATACCGCCTTCGGCGCCGTCGCGTCGGCCACCGGCGGATCCAGCACCGCACTCGGGTCGTTCAGCCAGGCCGGCGGCGGCAAGGCGATCGCGGTCGGTTCGCAGAGCCAGGCCTCGGCCGAAGGAGCGGTCGTCGTGGGCATGCTAGGCAGCGCCGATGCGGTCGAGGCGACGGCGCTCGGAACCGAGGCAGTCGCCAGCGCGGCGAGGTCGGTAGCGCTGGGAGCGCATTCGGTGGCCGATCAGGCCGATACCGTCTCCGTCGGCGCCGCGGGAAGCGAGCGGCGCGTCGTCAACGTCGCAGCCGCGTCCCAGGCCACCGATGCGGTCAATCTTTCCCAGCTGCAGGCCACCCTCGCCACGGCCAATGCCTATACCGACACCGCGGTGGCCACCGGGGGGACCGCCGCCAATGCCTACACCGACGATCGGGAAGCGGCGATCCGCGGCGACATGGAGGCCGGCGACGCCGCCGCCCTCTCCGCCGCCAACGCCTACACCGACCAGGCGATCGAGCAGCTGACCGGATTCGGCGAGGGCTTCGATGCGTTCCGCGCCGGCGTCGACCGACGCTTCGAGCAGCAGGACGAGCGCATCGGCCGAGTCGGCGCGCTCAATGCCGCGATGATCGGCATGGCCGCCAGCGCCGCCGCGGTCGAAGACGGCCAGAGCAGGCTCGGCTTCGCGGTTGGCGAACACGACGGCAAGCAGGCGTTCTCGATCGGCCTGCAGCAGCGCATCGGCAAGCGGGCGGCGCTGACCGTCGGCGGCGCCTTCAGCGGATCCGAACGCTCCACCACGCTGGGCGTGGGCATCGGCTTCTGACCGGTCGGACCAGACCAGACGCGGGGCGTCGACGGCGGCCAACGCCGTTGACCGGGCCGAGCGGGGTTGCGCGCCTTGCGGAGACGGGCCCGCTCCGCTGCGGCCGAGACCGAAGCGGCAGCGCTCGCCTGCGTCCTCGCGCGACCGCGCCATGCCCGCGACCGCCCAGAGTCGATTTCTTTCATCCGGTGATGGGTCCGCGGGCCCTTCGCCGGTTGGTTCATCAAGCGCGACGTGGTCATCGCCCCGGAAGCCGGGGGAGGCCCGGCCGGGTCCACACCCGGTCGAGGGCATGCCCTCCGCGGCCGCGCGACACAACCTTTCCAGGAGACACCACATGAAAACCATCCACATGATTCCTTCCCGCCGCCAGCGCCGCTCGCTGGCCGCGGCCATCGCCCTGTGCCTCGCCGCAAGCGGCGCCGCCTCGGCCGGCGATGTCTGCGATTACGAGACCGTCGGCGAGAGCGGCGGCACCGCGTCCGCGCCGGGCTCCCAGGCCATCGGCTGCGGCAACGACAGCGTCGCCAGCGGCAGCCAGGCTGTCGCGATCGGCTACGGCAGCGAGGCGCTCGCCAACTTCACGGTGGCGGTCGGCGCAGGCAGCGAAGCCAGCGGCACCCGCAGCGTCGCGATGGGCGTGGGCAGTACTGCCAGCGAGGAGAAGAGCGTCGCCGTCGGCATGCTCAGCCAGGCCACCGCCGAATACACCTCAGCGTTCGGTGGCGATGCCACCGCCTCTGGAGTTCGCGCCACAGCCATC
Organism: Luteimonas endophytica; assembly: GCF_029887875.1. GTDB lineage: Bacteria > Pseudomonadota > Gammaproteobacteria > Xanthomonadales > Xanthomonadaceae > Luteimonas > Luteimonas endophytica. The sequence continues at coordinate 209,751 of NZ_JARXRM010000028.1, forward strand.
GGCAACCTCAGCGAGGCCACCGGAGCGGGCAGCACGGCGGTCGGCGGCTGGCATGATGCCGACAACGACGGCGTTCCGGATGCGGAAGAAAGAACCCTGGCATCGGGCGACCAGGCCAGTGCATTCGGTGCCGGCGCGCGCGCCACCGCCAACGCGACCACGGCGACCGGCGTCGGCGCCGCCGCAAGCGGGATTCTCAGCACCGCCACGGGCGCTCAAAGCTCGGCGTCGAACACCTTCGCGACCGCCACCGGCGCCAGCAGCTCCGCCAGTGGAGGCGCCGCTACGGCCACCGGCTACCTCAGTTCGGCCGGAGGCGCCGCTTCCACCGCGAACGGGTTCTGGGCGCAGGCCTCGGGCGAGTACAGCTCGGCGTACGGTGGCGAAACTCGCGCCACCGGCGACTACGCCACCGCGATCGGCTACCAGAGCGAGGCGCAGGGGACCGGAAGCATCGCGCTCGGCACCCAGAGCCTGGCCACCGCGACCTCGTCGACGGCACTTGGCAGCAGCAGCAGCGCCACCGCCACCGCCAGCACCGCCGTGGGTGCCGGCAGCGTCGCCACTGGTCTTGGCAGCACTGCCGTGGGCCAGGCGAGCGATGCCTCCGGCGAACACTCGACCGCCCTGGGCGCGGGCAGCAATGCCTCCGGCCTGCGCGGCACCGCGCTGGGAATGCTGAGCTCCGCCACCGGCAGCAGCAGCACGGCGGTGGGGCGCAGCAGTACCGCCAGTGGCGCCTCCGGGGCGGCGTTCGGCGTCGACAGCAGCGCGAACGGGCTCGCCAGCACCGCGCTGGGCACCAACGCCGCGGCGAGCGGCGAAGGCGCGCTCGCGGTGGGCATGGCGAGCGAGTCGCTCGGGCTGGGCAGCTCCGCGGTCGGTGCCGGCGCGCACGCGGGCGCGAACTTTTCCACCGCCTCTGGGGCATCGAGCGTGGCCACCGGGGACAACAGCACCGCCAGCGGCGCCCAGAGCTGGGCCGCCGCGACCGCCAGCACCGCGATCGGCGGCGCCAGCCGCGCCCTCGCGGATGGCGCGGTGGCCCTGGGCGCGCTGAGTCAGGCCGAGGGGGCCATCAGCCTCGCGCTGGGCATGTCGAGCGCCACGCTCCCGGCGGCGACCAACTCCGTCGCGCTCGGCGCGAATTCTCTGGCCGATCAGGCCGACACGGTGTCGATCGGCAGCGCCGGCAGCGAGCGCCGACTGGTCAACGTGGCGGTCGGCACCGGTGCTACCGACGCCGTCAACGTCTCGCAGCTGCAGGCCACCCTGGCCACCGCCAATGCCTACACCGACACCGCCGTCGCAACCGGCGGAACGGCGGCGAACGCCTACACCGACAACCGCGAGGCGGCGATCCGCGGCGACATGGAAACCGCCGATGCGGCCACCCTCGACGCGGCCAATGCCTACACCGATGCGCAGATCGCCGGGCTTGCAGGATTCGACCCCTCTTCGATCAACGGGCGGCTGGACGCGCTGGAGGACAACTTCGCCGACGTCGACCGCCGCCTGCATCGGCAGGACCGGCGAATCGACCGCCAGGGCGCGATGGGTGCGGCCATGCTCAACATGGCGATCAACGCGGCCGGCTCGCAGAGCCCGCGCGGGCGGGTCGCCGTGGGCGCCGGATTCCAGGGCGGCGAGCGGGCGCTGTCGCTGGGCTACGGCAAGCGCGTCGGCCAACGCGGTTCGTTCTCCCTGGGTGGCGCCTTCAGCGGTTCGGAACGTTCGGCCGGCATCGGCTTCGGCCTGGACCTGTGATGCCGTGATCGGCACCGGCGCTGTCGGCGACGCGGGAGCGGAGACGGTTGTCTCCGCTCCTTTTATCCACCGGCCCCGCCGCGAGTCGCGGTCAACGTAGCCCCGAGCGCGCCCACCTGCCTCAGTACCGGCGCCTCGACCACCATTTCCCGGCGCAGGGACGGCGTGGCAAGGCGCAGCTGCTCCTGGGCTTCGCGCCACCTTCCCTCGCCCACCAACGCCTGGGCGTAAGGCACCCTCCACTTGGCGACCACCACGCTGTCGACGCCATGCAAGGCCACGCCGCGTTCGATCAGCGCCTCCCAGTGCCCCGCCGCCCCACTCCAGTCGCCGCGCGCCTGCGCCAGCTCGGCCTTCAGCGCACGCGCGCGAAGCTGCATCGGCGGCTGGCCATCCAGCGGTGCCTTCAGCGAGGCCTCGGCGGCGTCCAAGCCGCCCCGGCGAAGCAGCCATTCGGCATGCCGCAACTGTGCGGCGGCGAGTTCCAGGGGCCCCGCCCCTCCCGTGCGGTAGATCCGTCGCCACCGCGGCAACGCGCCTTGGAAAGCGCCGTCGGCCTCCGCGACACGTTGCTGGCGTGCCAGCACCAGGGCCAGTTCCTCTGCGGTGCGCAACAGCGCACGGTCCGCCGCCGGCAGATGCCTGCGCCGGATCGCCAGCACCCGCCGGTACGCCCGCTCGGCCCCGGCCGCGTCGCCGCGCGCGGCGAGCAGGCCGGCATAGGCATTGAGGATGTGGGCATGATCGAGGCCGTCCGCGCCACCGACCTGCTCGCTGGTCGCCAGCGCGCGCTGCAGATGCTGGTGCGCCTCTCGGTAGTCTCCCCGGTCCTGCAACGCGATCCCCAGGCGCAGCCGCGCCTTCGCCACCTTGTCGCTGTCGATCCCGTACAGCGCGCCCGCCAGCGCCAGGTTCTCGCGCAACAGCTCCACTGACTCGCCATGACGGCCCTGCGCGCCGAGGGTGACGGCCAGTCCCTGCAGGCTGGACTGCACCGCATCGCTGCGCAGGCCGTGCCGGCGCCGGATCTGGAGCGCCTGGCGGTAGTGCACTTCCGAGGCGATGTTGTCGCCCATTTCGCGGTGCAGCAGGCCAAGATTGTGAAGCGCGCTGGACGTCGGCATCGTCCCCTCGCCGAACAGTCTGCGGCTGATCGCGAGACTGCGTTCGAGCGCCTCGCGCGCCGCGGCGAGGTCTGCGTTCCTCAGCAGCGCCAGTCCGAGCACGTTGTAGGCATCGGCCAGCGCAGCTTGGCTGTCGCCGCCGGCCTGGCGCAGCGCCAGCGACCGTTGCGCGGCCTCCAGCGCCTCCGCCCCGCGCATCTGGTTGGCCATCAGTGCCGACAGCTCGCTCAGCACCTCTGCGGCGTCGAGCGGCCGCGCGACGTCCGCACGCAGATAGTCGTCCACCGCCTGCCGTAACAGCCCCTCCGCCTGACCCGGCACGCCGAGCCCCAGGTAAGCACGGGCGAGCACCAAGCGCAAGCGCGCCTGCATGTCCGGGACGTGCGCCAGGCTCGCGCCGACCCTGGCCACGCCGCGATCCAGGACCTCCCGCGCGCTGATCTCGCCTGGGCCCTTCAGGCCCTGCGCCACACCGGTGTCGACGCTGAACGCGTCTATCAGGAAATCCGCGACCTGGCTGGCCACTTCGGCCTCGCGCTCGGCCCGGGCCTGCGCCATCCCCAGCTGCCAGACGAAAACACCGGTGGCGAGCACCACCGTGGCGGCCGCCGCGCTCTCCCGCCAGTGCCGATGCAGCCAGCGGCCGGTGCGGTAGCGCAGCGTGGGCGCGCGGGCGAGCACCGGGCGCCGCTGCATATGCCGCTCGATGTCCGCTGCGAGCGCCTCCACCGACGGGTACCGCTGATACGGGTCGAGCGCGCATGCCCGGGCGGCGATCGCGTCGAGGTCGCCCGGCAGGCGCCCGGGCCAGGGGCAGGCCGCGCGCGCGAGCGCGGAAGGCACCGGCACCAGCGCGCCGATGTCGGCCGCGCCGCGACCGCTCCTTCGGCAGGCCAGCAATTCGGTCAGCAGGATGCCGAGGCTGAAGACGTCGCTGACCACGCTGACGGACTTTCCGGCGAGCAACTCCGGACTTGCGTAAGCCGGGGTGCAAAAGGCGCTCGCCTCACCCGGCGCCTCCGCATCCAGCAGCCGGGCGATGCCGAAATCCAACAGGACCGGATCGCCGCCCGGGCGCACCAGCACGTTGCCGGGCTTGAGATCGCAGTGCACCACCAGGCGCTGGTGCGCGGCCTGCACCGCGCGGCAGATGCGCAGGAACATCTCCAGGCGCTGGCGCAGGGACGGGCCGGCCTGCTCACAGTATTCGTCCAGCGGCCGGCCTTCCACGTACTCCATCACCAGGTACGGCGAGCCCGCCGGTGTGGTGCCGCCGTCGTAGAGCCGGGCGATGTCCGGATGCTGCAGCTCGGCAAGGATCTGGCGCTCGGCCGCGAGGCGCTCGGCGGTGGCGCCGCTACCGGGGGCGCCCCGCAGCAGCTTGATGGCCACACGCTGGCGGAACAGGCCGTCGGCGCGCTCGGCCACGAATACGGTGCCCATGCCGCCGCTTCCAAGGCGCTCGACCAGCCGCCAGGCGCCGAGGCGTTCGCCGACCAGAAGTTCGGCCTCGGGCCGCGACGCAATGAGTTCGCGCAGCGGCTGCAGCGCGCGGTCGAAGCACGCGGTCTGCGCGTGCAGCAGCTCCAGCGCCTCGGCGATCAACGCCGGGTCGTCGCTCAAGGCGCGCAGGCGCCGTTCCCAGCGCGCGGGGGGCTCGTCGCAGACCGCGTCGAACAGCTGCCGCAGGTCCTGCCAGCGTGCGGTGTCCATGACGCCTCCAAACGGCGGGCCGGCCGGCCTCAGGCCAGCTGCCGGCTCAGCCAGGCCCGGGCGAAGCGCAGGTCGCGCTCCACCGTCGGCACCGACACCCCCTGCACGCAGGCGATCTCCTCGTGGCGCATGCCGCCGAAATAGGCCATCTCGAGCCCGCGTGCGGCGCGCTCGTCGCGCGCCGCGAGCCGCTCGAGCGCCTGGTGCAGCGCCAGCACGTCGACCTCCACCGCATCGGCGCCCTCGCGCTCGGCATGCGAGAGGGTCAGCATCGCGACATCGCCGCCGCGCTTCTCGGCCGCACGCGCCCGCGCATGGTCGACCAGCACCGCGCGCATCTTCAGTGCCGCCAGGGCGAAGAAGTGGGCACGATCCTGCCAGTCGACCTCGGTCCCCAGCATCCGCAGCAGGGCTTCGTTGACCACCGCCGTGGGCTGCAGGGTGTGGCCGGCGCGGCCGCGGCCCAGGCGCTGCGCGGCCATGCCGCGCAGGGTGTCGTACACCTCAGCCAGCAGTCGATCGCGCGACGCCTCGTCGCCGGCGCGCCAGTCGTGCAGCAGCCTGGTCAGGTCCTGGTCCACAGCGCTCGTTCCCCGCGGGCGGCGTCGCTGCCGCCCCGCCCGCATCCTATCCCAGCGCGGTCACCCGGGGATCGGGAGGTCGTCGCCCTGGAACCCGGCTGCGCGGTAGGTGAGCACCAGGGTGTCGCGGTGGCCGGCGCCGTCGAGCGGCTGGATCGGGGTGGACTCGTGGATCACCCGGGCGTCGTCGAGGAACAGCAGCGACCACGGCTCGACCAGGGTGAAGCGCTGGCCGTTCGGACCTTCCGCCTCGAACACCCGGGTCTCGCCGCCCTTGATGCCATGGCGGCCGACCACCAGCACCGCCACGTAGTCGACCCCGTCGCGGTGCGCGCCCTCCGGGGTCGGCCGGCCGATGCCGTCGCTGGTGTCGATGCGGAACTGGTGCGCCTCCACGTGCCAGGGCCGCGCCGGGCGCAGCGCCGAGCACAGCCGGCCCAGGCCGGCCAGCAGTCCGGTCCATGCCGGCGCCGCCTGCGTCTCCGGCTCGACGGGTTCGAACCAGCGGCGCATGCCGCCATGCAGGGCGTTGTAGTCGCGCGGCTGCCAGTGCGCGCGATGCGGCACCGGCCCGACCCGCCCTGCCTCGACCAGGAAGCAGGCGTGCCGGCGCCGCCGGTAGCGGCCGCCGTCCAGCAGCCATGCGTCGGGCGGCAAGCGTTCCCAGGACGGGCGCAGCGCATCGAAGGCGGCCAGGTCGCACCCCGACAGGGCAGCGACCCCGTCCGACGCGAGCACGGCGTAGCCGTGCTCGCGCATGGCCGGCGCCAGGGCGTCGAGGGCGACATAGGGCGGGGACAGCGGTGAGGTCATCGGATGATCCTGCTGCGCCGGCCAGTCAACCTGGGCGGGCGCCTGCGACCGGGCCAGGTCGGAGCCGTCCGCCAACGAAAAAGCCCGCCTGGCGGCGGGCTCTTCGGCCGGAGGCCGCGCTGGCGGCCATGGACTTGTATGGCAGCCCCGGATGGATTCGAACCACCGAATGCCTGAGTCAGAGTCAGGTGCCTTACCACTTGGCGACGGGGCTATGCAGCGGATTGTAGCGCCCTCGGCGCTGAAAAGTCGCCGAACGGCCGAAGCGGGCCCCGAAAGGCCCGCGCCCGCATCAACGCTTGGAGAACTGGGTGGCGCGGCGGGCCTTGTGCAGGCCGACCTTCTTGCGCTCCACCTCGCGGGCGTCGCGGGTCATGAACCCGGCCTTGCGCAGCTCCGGCTTCAGCGACTCGTCGTACTCCACCAGCGCGCGGGCGATGCCCAGGCGGATGGCGCCGGCCTGGCCGGTGGTGCCGCCGCCGATGGTGGTCACGGTGATGTCGAACTTGTCGGTGTTCTGGGTCAGCTCGAGCGGCTGGCGCACGATCATGCGCGCGGTCTCGCGGCCGAAGAACTGGTCCAGCGGGCGGTCGTTGACGGTGATGTTGCCGCTGCCCTTGCGCAGGAAGACGCGCGCGACGGAGGACTTGCGGCGGCCGGTGCCGTAGTTTTGGGTGATAGCCATATCTGCCTCAGATCTCCAGCGGCTGCGGCTGCTGGGCGGTGTGCGGATGCTCGGAGCCCTTGTAGACCTTGAGCTTGCGGTACATGGCGCGGCCGAGCGGGTTCTTCGGCAGCATGCCCTTGACGGCGATCTCGATGACCCGCTCCGGGTGGCGATCCAGCGCCTGGGCCAGGGTCTCGGTCTTGAGGTTGCCGATATAGCCGGTGAAGCGGTGGTAGAGCTTGTCGCTCAGCTTCTTGCCGGTGACGGCGACCTTCTCGGCGTTGACCACGATGATGTAGTCGCCGGTGTCGACGTGCGGGGTGAAGACGGGCTTGTGCTTGCCGCGCAGGCGGCGGGCGATCTCGCTGCTGAGACGGCCGAGGGTCTTGCCGGTGGCGTCGACGACGTACCAGTCACGCTGGACGGTTTCGGACTTGGCGCTGAAAGTCTTCATGACTGGAACATCTCTGTCGGTCGCTGGTCGGGCTGGTTCCACGGCCTGGCCGGCGGAACTTCGCCTCGCGATGTGAATTGCGGAACGCAAGAGGCGGAATGATACCGGCCCGGCCCCGGCGCCGCAAGCGTCCGTACCGGCCCGCCCGGGGCACCGCCTTGGCCCGGCCGGCCGTTGCGGCGAAGATGATCTTCTGCCCGCCGGCCCACCACCCCGGAGTAGCCGATGTCCGCCGCCCGCTCGCCCTCCCCGCTCGACCAGTTCCTCGGCCAGGCCCAGCACGCCCTGGAGACCGTGTTCGGCGCTCCGGCCGCGTCGCGGCCCAATCCCGCCGCGGACACCGCCGAGGTGGCATTGTCCCCCGACGAGCGGCGCCACGCCGCCGGGCTGATGCGCATCAACCACGTCGGCGAGATCTGCGCCCAGGCACTGTACGTGGGCCAGGCCGCGGTGGCGCGCGATCCGGCCACCCGCGCCCACCTGATGGAGGCGGCGCAGGAGGAGACCGACCACCTGGCCTGGTGCGCCGAGCGCCTGCGCGAGCTGGACGACCGCCCGAGCCTGCTCAACCCGCTCTGGTACGCCGGCAGCTACGCGATCGGCGTGGCCGCCGGGCTGCGCGGCGACGGCTGGAACCTCGGTTTCGTGGTCGAGACCGAACGCCAGGTCGAGGCCCATCTGGAGGAGCACCTGCGGACCCTGCCGCCCGCCGACCTGCGCAGCCGCGAGATCCTCGGCGTCATGAAGGCCGACGAGGCGCGCCACGCCGACAACGCCGAAACCGCCGGCGCCCGGATCCTGCCGCAGCCGATCCCGGCGGTGATGGCGTTGGCGTCGCGGGCGATGAAGGCGGTGGCCTACCGTTTGTAGGCCGCATTGGCGGTCTGCAAGCGGCGTGATTGCTGATCCGCGATTGGCAAGCGCGAAGCGCAGCGGCCCTGCTGCCGCACGTCCGCGGCTTCCATGACCGCGATCGCCCGTACCAGACCGGACCCGGGCCTGGGTGATCCGCTTCTACGAATCACCAATCCGCGGGAGGAACCTCGTCAATCGACGAGGTTCCTCCCGTGATACAGCTCCTCGATCTCTCGCTTGAGCCGGGCCTCGATCTTCATCCGCTCCTTGAACGAGAGATTGCGGGCCTTTTCCTCGAACAGGTACTGGTCGAGGTCGAAGTCCTTCAGGTGCATCTTGGTGTGGAAGATGTTCTCCTGGTAGACGTTGACGTCGAGCATCTCGTAGCGGGACTTGATGTTCTTGGCCAGGTAGTCCTGGATCGAGTTGATCTTGTGGTCGATGTAGTGCTTCTTGCCCTTCACGTCGCGGGTGAAGCCGCGCACGCGGTAGTCCATCACCACGATGTCGGACTCGAGACTCTCGATCAGGTAGTTCAGCGCCTTCAGCGGCGAGATGACGCCGCAGGTGGCGACGTCGATGTCGGCCCGGAACGTGGCGATGCCGTTGTCCGGGTGCGTCTCCGGATAGGTGTGGACGGTGATGTGGGACTTGTCGAGATGGGCCACGACCGCGTCGGAAATCACCCCCTTGGCGTCCTTGCGGTCGATCACCGGCTCCTCCGAGATCAGGATCGTCACCGAGGCGCCCTGCGGATCGTAGTCCTGACGGGCGATGTTGAGGATGTTGGCGCCGATGATCTCCGCCACGTCGGTGAGGATCTGGGTCAGCCGGTCGGCGTTGTACGCCTCGTCGATGTACTCGATATAGCGCCCGCGCTCGTCTTCCGACGCGGCGTAGCAGACATCGTAGATGTTGAAGGACAGGGCCTTGGTCAGGTTGTTGAAGCCCTGCAGCTTCAGGCGAGGCAGTGGTTTGACCACGCGGTCGACCCCCGGGTTGGACGGCGAAAACGTGAATTATGGGGCAAAGCGCCTCGCCCCCGCGACCATGGGGTTTGCCCCCCGGCCCGCAACCGCCTACTCTCGCCTTCTTCCCCCGATTTGTTCAGGTAATGAACCCGACTCCTGTGGCCCTGATCAACTCCTATCACCGCGCTTCCCACCCCCTCATGCCCTCCCCGGCGACCATCGAAAGGTTCCTCGCCCACTGCCACCGGCGGCGCTATCCGCCGCGCACCGACATCTTCCGCCCGGGCGATCCCGCCGGGACCCTGTACTACGTGGTCAGCGGCTCGGTCAGCATCATCGCGGAGGAGGACGACGGCCGGGAACTGGTGCTGGGCTACTTCGGCAGCGGCGAGTTCGTCGGCGAGATGGGGCTGTTCATCGAATCCGACAGCCGCGAGGTGATCCTGCGCACCCGGGTCCAGTGCGAACTGGCCGAGATCAGCTACGAGCGCCTGCAGCAGCTGTTCGACGGCAGCCTGGCCAACGACGCCACCCAGATCCTCTACTCGATCGGAGCGCAACTGTCGCGGCGGCTCATCGACACCAGCCGCAAGGCCGGGCGCCTGGCCTTCCTCGACGTCACCGACCGCATCATCCGCACCCTGCACGATCTGACCCGCGAGCCGGAGGCGATGAGCCATCCGCAGGGCACCCAGCTGCGGATCTCGCGCCAGGAGCTGGCGCGGCTGGTCGGCTGCTCCAGGGAAATGGCGGGGCGGGTGCTGAAGAAGCTGCAGGTCGACGGCAAGCTGCACGCCCGCGGCAAGACGATCGTCCTGTACGGGACCCGGTAACCGTGCGGCCGGACCTGCAGGCCCTGCCGGACGCCGATCTGCGCAGCGCCTCGCCGGTCGACGCCGACGACGTTGCCGTGCTGCTGACCGAACTGGGCTATCCCTGCGACGCCCGCGACGCGGCCGGGCGGATCCGCAGCATCGTCGACAACGACCGCCAGGCGCTGGTGGTGGCCCGCTGCGGCGGGATGGTCTGCGGCCTGCTGGCGCTGGACTTCATGTACTACCTGCCGCTGGACACCCTGACCTGCCGGATCACCGCGCTGGTGGTGCGCAACGACGCCCAGGGCCGCGGGCTGGGCAGGCAGTTGCTGCGCGAGGCCGAGCGCCGCGCCCGGTTCGCCGGCGCCGCCCGCCTGGAGATCACCAGCGGGTCGCAGCGCGCCGACGCCCACGCCTTCTACAAGGCCTGCGGCTACAGCGACGGCACCCTCCGCTTCATCAAGCGGCTCGGCGACGCCTGAGGCCGCCGGCCGTGCCCGTGCCGCGCCGCGGGCGGCTGCACCGGGCGCGCTTGGGCATGTCGACATGACCGGAAGTTCTGGCAGCCCCCCGGCGCTGGTCCGTATCCTCCGGGTTTCCCTCGTGGCGCACGCCGATGGATCTGTCCGACGGGTTCTGGTGGTTCGTGCTGATCGGCCTGGGCGCCCAGCTGGTCGACGGCGCCCTGGGCATGGCCTTCGGCCTGGTCTCCTCGTCGGTCCTGCTCGGCATGGGCCTGCCGCCGGCTGCGGTGAGCGCCGGGGTCCACACCGCCGAGGTGTTCACGACCGGCGCCTCTGGCGCCTCGCACCTGGCCCTGGGCAACGTCGACCGGCGCCTGTTCCTGCGCCTGGCGGTGCCCGGGATGATCGGCGGCGCGCTCGGCGCCCATGTGCTGACGGTGCTTCCCGGCGACGTCGTCCGCCCGTTCATTCATGCCTACCTGCTGGTGATGGCGGTCCTGATCCTGGGACGCGCCGCCGCCCGCGGGCGGCCGCGGCGGGAAGTGCGCCGGGTGCCCGTGCTCGGCTTCTTCGCCGGGCTGCTCGACGCCAGCGGCGGCGGCGGCTGGGGGCCGATGGCCACCTCGACCCTGCTCGGCCGCGGCGGCCAGGCGCGGACCACGATCGGGACGGTCAACGCGGCGGAATTCCTGGTGACCGTGGCGATCTCGGTCACGTTCTTCCTGTCGCTGGGCCTGCAGCACCTGGACATCGTGCTCGGCCTGCTCGTCGGCGGGATGATCGCCGCGCCGCTGGCGGCGGTGACGGTGCGGTTCCTGCCGGAGCGGTGGATCCTGCTGGCGGTCGGCGTGGTGGTGATGGCGATCAGCCTGTGGCAGATCGGCCGGTCCGTGCTCGCGGCGGGCTGAGTCCGACGCCGCCCGCCATGCACGCGTCGCGCTCTTCTATCCGGTGACGACGTCGATACCTGGCGGTGGCGGGGGATACGTGCCAACCAAGCGAGTATCGGGGAGCGACTTGGCACGTATCCCCCGGCCCGCCCTCTACACGGATTCTTCAGCCCGCCATCGCGGCTTTCAGACCCCGGGGGGAGACTCCCCGCCGCGCTCGCGGCAGCCCCAGTTGAGGATCGGCGTGCCCGCGGGCAGCACCCTGCGGAACATCTCGACGCTGCCGTGCTTGGGGTTGACCACCACCGGCGCCCGCGCCGCCTTCAGCAGCGGCAGGTCGGCGCTGCTGTCCGAGTAGGCGACGTCGATGTCGGCATAGCCCGCCTCGCGCAGCATCCGCATCTTCTCCTCGGCGTGGCAGTGCCGGGTGGCCACCACCGCCCCGAAGCGCGGGCCGAGTGCCGAGCCGATCACCGGCACCGCCTCGTGCGCCACGAACGCCAGGATCGCGCGCGCCAGCTCCGGCGGCGCCCCCGTCGCCACCACCACCCGGTCGCCGGCGGCGCGGTGGCGGTGCAGCACTTCCAGCGCATGCGGCAGCAGCCGCGCGCGGATTCCCTGCGTGTCGTGGGCCACGTACAGATCGATCAGCGCGTCCACGGTGCGGGTGCGGCGCAGACCCACCGTGGAAATCCAGACGTAGCCCGAGATGCCGCGGCGGCGCGTCGGCAGGAACGCCACCATCGGCCCCAGCAGCGGCGTTGCCAGCAGCGCCAGCGCCGTCCGCCAGATCCGCCGCCGGATCAGCCACGCGAACAGGTGGCTGCCGGAGTCGCCGTCGTACAGGGTATGGTCGAAGTCGAACACCACCGTCGGCGCATCCCTCCGGACCGGGGGAAACTGCGCGCTCATGCCGGGAAGAACAGCCGCCGCAGGGCCGCGCCGGGATCGGCCTCGCGCATGAACGCCTCGCCGACCAGGAACGCATCGATGCCGGCGGCACGCAGCCGGGCCACGTCGGCCGGGGCGTGGATGCCGCTCTCGGTGACCAGCCGGCGCCCCGCGGGCACCGCCCCGCGCAACGCAAGGGTGGTGTCCAGGGACACCTCGAAGGTGCGCAGGCTGCGGTTGTTGATGCCCAGCAGCGGCATGCGGCCGCCCGAACCCGCGATCCGCGCGGCCCGCGCCAGCTCCTCGCCGTCGTGCGCCTCGATCAGCACGTCCATGCCGAGCTCCAGCGCCTGGCCGGCCAGCTCGGCCAGGCGGCCGTCCTCGAGCGCGGCGACGATCAGCAGGATGCAGTCCGCGCCGAGCACGCGCGCCTCCAGCACCTGCCAGGGATCGATGGTGAAGTCCTTGCGCAGCACCGGCAGGCCGCAGTTCTCGCGCGCCATGACCAGGTATTCCTCGGCGCCCTGGAAGAAGTCGGCGTCGGTGAGCACCGACAGGCAGGCCGCGCCGCCCTGCTCGTAGCTGCGCGCGATCTCGCCCGGCCGGAAGTCCGCGCGGATCACGCCGCGCGACGGGCTGGCCTTCTTGATCTCGGCGATCACCGCCGGCTCGCCGGCGCCGATGCGGCGCTCGACGGCGGCGGCGAAGCCGCGCGTCGGCGGCGCGTCGGCGGCGCGGCCGGCCAGCTCGGCCTGCGGGCGCACTGCCCGGCGCTCGGCCACTTCTTCCGCCTTGCGGCGGAGGATCGTCGCGAGGATGTCGGCGGGGCCGGGAGGGGCCTGCTGGTCCGGCATCCAGCTCATGGCGCGTCCGCGGCCTCCCAGCCGTAGGCGCGCTCCACCCTGGCCACGCGCAGCGCGTAGCGCTCGTACCACTCGCTGCGCCCGCGCTCGCGGATCAGGGTGTGCTCGGCATGGCGGCGCCAGGCGCGCACCGCCTCCTCGCTTTCCCAGTACGAGACGGTGATGCCGAAGCCGTCGGCGCCGCGCACCGACTCGATCCCGAGGAATCCCGGCTGCTGCTGCGCAAGCGCCGCCATTCGCTCGGCCGCCTCGCCGTACTCGGCATCGCCAACGGCGGTGCGGCGCGAGGAGAACACCACCGCGTAGTAGGGCGGCTGCGGCAGCGGCGCCAGGGCCTCGTCGTTCATTCTCCGTCCTCCCGTTCGGCGCCGGCCAGCCGGCGCGTGGCGGCGACGAAGGTGTCGAGGCGCGCGCGCGCGGCGCCGCTCGCCAGCGCCGCGCGGGCGCGGCCGATGCCGTCCTCGATCGACTCGGCCACCCCCGCCACGTACAGCGCCGCGCCGGCATTGAGCGCCACGATCTCGCGCGCCAGCCCTGGCTTGCCCTCCAGCGCCTCCAGCAGCATGGCCCGTGATCCCGCCGCATCGGCGACGCGCAGATTGCGGCTGGAGGCCATGGCGATGCCGTAGTCCTCCGGGTGGATCTCGTACTCGCGCACCTGCCCGTCGCGCAGTTCGCCGACCAGGGTGGCGGCGCCGAGCGAGATCTCGTCCATGCCGTCGCGGCCCCAGACCACCATCGCGCGCTCGGCGCCGAGCTGCTGCAGCACCCGCACCTGGATGCCGACCAGGTCCGGGTGGAACACGCCCATCAGGATCGCCGGCGCGCCGGCCGGGTTGGTCAGCGGCCCGAGGATGTTGAACAGCGTCCGCACCCCCATCTCGCGCCGGACCGGCGCCACCGCCTTCATCGCCGGGTGATGGACCGGCGCGAACATGAAGCCGATGCCGGTCTCGGCGATGCTGCGGGCCACCTGCTCCGGCTGCAGGTCGATCGCCGCGCCCAGGGTTTCGAGCACGTCGGCGCTGCCCGACTTCGACGAAACGCTGCGGTTGCCGTGCTTGGCCACGCGCGCGCCGGCCGCCGCGGCCACGAACATCGCCGCGGTGGAGATGTTGAAGCTGTGGGCGCCGTCGCCGCCGGTGCCGACGATGTCCACCAGGTGGGTGCGGTCGGCGACCTCGACGGGGCGCGCGAACTCGCGCATCACGGTGGCGGCGCCGGCGATCTCGCCGATGGTCTCCTTCTTCACCCGCAGTCCCGAGAGAATCGCCGCCGTCATCACCGGCGAGACCTTGCCGCACATGATCTCGCGCATCAGCCAGACCATTTCGTCGTGGAAGATCTCGCGGTGCTCGATGGTGCGCTGCAGGGCTTCTTGGGGGGTGATGGGCATGGGGCTCGGACGGAATCGGGAATCGGGAATCGGGAATCGGGAATCGGGAATCGGGAATCGGGAATCGGGAATCGGGAATCGGGAAAAGCATAGCGGCTTTTGACCGTCATCCCGGCGCAAGCCGGATCCAGGCGACCCGGCGGCGGCGGCGGCGGCGTCCATCGGCGGAGGCGGCAGCGCGATGGATCCCCGGCATGCGCCGGGATGCGCTGCTGGGCGGGATGACGACGCGGGGTACACCACGCCGCCTACCGCCGCAGGAAATTCTCCAGCAGCGCGTGGCCGTGCTCGGTGAGGATCGACTCGGGGTGGAACTGCACGCCCTCGACCGGATGCTCGCGGTGGCGCAGGCCCATGATCTCCTCGAACTCCCCGTCCAGCTCGGTCCACGCGGTGATCTCCAGGCAGTCGGGCAGGCTGCCGCGCTCGACCACCAGCGAGTGATAGCGGGTGGCCTCGTAGCCGTCGGGCAGCGCCGCGAACACGCCCTGGCCGCGATGCCGCACCGGCGAGGTCTTGCCGTGCATGATCCGCTGCGCGCGCACCACGCGGCCGCCGTAGGCCTGGCCGATGGCCTGGTGGCCCAGGCACACGCCGAGGATCGGCGTGCTCGGCCCCAGCCGCTCCACCAGCGCCAGCGACACCCCGGCCTGGTCGGGCGCGCACGGGCCGGGCGAGATCACGATCCGCTCCGGCCGCAGCCGCGCGATCGCGTCGACGTCGAGCGCATCGTTGCGCTCCACCCGCACCTCCGCCCCCAGCCCCTGCAGATACTGCACGAGGTTCCAGGTGAAGCTGTCGTAGTTGTCGATCATCAGCAGCATGTCACAGCCCCTGCGCCGCCTGCGCCACTGCGCGGAACAGCGCCCTGCCCTTGCTCATGGTCTCCTCCCATTCCTTCTGCGGGTCGGAGTCGTGGACGATGCCGGCGCCGGCCTGCACGTGCAGGCGGCCGTCCTGGATCACCGCGGTGCGGATGGCGATGGCGGTGTCGGCGTCGCCGTGCCAGCCGATGTAGCCGACCGCGCCGGAGTACACGTTGCGGCGCACCGGCTCCAGCTCCTGGATGATCTCCAGCGCGCGGATCTTCGGCGCGCCGCTGACGGTGCCGGCGGGGAAGGTCGCACGCAGCACGTCGGCGTAGGAGAGGCCCTCGCGCAGGCGGCCGGTGACCTCGCTGACGATGTGCATCACGTGGCTGTAGCGCTCGATGCCGAAGCGCTCGCCGAGTTCGACCGTGCCCGGGCGCGAGACGTGGCCGACGTCGTTGCGGCCCAGGTCGATCAGCATCAGGTGCTCGGCGCGCTCCTTGGGGTCGGCCAGCAGCTCGGCTTCCAGCGCGTGATCTTCCTCCGCGGTGCGGCCGCGCGGCCGCGTGCCCGCGATCGGGCGCACCGTGACCAGGCCGCCCTGCCCCGCCGCGCCACCATCCGGCGCGGCCTGTTCCAGCCGCACCAGGATCTCGGGCGAGGAGCCCACCACCTGGGTGTCGCCGGTGTCGATGAAGTACATGTACGGCGACGGATTGAGCGCGCGCAGGGCGCGGTAGACGTCCACCGGCCGCGCGGCGAACGGCACCGACAGCCGCTGCGACAGCACAACCTGGAAGATGTCGCCGGCGCGGATGTATTCCTTCGAGCGCTCGACCGCGGCAATGAAGCCCTCGCGGGTGAACCCGGAGACGAAATCGGCCTCCTCCAGCGCGGCCGGCTGCAGGGTCTCCGGATAGCCGGCGCCGGCATGGCGCAGGCGATGGGCGAGCGCATCGAGGCGGCGGTTGGCGCGCGCCCAGGCCTGCGGCTGGCGCGGGTCGGCGTGCACCACCAGGTACAGCCTGCCCTTGAGATTGTCGAAGACCGCCACCTCTTCCGACTCCATCAGCAGGATGTCGGGGGTGCCGAGTTCGTCGGCCTTGTCGCCGCCGGCCAGGCGCGGCTCGATGCAGCCGACGCATTCGAAGCCGAACCAGCCCACCAGGCCGCCGCTGAAGCCGGGCAGACCCTCCAGGACCGGAACCGAATGCAGGCTGCGCAGGCGCTCCACCTCCGCGAACGGGTCGTCGACCTCGCGCGTCTCGACCACCTCGCCGTGCTCGCTGACCTCCAGCCGGGCGCCGTGGAAGGCGTACACGCGGGCGGCAGGCAGGCCGATGATCGAGTAGCGGCCGAAGCGCTCGCCGCCCTGCACCGACTCGAACAGGTAGGTGTACGGGCCGTCGGCGAGCTTCAGGTAGACCGAGAGCGGAGTGTCGAGGTCGGACAGGACCTCGCGCACGACCGGGATGCGGGTGTGGCCTTCAGCGGCGTGCTGCTGGAAGCGGCTCTGCGTGATCACGCGGGGATTCCTCGGTGGGCTGGGGGACGGAAGCGGCGGTGGTCTGCGGCCACCATCGCCAGGCCCGGTCGGCCGAGGAGGAATGCGGGATCGGAAGGGCGCGCATGGGGCTACTGTACCGGCTCGGACCGGGGCTTGCGATCCCGGGGGACCGCGGGGAGATCCGGCTTCGGCGTCCGCAACCGCTGGCGCATCGATTGCGGGAGCGGCCCATGGCCGCCAAGGTCGCGGGAGGCACGGGCGGGTCGGCCGCAATTCCCGGTGCTGGCTACGACGCCGGCTTTCGCGTGCATGGCACGCTCCTATGCGTTGTACCGGCGCGGCGGTGGCCGCGGCCCCGGCAGGGGGGTCACGTGGAGTCTTCGGCGCGTTCTGGCGACGCGGTGGCGGACGCCGGGCCGCCGCTCAGCAGGGGCGAACCGGCCGGCAGGTGCATGCGCACGCGGCCGGGCACGCATTCGATCCGGAACCGATCCGCCTCGACCGGTTCGCCGTCGAGATTGAGGTAGATCGGCTCGCGCGCCTCGACCTCCACCCACGGCAGGCGCGCGCGCACCGCGACCTGCTCGAGCGCGGCGGCGCGGCCCTCGCTGATCACCCGGCCGAGGGTGGCCGCGACCTCGCCTTCCAGCTCCGGCACCACGGTCAGATCCAGCTGCCCGTCGTCGACCAGGGCGTCGGGGCAGAGCGCCTGCCCGCCACCGGCCTGGCGGCCGTTGCCGACACCCAGGGCGATGAAGCCGCCCTCCCAGGCGAAGCCGGGGCCCCGGATCCGCGCCTGCAGCGGCTCGATCCGGCCCATCCTCGCGATCCCGGTGAGCAGGTAGGCCAGGCCGCCGAGCATCTTCTTCAGGCCTTCGTTGGTCTCGACGGTGATGCTCGTGCCGAAGCCGCCGCTGGCGAGGTTGGCGCACCAGCGCACCGCGCCGCCCGCCTCGACCCGCAGCAGGTCGATCGGCCGCGCGGGCTCCGCCAGCGCCAGTTCCAGCGCTTCCATGGGGTCCGGCGGAATGTCCGCGGCCACCGCGAAATCGTTGGCGGTGCCCAGCGGCAGCAGCGCCAGCGCCGGCAGCGCGTCAGGGGACTCGTCCCGGCCGGCCAGCGCCGCGACGATCTCGCTCAGGGTGCCGTCCCCGCCGCCGGCCACCAGGGCGTCGACGCCGTCGGCCAGCGCCTCGTCGACGTGGCGGGCGGCGTCGCCCTGCTCCCAGGTGACGCGCACGTCCAGGGTCACGCCACGCGAGCGGAGCGCATGGACCGCTTCGCGCACGCGCTCGTCGCCGGCGGACTTGCCGTTGAGGATCAGCCGCCAGGTCGGGGGCATGGTGGGGTCCGGCATTCGATGGGCGCCACAGGCTAGCAGCGCCGCGACCGCGCGCGCCGTGAATGTCATGTGCCCGTCATCGACCGCCGGTAGCGTGGAAGGCCATCGCAGGGACGACGGACGGAGGCGGGATTGCCTCCAGCACGCAAGGCCGCGCCGGGGGTTTCCTCCGGCGCTTTTTTTGGGGTCTCCACACCCGGGAAACCGATCGCCGTCCTCGCCCGGGCGCGGGCGGCTGCCGGCTCGTGCGGGCGTTGTTCGTGGGTCGGGACAGGAATCCCTGCTGCCCCGGTCAGCCGCCCGCGGCGGCGATCTCGCGACGCATCCGCGTGATCACTTCCGCATAGTCCGGTTGGCCGAAGATCGCCGAGCCGGCGACGAAGGTGTCGGCGCCGGCCGCGGCGATCGCGCCGATGTTGTCGGGCTTCACGCCGCCGTCGATCTCCAGGCGGATCTCGCGGCCGCTGGCGTCGATGCGCTCGCGCACCCGGCGCAGCTTGTCCAGGGTGGCGGGGATGAAGGCCTGCCCGCCGAAGCCGGGGTTCACCGACATCAGCAGCACCAGGTCCAGGTCCTCGAGCACGTAGTCGAGCATCTCCACCGGGGTGGCCGGGTTCAGCACCAGGCCGGCCTTGCAGCCCTCGCCCCGGATCAGCTGCACGGTGCGGTGGACGTGGCGGCTCGCCTCTGGATGAAAGCTGATCAGGGTAGCGCCGGCGCGCGCGAAGTCGGGGACGATCCGGTCCACCGGCTCGACCATCAGATGCACGTCGATCGGCGCGCTCACGCCGTGCCTGCGCAACGCCTCGCACACCATCGGACCGATGGTGAGGTTGGGCACGTAGTGGTTGTCCATCACGTCGAAGTGGACCCAGTCGGCGCCGGCCGCGAGCACGCGGTCCACCTCCTCGCCGAGGCGGGCGAAGTCCGCGGACAGGATCGAGGGGGCGATGACGGCTGGCAGCATGGTTTGGCTCGAGTTCGAATGAATGGGGTGGGCGGAGCGCCGGGGCCGATCGATCGGTCAGCCGCGCCCGCGCAGGCTGCGGATGCGGTCGTAGGCGCCGTTGATCTCCCGCGCCTTCTTCTCGGCCTCCGCGCGCAGCTCGGGTGCCGCCCCGGATAGCCGGTCCGGGTGGTATTGCGCCATCAGCCTGCGGTAGGCCTGGTCGATCTCCGCTTCGCTGGCGTCCTCGCCGACCCCGAGCACGCGGTAGGGGGTGGCCCGGCGCGGAAACAGCCAGTCGGCGTCGAACGCATGGCCGATCAGCAGCCCGATCAGCCCCCCCGCGGGGTGCCGCATCAGCAGCCAGCCGGCGATGAAGCCGAGCAGTTTTCCGTACCAGCGTTTCATCGCCACAGTGTAGTGGCAGCCGCGGCCACCGGGGAGCGGGCCGCGCCGCCGCCGCGCCCCGATCCCGATGCATCCGCCCCGCAACCGCACTACACTGCCCGGCCCGATTCCGCCTGGGTGCCTGCTTGGCCACGACCCTGCTCGCCGCGGACCTGCCCGGTCTGACCCTGCGCCACCGCGGCAAGGTGCGCGACGTGTTCGATCTCGACGACGGCCACCTGCCGGCGCCGGCGCGCGGGCGCGGCGAGCACCTGCTGATCGTCGCCACCGACCGGCTGTCGGCGTTCGACGTGGTACTGCCCGACCCGATCCCGGGCAAGGGCGAGATGCTGTGCCGGATCAGCAACTTCTGGTTCGAGCGCACCGCCCACCTCATGCCCAACCACCTGGTGGACGTCGACGTCGCCGCGGTGCTGCCCGCCGGGGTGGACCCGGCGGCCTACGTCCAGCGCTCGGTCGTGACCCGGAAGCTGCGCCCGGTGCCGGTGGAGGCGATCGCCCGCGGCTACCTGATCGGCAGCGGCTGGAAGGACTACCAGCGCACCGGCTGCGTCAGCGGCATCCGCCTGCCCGGTGGCCTGCGCCAGGCCGAGCGCCTCGCCGAGCCGATCTTCACGCCCTCGACCAAGGCCGCGGTGGGCGAGCACGACGAGAACATCGACTTCGATACCGCGGTGCGGACCATCGGCGCCGAGCTCGCCGAGCAGATCCGCGACGCCACCCTGCGCCTGTACCGCTTCGCCGCCGAATACGCCGCCAGCTGCGGCATCCTGCTGGCCGATACCAAGTTCGAGTTCGGCACCGACGCCGACGGCCGCCTGTACGTGATGGACGAGATGCTCACTCCCGACTCCTCGCGCTACTGGCCCGCCGACGCCTACCAGGTCGGGAGCAGCCCGCCCAGCTACGACAAGCAGATCGTGCGCGACTACCTCGAAACGCTGGACTGGAACAAGCAGGCGCCGGGCCCGCACCTGCCCGCCGAGGTGGTCGAGCGCACCCGTGCGCGCTATGCCGAGGCGCTGCAGCGGCTGGCCGGGATCCGCCTCGACTGAGGACCGGGGGCCGGCGCTCGGCCGCGGCGGGATCGCGATATCCTGTGTTCCGCCATCGACGATCGATCCGGAGGGCTCGATGAACGCCACCGCGCAACCCGCCGCACGCTCGATCGACCGCTGGTTCGCCAGCTATTCCGGCGATCACCGCAACCCGACCAACCAGGCCATCCACGTGGTCGCGGTCCCGGCGATCCTGTGGAGCGTGATCGCGCTGCTGTGGTGCATCCCCACCACCGGCGCGTACTTCCGGCCCGGGATCTGGGCCGGGATCGCGATGTTCGCTTCCTGGCTGTTCTACTACCGCGCCTCGAGGCCGCTCGGCTTCGGCATGCTGGTGGCGTATCTGGCGCTGGGTGCGCTGACCTGGCGCCTGCACCTGGCGCTGGGCACGCGCGGGCTGCTGGTGGTGGCGGCCGCGGTGTTCGTGCTCGCCTGGATCGCGCAGTTCATCGGCCACAAGATCGAGGGCAAGAAGCCCAGCTTCCTCACCGACCTGGTCTATCTGCTGATCGGCCCGGCCTGGGTGCTGTCCAAGCTGTACCGCAGGCTGGGCTGGCGCTGGTGAGGCGATGACCGGCGCCGCGCGCGGCCTGCGCGGGCGCGACCTGGCGCTGGTGCTGCTGGTCTGCCTGTTCTGGGCGGTCAACTTCCTGAGCTCGGCGCACGCGCTGCGGGAGATCCCGCCGTTCCTGTTCACCGCGCTGCGCATGGCCATGCTGGCGGCGATGCTGGCGTGGTTCGTCAAGCCGCCGCCGCGCGGCCAATGGCCGCTGCTGGCGGCGGTGGCGGTGGTCAACGGGGTGCTGCATTTCGGCACCAGCTTCCTGGCGTTGCGGATGGCCGGCAACCTGTCGTCGCCGGCGATCGTGATGCAGAGCTACGTGCCGATGGCTGCGCTGCTGGCGTGGTGGTGGCTGGGCGAACGCTTCGCCTGGCGCACCGGTCTGGCCATCGCGCTCAGCTTTGCCGGGGTGCTGGTGCTGGGGTTCGACCCGATGGTGCTGGCGGCGCCCGCGGCGCTGGCGGTGATGCTGGTCTCGTCGCTGCTGCTGGCGGCCGGCACCGTGCTGATGCGCAAGCTGCGCGGGGTGGACATGGTCAGCCAGCAGGGCTGGACCGCCATCATCAGCCTGCTGCCGCTGCTGGCGATCAGCGCCGCGTTCGAACCTGCCAGCTTCGTGCAGCTGCGCGAGGCGAGCTGGATCGCCTGGGGCGGCGCGCTGTACGCGGCGGTGTTCGCCTCGCTGCTGGGCCACGGCGTGTTCTACATGCTGGTGCAGCGCCACCCGGTGGCGCAGGTCACGCCGTACCTGCTGATCACCCCGGTGTTCGCGGTGGCGCTGGGGATCGCGTTCTGGGGCGATCGCCCCGGCCCGGCGATGTGGGTCGGCGGCGCCATGGTGCTGGGCGGGGTGCTGGTGATCGCGCTGCGCACGCTGCACAAGGCCCGGGTCCCGGTGAACGACGCCAGCCCTGCGGCCTGACTTCGGCGCGCCGGAGTCGGCGCGGTCTAGCGCGCAGGAACGAACATGTCCGCGGTCGGCGCGAAGCTCCGCGGCGCGTAGTCCAGGTCGGCGCGCGCCTCGGCGAGGTCGAACACCAGGTCCTCGCGCATCCGCGCCACCGCGCCGGGCGGCAGTCCGCGCAGGCGCCCGCCGGCCTGCGCCGCGCGCAGCACCAGCCGGAACACCGGCGCGGGCAGCTCGACCAGCCGCGGCCGCGGCGACAGCGCCGCCAGCGTGCGCGCCACCATCTCCCGGTACGGCAGGGTCTCGCCGCCGGGCAGCGCATAGGCGCGGCCGCGGCTGGCCGCGCTGTCTACCGCCGCGCACGCCGCCTGCGCCAGGTCTTCCACGTGCACCGGCTGGCGCAGGCCGCAGGCGCGGCGCGGCAGCACGAAGAAGCCGCTGCGCGCGGCAAGCGTGGCGATGCGGGTCAGGTTCTGGTCGCGACCCGCACCGTAGACCAGGGTGGGCCGCAGCAGCGTGGCGGCCGCTCCGCGGGCGTGGGCGGCGTCCAGGATCCGCGCCTCCGCCGCCTGCAGCCGCGCGGCGAGCGCGCGCTCCTCCGGATCTTCCGCGGAGCGCTTGGTGGCGAGACTGGTGGACCCGAACGCGACGACCCGCGGGCATTCGATGCGCGCCTCGGCGTACCAGAACGAGAACAGGTCGAGCGGGCCGCAGCTGAAGATCGCATCGCAGGCGCCCGGCAGCGCCGGGAGCCTCGCGAACTCGCCCTGCAGCCAGCGCAGACCGGACCCGGCGCGGCGCGGGGCACGGCTCAGCGCCTCCACTCGCCAACCCGCGTGATGCAGCCTCGCCAGCAGCGCAGCACCGATCTGCCCGGTGCCGCCGAACACCAGCGCCGTGCGCGTGGGCTCGCGCAGCGCCGGCGGCCGGCGCCCGGAAGTGTCGGATGCTCGCGTCATCGCGCAAGGATAGGCGATGCAGGGCCCCGCGCCGCGCCGGGGCCAACGGCGGCGCCTGCTAGAATCGCGGCTCGGCGCACCGTTCCCCCTGGGTGCCGCGAGTCCGCACAAGGAGACCGATGCTCGAGCTCTTGTTGGCCTTGCCGTTCGTGCTGGCGCTGCTGGTCGCGATCCTGCGCAACGTGCCGCGCGCGGCCACCGCGTGGCTGGCTGCATCGGCGCCGCTGCTCGGGCTGGCGATCCTGGCCTGGTTCACGCCGGCGGTGATGTCGGGGGAGATCCCGCAGGCCACCCACGCCTGGATCCCCCGGGCCGGCCTGCTGTTCGACCTGCGCCTGGACGGACTGGCCTGGATGTTCGCCGGACTGGTGCTGGGGATCGGCGTACTGATCGTGATGTACGCGCGCTACTACCTGAGCGAGAACGACTGCGCCCCGCGCTTCTTCGCCTACCTGCTGCTGTTCATGGGCGCCATGCTGGGCATGGTGCTGGCCGGCAACCTGCTGTTGCTGGTGGTGTTCTGGGAGCTGACCTCGATCAGCTCGTTCCTGCTGATCGGCTACTGGACCCACCGCAAGGACGCGCGCGAGGGCGCGCGCATGGCGCTGACCATCACCGGCGCCGGCGGCCTGGCGCTGCTCGGCGGCGTGCTGCTGCTGGGGAAGATCGCCGGCAGCTTCCAGCTCGACGTGGTGCTGGCCTCGGGAGACGCGATCCGCGCCCACCCGCTGTATGCGCCGATGCTCGGGCTGGTGCTGCTTGGCATCTTCACCAAGAGCGCGCAGTTCCCGCTGCACTTCTGGCTGCCGCACGCGATGGCCGCGCCCACACCGGTCTCGGCCTACCTGCACTCGGCGACGATGGTCAAGGCGGGGGTGTTCCTGCTGGCGCGGCTGCATCCGGCGCTCGCCGGCAGCGACCTGTTCTTCTACACCGTCAGCGGGATCGGCGCGGCGACGCTGCTGGTCGGCGCCTGGAACGCGATCTTCCAGCACGACCTCAAGGGCCTGCTGGCGTACTCCACGATCTCGCACCTGGGTCTGATCACCCTGCTGTTCGGGCTGTCCACGCCGATGGCGGTGGTCGCCGGCGTGTTCCACATCCTCAACCACGCGGTGTTCAAGGCCTCGCTGTTCATGGCGGCCGGCATCATCGACCACGAGGCCGGCACCCGCGACATGCGCAGGCTGGGCGGGCTGCGCAGACTGATGCCGTTCACCAGTGCCCTGGCGATCATCGCCTCGCTGGCGATGGCCGGCGTGCCGCTGCTCAACGGGTTCCTGTCCAAGGAGATGTTCTTCGCCGAAGCACTGGAGATCCGCGGCCACGACGCGATGCGGCTGGGGGTGGCGGGCGCGGCGTTCCTGGCCGGCGTCTTCGGCGTCGCCTACAGCCTGCGCTTCGTGCACGACACCTTCTTCGGCGCCGGGCCGCGCGATGTCGACCACGAGGTCCACGAGCCGCCGCGCTGGATGAAGATCCCGGTCGAGATCCTGGTGGTGGCCTGCCTGGCGGTGGGCACCGTGCCGGCGTTGACCATCGCCCCGGTGCTGGAGACCGCGGCGCGCGGCGCGCTCGGCGGCGAGCTGCCCTACTACAGCCTGGCGGTATGGCACGGCTTCAACCTGCCGCTGCTGATGAGCATCGGCAGCATGGTGTTGGGGGTGGCGCTGTATTTCGGCCTGCGCCGGCTGTTCGACATCCACGCGGTGATCCGCCGCTCCTTCGGGCGCAAGCTGTTCCGCGGCAACGTGCTGGCGCTGCTGCGCCTGGCCTGGCGCTTCACCTACGCGATCGCCAACGGCAACCTGCAGCGCTATCTGCTGCTGACGATCCTGGCCGCGCTGGTCCTGGCCGCCGCCCCGCTGGCCGGCACCGCGCTGTTCGCCGGTTCGGGGCCCGGGCAACCGATGCCGGCGCTGGGCTGGGTGCTGTGGGTGGCGCTGGTGGCGGCCTCGATCGCCACCGTGGCGCTGCACCGGCAGCGCCTGCTGGCATTGGTGGTGATCGGCGCGGTGGGCCTGGCCGTGAGCCTGGTGTTCGTGTTCCTGTCCGCGCCGGATCTGGCCCTGACCCAGCTGCTGGTGGAGATGGTGACGATCGCGCTGATGCTGCTGGCGCTGAACTACCTGCCCCAGCAATCCCCGCCGGGCCGATCGCGGCCGCGGCGCGCGCGCGACCTGGCGATCGCCGGCGCCGCCGGCCTCGGCGTCTCTGCGCTGGTGTACGCGGTGATCACCCGGCCCTCGCAGACGATCGCCGGCGAACTGCTGGCGCGTTCGCTGCCCGAGGGCTACGGCAGCAACGTGGTCAACGTGATCCTGGTCGACTTCCGCGGCTTCGACACCCTGGGCGAGATCGCGGTGTTCGGCATCGCCGGCCTGGTGGTGCACGCGTTGCTGCGGCGCTCGCGGCTGGCGCCCGCGGAGGTGATCCCGGGCGGTCCGGCGCTGCTGCCGATGCCGGCCAACCTCAGCCAGCTGCTGTTCCCGCTGGCCCTGGCGGTGTCGGTGTACCTGTTCCTGCGCGGGCACAACCAGCCGGGCGGCGGCTTCATCGCCGGCCTGGTGCTGGCGATCCCGCTGCTGCTGCAGTACGTGATCCAGGGGTCCCAGTACGTCGAGCAGCGGCTCGGCTTCGACTACGTGCGCTGCATCGGCGCCGGCCTGCTGGCCGCGGTCGGCACCGGCATCGCCGCGATGCTGTTCGACCTGCCGTTCCTCAGCAGCGGCCATGCCGACCCGGTGCTGCCGCTGATCGGGCCGCTGCCGCTGGCCAGCGCGCTGGGGTTCGATGTCGGCGTGTACCTGGTGGTGTTCGGCGGGGCGATGCTGATCCTGTCGATGATGGGGACAGTGAAGCCGCACCCGAAGGCGCCGCCGGCGACCAGCGCCGGCGCAACCCCAGGGGAGGCACCGGCATGATGGAGTTCGCGCTCGCCAGCGGCATCGGCGTGCTGACCGCCTGCGGCGTCTACCTGCTGCTGCGCGCGCGCAGCTTCGACGTCATCCTCGGCCTGACCCTGCTGTCGTATGCCACCAACCTGCTGATCTTCGTTTCCGGCCGGCCGGTGATCGGCAAGCCGCCGGTGCTGCGCGAAGGCGTTGCCGAAACCCTGGCCAACTACACCGACCCGCTGCCGCAGGCGCTGGTGCTGACTGCGATCGTGATCGCCTTCGCGATGACCGCGGTGACCATCGTGGTGGCGATGCGCAGCCGCGCCGACAACCGCAGCGACCACGTCGACGGGCGCGAACCCGATGCGGGGGAGCGCCGATGATCGCGCACCTGCCGGTGCTGCCGGTCCTGCTGCCGCTGGTGGCCGGCGCCCTGATGCTGCTGGTCGGGCGCCGCGCCGGGCCGCAGCGCACCCTGGCCTGGGTGGCGATGGCGGCGCTGCTGGCGGTGGCGGCGCTGCTCGCGCGCGAGGCGGGCCGCGGCGAGATCCTGGTCTACCTGCTCGGGGACTGGCCGGCCCGTCTCGGCATCGCCCTGACCGTCGACCGCACCAGCGCGCTGATGGTGCTGACCACCGCGCTGCTGGCGGCGCCTTGCCTGCTGTACGCGTGTTCGGGCTGGGATCGCCGCGCCCCGCATTTCCACGCCCTGTTCCAGCTGCAGCTGGCCGGCCTCAACGGCGCGTTCCTCACCGGCGACCTGTTCAACCTGTTCGTGTTCTTCGAGGTCCTGCTGATCGCATCCTACGGGCTGATGCTCAGTGGCGGGCGCGGCCCGCGGATGCGCGCCGGCCTGCACTACGTCGCCTTCAATATCACCGCCTCGACCCTGTTCCTGATCGCACTGGGCCTGCTGTACGGGTTGACCGGCACCCTCAACATGGCGGAGATGTCGCTGCGGGTGGCCGCGGCCGACCCGGCCGACGTGGCGCTGATCCAGGCCGCGTCGGGCATCCTGCTGGTGGTGTTCTGCGCCAAGGCCGCGCTGCTGCCGCTCTACCTGTGGCTGCCGGAAACCTATTCGCACGCCCCCGCAGCGGTGGCGGCGCTGTTCACGGTGATGACCAAGGTCGGCGTGTACGCGGTGCTGCGGGTCTACACCCTGGTGTTCGGCAGCGAGGCCGGCGCCCTGGCCGGCTGGGCCTGGGACTGGCTGCTGGCGGCCGGCATCGCCACCCTGCTGCTGGCGTCGCTCGGCGCGCTCGCCTCGCCGACGCTGCGGGCGCAGGTGGCCTGGCTGGTGATCGCCTCGGCGGCGACCCTGTTCGTCGCGTTCTCGCTGCAGACGCCGGGGGCGGTCGCGGCCGGGCTGTACTACCTGGTGCAGAGCACCTTCGTCACCGCGGCGCTGTTCCTGATCGCCGACATGGTGCGGCGCCAGCGCGGCAAGGCCGGCGACCGGCTCGACATCGCCGCGCCGCTCGGCCACAAGACCGCGCTCGGCCTGCTGTTCCTGGTCGCCGGCGTCGCGGTCGCCGGGTTGCCGCCGCTGCCGGGCTTCGTCGGCAAGTTCGCGCTGCTGGCCGCGGTGCCCGAGGGCCGGGTCGCGCTGGTGTGGACCACCGTGCTGGTCACCAGCCTGCTGGCGCTGGTGGCGATGGCCCGGTCGGGCAGCCAGCTGGTGTGGCGCGCCGAGACGTTCGCCGAGGGCGCAGCGGCGCCGCGGCCGCCGCGCGCCGCCCAGCGCATCGCCACCGGCGTGCTGCTGGGCTACCTGGTGGTGCTGATGCTGGCCTCCGCGCCGGTGCTGCGCTATGCCGATGGCGCCGCGGCGCAGCTGCTGGCGCCGGCCGATGCGGTGCAAGCGATCCGCGGGACCGTGCCGGTGAAACGGGCGCCGTCGCCATGAAACGATTCCTGCCATCGCTTCCGCTGAGCCTCGCCGTGTTCGTGCTGTGGCTGCTGCTGGTCGCGACGTTCAGCGTGCCCGCCGTCGCGCTGGGCCTGGCCCTGGCGGTGGTGCTGCCGCTGTTCGCGGACATGCTGCGGCCCGAGCGCGCCAGCTTCGGCCGCCTGCCGGTGCTGCTGAAGCTCGGCGCCGTCGTGCTGCTCGACATCGTCCGCTCGAACATCGAGGTGGCGCGCCTGATCCTGGGGCCGGAGCGGGCGATCTCGCCCGGCTTCGTGCAGGTCCCGCTGGATATCGCCAACATCCACGGGATCACCGCGTTGGCCAGCATCATCACCCTGACGCCGGGCACGGTGTCGGCGGAATTGAGCGAGGACCGCAGCCACCTGCTGGTGCACTGCTTCAACCTGCGCGATCCGGAGGGCGTGGTGGCCACCATCAAGGCGCGCTACGAAGCGCCGCTGAAGGAGATCTTCCCGTGATCGAGACCGCCGTCGTCGCCGCGATGTACGTGATCGGCCTGGCGATGCTGCTGAGCCTGTGGCGGCTGCTGCGCGGGCCATCGGTTCCGGACCGCATCCTCGGCCTGGACACGCTGTACGTGAACACGATCGCGCTGCTGATCCTGTTCGGCATGCACCTGGACTCGTCGATCTATTTCGAGGCCGCGTTGATCATCGCGATGCTCGGCTTCGTCGGCACGGTGATGCTGAGCAAGTACGTCATGCGCCGGGACATCGTCGAATGAGCGCCGCGTTCGAGATCCTGATGGTCGCACTGCTGGCGATCGGCGCGTTCTTCGTGCTGGTCGGCTCGCTGGGACTGGTCAAGCTGTCGGACTTCTTCAAGCGCCTGCACGGCCCGACCAAGGCGTCCACGCTGGGCGTTGGCTGCGTGATGATCGCCTCGATCGGCCACCACGCCACGCTCGGCGACGGGCTCGGGCTGCGCGAGCTGCTGATCACCGGGTTCCTGTTCATCACCGCGCCGATCAGCGCCCACCTGATGGCCAAGGCGGCGCTGTCGCTGGCCGAGGACGATCCCCGCCCCTCGCCGCCGCCACGGCCGGACCAGGCGCAACCGCGCGAAGACGACGGCCCGGGCCGCTGAGGCACAGGCGGAGGCCGCATCCGGCCCCGCCCTCCGGGGTCAGGAACACCCCTCGACATAGTCAACCTGCGGCGCCACGCCGACCCGCCACTCGTCGACCCGGCCGGCGGCATCGGTCTCGAACACCAGCACCCCGTCGCCGCCGCCGTCGTCGGCGATGCGCAGATAGCTGGCGTCCTCGACGTACTTGTGCGGGCGGGTCTCGACGCGCCCGGGATACAGCGCCTCGATCTGCCCGGCGTCCATGCCGATACGACCGCCGCCGGGGGCGCCGATCCCGGGATCGCGGACGTCGATGCGCACGAAACGGTCGCCCTCGATCATGAAGGCGACGCGGTAGCCCTCGCCCTGCGCCACCTCCGGCATCAGATAGTGGCAGCCACCCGGCTCGGCCGGTTCGGGCATGGCCGTCAGCTCGCGGCCCCAGGCCATGCGCACCTGCTCCGCATCGGCGCCGAACCGTGCCGGGCCGAAGCCGGCGAAACCGATCGCCCCCTCGGCCGGCATCGCCCCGGGCTCGGCCGGCGCTGCGCCCCCCACGGCTGGCACGGCATCGGCCGGCTGGTCGAGCGGCGGCGGCGCGGCGGGATCGCCCGCCATCGCGTCCCCGGCCGGCGCGGTCGCAGGGGCGGGCGGCGGATCGGGGTCCGCGCATGCGGACAGCGCGAATGCGAGTGCGGCGGTCAACAGGATCCTGGAGTGCATCGTCGGCTCCTAGCTCGTGGACGCGGGCAAGCCTCGGCGATGCCGGGTGAACGGGCCGCGAACCGCGGCGCTCAGCGCGGCGGTTGGAAGTGCTTCTTCAGCCCCGCCCAGCAGGCCTGGTAGTCGCGCTGGCGATGCCCGGCGTCGAGCGCCTGGCGGGTCGGGCGGATCACCGCGCGGGTCTCGAACATGAAGGCCATGGTGTCGGCGATCACGTCCGGCTTCGACAGGTCCGCGTGCGAGGCCTTCTCGAAGGTGGCGGCGTCCGGCCCGTGCCCGGTCATGCAGTTGTGCAGCGAGCAACCGCCCGGCGCGAAACCTTCCGCCTTGGCGTCGTAGGCGCCGTGCACCAGGCCCATGAACTCGCTGGCGACGTTGCGGTGGAACCACGGCGGCCGGAACGTGTGCTGCGCCACCAGCCAGCGCGGCGGGAAGATCGCCAGGTCCAGGTTGCCCACGCCCGCGGTGTCGCTGGGCGAGGTGAGCACCAGGAAGATCGACGGGTCGGGATGGTCGAAGCTGATCGAACCGATCGCGTTGAAGCGACGCAGGTCGTACTTGTAGGGCGCGTAGTTGCCGTGCCAGCCGACCACGTCGAGCGGCGAATGGCCCAGATCGGCGCGCCACAGATGGCCCTGGAACTTGGCGACCAGCTCGAAATCTCCCTCCTCGTCCTCGTAGGCCGCCTGCGGGGCGAGGAAGTCGCGTGGATTGGCCAGGCCGTTGGCGCCGATCGGCCCCAGATCGGGCAGCCGCAGCTGGGCGCCGAAGTTCTCGCAGACGTAGCCGCGCGCGGGACCGTCCGGCAGCTCGACCCGGAACCGCACGCCGCGCGGCAGCACCACGATCTCCTGCGGCTCCGCTTCGATCACGCCCATCTCCGTGGCGATGCGCAGCCGCCCCTGCTGCGGCACGATCAGCAGTTCGCCGTCGGCGCTGTAGAAGAAGCGGCCGCGCATCGATGCATTGGCGGCGTAGACGTGGATGCCCACGCCCTGCTGCGCCGCCGCGGATCCGTTGCCGGCCACGGTGAACAGCCCGTCGATGAAATCGGTCGGCGCGTCCGGCAGCGGCGCGGGACTCCAGCGCAGCTGGTCCGGGGTGACCGGACCCTGCATGAAATCGTCGTGGAAGCGCGGCTGCGCGAACGGCGCGAATTCGCCATGCATCGCCGCCGGGCGGATCCGGTACAGCCAGCTGCGGCGGTTCTCGGCGCGCGGCGCGGTGAACGCCGTGCCGCTGAGCTGCTCGGCGTAGAGGCCGTGCGGGACCTGCTGCGGCGAGTTCTGCCCCACCGGCAGGGCGCCCGGCTCGGCCTCGGTGGCGAACTCGTTGCCGAATCCGGACATGTAGCCGGCGATGCCGGAAGTCGAAGACGCAGTCATGGTAGGTTTCTCCTGCGCGGCCGCGCCAATCGCCAGGCCGCGCTGTTCGGGATACCACATTCAACTGGGGAATTATCGATGCAGACCGATTCGAATGCCGTCGGCGCCGTGATGGCGCCGCTGGTCAACGGCAAGCTGTGGCTGAAACTGCTCGGGGTGGTGATGATCATCTCCGGGGCCCTGCAGGTGCTCACGATCGTGGGGATCCTGTGGGCCTGGATCCCGATCTGGCTGGGCGTGCTGCTGTTCCAGGCCGCCGCCGCCGCCGAGCAGGCCGTGTCCAGCGGCGATGCCGCCACCGCGGCCCGCGCCACCGACAAGCTGCGGCTGTTCTTCATGATCCAGGGCATCATGCTGCTGGTGGCGCTGCTGGCGATGGGCGCGATGTTCGCCCTCGGCGGCTTCGCCATGCTCGCCGGCCTGGCCGGCGCCGGCAACGGCTGGTGACCCCGCGCCCCGCCCGCCGCGCACGCGCGGGCGGGGCGATGGCCTGGCGCCTCCGGTGCGCCGGTCAGAGGACGCCGCGCTTGATCTGGTCGCGCTCGATGCTCTCGAACAGAGCCTGGAAGTTGCCCTCGCCGAACCCCTCGTTGCCCTTGCGCTGGATGATCTCGAAGAAGATCGGGCCGATCGCGTTCTGGGTGAAGATCTGCAGCAGCTTGCGCTGCTTGGTCTCCGGGTCGGCGTCGATCAGGATCTTGTTCCTGGCCAGCCTGGGCACGTCCTCGCCGTGGTTCGGGATGCGCTCGTCGATGATCTCGAAGTAGGTGTCCGGCGTGTCCAGGAACTCGAGCCCGGCCTCGCGCATCTTCTCCACCGTGGCGTAGATGTCGTCGGTGAAGCAGGCGATGTGCTGGATGCCCTCGCCCTTGTAGGCATCGAGGTATTCGTTGATCTGGCTCTTGGGGTCGCTGGATTCGTTGAGCGGGATCCGCACGATGCCGTCCGGCGCGGTCATCGCCTTGGACACCAGCCCGGTCTTGGCGCCCTTGATGTCGAAGTAGCGGATCTCGCGGAAGTTGAACAGCCGCTCGTAGTAGTCCGACCACTTCTGCATGTTGCCCTGGTACAGGTTGTGGGTCAGGTGGTCGATGAAGGTCAGGCCGAAGCCGGCCGGCTCCGGGTCGGCGCCCTCGACCGGCGCGTACTCGTCGTACACCGAACCCTTGTCGCCGTAGCGGTCGACCAGGTAGAGCATGCAGTCGCCGATGCCCTTGACCACCGGCACGCCGACGGCCTTGGTGGATTCCTTGCGGTCCACCGCCTCGCCGCCGTTCGCCAGCACCCTGTCGTAGACCTCGCCGGCGGGCTTGCCGAAACGGATCGCGAAGCCGCAGGCGCTGGGACCGTGCGCGGCGGCGAAGTCGGCGGCGAAGGAGTCGGGGTCCTCGTTGACCAGGAAGTTCACCCCGCCCTGGCGGTAGACCGTGATCGGCCGCGACCGGTGCCTGAGCACCGCGGTGAAGCCCATGCGGCGGAAGTAGTCGTGCAGCATCGCGCCCTGGCCCGCGGGGGCGGCGAACTCGACGAACTCGAAGCCGTCGATGCCCATCGGGTTCTCGAAGGTGGTCACCTGCATGCCGAGGTTGGGGCCCTGCGACTGCGCGTGGGGTTGGGCGCTCATGGTCGACTCCTGCTGTGCGGGCACGGCGCGCTACAGTGCGGCGTGCGGTTGACGAACCCGCAGTTATAGTTTCACCTGTAACCAATTGCAAGGTGCGATGCAGCATGGCCCACGATTCCGCCCCACCGCAGGAGCGCCCCGGCACCCACGAGGTCCTGGAGCTCGAGCGTTTCCTGCCCTACCGCCTGAGCGTGCTCTCCAACCACGTCAGCCAGACCATCGCCAACGCCTATGCCGAACGCTTCGGGATCGGCATCACCGAGTGGCGGGTGATCGCGGTGCTGGGCCGCTACCCGGAGCTGTCCGCCAACGGCGTGGCCGAACGCACCGCGATGGACAAGGTGGCGGTGAGCCGGGCGGTGGCGCGGCTGCTCAAGCGCGGGCTGATCGAGCGCGAGATGCACGGCAAGGATCGTCGCCGCTCGGTGCTGCAGCTCAGCCAGGCCGGCTACGGCGTGTACGACCAGGTGGTACCGCTGGCGCTGGGCTACGAGCGCGAGCTGCTGGCGCGCCTGGACGCCGACGAGCGCGTCGTGCTCGACCGGCTGCTGAGCAAGCTCGATCGGGCTTCGCGGCCGTAGCGCCGCTCCCGGGCGCGGCCGGCGGCGCCGGGGTCGCAGCGCGGCACCGCGGCGGGGCCGCTCCCAACCTCGTGCCTGTCGCCGGCTGGCTCATTTGCGCCGATCAGGCTATTGACGCGGCGCAATCGCCGAGGCCATGGTGCCTGGGTTTGTCCATACGGAAGCGTCCATGAACCAGACCGTCGCCGCCCAGGGGAAGCACCCCGCCGGCCTGTATACCTTGTTCTTCCTGGAAATGTGGGAGCGCTTCTCCTACTACGGGATGCGGGCGATCCTGTTCCTGTTCATGGTCGCGGCGGTCGAGACCGGCGGACTCGGGTTCAGCGAGGAGTACGCAGGCGCCGTCTACGGGTTGTACACCGCCGGCGTCTACCTGCTCGCGGTTCCTGGCGGCTGGATCGCCGATCGGCTGATCGGCCAGCAGAAGGCGGTCTGGTACGGCGGCATCGTCATCGCTCTGGGACATTTCAGCCTTGCCGTCCCGGACATGCACTTCTTCTATCTGGGCCTGTTCCTGATCGTGGTCGGTACCGGCCTGCTCAAGCCCAATGCCTCGACCATCGTCGGTGAGCTGTACCCCGACGGCGGCGCGCGGCGCGATGCCGGATTCTCGCTGTTCTACATGGGCATCAACCTCGGGGCCTTCATCGGTCCGCTCATCGTCGGGGGGCTGGGCGAAGGGGCCAACTGGCACTACGGGTTCGCCGCCGCCGGGGTCGGCATGGTGCTGGGGGTGATCCAGTACCAGCTACAGCGGCACAAGCTCGGCGATGCCGGGCGCCTGCCCACCCGCGACGTGGCCGACCCGGCCGACGCAGGACGTCTGCGCAACGAATGGCGCGGCTTCTGGATCGCCGTGGGGGCACTGGTTCTCGCCGCCGCAGCGGTGCTGTTCGGACTGGTCGGGTTCGACCCCGTGCTGGTCGCGCGCGGCGCCGCGGCAGCGATCATCGGGGTGGCGGTGGTCTACTTCGCCTACATCCTGATGTTCGGCCGGATCGACGCGCAGGACAGGCGCCGGGTCTGGCTGCTCGTGATCCTGTACGTGTTCTCGGCGATGTTCTGGTCGGGCTTCGAGCAGGCCGGCTCCTCGCTCAACATCTTCGCCGAACGCTACACCGACCGGTGGATCCTCGGCTGGGAAATGCCGGCATCGTGGCTGCAGTCGGTCAACCCGATCTTCATCATCCTGCTGGCACCGGTGTTCGCGTCGATCTGGATCCGGCTCGGCGCGCGCAACCTCAATCCCTCGGTGCCGGTGAAGTTCGGCCTCGGCCTGATCTCGCTCGGGCTCGGCTTCGCGGTGATGGCCTTCGCAGCCTCGCTGGCCGTGTCCGGCGACCGGGTACTGCCGCTGTGGCTGGTGCTGACCTACCTGCTGCACACCACCGGCGAACTGTGCCTGAGCCCGGTGGGCCTGTCGGCGGTGACCAAGCTGGCGCCGCGCAAGTTCCTCGGCCAGATGATGGGCCTGTGGTTCATCTCGATCTCGCTGGGCAACCTGTTCGCGGGGCTGATCGCCGGGCAGTTCGACCGCGAGTCGCTGCCGCAGATGCCATCCATGTTCCTGTCGATCTTCCTGTGGACGGCGGGGCCCGGCGTGCTGCTGCTGTTGCTGTCGCGCTGGCTCAAGGGCATGTCCGGCGGCCGTACCTGAGGCCCGGCCAGAGGTGCTCCCGGCCCGCCTTCCCGCCGCAGCGGCACGCCCGCGCCACGGTCCGTAGGAGCGGGAAGCTACGGTTCCGTGGGAGCGTGCCATGCACGCGAAAGCCGGCGCGGCCGGAATCGCCGCCCACCCCACCGGAGCCTCGCGCGGCCTTCGCGGCCATGGGCCGCTCCTACGGCCCAGCCAGCTCGCCGCGGCTCCGTAGGAGCGTGCCATGCATGCGAAAGCCGGCGCGGCGGGCTACACCCGGCATCGCCGCCCGGTTCCCGCGCCCGTCAGGGTGCCGCCGGGTAGCCGTAGGTCGCGCCCACGCCCAGCGGGATGCCCAGCCCCCAGAAGGCCAGCAGGAAGCCGGTCCAGACCACCAGCAGGGTGATCGAGAACGGCAGCATCAGCGCCAGCAGCGTGCCGATGCCGGCCGACTTCACGTAGCGCTGGCAAAACACCACCACCAGCGGGAAGTACGGCAGCAGCGGGGTGATGATGTTGGTGCTCGAATCGCCGACCCGGTACGCGGCCTGGGTCAGGTCCGGCGACACGCCCAGCTGCATCAGCATCGGCACCATGATGGCGCCGATCAGCGCCCACTTCGCCGAGGCCGAGCCCACCATCAGGTTGACGAAGCCGGACAGCAGCACGATGCCGATCAGGGTGATGCCCATCGGGAAGCCCATCGCCTGCAGCCAGGCGGCGCCCTTGATCGCCATCAGCGCGCCGAGGTTGCTCTCGCCGAATGCGTAGATGAACTGCGCGGCGAAGAACGCCATGACGATGTAGTAGGCCATGCTGCCCATCGCCTTGCTCATGCCCTGGATGATGTCGCGATGGCTCTTCACCGTGCCGGCGACGTAGCCGTAGATCACGCCCGGGATCAGGAAGAACACGAAGATCAGCGCCACGATCGACTGCATCACCGGGGCCGCGGCCACCAGCAGCGGATGCCCGCCTTCCGGCACCGCCTCGGCCGGGGCGCGCCAGGCCGAGGTCTCGGGCATCAGCGACAGCGCGAACACGGCCAGCGCCACCAGCATGCCGAGCACCGCCAGCAGCAGGCCCTTGCGCTCGCGCGGGCCCAGCGCTTCCATGGTCTGGAACTCGCTGACGTCGCCGTCGATCTGGGTATTGCGCAGCCGCGGCTCGATCACCTTGTCGGTCAGGAACCAGCCCACCCCGACCACCAGAAAGGTCGAGGCGGTGGTGAAGAAGTAGTTGTTGAGCGGATTGACGACCACGGTCGGGTCGAGGATCCGCGCCGCCTCCTGGCTGAGGCCGGCCAGCAGCGGGTCCAGGCTCGAGGGCACGAACAGCGTTGCCGAGAACCCGCCGGAGACGCCGGCGAACGCCGCGGCGATGCCGGCCAGCGGATGCCTCCCGGCCGCGTAGAAGATCACCGCGCCGAGCGGGATGACCAGCACGTAGCCGGCGTCCACCGCCACGTGGCTGAGCACGCCCACCGCGATCAGCACCGGGGTGAGCAGCATCTTCGGGGTGAACGACAGGATCGCCCGCAGCCCGGCGCTGATGAAGCCGGTGTGCTCGGCCACGCCCAGGCCCAGCATCGCCACCAGCACCACGCCCAGCGGTGCGAAATTGACGAAGGTGCGCACCATCTGCGCCATGAACTCGGTGAAGCTGGCGCCGGCGAGCATGTTGCGGATCTGGATCGGATCGCCGCTGCGCGGGTCGAGCTCGGCGAAGTCGACATTGGCCAGCAGCGCCGAGACCACCCAGACCACCACCATCAGGATCAGGAACAGCATCGCCGGATCCGGCAGCTTGTTGCCGACGCGCTCGACCGCATCGAGGAATCGGGTCACCAGGTTGCGCGAGGCGATCGCGCCCCCGGGGCTGGGCTGCTGGCTCATGCGCAGGCTCCTGTGGCTGGGATGAATCGCCGCATCCTAGCAGCACCGCGCCCCGGCCGGCGGGCCGGACCCACCCGCCGCCTTCGGGTCATGGCCCCTGCCGGCCGGCGCCGGTCCACCGGACCGCCCCTCGCAGGCGCGTGCCATGCACGCGAAGACCGGCGCGGCCGGGAACCCCGGGAATCGCTGCCGATCCGGCCGGAGGATTCCGCGGCTTCGCGGCCATGGCCGCTCCTACGGGGAAGACCCGCCGCTCGGCGAAGTCAGCCGCCCGGCTCCGGGGCCGGGCCGATGTGGGTGCGCACCTCGAACAGCTCCGGGAAGAACGTCAGCTCCAGCGCCTGCTTGAGAAACCCCACGCCGCTGGAGCCGCCGGTGCCGCGCTTGAAGCCGATGATCCGCATCACCGTGCGCATGTGGCGGAAGCGCCACAGCTGGAACTGGGTCTCCAGATCCACCAGGTCCTCGCACAGCGAGTACTCGCGCCAGTAGCTGTCGGTGTCTTCGTAGATCGCGCCGAGCACCGGCAGCAGCTCCCGGTCCAGGGCGTGCGGCTGGCTCCAGTCGCGCTCCAGGTGGTGTGCCGGAATCGCGTGCCCCCAGCGCGCCAGGTAGCGCAGGAACTCGTCGTAGAGGCTCGGCGCCTCCAGCGCCGCG
Source organism: Luteimonas endophytica (assembly GCF_029887875.1). GTDB lineage: Bacteria > Pseudomonadota > Gammaproteobacteria > Xanthomonadales > Xanthomonadaceae > Luteimonas > Luteimonas endophytica. The sequence goes on from NZ_JARXRM010000028.1 coordinate 246,912, forward strand.
CGCAGCCCGGCCTGGCCTTCCGGATCGTGGGCGAACACCCGCAGCATGCCCGCGTTCTTGTTGCCCAGCAGGAACTCCACGGTGCGGTACTGCAGCGACTGGAACCCGGAAGACGGGCCGAGGATGCCGCGGAACTCCAGATATTCGGCCGGGGTGAGGGTCTCCAGCACCGACCACTGCTCGGTCAGCTGCCGCAGCACCTGCTTGCAGCGCGCCAGCACCTTGCGGCAGCGCCAGACCTCGTCGCGGCGCAGATGGGCGATCGCCGCGGTCAGCTCGTGGATCACCAGCTTGATCCACAGCTCCGAGACCTGGTGCTGGACGATGAACAGCATCTCGTCGTGGTGCGGCGGATCGGACAGCGGCTGCTGCGCCGCCAGCAGGCGGTCCAGGCGCAGGTAGCCGGCATAGGTCAGGCGGCCGTCCAGGTCGGTGTGGATCCCGGCCTCCAGGGGGCGTTCGTTGCGTTCGATGGTCATCGGCGCAGGGTACCGCAACCGGGCACCGGGGCCGTCATGCAATCGCCATCGCTTCGGTGCACAATCAAGCCAGCCGGGGGGCCGGAAAAGCATCTTTCTTTTCCAGGGGAGTACCACTCATGCGCGGTATCGGTCGCCAGCTCTGGCTGGCATTGCTGTTGTCCTGCGGCATCGGTTCGGCCCAGGCCCAGGTGGTCATCAGCCAGGTCTACGGCGGCGGCGGCAACAGCGGCGCCACCTTCACCAACGACTACGTCGAGCTGTTCAACCGCGGCGCGGATCCGGTCGCACTGTCCGGCAAGTCGATCCAGTACGCCAGCGCCACCGGCACCGGCAATTTCGGTGCAGGCTCTTCGCAGCTGCTGGCGCTGCCCGGCGACACCATCGAGCCCGGCGGCTACTACCTGGTGGCCCTGGCCGGCGGCAGCACGGGGGTGCCGCTGCCCGCGGCCGATGCCTCCGGCACCATCAACATGGCGGGCGCCTCGGGCAAGGCCGCCCTGGTCGACTCCACCAGCAGCCTGGGCTGCAACGGCGGCAGCAATCCCTGCACGCCGGCGCAGGAAGCGCTGATCCTCGACCTGGTCGGGTTCGGCGGGGCCAACTATTTCGAGGGCGACGGCGCCGCGCCCGGACTGAACAACTCCACCGCGGGGTTCCGCGCCGACGCCGGCTGCACCGACAGCGACGACAACGCCGCCGACTTCGGCACCGGCACTCCGGCCCCGCGCAACAGCAGCACCGTCCCCAACATCTGCGGCGGCGGCGGAGAGATCTACCTCAGCATCGCCGACACCAGTGCCGCCGAAGGCGACGCGGGCACCACCCCGTTCTTCTTCACCATCAGCCTCAACCAGCCCGCGGGCGCGGGCGGGGTAAGCGTCGACTACGCCACCGCCGACGCCAGCGCGGTGGCCGGCGAGGACTACGCGTCCGCCAGCGGCACGGTGCAGATCGACGAGGGCCAGAGTTCGGTCACGGTCACCGTCGACGTGACCGGCGACGCCGTCACCGAGCCGGACGAGACCTTCCTCGTGGTCCTCGACAACGCCGGCGGCGCGCTCATCGCCAGGGCCGAGGCCACCGGCACCATCCTCAACGACGACATCGAGACCCTCGCCATCCACCAGATCCAGGGCAGCGGACAGCTCTCGCCGTACGACGGCCAGGCCGTCGCCACCGAGGGCATCGTCACCGGGCGCAAGAACAACGGCTTTTTCCTGCAGGGCGCGGACGGCGAGGACGACGGCGACCCGGCCACCTCCGAGGGCGTGTTCGTGTTCACCGGGGGCGCGCCGCCGGACGCCGCCGCGGTCGGCAACCGGGTCCTGGTGCAGGGCACCGTCGATGAGTACGTCCCGGCCGCCGACCCGCACCAGCTGCCGCTGACCGAGATCGTCTCGCCCACCGTGGTACAGCTGTCCAGCGGCCATGCGATGCCGGCGCCGGTGGCGCTGACCGTGGACACCCCGAACGCCGACGGCGGGCTGGAGCAGCTCGAGCACCTGGAGGGGATGCGGGTGACCGCGCCCGCCTTCACCGTGGTCGCGCCGACCGGCGGCTTCACCAACGAGCCGTCCGCGACCGGCAACAGCAACGGTCGCTTCGCGGTGGTGGTGACCGGCACCGCGCGGCCATTCCGCGAGCCCGGTATCCAGGTTCCGGACCCGGACCCCTCCGGCAGCACCGCCACCGACATCCCGCGCTGGGATTTCAACCCCGAGCTGATCGCGGTCAACAGCACCACGATCGGCGCGCCGGCGGCCGACGTGGCGGCCGGCTGCCAGATCGTCGACGGGTCGCTCACCGGGCCACTCGACTACACCTTCCGTCGCTACACGATCTATCCCGAAGGCGAGCTCGCGGTCGAGTGCGGCCAGGCCGGCCAGCCGCGGGCGGCGCAGCTGCCGGCGCCCGACCACGCCACCTTCGCCACCTACAACCTCGAACGCTTCTTCGACACCGAGAACGATCCGGCGACCGGCGAGCCCGTGCTGACCCCGGAGGCGCTGGAACGACGCCTCGGCAAGGCCTCCCTCGGCATCCGCCAGTTCCTCCATGCGCCGGACGTCCTCGGCGTGACCGAGGTCGAGAACCTGCCGGTGCTGCAGGCCCTGGCAGAGCGCATCAACGCGGATGCCGTCGGCGCCGGCCAGCCCGATCCGGGCTACGTCGCCTGGCTCGAGGAAGGCAACGACGTCGGCGGCATCGACGTCGGCTTCCTCGCCCGCACCGGCGAGGTGGGCGCGGGCGTGCCGCGGGTCGAGGTGCTCACGGTCGAGCAGGTCGGCGCCGACGCGATGCTGGACAACCCCGACGGCTCCACCACCCTGCTCAACGACCGCCCGCCGCTGGTGATGGACGCGGTGGTGCATTTCGCCGACGGCCGCAGCTTCCCGGTGACCGCGATCGTGGTGCATCAGAGGTCGCTCAGCGGCATCGACAGCGAGGATCCGGGCAGCAGCGGCTGGGCCACCGGCGGGCAGCGCGTCCGCGCCAAGCGCCAGGCCCAGGCCGAGTACCTGGCCGGCGTGATCGACGGCATGCAGGAGGGCGACCCGGCGCGCAACATCGTGGTGCTGGGCGACTTCAACGCCTTCCAGTTCAACGATGGCTACGTCGACGCGCTGGGCGTGGTGACCGGCCAGCCGTCGCCGGACGACGAGACCGCCGTGAACGGCGATGGTGCCGACCTGGTCGAACCGGACCTGCGCAACACCACCCTCGATGCCCCGGCCGACGAGCGCTACTCCTTCGTGTTCGACTACCAGGCGCAGGCGCTCGACCACGTGCTGGTCAACCAGGCGATCCTCGCCTCGCCCGAACTCGACGGGCATTCGATCAGCCACGCGCGCATCAACGCCGACTTCCCGGAGGTGGCGCGCAACGATCCGGCGACCCCGACGCGGCTGTCCGACCACGACCCGACCGTGCTGCTGGTGCGCCTGGGCGCGCTCAGCTTCGCCGACCTGGCGGTGATGGCCGAGGCGATCGAGTCCAGCGTCGTGGTCGGCGGCGCGCTGGAGTACGCGGTCACGGTGAGCAACGACGGTCCGGACCAGGCGCTGTTCCCGGGCGTCGGGTTCTCGCTGGATGCGCAGCTCGGCGACCTGGCGGTCTCGGCCCCGGCGGGATGGAGCTGCGACGCCCCCACCAGCGGCAGCGACAGCACCTCGGTCGCCTGTACCGCCGACGCGCTGGATGCCGGCGCGGAGGCGGTGTTCGGGCTGAGCGCCACCGCGCCGGAGAGCACGGTGGGCGCCAGCGTGGCGCTCGCGGCCGCCGCCACCTCGCAGACCAGCGATCCGGACGAAGGCGACAACGACGCCAGCGCCTCGATCGAGGTGACCGAGCAGCCGCCCGAGGTGCCCGAGCTGCAGAACGGCGTGGCCGTGACCGGGCTGGAAGGCGCGGCCGGCGAGGCGCACCTGTACCGGATCGAGGTGCCGGAAGGCGCGCGCAACCTGCGCGTCCTCAGCTATGGCGGCAGCGGCGACGTGACCCTGTTCCTGCGTCACGGCGAGCCGCCCACCGCGGACGAGTACGACGCCCGCTCGGCGCGTCCGGGCAACAACGAGGTCGTCCACGTCGGCGCACCCGCGGCCGGCACCTGGTACGTCCGCCTGGTCGGCGAACGCGCCCATGCCCGGGTCTCGCTGCGGGCGAGCTTCACGCCCTGACCCGGCGTAACACCCCGACCCTCCTCGAACCCCGGCTCCGGCCGGGGTTCTTTTTCGCCGCATGGAAGCGGCCCAGGGCGTCGAAGACCACGGATGGCTCCGTTCGAGCAGGCGGCGGTGCCGGGCATCCCCAACCGCGCCGGCGCTCGCGTGCATGGCACGCGCCTACGGAGCCGCTGCGATCCCGGGGCGGCACAGCCGCGCGTTCATGTCATGACGCAACGCGCAACGGGCCGTTACGGTGGAACGGTTAAGATTGGCGGCCCCCGAAGCCGACCGCCTGCGCATGACCGTCGCCGCGACTTTCGAGATCGAATACCTGCAATACCTCGGCCCGGACGGCAAGCCGGTCGCCGATTTCCCGGCGGCCTTCGCCGACCCGGCGGCCCTGCTGCCGCTGTTCAAGGAAATGCTGTTCGTGCGCACCTTCGACACCAAGTCGATCGCGCTGCAGCGCACCGGCAAGCTCGGCACCTACGCCTCCAGCCTCGGCCACGAGGCCACCCATGTCGGCATCGGCGCCTCGATGCGGCCGGAGGACGTGTTCGCGCCCAGCTACCGCGAGTACGGCGCGCAGTTCATGCGCGGCGTGCGGCCGCGCGAGGTCCTGATGTACTGGGGCGGCGACGAGCGCGGCAACGACTTCGAGGGGCCGCGCCATGACTTCTCGTGGTCGGTACCGATCTCCACCCAGTGCCTGCACGCGGCCGGCGCCGCGCTGGCGTTCAAGCTGCGCCGCGAGCCGCGGCTGGCGGTGGCCTGCTGCGGCGACGGCGGCTCTTCGAAGACGGACTTCTACGCGGCGCTCAATTCCGCCGGCGCCTACACCCTGCCGCTGGTGCTGTGCGTGATCAACAACGGCTGGGCGATCTCGGTGCCACGCTCGGCGCAGACCGGGGCCAAGACCCTGGCCCAGAAGGGCATCGCCGGCGGCCTGCACTGCCTGCAGGTGGACGGCAACGACCTCGTCGCGGTGATGGAGGGCATGCGCCGGGCCACCGAGCGCGCGCGCGGCGGCGAGGGCGGCACCGTCATCGAATTGCTGACCTACCGCCTGCACGACCACACCACCGCCGACGACGCCCGCCGCTACCGCTCGGAGGAGGAGGTAAAGGAAGCCTGGAAGCGCGATCCGGTGCCGCGCCTGCGCGCCTTCCTCGCCGCCAGCAAGCTCTGGGACGAGCAGCAGGAAAAGGCCTGGGCCGAGGAATGCGGCAAGCGCGTCGACGCCGAGATCAACGCCTATCTGGAGTCGAAGGTGCAGCCGGTCGAGGCGATGTTCGACCATCTGTACGCCGATCCGCCCGCCGACCTGCTGGCGCAGCGCGAAGCCGCCATCGCCCTGGAGAAGCGCTCGTGAGCGCTGCCAAGTCGCCCTCGAAGCAGTCCTCCCCTGGCGCCGGCGAAGCCGCGGCCCCGACCAAGCCCGACACCCCGATCACCCTGATCGAGGCCATCACCCAGGCGCTGGCCTGGGAAATGCGCAACGACGAGAGCGTGGTGGTGCTGGGCGAGGACGTCGGCGTCAACGGCGGCGTGTTCCGCGCCACCGCCGGGCTGCAACAGCGCTTCGGCGACGAGCGCGTGCTCGACACCCCGCTGGACGAGACCACCATCGCCGGGCTCACCGTGGGCATGGCCGCGCAGGGCATGAAGCCGGTGGCCGAGGCCCAGTTCGACGGCTTCATGTACCCGATGGTCGACCACATCGTCTGCCACGCGGTGCGCCTGCGCACCCGCACCCGCGGCCGGCTGCACTGCCCGATGGTGCTGCGCGTGCCCTGGGGCGGCGGGATCCGCGCGCCGGAGCACCACAGCGAGGCCAACGAGGCGATCTTCACCAACGTGCCCGGCCTGCGCGTGGTCATGCCCTCCTCGCCGGCGCGCGCGTACGGCCTGCTGTTGGCGGCGATCCGCGACCCGGACCCGGTGATCTACTTCGAGCCCAAGCGCATCTACCGCCAGTACAAGGAGCTGGTCCCCGACGACGGCGAGGCGCTGCCGCTGGATGTCTGCTACGTCCTGCGCGATGGCGACGACATCACCCTGGTCACCTGGGGCGCGCAGGTGAAGGAAACGCTGGAGGCCGCCGAGCGGCTGGCCGCGGACGGCATCTCCGCCGAGGTGATCGACGTGGCCACCCTCAAGCCGCTCGATTTCGACACGATCGCCGAGTCGGTGGCCAAGACCGGCCGCTGCGTGATCGTGCACGAGGCGCCGAAGACCGCGGGCTTCGGCGCGGAGATCGCCGCGCGCCTGGCCGAGGAGTCGATGTACGACCTGCTGGCGCCGGTCGAGCGCGTCACCGGATACGACACCCACATCCCGCTGTTCCGGCTGGAGATGAAGTACCTGCCCAGCGTCGACCGGGTGGTCGCGGCCGCGAAGCGGGTGCTGGCGGCCGGCTGAGCGCCGCGGGGCCAGCGGGACCGCAACACGAAACAACCGCCGGCGCCCGACCGGGCGCCGGCCGAACAGGACGACGATCGACATGGCCGACACCAAAACCTTCAAGCTCCCCGACCTCGGCGAGGGCCTGCCCGACGCCACCATCGTCGAATGGTCGGTCGCGGTGGGCGACACCATCCGCCTCGACGATCCGCTGGTCTCGATGGAAACCGCCAAGGCGGTGGTCGAGGTGCCCTCGCCGGTATCGGGCAAGGTGCTGAAGCTGGCCGGCGAACCCGGCGACGTGATCGAGACCGGCGCGGTGCTGGCCGAGTTCGAGATCGACCCGGCGCTCCCGCAGCGCGCCGAGGGCCAGGACACCGGCCACCACCACGGCCCTTCCAAGGGCACCGGCAGCCCCGCCCCCAGCGGCGGCGACAAGGTGGTGGCCTCCGACGACGGCGGCGCGATCTCCGACGAGGGCGAAACGCCGCCCGAGGGCGAGGCCGGCGACGGCGACGGCGAGCGGGCAGACAGCGGCACCGTGGTCGGGGCGATGCAGTCCTCCGATACCGTGCACAGCGAGCGCGCCAGTTCGGTCGGCGGGGTGAAGGCGATGCCCGCGGTGCGCGCGCTGGCGCGGAAGCTGAAGGTCGACCTCTCGCGGGTGCGCGCCACCGGCACCGACGGGGTGGTCACCATGGCCGACGTGAAGCAGGCCGCCGCCGACGGCAATGCGCGCGCCGGCAGCGCTGCCGGCGGCGCACCGAAAAAGACGGCAACCGGACGCGGCGATGCGGCGCCGGCGCCGCGCCGTGCGGAAGAACGTACCGCGCTGTCGGCTTCGGGCCGGCCGATGCGCACCCAGCCGCCCTCGGTCGCGGCCAGCGGCCAGCCCGAGCAGCTCAAGGGCGTACGCCGCAACATGGCGCGGGTGATGGCGGATGCTCACGCGAAGGTGGTGCCGACGATGCTCGCCGACGACGCCGACATCCACGCCTGGGCACCGGGCAACGACATGACCGCGCGGCTGGTGCGGGCGATCTGCGCGGCGGCGAAGACGGTGCCGGCGCTCAACGCCTGGTTCGACGGCGACGCCCTCACCCGGACCCTGCATCCGCACGTCGACATCGGCATCGCCGTGGACACCGACGACGGCCTGTTCGTGCCGGCGCTGCGCAACGCCGACGTGCTCGATGCCGCCGGCGTGCGCGAGGGCGTCGACCGCCTGCGCAGGCAGGTGATGGAGCGCAGCCTGCCGGCGAGCGAGCTGACCGGCTACACCATCTCGCTGTCCAATTTCGGGATGTTCGCCGGCCGCTATGCCACCCCGGTGATCGTGCCGCCGTGCGTGGCGATCGTCGCCGCCGGCCGCGCCCGCCACCAGATCACCCCGGTGATCGGCGGATTCGAATCGCACAAGGTGATCCCGCTGTCGCTGACCTTCGACCACCGCGCCTGCACCGGCGGCGAGGCGGCGCGCTTCCTGCGCGCGATGCTGGACGACCTGGCGAGGGCCTCTTGATTGGTGATTGGCGGTTCGTGATTGGCATTCGCGATCGGTGGGCGGGGGGCGGCCGGAGCTGGTCCGCCCCTCGTAGGAGCGGCCCATGGGCGCGAATGCCGCGGCCGCTCGGGTGGAAGTGGCGGTGATTCCGGGCGCGTTCGACCGCGTGGGCTTTCGCGTGCATGGCACGCTCCTGCGAGAGCCGGCCCCGGGGCCTGCCGCCCCACCGGTTTCGCGACTTCCATAATCAACTGCGCCCGCGGGAGAAGCCCATGGCCCACCACAGCCGCCTGTCCACCTTCGTCCTCGACTGCCGGGTCGAAGACCTGAAGGCCGCCACCGAGTTCTGGAGCCGGGCGCTCGGCAAGCCGGTCCAGACCTTCGACGAGGACGGCGACGGCAAGTACGCCGCGCTGAAGACCGACCGCGACGAGCCGATCCTGCTGCTGCAGAAGGTCGACCACGAATCGCGCATCCACCTGGACATCGAGGCCGACGACGTGGATGCCGAAGCCGAGCGCCTGGAGAAGCTGGGGGCGCGGAAGATCGCCTTCGTCAAGCGCTGGTGGGTGATGGAGGCGCCGACCGGACACCGGTTCTGCATCGTCCGGCCGCAGCGCGAGCCGCTCGGCCCGCACCTCAACGCCTGGGACTGACGGCGCCGGCGCAGCGGATTGCGACCCCGGTCGCGCCGGGACACGGGTTTACCCCAGCAGACCGCGTCGCGCCCGCCGGGTAGGGTCGTCTGGCGCGACCGCCGCGCCCAGCCGCGACACCCCGGGGGGACGTGTCGCCCGCCACCATGTTGCCGGGGAGACCAGCATGCGCCACCACGTCCTTCGCCTGTCCGTCCTGTCGTCGATGCTCCTGTTGGCCGCCGCCGCCGAGGCCGCGCCCGCCTTCCAGATGCCGTTCCCCTGCAACCAGACCTGGTCGGGGCAGACCCGTACCAACCACAATCCGCAGCGCTCGATCGATTTCAACCGCACCAACGACCTCGGCGACGCCGTGGTCGCCTCGGCCGCCGGCACCGTGAGCGTGGTGCGCAACCTCGGCAACACCAGCTACGGCCGGTACGTGGTGATCAACCACGGCAGCGGCTGGACCAGCTACTACGCGCATCTGAACTCGTGGAGCGTGCAGGTCGGCCAGCGCGTGTCGCGCGGGCAGAAGATCGGCACCGTCGGTTCCACCGGCGGCTCGAGCGGCCCGCACCTGCACTACGAGCAGCGCTACAACGGCGTGGCCAGGAGCATCAAGTTCAACGGCGCGGGGGTGTACTACTACGGCACCCGCAACTACACCAGCCGCAACGGCTGCGGCGGCGGCGCCAGCGGCACCGTGCGCACCAACGGCGCCTACCTCAACGTCCGCGCCGGCCCCAGCACCAGCTACTCGGTGGTCGGCTCGCTGGCCAACGGCGCCCGCGTCTCCATCCAGTGCCAGACCACCGGCCAGAGCATCAGCGGCTACTACGGGACCAGCAACATCTGGAACCGGATCGGCGCCGGCCGCTTCATTCCCGACGCGTACACCTATACCGGCTCCGATGGCTTCGTCGCGCCCCGCTGCTGATCGCCGGGCGGGCGCGCCGGAGGCGGAATGAGCGGCGGGCGGCTGCTGCTGGCGCTGGCGGCCGCACTCGCCGTGGGGTTCGGCGCCGGCGCCTGGTACGGGCAGCGCGCGGATCCGGACGGCGGCGGCCCGCCCGCGGCCCCCGGCACGTCGGCGCCGACGCCTGAGCGCGTCAGTGGGGCCGGCGCCTCTCCCCGGCCGGCGCCGCCCGGCCCGGGCGAACAGCGCAGCCGCGCGCTGCGCGATCCTGCGTTCCTGCAACAGCTGCTGCAGCGCTACGCCACCGAGGCCGAGGAGGACGAGCGCGGCGCGCTGCTGGCGCTGCTGCGCGGGGTCGGCAACGACGACGTGCTGCGCTTCGCCCTGGCGCTGGCCGGCAGCGGCGAGGCCGAGGCCCGGCGCCGCGGCCTCGCCCTGCTCGAGGCGTTTCCGCTGGACCGCCCCGACGTGCGCGACACGGTGGCTCTGGGCCTGCAGGCCGAGCGCGACCCCGCGGTGCTGCAGCGCTACGTGGAGCTGGCCGCGCCCGCGGTCATGCCGGTCGAGGACGCCGCGCCCCTGGTGCGCGGCCTCGAGGCGCTGACCGCGCATCCCGACCCGGAGATCCGCGGCCGCAGCGTGGTGCAGTTCGCCCAGTGGAGCGACCCTGCGGCCGCGGAGGAGGCGCTCGGCCGCGCCCTGATCGACCAGGCGCCCGAGGTGCGGCGCGCCGCGGTCGGCGGCATCGTCGCCACCCGCGCCCGTTCCGACCGGCTCAAGGACGGCCTGCTGTGGATGGCCAGCGACGCGGCGACCACGGCCGAGGACCGCGCCGCGGCGGTGTTCGCGCTGCAGTGGTTCGCACTGGACCGGGACGAGTACGCGCTGTACCGCCAGGCCGCGGCGCAGGCCGACGCCGCGGGCGACGGCCACTGAGCCGCCGTGGTCAGGCCCGGTCGCGGTCCAGCCACACTTCCAGCCCTTGGGCGTTGAGTTCGATGTCCATCCCGAGCAGCTCCGGCACCCGTTGCCGGGCATCGGCCACGCCGTGACGCTGGGCGCGCTCGACGTAGAGCCGCTGCAGCGCCTCGACCAGCCGCTGATGGCGGTGCGGATCGTCGGCCAGCGCACGCGCCGCGTCCACCATCGCCTCCACCTGGGCGATCAGGTCCGCGCCCAGCCGCTGCACGTCGGCGACGCGGCCGTAGTGGGTCACGAACACCGCCTCGGGCGCCTCGCCGAGCATGCGCCGCACCGACGCGCGCATCTGCTCCGGGTCGAACTGGACCGGCGAGGTGGTCGGGATCGCGAAGGCGCCGCGCGCGGTGTCCAGCTCGCGGTAGGACAGGCCGAAGATGTCGCCGGCGAACCAGCTGCGGCTGCGCGCGTCCCACACCGCGAGGTGGTGGCGGGCGTGCCCGGGGGTGTCTGCGCACAGCAGCGGCCGTCCGGCCAGGTCGACGACGTGGCCGTCGGCAGCCTCCTCGACCCGCGCCTCGGGGACCGGCACCAGCTCGCCGTAGCTGGCGGAGAATTCCGCGTCGCCGTACACGGCCCTGGCGCTGGCGACCAGCCGCGAGGGATCGATCATGTGCGGCGCGCCGCGCGGGTGCACCACCAGCCGCGCGTTCGGCAGTTCGCGCAGCAGCGCGCCCGCGCCCCCGGCATGGTCGAGGTGCACGTGGGTCAGGATCACCCGGTCGACGGCATCGGCGGCCAGCCCCTGCGCTTGCAGCGCCGCCAGCAGCCGCGGCACGCTGTGGTTGGTGCCGCAGTCGACGAAGGCCGCGCGCCCGCGTTCGACGATCAGGTAGGCGGCACAGAACTGCGGCCGCTGGTAGCCGGTATCGATGGTGACGATGCCATGCAGGGGGCTCATGACCTGCTCGCGGGAGGGGGAAGCCCAGTCTAGTTGCGGGCCTCGCGCGCCGGGATTCGGCTTTGGTCGCAGGCCGGGGCGCTCAGCGCCGCCGCAACCAGCGCGCGCGGACCAGAAATGCGACGGTCATCACCGCCAGGTACACCCCGTAGCCCACCGCGGTCGCCAGCACCTGTCGCCACATCCGTCCGTAGGCGGGGTCCGCGCTGTCGTGCGCCCAGTACACGCTCGCCAGGAAGGCGGCGACCGCCAGCAGCAGCGCGGCCCCGTCGAACAGCCGTCGCGCGGTCCCGCGCGGCTGGCGCGGGTAGTGCCAGAACAGCACGCCGAGGATCAGGAACCACGGCAGGAACAGCACCAGCGCCAGGTTGAGTTCGACCAGCGGGTTCACGCGCCCGCCTGCGCCAGGCGCTCCAACGCATCGGCGAGGTCCTGCAGCGTGGCGTCGCCGCCGAGCCTGCCGACCGGGCTGCCGTCGAGTTCGATCTCGCCGCCGCTCTCGTGCAGCGCCGCCGCCCCGCCCCGCTTGAGCCGCGCGATCAGCTGCCCCGCATCGCGTGGCGACGCCTGGCCCGCACCCTGCAGCAGCAGGCGCTCGCCGTCGACCAGCTTGAAGTGGAAGCGGCCATCGGCCTCGCGGTACTGCTTGAACTGCGGCGGCGCGGCGCGGCGCGCGGACGCGTCGTCGGCGCCTGCCTGCGCCAGCGGCCGGTCCAGCGGCGCCAGGCCAACTGCCCGGCGCAGCTGCGCCAGGAACGGAGTGGCGCGCTCCTCGCGCAGGCGCGCGGCGCCCTCGCGCAACTGCCGCTCGATGACCTGCGGCTCGGCGACCAGCGCCTCGTAGCGCGCCCGCAGCGGCGCGATCTCCACCTCGACCCGCTCGAACAGCCGTTGCTTGGCATCGCCCCAGGCGATGCCCTCGGCGAAGGCCCGGCGCATCGCCGCGGTCTCGTCGGCGCTGGCGAAGGCGCGATAGATCTCGAACAGGGCCGAGCCTTCGGTGTCCTTCGGTTCGCCCGGCGCACGCGAGTCGGTGACGATGGAGAACACCAGCTTGCACAGCTGCTCGCGTGGCGCGAACAGCGGGATCACGTTGTCGTAGCTCTTGCTCATCTTGCGGCCGTCCAGGCCCGGCAGCGTGGCCACGTGCTCCTCGATCGCCGCCTCGGGCAGGGTGAAGTGCTCCCCGTAGAGATGGTTGAAGCGCTGGCCGAAATCGCGCGCCATCTCGATGTGCTGGATCTGGTCGCGCCCGACCGGCACCCGCTCGGCGTTGAACAGCAGGATGTCGGCCGCCATCAGCACCGGGTACATGAACAGCCCGGCGCTGATACCGGCGTCGTCGTCCTCGGCTTCGGCGCGGTTGCGGTCCACCGCCGCCTTGTACGCATGCGCGCGGTTGAGCAGCCCCTTGCCGGCCACGCAGGTCAGCAGCCAGGTCAGCTCCGGGATCTCCGGGATGTCGGACTGGCGGTAGAAGCGCACCCGCTGCGGGTCCAGGCCGCAGGCCAGCCAGGCCGCGGCGATCTCCAGGGTCGAGCGCTGCACCCGCGCCGGCTCCTGTACCTTGATCAGCGCGTGCAGGTCGGCGAGGAAGAAGTAGCTCTCCACCGCCGCGTCGCGGCTGGCGGCCACCGCTGGGCGGATCGCACCGACGTAGTTGCCCAGATGCGGGGTGCCGGAGGTGGTGATGCCGGTGAGAACGCGGACGGGGGGGCGGGTCATTGCAGGGCCGGACGGGAAAACCGGGGCGAAGTTTAACCGCTGCCGCCGCAGCCACGGCCGCAACCCCGCCGAGCGGGCCGGCCGGGCGGCGCTCGACCCCGTTCGCGGCCGCGGCGCGTTGGCCAGTGGGACCGAACCCGGAGAAGCGCCATGGCCCGCCTGCTGCTGTCGATCGTCCTGCTGTCGATCGTCACCGCCTGTTCCCCCGCCCGCGCCGGCCACCCGGTGCGCCTGGACATCGTCGACCGCGAGCACGGCGGCCGGCTGGAACAGCACCGCCACCGCGGCGAGACCTGGATCGCAGGCTCCCCCGGGCACCGCTACGCGGTGCGCCTGACCAACAACAGCGACGAGCGGGTCCTGGTGGTGCTGTCGGTCGACGGCATCAACGCCGTCACCGGCGAGACCGCCGACCCCGCCCAGTCCGGCTACGTCCTGGCGCCGAGGCAGAGCACCGAGATCGCGGGCTGGCGCAAGTCGCTCGACGATGTCGCGCAGTTCGTGTTCACCGCGCTGCCCGACAGCTACGCTGCGCGCACCGGGCGGCCGGACGACGTCGGCGTGATCGGCGTGGCGGTGTTCCGCGAGCGGTGGACGCACCGGCCCGAACCGATGCCGTCGATCGCGGAGCGCGCCGAACGCCGCGCGGCGCCGGCGGCGACCGCCGAGATGGAACAGGCGATGGGGGACCACGCCGCGCACGGCCGGGACGCCGCCCGCCAGCGCATCGGCACCGGCCACGGCGCGCGCGAATGGGCGCCGGTGGGCCATACCACGTTCGTGCGCGCCAGCCGGCACCCGGTGCAACTCCTGCAGTTGCGCTACGACACGCCGCAGCGGCTCGCGGCGCTGGGCATCCCGGCGTGGCGCCACGCCGGGTACCAGGCGCCGCGGCCGCGCGCCTTTCCGGGCGGATTCGTGCCCGATCCGTGACCGGGCGGCGCGGCCGGTGCGGCACCATGCCCGTTGATGGTGCCGCGCCAACGCAGAAGGGCCGGCTTGCGCCGGCCCTCCCGTCATCGCTGCCGGCGTGTCGCCGGAAGACGCTCGCTCGGTCAGAGCGTGCGCTCGAACTCGCTGACTTCCTTCTCTGCGCGCTCGCGCTCCCAGCCGTACTGCTCCTGCAGCTTGCCGGCGAGGTACTTCGAGTCGCCTTCGGCGACGTCGAACACGTCGTCGCTGAGATCGCCCCACTTCGCCTGGGCCTTGCCCTTGATCTGGGACCATTTGCCGGAAATGATGTCCTTGTTCATTGCTGATCCTCCGCAGTCACGGCGATTTACCGTGGACGCAGGATCGCGGTTGGAAGCTTCGCATCCGGTCAAGATTGCGTTGGGCGGCCCTGACGTCGATGAACGTGGCTGAACACGCCCGGGAAGCGCTCTCCAGGGGGATGGACCCCGGCCAAGAAAAGGCCGGCGCACGCGCCGGCCTTTTGGCCTGGTGTCCATGCCGCGCGATCGCGGCCGACAGGGAATTGCCGTGGCTCAGTTCGGATCGGTACCGCCGGTGTCTTCCGCGGCATCCTCGATCTTGTCGCCGACCTTCTGCACGTCCTTGCCCGCGCCTTCGACGGTATTGCAGGCGGTCAGGGTGGCGGTCGAGAACAGGGCGAGCAACAGCAGGGCAGTCAAACGCTTCATGGGGGGTTTCTCCTTTGGCGGAATGGGGGGCGCTCGGTGATCGCGTCCCTTGCCGGCGACCCGTGCGGACATGAAAGCGCAAGCGGGCGTGAACGATGCGTCGTTTCGCCGGGCACCGCCGGCGGCCGGCGGCGCTCCTGTTCAGGTTGGCGGCCGGACCCTAGGCAGCGCTCAGTCGCGCATCAGCGTCGACTTGCCGAACAGGCTTTCCACCAGGTCCACCGCCAGTTCGGCGGTGATGTTGCGGTCGTCCAGCGCCGGGCTCACCTCGACCACGTCGAGCGAGCCCATCCGCCCGGAGTCGGCAATCATCTCCATCACCAGCTGCGCCTCGCGATAGTTCACCCCGCCGGGCACGGTGGTGCCGGTGCCCGGGGCGATCCCCGGGTCGAGGAAATCCACATCGAAGCTGACGTGCAGGTGGGTGTCCTCGTCGAGCCCGGCCAGCGCCTGTTCCATCACCCGCTTCATCCCGACCTCGTCGATGTAGCGCATGTCGTAGATGTCCAGGCCGTGCTCCTTGACCAGGCGCTTTTCCTCCTGGTCCACCGAGCGGATGCCGATCTGCTTCACCTGTTGCGGGACGATCGCCGGGGCATGACCGCCGAGCCCGGTCAGCGCGGCGGGGCCGATCCCGCACAGGCAGGCCACCGGCATGCCGTGGATGTTGCCCGACGGCGTCACCTGGCTGGTGTTGAAATCCGAGTGCGCGTCCAGCCACAGCACCCGCAGCTTGCGGCCGCGTTCGCGGCAGTGGTTGGCCACCGCCATGATCGAGCCCATCGCCAGGCTGTGGTCGCCGCCCAGCACCACCGGCATGCGCCCGGCGCGCAGTTCGGCGGTGGAGGCTTCCAGCAGCGCCCGGTTCCAGGCCACCACCTCCTCCAGGTGGCGGTAGCCTGCGACCGGCGGCAGCCAGGGGTTGCGCGGTCCGTCGACGTTGCCGCGGTCGGTCACCTCGACCCCCCGCGCCTGCAGCGCGCCGACCAGGCCGGCGATGCGCAGCGCCTCGGGCCCCATCCGCGCGCCCTGGTGGCCGGCGCCGACATCGGTGGGCACGCCAATGATCGAAACGGGTGGATGGTTCCGCGGCATCGTCGCTGTCCGTTGGGATGGTGCCGGCAATCCGGATCGAACGGATGACCTACCGCTTACAAGGCGGTTGCTCTACCAGCTGAGCTATGCCGGCGTGAATGGCCCGGAACTCCCGGGAAGGCGCGCATTCTAGCGCGCCCCGGCGATGCCCTGCCCTTCGCGGAGCATGCCGTGCACGTCAAAGCCCGCGGCCGGCCAACGCGACCGGTCAAAGCTGCGCGCAGTCGAGGGCGTCCACCCGCTGCGCCGCCGCGGCGGCGCGCGCGGCGGCGGCATCGAAGTCCTCGGCCACGCCGACGTCCAGCCAGTGGCGCACGCTGGTCTCGCCCAGCGGCTCGGCCTGCGCCGCGAATCCGGCGGCGCGCAGCGCCGCGACGTGCCGGCGCGCCGCCGCCTCGCCGCTGAAACGGCCCAGGGCGATGGCGTTGGCTTCGGCGCCCTCGCCGAGGATGAAGTGGTCGTCGAAACCGGCGGCGCCGAGCTTCTCCGCCACCGCCTGCGCGGCGGCGCGGTCGGCTTGTGGCGGCAGCATCACCCGCCAGCCCCGCGGCGCCGACACCACTTCGCGGGTCCGCAGCCGCGACACCCGCGGCTGCAGAGCCTGCCGCGCCGCGGCGAGCGTCGCGGCATCGTCGAACGGCCCCAGCGACAGGCAGCGCGCCGGTGCCCCGGCACCGGTTGCAGACGCCGGCGCGGGCTCGCCGGCAACGGCGCCGGCGTCTTCCGACCCGGCGCCGGCAGCGGCGGCGGGGCCGGCACCGGCGGTGGCGGTGGCGTCGGCATCCGCCAGGGGCGCCTGCGGCGCGGACGTGGTCATCCCGGCCGCGGTGGCGCGCGCCTCCGGCGATGCTTCCTCGAGCAACTGCAGGCGCGGCACCCCGGCGGGCGGATCGGCCACGCCCGGGTCCTGGGCCGGTGGCCGCAGCGCCCACCACAGCGCGACGCCCAGGTTCAGGGCCAGCAGCAGTACGATCGATGCGCGGAGGAACATCGGGCGATTGTAAGGGCCCGCACGCCAGGGCGTGGCGTGGCGCGCTCCGATCAAACGGGTTCCCGCTCCATCCGCGCCCAGTGCGCGAGACCTTCGAGCACCAGCGTCGGCGCGGGTTCCGCGCCATCGAGCCGCCCCGCCAGCGCGGCGGCACCGCCGCCGTGGAGCAGCAGCCGCGGCGCGACGCCCAGCATGGCGCGCGCCGCCTCGCGGCTGCGTTCGAGCAAGGCCAGCGCCGCGCCCTCGCAGCCGGAAGCCAGCGCATCCCGGGTCTCGGCGGCGAACTCGGCGTAGCTGCCGCCGTCGGCCGGCAGTTGCGCAGCGCGCGCGTGCAGGGCCTCCCGCATCAGCGCGGGCGAGGGCGCGATCCGTCCACCGTGGTGACGTCCCGATCCGTCGAGCAGGTCGATGGTCAGCGCGGTGCCGACCCCGACCACCAGGCTGGGACCGGGGCCGCGGGCATGCGCGGCCAGCAGCGCGAGGAAGCGGTCCACGCCAAGGCGGCGCGGATCGGCGTAGGCGATGGCGACGCCATCGCAGCGCGCCAGGGTACAGGCGACAGAGAGCCGGCCGCAGCGCGCGGCGAGCGCCTCGATCAGGACCACCCGCAGTGCCGGCGCCGCGACGCTGGCCAGGCTGGCCGCGTCGAAGCGGTCGGGCATGCGCTGCTCCCAGCCGGCGGCGAACCCCGCGCCGTCGTGGTCCACCGCCACCACCTCGCCGATCCCGCCGTCCGCATGCAGCGGCGCGAACTTGAGACGGCTGTTGCCGAGATCGAACAGCCAGGTCCTCACGGCAGGGCACCGGCGCGCACGCTGACCTCGCCGGCGTGGAAGCTCCGCTCGCCGCCGGCACCGCGCACCCGCAGGGCACCGTCGGCAGCGACCCCCAGGGCGATGCCGTCGTGGCCGCCGCCTGCGCCGGCGATCCGTACCGGGCGCCCGGCCAGCGCATCGAGCGCCGCGAAGCGCGGCAGGAACGGGGCCAGGCCCTCGCGGTCGAACTGCATCAGCGCCGGTACCAGCGCGGCGATCAGCCGCGCCGCGACCTGGTTGCGCGCCGGCTCGGCGCCCAGGACCGCGGCAAGATCGGTCCATGGCTGGTCGATCGTCGCGCCCGCGGCGGGCGGCATGCGCAAGTTCAGCCCCAGCCCCACCACCGCGCGGGCCGGCCCGGCGTGTTCGCCGCCGCCCTCCACCAGCAACCCGCCCAGCTTGCGCAGCCCTGGCCCGGCATCGTTCGCTACCAGGTCGTTGGGCCATTTCAGGCGCACCTGCGCGGCCCCCAGCGCCTGCAGCGCCTCGGCCGCCGCCACCCCCGCCACCAGGCCGAGCCCTCCCAGCCGCGCCAGCCCGCCGGCGAAGCGCCGCGACAGCGACAGGTACAGATTGGCCGCCAGCGGCGAAGCCCAGCCGCGGCCACGGCGGCCGCGGCCACCGCTCTGCCGTTCCGCCAGCAGCACCGCAACCCCGCTGGCCGGCGTCGCCCTTCGCAGCAGCTCCGAACTGGTGGAGTCCAGCGACCAGGCCACTTCCAGCGCGGCGACCTCCGCCGCGGCCTCGGCCGGGAGCGCGGTGCGGATGAGGCCTGCATCCAGCAACTCCAGGGGTTGGGCCAGGACGTAGCCCCGGCCGCGCCTCGCCTCGATCGGAACCCCGGCCATCCGCAGCGCCTCGATCCGCTTCCAGACCGCGGCCCGGGTCTGGCCGCTGGCGCGCGCCAGCGCGTCGCCGGACACGGGGGTACCGGCAAGCAGGCGTTCGAGCAGGGCGCGTTCGGGATTCATCGAAAGGGGCGACCGGACCGGTGGGCGGAGGACCCGGATTATCCGCGAGGCGGCTCCCGGCGGGACGATCCCGCACTGCAGCATGGGCGACGCTGCGCCGGGCCCGGAAGCGCGCTATAGTGCGTCGTTAAGCGTTGCCGCTCCCAGACAGGCTGCCGCCATGACTCTTCGAATCGCGCTGTTGCTGCTGCTCTGCTCCGCCAGCCTGCCGCTGATGGCCAGGGAAGTCCGCCAGGCCGGCCCCAACGGCGACGGTGCCTGCCCGACCGCGGCGGAAAGGAAGGCCGCCGAGACCGGCGCACGCAGCGGCGAACGCACCGCCCCCCCGGCGGCGAACGGCGAGCGCGGCACCGCCGCGGGCGGCAATCCCGAGAGCACCGTCCGCAACCCGCGCTGGCACAGCTTCCTGCCGGGCATGTTCCGCTGACCCGGCGCGCGTGCGCGGCCTGTTCGGGCGCCTGCGGCGCGACCCCTCTCCCATCGACCCCGACCTGTGGCGCGAAGCCCGCGCCGCGGTGCCGTGGGTGGCGCGCCTCGATCCCGCGCGCGAACAGCGGCTGCAGGCCCTGGCTGCACGTTTTCTCCACGAGAAGACCCTCACCGCCGTGGGCGGGCTGCGGCTGGACCGGCGGCGCGCCGCGATCCTCGCCGCGCTGTGCTGCCTGCCGCTGCTCGAGTTCGGCGTCGAAGGCATGCGCGGCTGGTCCGAGCTGATCGTCTATCCCGACGCGTTCCGGGTGAACCGCACCCATGTCGATGCCGCAGGGGTGCTGCACCAGTGGGACGACGAGCTGATCGGCGAAGCCTGGGAAGCCGGGCCCCTGGTCCTCTCCTGGGCCGACGTGGAGGCCGACCTGGCGCAGCCCGATGCCGGGTTCTGCGTGGCGGTGCACGAGATGGCGCACAAGATCGACGCACTCGACGGGTTGCTCGATGGCACCCCGCCGCTGCCGCGCGCCTGGCAGCGTCAGTGGGCGCGCGACTTCCAGGAAAGCTACGACCGATTCGTCGCCACCGTCGAGCGCGGCCGGCGGCCGGCGCTCGACCCGTACGCGGCGGAAGCACCGGAGGAGTTCTTCGCGGTCTGCAGCGAATACCACTTCAGCGATCCGGCGCTGCTGGCGGAGGCGATGCCTGCGGTCGCCGAGCATCTGGCGCGTTTCTACGGCCCTTCCCCCTTCGCGGCGTGACCGCCGCCGGGAGCCGCTAGCCCGCCGTGGGAGCGTGCCATGCACGCGACGGCCGGCGCGGTTGGCCGGCACTCGCGATCACCGCCAGCTCCGCCGGAGCCACCCGCGGCCTCCGCGGCCGTGGGCCGCTCCTACGGGCACCGCCGCTGCACCGCCCCGCGTGGCATACGCGAGTGTCATCACAGTCCCGCCGGCAGCGTCACCACGAAGCGTGCCCCGCCGAGCTCCTCCGACTGCGAGACCTGCAGTTCGCCGCGGTAGCTGTGCACCAGGTCCTGCACGATCGCCAGGCCGATGCCGTGGCCCTGCACCCGCTCGTCGCCGCGCACGCCGCGCTGCAGCACGTGCGCGATCCGCTCCTGGGCGATGCCCGGGCCGTTGTCGTCCACCGCGAGCACCAGCCCGGGACGGCGGTTGAGCGCGGACTCGCCCGGCTTGACCGTCAGCAGCACCCGCGAGCGCGCCCACTTGAAGGCGTTCTCCAGCAGGTTGCCGAGCAGTTCCTGCAGGTCGCCCGGCTCGCCGTGGAAGCGCGCCTGCGGATCGATGTCGAACTCGCAGATCACGCCCTTGCTGGCGTAGATCTTCTCCAGCCCCTGCACGATCTGTTCCGCATGCGGCTCCACCTCCACCGGCGCCGCGAACAGCTTGTGGCCGCCGGACGCGGCGCGGCCGAGCTGGTAGCCGACCAGGTCGTTCATGCGCCGCAGCTGGGTCTCGACCTCCTCGCGCAGTTCGCCGTCGCTGGCGTTGGCGTCCAGGCGCGTGCGCAGCACCGCCAGCGGAGTCTTCAGGCTGTGCGCCAGGTCGGACATGGTGTTGCGCTGGTGTTCGAGGTTCTGGCGCTCGCTCTCGATCAGCGCGTTGATGCTGTCGGTCAGCGGTTGCAGCTCGCGCGGATGCAGCTCGCCCATGCGGTTTGCCTGGCCGCGCTGCACCCGCTTCAGCTCGTTGATCACGTGGCGCAACGGCCACAGGCTCCAGCGCAGCACCACCGTCTGCAGCAACAGCAGGATCAGCCCGGCCACGCCGAGGTAGCGCCACAGCGCCTGGCGGAATACCTGGACCTGCTGCGGCAGGTTGCCAGCGTCCTCCATGATGTAGACCGTGTACGGGATCTCGCCGGCGCTGCGCACCAGCACGAAACCCATGCCGTAACGGATCACCTCGCCCGGGGCGCCGGCGCTGTCGACGATCGGCAGCGGCCCGTCGAAACGCTCCTGGCCACCCTCGAGCATCGCCAGGTCGGGCAGCTGCGGGCCCTGGGCCGACGGCGACGCCCACTGTTCGGTGCCGGTGACCACCACGGCGTACAGTCCGGTGCCGGGGCGGTTGAAGCGCTCGTCGGGCTGGTATTCGGGCGGGATCAGGGTGTCGTCGCGGGCGAACTCGACGATCCCCGCGTAAGTCTCGGCCAGTCGGCGCAGGGTTTCGCGCTGGCGTTCGCTGGCGACGTCGACGAAGGCGCGGTCGAGGGCATAGCCGGCCAGGGCGAGGAACGCGATCAGGCCGAGGCTGGCGGCCAGCAGCTGCCGCGCCTGCAGCGAACGCGGCTGCCAGGGGAGTTCGCGTCGTCGCTTTTCGGCGGCCATCGCGACAGGCTAGCGCGGCCGCGCCTCGGATGCGACGGGCCTCACCGCGGGGACGCGCGGACGCGCCGGCCGCCGGCGGCGGCCCGGTGCTACCGCGCCCGGCGGCATCCGCGCCTCAGTGCTCACCGCTCCGCGGAATCGCGAAGCGGTAGCCGCGGCCGCGCACGGTCTCGATCGGCTTGAGGGTGCCGTCCGGGTCGAGCTTCTTGCGCAGCCGGCCGATGAAGACCTCCAGCACATTGGAATCGCGGTCGAAGTCCTGCTGGTAGATGTGCTCGGTCAGGTCGGCCTTCGAGACCAGCTCGCCGGCATGCATCATCAGGTATTCGAGCACCTTGTACTCGTAGCTGGTCAGGTCGACGTTCTGGCCGTTGACGCTGACCGTCTGCGCCGCGAGGTCCAGGATCACCGCGCCGCATTCCAAGGTCGGCTTGCTCCAGCCGGCGGCGCGCCGCACCAACGCGTTGATCCGCGCCAGCAGCTCCTCGACGTGGAACGGCTTGACCAGGTAGTCGTCGGCGCCCTGCTTGAGGCCGTCGACCTTGTCCTGCCAGCTGGAGCGCGCGGTGAGGATCAGCACCGGGAACTGCTTGCCCTCGTCGCGCAGGGCCTTGATCAATTCCATGCCCGACATCTTCGGCAGGCCCAGGTCGATGATGCCGACGTCGAACGGCACCTCGCGGCCCATGTACAGGCCCTCCTCGCCGTCCTGCGCCGCATCGACGGCGAAGCCTTCGCGCTTCAGGCGCGCGGCCAAGGTTTCGCGCAGGGGGGCTTCGTCTTCGACCAGCAGGATTCGCATGGTGTGCTCCGGATCGGGGCCGTCAGGCCGGTGCGTTCAAGTATCTGAACTCAATCGTCGTCGCGACGTGAGCGCCGGCGCTGCTGCGGGTCGTCCTCGTAGACCCGGACCCGCCCCCGATCGTCGACCACCTTGATCCGGTTGATCTCGCGGCCGTTGGAATGCATGCGCTCGGCGCTGATCAGGGTGCCTCGGGTGGAACTGCGGATGTGGCGAATGGACTCGGCCATGCCGTCCTGGCTGCGCAGCCGGGGCAGCGGCCGGGCCTGGAGCTGGGGGGCGGCCGGACGGGCAGCGGCCGCGACCGGCGGGTCAGCGCGTTCGCGGCGGTCCTGGGCCTGCGCATCCACCGCCAGTGCAGACACGGCGGCGAGGAGCGGAAGCAGCAGGAGGGCGCGGCGAACAGGCATATCGTTGTCCCGGCGGTGGGATGAATGGACCCCGGCAGGTCGATCCGGGCACAAATTGTTGATTTTCCGCGGTGAATCCGTCCTTAACTTTTCCGCGTCCATGCGCCGCGGTTCAGCCGCCACCCCGCGATCATGCCCGTTCAGTAGATTTCTGCAATGCAGCAGCGCAGCGAGCCGCCGCCGGCCTCTATGGCGTCCAGCGGCACGGTACGGATCCCGAACCCGGCCCGCGCCAGGGCGTCCCGGTGGGGTGGCGCCAGCGCGGCCCCGCCCGCCTCGCTCATCCACACCGTGCCCGCCGACAGGGCGAGGGCATTGCCGGCGAAACTGGCGCGTTCGCCCGGGCCGAGCCTGGCGACATGCGGCGCGTACAGCGCCGCGATCGCCGCGGCGACGCGGGGATCGGCCAGGCCGTCGTCGCACAGCAGCGCGGCGCGCCCTGCCAGCACCGCCAGCACCACGTTGGTGTGGTACTCGCCGGGGGCCAGTTCGAACAGCAGGGTGGCACGCAGCCCGAACGCGTGGTGCATCAGCGCGGCGCCCTCGGCATCGCAGCGCTCGGACAGGCCGCAGAAGCCGAGGCCGCGGGCGCGATCGATCACCAGCGCGCCGGTCAGTTCGCACGGGTGCGGCTGCGCGGAAAGATCCTCGACCGCATAGCCCAGCACCTCGGCGAAGAAGCCGCGGATGTCGGTGCGGGCGGCCTCGCGCTGGCGCACCGGGTGGCGCATCCGCCCGACGACGAGCCGGCCCGGCACGGTGGCGAAGGCGTTGTTGGGGAACAGCCCGTCCGGCGCCCGCCGGTCGCCGGGGAAGCACACCGTGGGCAGGATTTCCGCCATCGCCGCCTGCAGCGCCCGGTGCTGGACCAGCGCGCGCGCCGCGTCGAAATCGTCGGCGCCGGCCATGTAGCGGTTGTCGGCGGCCGACTGCTCGGCGCGGGCGAACCCCTCCGGCGCCACCAGGAACGCCGCCTTCGCCGTGGCGGGGCCGAAGTCCGGCGCGCAGCCGCGCGCGAAGCGGAGGAAGGCGTCGGGATCGCGGGTGATCACGCGGCGGCGCGCCGCGGCCCGGCGGCGGCGGCCAGCGCCTCCTCCACCACCCGCCAGTCGGCGCCGGGCCGGTGCGCGCGCTCGCTGAGGATCTGGCGAAAGCGGCGCCCGCCCGGGCGATTGTTGAACAGGCCGAGCACATGGCGGGTGATGTGCTTGAGCGCCACCCCGCGCGCCAGCTGCGCCTCGGCGTAGGGGCGCAGCGCGCGCAGCAGGTCCACGCGCGGCAGCGGTTCGGCGCCATCGAACCAGGCGCGGTCCAGGCTGTGCAGCAGGTAGGGATCGTGGTAGGCGGCACGGCCGAGCATGGCGCCGTCGGCATGGTCGAGGTGCGCGCGCGCCTCGGCGGCGGCGGCGATGCCGCCGTTGACGATCACGCGCAGCGCCGGCCGCTCGCGCTTGAGCCGCCAGGCCCAGTCGTAGCGCAGCGGCGGCACCTCGCGGTTCTCCTTCGGGCTCAGGCCCTTGAGCCAGGCGTTGCGCGCGTGCACCACGAAGATGCGGCAGCCGGCATCGGCCACCGTGTCGACGAAGCCGCGGAAGCGCCCGTAGTCGTGGTCGTCGTCGACCCCCAGCCGGCACTTCACCGTCACCGGCACCGCGTGCGGCGCGTCCGCCAGTGCCGCGATCATCGCCGCCACGCTGTCGGCGACCAGGGCGGGTTCGCGCATCAGGCAGGCGCCGAAGCGCCCGGCCTGCACCCGGTCCGACGGGCACCCGCAGTTGAGGTTGATCTCGTCGAAGCCGTGCGCGGCCCCGATCGCCGCCGCCTGCGCCAGCAGCGCCGGCTCGCTGCCACCCAGCTGCAGCGCCACCGGGTGCTCCACCGGGTCCATCGCCAGCAGCCGCGACCGGTCGCCGTGGATCACCGCGTTGGCGTGCACCATCTCGGTGTACAGCCGCGCATGCGGCGCCAGCAGCCGGTGGAACACCCGGCAGTGGGTATCTGTCCAGTCCATCATCGGGGCCACCGACAGGCGCAGGGCGGCCGGGTCTGGCATCGAAGCGGACGGAAATTGGCCGGAGGCGGTCATGACGGGAGCGGCGGATGGGCACGGCAGACGGCGGCTATTCTCGCCGGCCGCCACCCCGGGGTCGAATTCGGACCGAAGCCGCGGCTGATCTGGCGGACGGGCGGCGATTCCCGCCGGTCGCTTCAGCTGGTCGAGGCCGCGACCACGGCGCTGGCCGGCCTCATCTCGGCCGTCCCTTGCGCGCACGCGCGCCCTCCATGAAGAACTCCAGGGCATCGGTGTATCTGAGCGGGAGCGAGATCTTCGGGTTCGCCACCCAGTCGAGCAGCGCGCACAGCGACAGGAAGTGCAGATAGGCGGCCAGCCGGCCGGCGGGCATGGCCGTGGAGAGTTCGCCCGCCTCCTGCCCCAGGTGGATCAGCGCTTCGTAGGCGGGGACGATCTCGGAGGTGGGTTCCTCGCCCTGGTCTTCGCGCACCTCCTGGAAGCGATGACGGACGTACGGCGCCGCGAACGACCGGTGCTGCTCCCACCACCCCGCCGACGCGTCGAGCAGCGTCGCGACGCGCGCCAGAAAGGTGGGGCGGGTCATCGCCTCCTCCATCAACGGCCCGAGCGCCTCCGCGAGCTGGCCGTGGAGCCAGTGGACGACGATGGCCTCCTTGACCGGGAAATGGTTGTAGAGGGTCCCGCGCACGACGTCGGCCGCGGCGGCGATCTGCTCCATGGTGGTGCCCTCGAAGCCCTGCTCCCGGAACAGCGCCACGCCGGCCAGCGCGATCCGGTCTCGCGTCCGCTGGCGCTTGCCGGAGCGCGGTCCTGCTGCGGTCTTGTCGGCCATAATTTGACATTGTATATTATTTGACACTGTCTATTTTAGCCGCGGGTGGTGGTCCCTGCCAGATGCGAATCGCTGACTCGAACGCTGCGACCGTCGTGATCGGCGCCGGCCTGGCGGGCCTGGCGGCCGCCGTCCGCGTGGCGCGGGCGGGGCGCGCGGTGGTGCTGTTCGACGCCCAGCCCGCCCATGGCGGCTGCTGTTCGACCACCCGCGTCGACGGCTTCAGCTTCAACAACGGCGCGGTGTACGTGGCCGTGCCCTCCCTGCTGCGCGCGGCGTTCGAGCAGCTCGGGGCGGACCTGGATGACGAAGTGCCGATGGCCGCCATCGAGCGCCCGTTCGAATCCCATCTCGAAGACGGCGGCGTGGTTCACCTGACCGATACCGCCACCTCCTGCGTGGAGGGGCCCCGCAGCGCGGAGCGGACCCGGATCCTGCGCGACGGCCTGGGCCGGCTGCGGCAGGACTGGGCGCCGGTCTACCGGGCCCTGGTCGAACACGTGCTGCCGCGCGGACCCTCGCCATGGCATGCCCTGCTGCGGCTCGGCCCCCACCTGCCGAAGATGGCCGGGAGCGCTGCGGCGCTCATCGAGCGGCGGTTTCCGGACGCGGGCGTGCAGGCCGCCGTCGGCTCGCTGCTGCTGTACACCGGGGTGCCGCCGGAACGCCTGCCCGCCAACCAGATCATCGGCCTGCTGGCGCTGATGGAGGAAGGCTTCCACCTGCCCCGCCACGGCATGGGCGCCATCAGCGATGCACTGCTCCGGCATGCGCATGCCGCGGGGGTGGCGGTGCGGCTGGGGCAGGCCGTGGAGCGCATCGAGCTGGCGGACGGGCGGGTGAGCGGCGTCCGCCTCGCCGGCGGCGAGCGCATCGCGACGGCCCGCGTGCTGGCGACGACGGCCGGATTCGAGGTGGTCGAACGGCTGCTGTCGCCCGGAACGGTGCCTTCCCGGCTTGCCCGGACCGCCCGCAACGCGCCCCTGTCGCATCGCGCGGTCTCGATCCAGCTGGGCTGCGCGGCGCCGCCCGGGCCAGGCGCCTTCATCGTGAACCACGTGCCGGCGCTGGCGCGCCAGGGGCTCCTGCACCAGACCAGGGAAGCACGGCCGGACTGGCTGTCCTACACCGCGCCGACGCGGGTCGTACCGGGGCTGGCGCCCGCGGGCAAGTCGATCATCGAATGCTACGCACCCGCCTCGGGGATCGGCCGGGCTTCGGAGTGGTCGCCCCAACAAACCGAATCCACCGTGCACCGGTACGTCGAGGCCCTGCAGCACCGGCTGCCGGGGCTGTCCGTGGAGACGGTGCGCGCGATCGGGCCGGCGGAGTTCATGCGGCAGCGCCATCTTTACGAAGGCGCGCTGTACGGCATCGCGCCCGGCGTTGCGCCGCACCGGCTGTTCCCGCACCGCGCCGGCGTCGAAGGCCTGTACCTGGCGGGGCAGACGACCTTTCCGGGCTACGGCGTCGCGCCGGCCGTCTGGTCGGGCCTGCAGGCGGCCGATGCGATGCTTCGGGACCAACGGCGGGCGCGCCGGTGAACGGATCGCGCATCCAGCACGATGAGGGCGGAAGATCGCCGGTCACCGTTTCTCGTTGGCCTCCCGGGCAGTGCAAATGACCAATCAAGACACGCATTCCCACGCGTTGCCCCGAACCACCGGGGATTCGAGGCTTGCGGAGAATCCGCCGGTAGTTCGGCTTCGAGCGACGCGATGGCGCCGTCCATCCGGGTGGCGACGTCCTCGATGGCGCTTCGCACAAGCGATCGCGGTAGGCCCGCCGCCTCCGCGGTCTGGAAGAATGCCTGGTCTGGATCTCGTCGATGCGGCGAGCATCCGCCAATGTGACGTTTCCTCTGCTGCTATCGACTCTGTGGCAGAGGCTCTCAGTGGAAATCCCGGCTGCGCACATCCAGCCCTTGCAGCAGCGCGGTGAGATCGTGCAGCCGCCGGGCGACCAGGTGCCGCACGCCGGCCACCGCCTGCAGCCGGCCCTCGACCTGCAGCAGGCGCGATTCCAGAAACGGGCGGCGCTGGGCTTCGGCGATGTCGCGGCGGATCACCACGTTGACCATGCCGTGCTCGTCCTCCAGGGTCATGAAGGTCACGCCGCTGGCGGTCTGCGGACGCTGGCGCAGGGTGACCAGGCCGGCCACGGTGACGCTGCGGCCGTGCGGCAGCGCGGCCAGGTCGCGGCTGTCACGGCAGCGGCGCGCGCGCAGCTTGGCGCGCAGCAGCCGCAGCGGGTGCGGGCCGAGGGTGGTGCCGGTGCTGGCGTAGTCGGCGGCCACGTCCTCTGCTGTGCCCGGCGGTGGCAGCAGCACCGTCTGTTCCGGGGCGGAAGTCTCGGCGCCGAACAGCGGCCGCTGCGCTTCCACCCCGGCGATCGCCCAGCGCGCGCGGTGGCGGTGCCCGGCCAGGCCGCGCAGCGCGCCGGCGTCGGCCAGCAGCGCGCGGGCGCGGGCGTCCAGGCCGGCGCGTTCGCACAGGTCGCCGATGTCGGCGAACGGCCGCCGCGACCGTGCCTCCATCACCCGCAACGCGTCTTCCTCGCGCAGCCCGCGCACCAGGCGCATGCCGATGCGGATCGCGAACGGCCGGCCGGGCTTCGCGCCGGCCTCCGGCTCCAGGCTGCAGTCCCAGTCGCTGTGGCGCACGTCCACCGGACGCACGCCGATGCCGTGGCGGCGCGCGTCCTGCAGCAGCTGGTCGGGGCTGTAGAAGCCCATCGGCCAGCTGTTGACCATGGCGCAGGCGAACTCGGCCGGGTGATGGCACTTCAGCCAGGAACTGGCGTAGGCCAGCAGCGCGAAACTGGCCGCGTGCGACTCCGGAAAACCGTAGCTGCCGAAGCCCTTGATCTGCTCGAAGATGCGCGCGGCGAACTCGGCGGTGTAGCCGCGCTCGAGCATGCCGCGGGTGAGCCGTTCGCGGTGCGGCTCCAGACCGCCATGGCGCTTCCACGCCGCCATCGCCCGGCGCAGGCCGTCGGACTCGCCCGGGGTGTAGCCGGCGGCCTCGATCGCGATCTCCATCACCTGTTCCTGGAACAGCGGCACGCCGAGCGTGCGCACCAGCACCTTCTTCAACGCCTCGGAGGGATAGGTCACCTGCTCCTCGCCGCAGCGGCGGCGCAGGTACGGATGCACCATGTCGCCCTGGATCGGCCCCGGCCGCACGATCGCCACCTGGATCACCAGGTCGTAGAACTCGGCCGGGCGCAGCCGCGGCAGCATCGCCATCTGCGCGCGCGATTCGATCTGGAACACGCCGATGGTGTCGGCGCGCGAGATCATGTCGTAGGTCTTCTTGTCCTCCGGCGGGATCGTCGCCAGCGCCAGGTCTGGGCCGCCGTGGCTGCGCAGCAGGTCCAGGCAGCGGCGCAGCGTGGTGAGCATGCCCAACGCCAGCACGTCGACCTTGAGCAGGCCCACCGCGTCCAGGTCGTCCTTGTCCCACTGGATCACGGTGCGGTCTTCCATCGCCGCGTTCTCCACCGGCACCAGGGTATGCAGCGGGTGCTCTGAGATCACGAAGCCGCCCGGGTGCTGCGACAGATGCCGCGGGAAGCCGACCAGCTGCGCGGTCAATGCCAGCACCCGGCGCAGCAGCGGGCTGTCCGGATCGAAACCGTGCTCGCGCAGCAGCGCATCCGGCGGCAGCTCCACGCTCCAGCGCTCGAACACCCGCGCCAGCGCGTCGATGCGGTCCTGCGGCAGGCCCAGCGCGCGGGCCACGTCGCGCACCGCGCCGGCGCCGCGGTAGCTGATCACCACCGCCGCCAGCGCGGCGCGGTGGCGGCCGTAGTGGCCGAACACGTACTGGATCACTTCCTCGCGGCGCTCGTGCTCGAAGTCGACGTCGATGTCCGGCGGTTCGTCGCGCTCGGCGGAGATGAAGCGTTCGAACAGCAGCCGCTGCCGCGATGGGTCCACCTCGGTGATGCCCAGCGCGAAGCACACCGCAGAATTGGCGGCCGAGCCGCGGCCCTGGCAGAGGATTCCACGGCCGCGCGCGAAGTTCACGATGTCGTGCACGGTGAGGAAGTAGTTCTCGTAGCCCTTGTGCGCGATCAGCGCCAGCTCCTTGTCGATCTGCGTGCGCACCGCGTCGATCCTGTCCAGGTCGTGCAGCGCGCCCTGCCCGGCGCGCCGCTGCAGGCCTTCCAGCGCCAGGCTGCGCAGCCAACTGGCGGCGTCGTGGCCTTCGGGCACCAGCTCGCGCGGGTACCGGTAGTGCGGCTTCAGTTCGCCCAGGTCGAACGTGCAGCGCCGCGCGATGCGCACGCTCTCGGCCAGCAGCTCCGGCGGATACAGCTGCGCCAGCACCTGGCGCGGGCGCAGGTGGCGTTCGCCGTTGGGGAACAGGCGCTGCCCGGCCTCGGCCACGCTGACGTGGTGGCGGATCGCGGTCATGGTGTCCTGCAGCGCGCGGCGGCCGCGGGCGTGCATGTGCACGTCGCCGGCGGCCACCGCCGGCATGTCGAGCTGCCGCGCCAGCGCCTGCAGCCGCGCCAGCCGTGCGGCGTCGTCCGGCCCACGGTGCAGCTCCACCGCCAGCCAGGTGCGGCCTGGGAACAGCGCCTGCAGCCAGCGGCCCTCGGCAGGGTCGGCGGCTTCGCCCGGCAGCCACAGCGCCAGCAGGCCCTCGGTGCCGCCGGCGAAATCCTTGCGCAGCAGCCGGTAATCGCCCTTGTCGGCGCGGCGGCGGGCGTCGGTGATCAGCCGGCACAGGGTGCGGTAGCCCTGCAGGGTCTCGACCAGCAGCACGCAGGCCGGGCCGTCGGCCAGGCGCAGCTCGCTGCCTACGATCAGCGGCAGGCCGACCTCGCGCGCCGCCTGCCAGGCGCGCACGATCCCGGCCAGGGTGCATTCGTCGGTGATCGCCAGCGCGCGGTAGCCCTGCTGCAGCGCGCGCACGAACAGCTCCGGCGCGCTGGAGGCGCCGCGCTGGAAGCTGAAGTTGGACAGGCAATGCAGCTCGGCGTAGTCGGGCGCGGCGCTCATCCGAACCACCCATGCAGCATCCAGCCGCCCTGCTCGCCCGGCGGCGCGTACACCCAGGCCTGCTGGCCCTGGCGGGTGGCGACGCGGTAGTAGTCGCGGCGCACGTCGCCGTCCCACCAGCCGCTCTCGATCCGCTCCGGGCCGGCCAGCAGTTCCGGCCTGCCGCGCAGCGGGATCGGCCGCGGCAGCAGCCAGCCCGGGCGCGGCGCGGCCACGCCGGCGCCCGGCTTTGCCGCGCTCTCGCCGCGCCAGGCGTGTTCGGGGCGGTGGTCCGGATGCACGCGCAGGCCGTGCACCGCGTCGTCGCCCAGGCGCGCGCGCAGGCGCTCGCGCAGCTGTTCCCAGGGCATCGACTGCTGCGGGCGGTCCTCGAACAGCTCGCGGTGCGCCGGCGCGAACGCCGGCAGCTCGCGCGCCAGCAGCCGCAGCCCGCGCACCGGCGCCGGCACTCCGGCGCGCTCCAGCCGGGTGCGGGCGACGTCGAACAGCAGTGCCGGCTCGCGCTCGGTGCCCAGCAGGCCCACCGTGACCACGCTGTCGGCGGCGTCCTCGTGCTCCAGGTGCAGCTCGAAGCGCTGCACGCCGCCGTCGCGGCCGGCCAGGTACGCGGCCAGGTCGGCGGTGAGGCGCCGCAGCGGGAACAGCAGCGCCTGGTGCGACTCCACCTCGAAACCGAGCTCGATGCGCGCGTCGAAGCGGTCCGGCGGCCGGTACCACTCCAGTGGCTGCGCGGCATCTCCCCACAGCGCGTCCAGATGCCCCAGCACCGCGGCCGGGAAGCGCCGCGCCAGGCTGGCGCGCGGCAGCGCCCGCACCTGCGCCAGCCGCCGCAGGCCCATCCGCGCCAGCGCCGTGGCGACCTCGGGGGCGAAGCCGGCACGCGCCGCCGGCAGCTGCCCCAGCGCGCGATGCAGGGCCTCGCCGTCGGGTACCGCCAGGCCGTCGTGGACGTTGGCCAGCGCGCGCGCGGCGGCGGGGTTGGGCGCGGCGACGATGCGGTGGCGGAAGCCGAGCGCGGCCAGTTCCTCGCGCAGCCGCGCCTCGAACCGCGGCCACGGCCCGAACAGGCCGTGGCTGGCGCCGATCTCGACGATCAGCGCATGCGGATGGCGCAGGCTGACCTGGGAGCTGAAGCGGTAGGCCCAGGCGGCGAGGAAGCGCTGCCAGCGCAGCACCTCCCGCGGGTCGTGGTCGAGCACCTCGAAGCCGGTGGCCAGCGCCTGCGCGGCGGTGAGCGCCATGCCGGGGCGCAGCCCCAGCGCGCGCGCGGCCGGATTGGCGGCGTGCAGCACCCGGCGCTGGGCGCTGCCGGCCACCAGCACCAGCGGCGCTTCGGGATCGGCGCGGCGGCGGAGAGCGCCGTCGAGCGCCAGTTGCGGCAGCAGGATGCAGGCCCAGCGCATGGCGATGCCATCAGTGCAACGGCAGCGCCTGCGGCGGGGCCAGCCCGCCGCGGCACTTGAGTACCCGCAGCTGCGCCGGGCGCGCGTCGATGGCGATGCGCAGCGGCGCCGGCGAGGGATTGCGCGCCGCCGCCAGCGGGCGGGTGGCGAAGCCCAGGGTGCGGCCGGTCTCGGCCGCCACCTGCAGACGGCGCAGCGCGCGGTCGTCGGCGCCCTGCGGCCAGCACAGCACCGCGCCGCAGCTGCCCGAGCGCAGGCACTGCTCGGTGGCCCACAGCGCCTCGGCCGGGCGCGCGGTGTTCACCACCTGCAGCTGGCGCAGGTCGATGCCGGCCGCCTGCCAGGCGGCGGCATAGGGCAGGTACGGCGGCGCCACCAGCACGATGCGCTCGCCGGCCTGCGCCAGCCGCGCCAGCGCCGGCCACAGCAGCCGCAGCTCGCCGATGCCGTCTGCCTCCACCAGGATCTCGGACAGCGCCGCCTCCGGCCAGCCGCCGGTGGGCAGGGCCGCATCCAGCGCCGCATGCCCGGTGGGCCGGGCGCTGGCCGGCGCCGGCGCCGGCCGGCCCTTCCAGACCCGGCGCTCCTGCAGCAGCGCATCCAGGGCGACCACCGCGCCCATCAGCCGCGCCGCACCAGGCCGCAGAACACGCCCTCGATGGCGAACTCCTGCCCGGGGCCCACCACGATCGGCGCGTAGGCCGGGTTGCGCGGCAGCAGCCGCAGCGCCTCGGCGCCCAACGCCAGCCGCTTGATGGTCAGCTCGCCGTCGAGCCGCGCCACCACGGTCTGGCCGTCGCGGGCGTCGGCGCTGCGGCGCACCCCGACCAGGTCACCGTCGAGGATGCCGTCGTCGATCATCGAATCGCCCTGCACCCGCAGCAGGTAGTCCGGCGCCTGGCCGAACAGCCGCGCGTCGAGGGTGAGGGTGTCGGCCAGGCCGGCATCGGCGCCGATCGGCGCGCCGGCGGCCACCCGCCCCAGCACCGGCAGCCGCAGCAGGTCGGCGCGGGCGCGCAGCCCGGCCGGGCGGATCCCGCGCGCCTGCCCCGGCGTCACCTCCACCAGCCCGGCCGCGGCCAGCGCCTGCACGTGCTTGCGCGCGGCCCCGCGCGAGGCCAGGCCGCAGCCGGCGGCGATCTCGGCCAGGGTCGGCGGCTGGCCGTGCGCCGCGACGCGGTCGCGGATCAGGGCCAGCACGCGGGCGCGGCGGGGGCTGAGGGGCATGTCCATCGGAGTACATTTGTACTCCATCGCCACCCGGATTGGCTAGGGTGCGTCGCCGGCCCCGCTCGCGGCCCCGGTGCCCGGCGGATCCGGCTCCCAGGCCAGCAGGTCGCCGGGCTGGCAGTCCAGGTACTCGCAGATCCGGCCGAGGGTCTCGAAGCGGATCCCGCGCACCTTGCCGGACTTGAGCAGCGACAGGTTGGATTCGGTGATGCCGACGTGCGCGGCCAGATCCTTGGAGCGGACCTTGCGCAGCGCCAGCATCACGTCGAGGCGGACCACGATCGCCATCGCGCCCTCCTCAGACGATCGAGCGGCTGTCTTCTTCGAGGCGCGCGGCCTCGTCGAACAGCCGCGCCACGAAGAACAGGACCACCGCCACGAACAGCGCCAGCACATCGCCGCCGGAGAACGACAGGGTCACCGTGGCGCTGCGCTCCAGGGCCACCAGGGCCAGCACCGCCAGCGGCGGCAGCAGCAGCCGCAGCAGCGCCGCCACCAGCAACAGCAGCGCGAAGCGGCGGAAATGCCGCGTCGCCCCGGGCGCGAACAGGGCGCCGCGCTCCACCTCGCCGAGCATCCTCGCCAGCTGCCACAGCGCGGCGGCCACCAGCGCCGCCAGCAGCAGCGCGATCGCCCCCGCCCAGGGGTGCGGCAGCCCATCGGTGTGGAGGGTGGCGGCGAGCAGGCCGGGGACCCCGGCCGCCGGCCCGAACACCGCCAGCAGGGTCACCGCCAGGCACAGCCCCGCCCCGAAGAGCGCCACCCGCCGCAGCCAGCGCGCACGGCCGTACAGCCCGGCTGTTTTTTTTGTTGTATTCATATTTATTTCTGTTTTACGATAATTTCTGCGCACAACACGAGATCCAAGTATGACCGCCCGCCCTTTCCCGACAAGCCCGGCCGCACCGCGTTCGGCCCGCCCTGCGCTGCTGCTGGCCCTGCTGCTGGCCAGCGCGATCGCGCTGCAGGCGCCGCTGCACGCCGATGGGCCCGCCCCCCTGCCCGCTGCGGAGGTCCAGACCCTGCTGAAGGAGGCCGCCCGGGGGGACGTCTTCGCGCTGGAGGCGGTCCTGCCGCGGATCGACCAGCCGCGGCTGGCCAGGCTCGCGCGCGCCCGGATCGCGGCCGCGCGGCTGGACCACGGCGAGGCCCTGCGCCAGCTCGAGCCCCTGCTGGCCCCCGCGGCGGACAGCGATCCGACCCTGCTGCTCCTGGCCTGGCCGATCGCCGCCGACGCCAGTTTCGCGGCCGGCGACTACGCCGGCGCCGCCCGCGCCACCGCCGCCTGGGGGAAACTGCTGGCCGCGCATGGCGACCCCGACGGGCGCACCCAGGACGTATCCCAGTTCCACGCCGTCGCCACCCTGCTGGCCCGGGCGCAGCCGCAGCGGCTGCTGGGGCTCGCCCCCGAAGCGGTGCCCACCCGCCGCGACAAGGTCGGCCTGACCCGCGCCACCGTGACCGTCAATGGCACCGGCCAGGACACCGTGCTCGACACCGGGGCCAATCTTTCGGTGGTCTCGGCCAGCACGGCGCAGCGGCTTGGCCTGCGCATGCTCGACGGCGGGGCCAGCGTGGGCAGCGGCAGCCGCGACGCGGTGCCGACCCGGGTCGGCATCGCCGAGCGCCTCGAGTTCGCCGGCGCCACCCTGGCCGACGTGGCGTTCCTGGTGCTCGACGACGCCCAGCTGGAGATCCCGATTCCGGGCGGCTACCGGATCGACGCGATCCTCGGCTTCCCGGTGCTGCGCGCGCTCGGCCGCATCCGCTTCGGCGCCGATGGCACCCTGGCACCCGAAGCGGTCGGCGCGGCCGCCGACCCGGCAGCGGGCAACCTGCGCGTGGTCGGCAGCGACCTGTACGTCTCGCTGACGGTCGACGACCTGCCGCTGTCGCTGCACCTGGACACCGGCGCCCCGCAGTCGTCGCTGTCGGCGCGGTTCGCGCAACGCTATCCCGAACGGCTGGAAGGCCTGCAGCGCCAGACCCAGCAGGTGGGCGGCGCGGGGGGCGTCACCGCGCGCCAGGCGGCGCTCTGGACCGGCGCCAGGGTGCGGCTGGACGGGCGCGAGACGGTGCTGCCCGAGCTGTCGGTCGCGGTGGAGGACTCGGCCGACGTCGCCACCCGCAACCTGGGGATCCTCGGCGGCGACGTGCTCGATGCATTCTCCGCCTACACCATCGACTTCGCGCGGATGCGGCTGGAGCTGGGCGAACCGCTCGCGCCAGCGACCTCCGCCCCGGGGGGAGCGGAGCCGGACGCGGCCGGCACCGGCCACCCGGAGAATCCGGCCGACTGAAAAGCGGCACTCGCCGGCGCTTCAACCCGCTCCGGCGGGCTGCTTCGCGCCATCGGCCTCCGCCGCGGGCGCGGCTTTGCGCAGCTCGGCATCCGGCTCCAGCGGCCGCGCCCAGTGCTGGTAGCTCGACACCACCCCCTGCTTCAGGCGCAGGAACGCCTCCGACCCCGGGGCCACGCCGAGACGCGCCGCCAGCGCGCCCCAGCCCTCGCCGTGGTTGCGATCCCACTCGCCGACCACGTAGCGGCAGGATCGGCCGATCACCTGCGCGATCGAGCAGGCGAAGTAGACGTCGCCCGGGGCCCAGCCGCGCTCGGCCAGCAGCTCGGTCACCAGCTCGCGCGGGGCGCCGCGGTAGCGCACCAGCTCGTCGATGAACGGGGCGCGGTGGCGGCGGCCGTAGTCGTTGATGTCGCCCAGCTGCGCGTCGACCCAGGGGTCGCCGCTGCGCGGATCCCAGGCGTACGCGTAGTCCTGGGCGATGGCGCCGGCCGCCCACGGCAGCAGCAGGGCCAGCGCGAGCGCGCGGATCCGGTGGCGGATGGACGGGTGGCGGGTGTGCCTGGCGCGCACGTGCATGGGGTCTCCTCGTTTCGCATCCGGGTCGCGGCGGCGCCGCGTCCGGGTAGATGGTTCATGGGCCGGCGGCGCCGGCCGGCTGCAGCGCACCGCCGCTGCCGCCGCCCAGCCTGCGCCCGGCACCGTCGAGCGCCTGCAGGCGGCCATCCGGCAGCACCGCGTAGAGCCGTTCGCTTCCGCCATCGCCGTGCAGGCGCAGCGCGGCACTGCGCGACGCATGGCGGCGATTGTGCCGCAGCGCAAGCGACGCGTCGCCTCCACGCCGCGCAGACGCTGCCGGCGCCATGCTGGCGGCAAGGCGGACGTTCCAAACGTCCCGCCACTCGACCAGTCCCAGGGGGGATCCAGCCATGAACCAACCAAGCGCCAACTCCAGCCCGTCGCGGCACCGCCTGCGCCGCTGGCTGATCGGTCTCGCCATCCTTGCCGCGCTGCTCGCCGTCTACGCCGCGGCGCTGCACTGGTTCACCCTGCAGGTCGGCGAAGGCGTCCAGAGCAGCCTGCGCGAAGCTCCGCTGCTGGATGACGCGCAGCACGTGCCGGAGTAGCGCCGCCGCTCAGCGTTCTGAGATCACGAAACTGCCGAACGCGATCCCCAGATCCCAGCCTTCCCCGGTCCCGGCCAGCGCCAGCGACACCGGACCCTTGGTCACGACCTGGGCGCGCGCGGATCTCACCGCGCCGGCATGCGCCTCGGCGGCGGCATAGCCGCCCAGCACGTCGCGGATGTTGCCGACGCCGGAAAACGTGCCGCGGCCGTCGTCGATGCGAGATTTGCCCACGCTGAGGCCACCGCCGCGGGCGCTGATCCGCACCGGCAGGCGCGCGCCGTTGCTGCAGCTCACGGTCCCGGTGCCGTCGGCGGTGCGGTAGATCGCCGACCAGCCCGAGAGGCTGAAGTCGAGCCGGCACGAGAGCGGCCCGGCGGCCGCGGCCGGCGCCCCCGCCATGCCGAAAACGACGGCCAGGGCGGAGAACGCCAGAGTGGAGAGCGGGCCTGCCTTCATCTCGACTCCGAATGAACGGGGGCGGCGCGGGCCACGGCGCTCCCGGCCCGCCGGTTCAGTGACCCCAGCGGACCCGGTGGCGGTCGCGCTCCCGGTACCCGCGGTAGCGATCGCGATCGTAGCGCGGATCGTAGTAGCGCGCTGTGCAGCGGCCGTTGCGGTCGCAGCGGACGTCGTTGCGGCTGCGGTAGCCGTGGGCCGGCGCGTGCCGCGGCGGCCCTGGGCGGTAGTGATCGTAGCGGGTCGCCCGGTAGTGGCGCGGCACCTGCCGGTAATAGACCGGGCGCCCGTAGCGGTCGCGGCCCACGATCAGGCGGTCGTTGTAGCCGTAGTTGCCATGGCGGTAGTAGGGCGCGTCGCCGCGCAGCACCACGTCCGCGACATCGACGAGCACCCGGACCAGGTCGTCGTTCGCGCGGGCCGGCGCGGGGGCGATGGCCGCCGCGCCGAAACCTGCGGCCAGGGCGACCGGGGCGAGCCAGCGGGTCAACAGGGTCATGGCCGAATCCTCTGCAAGGTCTCCAGCGCCAGTCGCGGAGTTCACCTGCACCATGCGGGCCCGGCGATGAATCCGCTTTTAACCCGGCCTTCACCGCGCGTTGCCGGGTCAGCCTGCAGCAAGTCCAGCGGCGGCGTAACCGTTTCCAGCGAGGGAGATCGGTGAAGCGCCGCTAGATGCCGGTGCGTGGATCCGACTTGAGGCTTACCGCGCTCTCGAGCGCGAGCGCCTGACCAGGTGCGACCGGCCGCATCGCAGCGGCACGCTCACGCTGCCGGCACCAACCCGAGGGGTCGACGCAGAAGGTAATCGGCACGCTCATGCGCGTCGCGACCGGGTGGCCGCCGACCTCTTCGAGCGTGAATTCCCAGTCTCGGACCGCATCCTCCGCCGCGCGCAGGAACTGCCGGCGATGCAGGGTGTCGCGACTGCCCTCGAAACGGGTGCCCACTAGGACGACAGCGCCGTCGGCGGCAATCTCGATCTCGGCGATCACCTCGGCACTCACCCGGTCCCTCAGGGCCGCTCCCGGATAGGATGGCGGATGCATGCTGGTGGTCGAGGCTCCTGTGGAGGCGTCCTCGATGTAGACCGAGATGGCGTCCCCTCCTTCCACGATGCGGGTCCGCAAGGAAAGACCGGTGCGAGTGACCGCAGGAACGCCGTCCACCGTCCCCGGCACGAATTCCCAGCTGCGCACGATCGGCTCGATTTGGTCGATGACGATCCTGTCGGTGTCGCTCTGCTCCTTCCATTCGAGCGAGGCGATGCGGCCGTCGGTGTCGATGGTGACCTCGGCGCCGAGCCATAGGTCGACGCTGCGCGGGGCGTCCTGCGCGAACGCGGGCGACAGAAGCACCAACAGCGAGAGCAACAGCCAGGCGCGCATCCTTCCCTCCCCGGGATTCCGGCCTGCGCCGGTTCCCCGATCATTCCATCACGCGCGGGCGTTCGCAAGCGGCGCCCCGGCGCCAGCGCTGGCGTTCGCGATGTCGCGCACCGCCGCCGGCAGTTCGGCCGGCGCGCCCACCTCGCGCATGCGCTCCAGGTCGTCGCCGAGCCGGACCTCGCGCTCGTGCTCCCAGGTCAGGTGATAGGGCATGTGCACCGCCCAGCCGCCGAGCTGCAGCACCGGCGCGACGTCGGATCGCAGCGAGTTGCCGATCATCACGAAGCGGCCGGGGGCGAGGTCGAACTCGCCGAGCACGCGCGCGTAGGTGGCCGGATCCTTCTCGCTGACGATCTCGATGCGCCCGAACAGATCGGCCAGGCCCGAGCGCCGCACCTTGGCCTCCTGGTGGAACAGGTCGCCCTTGGTGATCAGCACCACCGGGTGCGCGGCGGCGATCTCCTCGACCGCCTCGCGGATCCCCGGCAGCAGTTCCACCGGGTGCTGCAGCATGCGCTTGGCCAGCTCGACGATCCGGTGCAATGCGTCGGCGCCGATCCGCGAGCCGGTGATGTCCACGGCGGCCTCGATCATCGACAGGGCCATGCCCTTGACCCCGTAACCGAACAGCGCCAGGTTGCCCTTCTCGATCGCGTACAGGCGCTCGCGCGCGCGCGCATCGCCCAGGTCGACGTACGCGCCGACGATCGCCTCGAACTCGCATTGCGCCTCGTCGAAATAGTCCTCGCTGCGCCACAGCGTATCGTCGCCGTCGAAGCCCACCAGGGCGATGCCGTGCGTGTCCGTCGTCTTCATGCCGCAAGTCTAGGGACGCCGGCGGCGCGCCGCCAGCCGGAGGGCGGGACCTTGCACGGGTGAAGGGCAAGCTTCCCAAAAAAAGAGAGCGGCCCTGCGGCCGCTCCCTGGGTTGCACGCGGCGCCCGCAGGGCGCCGGGATGAAGCGGCACTTACTCGGACGGAGGTGCGCCGGCGCCCTGCGAAGCGGCGAAGTTGCGGTACTCGTCCGGGGTCAGCTGGCCGTCGCCATCGGTATCCGCCTGCGAGAACACGCCCGCGAGCGCCGAATGCGCGGAGGCCTCGGTCTGGCTGAGGTTGCCGTCGCCGTCGCCGTCGAGGTCGGCCCAGGTGACCTGGCCCTCGGCGGCCTGGCCCGGCGGCTGGCCGGTCGGTGCCGCCTGTTCGGTCGGCGCGGCCTGGGTCGGATCCTGCGGCGCGGTGGTCGCCTCCTGCGCGAATGCCAGCGGCATGGCGGCGGCGGCGGCGAGGGCGATGAGGGCGGCGAGCGGCTTGCGTGTGCTGTTGTCGTTCATCGGAATCTCCAGTTGGGTAGCCAAGTGCGGATGCGAACGGATGGATCGACGCGGACCGCCCCCCTGGTCGACCGCCTGCATTCCACGGCGCCCAGCCTGTCGCTGCGCGGCTGAATGACGAACGATTGCGGATTCGCTGCGGAACGCTTCGTTAACCACGTCGGCGGCGTTTGCCGCTAGGTGCGCAACTGGTGCGGGCGGCATGCGCCGGGAGAGCGCCGGCCCGTCAGTGATTTACGCGCGCCGCGCCGGCGCCATGCCATGCGGGCGGCAGGCGACCAGCACTGAACGCAACACAACATTTACATGCGCACCCGCGAGGGCGCCGCTGGATCGCCTGCCCCGAAGGCTCGGGCGGGGTCCGGCGCGAGCGCGGCGCGCCTCCTGCCCTCGCTGGCACACGGGGCCGGCAGGCCCGGGAATCCTTTCCCGCCGCGCCGGCTCCGGTTCGGGATATCGTAGGGCCTGCCCCTACCGATCCACCGGAGACATCCCATGAGCAAGCACCTGCTCGCCGCGGCCTGCGCCGCCTTCCTGCTGGCCGCCTGCAACGGCGACACCACCGCCGCGCCGACCGCCCAGGCCCAATCCGAAACCGAAGCCGCGCCCGCTGCCGAGGGCCGCCCCTTCGCCGTCGAGGAGATCGCCCGCTTCGCCGAGCCCTGGGCGATGACCTTCCTGCCGGACGGCCGCCTGCTGATCACCGAGAAGCCGGGCACGTTGAAACTGTACGACCTCGAGCGCGACAGCAGCGGCGAGATAGGCGGTGTGCCCGAAGTCGCCTACGGCGGCCAGGGCGGCCTGGGCGACGTGGTGCTGCACCCGGACTTCGAAGACAACCACATGGTCTACATCAGCTACGCCGAAGCCGGCGACGGCGGCGCGGGCGCCGCGGTGGCGCGCGCCCGGCTGGTCCTGGACGGCAGCGGCGGCGGAACCCTGGAGGACCTGGAGGTGATCTGGCGGCAGACGCCCAAGGTCTCCGGCCAGGGCCACTACGGCCACCGCATCGCGTTCGATCGCGAGGGCATGCTGTGGATCTCGTCCGGCGATCGCCAGAAGTTCGACCCGGCGCAGGACATGCAGTCGACCATGGGCAAGATCGTCCGCCTCGAGGACGACGGCAGCGTGCCCGCCGACAACCCCTTCGCCGAGCAGGGCGGCGCGACCGCGCAGATCTGGTCGCTGGGCCATCGCAACCCGCTCGGCATCGCGTTCGATGCCGAAGGGCGCCTGTGGAATCACGAAATGGGCCCCAAGGGCGGCGACGAACTCAACCTGGTGGAGAAGGGGGCCAACTACGGCTACCCGATCGTCTCCAACGGCGAACACTACGATGGCCGCCCGATTCCCGACCACAGCACCAATCCCGACTACCGCGCACCGGTGATCAGCTGGACCCCGGTGATCTCGCCAGCCGGCTTCATCATCTACGACGGCGAGCAGTTCCCGGACTGGCGCGGCAACGGCTTCATCGGCGGGCTGTCGTCGCAGTCGCTGGTGCGGATCGAATTCGACGGCCGGAGCGCGCGCGAGGCCGAGCGTTTCGACATGGGCACGCGCATCCGCGAGGTCGAACAGGGCCCGGATGGCGCGATCTGGCTGCTCGAGGATGGCGGGCGCGGCGCCGAGGGACGGCTGTTCAAGCTCACCCCTGCCGGCAGCGCCTGAGCACCGGCGCAAACTCCGTCGCTGGCGGCGGCGCGCGTCATGCGACGCCGCCGAACCCGGCCGGCCGGGCGGCGCGCAGCGCATGGCGTAGACCTGCTGCAACGCGCGTCAGGGCGCGGCGATCTCCACGCCGTCGGCGACGATCCGGTACTCGACGCTCGGTGCCGGGGCAGCCTGACCTGCGTCCTCGGCCAGGTGTCGCGCGGCCGCTTCGGTCAGTTCGTGCCGCGTCAGCACGCCGTGCACCTCGGCGGCGCCGGTGCTGTCCTTGGGGATGTAGAAGGCGTGGTCGCCGAACATCACCCGCGCGGCGCGCCCATCCTGCTCCAGCATCATCCAGCAGCCCTTGGCCTGGCAGACCTGGGCGATGCGGCCGCTGAAGCGGCGCGGCGTCTCCGCGTGGGCGGTGAAATCGGCGATCGCGGCCGAAACCGGGACAGCCTCTCCCGGCGGCAGCGGTTCGCCATAGACCTGCGGCCCGGCATGGACCGCGCCGGAGGCAAGCAGCAGCGCGAGTGAAAGGACGGGTGGACGCATCGGCATCGCTCGATGGAACGGGGCGTCCAAGATAGCGCCGATCGGTCGCCACGCAACCAGGCGCGCGACCGCAGCGCGACCCGGCCTGCGCCCGCCGGCCGCCGCGGCCGCGGGACATCCATGTCCGCCCCGGTGCGAGCGACGGCGCCGAGCTCAGCGCCGGACGCGCTGGCAGCGGGTCTCGACGATGCGGTCCCCGGCGGCCTCCTGCCGGTCGCCCTGAACCTTGCGGCCGATCGCGCCGCCTGCGATCGCGCCGCCCGCGGTGGCGAGCTTGCGGCCGTCGCCGCTGCCCACCTGATTGCCGACCAGGCCGCCGATCACTGCGCCGGCGACGGTGCCGCCCACGCGGTTGGGGTCGGTGCTGTTGCGTTGCACCTCCACGTCTTCGCAGACCACGCGGCTGCCATCGTCGAAGCGGCGGCCCTCGTCCTCCGGGCCGTAGGCCGGCTGTGCCGCAGCCGCCCCGGCCAGCGCAAGCGCCCCCAGACAGATCAGGTTGGCGATGGCTTTCATGGCGCACTCCTTCGCAGGGTGGGAGGTGCGGCGGATGCTCGCCCCGGCGGTGCGAACGGGCGGTGAACCGGCCCAGCGGTCGAACCGCGACGCGCCGGGCCCAGGGCGCAGCTTCCCATCGCAATCCCGCCGCTGCGCGCGCAGGCGGTCCCTGGACCCGTCCTGAATCGCCAGCGTGGC
Organism: Luteimonas endophytica; assembly: GCF_029887875.1. Taxonomy (GTDB): domain Bacteria; phylum Pseudomonadota; class Gammaproteobacteria; order Xanthomonadales; family Xanthomonadaceae; genus Luteimonas; species Luteimonas endophytica. The sequence goes on from NZ_JARXRM010000028.1 coordinate 289,653, forward strand.
GGCGGCGGGCGCGGCCAGGGAGCGCCTGTACGATGCGGCGTTTCCGGGCGGGGTGGCGCATGGGCGAGTGGCAGGCACTGATCCGCGAGGTCCCCGACTTCCCCAGACCCGGAATCGCTTTCAAGGACATCACGCCGGCATTGGCCGACCGGAGCGCGTTCGCCGCCGCGGTGGACGCGATGGCCGCCCCCTGGCGCGGCACCCGGCTGGACGCGGTGGCGGGGATCGAGTCGCGCGGCTTCATCCTCGGGGCGGCGCTGGCGCATGCGCTGCAGGTCGGGTTCGTGCCGGTCCGCAAGCCCGGCAAGCTGCCGGCGCGCACCCTGGCCCAGGACTACGCGCTCGAGTACGGCAGCGACCGCCTGGAAATGCACGCCGACGCGTTGCCGCCCGGGGCGCGCGCATTGCTCGTCGACGACGTGCTCGCCACCGGCGGGACCCTGCTGGCGGCGCTGGCGCTGGTAGAGCGCCAGGGTGCCGAGGTCGCGGGCGCGGCGGTGCTGGTGGAAATGGCGGCGCTGGGCGGTCGCGCGCACTGGCCCGCCTGGCCGCCGCTCACCGCCGCGGCGACCCTCTGACGCGGCGCCCGCCCTCGCCCGCGGACCCTAATCAGACGCCGGCGCCGGCGCCTCGACGCCGAAGTAGTCTAGCTTCCCCAGCGCCACCCCCTGGTTGCGCAGGATCGCGTAGGCCATGCAGACGTGGAAGTAGAGGTTGGGTAGCACGAAGCCGGTGAGATACCCGCTGCCGTCGAAGTCCAGCGCACCGCCGGTAGGCACGTGGATGGAGATCGGTCGATCCTCCGAGCCGTCGATCCGCTCCGGGCCGAAGCCTTCCAGGCAGGCGCGCGCCCGCACGATGCGGGCCAGCAGCGCGTCGAAATCGGCTTCTGTGTCGGCGATCGGCTCCGGTTCGGCGCCCGCCAGCCGCGCGGCGCCGCCGCAGGCCAGATCGGTGGCGATCTGCACCTGGCGCAGCAGCGGGTACATGTCGGGCGCCAGCCGCGCATCCAGCAGCGCCTCGGCCGTGCCGGTCGCGCGGGCATGCGCCATGCCGCGGCGCAGCAGGTGGGCCAGGTTGCCCAGCATCCGCGAGAACACGGGAACGGAAGCCTGGTACATCGACAGGGGCGCGGCCATGGATGGGTCTCCTCGATCGGGCCGCCAAGCCTAGCCGGTGGACGAACGCGGCCGGTAGCCGCGGACAGCGTCTTCGCGCACGTCTTCCTGCGGCGTGTTCGATTACCCTGGGGCGGATGAACCCGGCGCAGACCATCCTGCTGGTCGAGGACACCCGGAGCGACGCGATGCTCTACGCGGCGTTGCTCAAGCGCGCGCAGCACGCGAGCCGTCGCGTCGATTTCGCCCCCACCCTCGGCGCGGCGCTGCAGATGCTGGCGACCAGCCCGTACGATGCGGTGCTGCTCGACCTGGGGCTGCCCGACTGCCGCGGGCTGGAGGGCGTCGAACGCATCGTCGGCCGCTACCCCGGGGTGCCGGTGATCGTGCTGACCGGCAACGACGAAGCCGGCATCGGCGACCAGGCGATCGCCGCCGGGGCCCAGGACTACCTGCGCAAGGCCGAGGCGCGCGCCGACACCCTGGAGCGGTCGCTGCGCTATGCCTCGGTGCGGCAACGCAACGAGAACGAGGAGCGCGAGTCCCGCCAGGAACTGCGGGCGCTGTTCGACCGCAACCCGGCGCCTGTGTTCGTGTACGACGAGCACACGCTCGCCCTGCTGGCGGTGAACGAGGCGGCGCTGGAGTTCTACGGCTACTCCCGCGAGGCGATGCTGGCGCTCAGCGCGCTTGACGTCCGCGCCCCGGAGGAGCACGACGCGTTCATCGACGAACTGCGCGCGGCTCCGGGAGACCGTCGCGACCCCCGCGACTGCCGCCACGTCACCGCCGACGGCCGCGCCCTCAGCGTCCAGGTCCACACCGACCGGATCCGCTTCCAGGGCCGCGACTGCCGAATCGCGATCGTCCTGGACGTCACCGCGCAGCGCGAGGCGCAACAGCGCCTGGCCGAGAGCGAACAACGCTATCGCGCGGTGTTCGAGCAGAGCCTCGGCTGCTTCTGCACCCACGACCTGGATGGCGTGCTGATCGCGCTGAATCCCGCCGCCGCCGCCGCGCTGGGACGCGATGCGGCCGAAATGATCGGGCACCGCCTCTCGGAATATCTCCCGTCCGGGGCACAGCAGCCGTTCGCCGAATACCTGGCGCGGATCCGCGCCCACGGCGAGGATCGTGGCCTGATCACGCCGCTGCACCGCAGCGGCGCGCCGCGCACCTGGATCTACCACAACCGCCTGTTCCGCGCTGCGGGGCAACCGCCGATCGTGCTGGCCTACGCCCAGGACATCACCGAGCAGCGCCGCACCGAACAGGCGCTGCGCGCCCGGACCGCCGAGATGGCCGCGATCAACGACGCCGCGCCGCTGGGCCTGTTCCATACCGACGTCGCCGGGATGTGCACCTACGTCAACCGTACCTTCGAGCGGCTTTCGGGGCTGGACGGGGCGCAGGCGCTGGGCCACGGCTGGGCCGCTGCCGTTCACCCCGACGACCGCGAGCGCGTGCACGCGGAGTGGGTAAAGGCGGCCGGCAGCGAAGAGGGCCGCTATTCCGGCGAGCACCGCTTCCTGCATGCCGATGGACGCGTCGTCACCGTGCAGGTGCGCGCGGCGCGGGTGACCGTGGACGGCGCGCATACCGGCTTCGTCGGCACGGTCCAGGACATCACCCGCGAACGCGAAGCGCAGGCGGCGACCAGGCGCGGACAGCGGCGCCTGGCCACTCTCGCCGACGCCCTGCCGCTGCTGCTGATGTTCCTGGACCGCAACGGCCGGGTCGAGTTCGCCAACCGCGGCTGGCTGGAGGAGCTGCAGCGCCCGGCCACGCAGATCGTCGGCAGCCCGCTGGTGGAGCTGATCCGGGAGCCGGCCACGCCGTATTTCGTCGAGGGGATCTACCGCGCGCTCGAGGGCGAGCAGCACGAGGTGGAGCTGGAGGATCCGCACGGCGCGGTGCTGCGCACCTGGCATGCGGTCTTCATTCCGCAGCACGACCACCGCGGCCGGGTCGACGGGGTGCACGTGATGCTGCGCGACGTCACCCTGGAGCGGGCGCGGCAGCGCGAACTGGCCGACCGCGCCGACCGCGACCCGCTGACCGGCCTGCTCAACCGGTCCGGCTTCGACATTCGCGCCCAGCGGTGCTGGCAGGCTGCGGCCGCGGCGCAACAGCCGGTGGCGGCGTTCTTCGTGGACCTGGACGACTTCAAGGCGGTCAACGACGACCTCGGCCACGCGGTCGGCGATGCCCTGCTCGTCGACGTCGCGGCGGCGCTGGACGAGGCGCTGCGCGACGACGACCTGCTGGCGCGCATGGGCGGCGACGAATTCGCGGTGGTCGCGGTCCAGGTCGCCGACGACGCCGCCGCAGGCCGGGTCGCCGCCAAGCTCATCGAGGCGGTCTCCGCCGTGACGGCGCGCTACGCCACCAGCAGCGGCGGCCAGGCGTCGTGCAGCGTCGGCTACCACGTCGCCGATCCCGCGCGCATCCAGCTGTCGGCGGCGCTCAAGCGCGCCGACGAGGCGCTCTACATCGCCAAGCGCGCGGGCAAGCGCTGCGCCTCGCCCTGGCCGGGCGGTGCCCGCGTCTGACCGGCCGGAGCAGCCGTTCGGGGGGCATCTCCTGGGCGTGCAGCCGGTCTGGTCGCGCCCCTGGCTTCAGCAGCGCGCGCGTCGACGATCGGACGCCCCCACCCCGGCCTTCCGGCACATCCGCGCGCGTCACCGGGGCCCTAGCCTGGGCGCCGGTCATCCGGAACTTGCCGATGCGGCACGTTGTCTTGGGCGCGATGCTCGCGCTGGCCTGCCTGTCGACGCTGCCCGTCCGGGCCGCCGGCGCGGTGCGCGAATCCTTCGAGTTGCGGGTTCCGGTGGCGCCGGCGCCGTTCGCCGTGGAGGGCCGCGACCTGCTGGTCTACGAGGTCCACCTGACCAATTTTTCCCGGCAGCCGCTGGCGCCGCGGGCCGTGGAGGTCCTGGACGCGGCCAGCGGCGTGGTACTGGAGCGGTTCGAGGGCCCGCGACTGCGGTCGCGGCTGGCGCCGATCGCTCCCGCGGGCGATGCCGCGGACCCCGCCAGCCTGCCCCCCGGCGCGCGGCGGGTGCTGTACCTGGAACTGGCGGTGCCGCCGGGAACAGCACCTGCGGCCCTCCGCCACCGCATCGGGTATGCGGAGGCGGGCGGCGAGGGAGCGGAAACTTTCGTCGTGGAAGGCGCCGTGACGGCGATCCGGGCGCGGGCGGCGGCGCTGGGGCCGCCGCTGCGCGGAGGCCCGTGGGCGGCGGTCTACGGGCCCGAATGGGAACGCGGCCACCGCCGCGTGTTCTACGCCGCCGAGGGACGGGCGACGCTGCCCGGGCGGCTGGCGATCGACTGGTTCCGGCTGGACGACGCCGGGCGCCTGGCGCCGGACGGCGCCGCTGCCCCGCAACAGGCGTGGGGCTACGGCGAGGACGTGCTGGCGGTCGCGGACGCGACCGTGGTCGCCACGCGGGACGACTACCCGGAGGCCGGTGCCGATGGTCCGCCCGCCAAGCGCGCGCTGGCCGATGCCGCCGGCAATCACGTGGTGCTGCGCCTGGACGACGGCCGCCACGTGTTCTACGAACATCTCGCCCCCGGCAGCGTGCGGGTCGATCCCGGCGAACGGGTGGCGGCCGGCGCCGTCCTCGGCGCGCTCGGCTCCACCGGCGATTCGCGGCGCGCGCACCTGCACTTCCACGTCGCCGACTCGCCCTCCCCGCTCGGCGGCGAAGGGCTGCCGTTCGAGCTGGCGCGCTTCCAGCTGCTCGGCCGCCTGGCCGCGATCGAGGCCCTGGGCACCGCGGGCTGGGAGCCGCTGGAGCCCGGCGCGGGCGCGCTGCGCCAGCGCGAGCGCCCGGCGCCGAACGTGGTGCTGGCGTTCCCGGCAGGCACGGCCGAAGCCGGCGCGCCCGCGCAGCCCTAGCGCCGGGAGCCGCGCCGCCGCCGCGGTGGAAAAAGCCGCCTCCACCCCCGCCCGCGTACCGATGCGGCATCATCGATGGCGTGACCACGCCACCGGAACACGCCAGGCGCCGGGCCGTCGACCACGATCCGGATCCACGACCGCAGCCGCCACCGAAGCCGTTGCCGAGCGACTGCTGCGAGAGCGGCTGCCAGACCTGTGTGTACGACCTGTATGCCGACGAGCTCGCGCTGTACGGCGAGGCGCTTGCCGCCTGGCGCACGCGCCACCCGGATGCCGACGCGGGCACCGATGGCGGGTGAGTGCGGCGGCGCCCCCTCCACGCCGCGCCCATGCCCACGCCGCTAGGGTGGCCGCAACCCACCCCGCGCACCGCCGTGGAACAACGCTTCCCAGTATCGCCGGCCGGCGACACGGTCGCCGGCATGGAGGACCTGCTCGACCGTCTCGCCCGCGCCGCCGAGGGGCAGGCGCGGCTGTCGGTCGCCGATCTGCTCGACGCGGCCGGCGCGCGTTCGTTCGGCCCGCTGCTGCTGGTTCCGGGAGTGATCGTGCTGTCGCCGCTCAGCGGCATCCCCGGGCTGCCCACCGCGATGGCGGTGGTGGTCCTGCTGGTGGCCGCACAGCTGCTGCTGCGGCGGCGCAGTTTCTGGCTGCCCGGCTGGGCGCTGCGCCGGCCCGTGCGGCGTGGCCCGCTGCAGCGCGCGGTGCGGGCGCTGCGCCCGGCGGCGCGGGTGCTCGACCGCCTGATCCGGCCGCGGCTGCGGCGGCTGGCCGATACCGGCGGGGCCGCCGCGTACCCGGTGGCGCTGGTGTGCATGTCGATCGCGCTGACCATGCCACCGATGGAACTGGTGCCGTTCGCGAACTCGCTGGCGGGCGCCGCGCTGACCGTCATCGGCCTCGCCCTGGTCGCCGGCGACGGCCTGCTGGTGCTGGCCGCGGCGGCGATCTGCACGGCGGGCGCCGGGCTGCTGGCGTTCAACCTGCCCTGGGCCGGCTGAAGACGGGACGCCGGCGCCGTCAGGTCAGCCGGCCCGATGGCGTCTACGCCAGCGCGCGCTCGATGTCCTCGAGCGGGGCGTTGGTGAAGGTCTTGGCCACTTCCGCGAGCAGCCGCTCTTCGGTCTGCTTGTGCAGCAGCGGGCGGATCCGGCCCAGCGTCTGCGGGTCGGCCATCAGCACCAGGTGCCGGTAGGCGTTCTTCAGCGCGCCTTCGTTCAAGCCCTGCGCCAGCTGCTTGGCGAAGGTGGCCTCGTCGATCTGCATGCCGCTGGATTCGGACGGCATCGAGCCGGCCGGTCCATCGTCGTTCATGTTCATCAGCTCGAGCAGGCCCTCCTGCCTCAACGCCGGGGCGCGCTCGTCGCCGACGTTGCGGAACACGCGCGCGCCGCCGCCGTCCGCGACCACTACCAGGGTTCCCTCGGGCATCTTCATCCTGTCTCCTCAAGTCGCATGCGCCGTGCCGGCGCGAAGGGCCGCAGTCTAGGCGGCCGCGCGTGACGGCCGTGCCATCCGCCCGACGGCGGCAAGCACCGAGGCGTGGCCGGCGCGACGGCCGTTCATCGCGACCGACCCGAGGGCCGGCGCCGCCCGCGCCTCGAAACGCCGCCGACGCCAGGGTCCAGCCGGACGCCGTTCGCCGGGACCCGGTCGGTCCGGCTACCCCGCGTCCAACGCGGCGAGCGCGCGTTCGATCTCGCCGGCGTCCTGCGGGCGCACCAGTCGGGCCACTTCCCGGCCGTCGCGCAGCAGCACCAGGGTGGGCCAGAGCTTGACCCGGTAGGCGCGCCCGAGCGGCTTGCCACGGCCGTCCTCGATACGCAGGTGGCGCAGGTCGCCGCGGGTCTCCAGCAACGGCTGCACCAGCCGCTGCGCGGCGATGCAGTGCCCGCACCAGGACGCACCGAACTCGAGCACGGTCGTACCGGGCAGCGACGCCACCGCCTCGACCGACGGCTCCTCCGCTGCGAAGGCGGTCTGGTAGGCCATTGCGCTCAGGCGTCCGCGTCGCCCGGAGGCACCTTGCGGACCCGGGTCGGCCCGTGCACCAGGCTCGGGTCGTTGCTCTCGCCGGAAACGTTGTCGCCACGCGAGAACGCGTCGCCCTTCGAAGCCTTCTGGTCGTTCACCGCCGTGTTCGCCTGTCGCCGGCGCTCGCGCGGCACCCGCGCACCGGCCGGTTCATGGCGGCTCTCGCCGGTGCTCTTGTCGGCCTTTTCGTTGCGCTCGGTCATGGCGGGTGTCCGCGGCGGAAAGCGCCACCCTGGCAGGGCTGCGGTGAAGCCCTCGCCAACATGCCAGCGGCCACCCGCCAGCCGGCGCACACCTCGCGAATTGGCGACCCGCGGCGAGGTCGCGCGCGCCGCGCCGTTCGACGTCACGTCGCCATGATTCCGCAGGTCATGCGGCCGCGGCGGCGGCGCTGCCGTCAGCGCAAGGCGGCGACCGCGTCGCCTCCTGCGACCGCATGGAACGTGCCTTCGGCCGCGGCCTCGTCCGCGGCACGGTTCATCACGATCAGGCTGATGCGGCGGTTGACGGCACCGCGCGGGTCGGCCTTGTCGAACGGCACCGAAGCGCCGAGCCCGACCACCCGGGCCACCTTCCCTTCCGGCAGCCCCCCGCCCACCAGCGCGCGGCGTGCGGCGTTGGCGCGATCGGCCGACAGCTCCCAGTTCCCGTAGCTGCGCTCGCCGCCCTGGTAGGGCGTCTCGTCGGTGTGTCCACCCAGGCTGAGGCGGTTGGGCACCGCGTCCAGCGACACCACCAGCTCGCGCAGGATCGCATCGGCGTACGGCATCAGCTCGGCCCGGCCGAGCTCGAACATCGGCCGGTTTTGCCGGTCCACGATCTGGATGCGCAATCCTTCCGGGGTGATGTCGAGCAGCAGCTGGTCCTTGAACGGCGCCATCGCCTGGCTGGCCTCGATCGCCGCTTCCAGTTCGCGCTCGAGCGCCTCGAGCTGGCGCCGGTCCTGCTCGCGCAGGGCCTGTTCCGCGGCATCGGTGGCGCCGCCGATGTCGGTGCCCGGGCCGGTCGGGGGGTCCATCGCTCCGCTGACGCGGATGACATCGTTGGCGGCGCCGCCGGCGCCGATCGCGCCCGCCGAGGGCACCAGGCTGGTGCCGGGCACCGCGCTGGGATTGCGGAAGTACTCCGAGATCGCGGCCTTCTCCTGCGGCGAGGCGACCGCCATCAGCCACATCACCAGGAAGAACGCCATCATCGCGATGGCGAAGTCGGCGAAGGCGACCTTCCACGAGCCGCCGTGGTGCTTGCCGGCCACCTTGCGCACGCGGCGCACGATGATGATCGGCTGTTCGGTGGCGTTCATCCCGCGGCCTTGCGCGCGCGCAGCCGGACGTCCAGGTCGGTGAAGCTGGGGCGCACGTCGGAGAACAGCAGCTTGCGCGCGAACTCGATCGCCACCTGCGGCGCATAGCCGCGCAGGTTGCAGACCAGCGCCATCTTGATGATCTCGAACGCCTTGCCTTCCTCGTGGGCGCGGTGCGCGAGCGCCGAGGCCAGCGGGCCCACGAAACCGTAGCCCAGCAGGATGCCGAGGAAGGTGCCGACCAGCGCCGCGGCCACGTGCGCGCCGATCGCCGAGGTCTCGCCGCCCAGCATGCCCATCGTGATCACGATCCCGAGCACCGCGGCAACGATGCCGAAACCGGGCAGGGAATCGGCCAGGGTCTGCACGGCGTGGGCCGGCTCGGCCGCTTCGGCATGGTGGGTTTCCAGCTCCACCTCGAGCAACTGCTCCAGTTCGTGCGGCGCCAGGCCGCCGCCCACCATCAGCCGCAGGCAGTCGGTCACGAACTCCATCAGGTGATGGTCGGCGGCCAGCCGCGGGTAGCGGGCGAACAGCGCGCTGCTGCCGGGCTGCTCGATGTCGGATTCGATGCCGATGAATCCCTCGCGGCGGATCTTCTGCAGCAGGTCGTAGACCATCGACAGGATTTCGAGGTAGTCGTCGCGAGTGTATTTCGGTCCCTTCAGCAGGCCGGGGATACCGCGGGCGGCGCCCTTGACCACCTTCATCGGGTTGCCGGCGACGAACGCGCCCAGGGCGGCACCGCCGATGATCAGCAGCTCGAACGGCTGCCAGAGCGCGAGCAGCTGGCCGTGCGAAAGCAGATAGCCGCCCACCACGCTGAGGATGACGACGACGAAACCGGCGATGACGAGCATGGCGAAGGGACACTGGAGCGGGGGCGCATTCGATATCGGCGCCGAGCCGGCCAGATTGAGCGGCCCGGCGAAATGACCCGGTGGCCGCGACCTCGGCGGCAGGCGCGGTCCGTCCGCGCTCCGTTTTCACGCAGGCCACGCGCTCGCGCGCGCATCGTCGGGCGACCGGACCACGGAGCCGCATAACGATGCAGACCCACGATCCAAGACAGGACCCAGACCGGCCCGACCCGATCCCCGGCCAGGTGCCGAACCCGGGCCGCGACCCGGTGCCCGACCGGCCCATCGATCCGATGCCCGATCAGCCGACCGATCCGACCATTCCGCCGATCCGCGACCCCGACAGCGGCGGCGGGCGTTGAGCGTCCGCCTGGTCGTCGGCGGCGGCGCGCCTAGTCGGCGCTGAGCGGATCGATCACGGCGTCCTCCCGCGAGATGCGGGCGACCGGAAAACGCCCTGCCGGGCATGTTCGCGCAGCAGTCGCTCACGATCCACAAGGATCCACGCGGATGGCGGCCCCGCCGGCCAGGTCGGCCGGCCGGCGCCGCCAATCGTTCAGAACTCCTGCCAGTCGTCCTCGGCGGCGGCCAGCGAAGGCCGGGGCGGGGGCGCCTTCGGTGCGGGCCGCGTACCTGAGCCCGCACTGCGCCCTCCGGCAGCTCCGCCGGATGCCGCCCGGGGCACCGGACGCGCCGCCGCCGGGGTCGGCGACGCCGGCTGCCGCGGCCCCGCCGTCTCCTGGCCGATGCGGAACACCGCCACCGCCGTCGCCAGCCCGCCGGCCTGATCCTCCAGGCTGCGCGCCGCGGCGCTCGCTTCCTCCACCAGTGCGGCGTTCTGCTGGGTCATCTCGTCGAGCTGCATCACCGTCAGGTTGACCTGCTCGATGCCCGAGCTCTGCTCGGCGCTGGCCGCGGTGATCTCGCTCATCAGGTCGTTGACCCGTTTCACCGAGGTCACGATCTCCTGCATGGTGGTGCCCGCGCGGTCCACCAGGCTGGTGCCCAGCGCCACCTTGCGCGTCGAGTCCTCGATCAGCGACTTGATCTCCTTGGCGGCGGCTGCCGAACGCTGCGCCAGGCTGCGCACTTCCGAGGCCACGACCGCGAACCCGCGGCCCTGTTCGCCGGCGCGCGCAGCTTCCACCGCGGCGTTGAGCGCCAGGATATTGGTCTGGAAAGCGATGCCGTCGATCACGCCGATGATGTCGGAGATGCGCTTCGACGATTCGCTGATCGCGCCCATGGTGGTCACCACCTCGGCCACCACCTTGCCCCCGGCCTCGGCCACCTGCCCGGCACCGGCGGCCAGCTGGTTGGCCTGGCGCGCGCCCTCGTCGTTCGCCTTCACCGTGGAGGTCAGTTCCTCCATCGAGCTGGCGGTCTCCTCCAGCGACGCGGCCTGCTGTTCGGTCCGCGCCGAAAGATCCGAGTTGCCGGCGGCGATCTCGCCCGAAGCGGTGCGGATCGAGGCCACCGAGGCCTGGATCCCGCGGACGATGGTCGCCAGCCGCTCGACGGTCCGGTTGACGTCGCCGGCCAGCTCGCCGAACGCGCCCTGGTGGCTGCGCTCCACGCGCTGGGTCAGGTCGCCATCCGCCAGCGCCGCCATGATCCTGCCGACATCGGTGAGGCCGGCATCCGCTTCCCTCATCAGGGTGTTGAGCGCGGTGACCATCTCGCGGAATGCGAACTGGTACTGCGATTCGTCGCCGCGGGCGCTGAAGTCGCCCTGCGCGGCCGCGGCGGCCAGGCGCCCGATCTCCGCGTTGACCGCACCGAGGTTGCGCTTGGTCGCGCGCATCGCCTCGGTCAGCGCGGCCTTCTCGCCGGGCAGTTGCGGCATGTCGGCGGACAGGTCGCCCACCGCGTAGCGTTGGGTCAGTTCCGCCAGGCGGTTCATCACGTCGATGTGCGATGCGGCCAGGGCATTGGTCTTGGCGGCCATCTCGGCGTACGCGCCTTCGAAGGCGCCGGTGTCGATCCGGTAGCTGAGCTCACCGGCATCGTGGCGGCGCTCCATCTCCACCTGGCCGGCGATGACCGCGCCAAGGCGGTCGCGCATGGTCTGCATCGCCTCGAGCAGCTGACCGACCTCGTCGCGCCCGCCCTGCAGCGCCGCGCCGTCGAGTTGGCCGGCGGCGATCTGACGCGCGGCCGTGGTGGCGGCCGAGACCGGCCGGACGATGCTCCGGGCGATCGCCCAGCTCAGTCCCAGCAGCAGCATCAGGGTGACCAGGAAGAAACCGCCGACCTGCCGGCCGGTCGCCCACACCGCGGCGTCGACGTCGTCGAGATAGACGCCCGAGCCCACGACCCAGCCCCAGGCCTCCACGCCGCGCACGTAGGACAGTTTGGCCACCGGCTCCTCATGGCCCGGCTTGGGCCACAGGTAGGGCACGAAGCCCGAGCCGTGCGCACGCACCTGGTCGACGAAGGCCACGAACAGCCGTGTGCCTTCGGGGTCCTCGTACTCGCTCAGGTCCTGTCCGTCCAGTTTCGCGTTGATCGGATGCATGACCATGCGCGGGTGCATGTCGTTGATCCAGAAGTAGTCGTCGCCGCTGGCGCCGTAGCGCAGCCGGCGCACCGCCGCCAGCGCGCCGGCCCGGGCCTCGGCCTGGTCCAGGGTGCCGTCGGCGGCGAGCGCCACGTAGCCCTCGATCACGCCGTGGGCGACGTCGACGGTGGCGCGCACCGCGGCCTGGCGCTCGCTCAGCAGCGCGTTGCGCTCGGCATAGAGGCCGAACCCGGCCATGGCGACCAGGGCGGCGGCGCTGGACAACCCCAGGATCAGGAAGCGGGTCTTGAGCCCGGTTTGTGAAAACCTGGCCCGGAGTGCGGCGAAGCTGTTCGGGGGGGGCGTACTCATGGCGTTCATCTGCGTGATGGCGCCGCAGGCGGCGAACGCGCCGCCGACGGAAACTGCCGGTACGTGCCTTATCGGCCCGCCCCCGGCGGCCTGAAGAACCGCACCTTTACCGTTCAGCCGGCCACAAGCACCACGCGGCGTTCCTGACTGCTCCGGCGGGCGACCGCAGGTGCGCGGCCGAACGCCGGAAGAGCCACGCGGCATCTCGCGCAAAGCGGAAAAACAAAATCGACGCCGCACGAGCGTTCCGCGAGCCGCTTCCCGGCCAGATCGCTCCATCGCCACCGGGCGGGCCGGGGATGAGTGACGACCGAACGCGCATCGGGGAGCGACGTGTCACGCCTCCCCGGCCCGCCTCCCCGCGCCCGCGGACCTCACAGCGCCTCCCCTGCCGCATGCGCCGACGCCCAGGCCCACTGGAAGTTGTAGCCGCCGAGCCAGCCGGTCACGTCCAGCACCTCGCCGACGAAGTACAGCCCCGGCACCCGCCGCGACTCGAAACTCGACGACGACACCTCGCCGGTATCCACCCCACCCAGCGTGACCTCGGCCGTGCGGTACCCCTCGGTCCCGCTGGCGACCAGCGGCCACTCGCGCAACGTCGCGGCCATCGCCTGCAGCTCCGCCGGGAGGTATCGCCGCATCGGCCGGCTCGCCAGCCAGTGCTCGCACAGGCGCTGCGCGAAGCGCTTCGGCATCACCTCGCCCAGCAGCGTGCGCAGCTCGGCGGCCGGGCGCTCGCGCTGCCAGCGCTGCAGCAGCGCGAGCGCGTCCCGCCCGGGCAGCAGGTCCAGCTGCAATGGATCGCCGGGCTGCCAGTAGGACGAGATCTGCAGGATCGCCGGACCGCTGACGCCGCGGTGCGTGAGCAGCATCGCATTGCGGAACGTCTGCCCGTTGCAGGTCGCGGCGACCGGCAGCGCCACGCCGCTCAGGTCCCCGAGCCGCTCCAGGTGGCGGCCGCTGAGGGTCAGCGGCACCAGCCCGGCACGGGTGGGCTGCAGCGCGTGGCCGAACTGGCGCGCCAGCGCATGGCCAAAACCGCTCGCGCCCATGCTCGGGATCGACAGTCCGCCGCTGGCGACGACGAGTTTGCCGGCGACGACCCGGCCGAAGCGGCCGTCGATCGCGAAGGCGCCGTCGTCCTGCACCTCCACCCGCTCGATGCCGCACTGCGTCTCGATGCGCACCCCGGCCCGCGCGCACTCGTCCAGCAGCATCCGCACGATCAGCTTCGACGACTCGTCGCAGAACAGCTGGCCGAGTTCCTTCTCGTGCCAGGCGATGCGGTGCCGCTCCACCAGCTCCAGGAACTGCCAGGGGGTGTACCGCGCCAGCGCCGACTTGCAGAAGTGCGGGTTGGCGGAGAGAAAGTTCTCCGGCGCGGTGCCGGTGTTGGTGAAGTTGCAGCGCCCGCCCCCGGACATCAGGATCTTCTTGCCGACGCGGTTGGCCCCTTCCAGCACCAGCACCCGCAGGCCGCGCGCCCCGGCGACCCGCGCGCACATCAACCCGGCCGCGCCGCCGCCGATCACCGCCACGTCGACCCGTGCCTCCATCGCGCTCACCGGCCCCCGCCGCAGCATCGCCGGCGATGCGCCTGTCCACGGCAAGCGCCGCGGGGCTCCGGGTCCGGCGCGGGCCGCTCTCGCCGCGGAGCCAGCGGCCTGGCCCGCGCGATGATCGCCGGCGGCGGCAGGCCGGTCACGACGCGATCGGTCGCCGCCGGCTCAGTGGGCCATTGCCGCGCCGCCGCGCAGGCGCTGGAACAGCGAGACCGCGGCGAGCACCACCGCACCGGCGACGATGCCGGCCGCCGCGTTGGCGAGCGCCGCACCGAGCGAGCCCAGCATTCCGTCGGGGAGCGCCGCCTCGATGGCGTGATGCAGTGCCGGCACCCCATGCACCAGGATGCCCCCGCCGACCAGGAACATCGCCGCCGTGCCGGCCACCGACAGTCCCTTCATCAGCCACGGTGCGCCGGCCAGGATGGCGCGGCCGATCGCCGCGCGCGCGCCGCCGCGGCCGGCCAGGTGCAGCCCGAGGTCGTCCAGCTTCACGATGGCCGCCACCAGCCCGTACACGCCCACAGTCATCGCCGCGGCGATCGCCACCAGCACCAGCACCCGCTGCAGGAACGGCTGGCCCGCCACCACGCCCAGCGAGAGCACGATGATCTCGGCCGAGAGGATGAAGTCGGTCCGGATCGCGCCCTTGATCTTCTGCCGCTCGCGCGCCACCACGTCGACGCCTTCGTCGGCGATCGCCTGCAGGTGCTCGGCGTGGCGCCGCGCCGCCTCGTCGCGGTGCAGGATCTTGTGGGCGATCTTCTCGAAGCCCTCGTAGCACAGATACGCGCCGCCGATCATCATCAGCGGCAGCACCGCCCACGGCAGCCAGGCGCTGATCGCCAGCGCCGCCGGCACCAGGATCACCTTGTTGAGCGCCGACCCCTTGGCCACCGCCCAGACCACCGGCAGCTCGCGGTCGGCCTTGACCCCGGTCACCTGCTGGGCGTTGAGCGCCAGGTCGTCGCCGAGCACGCCGGCGGTCTTCTTGGCGGCGACCTTGGTCAGCACCGACACGTCGTCGAGGATGCTGGCGATGTCGTCGAGCAGGGTGAGCAGGCTGGCACCGGCCATGCGGAGGATCCTTGGGGAAGAACCGGGATTCTCGCCGATTCGGCGGGTGCGGTGGCACCCGTGGGCGTTCGCGGCGGTCGCCCGGCGTGCGACCGGCCGCACGCCGCTGAGCCGCGAAGGCGGCGCCACGCCGCCACGCGACCATGACCCGGCCTTGGCCATACTCGGGCTGGCGCCGCGTGCGGCGCCCCCGCGCCGGCCCCGGAGACAGGCATGCCCAGCAACGCCAGCACCAGCACGAGCACCGGGCCCGACCGCGAACTGCTGCGGCGCATGGACGCCTGGTGGCGCGCGGCCAACTACCTCTCGGTCGGCCAGATCTACCTGAAGGACAATCCGCTGCTGCGCGAGCCGCTGACGCTCGACCACGTCAAGCCGCGGCTGCTCGGCCACTGGGGCACCACGCCCGGCCTCAACTTCATCTACGTGCACCTCAACCGGCTGATCCGCGAGCGCGACCTCGAGATGCTGTACATCGCCGGGCCCGGGCATGGCGGACCGGCGATGGTCGCCAACACCTGGCTGGAAGGCAGCTACAGCGAGGTCTACCCCGAGGTCTCGCTGGACGCCGAGGGCATGCGCCTGCTGTTCCGCCAGTTCTCCTTCCCCGGCGGCATCCCCAGCCACGTCGCCCCGGAGACGCCCGGCTCGATCCACGAGGGCGGCGAACTCGGCTATTCGCTGGCGCACGCCTACGGCGCGGTGTTCGACAATCCCGCGCTCACCGTCGCCTGCGTGATCGGCGACGGCGAGGCCGAGTCCGGCGCGCTGGCCGCCAGCTGGCACGCCAGCAAGTTCCTCAACCCCGCCAGCGACGGCGCCGTGCTGCCGATCCTGCACCTCAACGGCTGGAAGATCGCCAACCCGAGCTATTTCGCGCGCATGGAACTGGAGGAGCTGCAGCAGCTGTTCCGCGGCTACGGCTACGAGCCGTTCTTCGTCGGCGGCGAGGACCCGGGCACCGTGCACGGGGACATGGCGCGAACCCTGGACACGGTCTTCGACCGGATCGCCGCGATCCAGGCCGAGGCGCGCGCCGGCGCGCCTTCGAAACGGCCGCGCTGGCCGGTGCTGGTGCTGCGCACGCCGAAGGGCTGGACCGGCCCCGCCAGCGTCGACGGCAAGCCGGTGGCGGGCACCTGGCGTTCGCACCAGGTGCCGCTGGCGGGCCTGCGCGACCACCCCGGGCACCTGGCGCAGCTCGAGGCCTGGATGCGCAGCTACCGCCCGGAGGAGCTGTTCGACGAACGCGGCGGCCCGGTCGCTGCGCTGCGCGAACTGGCGCCGGCCGGCACCCGGCGGATGGGCGCATCGCCCCACGCCAACGGCGGCGCCCTGCTCCGCGACCTGCGCCTGCCCGACTACCGCGGCCACGCGGTCGACGTCCCCGCCCCGGGCGCCGTCGACGCCGAGGCCACGCGCGTACTCGGCGGCTACCTGTGCGAGGTGATGGAGAAGAACCTGGAGGCGCGCAACTTCCTGGTGTTCGCTCCGGACGAGAACGCATCCAACCGCCTCGCCGACATCTACCAGGCCAGCGGCAAGCGCCACATCGGCCCGCTGCTGCCGGTCGACGAGCACCTTTCCCCCGACGGGCGGGTGGTGGAGGTGCTGTCCGAACACCTGTGCCAGGGCTGGCTGGAGGGCTACCTGCTGACCGGCCGCCACGGCCTGTTCTCCTGCTACGAGGCCTTCATCCACATCGTCGACTCGATGTTCAACCAGCATGCAAAGTGGCTGAAGGTGTGCCGCGAGATCCCGTGGCGGCGCTCGATCGCCTCGCTCAACTACCTGCTCAGCTCGCATGTCTGGCGCCAGGACCACAACGGCTTCAGCCACCAGGATCCGGGCTTCATCGATCACGTGGTCAACAAGAAGGCGGACGTGATCCGGGTCTACCTGCCGCCCGACGCCAACACCCTGCTGTGCGTGGCCGACCAGTGCCTGCGCTCGCGCGATCTGGTCAACGTGATCATCGCCGGCAAGCAGCCGCAGCCGCAGTACCTCGACATGGAGGCGGCGATCCGCCACTGCGAGGCCGGGGTCGGCATCTGGCCATGGGCCAGCAGCGACCAGGGCGGCGAGCCGGACGTGGTGATGGCCTGCTGCGGCGACGTGCCCACCCTGGAGACGCTGGCGGCCGTGGCGATCCTGCGCGAGGAGTTCCCGGAGCTGCGCGTGCGGGTGGTCAACGTGGTCGACCTGATGACCCTGCAGTCGGAGTCCGAGCATCCGCACGGCCTGTCCGACCGCGACTTCGATGGCATCTTCACCCGCGACCGGCCGATCATCTTCGCCTACCACGGCTATCCGTGGCTGATCCACCGCCTGGCCTACCGGCGCGCGGGCCACGCCCACCTGCACGTACGCGGCTACAAGGAGGAAGGCACCACCACCACCCCGTTCGACATGGCGGTGCTCAACGACATCGACCGCTTCCACCTGGTCATCGACGTGATCGACCGGGTCCCGGGGCTGGGTGCCCGGGCGGCCTACGCCAAGCAGCGGATGCGCCACCGGCTGATCGCGCACCGGCAGTACGTCCACGCCCACGGCGAGGACATGCCGGAGATCCTCGGCTGGCGCTGGCCTGCGGACACGGGCGTCTAGGTGTGTAAACCCAGGACGTTGTTCAGTGGACGCTGGAGGCGACTGATAGGCGGCCGGTAGCCGAGGCTGGCATGTGGTCGATGCCAGTTGTACTGATGGAGCCAGTGAGGCAGGGCCTGGCGCCGCTGGTCTGAGCTGTCATAGGAGCGAGCGTAAGCCCACTCGCGCAATGTGGTCTGGACCAGTCGTTCGGCCTTGCCGTTGGTACGGGGCGTGTAGGGGCGCGTGCGCAGGTGGCGCAGGCCCAGTCGGCGCAGGAGCCGGCGGAACAGCCGGGACTTGTAACAGGCGCCGTTGTCGGTCATGACCCGGGCGAAGGTGATGCCAAGGCCGCGGTAGTACCGTAGCGCTTGCAGCAGCGCCCGGCACGCACTGGTGCCACGTTCGTCGTTCTCGACGGTACCGAAGGCGATCCGGGAGTGGTCGTCGATGGCAAGGTGGACGAACTCCCAACCGGCGCCATCCGAAGTGCCCTGGCGAGCGCCGGTGACGCGATGTCCGGGGCGCCAGAACCGGCCCAGCTTCTTGATGTCCAGATGCAACAGATCACCCACCTGTGGGTACTCGTAGCGGTGGTCCGGGCGCGCTGGCGCCAGCTCGGCCAGTCGATGCAGACCGGCACGACGCATCAGCCGCGCGATCGTGCTCCGGCCGACGGGCAGTGCCAGCGAGATCTGGCGATAGGTCCGCCGCTGGCGACGCAGGGCGACTACCTGCTCGACGACCGGCGCCGGCGTGGCACTGGGGCAGCGAAGCGGGCGCGACGAACGGTCCTGGAGCCCTCCCGGGCCTTCCTCGCGGAAGCGGCGCAACCACTTGTAGGCCGTTCGAGTGCTCACACCCGCAGCGTGGGCGGCTTCTTCGACCCGAAGACCGTGCTCGATCACCCGTTCCACAAGCAGGGCTCGACCGCGAGGCGTAAGACGGGCATGTTTATGCAGGTTCATCCGGGGCTCCTGGGGTGCTGAATGGGTCGCACCTCCAGTGTTCCGGGATCACCCCGGATGAACAACCTACTGAGAGATCACA
>NZ_JARXRM010000029.1 GCF_029887875.1 Luteimonas endophytica
TGTGATCTCTCAGTAGGTTGTTCATCCGGGGTGATCCCGGAACACTGGAGGTGCGACCCATTCAGCACCCCAGGAGCCCCGGATGAACCTGCATAAACATGCCCGTCTTACGCCTCGCGGTCGAGCCCTGCTTGTGGAACGGGTGATCGAGCACGGTCTTCGGGTCGAAGAAGCCGCCCACGCTGCGGGTGTGAGCACTCGAACGGCCTACAAGTGGTTGCGCCGCTTCCGCGAGGAAGGCCCGGGAGGGCTCCAGGACCGTTCGTCGCGCCCGCTTCGCTGCCCCAGTGCCACGCCGGCGCCGGTCGTCGAGCAGGTAGTCGCCCTGCGTCGCCAGCGGCGGACCTATCGCCAGATCTCGCTGGCACTGCCCGTCGGCCGGAGCACGATCGCGCGGCTGATGCGTCGTGCCGGTCTGCATCGACTGGCCGAGCTGGCGCCAGCGCGCCCGGACCACCGCTACGAGTACCCACAGGTGGGTGATCTGTTGCATCTGGACATCAAGAAGCTGGGCCGGTTCTGGCGCCCCGGACATCGCGTCACCGGCGCTCGCCAGGGCACTTCGGATGGCGCCGGTTGGGAGTTCGTCCACCTTGCCATCGACGACCACTCCCGGATCGCCTTCGGTACCGTCGAGAACGACGAACGTGGCACCAGTGCGTGCCGGGCGCTGCTGCAAGCGCTACGGTACTACCGCGGCCTTGGCATCACCTTCGCCCGGGTCATGACCGACAACGGCGCCTGTTACAAGTCCCGGCTGTTCCGCCGGCTCCTGCGCCGACTGGGCCTGCGCCACCTGCGCACGCGCCCCTACACGCCCCGTACCAACGGCAAGGCCGAACGACTGGTCCAGACCACATTGCGCGAGTGGGCTTACGCTCGCTCCTATGACAGCTCAGACCAGCGGCGCCAGGCCCTGCCTCACTGGCTCCATCAGTACAACTGGCATCGACCACATGCCAGCCTCGGCTACCGGCCGCCTATCAGTCGCCTCCAGCGTCCACTGAACAACGTCCTGGGTTTACACAGCTAGCCGTCCATGCGGCACCGCCCCGGCGGCGCCCGCTATCGCCGTCCGCGCCATTGGAGCTGACCGGTGCGCTTCCACGATCGCTCCGGCCCGGGAAAGACCCACGCCTGGGGACGGCACGAAGCAACGGCGCCGTCTGCAGGACCGGGATCGTCGACGTCATGGATGGCATCGACGAGCCTCCATGGACGGATTCACGGCATGTCCCGCGAAGTTGCCAATCCTTGCGAACCCAAGAATTGGCGATGCTCGTTCGCGGGTGCATGGCGGGTGCGGGACGTTAGCGGCGATTGCGCCACCCCGCTAGACTGCCGCGCATGACCGAATTCATACCGCCAGGCAGCCGCTTCCACCCGCTGCCGTCGCCGCTGCCGATGAAACGCGGCGGGACCCTGCATGGCGCGCGCATCGCCTACGAGACCTGGGGCGACCTGGACGCCGCGCGCGGCAACGCCGTCCTGATCCTCACCGGCCTGTCGCCGGACGCGCACGCGGCCTCGCACCCCGCCGATCCGTCCCCCGGCTGGTGGGAGGGGATGCTCGGCCCCGGCAAGCCGATCGACACCGCGCGCTGGTTCGTGGTCTGCGTCAACTCGCTGGGCAGCTGCAAGGGCTCCACCGGACCCGCCTCGCCGCATCCGGACGACGGCCTGCCCTGGCGGCTGCGCTTTCCCGAGCTCGCGGTCGAGGACGTGGCCGACGCCGCCGCGGCGGTGACGCGGGCGCTCGGCATCGAAAGGCTGGCCTGCGTGATCGGCAATTCGATGGGCGGCATGAGCGCACTGGCGTTCCTGCTGCGGCACCCGGGCATGGCCCGCAGCCACGTCAACATCTCCGGCGCGGCGCGCGCGCTGCCGTTCTCGATCGCGATCCGCTCGCTGCAGCGCGAGGCGATCCGCCTGGATCCGAACTGGAACGGCGGCGACTACGACGAGGACAGCTATCCGGAGAGCGGCATGCGCATGGCGCGCAAGCTCGGCGTGATCACCTACCGATCGGCGCTGGAATGGGACGGGCGCTTCGGACGGGTGCGGCTGGATTCGGACCGGCGCGACGACGAGGACCCGTTCGGCCTGGAGTTCGAGGTCGAGAGCTATCTCGAGGGCCACGCGCGGCGGTTCGTGCGCCGCTTCGACCCCAACAGCTATCTCTACCTGAGCCGCTCGATGGACTGGTTCGACATCGGCGAGACCGTCGGCGGCGACACCGACGCCGGCCTGGCCCGCATCCGCGTGCAGAAGGCGCTGGCGATCGGCGTCGAAACCGACATCCTGTTCCCGCTGCAGCAGCAGCGGCAGATCGCCGACGGCCTGCGCGCCGGCGGCGCCGACGCGAGCTTCCTGCCGCTGCCCTCGCCGCAGGGACACGATGCGTTCCTGGTCGACATCGCCCGCTTCGGCCCCGCCGTGGCGGAATTCCTGCAGGCGATCTAGCGCCCGCGCCAGGCTCCGGAAGCCGCAGTCCCTCGGGATGGAACCCGGATCCGGCAGGAGCGGCCCATGGCCGCGATAGCCGCGGGAGCCTCCGGCGGGTCGGCGGCGATTCCGGGCGCCGCCAGCCACGCCCGCGTTGGCGTGCATGCCACGCTCCTGCGAAGGCGGAACCGAAGAGACGAGGCTGCCCGAAACGGCGCGCGTCAACCCGGCTGGCGCTGCCGCACCGCCTCGAACAGCACCACCCCGGTGGCGACCGAGACGTTGAGGCTCTCGAAGCCGCCGGGCATCGGGATCGAAGCCAGTTCGTCGCAGTGTTCGCGGGTGAGCCTGCGCAGGCCCTCGGCCTCGCCGCCGAGCACCAGCGCGACGTTGCCGCGCAGGTCCAGTCCGTACACCGGGCCGGCCGCGTCGCCGGCAAGGCCGTAGATCCACACCCCGAGCCTCTGCAGCTCGCGCAGCACCCGCGCCAGGTTGGTGGCGCGGACGATCGGCACGATGTCGGCCGCGCCGGCCGAGGTCTTGCGCACGGTAGCGTTGACCTGAACCGATTTGTCCTTGGGAATGATCACCGCGGTCGCGCCGGCAGCCGCGGCGCTGCGCAGACAGGCGCCGAGATTGTGCGGATCCTGCACGCCGTCCAGCACCAGCACCAGCGCGCGCCCACCCGCGGCCTCGACCAGCGCCGGCAGCTCGTGTTCCTCCCACGTTCGTGCCGCCGCGTAGCGCGCGGCCACGCCCTGGTGGCGAAGGCCGCCGGCGACGCCATCCAGCGCCTGCTGGGCGACGCGGCGCACGTCGATGTCCTTGCGCCGCGCCTCGACCTCGATCGCCGCAAGCCGGGGGTTCCTGCCCCCCGCTTCCAGCAGCACTTCGCGCACGTTCTCGGCGTCGTGCTCGACGGCGGCGGACACGGCGTTGATGCCGGCGATCCAGTGGGTGTCCTTGCTCATGGCATCGGCTCCGGGCGGGGTGCCTATTGTAGGAGCGTGCCACGCACGCGAAAGCCGGCTCGCTCACCGGCGCCCGGAATCACCGCCAACGCCGGTCGGCCCCGCCCGCGGCCTTTGCGGCCATGGGCCGCTCCTGCAGGGGTCAATACTTCTGCTTGCTGCGCTTCGCCGGCTGGCCGCGTGGCGGCTGCGGGTCGGGCGCCTTGCCACCCTTCTCCACCAGGCCGAAGTCGATCTTGCGCTCCTCCAGGCTGGCCTTGAGCACACGCACGGTGGCGCGGTCGCCGAGGCGGAACTCGCGGCCACGGCGCTGCCCGGTCAGGGTCTTGCGCACCGGGTCGAAGTGGTAGAAGTCCTGGGGCAGCTGGGTGACGTGGATCAGGCCGTTGACCTTGGACTGGTCGAGTTCGACGAACAGCCCGAAGCTGGTCACGCCGCTGATCACCCCTTCGAATTCTCCGCCCACGTGCTGTTCCATCCACGCCGCACGGTAGCGTTCGTCGACCTCGCGCTGGGCCTCGTCCGCGCGCCGCCCGCGCTCCGAGCTCTGCAGCGACAGCGCCGCCATTTCCCGGTTGCCGTAGTGGAACGCGGCCACCGGCTTGTCTGCGAGCACGTGCTTGATGGCGCGATGCACCAGCAGGTCCGGATAGCGCCGGATCGGCGAGGTGAAGTGGGCATAGGCTTCGAGCGCCAGGCCGAAGTGGCCGATGTTGTCGGGCGCGTACACCGCCAGGCTCTGGCTGCGCAGCAGCACCGACTCGATCAGCGGCCCGTCCGGGCGCTCGCGCACCTTGGCCAGGAGGTTGGTGAAATCCTTCGGCCGCACCCGGCCCCAGGGCGGCATCCGCAGCTGGAATTCCTTGAGGAATTCAAGCAGGTCGGCGTACTTGGACTCCGGGGGCTTGTCGTGGATCCGGTACGGCGCCGGCACCTCGGCTTCGAGCAGGAACTTCGCCGCCTCGACGTTGGCGGCGATCATGCATTCCTCGATCAGCTTGTGGGCGTCGTTGCGCGCCAGCATCCCCGCCTGCACCACCTCGCCGCGGTTGTCCAGCACGAAGCGGACCTCCGAGGTCTCGAACTCGATCGCGCCGCGCCGCGCCCTGGCCTTGGCCAGCAGCTGGTAGAGCTGGTGCAGCCGCCGCAGCTGCGGCATCAGCGCGCCGACCTGTTCCTGCGCCTCCGGATCGTCCTCGCCCACCGCCTTCCACACCTGGGTGTAGGTCAGGCGCGCATGCGAGTGCATCACCGCCTCGTAGAACTGCGAATCGCGCACGGTGCCGTCGCGGCCCACGTGCATGTCGCAGACGAAGCACAGCCGGTCCACCTGCGGGCGCAGCGAGCAGATGCCGTTGGACAGGGTCTCGGGGAGCATCGGCACCACGAACCCCGGGAAGTACACGCTGGTGGCGCGCAGTTGCGCCTCGTCGTCGAGCGGTTTGCCCGGGCGCACGTAGTGCGAGACGTCGGCGATCGCCACCAGCAGGCGAAAGCCGTCGCGGGTCGGCTCGCACCACACCGCGTCGTCGAAGTCCTTGGCGTCCTCGCCGTCGATGGTCACCAGCGGCAGCTTGCGCAGGTCGACCCGGCCCTGCGCCTCGTCGGCGCCTACCTGCAGCGGCACCGCGGTGGCTTCGTCCAGCACGGCCTGCGGGAACTCGTGCGGCAGGTCGTGTCCGTGGATCGCCGCCTCGACCACCAGCGAGGGGGTCAGCGCATCGCCGAGCACCGCGAGGATCCTGCCGATCGGCGGCCGCCGCGTGTCCGCGGCCTGGACGATCTCGCACACCACCAGCTGGCCGTGCTGCGCCTCCAGGCGCGCATCGGCAGGGATCTGCACGTTGCGCTGGATGCGGCGGTCGTCCGGCACCACGAAGCTGATACCGGACTCGACGGTGAAGCGCCCGATCAGGCGGTTCAGGCGCCGCTCCAGCACCTCGACGATCACGCCCTCGCGGCGGCCGCGACGGTCCACGCCGGAGACGCTGGCCATCACCCGATCGCCGTGCATCGCCTTGCGCATCTCGTAAGGCGGCAGGAACAGGTCGTCGCCGGCGCCGCTGTCCGGGCGCAGGAAGCCGAAACCGTCGGGATTGGCGATCACGGTGCCGGCGATCAGGTCCAACTGGGAGGCAGGCGCGTAGCCGCCGCGCCGGTTCTGCAGCAGCTGGCCGTCCCGCACCATCGCGCCGAGGCGCTTGGTGAGCGCGTCGAAACGGTCCGGTTCGGTCAGGCCGAGCTGTTCGGACAGTTCGCCGGCCGACTGCGGGCCGTCGGCATCGGCCAGCCGTTGCAGGATCGCCTCGCGGCTGGCGATCGGGTTTGCGTAGCGGCTGGCCTCCCGGTCGGCCTGGGGGTCGGCCGGGGAGCGACCGGCATCGCCCGCACCGCGCCGCGGCCGGGGCTGCGCGGCTGGGGCGCCGGGGGCGGGCTCGGGCATCCAGGGGGGGCGCTTGCCGCCGCTGCGGGCGGGGCCGGTGCGTGTGGGGGCGGCGTCCTGAGGGGACGGCGGCTTGCCGCGGCGGCTGCCGCGCTTTCGGGGTGTTTTCGCCATTGCGAGGATGGTACACGCGGCGTCGCCGCGAAGGCGTGATTGCGAAGCCGGCTCGCCTTTCCGGCGCCGGGGCGGCGGGCCGTTGACAAGCCTCCCCCCGCACCGCAACATACGCGCCCTCGACCCGCCCAGGTGGCGGAATTGGTAGACGCACTAGCTTCAGGTGCTAGCGGGGGCAACTCCGTGGAGGTTCGAGTCCTCTCCTGGGCACCAAGGGTCGAGCGATGCAGTCCGGGCGCCTTGCCGGGCGCCAGAAAACCCCGCGGATCGCGGGGTTTTTTTGTGCCGCCCATGCGGCCGGCAGGAACGGACTGACGCACCGTTGACGGATGCGCAGGCATAACCGACGGATGAAGCTTCGGCCCTTCCGGATCCTCCCGTTGCTGGCGATGCTGACGGCCCTGGCCGGATGCGAACCCTACCCGCGCGACGCGGCCGGCAGCACCGCGCGCGCCGATCGGGAGGCGATCAGGGTGGGCGTCAGCCACGAGCCGCCGTTCGTATTGGTAGCGGGCGCCGGCGGCCAACCCACGGGCCCCGAGGTCGACATGCTCAGGGACTTGGCGCGCAGCCGCGGCGCCCGGATCGAGTGGGTGGTGGACGGGCATGACGCGCTGATGCACGAGCTGGAGGAGTTCCGGCTGCATGCGGTCGCCGGTGGGCATCTGCCCGACTCGCCGTGGAAACCCAAGGTGGGCTGGTCGCGCACCTACCATCTGCGGCCGGCGACGCCGGGCCCGCTGCATGCGCGCATGCTGGCCCTTCCACCCGGAGAGAACGCGTGGCAGCTCGCCGTGGACGGCTTCCTGCACTCGCGCCAAGCCCGCGGCGCTGCGGCGGACGGCCGGTGAGCGGCGGCGACGCGGTCAAGCTGCGCGACACCCGCCCGCTGCCCGCGGCGCAGCGGGAGGCGCTGGCGCACGCGCGGCGGCTGTGCTGGTGGACGCTGCTGTGGATGAGCCTGGTCTCGGCGATGATGTACGCGGTGATGGGCGGCTCGCAGACGATGAAGACCGCCTTCATCGAGGACATGCTGAGCCTGCTGCCGCCGGTCGCGTTCCTGGTCGCCTCGCGTTTCCAGGCCAAACCGGTGGACCAGGAGTACGTCAACGGACGCACCCGCGCTTTCGACATCAATTTCCTTATCGCCGGCGCCGCGCTCACCGGTTTCGGGCTGATGCTGGTCTGGGACGGCCTGCATACCCTGGCCACCGCGACCCATCCGGTGATCGGCACCGTATCGATCGGCGACACCGTCGTCTGGAAGGGCTGGCTGATGATCGGCGCGCTGCTGCTCTCGGCGATCCCGCCGGCGATCCTCGGCCGGCGCAAACTGAAGCTCTCGCGCACGCTGGCGCTCAAGCCGCTGCACGCCGACGCCGATACCGGCAAGGCCGACTGGAGCACCGCGCTGGCGGGCGTCGCCGGGATCGTGGGGATCGGGTTCGGGTTCTGGTGGGCCGACGCGGCCGCGGCGCTGTTCATCTCCGGCAGCGTGCTGCACGACGGCCTCAGCAATCTCAAGGGCGCGGTCCGCGACATGCACGACGCGCGCCCGCAGCGCATCGATCGCAGCGAAGAGGATCCGCTGGTCGGGCGGGTCCGCGACGCCGTGTGCGCGCTGGACTGGGTGCAGGCCTGCCGGGTGCGCTTCCACGAGGAGGGGTTCCGGCTGTGCGGCGTGGTGTTCGTGAGGGCCGCCGCCGAGGCGACCACGCCGGAACGGTTGCGCCAGGCGCACGATGCGGCGCGCGCGGTCCATTGGCGCATCGACGAGGTGATCGTCACCCTGCTCGGCGAGGAGCCGACGGATTCGAGCGAGGAAGGAGGGACTGCGGCTCGCGACTGAGCGCCGCGATCAGCGCCTGGCGAGCCCCGGCGCGTCCGGCTCGCGCTGCAGGAATTCCTGCACGATCCCGCCGTGATTCGCGCGCAGCCATTCGGCCATCGCCAGTTCCTGCTGGAGGATGCGGTTGCAGACCTCGGCGATATCGGTCTCGCCGGCGGCCTCGGCGGCGATCACCAGCGCGCGGTAGGTGGCCGCCTCCAGGTATTCGAAGGCGTAGCTGGCGCCCATTCCCTTGACCACCTCGTCGCTCATCAGCGCGTTGCCCAGCGCCTGCAACGAGCCGGCCGCGCTGGCCGCCATGCTCCGGGCGGCCGGCACGGCGCCGCCAAGCCGTTCGATGCAGCCGCGGACGTCGTCGGCCTGCTGCCGCGTTTCCGCCGCGTGGCCGAGCACGCGGTTGCGCAGGCTGGTGTAGTGCTCCAGCCGTCCGGCCAGGGCGGTCAACATGGCGTCCGCCTGCTGCTCCATGGCGTACGCATCCTGCAGCCACTTCAGCAGGCGCTCGCGGGTGGATGTCGACATCGAAGCTCCTCCAGGTTTCGGTTCCCGGCCCGCGCGGTGGGCGGGGCGCGAACGGCAATGCTGGAACCCGAGCCGCCAAGACCGCGTGAGCCGGCGCGGCAGCGCTGCCGGCGGCGGGCGCGGCGCTCCACGGGCGCTCGCGACTGGCCCGGTGGTTCCTGGCAGCGGCATCAACAGCTGCCGACCGAGCGCGGCGGCGCTTCACGTGCAGGCGACGCCGGCGCCGGAACACTGGAATCATGCAGCCCGCTCCACCACGATGCCGTGGCGACCGGCCGGGTCCGCCGACGCCGGCCCCGGCCGTGCTTGCTCCGTGAGCGTCGTCCTCGCCGGCAGCGGGGCCCTGCTCCTCGCTTTCGCGATCTACGATCTGTTGCACACCACCATCCTGCTGCAGCGGGCCGGACCGCTGACACGCTGGCTCGGGGCACGACTGGCCAGGCTGGGCCGGGGCCTGGCCGCACGGACCGACGATCGCAAGCTGCTCTCGGCGCTCGGCGTGGGCGTGCTGCTGGCCACGATCGCGACCTGGGGTTGCCTGATCCTGATCGCCTGCACGCTGCTCTTCAGCGCCGACCCCGGCCTGGTGGTGGACGCCGACAGCGGCGAGCCGGCCGGGCCGGTGGAGCGACTCTACTTCGTCGGGTTCACCCTCATCACCCTGGGCATCGGCGACTTCCGCCCCTCGGGCGCGGTGGCCCGATTGGCGACCATCGCCGGTTCCGGCGGCGGCTTCTTCTTCGTCACCCTGGTGATCACCTATCTGGCCCCGCTGGTTTCGGCGGTGACCGCCAACCGTGCGCTCGCGGCGTCGATCGACGCGCTCGGCGGCACGCCCGCCGCGATGCTGCAGCGCTGCCTGGAAGACGACGGCCATCTCGCCTTCGACCATCATCTGCGCGAGTTGTCCGGAAGGCTCTCGACGGCCGCCGAGCAGCACGCGGCCTACCCCGCGCTGGAGTTGTTCCACGCGCGCCAGCGCGGTAGCTCGCTTGCGCCCATGGCGGCGGCCATGTGGGAAACGCTGGTCCTGCTCGAGCACGCGGTCGCGCCGGCACGCAGACCTTCGGCGGTGACGCTGGCGGCGGCACGACGCTCGCTCGACGCCTTGCTGCGGGCGGTCGCCGCGGGGCGGCTGACGCACACCCGTGCCGAACAACCCGCGCCGCCACCGGACCCCGATGCCGTGCCTGCCGCGTTTCGTCTGGCCGACGCCACCGAGCGGGTGACGCGCGCGCTGCACCTCCAGCCCGACCTTCCCCGCATCCTCCACGCGTGGGTACGCGAGGATGGATGGCGCTGGACCGATGTCCGTCACGACGGCGGCGGTTGAGACACGCCTACCGCGGCGCCAGGGTTGCGTAGCGGAACACGACAGCGGCGCTGCCCGTCGGGGACATCACGCAGACGCGTTCCATGATGGGCCATCAGGCCCGACAGCCCTAGGCTCAGCCGCCCGGCCGCGGGAGCACCCTGCGCAGCGAATCCTGGCGCGCGCGCCGAGTCCCAGGCGGCAGCCCGCCCTTCGGTCGCTTCGCGGGCGCCTACAATGGCGCGACCCGCCCGACCTACCCGCATGGACCAGTCCCTCGCGGCCGAACCGCTGCCGCAGCCTTCCGACATCCGCGCCCGCCGGTTGCGTCGTCTCGACGCGCTGGCGTCACCGGTGCGCGGCCGCCTGCGCGCAGCCGGCGCGTGCGCGGTGCTCGCCGGCTGGCTGCTGGTGGCGCAGGCCGCGCTGATCGCGCTGGCGGTGCAGCGCGTGCTGGTGGAAGGCGGCGACCCGGCCGCCCAGTGGCCGGCGCTGACGGCGCTGGCGGCCATCGGCGCGGCGCGCGCGCTGCTGGGCTGGGGCGCGCGCGAACTGGCGGACGAAGCGGCAACGCGCATTCGCAGCGAGTTGCGCACGGTGCTGCCACGGCGGATGTTCGCAGCGGGCGTGCCATGGATCCGCGGCCAGCGCAGCGGCGGCCTGAGCGAGCTCGCCGCGACCCACGTCGATGCGCTAGAAGGATACTTCACCGGTTACCTGCCGGCGCGCGCCGAAGTGCTGGCGGTGCCGGCGCTGATGCTGGCGGCGGCGTTCTCGGTCGATGTCGTCGTGGGCCTGGTGCTGCTGTTGACCATGCCGCTCATCCCTTTCTTCATGATGCTGGTCGGCTGGGGCGCGGAAGCCGCAAGCCGCCGCCAGCTGCGCGCCCTGGCGCGCATGGGCGGGCACTTCGCCGACCGCCTGCGCGGGCTCGGGCTGATCCGCCTGTACGGGCGCGGCGAAGCCGAACTGGAAGGAATCGGTGCGGCCGCCGAGGCGCTGCGAGTCCGGACCCTCAAGGTGCTGCGGCTGGCGTTCCTGTCGTCCGCGGTGCTGGAGTTCTTCGCCTCGGTCAGCGTCGCGGTGATCGCGCTGTATCTCGGGCTCAGCTATCTGGGCATGATCGAGCTGCGCACCGCGCCGCTGACCCTCGGCACCGGGCTGTTCTGCCTGCTGCTGGCACCGGAGTTCTTCGCGCCGATGCGCAAGCTCGCAGCGCACTACCACGATCGCGCCGGCGCCCTCGCGGCGCTCGAGGAGATCGACACGGCGCTGGGTGCGCAGGCCGCCTCGTCCGCGGCATCGTCCTCGCGTTTCGACGGGGACGGCACCGCCATGGCGGACCCCCAAGCCCGCGGCCGGCCCCGCTCGCGAGGCGAGCACCGGGCGGGTCCGGGGATGCGCGCCAACCGTGCGGACACCGGCGGGCGCGGGCTGACGCCCGCGGTGGTCCTTCGCGGCGTGGCCCTGCGCCACGCCGGCAGCGATCGCGATGTCCTGGTCGGATTCGACCTCGACATCCCCCCCGGCGGGTCCCTCGCCCTGGTCGGCCCCAGCGGCTGCGGCAAGAGCACCTTGCTGGAGGCGCTGGCCGGCTGGCTGTCGCCAGCGGCCGGAACGCTGCGCATCGAGCCCGCGGCGCGGATCGCCTATGCGCCGCAGCGACCGCACCTGTTCCACGGCAGCATCGCCGACAATCTGCGCCTGGCCAAGCCCGAAGCCGGCGATGCCGAACTGCGGGCCGCGGCCGAGGCTGCGCAGGTCATGCGCTTCGCCGCGCACCTGCCGGCCGGCCTGGACACGGTGATCGGCGAGCGCGGCTTCGGCCTGTCGGGCGGCGAGGCGCGGCGCGTGGCGCTGGCGCGGGTCTACCTGCGCGATGCCGGGCTGCTGCTCCTCGACGAGCCCACCGCCTTCCTCGACCCCGATACCGAAGCGGCGCTGCTGGAGGCGCTGGCGAGCTACGCCCGCGGCCGCACCCTGATCCTGGCGACCCACAGCGCGGCCGCGGCGCGCATCGCCGACCGCAGCCTGGTGATGCCGGCGGCGCACGAGCCGCCGCGGTGAGCGCGCCCCCACCCGCCGCCCTCGCCGGGGTCTTCCGCCGCCATGCCCTACCGATGGCGCTGGCGGTGCTGCTGCTGCTCGTCACCCTGGCCGCCGGCACCGGCCTGCTGGCCCTGTCGGGGCACTTCCTGACCGCGGCGGCGCTGGCCGGCGGCCTGGCGGCGGGATTCAATTTCTTCGCCCCCTCGGCGGGCATCCGCGCGCTGACCTTCGCCCGGATCGTGTCGCGCTACGCCGAGAAGCTGTTCGGACACGACGTCACCCTGCGCCTCGCGCGCGACCTGCGACTGTGGTTCTTCGCCCGGCTCCTGCCGCTTGCGCCGCTCGGGCTCGGCCGCGAGCGGATCGGCGATCTGCTGGCGCGGCTGGTCGCCGATATCGACATGGCCGATGGCGTGCT
This sequence comes from Luteimonas endophytica, assembly GCF_029887875.1. GTDB lineage: Bacteria > Pseudomonadota > Gammaproteobacteria > Xanthomonadales > Xanthomonadaceae > Luteimonas > Luteimonas endophytica. Next base: position 12,124 of record NZ_JARXRM010000029.1, read on the forward strand.
GGTGCGCGCGGTCGGGCCGCTGCTGGCGCTGGCGGCACTGGCCGCGCTGATGGTGGCGGCGAGCGCCGCGGTACTGCCGGTGGCCGGGCTTTGGATGGCGCTGGTGCTGGGGCTGCTGGGCGGTGCGGTGCCGCTGGTGGCGACGCTCGGCGCGCGCGACGCCGAGCGCGAGCGCGCCGAGGCTCGCGCTGCGCTGCGCCAGCAGATACACGAAGCGCTGGAAGGCGCGGCCGACCTGGTTGCGCTGGACGCGGTGGAGCACCGCGCCGCGGCGCTCGACGCCAGCACGGAAACCCTGGCCCGCCGCGAGCGGCGGCTGCAGCGGCGGCTCTCGTCCGCTGCGCTGCTGCACGGGATGGTGGTCGCCGTCGCCCTGCCGGCGCTGCTCGGCCTGCTGCTGTTCGCCTACCACGACGCGCGCATCGATGCGCCGACCGCGGCGGCGCTGCTGTTCGCCGGCATCGCGATGTTCGAGGCAGCGGCCGGCATCGGCCTGGCCTGGCGGTCGCTGCGCGTCGCGCTGGCCTCGCTGCGCCGCCTGCGCGACATCGCCGGGGGGGCGCCGGCGGTCGTCGATCCGCCGGCGCCGCGCGAACTGCCGGCCAGCGGAGAACTGACGCTGCAGCACGTCCGCTTCGCCTGGGGCGGCGATGCGCCCCGGCCGGTGCTCGAGGACATCGGGCTGGTACTGCCGGTGGGGCGACGCATCGCGATCTCGGGCGACAGCGGCGCCGGCAAGTCGTCGCTGCTGGCGCTGCTGCTGCGGCTGCGCGATCCCGACGCGGGATCGGTCCGTTTCGGCGGCGTGGAGCTGCGCGACTGCGCCCAGGCCGACTGGCACCGGCGCCTCGCCTGGCTGCCGCAGGATGCGCCGGTCTTCGCCGGCAGCATCCGCACCAACCTGCGGATGGGCGATCCCGCGGCCGACGACGACCGGCTATGGCAGGCGCTGCGGCGGGTGCGGATGGAAGATGCAGTGCGCGCCCTGCCCGGCGGCCTGGATGCCTGGATCGGCGAAAGCGGCGCCAGTCTCTCGGGCGGAGAATCGCGGCGCCTGGCGCTGGCGCGCGCGCTGCTGCGCGAGGCGCCGCTGCTGCTGCTGGACGAGCCGACCGGCGGACTCGACGTGGACACCGCGCGCGAGCTGATGCAGGACCTGGCGGCGGCCTGCGGTGGGCGCAGCGCGGTGGTGATCAGCCACGATCCCCTGCCCGCGGACGTGGTCCACGCCCGCTACCGCCTCCACGACGGCCGTCTCCACGGCCCGCTGTAGCGCCCCATGGTTGGCGCCACCCGCCCGAATCGCGCGCCGGCCTGTAGGAGCGCGCCATGCGCGCGAAGGCCTGCGCGGCCGGCAATGCCCGGAGTCACCGCCAACCCGGCCGGCGCCACTCGCGGCCTGCACGGCCGCGGGCCGCTCCTATCGGCCACGCACCGGCCTACTCCGCCTGCGATCCCGCCAGCGTCTGCAACTGCGCCGGCTGCACCAGCGCGATCAGCCGCGGCGCATCGAACTCGATCATGCCGTCCTGCTTCAGCCGCGTGAAGCAGCGGCTCACCGTCTCGATGGTGAGGCCGAGATGGTCGGCGATGTCGTTGCGGGTCATCGGCAGGTCGACCCGGTCGGCGCAAGCGCCGAGCCGCTGCTGGCGTGCCGCCATGTCCAGCAGGAACCCGGCCAGTCGCTCCACCGGCGTCAGCCGCGCCAGCGTCATCAGGCTGGAGCGGGTGCTGTCCAGCTCCGCGCAGGCCTGGCGGAGCATGCCGGCTTCGAGCTCCGGGTGGCTGCGGCACAGCTGCTGCATGTCCTGCAGAGAAAACACGCAGAGGGCGCAGTCGGTCACCGCCTCGAACGTATGGCGATAGTGCGAGGCTCCACTGAAGCCGATGAAATCCCCGGCCATCAGGAACCCGGCCACCAGCCTGCGCCCGTCGGGGAGCAGGCGCACCCGCCGGAGCATGCCGCGGGTAACGGTATAGACATCCCGGCGCACCGCGCCCTCGCGCGCAAGGGTGGCCCCGGCCTGGATCCGCAGCTCGCCCGCCGCCTGCTCCATCTCCGCCGTGTCCGCCGCCGGCAGCGCTGCGCAGACGGCCAGGCTGCGGGTGAGACAGCCTTCGCAACCCGGATGCGGCTGGCGCCGGCCGTGATGCCCGCCCGGGCGTGACGGGGCGTCGGCGTCGAGCAGGGGCGAACGGGCGCTCATCTGCCGTGCATCATACCGCCGGGCGCATGAAGCGCCGTAGAAACCGCGACGGCGGCAGGATCGGCTGGGCGAGCAGCGCAGGACCCCGAACGCGACCGCCGCGCCGGCGCGATCCGGACCCGATGGACCGGACCCGCTAGGCCGGAACCGGTAGAATCGGCGCCCCCACGCAGCCGCCGCGCCCATGACCGAAACCGTCCGCCCGACCTTCCACGGCTTCGAGCAGATCCCCCTGCGCGAATACGCCGAGCGCGCCTATCTCGATTACTCGATGTACGTGGTGCTGGACCGCGCCCTGCCGTTCATCGGCGACGGCCTGAAGCCGGTGCAGCGGCGGATCGTCTACGCGATGAGCGAGCTGGGGCTGAACGCGGCCGCCAAGCCGAAGAAGTCCGCGCGCACCGTCGGCGACGTGATCGGCAAGTACCACCCGCACGGCGACTCGGCCTGCTACGAGGCGATGGTGCTGATGGCCCAGCCGTTCTCGTACCGCTATCCGCTGGTCGACGGCCAGGGCAATTTCGGCTCCAGCGACGACCCCAAGTCGTTCGCGGCGATGCGCTATACCGAGTCCCGCCTGACCCCGATCGCCGAAGTGCTGCTGGGCGAGCTGGCCCACGGCACCGTGGACTGGACCGCGAACTTCGACGGCACCCTGGAGGAGCCGACCTGGATGCCGGCGCGGCTGCCGCACCTGCTGCTCAACGGGACCACCGGGATCGCGGTCGGCATGGCCACCGACGTACCGCCGCACAACCTCAACGAGGTGGTCAGCGCCTGCATCCACCTGCTGGACGACCCGAAGGCCGAGGTGCGCGAACTGTGCGAGCACGTGCGCGGCCCCGACTACCCGACCAGCGCCGAGATCATCACCCCCGCAGCCGACCTGCTGACGCTGTACGAGACCGGCCACGGCGCGATCCGCGCTCGCGCCACCTGGAAGCGGGAACAGCAGAACATCGTCATCACGGCGCTGCCGCACCAGGTCTCGCCGAGCAAGGTGATCGAGCAGATCGCCGCGCAGATGCGCGCCAAGAAGCTCCCCTGGCTGGAGGACATCCGCGACGAATCCGACCACGCCAATGCGGTGCGGGTGGTGCTGGTGCCGCGCTCGAACCGCGTGGACGCGGACCAGCTGATGGGGCACCTGTTCGCCACCACCGACCTGGAAAAGAGCTACCGCGCCAACTTCAACGTGATCGGCCTGGACGGCCGGCCGCAGGTCAAGAACCTCAAGATGCTGCTTGCCGAGTGGCTGCAGTTCCGCACCGACACGGTCACCCGGCGCCTGCAGCACCGGCTGGAGAAGGTCGAGCGACGCCTGCACCTGCTGGAAGGCCTGCTCACCGCGTTCCTCAACCTCGACGAGGTCATCCGCATCATCCGCAGCGAGGACGAGCCGCGGCCGGTGCTGCAGAAGCGCTTCGAGCTGAGCGACGAGCAGGTCGACTACATCCTCGAGACCCGTCTGCGCCAGCTGGCCCGGCTGGAGGAGATGAAGATCCGCGGCGAGCAGGACGAGCTGGACAGGGAGCGCGACCGCCTGATCGCCACCCTCGGCAGCAAGACCAAGCTCAGGAAGCTGATCCGCGACGAGCTGCTGGCCGATGCGAAGAAGTACGGCGACGCGCGCCGCTCGCCGCTGGTCGAGCGCGGCGCCGCGCAGGCGCTGGCGGAAACCGAGCTGGTGCCGAGCGAGCCGGTGACCGTGGTGCTCAGCGACAAGGGCTGGGTGCGCGCCGCCAAGGGCCACGAGGTCGACGCCGCGGCGCTGTCCTACCGCGAGGGCGATCGCCTGCGCGCGGCGATGCGCGGGCGCAGCACCCAGGCGGTGGCGTTCCTCGACTCCGCCGGGCGCAGCTATTCGACCGTCGCCCACAGCCTGCCCTCGGCGCGCGGCAATGGCGAACCGCTGACCGGCCGGTTCTCGCCGGCGCCGGGCGCGTCGTTCCAGGCGCTGGCCACCGGCGAACCGGACACCCGATTCGTGCTGGCCTCGTCGCACGGCTACGGCTTCGTCACCCGGTTCGAGAACCTGCTCGGGCGGCAGAAGGCCGGCAAGGCGATGCTGACCCTGTCGCCCGGCGCCCAGGTGGTACAGCCGGCCGCGGTGAGCGACCGCGAGACCGACCGCGTCGTCGCGGTCACCAGCGCCGGCCACCTGCTGGCGTTCCCGGTGTCGGAACTGCCGGAGCTGGAGCGCGGCAAGGGCAACAAGATCATCGAGATCCCCAAGGCCAAGCGCGGCACCGAGCGGGTGGTGGCGGTCGCCGTGGTGCCGCCCGGCGGCACCCTGCAGGTCCGGTCCGGCGCCCGCACCATGGGGCTGTCGTTCCGCGACCTGGAAAACTATCTCGGCGCGCGCGCCAGCCGCGGCGGCCTGCTCCCGCGGGGCTGGCAGAAGGTCGACGGGCTGGCGGTGGAGTGACCGCTCACGGAGCGAAGGCAGCCCGCAGGAGCGATGGAGCGTCGCGGCGACCGGCGCGCCCTGGGGCACAATAGGCGCCTTGACCCCGCTAGGGCATGCGATGCATCACGACTTCTGGCACCAGCGCTGGCAAGAAGGCCGCATCGGTTTCCACCAGGCGCGCGTCACTCCGCTGCTCGAGCGGCACTGGGACGCCACCGGCGCTCCCGCGGGCAGCCAGGTGTTCGTGCCGCTCGCCGGCAAGACGCTGGACATGGCATGGCTCGCGGCGCGCGGCCATCGCGTGCTGGGGGTGGAGCTGTCGGGCCTGGCGATCGATCAATTCTTCGAGGAGCACGGCCTCGTACCGGAACGGCGCAAGTCGCGTTTTGGCACGCACTACAGCGCCGGCAGCATCGAGCTTCTGTGCGGCGACGTCTTCGGCCTGGATGCCGCGGCGCTCGCCGGCTGCGGCGCGGTCTTCGACCGCGCCGCATTGATCGCGTTGCCCGCGGAGCTGCGCGGGCGTTACCTGGGTGAGCTCTACGCCCTGCTTCCCGCCGGCTGCCGCGGGCTCATGATCACACTCGAATACCCGCCGGACGAGATGGAAGGCCCGCCGTTCCCGGTGGTCGAGACCGAGGTGCGCGCCGGGCTGGAACGCGAGTGGCGGGTGCAGGTGCTCGAACGCCGCGAGATCTCCGAAGCCGAGCGCGAGTCGCGGTTCGCCGAGGAGGGGGTGACGGCCCTGTCCACCGTCGCCTATGCCCTGCAGCGCCGTCAGGCGTCCGGGAGCTGATCGAGCTGCCCGCCAGCCCCGCGCGCGACACCTGAAGCCCGGCCAGCGGGCCGGCTACAATCGGCTCGCACCCCGGGGGGAACCGATCCATGCTCCGCTGGCTCAAGCGCCTGACGCTGCTGCTCGTCCTGCTGTGCACGGCCGCGCTGCTGGCGGCCTGGTGGCTGTTGCGCGGCAGCCTGCCGGCACTCCACGGCGAGGGCGCGCTGCCCGGGCTGTCGGCCCCGGTCGTCGTCGCCCGCGATGCGCTCGGCACCGTGACCATCGATGCCGCCAGCGAGCGCGACGCCCTGCGCGCGCTCGGCTACGTGCACGCGCAGGAGCGCTATTTCGAGATGGACCTGATGCGCCGCACCGCCGCCGGCGAGCTGTCCGCGCTGTTCGGGCCGATCGCCGTGGAGACCGACCGCCGGCGCCGCGTTCACCGCATCCGCGCGCGGGTGGAGGCGGACCTGCAGAACATCGCCGGCGAACGCATGCCGCAACTGCGGGCCTATGCCGAAGGCGTCAACGCCGGGCGCGAGGCGCTGCGCGTGCGCCCCTGGCCCTACCTGTTGCTGCGCCGACAGCCGGAGCCGTGGCGCCCGGCGGATTCCGCGCTCACCGGCTTCGCCATGTATTTCGACCTGCAGGATGCGCAGAACGCGCGCGAGCTGGCCCTGCTGCGGATGCGTCCGCACCTGCCGCCGGCGCTGTACGCACTGCTGACCCACGACGGCAGCCGCTGGGACGCACCGCTCGCCGGCGAGCCGCGCGGCGACGCCCCGCTCCCCGGGCCCGACCAGGTCGACCTCCGCACCCTGCCGACCCCCGGCGATTCCGATCGCGTGGCATCGCGGCCCATGCGGCGCGCGCGCGCCGGCGCCCCCCAGTCCATGCTCGGCCCGGTGGCCCCTGCGGCCGCCGCCGACCTCCTGCCCGGCAGCAACAGCTTCGCCGTCGCCGGCACCCTCACCGCAGACGGCCGCGCCATCGTCGCCAACGACATGCACCTGGGCCTGCGCGCCCCGAACATCTGGTTCCGCGCGCGCCTGCGCTACCCGGACCCGCGCGCCCCGGGCGGCCGGGTCGACATTTCCGGCTTCACCCTGCCCGGCCTGCCCGCGGTCGTGGTCGGCAGCAACGCCCACGTCGCCTGGGGCTTCACCAACAGCTACATCGACACCCTGGACTGGAGCCGGGTGCGTCCTTGCGCCGCAGGCCAGGCCCCCGCAACGCCGCAGCCCTGCGAACCGATCGTCCTCCACCAGGAGACCATCGAGGTCGCCGGCGACGATCCGGTGGCCATGACCGTGGAGGAGACCGCCTGGGGCCCGATCCTGCACCGCGAACCGGACGGCACCGCGCTGGCCCTGCGCTGGGCCGCGCACCAGCCGGGGGCGCTCAACCTCGGCCTGCTCGGCCTGGCCCACGCCGCCGACCTCGACGACGCCCTCGCCGTCGCCGATCGCACCGCCATTCCCACCCAGAACCTGCTGGTCGGCGACCGCGGCGGCCGCATCGCCTGGCGCCTGCTCGGCCCGGTGGCGCGCCGCGACCCGGCCTGCGACCCTGCCGCCACCGCCTGCGCGCCCTGGGACGTGACCACCGGCGCCAGCCCGCTGCTCGCCTCCCCGACCGCCGACCGCCTGTGGACCGCCAACACCCGCGTCCTCGACGGCGAGCCGCTCCGGCGCATCGGCGACGGCGGCTACGCCCTGGGCATCCGCGCCCACCAGATCCGCGAGGGCCTGCTGGCCGGCGAGCGTTTCGGCGAGCGCGACCTGCTCGCCATCCAGCTCGACGACCGCGCTGTCCTGCTCGATGGATGGTGGCAGTTGCTGCGGAGCACCGCGCTGGATGCCGGCGGCACCCCGGCCCTGCGCGAGCTGGCGGACGCCGCGGAACGCTGGGAGGGCCGCGCCAGCGTCGATTCGACCGGGTACCGCATCGTCCGTGCCTGGCGCCTGGCGGTGCACGAGCGCATTGCCGAGGGCCTGACCGCCCCCGCGCGCGCCGCGCTCGGCGAGGCCTTCGAGATACCCGCCCTCAATCAGTTCGAAGGCGTCGCCTGGCCGCTGCTGCAGCAACGGCCCGCGCACCTGCTGCCGCGCGGCTACGGCAGCTGGACCGCGCTGATGGAGGACGCGGCCGCCGAAGTACGCGCCGAGCTGCTGGCCCTGGGACCGATGCGCGAGCGGACCTGGGGCGAGCGCAACACCGCCGCGATCTGCCACCCCCTGGCCGGGGCGATCCCGCTGGTCGGCCGGCGCCTGTTGTGCATGCCACCCGAGCCGCTGCCTGGCGACGGCATCACCCCGCGCGTGCAGGGGCCGGCCTTCGGCGCCTCGCAGCGCATGGTGGTCGCAGCCGGCCGCGAGCAGGACGCCATCGCGCACATGCCTGGCGGACAGAGCGGGCACCCGCTGTCGCCGTTCTGGGGCGCCGGGCACCGGGACTGGGTAGAGGGCGCGCCCACGCCGTTCCTGCCGGGCGAGACGGTCCATTCGATGAGATTGCGGACCGTCGCGCGCGATTGAACGGCCGGCCGGAGAGCGGTCAACGGAAACCGCGCTAGACTGCCGCGCGACGCGGAATGTCGGCAGTCAACAGAGCTCGAGGCCGACGCTCGGGGCCGCGGCGAACGCCGCTGCTCAGCGCCGATCGACCAGGGTACGGAGCACCGGCACCGTGGTCACGTCGTCGACGCCCTTGAACGCCGCAATGCGTTCGCGCAGGTCCGACAGCTCACCGGAGCCTGCAGCCTCGACCAGCACCATCAGATCGGTGTCGCCGGCCACGCTCTGACACAGGCGCACCTGCGGCAGCGACTGCAGCAGCGGCATCACATCGTCGCAACTGAAGCCCTCGGCATGGCGGAGCAGCAGCCACGCCTGCAGCTGGTCGCCCTTGCCCAGGCGCAGCGTGTACTGGGCGATCACGCCGGAGCGCTCCAGCCGCTGGATCCGCTCCTGCACCGCGCTCCGCGACAGGTCGACGGCCTTGGCCAGTGTCGCGGTCGGCAGCCGCGCATTGTCCTGGAGCAGCGAGATCAGCTTGCGATCGGTGGCATCGAGGGTCTTCATCTGCAGGCGCCTGGCGACGGGACCGGCATTGTGCCGGGTTGAAACCGGCACCGGCGAGCAGGACAGTGCGGTCCCCGCCACTGCCGCTTCCCGCCATGTCGCATGCCCACGGTTTCGCCAGCCTGTCGGCGGCGCCGCACTACGCGGTGATCTTCTCCTCCCAACGCAACGGCCTGGATTCGGCCGGCTACGACGCCGCCGCGGCGCGGCTGTTCGATCTGGTGCAGGAGCAGCCCGGCTTCCTCGGCGCCGAGTCCGCGCGCGACGCCGAGGGATTCGGCATCACCGTGGCCTATTTCACCGACGAAGCCGCGATCGCGGCCTGGCGCGACCATGCCGAACATCGCGCCGCCCGCCAGCACGGCCGCGGACACTGGTATGCGGGGTTCCAGTTGCGCATCGCCCGGGTCGAACGCGCCTATGGCGGACGTCCGGCGGATGCGGCACCGGCCGCGGCCGCGAAGGACGACGCATGAAACTCGATGCACGCACGGCGCTGATCCCGATCGACGTCCAGCTGGGTTTCGACGACCCGCCGTGGCCGCGCCGCAACAATCCGGCGATGGAGGCCAACGGCCTGCGCCTGCTCGCCGCGTGGCGCGCGTGCGGCCTGCCGTTGATCCACGTGCGTCACGATTCGGTCGAGCCCGGCTCGTCGCTGGCGCCGGGACACCCCGGCAACGGCTTCCGCTCGGGCTTCGCGCCGCTGGCGGGCGAGGCGTTGGTGGCCAAATCCGTCAACGCCGCCTTCATCGGCACCGATCTCGACCTGCGCCTGCGTCGCCGCGGCATCGAAAGCATCGTGCTGTTCGGCATCAGCACCGACATGTGCGTCTCGACCACCGCCCGGGTCGGCGCCAACCTGGGCTACCGCGTGACCGTGGTCGGCGATGCCTGTTGCTGCTTCGACCTTGCCGACGGCGACGGCGGCACGATTGCGGCCGACGACCTCCAGCGCGCGCATCTGGCGACGCTGCGCGCCGAGTTCGCCGAGGTCGTCGATACCGCGGAGGTCCTCGCCTTATTGCCGCACGGCCGGGCGGCTGCGCCCGGTTCTTCGCCGGATGAACGAGCCCGAGGACGAGGCGGTCAGTAGGCGGTGGCATGCACTCCCGCCACCGCCCGCCCCGACGGGTCGGCCGCCGCGGCGAAAGCGGCGTCCCAGGCGATCGCCGCCGGCGAGGAGCAGGCGATCGACTTGCCTCCCGGCACGGTCTGCGCGGCCGCCGGAGTCGGGAAGCACTGTTCGAACAGGCAACGGTACCAGTAGGCCTCCTTGGTCTGGGGTGGATTGACCGGGAAGCGGCGCTCCGCCGCGGCCAGTTCGCGATCGCTCACCTGGCGCTCGGCGTGGGCCTTCAGCCCGTCTATCCAGCCGTAGCCGACGCCATCGCTGAACTGTTCCTTCTGCCGCCACAGGATCGATTCTGGCAGGTAACCCTCGAACGCCTCGCGCAGCACCTCCTTCTCGATGCGGCGGCCGCTGCCGGCGGCGCCGACCATCTTGTGCTTCGCATCCATCCGCATCGCCACGTCGAGGAACTCGCGGTCGAGGAACGGCACCCGCGGCTCCACGCCCCAGGCCATCATCGACTTGTTGGCGCGCAGGCAGTCGTAGTTGTTCAGCGCGTCCAGCTTGCGCACCAGCTCCTCGTGGAACTGGCGTGCGTCCGGTGCCTTGTGGAAGTAGAGGTACCCACCGAAGATCTCGTCGCTGCCCTCGCCCGAAAGCACCATCTTCACGCCCATCGCCTTGATCCGCCGCGCCAGCAGGTACATCGGGGTGGAGGCGCGGATGGTGGTGACGTCGTAGGTCTCGATATGGCGGATCACCTCCGGCAGCGCATCCAGGCCCTCCTCGAAGGTGTATTCGAATCCGTGGTGGACGGTGCCGATGGTCTCGGCGGCGACTTCGGCGGCCGCCAGGTCCGGCGAGCCCTGCAGGCCGATCGCGAACGAGTGCAGGCGCGGCCACCAGGCTTCGCTGCGGTCGTCGTCCTCCACGCGCCGGCGCGCGTAGCGCGCGGCCACCGCGGCGACCAGCGACGAGTCCAGCCCTCCGGACAACAGTACCCCGTAGGGCACGTCGCTCATCAGCTGGCGGTGCACCGCGCGCTCGAGGGCCACGCGCAGTTCGTTCCGGCCGACGGCCACGCCCGCCACCGCGTCGTAGTCGCGCCAGGCCGGGGCGTAATAGCGCTGCAGCTCGCCGCTGGCGCTGTCGTACCAGTGGCCGGGCGGGAATTGGGCGACATCGGCGCAACTGTCGGCCAGCGCCTTCATTTCAGAAGCCACGCGCAGGCGGCCTTCGCGGTCGTGCCCCCAGTACAGGGGGCAGACGCCGATCGGATCGCGGGCGACCAGCGCCCTGCCGCGCTCGCGGTCCCACAGGGCGAAGGCGAAGATGCCGTTGAGACGGTCGAGGAAGCCGGCCGGCGAGGCCCCGGCGACCACGGCTTCGCGGTACAGCGCGCTGATCACCTCGCAGTCCGAGCCGGTGGTGAAGTCGTAGGGCGCTTCGAGCGCGTCCTGCAGTTCGCGGTGGTTGTAGATCTCGCCGTTCACCGCCAGCGCCAGGCCGCCGTCGCGCGAGCGGATCGGCTGCGCGCCGCCGGCCGGGTCGACGATCGCCAGGCGCTCGTGCACCAGCAGCGCGCCCTCGTCGAGGTACACGCCGCTCCAGTCGGGGCCGCGGTGGCGCTGGCGCTGCGAGGCTTCCAGCGCCTGTCGGCGCAGGGCGGCGGCATCGTCGCCCGGCTGCAGGCCGAAGATTCCAAGGATCGAGCACATCTGCATTGACTCCATTGCTGCGGGAGGGAAACGGCAGCCGCGTCCGGGAGAGGACGCGGGCCGCGGCCGCACCACGCAAAAAACCCGCGCGGTGCGCGGGTTCTCGGGGATCAGGACTGCTTGCTCGTGCCGCTATGCCTGTTCGCCGACCCGCCGCGTGGGCGCGCGATTGTTCGAACGCGGATTGTTCGCGTTGCGGTTGGCGCGGATGCGGACGGTCGGGAACGGCATGGGTCGAAGCTAACCCCGCGCGCCCCGCCTTGCAAGTGGCGCATCACGCGAAGCGGCCGCTGGCGGGTCCGCCCGCAGGAGTGCCCCATGGCCGCGAAAACCGCGGGAAACCCCGGCGGAACGGCGCCAGTCCCGGACCCTCCCCCGCCTGGCCAGGCGCAGAAGGAACCCTCGTCGGCGGGCGGCACCCTCCCCGCCTGCCGGACCGCGGCGCCATGGGGTTTGGGCAGGGCCCGCGGCGGAGGCTTAGAATGCCCCGCATGACAGCCATCGCCCAGCCCGACGTGGCCTTCGCCGGCCACGACAAGTTCATCGCCGCGATCGACGCCGCGGTCGCCTCCGGCGACGAGCACGCCGTCACCGCCGCCCTGCGCAACACCCTGTGCGGGATGATCCGCGACCCGGACGTGCACCTGCCCGCCTGCGTCTACGAACCGATCCAGGACCACTACGCCCGCCGCGAGATCTATCGCAGCCCGGAACACGGCTACAGCATCGTCGCCATGACCTGGGGACCCGGCCAGGGCACCCCGGTGCACGACCACTGCGGGCTGTGGTGCGTGGAAGGCGTGTGGGACGGCCAGCTGGAGATCACCCAGTTCGAACTGCTCGAGCGCGACGGCGACCGCTTCCGGTTCCGCGCCGCCGGCGGCATGCAGGCCGGCCCCGGCAGCGCCGGCAGCCTGATCCCGCCGCACGAGTACCACACCATCTGCAACGCCAGCGACGACCGCGTCGCGGTGTCGGTACACATCTACAAGGCGCCGATGGAGCAGTGCTCCAGGTTCGCCCACGAGCACGGCGAGTGGTATCTGCGCACCGAAACCTGCCTGAGCGTGGACTGCGCGGTCTGAGGCCGCGCCGCACCGCGCAGGGGCGCACCCCCGCAGTCTGCCGCACCGCTACACGCGCGGCTGCGGAAGTCGTGCCTTCCGGCACCTGACCCGAGCGCTCAGGACGCTACGCTCGGCGGCAGTTTCCCGCGGACCGCCCCGGCATGCTCGTCGACCTGTTCCTCGCCTCCCTCCACCACCTGCTGGTCTTCGGCCTGGTGGCCATGCTGGTGCTGGAATCGGCCGTCCTGCGCGGCGCCGTCGACGGCACAACGGTGCGGCGCCTGGCCGGCATCGACGGCGGTTACGGATTGACCGCGCTGCTGCTGCTGGCGGTGGGCGCGGCGCGGCTGGCATGGGGCGCGAAGGGCTGGCAGTACTACCTGTCCAACCCCTGGTTCCACGCCAAGCTCGGGCTGTTCCTGCTGGTGGGGCTGCTGTCGATCGTGCCGACCCTGCGCTACCTGCGCTGGCGCAAGGCGCTGCGCGCAGACCCGGGCTGCCTGCCCGCCCCCGCCGAGCTGGCGCGCATGCGCGGGTTCGTCCGGCTGCAGCTGGCGCTGGTGGCCGCCATCTTCGTCCTGGCCGCCGCGATGGCCCGCTACAGGATGTTCTGAGACCCGGGGGCGGCGCCTGCCCGGAAGGCTCCGCTATACTCCCCACCCGCGCCGAAGTGGCGGAATCGGTAGACGCAGCGGACTCAAAATCCGCCGGCCTTAAAACCGTGTGGGTTCGAGTCCCACCTTCGGCACCAGCGGGTCGCCCCGTGCACGGCACGGCCGGGAAGACGATGGTCTGGTCGTCGCGACCCCCGACCGGACCTCCCTACCGGATCCGGCCGTCCGGCGAGTAGTCGACCAGGCGCATGGCGCGCTCCTCGATGCCGCCGACGAAGCGGCCGTGCTCGGCCCCGGTGACGCGCTTGATCTCGGCCCACTCCTCGTCGGCCATGAAGTGCTCCCAGCGGGCGGTCATCGTGGCCTCGTCGGGCCAGCGCAGCAGGTAGACGAATTCGGGCCCTTCCTCGCCGCGTGCCTCCCACATCGCGACGATATCGAAACCGTGGCGCTGCATGATCCGCACGGCGTGGTCGCGGAAGCGTTCGTGGAACGCTTCCCGGGTCTGGTCGAAGAGGCGATAGATGCGCAACTGATGCAACGGGCCGGCTTCGGTGGCCGGTGCAGCCCCCGGGTCGGGGTTGGCGGCGGCGGGAGCGGCGAATGCGACCGCCGCCAGGACGATCAACAGGGGAGAGAATGTCAGTCTGGGCATGACGGCTGCTGTCGGGTGGGCGGGTCGACCTCTCGGACAGGATACGGCCCTGGGGGTTCCCCATCTGTCCCGGCAGTCCCGTTGTCCGGCAAGCCACCGGCCATCATTGGCGCGCAGCCACCCGCGCCGTGGCCGCCCTGCCCCGGACCGAAACTTCCGGAATGCGCGGCCGCCATCCGCGCCCCGACGCGGTCGCCAGGGCCACCGCGGCACTGGACTTCACGATGCGCTAACCTTTCCGGTCGCCGCGGCGCAGGGAACGGGCAGGCAGTGTCGATCTACGCATTGAAAGGACGGTTCCAGGCGCTGCTGCGCCCGCTGGTGGATGTGCTGTACCGCGCAGGCACGACCGCCAACCAGGTGACGCTGGCGGCGCTGCTGTTGTCGCTGGCGGTGGCCGCCCTGGTCTACCTGCGCGCGCCCCTGCAGCCCCTGCTCTACCTGCTGCTGCCCGGGTGGATGCTGCTGCGCATGGCGCTCAACGCCATCGACGGGATGCTCGCGCGGGAGTTCGGGCAGCAGTCCCGGCTTGGGGCCTACCTCAACGAGCTGTGCGACGTGATCGCCGACGCCGCGCTCTACCTGAGCCTTCTGGGCGTGCCGGGAGTGCAGCCGCATCTGCCCTGGACGCTGGCGCTGCTGGCGGCATTGACCGAATATGCCGGCGTACTCGGCGTCATGGCCGGGGCGTCCCGCCGCTACGACGGCCCGATGGGCAAGAGCGACCGGGCGTTCGTGGTGGGACTGCTCGGAGTGCTTCTGGGGTCGGGCGCGATCGCCGCGCCGACGGTGAACCTGGTGCTCGCCGCGATGGCGCTGCTGTGCCTGGTCACGGTGTGGCGACGGGTGGATCGGGGATTGCGGGAATCGCACTGAAACGGCCGCCAGGCCATTGGGGATGTATCGATGCGTGAACAGAAGGAACTGGATTTTCCAAGCTGGGATGGCGCGCGGCTGTTCTACCGGCACTGGCCGGCGCTGGGGCCCTCGCGCGGCGCGATCGTGCTGCTGCATCGCGGCCACGAGCATTCGGGGCGCATCGCGCACCTGGCCGACGAGCTGGACATGCCCGGCTTCGACGTGTTCGCCTGGGACGCCCGCGGCAACGGCCGCTCCCCGGGCGCACGCGGAGATGCCCCCGGCTTCGATGCGCTGGTGCGCGACCTGGACAGGTTCGCCGCCTGGATCGCGGCGGAGCACGGCATCGCCGCTACCGACACCGCGGTGGTGGCGCAAAGCGTAGGTGCGGTGATCGCCGCCACCTGGGTGCACGACTACGCGCCGCCACTTCGCGCGCTGGTGCTGGCTTCTCCGGCGTTCAAGGTGAAGCTGTACGTGCCGCTGGCCCGGCCCGGGCTTGCAATATTGAAGAAGATGCGGGGCAACTTCTTCGTCAACAGCTACGTCAAGCCGCAGTTCCTCACCCACGACCCGGCGCGCATTGCCAGCTACCGCAGCGATCCGCTGATCGCCCGGCCGATCTCGGCGCGGGTGCTGCTGGATCTCTACGCCACGGCCGAGCGCGTCGTCGCCGACGCCAACGCGATCACCGTGCCGACCCAGCTGCTGGTCTCCGGCGCCGACTTCGTGGTGCACCGGGGCCCGCAGGACCGCTTCTTCGAGCGCCTGGGCGCGCACGTCAAGGAGCGGCGCCTGCTGCCCGGGTTCTTCCACGACACCCTGGGCGAGCGCGACCGCGCCGTGGCGGTCGCCAAGGTGCGGGCTTTCCTGGACGCGCGCTTCGCCGAACCGGCGCGGCGGCCCTCGCTGCTCGAGGCCGACCGCCACGGCGCTACCTTCGACGAGTCGCAGGTGCTGTCCTGGCCGCCCGAGCGCTGGTCGCTGCAAAACCTGCGCTGGCGCATGGTTCGCGCCGGCCTGCGATTCGGCGGTCTGCTCTCGCGCGGCATCCGGCTGGGGCTGGAGACCGGTTTCGACTCCGGCAGCACCCTCGACTACGTCTACGAGAACACCGCCCGCGGTGTCGGCCCGCTTGGGCGGATGGTGGACCGCAACTATCTCGACGCGATCGGCTGGCGCGGCATCCGGGTGCGCCGAGAGCATCTGCGCGAGCTGCTGGGGGAGGCGCTGGGGCGGCTGCGCGCGGCCGGCATGCCGGCGATCGCCACCGACATCGCCGCCGGCCACGGCCGCTACGCGCTCGAGGCGCTGGCACGCGGCACCGAGCGCGCCGACCGCATCCTGCTGCGCGACTACAGCGAACTCAACGTCGAGAAAGGCCGCGCCCTGATCGCCGCGTTCGGTGCCGAGGACATCGCCACGTTCGAACAGGGCGACGCCTTCGACCGCCACGCACTGGCCGCGCTCGATCCGCGCCCCACCCTGGCGATCGTCTCCGGCCTGTACGAGCTGTTTCCCGACAACGCCCTGCTGCACGCTTCGCTGGGCGGCCTGGCCGACGCGGTGCCGGCCGGCGGCTACCTGGTCTACACCGGGCAGCCCTGGCACCCGCAGCTGGAGTTCATCGCCCGCGCCCTGACCAGCCACCGCGGCGGCCAGGCCTGGGTGATGCGGCGCCGCACCCAGGCCGAGATGGACCAGCTGGTGGCCGCGGCCGGCTTCCGCAAGCTGACCCAGCGGATCGACCGCTGGGGCATTTTCACCGTCTCGCTGGCGCAGCGGGTCGAGGCGTAGCGCCGGGTGGAGGCGCGGGCGCCAGGCCGGCCGTGGAAGCGTGCGCTCGCGTGGCTGGCGCTGCTCGGCCCGTTCTTCTACGCCAGCTACGGTTTCGCCAACGCGATGGCGGCCAGGCGCGAGGACGTGCCCAGCATCGTCTTCGGCTGGGAGCAGGCGGTGCCGTTCCTGGCCTGGACCATCGTGCCCTACTGGACCACCAACCTGTTCTACGCGGCCTCTCCGTTCCTCTGCCGCGACCGCCGCGAGCTGGACACGCACTGCCTGCGGCTGCTGTCGGTGCAGGTGCTGGCGGTGTCGTGCTTCCTGCTGTGGCCGCTGGCCTTCAGCTTCGAGCGGCCGGCAAGCGGCGGCGTGTTCGCAGGCATGTTCGCGGCGCTGGAAGGCTTCGACCGCCCGTACAACCAGGCGCCCTCGCTGCATATCGCCATCACGGTGGTGCTGTGGACGCGCTATTCGAAGGTGCTGCGCGGCGCCTGGCGCTGGCTGCTGCACGGCTGGTTCGCGCTGGTCTGCGCCTCGGTGCTGACCACCTTCCAGCATCACTTCATCGACATCCCCACCGGGCTGGCCGCGGGTTGGCTGTGCGTCTGGCTGTGGCCGGAGCGCACCACGGCGCCGTGGCGCGGCGCGCGCCTGGCCGCCGATCCCGCGCGCTGGCGGCTGGCGGGGCTGTACACGGCGGCGGCCGTGGCCTGCGGCGTCACCGCATCGCTGGCCGGTGGCGCCTGGCTGTGGCTGTGGTGGCCGGCGCTGTCGCTCGGGCTGGTGGCGGGCAACTACGCCTGGTTCGGCGCGTCGGGCTTCCAGAAGCGCGGCGACGGTCGCCTGAGCACGGCGGCGCGCTGGCTCTACGCGCCGTACCTGGCGGCGGCGTGGATCAATTCGCGGGCCTGGACCCGCCGGCGCCCGGCGCCGGTGGAAGTGGCGGACGGGGTCTGGCTGGGGCGCCTTCCGGGATGGTCCGATCGCGAGCGGTGCGCGGTGGTCGACGTGTGCGCGGAACTCTCGTTGCCCGGCGGCACCCGGCCCGGCGACCGCCGCGTACCGATGCTCGACCTGGTGGCGCCGCCGCCCGACGCACTGCGCGAGGCGGCCGTCGCCATCGAGGACGCACGTCGGCACGGGCAGGTCCTGGTCTGCTGCGCGCTGGGATACTCGCGCAGCGCGCTGGCGGTGGCGGCATGGCTTCTTGCCACCGGCCGCGCGCCGGATGCCGACGGGGCGATCGGGCGGCTGCGCGCCGCGCGCCCGGAGGTGGTCTTGCGTGAGGCCCACCGGCACGCGCTGCTGGCTGCGCAGACGCCGCCCGCCGCGACCCTCGCCGCGGAGGCGGCGCCGTGACCGGGGCGCCGTTCGACCTGCAGGCGATCGCGCTGCTGCTGCGCCAGGGCCGCCGGTTGCATGGCGCGTCGCTGGGGCTGGCGGGCCTGGCGGGCCTCTGGCTGATCCTTGGCACGATGGCGCCGGTCTCTCCGGGCGCTCCGGTCCTGGCCCTGCTCATCGCCAGCCTGCTGGCGGCGGTCGCGCAGCTGTACTGCGCCATCCGCACCGACTTCGACGCCGCTCTGTTCCACGCCATCGCGGCGCTGCCGCAGGCGGACGCAATGCGCACCCTCGACGACTCCCTGCAGACTCTGGGACTGCAGCCGGCCGGCCATGGCGGGCGATCCTGGGACGCACGCTGGCGCGGCGCGTGCGGCTGGCTGCGCCGGCAGGGCGTGCTTGCCGGGGCCCAGCTGCTGCTGATGGCGGGTGCGTGGTTGGCGGCGCACTTCTCATGAAAGACCGATTCATGAAGGACCGGCTCCCATGCTCGACAGGCTGATCGCGCGCGGCTTCAGCGCCGCCATCCACGCGCTCACCGGCGCCCGCGCGCTATGGGAGGGCTGCATTCCCTCGGCGGAGCGACGCGTCTATTTCGGCAACCACGCCAGCCACGGCGACTTCGTGATGATCTGGTCGGCGCTGCCGCCGGCGCTGCGGCACGGGGTGCGCCCCGTGGCCGGGGCCGACTACTGGAACCGCGGGCCGTTCCGCCGCTACCTGATCCGCAACGTCTTCAACGCCGTGCTGATCGAGCGCAACGCGTCGGAGCGAAACGGCGAGGATCCGATCCAGCAGCTCTGCGATGCCGTCGACGGCGGCGGGTCGCTGATCCTGTTCCCCGAGGGCACCCGCAATACCGGCGAGGGCCTGCTGCCGTTCAAGAGCGGCATCTACCACCTGGCGCGCCAGCGGCCGGAGCTGGAATGCGTGCCAGTGTGGCTGGACAACCTGAGCCGGGTGATGCCCAAGGGCAAGCTGCTGCCGCTGCCGCTGCTGTGCACCGCGCGCTTCGGTGCGCCGCTGCGCCTGGGCCCCGGCGAGGACAAGCAGGCATTCCTGGACCGCGCATGCGCGGCGCTGCTGGCTCTGTCCGAGGACGGCCGCGGTGCAGCGGAGACCGGCCCGGCGGGAGAGCGCGCATGAGGGCGCTGGTGCAGGGCTGGTCGGACGCGACGCTGCTGTTCGCCGGGATCGGCGCGGTGCTGCTGCTGGCCACCGCGGCGGCCGAGACGCTGCGCTGGCGCGCCGGCGGCCCCAGCGCGGTGCTCGACAACCTGGTGGCGCGGATCCGCGCCTGGTGGGTGATGGCGGCGGTCGTCGGCATCGCCTTCCTCGGCGGGCGCACCGGGGTGATCGTGCTGTTCGCGCTGGTGTCGCTGTTCGCGCTGCGCGAGTTCATCACCCTCACCCCGACCCGGCGCGGCGACTACTACGCCCTGCTCGCGGCGTTCTATCTGGTGCTGCCCTACCAGTACTGGCTGGTGTACGCCGACTGGTACGGCATGTACGCGCTGCTGATCCCGGTCTACGCGTTCCTGCTGCTGCCGATCCTGGCGACCATCGGCGGCGACACCGACCGCTACCTGGAACGCACCGCCAAGGTGCAGTGGGGGCTGATGATCAGCGTGTTCTGCGTGTCCCACGTGCCGGCGCTGATGAACCTGCAGATCGCCGGCTACGAGGGCCGCAACCTGCTGCTGATCGCGTTCCTGGTGATCGTGGTGCAGTCCTCCGACGTGCTTCAGTACGTCTGGGGCAAGCTGGCCGGCAGGCGCCTGATCGCCCCGAAGCTGTCGCCGTCGAAGACGGTGGAGGGCTTCGTCGGCGGGGTGGCCTCGGCCAGCGTGCTCGGCGCCGCGCTGTGGTGGATCACCCCGTTCACGCCCTGGCAGGCGGCCCTACTGGCGCTGGTCGCCAACCTGATGGGCTTCCTCGGCGGCCTGGTGATGTCGGCGATCAAGCGCGACCGCGGCATCAAGGACTGGGGCCACATGATCGAGGGCCACGGCGGCATGCTCGACCGCATCGACTCGGTCTGCTTCGCCGCGCCGGTGTTCTTCCATCTGATCCGGTACTGGTGGACCTGAGCGCTGGGGCCGTCAGCGCACTAGAACAACGACGGCAAACGCCCTTTCCGGGCGATCACCCGGCACTCCTTGTGAAAGCGGCGCTCGATCATGCATCTCTCCACCACAGGACCATGGCAGTTGCAGGCGCGGACGCAATCGCGCCCCGCCTCCTGCGGCGTGGTCGAACCTGCTGGTCCCGCAGTCGCAACTCAGACTTCCTGCATGCCCTGCCGGAACTACCGTATGTCCAACAGTCCGCGAGACCTGCCGCCGGCAGGATCGCCAGAACTCCGGGCTGCCAGCCCCACGACATTCCACCTAGAAACCGCTCCACATGCATCGGCGCTGACCTAGCGAGCATCACGCCATCACCGGGCCTGGATCGCACCAGGCCGAGGGCGGATACTGTCGATGATCGCATCCCAGAGCGACAAAGCATCCTTTTCGCTTAGGGAAGAGGTAGATCCCTCACCATTGAACTCGAGTTCAAGGGTTAGCGTGGGCGCATTGCCGGGCGCTCCATTGATCGTCGCCTCCCAGGAGAATAGGTGCGTGCGCCTCCCATCTCGCTCCGCGTAGGTTTCCAGGACCTCCTCAACAGCAATTCCGTTCACGGTCTTCCTACCCTCGCGCAAGGTGGTGATACGCGCAAGGTCGGCGGCCGAGACTCCATCTTTGCGGCCCATCCTGGACGTCAACGGTTCTGGAGGCTGCGCCGGCGTCATAGTGGCGAACTTCACTTCCAGCCCTGGCTGCTGCGGAAACCTCAAGAACAGGGCGACGTTCTCACGCTGGTTCGGTAGCGAAGGCTCCCCAACCAACCCGCGATCGATACAGAAACCCGGCGCCAATGGAACTTCGCCGGCCCTGCGCGGAGCCAGGCGACCTGAAATATCGACAACATAATGCAAGTACTTGTCGTCGAGCTCCCCCTTCAGGACATATTCGGCTTCCCGCGAATGCAGGATCGCCTCCATCGTCATGCCCCCTGCGGTGACTTTCTGGCCGTTCTCATACCAATGGATGGACTTCTTGCCATACCCGAAAACGACCCCCCGCATCTGTTCGCTCTCGATAGCCTCAACGGACACCAGTGTCGGCGTGTAATGACCCAGTGATTTCCTGCTCAGGTGTAACCTTTCCAAGGAGACACGAATGAGCGCGGTAATGGAAGAAGAGATCAAGCGTTGGACGGC
>NZ_JARXRM010000030.1:0-39612 GCF_029887875.1 Luteimonas endophytica
TGGACGCTGGAGGCGACTGATAGGCGGCCGGTAGCCGAGGCTGGCATGTGGTCGATGCCAGTTGTACTGATGGAGCCAGTGAGGCAGGGCCTGGCGCCGCTGGTCTGAGCTGTCATAGGAGCGAGCGTAAGCCCACTCGCGCAATGTGGTCTGGACCAGTCGTTCGGCCTTGCCGTTGGTACGGGGCGTGTAGGGGCGCGTGCGCAGGTGGCGCAGGCCCAGTCGGCGCAGGAGCCGGCGGAACAGCCGGGACTTGTAACAGGCGCCGTTGTCGGTCATGACCCGGGCGAAGGTGATGCCAAGGCCGCGGTAGTACCGTAGCGCTTGCAGCAGCGCCCGGCACGCACTGGTGCCACGTTCGTCGTTCTCGACGGTACCGAAGGCGATCCGGGAGTGGTCGTCGATGGCAAGGTGGACGAACTCCCAACCGGCGCCATCCGAAGTGCCCTGGCGAGCGCCGGTGACGCGATGTCCGGGGCGCCAGAACCGGCCCAGCTTCTTGATGTCCAGATGCAACAGATCACCCACCTGTGGGTACTCGTAGCGGTGGTCCGGGCGCGCTGGCGCCAGCTCGGCCAGTCGATGCAGACCGGCACGACGCATCAGCCGCGCGATCGTGCTCCGGCCGACGGGCAGTGCCAGCGAGATCTGGCGATAGGTCCGCCGCTGGCGACGCAGGGCGACTACCTGCTCGACGACCGGCGCCGGCGTGGCACTGGGGCAGCGAAGCGGGCGCGACGAACGGTCCTGGAGCCCTCCCGGGCCTTCCTCGCGGAAGCGGCGCAACCACTTGTAGGCCGTTCGAGTGCTCACACCCGCAGCGTGGGCGGCTTCTTCGACCCGAAGACCGTGCTCGATCACCCGTTCCACAAGCAGGGCTCGACCGCGAGGCGTAAGACGGGCATGTTTATGCAGGTTCATCCGGGGCTCCTGGGGTGCTGAATGGGTCGCACCTCCAGTGTTCCGGGATCACCCCGGATGAACAACCTACTGAGAGATCACACCTAGCCCGCGCTGCGAGCCCGGAGGGTAGGGGTACACTTGCGGCTCGGGGGTGTCGCGTGCGCAATGATCGAGGGGAGTTTCCGTTCTGGTCGATGGTGCTGGCCGTGCTGCTGGCGCTGATCGCGCACGACCTCCTCCGGTTGGCGGTCGGCGCATACACGGCTCGCCGAGCCGTGGCCGAGTTCAATCGGCAGATTCAGTCGACACCAATGCATCCCGCGCCGGGATCGACATCACCAGTACAGTCGGCGCCGGCCGAACTCCCGAGGTATCCCGGGCCCGTCAGCGCCCGGGCGTCTGGCGCGGACAAAGCCTGCATCAACGGAACCCAGGCACGCCGCGTCGCCAATGGCTGGGAACAGGATCCGCGGAAGCGCTGTCAGGCATACTCGCCGTGATCGCAGCCCTGATCCCGCGTAGCGGGTCGTATACGCATCCGGCGGTGATCGAAGCCTCCAGCGTGCTATTCGCTCGACGGGGCGTCGGAACGCGGGCGATTTACCATGGATGGTTCGGACGGTGAGGGTTCTAACCGATCCGTTACTTCGCATAATGTACATTATGTAACAACCGACGTGCGGCCGCCGAACTGTCCTTCCCGCCTGTCGGCTGGCCTGGGCGGGAACCCGCTTCGCCTAACCGGATAGCCGCCCCCGGGCCATTACGGCGACCCGCCCACATGCCCGCGGATCCGAACGCTGCGGCGCCACCGCCACAGGAGCGCCAGCAAGACCAAAGCAAGGGTCGCCAGCATCCCGAACGCGACCAACGCCGTTCCTCGGCCGATGCCAAATGCCTGGATCAGCAAGTCCAGCTTCCCCTGCGCCATCGCCGGCGGCGACACTTCCAGCTCGGCCTCGATCACTGGCCGGCCCGCAAGGAAGCCGGCGACATGCGCGGCTATGTCCGGGCTGCCCAGCCACAGCTCGTCGTCATGGCTGGCGCCGCGCACGAGCAAGTGAGTGGCGTCGGTGAAACCGGGCAACAGCGCCTCCGCGTTCGCCGGCGGCGTGCGTCCATCGAACGTACCGCTGACGAACAGCGCCGGCACGTCGCTCCGCAGGGGCGCGCGGAACGCATCGCCGAGATCCGCGAGTCCCAGGCCCTCGCCGATCATCGGGAAAGGAAAGTTCAGCGCGTCGCCGAACAGGCTTTCCTTTGCCTGCGCCTCGGCCACGGCCCGTCGATCCGGGCTGTGCCCGGATGCCACGTCCATCGCCAGCGGCATGGCCCGGAACTCGCCGAGGTGCTCACGCACCGCAAGCACCAGGGTCGCCAGCAGGTCGTAGTCCCCCGCTTCGGCATCGCGCAAGGCCAAGGGCAGCATCTGCTGGGTGGAACGCCGCCCGAGCGCGGCCGCGATCGCCAGCTGCGCGTCGTAGACGCCTAGGGTCACTTCCCTACCCCGGTGCATGACGCTGCGCCCGACCACGGGTTCCTGGCCTAGTCTGGCCAGCACGCGTCGGGTCATCCCGGTCAGGTCTTCGAACCCCTGATCGCGGGCGACGGCGGCGAGGTCGGCGAGCAGCCTGTCCGCCGAAAGCGGGAGTTTCAGCGTGTGGTCCGGCCCTTCGACACCGATCAACACGACCCGTTCGATGCCCGCACCGTGCAGGCGGAGGCTGGCCAGGGCCAGGTGGGTGCCGTAGCTCATGCCCCACAGGCTGATCCGCGGCACGCCGAGCGCACGCCGCAGGTCCTCGAGGTCGGCGGCGCTCTCGGCAGTCGTGTAGGCGGCCAGGTCGACGCCTTCCTGCCGCCAATGGGCGATGCAGCGGGCGGCCGTACCGCGCAGCGCCTCGAGCGCGACTCCGCGGTCCATTGGCCTGGCATCGTCGAAGCGCTGGACGTGCGGGCACGGCGGCGGAGGCTCGGACAGTCCGGTACCCCGCTGGTCGAGCAGCAAGACGTCGGTGTCGCGCCGCACCTGGTCGAACACCGGCCAGCGCGGCCCGCGTGCCGTGCCGACGCCGGAGCCGCCAGGACCGCCGGCCAGGTACACGACGGGTGAGGCGTCGGCGCCGCCAGCGATGGCCGGCAGGCGCACGACGCGCAGCCGCATGCGCGGGCCATCGGGTTGGTCGCGTCGGCGCGGCACCTCCAGAAACGCGACTTCGGCGTCGATCGTGCCGTGTCGCTCGGTCTCGAACGGATAAGGCGCGAACTCCAGCGGTGCAACGGCGCCGTTGGCGAGCGACGGCAGCATCCCAATGAGAAGCATGCAGGCCGCCATCCAGCGCAGGGGTAGCGTGGGCGGCGCGGGGTTCGGTTTCGCAATTTCGCTTGGGGAACGGGACATGAAGGTTTCCGGTCGGCAGGCCGCAAGGGCGTTTCGCCAGCATCCGGGTGTTGCGGGAGGTCGGGACGCGTCGGCCCGCCCAACGGCTCCATGCGGGGGGCGAATGTCTCCATGCCGCCGGTACGATATGGCGCATGTCGATCGCAAAGGTCCTGGGCGCCCCCGCCGTGCTGGTGATGGTGGTCGCCGCCTGGCTGTTGGCGGCGTCGCACGGTCCGGTGGCCGAGCAGGTGCTGTCGGCCGAGATGGCGCCCGCCCCGGTGCCGGTGTCGGGCCGCATGCCGGAACGGCCTCCGGAAGATCTGGACTGGCAACCCCTCGATCCCGGCGTGCTGGCCGGGTGGCGGGATCCCCACTGGCTGCGCTGGCGCGTGGCCGCCCCGGCGGACGATGCCGGCCGCCTGCTGCACCTGTCGCTGCGCGCCGCCAGTCGGCCCTACTGGAACGGTCGGCCGCTTGTCGCCAACGGCATCGTCGGACGCAGCAGGAGTGAGGAACAGCCGGGGCTGATCGATATCGTCCGCGTGCTGCCGCCCTCCGAACGTACCGGGGCCGATGAGCTGATCGTGCTCGCGTCGAGCCAGCATCAGTGGCTGCGCATGGACACGACCGATGCCGCCCTCCAGGTCGTCCCTGTCGAGGGCCCTCCCCTCCACCGTCCGGGGCCATGGCTGATCGTGGCCTTTGCCGCGGGCGCGCTCGCGGCGGCCTGGCTGTACTTCCTGGCGGCGCAGCGCGGGCAACCGCGGGCGCACGGCGCTGCGCTGTTGCTCGCGCTGGGGGCCGTCGGCCTGGCGCTGCCGGTGGTCGAAGCCTGGCGCCCCCTGTTCGGTTATGCCTATCCATGGCACGGCCTGCGCATGTTCGCGCTGTTGGCGCTGCATGCGGCGGCGGCGGTGCTGTTGCCCGCCTACCTTGCGCACCGCTTCGACGTCGGCGTGCCGATGTCTGCACGTATCGTCTATCTGGCAACGCTGGTGGGGGCCATCGCCTTCCTGCCCAGCTTCGATGGTCGCGGAGCGACCGTGCTGCTGCTGAGCCTGCTGGCCTCCGCATGGTTGCTGGTGCGCGCACGCGGCGAACACGGGGAGCGCCGGCCGATCCTGATCCTGATGCTGACCGGTGCGCTGGCGATGCCGGTCGCCGGCGGCCCCTTCCTCGACGGGCCATATTTCCTGCTGCTGGCGGTGCTGATGGGCTTCCTGCTGTTGCGCCACGCCGAGCGGCTGCGCTCGCTCGACCGGCACAATGCCAGGCTGCGCGAGGAACGCGCGCGGCTCGCGCTGCAGTTGCTCCAGCGCGGCATCCAGCCGCACTGGCTCATGAACACGCTGACCTGCCTGCAGGAGCTGATCGAGCAGGCACCGCCGCGCGCCAGCCGCCTGGTCGAGTCGCTGGCGCAACAGTTCGATCGCCTGCGAGACAGCAGTACCCAGCCGCTGGTGCCGCTGGAGGACGAGCTGGCCCTGTGCCGCAACCATCTGGACATCGTCGGCCAGGCACTGGGCGGCCAGCCGATCGGCCTCGAGATCGACGCCGACGACACCGATTTTCTGCTCCCACCGGGGGTGCTCCACGCCCAGGTCGAGAACGCGCTCACCCATGCCGGCGCCGAGGCCTGCACCCGGCACCCCTTCCGGTTGCGGGTGCGTAGCGAAAATGGCCGACGGGCGCTCGAACTCCGCGGCCCGCGCGGGAGCGCAGTGCAGCGCGGACAAGGCACCGGCACGCGCTACATCGAGGCCAGCCTGGCCGCCGCCTTCCCCGGCGGCTGGCGCTTCACCCACGGCCCCGACGACGCAGACTGGTGCGGCCGGATCGAGCTGCCATGCGCATCCTGATCGTGGAGGACGAACCGCTCATCCGCGAGCGCTTGCTGCGCGTGTGCGGGGAGCTGGCAGGCGGACGCGCGCGTTTCGACGCCGTCGCGGACCTCGACCTGGCCGGCGACCGGCTGCAGTGCAGTCTTTACGACGGTCTTCTGCTGGACCTGAACCTCGGCGGCGAGGACGGCTTCGAGCTGCTGCGGCAGGCGGTGGCCGGACGCTACCACTGCGTGGTGGTCTCGGCCCATCGCGAGCGTGCGCTGCAGGCGTTCGAACACGGGGTGCTGGATTTCGTCCCCAAGCCGTTCACGCGCGAACGCCTCGGGCTGGCCCTCGACCGTCTGCTCGACGCCGGCCGCTATCGCCCGGGACTCGCGCGCTATCTCGGTATCTGGCGGGCACACGGCACGGCCCTGGTCGAGCTGGCCGATGTGCTCTGGATCCGCGCCGACGGCGACTACAGCGAGGTCCGCCTGCTCGATGGGCGCAGCGAACTGCACGACAAGTCCCTGGCCGCGCTGACTGCCGTGCTGCCGCCCGACTTCGTGCGCTGCCACCGCTCCTGTCTGGTCAATCTGCGCCATGTCCGATCCCTGCACGCCGGTACCGGCAGCCGCTACTGGCTGGTCATGGCGAACGGCAAGGAACTGCCGGTGGGCCGCGCCCACGTCTCCACCGTGCGCCGCGAACTTGCCCTGGACTAGTCATCGGCTGGCGTCGAACGCATGGGCCGCGCCCGATCAACGAAAGCGAATGTCGGCGTGCGTCGCGCCCCGTCCCCGGCTCGGGCGCTGATCGCACCGCGAGTTTGCAACGGCGCTGACCCTCCGGCGCCGGCCCCGTTACCGCGCCCCGGCCTGCCCGAAAGTGAACCGCGGGCCGCGGCCCCGCGGGCGTCCGGCCGGCTCCGCGCTAGAATCTGCGGCATGTCGCGTCTCCTGCTCCGGATCCTGCTCAGCGCGGGCCTGGTCCTCAACGGCACCGGGTGGGCTGCGCCCACGGGCGACATGCAGGCCCCCACCGCGTCCGTGGCCGCCGATGGTGCGGCGGAACCCGCTCCGTCGGAGCCGCCCTGCCACCCGGCCGGGCCGAGTGCGAGCGCCGCCCCCGAGGCGTCCGCTGGCGCGCCGCTTCCGCACGAACCAGCCCACGCCGACTGCTGCGACAAGCCCTGCGGCTGTGGCTGCGCCCAGCCTCCGCCGGCGTCAGTCGCCGCCCGCGACCTCGGCACGGGCACGGCGACCGCCGCACCGGCCGCCGTCGCGCCGCCGGTGCAGCGGGCGGCACCGCCACCGCCGCCGCTGATCCGGCCGCCGATCGCCTGATCGCCACGTGGACCGGCGGCCCGCACCCGCGGCCCGCCATCGCACACGTGACCACCCCCGGGAACCCGGCCGCTCCGGCCGTGGCCGTCTCCGTGGTCCTTCCCTTTAGCAGCGCCGCGACCGGCGCTCATGCCCTGCCGGCCAAGCCGCGAGGCCGTAGCCGGCCCATTCAGGAGAGAGTTCCGATGAACCGTTCGATCACAACACTCGTCGCGGCCGTCCTGGCCGCCGGCCTTGCCGCCTGCAGCGGTGCCTCGCAGGCCGGCCCGCAGCCGGGGGCCGACCGGTCCGCGTCCGCCGAGGCCACCTCCCCCGGCGCCCCGCCGGCCCGCGCCGAAGCCCCGCAGGCCGGGGCCGCCCTGCCCCGCGTGCTCGTGCACAAGGACCCGAACTGCGGCTGCTGCAGCCTCTGGGCCGAGCACATGCGCCGCGAGGGCTTCGAGGTCGAACTGCGCGACGTCGACGATCTCGCCGCGGTCCGCGAGCGCGCCGGAGTGCCTGCCGCCAAGGCGTCCTGCCACACCGCCCTGGTCGGCGACTACTTCGTCGAAGGCCACGTGCCGGCGGCGGACGTGCGGCGGCTGCTGGCCGAACGCCCCGATGCCCTGGGCATCACCGCACCCGGCATGCCGCTGGGTTCGCCTGGCATGGAGATGCCCAACGGCCGTACCGACGCCTACTCGGTGGAGCTGGTGCACGGCGACGGCTCGACCACGGAGTTCGCGCGCCACGGCGAGTAGGGGCTGGAGTCTTGACTCTGGACCATGGTCCAGGGCGCAGACTTCGTTCGAGCACTCGCAGGGACCACGCCCATGAAGATCGGCCAGCTGGCGCAGCGCGCCGACGTTCCCATCGATACCGTGCGCTACTACGAGCGCGCGGGGATCCTGCCGCAGCCCGGCCGGGAGGCTTCCGGCTACCGCAGCTATGGCGACGACGATGTCGCGCGGCTGCGCTTCGTGCGCCGTGCCAAGGCGCTCGGCTTCACCCTGGTCGAGGTCCGCGAGCTGCTGGCGCTGTCGGATCACCGCGGCGACGACATGGGCGAACTGAAGGCGGCGGCGATCGGCAAGCTGGCCGACGTGGAGCGCAGGCTGGAGGAGCTGGCCCGCATCCGCGACGGCCTGCAGGCGCTGATCGCGGCCTGCCCCGGGCACGGCGCGCTGGAGGCCTGCCCGATCCTGGCCGCGCTGGCGGAGGACGCGGCATGAGCGTTCACGATCATCACCGGCAGGACCGCACCGGGGCGGACGGGGCACCAAAGCAGGCCTGTCACCACGGCCGCGCTTCCGAACCCGCACGCGCCGACGGCAAGGTGCTCGATCCGGTCTGCGGCATGCGGGTGGACCCGGCATCGAGCCGGCACCAGGCCACGCACGAGGGCCAGGACTACCATTTCTGCTCCGCGCGCTGCCGCGAGCGTTTCGTCGCCGAGCCGGCGAAGTTCCTGACCGACGCGCCCCGCGAACCGGAACCGACACCGCCGGGCGCGACCTACCTCTGCCCGATGCACCCCGAGATCCGCCAGCAGGGACCGGGCACCTGCCCGATCTGCGGCATGGCGCTGGAGCCGGAAACGCCCGGCCTGGAAGACGGGGACAACCCGGAGCTGCGGGATTTCTCGCGTCGGTTCTGGTGGACGCTGCCGCTGTCGCTGGCGGTGCTGGGGCTGGCGATGTTCGGGCACCTGCTGCCGGGGCTGCCCGTCGCGACCCGCACCTGGCTGGAGCTGGTGCTGAGCACCCCGGTGGTGCTGTGGGCCGGCTGGCCGTTCTTCCAGCGCTGCTTGGCCTCGATCCGCAGCCGCAATCCCAACATGTTCACCCTGATCGGCATCGGCGTGGCAGCGGCCTACGGCTACAGCCTGGTGGCCACGCTCGCCCCGGGCATCTTCCCGGCCTCGTTCCACGAACACGGCCGGGTCGGCGTGTACTTCGAGGCCGCGGCGGTGATCGTCTCGCTGACCCTGCTCGGCCAGGTGCTGGAGCTGCGCGCGCGCTCGAAGACCTCGGCGGCGATCAAGGGGCTGCTGGGGCTGGCGCCGAAACAGGCGCGCCGCCTCGACGACGACGGCAGCGAAGAGGACGTGCCGTTGACCGACGTGCACGTGGGCGATCGCCTGCGGGTGCGCCCGGGCGAAAAGGTCCCGGTCGACGGCGAGGTGGTCGACGGACACTCCAGCGTCGACGAATCGATGCTCACCGGCGAGCCGATGCCGGTGTCCAAGGCGGTCGGCGACAGCGTGATCGGCGCGACGCAGAACGGCACCGGCAGTCTGGTGATCCGAGCGGCGAAGGTCGGGTCCGACAGCGTGCTGGCGCAGATCGTGCAGCTGGTGGCGCAGGCGCAGCGCTCGCGTGCGCCGATGCAGCGGATGGCGGACAGGGTCGCGTACTGGTTCGTGCTGACGGTGCTGGCGGCGGCGGTGGCGACGTTCCTGGTCTGGGGCGTGTTCGGGCCGGAGCCGGCCTGGACCTTCGCGGTGCTCAACGCGGTCTCGGTGCTGATCATCGCCTGCCCCTGCGCGTTGGGCCTGGCCACGCCGATGTCGGTGATGGTCGCCACCGGGCGCGCCGCCCAGGCCGGCGTGCTGTTCCGCGACGCGGAGGCGATCGAGAACCTGCGCCGCATCGATACCCTGGTGGTGGACAAGACCGGCACCCTCACCGAGGGCCGCCCGGCGTTCCGCGAGGCGCTGGCGGCCGAGGGTTTCGACGGCGGCGAGGACGAGGTGCTGCGGCTGGCGGCGGGGCTGGACCAGGCCAGCGAGCACCCCCTGGCCGAGGCGATCGTGGCCGAGGCGCGCAGGCGCGGGCTGGCGCTCGAGGCGCCTGAAGGGTTCGAATCGTCCACCGGCATCGGCGCGCGCGGCACCGTCGGCGGCCGCAGGATCGCGATCGGCAACACCGAGCTGATGCGCGAGGAAGGCATCGATTCGCAGCCGCTCTCCGGTCCGGCAGACGAGCTGCGCCGGCAGGGCGCGAGCGTGATGTTCCTCGCCGTCGATGGCGCCCTGGCCGGGCTGATCGCGGTGGCGGATCCGATCAAGGCCTCGACGCCGGCCGCGATCGAAGCGCTGCGCGAGTCCGGGCTGCGCATCGTCATGGCCACCGGCGATGGCGTCGCCACCGCCAACGCCGTGGCCCGCACCCTGGGGATCGACGAGGTGCATGGCGAGGTCAGGCCGCAGGACAAGATCGCGCTGGTCGAGCGCCTGCGCCGCGAGGGCCGCCGCGTGGCCATGGCCGGCGACGGTATCAACGACGCTCCGGCCCTGGCCGGCGCCGACGTCGGCATCGCCATGGGCACCGGCACCGATGTGGCCATGTCCAGCGCCCAGGTCACCCTGGTCAAGGGCGACCTGGGCGGGATCGCCCGCGCCCGCGTCATCTCCGACTCCACGGTCCGCAACATGAAGCAGAACCTGGGCTTCGCCTTCCTCTACAACGCCCTCGGCGTGCCGATCGCCGCCGGCGTGCTGTACCCGGTCTTCGGCCTGCTGCTGAGCCCGATGATCGCCGCGCTGGCGATGAGCCTGAGTTCGGTCTCGGTCGTGGGCAACGCTCTGCGCCTCGGTGCCGCCCCCGCTGCGCCCTCCCCTTCCAGGACCAGTCCAATCCCATGACCCGCGGATCTCGCCCCTTCCCTGCACCCGCCGCCTGGCCGGCGGACCCTGCGCGCAGGCGCTTCGTGACCGGGCTGGCCGCTGCCGGTTCGGTCGCCTTGCTCGGCACCACGCCGGGTCGGGCGCGCACCCCGCCGCGACCGCCCGCCGAGCTGCGCGGCACCGAGTTCGATCTCTCGATCGGCGCCTCCATGGTCAACTTCACCGGGCGCGAGCGCCCGGCGATCACGGTCAACGGCACCGTGCCTGCGCCGCTGCTGCGCTTTCGCGAGGGCGACACCGTCACCCTCCGGGTGAGCAACCGGCTGCGCGACTACAGTTCGATCCACTGGCACGGCATCCTGCTGCCGGCCAACATGGACGGCGTGCCCGGCCTCAGCTTCGACGGCATCGCTCCCGGCGAGACCTTCGTGTACCGCTTCCGCCTGGTGCAGTCCGGCACCTACTGGTACCACAGCCATTCGGCGTTCCAGGAACAGGCGGGGCTCTACGGGCCGATGATCGTGGACCCCGCCGGCACCCTGCCCTATGCCTACGACCGCGAGCACGTGGTGCTGCTGTCGGACTGGACCGACCTCGCGCCTGCCGCGCTGTTCCGCCGGCTCAAGCAGTTCGCCGAATACGACAACTACTACAAGCCCACGGTCGGCGACTTCATCGCCGATGCGCGGCGCGACGGGTTGGCCGCCACCCTGGCCGACCGCGCCGCCTGGGGGCGGATGCGGATGACCCCGACCGACATCTCCGACGTCAACGCGCATACCTACACGTACCTGTGCAACGGCGCCACGCCCGACGGCAACTGGACCGGCACCTTCCGCCCCGGCGAGAAGGTGCTGCTGCGCTTCATCAACGCGTCGGCCATGACCTACTTCGACGTGCGCATCCCCGGGCTGAAGCTGACGGTGGTCGCCGCCGACGGCCAGCCGATCCATCCGGTCAGCGTCGACGAGTTCCGCATCGCGGTGGCCGAGACCTTCGACGTCGTCGTCGAACCGCGCGGCCAGGACGCCTGGACCATCTTCGCCCAGGACATGGGCCGCACCGGCTACGCGCGCGCCACCCTGGCGGTGCGCGACGGGCTGCAGGCGCCGGTGCCGGCGGTAGACCCGCGCCCCCTGCTGACGATGGAGGACATGGGGCACGGCGGCCACGGTGCGCATGGCGCCGCAACTTCCGAAGGTGGCTGCGGGGCCGCGATGCAGGGCATGGAGGGCGGCTGCGGCGCAGACATGGGCCACGGCGCGCACGGCGCCGTCGCGGCGCCCGCCAGCATCGGTCATGCCGAAAGCGCTCATGGTGGCGACCACGGTGCCGGCCATGGCGCTGCCGGCGCCATGCAGGCGCACCCGGCGTCCGAGCAGGGCAATCCGCTGGTCGACATGCAGACCATGACCCCCGCGCCGAAGCTCGACGACCCCGGTATCGGCCTGCGCGGCAACGGCCGCCGGGTGCTGACCTACGGCGACATGCGCAGCCTGTTCGACGATCCCGACGGCCGCGAGCCCGGCCGCACCCTGGAGCTGCACCTCACCGGCCACATGGAGAAGTTTGCCTGGTCCTTCGACGGCATGAAGTTCAACGATGCCGCGCCGCTGCGGCTCAACTACGGCGAGCGCATGCGCATCACCCTGGTCAACGACACCATGATGACCCACCCCATCCACCTGCACGGCATGTGGAGCGACCTGGAAGACGAACACGGGCGGTTCCAGCTGCGCAAGCACACCGTCGACATGCCGCCCGGCACCCGCCGCAGCTACCGCGTGCGCGCCGACGCGCTGGGACGCTGGGCGTTCCACTGCCATCTGCTCTATCACATGGAAGCGGGGATGATGCGGGAAGTGAGGGTGGAGGAATGAACGCTCGCGCCCTCCCCCTCGCCGTCACCCTCGTCCTGGCCGCCGCGGCCCACGCCCACGCCCAGGAGCCCGCGGCGCCGCATGCGCACGATCAGGGGTCGGCCCAGCACGACGCGGCCGGCCCATCCGGCCCGAGCGACCGGCACGCGGTCCACCGGCAGTCCGGTGCCGACCCGCATGCCGGCCATCCCCAGCTTCAAGCGGATCCCCACGCGGGCCACGGTCAGCCACGGGCCGACTCCCATGCCGGGCATGGGCAGGCACAGGCGGAGCCTCACGATGGTCACCACCAGCATGATGCGGATCCCCGCACCGGACCGACCCGGCAGCAGGAAGATCCCCATGCCGAACATGGCGAGCCCCGGGCGGACCGCGGCCGGGACCGGCCCGTCACTCCGATTCCCGCGCTGACCGATGCCGACCGACGGGCCGCGTTCCCGGAGCTGCAGCTGCACATGGAGCATCCGGACGGGCCGTTCTCGCGGGTGCTGTTCAACCGCTTCGAGTGGCAGGACGCCGACGAAGGCAGCGCCCAGTCCTGGGAAATGTCGGCCTGGCTGGGCGGCGATCTGGACCGCGTGTGGCTGCGCAGCGAGGGCGAGCGCGAGGGCGGCAGCACCCATGCGGGCGACTTCGAACTGCTGTACGGCCGCAGCGTGAGTCCGTGGTGGGACGTGGTGGCGGGTCTGCGGCAGGAGTTCCAGCCGGGTCCGTCCCGCACCTGGGCAGCGGTCGGCGTGCAGGGGCTGGCGCCCTACCGGTTCGAGGTGCAGGCCACCGCCCTGTTCGGCGAGGGCGGGCGTACCGCGGCGTCCATGGAGGTCGAGTACGAGATGCTGCTGACCAACCGCCTGATCCTGCAGCCGCTGCTCGAGATCGAGGCCCACGGCCGCGACGACCGCACGCGCGGGATCGGATCGGGACTGTCCAGCATCGAGGGCGGGTTGCGCCTGCGTTACGAGATCAGCCGACGCTTCGCGCCCTACCTCGGCGCGACCCGAGAACGCGCACTCGGGCGCACCGCCGACCTGCGCCGTGCCGCCGGCGCGGACGTGGACGAGACGCGCCTGGTCGCCGGCGTGCGCTGGTGGTTCTGAAGCCGGCGTACGCGACGCGCGAAACATCTTGCGCTCGGCGCAGCACGACACTACAATTTCGCGCTTTCCAGCTCCGTGGGGCCATAGCTCAGCTGGGAGAGCGCCTGCATGGCATGCAGGAGGTCGGCGGTTCGATCCCGCCTGGCTCCACCACGGTTTCCGTCCCAGGCCGGCCGGCAACCGCATCGCGACACTGCGTCCCCATCGTCTAGAGGCCTAGGACACCACCCTTTCACGGTGGCGACCGGGGTTCGAATCCCCGTGGGGACGCCATTTCTCCGTTGCCGCGCGTCGCCGCCTTCCACCCGGGCGGCGCCGGGCCGGCGCGGCCCGTTCACGGAAATCGAATCCCGGGGCTGATTCAATTCGGGTTCTGACCGACGCGGCGCCCCCGCAGCGCCGCGCATCGCCGGAGCCCCATGGAGTCTCGCGAACCGCGGCCGGCCGCCGCCCTCCCCCGCCCGACCCTGCGCGCACGCGAGGCGTTCGCCATCACCATCGGCATCGTCGTTGGCGCGGGGATCTTCCGCACCCCTTCCCTGGTCGCCGGCAGTTCCGGAAGCGAGGCGGCGATGCTCGCCGCGTGGGCATTCGGCGGGCTGCTGTCGATCGTCGGCGCGCTCTGCTACGCCGAGCTCGCCACCACCTATCCGCAGGCGGGCGGCGACTACAGCTACCTGCGCCGCGCCTACGGCGCCCGCCTTGCGTTCCTCTACGCCTGGGCGCGGCTGACGGTGATCCAGACCGGCTCGGTGGCTGTGCTGACGTTCGTGATCGGCGACTACCTGATGCAGCTTACCGGGCTCGGCCCGTGGTCCTCGGCCGCGTTCGCCGCCACCGCGGTGCTGGCGCTGACCGCGCTGAACTGGCTCGGCGTGCGCCAGGGCACGCGCACCCAGAACTGGCTGACCGCGATCGAGATCGCCGGCATCTGCGCGATCGTCGTCGCGGCGCTGGCGATCGGCCCCGCCGAAGCTCCTGCCCCCGCCCTACCCGGCGGCGATAGCCAGATCGGCCTGGTCCTGGTGTTCGTACTGCTGACCTACGGCGGCTGGAACGAGGCGGTCTACGTGACCGCCGAGGTCAGGGACGCGCGGCGCTGGATGCCGCGGATCCTCTGCCTGAGCCTGATCGCGATCGCCGCCCTGTACCTGCTCGTCAATCTCGCCTACCTGCGCGTGCTCGGCCTGGGCGGGATGGCCGGTTCGGAGGCGGTGGCGGCCGATGCCATGCGCGCACTGTTCGGCGGCAGCGGCGCGGTGTTCATGAGCGCGCTGGTGGTGGCCGCGGCGCTGACCTCGGCCAATGCCACCATGATCACCGGCGCACGCAGCGTCTACGCGGTGGGCCGCGACTTCCCGGCGCTCGCCTTCGTCGGACGCTGGGACGAGCGCAGCGGCTCGCCGCGCACGGCGATGCTGGTGCAGGGCGGGCTGGCGCTGCTCCTGGTCGGCCTGGGCGCCGTGGCGCGCGACGGGTTCCGCACCGCGGTCGAATACACCGCGCCGGTGTTCTGGCTGTTCTTCCTGCTGGTCGGCATCTCGCTGTTCGTGCTGAGACGGCGCGACCCCCACCTGCCGCGGCCGTTCCGGGTGCCGCTCTACCCGCTGCTGCCGATGGTGTTCTGCGCCACCAGCGCCTACCTGTTGCACGCCAGCCTGGCCTATACCGGCATCGGCGCCCTGGTCGGGGTAGGCGTGCTGGCTGCCGGCGCGGTCGTCCTGCTGTACCTTCGTCCGACCAGCCACCCAAGGGAGACGCCACCATGAGCCTGCCCAAGTCGCTTGCCCTCCTGCTGCTGTGCCTGCCCCTGCTCGCCTGCGGCGAGAGCGCGATCAACGCGTACCAGCCCGCCACGGCGCGGGACGCCGCGACCGCCGAACCCGAGGCCGATCCCACCGTGGCGGACACCCACCCGGCCGCGGCCGAGGCCGATGGACCGGGCGCGCCCTACGGCGAGGACGACTCGCGCCCGCGCCGCGAACCCGACGTCATCTACGTCCCCACCCCGCAACCGGTGGTGGACCGGATGCTGGAGCTGGCCGACATCCAGGAAGGCGACGTGCTCTACGACCTCGGCTCCGGCGACGGCCGCATCCCCGTCACCGCGGCCAGGAAATACGGCATCCGCGCGGTCGGCATCGACATCAACCCGGTCCGCATCCGCGAGGCCAACGCGAACGCCGAGCAGGCCGGCGTGACCGACCTGGTGACCTTCCGCGAAGAGGATCTGTTCGAGGCCGACATCGGCGAGGCCGACGTGGTCACCCTGTACCTGCTGCAGAGCCTGAACGTGAAGCTGCGGCCCAAGCTGCTGAGCGAGCTGAAGCCGGGCACCCGCATCGTCAGCCATGCCTTCGACATGGCCGGCGAATGGGAGCCGGAACGCACCGAGCAGGTCGAGCACAACACGATCTACGTGTGGACGGTGCCCGAACGCTGAGCGCGAGCGCGGCGCACTGCTCGGTTCTTCCGCCGGTTCAGTCCGGCGCCAGCGCGGCCGGCGCCTCCGCGTCGGCTTCGCGCGCCAGGGTCCCCACGCCGTGGCCGCGCTCGGCCAGGTACTGGAGCCACTTGCCCAGGAAGGTGTTCATCCGCATCCGGTGGCCGACCACCTCGGCCGGCGGCGGAAACATGCCGATGACGTCCTGCCAGCGGCGCCCGACGTAGCAATGGGTGGCCTCGACCTGGCGGGCGTCTCGGTACAGGCGCAGCCAGGCCGAGGGGTCGGGTTCGCCGGTCAGCGGATCCTGCATCGCGTAGGTCAGGCGCAGCTCGGTGGTGTAGCGATGCTGGGCGATCACGTCCAGGCGCACGTCGAGACCGTCGCCGCAGCGCGACACATAGCAACCGGGGGCGAGCCCGGCCGGCTCGAACAGGCGGGTGAGGCGCTGGTGGTTCTCGGCATACAGCGCCATCAACCAGCCGAAGCGGCTGAGCCTGGGGATGCGTGCGGAGCGCGTGGCGACCTCGTGCGTCATGACCCGATGCTACACGCTGGATCCCGCCGGCGGCAGGATTGACGGGCGCACGGGCGCGGCATAACGTTCAGATTCCTGGCCGTCGTTCCGTACCGGCCGCGCTT
Organism: Luteimonas endophytica; assembly: GCF_029887875.1. Lineage (GTDB taxonomy): Bacteria > Pseudomonadota > Gammaproteobacteria > Xanthomonadales > Xanthomonadaceae > Luteimonas > Luteimonas endophytica. The sequence continues at coordinate 16,125 of NZ_JARXRM010000030.1, forward strand.
CAGAACATGCCGCGGTTGATGCCCAGTTCCTCGAGGATGCGGCTGGCGATCTCCTCGATCGAGGCGTGGGTGGTGCTGAGCATGGGGATGCCCTCCATGCGCAACAGCGTCTCGGCCGCGTTGACCTCGCGCCTGCAGGTCTCCAGCTCGGCGTAGCGCGAGTTCGGGCGCCGCTCCTGGCGGATCTGGTGCAGCCGCTGCGGGTCGATGCTCAATCCGTAGAGCTTGCGACGATGCGCCCGCAGCCGCGGCGGCAGCCGGTCGGACTCCAGGTCCTCCTCGGTCAGCGGGTAGTTGGCCGCGCGGATCCCGTAGTGCAGCGCCAGATAGACGCAGGTCGGGGTCTTCCCGGCGCGCGACACCGCCACCAGGATCACGTCGGCTTCGTCGTAGTTGATCGCCATGCCGTCGTCGTGGGTCAAGGCGAAGTTCATCGCGTTGATCCGGCTGTGGTAGGTCTCGAAATCGACCATCCCATGGGCCTGCCCCACCCGCGACTGCCGCGGCACGCCCAGTTCTTCTTCCAGCGGCGCGATGAACGGCGCGAACACGTCCAGCATCAGCGCACCGCTCTCGGCGAGGATGCGGTTGAGCTCCGGGTCGACGCAGGAGTTGACCACGATCGGCCGGACCCCCTGGCCGGTGCCGGCGCGCACGATCTCCTCCACCGCCAGCCGGGCCTTTTCCGGAGTGTCCACGAACGGGATCCGGTCGGTGACGAAGCGGAACCCGGAGAACTGGGTCAGCAGGCTGTGGCCGATGGTCTCGGCGGTGATGCCGGTGCCGTCCGAGACGTAGAACACCGGGCGGGCGGCGGGCGGCTGCGGTTCCGCGGACATGCGTTCGGGCTTTCGTGACGGGAGGGTTGCTAAAATAGCCGTTTCCGCCGGGCGACGCCCGGCGATCGCCTATCGCCATCCTCCGGAGCCTCCCCTTGAGCGCCAACATCCTCTGGCTGCACGACCTGCGACTGAACGACCTGGCCCAGGTCGGCGGCAAGAACTCCTCGCTGGGCGAGATGATCGGCCACCTGTCCCAGCTCGGCGTCTCGGTGCCGGGCGGCTTCGCCACCACCGCCGACGCGTTCCGGGCGTTCATCGCCCACAACGATCTGGAAAAGCGCATCTTCGACCGCCTGGCGACGCTCGACGTCGAGGACGTGCGGGCGCTGACCGCCGCCGGCAAGGAGATCCGAGGCTGGGTGACCGACGCGCCGCTGCAGCCGGACCTAGACGCCGGGATCCGCGAGGCCTACGCCACGCTGTGCGCGGACGCCGGTGGCGGTGACGTGGCGGTCGCGGTCCGCTCCTCGGCCACCGCCGAGGACCTGCCCGACGCCAGCTTCGCCGGACAGCAGGAAACCTTCCTCAACGTCGCCGGCGCCGACGAGGTGCTGCTGCGGGTCAAGGAGGTGTTCGCCTCCCTGTACAACGACCGCGCGATCGCCTACCGCGTCCACCACGGTTTCAAGCACGAGGACGTTTTCCTCTCCGCGGGCGTGCAGCTGATGGTGCGTTCGGACGTCGGCGCCTCCGGAGTGCTGTTCACGCTGGACACCGAATCGGGCTTCCGCGACGTGGTGTTCATCACCGCCAGCTACGGCCTGGGCGAGAACGTGGTCCAGGGCGCGGTGAACCCGGACGAGTTCTACGTGTACAAGCCCACCCTGCGCCAGGGCCGGCCGGCCATCCTGCGCCGCGGCATGGGCAGCAAGCAGATCCGCATGGTGTATTCGGATGCGCCGGGCGAGCGGGTGCGCAACGAGGACACCCCGGCGGACCTGCGCACCCGCTTCTCGATCTCCGACGAGGACGTCCACGAGCTCGCCAGGCAGGCGCTGACCATCGAGGAGCACTATCAGCGTCCGATGGACATCGAATGGGCCAAGGACGGCGTCAGCGGCAAGCTGTACATCGTCCAGGCGCGGCCGGAAACGGTGAAGTCGCGCGGCAAGGCCACCCAGATCGAGCGCTATGCCCTCGAGGCGCGCGGCGAGGTCATCGCCGAGGGCCGCGCCATCGGCCACAAGATCGGCAGCGGCGTGGCCCGCGTGGTGCGCACGCTGGAGGACATGAACAAGGTGCAGGCCGGCGACGTGCTGATCGCCGACATGACCGATCCCGACTGGGAGCCGGTGATGAAGCGCTCCGCGGCGATCGTCACCAACCGCGGCGGACGCACCTGCCACGCCGCGATCATCGCCCGCGAGCTCGGCGTGCCCGCGGTGGTCGGGACCGGCAACGCCCTCGAGGCCATCGCCGACGGCCGCGAGGTCACGGTGAGCTGCGCCGAGGGCGACACCGGCTACATCTACTCCGGCGCCCTGCCCTTCGAGCGCACCACCACCGACCTGACCTCGATGCCGGAGGCGCCGCTGAAGATCATGATGAACGTGGCCAACCCCGAGCGCGCGTTCGACTTCGGCCAGCTGCCCAACGCCGGAATCGGGCTGGCGCGGCTGGAAATGATCATCGCCTCGCACATCGGCGTTCATCCGCGCGCGCTGCTCGAGTACGAGCGCCAGGAACCCGAGGTGAAGCGCCAGATCGACGAGCGCAGCGCCGGCTATGCCGATCCGGTGAGCTTCTACGTCGACCGCCTGGCCGAAGGCATCGCCACCCTGACCGCGTCGGTGGCGCCGAACCCGGTGATCGTGCGGCTGTCGGACTTCAAGTCCAACGAATACGCCAACCTGATCGGTGGCCGCCGCTACGAGCCGGAAGAGGAGAACCCGATGATCGGCTTCCGCGGCGCCAGCCGCTACGTCGATCCGTCCTTCGCCGACGCCTTCGCGCTGGAGTGCCGGGCGGTGCGCAAGGTGCGCGACACCATGGGGCTGGACAACCTGTGGGTGATGATCCCGTTCGTGCGCACCCTGGACGAGGGCCGCCGCGTGGTCGAGGCGCTGGAGAAGAACGGCCTGCGCCAGGGCCAGCACGCCGAAGGCCAGCAGCCGCTGAAGATCATCATGATGTGCGAGCTGCCGTCGAACGCGCTGCTGGCCGACGAGTTCCTGGAGATCTTCGACGGCTTCTCGATCGGCTCCAACGACCTCACCCAGCTCACCCTCGGCCTGGACCGCGACTCCAGCGTGGTCGCGCACCTGTTCGACGAACGCGATCCTGCAGTGAAGAAGCTGCTGTCGATGGCGATCAAGAGCGCCCGCGCCAAGGGCAAGTACGTGGGCATCTGCGGCCAGGGACCCAGCGACCACCCGGACCTGGCCGAATGGCTGATGCAGGAAGGCATCGACTCGGTGTCGCTCAATCCCGATACCGTGGTCGACACCTGGCTGCGGCTGGCCAGGAGCAAGGCCGCGGGCGCCTGATTCGCGCCATGATCCGCGCCACGCCCCGCTCACGCGTGCGCCGCTAGATTCCCGCGCGACCGGCCGCCGTCCGGCGGCACGAATACGGAGAAACGGATGGAAAACGGTTTGGTGGCGGCGGTGCGCGAAGGCGAGTGGATGGAACTTGCGACCTACTGGGGCCTGCGGATCCTGGCCGCCCTGGTGGTGTTCTACATCGGCGTCCACCTGGCGCGCTGGCTGTCGGCCGCGCTCGAGCGCGGGATGACCCGCAGCCGCATCGAGTCGACCGCGGCGATGTTCCTGCGCAAGGTCATCTACGTGACCCTGCTGGTGGTGCTGGCGCTGGCGGTGCTGCAGGCAGTGTTCGGGGTGGCGCTCACCTCGATGGTCGCGGTGCTGGGCGCCGCAGGCCTGGCGATCGGCCTGGCGCTGAAGGATTCGCTGGCGAACGTGGCTTCGGGGGTGATGCTGGTCTCGCTGCGGCCGTTCCGGGTCGGCGACATCGTCACCATCAACGGCGTCACCGGCGCGGTGGAATCGGTCAGCATTTTCCAGACCCGCCTGCGCGGGGCCGACAACCAGACCATCACCCTGCCCAACGCGCTGATCACCGGCGACTCGATCATCAACCTGACCCCGGACGTCAGGCGCAGGATCGAGCTGGTGGTCGGCATCGCCTACGACTCGGACATCGACGTGGCGCGCGGTATCGCCATGGAGATCATGCTGTCCGACCAGCGCGTCCTCGCCGAGCCCGCTCCCGACGTGCTGGTCTACGCGCTGGCCGACAGCGCGGTGAACCTCGGCATCCGCTGCCACGTCGCCAACGCCGACTGGTTCGCGACCAAGTGCGAGCTGACCGAACGGATCAAGAAGGCATTCGACCGGCAGGGCATCTCGATTCCGTTCCCGCAGCGCGACGTGCACCTGTACCACGCCACCGCGGATGCGGTGCCCGCGCTTACCACCCGACGCGCCGCGGCCATCGGTCTGGACGACGCCCCCCGGCAGCCGCCGGCCGACCCGAAGTAGCGCGGAAGCGCCCCGGCACCGGCGGCGTGCCCCCGTTCGAGCGTCTGCCGAGGCTCAGAGCGGCGCGAACGCGCCCATGCCGTCCCGGTAGTGGCGCAGTTCCGAAATGGAGTCGCGCACGTCGCTCAGCGCGGTGTGCGCGGACTGCTTGTGCACCCCGGCCAGCAGCGAGGGCGCCCAGCGCCTGGCCAGCTCCTTGAGGGTGCTGACATCGAGATTGCGATAGTGGAAATAGCGCTCCAGCCGGGGCATCTGCCGATGCAGGAAACGGCGGTCCTGGCAGATCGAATTGCCGCACATCGGCGAGGCCTTTTCCGGCACCCATTGCGACAGGAACTCCAGGGTACGGCGCTCGGCCTCGTCCATGGGCACCCCTTCCTCGAGTACGCGCCGCCATAGGCCCGATTTTCCGTGCTGGTTGCGGTTCCAGTCGTCCATCGCCTCGAGCACCGGCAGCGGATGGGCAATGGCCAGTTCCGGGCCCTCGGCGAGGATCCGCAGCTCCGAGTCGGTGATCACCGTGGCGATCTCCAGGATCGAGTCGCGGTCGGTGTCCAGCCCGGTCATCTCGAGGTCGATCCAGATCAGCCTTCCGTCGTCGGCTTGGGGTTGGTGCAGGGCCATGCTCGCGATCGGTTTCGGGAGCGCGCATCATAGCGCAGCCCCGCCGAAGGCCTTCGCCATGTTCCCGAGCACCGCCCTTCCCCACCACGCCATCCTGACCGCGATGCTGGCGCCGGCGTTCTTCCTGACCGCGACCGCGGCCCTGCTCACCTCCGCCAACAGCCGGTTGGCGCGCGTGATCGACCGGGCGCGGGCGCTGCTCGCCGAGCTGGGCGAAGCCAGCGACGCCGCCGAACGGGCCGTGCTGGAGCAGCGCATCGCCCTGCAGCGCCGCCGCAGCGGGATCATCCTGCGCGGCAGCCAGCTGCTCTACGTGGCGATCAGCTGTTTCGTCGGCACCAGCCTGTCGCTGGCGGGCGATTCGCTGCTCGGCCACCGCCTGGTCCACATGCCGACGCTGCTGGCGGCGCTCGGGGTGCTGGCGCTGTTCGCCGCGAGCCTGCTGCTGGCGCGGGAGTCGGCACTGGCGGTGCATGCGATCAACGTGGAAATGGACGACGGCCACCGCCGCGCCAGCAGGCCGCGCGCCGCGCCCTGACGCGCGGCGTCTCAGGCCGCCGGCCGGCCGCGCTTACGGCGGAAATAGCCGGTCAGCATCGCCCCGGCCTCCCCGGCCAGCACCCCGCCGAGCACCTCGATGCGGTGGTTGTGGCGCGGGTCCTGGAGCAGATCGAACACGCTGCCCGCGGCGCCGGTCTTCGGATCGCTGGCCGCATACACCAGGCGGGCGATACGCGCATGCACCATCGCCATGGCGCACATCGCGCACGGCTCCAGGGTGACGTACAGGGTGCAACCGACCAGGCGGTGATTGCCGAGGCTGCGCCCGGCCGCGCGCATCGCCACGATCTCGGCATGCGCGCTCGGGTCGTGCTCGCCGATGTTGCGGTTCCAGCCCTCGCCCACCGGCCGTCCGGCCGAGTCCACGACCACGGCGGCGACCGGGATCTCGTCCTCCTCGCGTTCCGCGCGCACGGCCAGCGCGAGGGCATGGCGCATCCAGCGCACATCGACGGGTTCGGACATCGCAGGCGGGTTCGCGGACGGGTGGACGCGGGATTCTAGCGCGCCGACACGGCCGCCCCGCCGCCCCGCCACAGCGAAGGCAGATCTCCGGCGCTGCCGGCCGCGGGATCGACGGCCGGCACCGGGACCGCGGCGATGCGCCGGAGCATCGCCGGCGTGGCGGCGCTGGTGCACAGGTCCCAACGTTGCCCCGCCGGATACGCACCCACCACCAGGAAGTCGTCGCTGGCCGCCTCGCGGCGATGGCCGGTCCCGGCCGGCAGCACCAGCACGTCGCCGGCATCGATCTCCACGACCTCCCCGCCCGGGCCGCCCAGCATCACCCGCGCCGATCCCGCCGCCACCCCCAGCGCCTCGTGCGCGGTCGAGTGGTAGTGGTGATAGCCGAAGATGCCGTCGCGCCACCCCGCCGGCCAGCGATGCCGCCCGAACCGGCGCTCGAAGGCGATCGCGGTGGCCTCCGCTCCCCGCGCCGGCTCGACCCGTCGGTACACCAGCACCGGCAGCCGCGGGTTGTTGGGGACCCAGCCATTGGATTCGAGTTGCAGGAGTTGCGGTGCGGCCATCGGCGTCTCCCGTGGGAATCGCGAATATTGTGCCCGGACGCGCGCATTGATCGGCGTGATCCGCGGCGGAGGTACGGAGCAGCGACATCCAAGAGCCGCTTCGGAAGTGCGCGGGGCGTGAGCCGCGCCGGGGGCATCGCTCCGCCCTGCCGTCCGGCCATCCATGGCCGGAGTCAGGGCCGCAGACCATCCATGGTCTGCTCTCCGCAACACCTCCGGCACGTCTCCCGCTTCAGCGTTGGTGGGCTTCGGAGGAACGGGCTACCCGCCATCCGCAAGTGAATCGCCGACGCCCGCGAACTCCACGCGTCGGATTCGTCCCTGCTGGCGATCCGGAGGGGCCGATCAACTGTCCGCGCGACGGCTCAGCCGCCCCGCGAGGGCTCCAGCGCCGCGCCGAGGACCTCGGCGGTCGCCTGCACCAGCGGGATCACCCGGTCGTAGGCCATCCGGGTCGGGCCGATCACTCCCAGGACCCCGAGCACCTGCCCCCCGGCGCCATAGGGCGCCGAGACCAGCGACACGCCTTCCAGCGGCGCCAGCCCGGTCTCCTCGCCGATGAAGATCCGTACCCCCGGCGCGCTCACCGTCCGCTCCAGCAACTGCAGAATCTCGCGCTTGCGCGAGAACGCATCGAACAGCTCGCGCAGCCGGTCCAGGTCCGACAGATCCTGCACCCCGATCAGCCGCGCCTGCCCCGCCACCACCATGTCCTCGCCCCCCGGTGCCAGCGCCTGCTCCGCCAGTTCCACCGTCTGCGCCAGCAGGCTCTCCATCTCGCTGCGGGCCGCACGCATTTCCTGGACCAGGGTCGCGCGGATGTCGGCCAGCGAGCGGCCGGCGAACTGCGCGTTGAGATAGTTCGCCACCCGCTCCAGCTCGCCGGGTTCGTAGTTCCGGCGGGTCTGGATCAGCCGGTTCTGCACTTCGTTGTCGGCGAACACCAGGATCGCCATCACCCGCTGGCTGTCCACGGCGACGAAGTCGATGTACTTGAACGCGAACTGCTCGCGCCTCGGCACGCTGACCACGCCGACGAAATGGGTCATCGCGGAGACCAGCTCCGACGCGCTGCCGAGCAGCGACTGGGTGCCGATGCCGGCCGGCAGCTCGCTGCGCAGCCGCGCCACCTCCTTCTCGGGCAGCGGCTTGAGCTGCAGCAGCGAATCCACGAACACGCGGTAGCCCTGGGCCGTGGGAACCCGCCCGGCGGAGGTGTGCGGGGCGCTCAGCAGGCCGCTGTCCTCCAGGTCGGAAAGGATGTTGCGGATCGTGGCCGCGCTGACGTCGAGCCCGGCATGGCGCGCCAGGGTCTGCGAGCCGACCGGCTCGCCGTCGCGGATGTGGCGCGCGATCAGGGTCCGCAGCAGCTGGCGCGCGCGCGGGTCGAGCCTGTCGCTGGAATCGGTGCTGGCCACGGTTCCGGTATAAGGCCGGCGCCGCGGCGGCGCAAGCGGGGACCGCCGCAGCCCGGGGCCGGTCTCGCCCGCTGCGACGCCCTCCCGCCATCCTCGCGGCGCCATCGTCTGGCCGTCTTCCGTCCGCCACTGCACAATCCGCCCATGCTCACCCATCTCTCGATCCGCGATTTCGCGGTCGCCAGCGCCAGCGAACTCGAGTTCGGACCGGGGCTGACCACCATCTCCGGCGAGACCGGCGCCGGCAAGTCGCTGCTGGTCGACGCCCTGGGCTTTCTGTCCGGGCTGCGCGCCGACAGCGGCATGGTCCGCCACGGCGCCGCGCGCGCCGAGCTCAGCGCCGAGTTCGACCTCTGCGACGCCCCGGCCGCCGCGGCCTGGCTGCGCGAACAGGAATTCGACGACGGCGGCGCCTGCCAGCTGCGCCGCACCTTGCGCGCAGACGGCGGCTCGCGGGCCTGGATCAACGGCCGTCCGGCGACCCTCTCGCAACTCGGCGCGCTCGCCGGGCACCTGGTGGAGATCCACGGCCAGCACGAGCACCAGGCGCTGCTCTCGCGCGGAAGCCAGCTGGCGCTGCTCGACGCCTTCGGCCGCCATGGCCCCCAGCTTGCCGAAGTGGCGCAGGCCGCCGCCGGCTGGAGCGCACTGCTGCGCGAGCGCGACGCGCTCGCGCACGGCGGCGACGTCGGCGAGCGCAGCGCCTGGCTGGCCCACCAGCTGCGCGAACTCGAGGACGAACCGCTGGACGCCGAGGCGATCGCCGAGCTCGAGCAGGGCCACCGCCGCCAGGCGCACGCCGCCGGGCTGATCGCCAGCTGCGATGCCGCGCTCGAGGCGCTGGGCGAGGAACAGTCGCTGTCGCGCCAGTTGCAGCGCCTGCGTGGCGACCTGGCCCGCGGCCGCGAGCACGAGCCGCGTCTGGGCGAGGTCGACGGCATGCTCGAGGCCGCCGCCATCCAGCTCGACGAGGCGCTGCTGCTGCTGCAGCGGATCCGCGACGACCTGGAGCTCGATCCGGCCCGGCTGGAGGAACTGGAGCGCCGCCTGGGCCGCCTGCACGACCTGGCGCGCAAGCACCGCGTCGCTCCTGAGGCGCTGGCCGCCCACCGCGACGCGCTGGCCGCGGAGCTGGACGCACTGGAGCGCGCCAGCGAGCGGCTGAGTGCGCTGGATGGCGAAACCGACGCCGCCGCGGCGCGCTGGCGCCAGGCCGCGGCGCGCCTGGGCGCGGCCCGGCGCCAGGCCGCGGCGGAGCTGGGGCGGCTCACCACCGGACTGATCGCCGAGCTGGGCATGGGCGGCGGCCGCTTCGAGATCGCGCTGGAACCGCAGCCGGAGCCGCGCCCGGACCCGCAGGGCGCGGAGCGCGCCGAATTCCTGGTCTCTGCCAACGCCGGGCAGCCGCCGCGGCCGCTGCGCAAGGTGGCCTCGGGCGGCGAACTGTCGCGGATCTCGCTGGCGATCGAGGTCGCCGCGCTGGGCCTGGACGCGGTGCCGACCATGGTGTTCGACGAGGTCGATTCGGGCATCGGCGGCGCGGTGGCCGGGATCGTCGGGCAGAAGCTGCGCGCGCTGGGCCGCAGCCGCCAGGTGCTGTGCGTGACCCACCTGCCGCAGGTCGCCGCGCATGGACATGCCCACTATCTGGTCAGCAAGTCGGCCGAGGCCGGGGTGACGGAAAGCGAGGTGCGGCGGCTGCAGGGGCGGCAGCGCCAGGAGGAGCTGGCGCGGATGCTGGGCGGGATCGAGATCAGCCGCGAGGCCCGCGCCGCGGCCAAGCGCCTGCTGGCGGACGTCGACTGAGCCGGCCTGTCAGGCCGGCGGGCCGTTTCAGCGCTTGCGGCGCACGTACAGGACCAGCGAGTGGTCTTCCAGCAGGTAGCCGTGGCGCTCGGCGATCTCGCGCTGCAGGCGCTCGATCTCGGTGCTTTCGAACTCGATGATCTTGCCGCTGTCGACGTCCACCATGTGGTCGTGATGGCCGCCGCGGTCGAGCTCGTAGACCGCGTGGCCGCCCTCGAAGTTGTGCTTGAGCACCAGCCCGGCGGCCTCGAACTGGGTCAGCACCCGGTACACCGTGGCCAGGCCGATCTCGTCGCCCTGCTCCAGCAGATGCCGGTAGATGTCCTCGGCGGTCATGTGGTGCTGCGGGGTCTTCTGTTCGAGCAACTCGAGGATCCGCATCCGTGGATGCGTCACCTTCAGCCCGGCCTTGCGCAGATCGAGGGATTCCATGCTGTCTCGTACCCGTGGTGCGGCGCGTCCCGGTCAGCGCGCGCTGAACGCGGTCGCGCGGCCCCGGTTGGCGGTGGTCGCGGCGAGTGTATCATCGGCCGGCTTCCCTCCGGCCCGGAACTCCATGCGCAGACTCCTGATTCCCCTCGTCCTCGCCGCCGCCGTCGCCGGCTGCGGCATCGTCTACAAGCAGCCCATCTACCAGGGCAGCCTGCTCGAGGAATCCGCGGTGGAACAGCTGCAGGCGGGCATGAACAAGCAGCAGGTGCTGGGCCTGCTGGGCTCGCCTTCGATCGCCGACCCGTTCCACCAGCAGCGCTGGGACTACACCGCCTCGCAGCGGACCGGGCGCCGCGGGCGCACCGAGGTCAAGAATCTCACCCTGTGGTTCGAGAACGACGCGCTGGCCCGCTGGGACGGGGAGTACTTTCCGGAACAGGACGAGGCGCTGGCCGGCGAGGTGCGCCGGGTCTTCGGACCGAACCTGCCCCGCGAACGCGACCGCCGCCGCTGATCGCCGGGCCCGGTCAGCCGCGCCGCGCCCGGCGCCGCCGGGTTTCCTTGGGGTCGGCCAGCAGCGGGCGCAACAGTTCGACCCGGTCGCCATCGCGCAGCACGGTGGCGGGCTCCGCGCGCTCGCCGAATACCGCATAGCCGGCCGCCCCGGCGCCGTCCAGCCCCGCCGCGGCCACCGCCGCGGCCACCGTGGCCGGTTCATCCAGGGTCACCGTGGCCGATTCGACGCGGCGCGGCCACGCCCGGACCACCTCGACCCGGATCGCCATCAGCCGTCGCCGGTGTCGGCCACGCGCACGAAATCGTCCACCATGCGGTCGGCCAGGCTCTGGAAGCCCAGCGCCAGCGCCGGCGCCAGCAGCCGGCTGCGTGGCTCGAAGTCCAGGGTCAGCGTGACCTTGCAGGCGCACTCGTCGAGGGCGTGGAATTCCCAGCGGCCGTCGAGCCTGCGGAACGGACCGTCCCGCAGGCGCATGTCGATGTGGTGCGGGGGCGCCAGCGTGTTCTCGGTCGTGAACCAGGTGCGCAGCGAGCCCAGCCCGAGGTCCAGGCGCGCGACCACCCGCTCCTCGTCCTGCTCCAGCACTTCGGCCGCCTCGCACCAGTCGAAGCGCGCCGGGTAGGCGGCCACGTCGTTGACGAGCGAGAACATCCGCGCGGCGGAATGCTCGACCAGGGCGCTGCGTTGGATCTTCGGCATCGACGGCTCGGGCTGGCGCGGGCGTATCCAACCGCCCCCGGTTCGGGGACAATGCGTCCGCTATGGGCAAGAAAGCAGGCAAGGATAAGGCAAACGGCGGCGGAACCATCGCGCTGAACAAGCGCGCGCGCCACGAATACCATCTCGAGGACCGCTTCGAGGCGGGCGTGGCGCTGCAGGGCTGGGAGCTCAAGGCGATCCGTGCCGGCCGCGCCAACATCGGCGAGAGCTATGCGATCGTGCGCAACGGCGAGATCTTCCTGTTCGGTGCGCTGATCACCCCGTTGATCTCGGCCTCCACCCACGTGGTCGCCGACGCCCAGCGCACCCGCAAGCTGCTGCTGCACCGCCGCGAGATCGATCAGCTGATCGGCAGGGTCGAGCGCGACGGCTATACCGTGGTCCCGACCGCGCTGTACTGGAAGGGCAACAAGGTCAAGGCGGAGCTCGCCCTGGCCAAGGGCAAGCAAAAGCACGACAAGCGCAACGCCGAACGCGAGCGCGACTGGAACCGCGAGAAACAGCGGGCGATGCGCCAGCACAATCGCGACGCCTGAGCGCTACCCGGCGTCGCCTTCGGGCAGGGTGAAGCGGAAACAGGCTCCCTGCCCCGGACGGCCCTCGGCGTGCACCTCGCCGCCGTGGCGGTCGACGATCCGTTTCACCGAGGCCAGGCCGATGCCGTGCCCCGGGAATTCCTCCTGCCCGTGCAGGCGCTGGAACGGCCGGAACAGCTTGGAGGCATACTCCTGCGCGAAGCCGGCGCCGTTGTCGCGCACGAAGAACGTCCACCCGCCGCCGGCCCGCGGCTCGGCACCGAACTCCAGCCGCGCCGGAGATCGCCCGGCGCTGAACTTCCAGGCGTTGCCGAGCAGGTTCTCCAGCAGGTTGCGCAGCAGCGCCGGATCGCCGACCGCCGCGAGCCCCGGCGCGATCTCCACCTCGACCTCGCGCTCCGGCTCGGCGTGGCGCAGCTCGGCCACGATCTCCCCGGCCATGCGCGACAGGTCCACCGGGCCGCGTTTCAGTTCGGCGCGGCTGAGCCGGGACATCTTCAGCAGCGCGTCGATCAGGCCGTCCATGCGCGCGGTCGCCGCGCGGATCCGCCTGACGTAGTCGCGCCCGGTCTCGTCCAGGGCCTGGCCGTGGCGCTCGGCCAGCATGCGGCCGAAACCGTCGATGGAGCGCAGCGGCGCGCGCAGGTCGTGCGAGACGCTGTAGGCGAAGGACTCCATCTCCTGGTTGGCCTGGCGCAGCTCGCGGGTGCGCGCCGCGACCCGCAGCTCGAGGGTGCGGTTGAGCGCGTGCACCTGCGCCTCGGCGCGAAGGCGCTCGGTCACGTCCTCCACCTGTACCAGCCGCGCCACCCCGCTGCCGATATCGCCGGGGACGGGCGCGTAGGTCAGCTGCACGTGGCGCAGTTCGCCATCGGGGCGGCGCAGTTCGCGGGTGGCGCGCACCACGCCTTCGGTGTCGGGGCGTTCCCGGCCGGTGTCGCCGCCCAGCAGGCGCTGGCCGAAGCCGGTGCCGGGCAGCGCCGCCGGCGCCACGCCGAGAATGCGGGCCAGCGCCGGATTCGCCTCGACCACGCGGTCCTCGCGGTCCAGCAGCGCCTTGCCGATCGCCGAGTACTCCATCGCGCTGCGGAAGCGCAGCTCGCTGCGGCGGTAGGACTCGCTCATTCGCGCCGCCAGGCGCTGGGCATGGGAATGGGTCCGTGCCAGCGTCCAGACCACCGCGAACAGCAACAGCGAGGCCAGCACGCCTGCGGCCAGGGTGGCGCGCAGCGCCGGCGAGGCCACGCCCGCCGCCGAATCCGGCGCCGAACGGAAGTCGATCCGCCAGTTGCGCCCGTAGATCTCGCGCTCGATGCTGTGGCGGAACCGGTGCGGGGAGTCGGCGACCTCGGCGTAGCCGGGATCGACGTAGAGCTCGGACTCGTCGGCCAGGTCGACGATCCTGAACACCGCCGAGCGCTGGATCGGCGCCAACGACGACTCGACGAAGTCCCGGACCTCGAACGGCGTATAGACCCAGCCCTGCATCGAGGCGCGACGCGCCAGCACGTTGGCCGGAAAGCTGCCGGCGCGATACACCGGCATGTACAGCACCAGCCCGGGGCCGGGGGCGCCCTCCTCCTGCTGCACCAGCCTGACGCCGGCGCTCAGCCGGGGCGTACCGCTGTCGCGCGCGGCATCCATCGCCGCGCGGCGGGTCGGGTCCGCGTACATGTCGTAGCCGATCGCGGCGAGGTTGGCCGGGGTCCCCGGCTCGAGGTAGACGATCGGCCCGTAGCGCTGCCGCGCGCCGTGCGGATCGACCCGATAGAGTCCCCGCCCGGCAGCGCGCATCTCCATCTGCAGCGCCTCCAGCTCCTGGGGCGTGAGCCAGGCCGCGTATCCAAGCCCGGTCAGCGCGAAACCGCGCCGCTCGATGCGCAGGCCGTCGACGTAGGCCTGCCACTGGCGCGCGCTCGGCCGGTCCACCGGGCCGAACAGCGATGCGCCGCCGCGTACCGTGAGTTCGTAGGCCAGCAGCCGCTGCCGCATCAGGTCGACGATCTGCCCGGCCTCGGCGATGAAATCGGCCCCCGCCAGCTGGCGCTCGCGCTTGCCGGCCGCCTGTGCATACAGGAACACCATCAGCAGCGAGCCCACCAGCACCAGCCAGGCGAGCTGGAAGCCACGGCGCGACTGCAGCGGCTCGCTGCCAGCCTCGGGCGTGGGCCTGGTGTCGTTCCCCATGCGACGGAGCATACCGGGTCCGGCCGGCCGCAGGCGCGGTGAACCGGCGCTGCACGGCCCCGCCGCTGCGCTTGTTTCCGGCCCCGGCGCCCCTATACTCGTCCCTGTCAGCGTGTTCGACGCTCCCGGGGGTGCACTGGCTTCGACGGGGGTCGCGAAATCGCCTGGCGCATGCCGAGGGGGCAGCTTTCCTCGTTAATCCAGCGGCAAACTCATAGTTGCCAACGACGACAACTACGCTCTCGCCGCTTAAGGCGTAGCCCCGAACCCAGCTTGTGTCCGTGCTCGCCGGGTGTAGGGTCATCTATCACGGAATCGCCGGGAGTGGCTGCCTGTCAGCTCCCGGTCAACACGAAGCAGGCTGGTCCCGGGGTGCGCTTCGCACACCGTGCTGCTCCGGGACGAGACTCAACGGTGAGCTAAGCATGTAGTGCCGGGGATGGAGTGCCTTCGGACGGCGGTTCGATTCCGCCCACCTCCACCATCCAACAGCAGGGCCGCCTCCGGGCGGCCCTTCTTCTTTTTCGCGCCAACTCCCGCGGCGTTGGTGCCCCGCCGTTGGCGTCCCGCCGAACGGCACGCCGGAAGCCCGCGGGGGAAGAGTCCTTCCGGCTCCGGTATAAAGGCCCATCGAAACGGGACCGAACGCATGCGATTCGAGGACGTGTACATCACCGCCACCGGCGCCTTCTACCCTGGCCCGGCGGTCGACAACGATGCGATCGACCGCTATATCGAGCCGCTCAACGCGCTCTCGCCACGGCTCAAGCGCCGGATCCTCGGCGAGAACGGCATCCGCACGCGCCACTACGCCATCGACACCGGCGGCAACAGCACCCACAGCTGTGCCGGGCTGGCGGCGGCTGCGGTGCGCGCGTGCCTCGGCGCCGAACCGGCCGACGCGCTGCGCGGCATCGAGCTGCTGGCGGCGGCGACCTCCTCCGGCGACCTGATGCTGCCCGGCTTCGCCAACATGGTGCAGGCCGAGCTCGGCGCACCGGCGATGGCCACGGCCAGCCACCACGGCGTATGCGCCTCGGGGATGGCGGCGCTGCAGCACGCGGCGCTGGCGCTCGAACTCGGAGCTTACGGCGAAGCGCTGGTCGCCACCGCGGAATTCCCCTCGCGGCTGTTCAAGCGCTCGCGCTTCGCCCAGGTCGGCTACAACGCCGACTTCGACGCCCACTTCCTGCGCTGGATGCTGTCGGACGGCGCCGGCGCGTGGCGGCTGTCGCGCCGGCGGCCCGCTTCCGGCCTCGCCCTGCGGCTGCGCCACCTGCACCTGAAGTCGTTCTCCGGCGAGCTGCCGCTGTGCATGCAGGCCGGCCTCTCGCCCGAAGGGCGGCACTGGGGCGACTACCCCAGCTTCAGCGAGGCGGATGCCGCCGGCGCGATGCTGCTGCGGCAGGACATCCGCCTGCTGCCGCAGCTGTTCGACGTGGCGACCCACGAATACGTCAAGCTGGCCGAGGCGGGCGCGATCGACCCTGCCGCAGTCGACCATTTCCTCTGTCACTACTCCTCCCAGCGCTTCGCCCCGGTGGTGCGGCAGTGCCTGGAACTGGCGCAGCTGGAGATCCCGGAGTCGCGCTGGTACAGCAACCTCGCCGTGCGCGGCAACCTGGGCTCGGCCTCGATCTTCACCATGCTCGACGACTTCCTGCGCGAGCGGCAGCCCCAGGCCGGCGAGACGGTGCTGCTGTTCGTTCCCGAATCCGGGCGCTTCACCGTGGCGTTCGCGCTGCTGGAGGTGGTCGACGCGGCCGAGGCGGCCCGACCGCCTGCGCCGATGGCGACGGCGCTTCGCCCGGCGGCGGCGGCAGCCGCGCCCGGCGCGGTGTTGCCCGAGCCTCCGCACAGCCCCGATCCGGCCAGCCAGCTGCCCGAAGTGGCGCGGCTGCTGCGCGAGCTGGCGCTGGTCTGGCACGACTACCGCAGCCGGGTCTGGCGCACCCGGCTGGTGCGGCGGATCCTCGACGGCAGCGTCACCAAAGACGACTACGTCGGCTGGATGGAGCAATGGGTGCCGCAGGTGCGGCAGGGCAGCCTGTGGATGCGCAAGGCCGCCGACCACCTCACCCCGCGCTATGCCGCGCTGCACGCCACCGTGCACCACCACGCCGACGACGAGCAGTACGACTACGACGTGCTGTTCCGCGACTACCGCAACGCCGGCGGCAAGGTCGCCTCCCTGGACGAACTGCAGCGGAACCCGGGCGGCGAAGCGCTCAACGCCTACCTGCACGCGCGCGCGGCGCAGCCGGACGCGGTCGGACTGCTCGGCGCGATGTACATCATCGAGGGGACCGGGCAGCGCATCGTGCCCGCGCTGCTGCCTCTGCTGCGCCAGCGCCTGGGCTGGCTGGGCAAGAGCTTCACCTTCCTCGCCTACCACGGCGAGAACGACATCGCCCACCTGGGGCGCTGGCTGCGGGCGCTGGAGGCGACGCTGGAGATCGGCGGGCGCGGGGCCGCCGACGAGATCCTCGAGGACGCGCGGCATGTGGCGGTGCTCTACGCCCGGCAGCTGGAGATGATCCGATGAGCAGGACCGAGGACTGGCTGGACGCACCGCACGACCCGCGCGACCCCAATCCCTGGCTGGCGCTGTACCTGGATGCCAGCGGTCCGCTGGCGCACGACGTCAAGTGCGCCTGGCTGGCGGACGCGGCATCGCGCTCGCGGCAGTTCGTGCTGCCGGTGGTGCGGCCGCTGGCGCGGCTGTCGATCGTGCTGATCCAGCTGCTCAAGATCGTGCTGCCGAACGGGTTGACCTCGTCGAAGTGGCTGCACCGCACCATCGTCTGGGGCATGAAGACCTTCGTCCGCCCGGAGGCGAACTGGCTGATCCTGCGCCATTTCCATCTCGGCTCGCAGGTGCTTGCCTTCATCGGCCGCAACGCCCTGCCCGGCCGCGAGCTGCCCTCGCACCCGCTGCGCCCGGCCGACATCGACGCGCTGCGCGACGACGTGTTCCTGCAGCACGATCTGAACCTGTTCAATTTCGTCATCGAACTCAACCGGGCGCTGGGCGGGCGCCGGATCGAGCCGCCGGCCAGCCTCGACTTCTCGATGATCGAACCGCCGCCGCTGCGGCTGGAGGACATGCCGCGGCGCTGGACCAACTTCATCGACCTGCAGACCGCGATCGAGATCTACACGCCGGTCTACCAGCTGTTCCTGACCGACAACGATTTCTGGCGCGCGACCAACTCGCTGCAGCTGGACGAGACCATCGGAATCTACTGCGCCACGCTGCTGCAGCGGCCGGACTACCTGGTGTTCCTCAACAACAAGCACCCGCTGGTGCCGCTGACCACGCTGCGCGCCGGTTTCCGCCTGGTACTGCACGGGCTGTCCACCGAGATGCTGCACGCGCTGCTGAGCCGCGCGAAGGCGGAACATCCGCAGCCGGTGGCTGCTGGCTGAAACCGCGCCAGGCGGCCCATCCATCGCGAAGATCCATCACCGTCGCCAGGGAAGCCGCTCTTGAGGAAACCCAGCATCGGGGGAGCCAACACCGTCGCCACGGGCCGGCGACAGCGAATGGCCTTCCTGAGGTGGGGTGCTTCAAGAGCGCCTTCGGCTGCTGTGCGGGGCGTGAGCCGCGCCGGGGGCATTGCTCCGCCCTTCCGTCCGGCCGCGCCAGGCAGTCCCACCCGATGCAGGGGTCCATCACCGTCGCCACGGGCCGGCGACAGCGAATGGCCTTCCTGAGGTGGGGTGCTTCAAGAGCGCCTTCGGCTGCTGTGTGGGGCGTGAGCCGCGCCGGGGGCATTGCTCCGCCCTTCCGTCCGGCCATCCATGGCCGGAGTCAGGGCCGCAGGCCATCCATGGCCTGCTCTGCGCAACACCCCCGGCACGTCTCCCGCTCTCGCGTTGATGGGCTTCGGAGGAACCGGCTACCAAGCATTCGAAAGCGAATCGCCGACGCGGCGCCCGGGCAGCGTCCCCCCGGCCCGGGCGCCGCTGGTTCCGAAGCCCAAGCACCGGCAAGCACATCGAGCTGTGGTCCGCCGCGGCAGAAGAAGGGGCCGCTTGCGCGGCCCCTTCGGCACTGCTTCGCACGGGTGGATCAGGCCTGGATCGGCACCAGGGTGATCTCGACGCGGCGGTTCTGCGCGCGCCCTGCCTCGGTGCTGTTGTCGGCGATCGGGCGGGTCTTGCCGGCGCCCACCGTGATCATGCGCTGCTGCGAGATTCCCTTGGAACCGAGGTAGCCCGCCACCGCCTGCGCGCGGCGCTCCGACAGCTGCTGGTTGTAGCTGTCGCTGCCGACGCTGTCGGTGTGGCCGGCGATCTCGATGATCGTCTGGTCGTACTGGCGCAGCGTATTGGCGACGTTGTCGAGCACCGGATAGAACTGCGGCTGGATGTTGGACTCGTCGAAACCGAACGTGACGTTGCCCGGCATGTTGAGAGTGATGTTGTCGCCCTGTCGAACCACGTCGACGCCGGTGCCGGCCATCTGCCGGCGCAGCTCGGCCTCCTGGCGATCCTGATAGGCTCCGACCGCGCCGCCCGCGAGGGCGCCCGCGCCGGCGCCCACCAGCGCGCGCTGGCGCCGCTCGGTGGCGTCGCCGCCGCTCAGCAGGCCTGCCACGGCGCCGATGCCGGCGCCGACCAGGGCGCCCGTGCGGGTACGGTTCGGATCGTTCGGGTCGGTGGTCTGGCCGGTGTAGGTGGCGCAGCCACTTGCCAGCAGCACGCTGGCCAGTGCGGTGGCGATACCGGCGCTGGTGAGTTTGCGCATCGTCCTCTCCTGTGGTGGCCGGCGTACCGGCGCGGTTGTGAATACGGGCAAAGCTAACCACGCCGCGGTGGTCGCAGGGTGACGGATGAGCCAATGGGGCCGCTCGTGCACATTCCCCATTCAGGAAAGATCGACCGAACGTTCCGGTCGATCCGGCGCCGATCCGCGCACTGACGTCCGCGCGGGCGCACGGTCCGGCTGCCGGCCTCGCCCCGCCAGGCCGGGCGCGCTATCGGCGGTCGAGCAGGGCCTCGGCGGCCTCCGGCAGCAACGCCGCTTCCCAGTCCGACATCAGCGCCAGGTACAGCAGCTTCTCGAACTCGGGACCGAAGCGGCCGATCACCGCGTCCGGATCCGGCACCAGCCGCGCGTCGGCGATCAGGCCGAAATGCACCCGGCCGTTGTAGCTCAGGATCGACACGCCGATGCCGATCGAGCCGGTCTGGGGCACCCAGAACATCATCTCGCGCAGCGCACTTCCGCCCAGGTAGAGCGGCTGCTGCGGTCCGGGCACGTTGGTGGCCACCGCCGTGGCCTTGCGGCTGAGCAGCGCCAGGGCGCTTTCCTGCAGGGGCTGCGGCATCATTCCCAGCGCGGCGAGCAACCCATACGCGACAACGGCTTGCTTCGAATTCTTGACATTCGACATGCATTCAGAGACGCGCGCCAAACGGCGCACCGGATTGGGCTCTCCCACCGGCAGCTCGAGGAACACCAGCCCGAAGTGGTTGCCGAGCCTGCGCGCGTGCTCGAGCGGGCGGAGGTTCACAGGCACCGTGGCGCGCAGGGTCAGGCCGTCCGGGGAGTCGCCGCGCGCCTGCATGTAGCCGCGCAGGGCGCCCGCGGCGGCGGCCATCAGCACGTCGTTGACGGTACAGCCGCAGGCCCGTCCCACCGCCTTGACCTCGTCCAGGTCCAGCGGTTCCGCCCAGGCCACGCGCTTGCTGGTCCCCAGCCGCCCGCGCAGCAGCGAGGGCGGATCGTCCGGCAGCGACAGCGCGGCCAGCAGCTCGCGGGCGATGTCGCCGCCCTCGCGGGCGAGCACGGCAGCCAGGCCGGGGTCGCGGTACATCTGGATCCCCTTGCCGAGCGCCTTCCCGCCCAGGCGCCGGTAGCGCTGCACGGCGCCGACCCGGCGCGCCACCCCCGCCCCGTCCTGCCGCAACCAAGCGCGAGCCAGGTCCTGCCCGGCCGCCGGGTCGCGCACGGTATCGGTCAGCGACAGCAGCACCTGCACCAGCGCCATGCCGTCCGCGTAGCAGTGGTGGATGCGCGCCACCAGTGCCGAGCCGCCGCCGTAACGCTCGACCAGGTGGAACTGCCAGAGCGGGCGGCCCGGCTCGAGCCTGGTGGAGGCGAGCTTGCTCGCGAACCGCTCCAGCGCTCGCTTGTCGCCGCGCCCGGGCAGCCGGGCCCGCTGCACGTGCCGGTCGAGCTCGAAGCCCGGGTCGTCCTGCCAGCAGCAGCCCGTGGCCGTGTCCACCGGCCTCTGCCGGAACCGCGCGTAGGCGAGGAAGCGGTCGGCGAGCAACCGCCGCAGCGCGTCGAGCGCCAGCGGCTCGGCGAGCATGAGCACGCCGGTGATCATCATCGGGTTGCTCGGCTTCTCCATCCGCAGCCAGGCCGTGTCGACCCTCGACATCGGCTCCCGACGCGGGCGCCGGCGCGTGTTCTCGGTGGCCATGCCAGCTCCCTCGGGCGGTGGCCGAGTGAAGCATGCGTGCGCGAAGAGCGTCAAACCCGCGGCGGCGCGATCGCGGCATAGGCGCGCAGCGCGGCGCGCCTGCCCTCCGCCGGCTCCACCAGCGGCCTGCGCGGGTAGTCCGGGGCGGCTCGCGCAAGCGCTGCCGGATCCCCCCAGGGCGCGTGGCGCAGCGGCAGCGGCAGCGACGCCAGCTCCGGCAGCCAGCGCGCGACATAGCTCCCGTCCGGGTCGAAGCGCGCGGCCTGGGTCACCGGATTGAAGACGCGCACGTACGGCGCCGCGTCCGCGCCGGTCCCCGCGACCCACTGCCAGCCGAGGCCGTTGCTGGCCAGATCGGCATCCACCAGGGTGTCCCAGAACCAGCGCGCGCCGTGCCGCCAGTGCATGCGCAGGTGCTTGGTGAGGTAGCTGGCGGCGACCATGCGCACGCGGTTGTGCATCCAGCCGGTCCGCCAGAGCTCGCGCATGCCGGCATCGACGATGGGCACGCCGGTGCGCCCGTGCTGCCAGGCGCGCAGGATCCGGGGCTGCGGCACAGCCCAGTCGAAGTCGCGAAAACGGGGGTTGAGGTCCGCGTCGGTGGTGCCGGGAAAATGATGCAGCAGGTGATGCGCGAACTCGCGCCAGCCGAGCTCGGCGACAAAGCGCTCGACATCGTCCGCCGGCGCCTCGGCCGCGCGGACCGCGGCCGCCACCCGCGCCACCGACACCTCGCCGAAGTGCAGGTGCGGCGACAGCCGCGAGGTGCCGCGGCGTGCGGGAAAGTCGCGCCGCAGGCCGTAGCCGACCAGCCCGTGCCCGACGAACCGCTCGAGCGCGGCCCGGGCGCCGGCCTCGCCGGGAGCGAAGCGCTCCCAGAATCCCCCGTCCCAGCCCCGGCCCGGGACCAGCCGCAGCGCCTCCAGGGCGACCCCGTGCGGGACCGCGTCCTCGTCGGGCAGCGTGGGCCAGGCCGCTGTCGGCGCGTCCCACAGCGCCGGCTCGCGCCAGCTCGCCAGCGCGGTCTTCCAGTACGGGGTGAAGACGCGGTACGGATCGCCCTGCCGGGTCTCGACCTGCCAGGGCTCGAACAGCAGGGCGCCGTTGAAGCTCTCCGCCCGCACTCCCTGCCCGCGCAGCGCGCGCTTGATCGCGGCATCGCGGCGCTCGACGGCGGGCTCGTAGCGGCGGTTCCAGAACACCGCCTCCGCGTCGGTGGCGACCAGCAGCGACTGCAGGGTCTGCAGGGTGGGCCCGCGGAAGACCCGCAGCCGCGAGCCGCGTGCCCGCAGTCGTTCGTCCAGCGCCCGCAGCGAGCGATGTCGCCAGGCGTTGGACGCATTGCCCGGCGCCCAATCGCCCTCCTCCTCCGGTGCGTGCACGTAGATCGCGAGCGGAATGTAGCCGCCCTCGATCGCCGCGCGCAGCGCCGGGTTGTCGTCCAGGCGCAGATCGTCCCGCAGCCAGACCAGTGCGATCGCCATCAGCGCCGGGCCGGGTCCTGGCGGAGCCCGTTGCCTGGGCGCGGCTCCAGCCCGGCCATCGTGCAGCGCGCGCCGCGGGCGGGCTCGCGGGACCGCGCTCCATCGACCATGGCGAGGCTCCTCGGGGGCAAGGCGCGAGCGTAGCGGGCTGCGGCGTTGGCGGCGAGTGAACCGGGGCTCGCCCGGCGGCCCTGTGCCGGAGGCCCTCAGGCCTCGCGCCTGCGCACCCGCCCGGCGATCGCGCAGGTCAGCTGGTAGCCGATGGTGCCGGCAGCGGCGGCCACGGTATCGACCGGCAACCCCTGGCCCCACAGCTCCACCGGATCGCCGGGCCGCGCATCGGGCTGCGCGCGCAGGTCGATCGCCATCAGGTCCATGGACACCCGCCCGACGCTGGCCGCCGGGCGGCCGTTCACCAGCACCGGCGTGCCGGATGGGGCGTGGCGGGGATAACCGTCGCCGTAGCCCACCGCGGCGATGCCCACCGGCATGTCCTCCGGGCACTCCCAGCTGGCGGAGTACCCGATGCGCTCGCCCCTGGCGACGGGGTTGACCGCGATCAGCGTGGTCGAGAAGGTCATGGCGGGGCGCAGCCCGAATCCCGGGCCCGGCCGGCCCGCCACCACCGACATGCCGTACAGCGCGCCGCCCGGCCGCACCCAGTCGGCCTGCGCCTGCGGCCAGCCGAGCACCGCGGTGGAATTGGCCAGGGAGCGTTCGCCCGGCAGACCCGCGGTGGCCTCGGCGAAGACCCGCAGTTGCGCGGCGGTCTGGTCGCGGTTGCCGCCGCCGCTGTCGGCGAACTCGTCGGAGCTGGCGAAGTGGGTCATCAGCACGATGTCCGCGATCTGCGGCAGCGCCGCCAGCCGCGCATGCGCGCCGCGCACGTCCGCCGGAGCGAAGCCCAGCCGATGCATGCCGGAGTCGACCTTGAGCCAGCAGCGAATCGGATCACCGCGGTCGCCCTGCTCCAGCATCTCGAGCTGGCTGGCGTGGTGGATCACGCTGTCGGCGCGGAGCTGGCGCAGCCGCGCCAGGTCCTCGGGCCCGTCGAAGCCCGACAGCAGCAGGACCGGCTGGGCCGCGCCGAGCGCGCGGATCCGCGCGACGTCCTCCAGCGAGGCGACGCCGAAGGCATCGGCATCCGGCAGCGCGCGCACCACGCGCTCCAGGCCGTGGCCATAGCCGTCGGCCTTGACCATCGCCATCACCCGGCTGCCGGGCGCGCGTCGGCGCACCTCGCCCAGGTTGTGGCGGACGGCATCGCTGTGGAAGGTGGCGGTGGTGGCGCGCGGCATGGTGACGGATTGTAGGGCGGCGTTGGGTGCGCTGGTGCCATCACAGGATCGCGAAGGTGCGGGGCAGTTCGCGGGCTTCGGAGGCGGCGGCGCCC
>NZ_JARXRM010000030.1:39623-57328 GCF_029887875.1 Luteimonas endophytica
GGGCGCCGCGCCGGCGATTCGCTTTCGAATGCTTGGTAGCCAGTTCCTCCGAAGCCCGTCAACGCGAGAGCGGAAGACGTGCCGGGGGTGTTGCGCCGACGGGGGAGCGCTACTCGAAGCTGCCGACCGAGTCGTGGGCGAGGTTGTCGAAGCGGGTGTATTCGCCGAAGAACTTCAGCTTGAACGAGCCGGTCGGGCCGTTTCGCTGCTTGCCGATGATGATCTCGGCCAGGCCCTTGTCCGGCGAGTTTTCCTTGTTGTAATACTCGTCGCGATAGATGAACACGATCACGTCCGCATCCTGCTCGATCGCGCCCGACTCGCGCAGGTCCGCCATCACCGGGCGCTTGTCGGTGCGCGACTCCAGCGAGCGGTTGAGCTGCGACAGCGCGATCACCGGGACGTTCAACTCCTTGGCCAGGCCCTTGAGCGAGCGCGAGATCTCGGAGATCTCGGTGGCGCGGTTCTCGCTGTTGCCCGGCACCGCCATCAGCTGCAGATAGTCGATCACGATCAACCCCAGGTCGTGCTCGCGCTTGAGTCGCCGCGACTTGGCGCGCAGCACCTCCGGCGACAGCGCCGGGGTGTCGTCGATGAAGATCCGCGTGTCCTTGATCAGCCGGATCGCGCTGGTCACCCGGCTCCAGTCCTCGTCCTCGAGCTGACCGGTGCGCAGGCGCGTCGCGTTGATGCGCCCGACCGAGGAGATCAGGCGCAGCGCCAGCTGGCTGGCCGACATCTCCATCGAGAACACCGCCACCGCCTTCTTGGTCTTCATCGCCCCGTACTCGGCGATGTTGAGCGCGAACGTGGTCTTGCCCATCGCCGGCCGCGCCGCCAGGATCAGCAGGTCGGTCGGCTGCAGGCCGGCCGTCATCTGGTCGAACTCCTCGTAGCCGGTCGGCAGGCCGGTGATGCCGCCGCCGTTGGCGTAGCGCGTCTGCAGCACGTCGAACGCCTCGGCCATCGCCTTGTTGACCGGGGTGAAGTCGCTACGCCCGCGCGCGCCGGCCTCGGCGATCGCGAACACGGCCTGCTCGGCGCTGGCCAGCAGCTCCTGGCTCTCGCGGCCCTCCGGCTGGAAGCCGTCGTTGACGATGGTGGTGCCGACGTCGATCAGCTGCCGCAGCACCGCCTTGTCGCGGACGATCTCGGCATACGCCTTGATGTTGGCCGCCGAAGCGGTGGTGCTGGCCAGTTCGACCAGGTAGGCGCCACCGGCGACCTGCTCCGCCAGCCCCTGCGACTCGAACCACTCGCCCAGGGTGACGGCGTCGTAGGGCCGGTTCTTCTCGGCCAGTTCGCGGATCGCGCGATAGATCAGCTGGTGGTCACGCCGGTAGAAGTCGTTGTCGACCAGCATGTCGGCGATGCGGTCGTAGGCCTCCGGCGAGAGCATCAGCCCACCGAGGACCGCCTGTTCCGCCTCCACCGATTGCGGCGGCACGCGCAGCTGCTCGATGCGACTGTCGTGGCCGAAGTCGCGGCGCTCTGGACGTGCGGGCATGGTCGGGGACTGCTCCGGTGCGTGCCGTCCGAAGACGGTTAGATGACTGCGGTGGGGCATCGTAGGCGGTCCGGCTGTGGGCGCGCGATGGAACAAGCTGTGGATAACACCGCTTTTCTATCGCCATGGCGTCTCAGCGGGTGCGACCCGACCGGAGGTAGGCGCTGCCGCATGCGCGCCGCCGCAACGAAAACGGGCGCCTCGCGGCGCCCGTCCGTGGTCCCTCCGGCCAGGGCGGCTCAGATCACCGCCGCTTCCGGCTCGATGGCGACCTTGATCGTGGTCTCGACGTCGGCGTGCAGGTGCAGCACGACCTCGTACTCGCCGACGTGGCGGAACGGGCCCTCGCCCATCACCACCTCCGACTTCTCGACCTCGACGCCGGTCTGCGCGGTCAGCGCTTCGGCGATGTCGCGCGGCCCGACCGAGCCGTACAGCTTGCCCTCGGTCGAGGCGTTGACCTTGATGGCCACGCTGGCACCCTCCAGCTTGCCCAGGCGGCCCGCGGCCTCCTCGTGGGCGGCCTTGGCCTTGGCCTCGTACTCCGCGCGGCGGGCCTCGAATTCGGCCAGGTTGGCGGCGGTGGCCGGCGCGGCCTTGCCCTGCGGGACCAGGTAGTTGCGGCCGTAGCCCGGCTTGACCGTGACCTTGTCGCCCAGGTTGCCGAGACTGGCGATCTTCTGCAGCAGGATCAGTTGCATGGTGTGCTCCGTGTTCGTTAGTGGCGCCGCACGGACGGGGCCCGCGGCGCCACAACTTTCAGCTGTCCGAACGGACTGGGCTTCAGACGTTGTGGTTGTCGGTGTACGGGATCAGCGCCAGGAAGCGTGCGCGCTTGACCGCGGTGGCCAGCTGGCGCTGGTAGCGCGACTTGGTACCGGTGATGCGGCTGGGAACGATCTTGCCGTTCTCGGTCAGGTTCTGGCGCAGGGTATTGAGATCCTTGTAATCGATCTCCTTGACGCCCTCGGCGGTGAACTTGCAGAACTTGCGGCGGCGGAAGAACTTGGACATGGTGCGCTCTCCTGGAAGCGTGGTCAGGCGGCTTCGGCGGTGTCGTCGGCCTTGTCGGCCCGGTCGGACTTCTCGGTGTCGCCGGAGGAACCCTCGTCCCCGTCGCGACGGCGGCGCTCGCCGCGCTCGGGCTTGTCGCCCTTGTCGTCCTTGTTCTTCATGATCAGCGACTGCTCGGTCACCGGCTCGTCGCGGCGGATCACCAGATGGCGCAGGATCGCGTCGTTGAAGCGGAAGGTGCCGACGAGCTCGTCGAGCACGTCCTGGCCGGCCTCGATGTTGAACATCACGTAGTGGGCCTTGACCAGGTTGTTGATCGGGTAGGCAAGCTGGCGGCGGCCCCAGTCCTCGAGCCGGTGGACCTTGCCCTCGCCGCCCTCGACCATCGAGGTGTAGCGCTCGATCATCGCGGGCACCTGCTCGCTCTGGTCCGGGTGGACCAGGAACACGATTTCGTAGTGACGCATCGGATTTTCCTTTCGGTTATCGACCGAACGGGCGCGCCCGCTCGGTTCGGACAGCCCCCCGTCGGCCGGGAACCGGGCGCGGTGGGGCAAGGGCTCGCCACGGCCGGGCCGCAGCGAGCCGCGCATTATGGAGGATCAACGACTTGCGGGCAAGCGCCCGGACCGGTCAGGCGGCGCGGTCGGCGGCGGTGGTGAAGCTCTCGCCGCAGCCGCACTCGGCGGCCACGTTGGGGTTGCGGAACCGGAACTGCTGGTTCAGGCCGTCACGGGCGAAATCGATCTCGGTGCCGTCCACCAGCGCGGCGCTGTCGGCGTCGACATAGATGCGCACCCCGTCCTGCTCGCTGACCCGGTCGCCCGGGCGCTGCTCGTGGGCCAGGTCGACCACGTAGCCCCAGCCCGAGCAGCCGGTCCGCTCCACCCCGAAGCGCAGGCCCAGGGCCTGCGGCGAGGCGGCGAGGAAGCTCTTGACGCGTTCGAGTGCGGCGGGGGCGAGATGGATGGCCATGGGGCGATTCTACTCCTCTGACCGGCCGCGCAACGGGCCACGGGGCGAACACTGCGTACCGCGCAGCCGGCCGTTCATGACTTGGGTAAACTGCACGGCTCCGATATCCGTTCATCGAACCCGGAATTCAAGGCATGACGACGGTCAGCGTGGCACAGGCGCTCGCGGGCAAGGTCCCCGAGGGCGGCGAGGTCTCGGTCCGCGGCTGGGTCCGCACCCGCCGCGACTCCAAGGCGGGGCTGAGCTTCGTCAACCTCAGCGACGGCTCCTGCTTCGCGCCGATCCAGGTCGTCGCGCCCGAATCGCTGGCCAACTACGAATCCGAGGTGCGGCGCCTGACCGCCGGCTGCGCGGTGATCGCCCGCGGCACCCTGGTGCGCTCGCAGGGCAAGGGCCAGAGCTTCGAGATCCAGGCCGAGGCGCTGGAGGTGGTGGGCTGGGTCGACGATCCGGAGACCTACCCGATCCAGCCCAAGGCCCATTCGCTGGAGTTCCTGCGCGAAGTGGCGCACCTGCGCCCGCGCACCAACCTGTTCGGCGCGGTCACCCGCATCCGCGACTGCCTGGCCAAGGCGGTGCACCGCTATTTCCACGAGCACGGCTACTACTGGATCAGCACGCCGATCATCACCACCTCCGACGCCGAGGGCGCCGGGCAGATGTTCCGGGTCTCCACCCTGGACCTGGCCAACCTGCCGCTGGGCGAGGACGGCGCGGTGGACTTCTCGCGCGACTTCTTCGGCGGCGAGGCCTTTCTCACCGTCTCCGGCCAGCTCAACGTCGAGGGCTACTGCCTGGCGCTGAGCAAGGTCTACACCTTCGGGCCGACCTTCCGCGCCGAAAACTCCAACACCACCCGCCACCTGGCCGAGTTCTGGATGGTCGAGCCCGAGATCGCCTTCGCCGACCTGGCCGAGAACGCTCGGGTGGCGGAGGAGTTTCTCAAGTACCTGTTCCGCGCGGTGCTGGAGGAGCGCGGCGACGACATGGCATTCATCGCCGAGCGGGTGCAGAAGGATGCCATCACCCGCCTGGAGGCCTTCGTCAACGCGCCGTTCGAGCGCATCGACTACAGCGCCGCGGTGGACCTGCTGCAGAAGTCCGGCCAGAAGTTCGAGTTCCCGGTCGAATGGGGCCTGGACCTTCAGACCGAGCACGAGCGCTGGCTGACCGAGCGCCACGTCGGCCGCCCGGTGGTGGTGACCGACTATCCCGAGCACATCAAGGCGTTCTACATGCGTCTGAACGACGACGGCCGCACCGTGGCGGCGATGGACGTGCTGGCACCGGGGATCGGCGAGATCATCGGCGGCAGCCAGCGCGAGGAGCGCCTCGACGTGCTGGACGCGCGCATGGACCAGTTCGGGCTGGACCGCGAGCACTACGGCTGGTACCGCGACTTCCGCCGCTACGGCACGGTGCCGCACGCCGGCTTCGGGCTCGGTTTCGAACGCCTGGTCGTCTATGTCTGCGGCCTCTCGAACATCCGCGACGCGATTCCCTACCCGCGCGCGCCCGGCCACGCCGAGTTCTGAGCCGTGGTCCTGTTCCTCGCCCTGTGCTTCGTCGGCATCGCCATCGGCGGCGCCTGCGCCTTCGTCATCTTCTGGCCGCTGTCGCTGGTCCACCTGCGCGAGCGCGATCCGGCGCTGCGGGCGCGCCTGGGCGACGGCGCCTTCCTGCGCCCGGCGGCGCTGCGCTGGCTGCTGGCGGGGGGCTACCGCGAGTCCGCCGACCGCCAGTTCACCGGTCTGGCCACGCCGGCGCGGATCGCATTGATGACCGTGCTGTTCGGGCTGGGCATGGCGGGGCTGCTGTGGCTATGGTGGCTGGCATGATCGAGCCCCGAGATCCCGCCTCCCCGGCCACCTACGACGAATGGTGGCTGGCCACCCTCGGCCGCACCGTGGTCTGGGCGCGCCTGCGGGTGCGCGCCGGCGGCACCGCCGAGGTGTTCGACAGCGACGGCAACACCCTGAGCTACGACACCGAGGACAGCGCCCGCGCGGCGCTGCTGGACGCCGAGTTCGCGGCGTTCGATGGTCTCGACCAGGACGACGCGCTCGCGCGCGGCTTCGCCCTGGACGAGCTCGCGCCGCCGCAGGGCGAGTCCGACGAGCAGCTGCGGCCGCGGATGATGCAGCGGCTCGGCGGCCGCGCCTGAGACCCGGCCCGCGCCGTGTACACGCCGCACGCATTCGCCGAATCCGACCTGGCGCAACTCGACCGGCTGGTCGATGCCGACCCCTTCGTCACCCTGGTCACCACCGCCGCCGACGGGCTTCCGTTCGCCTCGCATCTGCCGGTGCTGTACCGGCGCGACGCCGACCGGGTGCTGGTCGAGGGGCACTGGGCGCGTCCCAACCCGCAGGCCGCCGAGGGGCAGGCGCTGCTGATCGTCCACGGCCCCCATGCCTACGTCTCGCCCGGCTGGTATCCGGACAAGGAGCCGGCGGCGCGCGTGCCCACCTGGAACTACGCCGCCGCGCATCTGTACGGCGCGCTCGAGTGCTACGAGGACGACGCGGCGCTGGGCGACCTGGTCCTGCGCCTGAGCGAGCGCTTCGAGGCCCGCGCCGGCAGCGACTGGAGCTTCGACCCGACCGAGCCCCGGTTCGCCGCGCAACTGCGCGGGATCACCGGGTTCCGGTTCCGGCCGAGCCGAGTCGAACTGAAGTTCAAGCTGCACCAGAACCACCCACAGGCCAATCGCGAGGCGGTGGCCACCGAACTGGCGGCCGCCGGCGGCGACGATGCCCGCGCCGTCGCGGCGCTGATGCACGGGCGCCTGCCGGGACGCCCCGCTCCGTAACGCTGCGCCGCCCGGCTGCCTCGGGCTCTGCAGCGCACTCGGCCGACGCACAGGCCCGCGAGTCCGCGCCGCCAGGTTCTCGACCGGGCAGGCTCGGCTTCGCGCGGGCCGCAGACCCGCACTTCGGGGGCGCGCAGCACCCCGGCGCTGCGCTGGTAAGCTGGGATCACCGCCCCACGGCGCCGACGAGGCAGCGCACCCGATGGATCTGGACCTCTCCGGCCGGCATGCCCTGGTGTGCGGCGGCTCCGAAGGCATTGGCCGCGCCGCGGCGCACGAACTGGCCCTGCTCGGCGCCGACGTCACCGTGCTGGCGCGGCGCGCCGGCGCGCTGCGGGCGGTGGCCGAAGCGCTCCCGCGCAACCGCGCGCAGCGCCACGGCTGGCTCGCGGTCGACCTGGCCCACGCCGACGAACTGCGCGCGCAGGCCGGGGCGCTGGCTGCCGAGCGGCCGGTCCAGATCCTGGTCAACAACAGCGGAGGACCGCCGGGCGGACCGGCCCACGGCGCCGATGCGCAAGCCTACCTGGATGCCTTCGGCAAGCACCTGATCGCCGGCCAGACCCTGGTGCAGGCGCTGCTGCCGGGGATGCGCGCCGCCGGGTGGGGCCGGATCGTCAACGTGATCTCCACTTCGGTGCGCGAGCCGATCCCGGGGCTGGGCGTGTCCAACACCGTGCGCGGCGCGGTCGCCGGCTGGGCCAAGACCCTGTCGCGGGAGCTTGCCGCCGATGGCATCACCGTCAACAACGTGCTGCCGGGCTTCACCGAGACCGGCCGCATCGAGCAGATCGTGCGCGACCGCGCCGGCAAGGAAGGCCGCGACGAGGCGGCGGTGCGCGCCGCCATGCAGGCGACCGTCCCCGCTGGCCGCTTCGCGCGCCCGGAGGAAACCGGCGGCGTGATCGCA
Source organism: Luteimonas endophytica (assembly GCF_029887875.1). Classification (GTDB taxonomy): domain Bacteria; phylum Pseudomonadota; class Gammaproteobacteria; order Xanthomonadales; family Xanthomonadaceae; genus Luteimonas; species Luteimonas endophytica. Next base: position 46,842 of record NZ_JARXRM010000030.1, read on the forward strand.
TTCCTGTGCTCGCCCGCGGCCGCCTATGTGAACGGCGTCAGCCTGGCCGTGGACGGGGGGCGGATGCAGTCGATCTGAGGCATGCCCGAAGGTCCCGAAATCCGCCGTGCCGCCGACCGTCTCGCCGCCGCGATGGTGGGCCAGCCGCTGGTGTCGGCCTGGTTCGCATTCCCGGCGCTGAAGCGGCACCAGCGCGCGCTGCGCGGGCGCGTCGTCGCGGCGATCGAGCCCCGCGGCAAGGCGCTGCTGACCCGCTTCGACAACGGCTGGACGCTGTACACGCACAACCAGCTCTACGGCGTCTGGCGGGTGGCCGGCCGCGGCGAACGCCCCGAATCGGGCCGCTCGTTGCGGGTGGCGCTGGAAACCGCAGCGCGTGCGATCCTGCTGTACTCGGCGTCCGACGTGGCGATGTGGAGGACCGCCGAACTGGCCGCCCACCCGTTCCTCGCCCGCATCGGCCCGGACGTGCTCGACCCCGCGCTCGACGCCGCCGCGGTGGAAGCGCGCCTGCGCGATCCGCGCTTCGCCCGCCGCCGGCTGGCCGGGTTGCTGCTGGACCAGGCATTCCTGGCGGGAATGGGCAACTACCTGCGCGCGGAGGTGTTGTTCGAGGCCGGCATCGCCGCCGGGCGCGCGCCGGCAGGCCTCGACCCCGCGGAGCGACGGCGCCTGGCCATCGCGCTGCTGGCGGTGCCGGCGCGCAGCTACCGCACCCGCGGCATCGCCCCCGCCGCAGGCATGCGCGCCGACTACCTCACCGATACCGCGGACGGCTTCCGCTTCCGGGTATTCGACCGCGCCGGCCTGCCCTGCGAGACCTGCGGCACGCCGATCGAGCGCAGCGAGGCCGGCGGCCGGCGCCTGTACTTCTGCCCGCGCTGCCAGGTCTAGCGATCGCGGACCCGGCGCGCTGCGCGGCCGTGGCGGCCAGGTCCCCCGTCCGGGGTGCGCTGGCGCCCGTGTGGCGAACGGCCGGCGCTCCGGTCCCCGGCCACGCGGCCCACACCGCCTGCCACGGTAAGATGCCGCGATGCGACGCTTCGGGCACTTCATCCACGGCGAACAGCGCGAGCCGGCCGGCGGCGGCTGGCTGCCGGTGCACGAGCCGGCGCTCGGCAAGGTCTATGCCGAGGTCGCGGATGGCGACGCGACCGATGTGGACGCCGCGGTCGCCGCAGCCACGGCGGCGTTTCCGGCGTGGGCGGCCCTGCCGAACGACGCGCGCGCGCGCTGGCTCGAACGGTTGGCCGACGCGCTCGAGGCCAGGGCCGACGACTTCGCCCATGCCGAGGCCCGCGACGGGGGCAAACCGTACGCGCTGGCGCGCAAGGTCGAGATTCCGCGCGCGGTCGCCAACCTGCGCTTCTTCGCCCATGCCGCCACCCAGTTCTCCAGCGAATCGCACCACGGCCAGGCCGGGCTCAACTACACCCTGCGCAAGCCGCTGGGGGTGGTGGGGACCATCTCGCCCTGGAACCTGCCGCTGTACCTGCTGACCTGGAAGTTCGCACCGGCGCTGGCCGCGGGCAATGCTGTGGTCGCCAAGCCCTCCGAGGTCACCCCGGCCAGCGCGAGCCTGCTGGGCGAACTGGCGGCCACGATCGGGTTGCCGGCCGGCGTGCTCAACCTGGTCCACGGCAGCGGGCCCGCAGCCGGCGAGGCGATCGTCCGCCACCCCGGGGTGCGCGCGGTCTCCTTCACCGGCAGCACCGCGGTGGGCCAGCGCATCGCCGGGATCGCGGGACCATCGCTGAAGAAGCTGTCGCTGGAACTGGGCGGCAAGAATCCGACCCTGGTGTTCGCCGACAGCGACTGGCGCGCGCAGCTGGAACAACTGCTGCGCTCGGCGTTCCAGAATTCCGGGCAGATCTGCCTGTGCGGCTCCCGGATCCTGGTGGAGCGGAGCATCTACGGGGCCTTCCGCGAGGCGTTCGTCGAGGGCGCGCTGGCGCTGCGGGCCGGCGATCCGATGGACCCGGACGCCCGCCTCGGCCCGCTGGTGTCCCAGGCGCATTTCGACAAGGTGATGGCGGCGATCGCCCGGGCGCGCGACGAGGGCGCCACCGTGCTCTGCGGCGGCGTGGCGCTGCAGCGGCCGGGCTGGTTCGTCGCGCCGACGGTGATCGAGGGCCTCGGCCCGGACTGCGCGACCAACCGCGAGGAGATCTTCGGGCCGGTCGTCACCCTGCAGCCGTTCGACGACGATCACCACGCGCTGGCGCTGGCCAATGCCGGCGACTACGGCCTGGCCGCATCGGTCTGGACCCGCGACCTGGCGCGCGCCCACCGCATGGGCGCCGAACTGCGCGCTGGGGTGGTCTGGATCAACACCTGGCTGATGCGCGACCTGCGCACCCCGTTCGGCGGCATGGGCCGCTCCGGGCTGGGCCGCGAGGGCGGCCTGGAAGCGATGCGCTTCTTCACCGAGCCGCGCAACGTCTGCATCGCCGTCTGACTTCCACAACTGGAATCCCTATGTACCGCCTGCATGAACTGCTCGAACGCAACCGCACCTGGGCCTCCCGCGTCGAGGCCGAAGACCCCGGCTTCTTCGCGCGGCTGTCGAAGATCCAGAAACCCAAGTACCTGTGGATCGGCTGCTCGGATTCGCGCGTGCCGGCCAATCAGATCATCGACATGAGCCCCGGCGAAGTCTTCGTGCACCGCAACGTCGCCAACGTGGTGGTGCACACCGATCTCAACTGCCTGTCGGTGATCCAGTTCGGGATCGACGTGCTGGAGGTGGAGCACATCCTGGTGGTCGGCCACTACGGTTGCGCCGGGGTGGGCGCGGCGCTCGATGGCCGCCGCGTCGGCCTGGCCGACAACTGGATCCGGCACGTCAAGGACGTCAAGCACAAGCACCGCGCCATCATCGAGGCCATCGACGAGGAGGAGGTCCGCCATGACCGCCTGTGCGAACTCAACGCGCTGGAGCAGATGATCAACGTCTGCGAATCCACCGTGGTCGGCGAGGCCTGGGCGCGCGGCCAGAAGCTGGCAGTGCACGCCTGGGTGTATTCGCTGCGAGATGGACGGGTGCACGACCTGGGGCTTTCCATCGACAGCCCCGCTGCGCTCTGCGAGCAGTACGAGCCCGCGCTGGAGCGGATCCGCGCCGACCGCGAGGATCGCTGAAATGACCGGTCGCTCGATCCGCACCGGCACCGCCCCCGCCCCGGTCGGCAGCTATCCGCACGCGCGCCGGGTCGGCGAGCTGCTGTTCCTGTCCGGGATCGGACCGCGCGACCCCGCCACCGGGGCGATCCGCGGCAACGTCACCGATGCGCGGGGTCGGCTGACCAGCTACGACATCGACGCCCAGGCCCGCACGGTGTTCGCCAACGTGCGCGCGGTGCTCGAGGCGAGCGGCGCGCGCTGGGAGGATCTGGTCGACGTCACCGTGTACCTCACCGACATGGCCCACGATTTCCCCGCCTACAACGCGGTCTGGGCCGAACACTTCCCGGATCCGGACACCGCCCCCTGCCGCACCACCGTCGGCATCGACGCCCTGCCGACCCCCATTGCGATAGAGTTGAAGTGCGTGGCGGCGCTGCCGCCGCAGCGCTCCCGGTCCGACGATTGATCCAGCGAGGCGACCCGACATGCTCCCGGCACCGATCAACCTGCAGGCCTGGATCGACGAAAACCGGCACCTGCTCAAGCCTCCCGTCGGCAACAAGTGCATCCACGACGGCGACTTCATCGTCATGGTGGTCGGCGGGCCGAACCAGCGCACCGACTACCACTGGGACGAGGGCCCGGAGTGGTTCCACCAGCTCGAGGGCGAGATGACCCTGCGCGTCCAGGAGGACGGCAAGCCGCGCGACATCCCGATCCGCGCCGGCGAAACCTTCCTGTTGCCGCCGTGCATCCCGCATTCGCCTCAGCGCGGCCCGGATTCGGTGGGCCTGGTGATCGAGCGCAAGCGCCTGCCGCACGAGCAGGACGGCCTGATGTGGTATTGCGAGCGCTGCAACCACCAGCTCTACGAGGAGTTCTTCTCGCTGCAGGACATCGAACGGGACCTGCCGCCGGTGTTCGACCGCTTCTACGCCTCCGACGAGCTGCGCACCTGTGACGCCTGCGGGCACCTGAACCCGGCGCCGGCGAAATACGGCTGAGCCGCGCTCCCGCCCGGCTCCGGTAGAATGCCGGCGTGCTCAAGATCGACATCCATGCCCACTATCTGCCGCGCGAGTGGCCGGACCTGGCCGCCAAGTACGGCGATGCCCGGTTCCCGGTGATCCACCACACCAGCGACGGCCGCCACCGCATCTACAAGGACGGGCGCTTCTTTCGCGAGATCTGGTCGAAGACCTGGGATGCGCAGGAGCGTATCGACGACTACGCCAGGTTCGGCGTGCAGGTGCAGGTGATCAGCACCGTGCCGGTGATGTTCAGCTACTGGGCGAAGGCCAACCAGGCCCTGGAGCTGCACCAGGCGCTCAACGACCACATGGCGCGGACCTGCCGCGACTTCCCGCGCCACTACGCCGGCATCGGCACCGTCCCGCTGCAGTCGCCGCGGCTGGCGATCCAGGAGCTGGAACGCTGCATGGACCAGCTCGGCCTGCAGGGCGTGCAGATCGGCTCGCACATCCAGCGCTCGGCCGACGAGCACTGGAACCTCGACGCGCCGGAGCTGTTTGCGTTCTTCGAGGCCGCCGCCGACCTCGGCGCCGCGGTGCTGGTACACCCCTGGGACATGATGGGCACCGACACCATGCCCAAGTACTGGCTGCCCTGGCTGGTCGGCATGCCCGCAGAGCAGTCCCGCGCCGCCTGCTGCCTGGTGTTCGGCGGGGTGCTGGAGCGGCTGCCGAAGCTGAAGATCTGCATGGCCCACGGCGGCGGCAGCTTCCCCTACACCATCGGCAGGATCGAGCACGGCTTCCGCATGCGCCCGGACCTGGTGGCGACCGACAACCCCGGCAATCCGCGCGGCTATCTGCGGCAGCTGTACTTCGATTCATGGGTCGCGGACCCGCGCGCGCTGCGCTACCTGCTCGATACCTGCGGCACCGACCGGGTGATGCTCGGCACCGACTATCCGTTCCCGCTCGGCGAACAGACCCCCGGTGCCGGCATCGCCGAGCTCGACCTCGACGCCACCTCGCAGGCGCGGCTGTACCACGGCACCGCGCTGGAATGGCTGGACCTGCCGCTGTCGCGATTCTCATGACCGCAGCCGTTCCCACCGCCGGGCGCCGCCGCGTCCGACCACCGGCATCGGCCCGCCTCGACGGCCCGCCCGCGACCCTGCCCGGAATGCCATGACCGACCCCTGCTCCGCCGAGTACGCCGCCGCCCTGGACCGGGCCGATCCGTTGCGCGAGCTGCGCGGGCAATTCCACGTGCCGCTGCAGGGCGGCGCCGAGCAGGCCTATTTCTGCGGCAACTCGCTCGGCCTGCAGCCGCGCGGTGCGCGCGCCTACGTCGAGGAGGTGCTGGACAAGTGGGCGATGGAGGCGGTCGAGGGCCATTTCCGCGGCCATGCGCAGTGGATGCCTTACCACGAGCTGGTCTGCGAGGCGCTGGCGGGCGTGGTCGGCGCGCAGCCGGCCGAGGTGGTGGCGATGAACTCGCTGACCGCCAACCTGCACCTGATGCTGGTCAGCTTCTACCGCCCCACCCGCGAGCGCCCGGCGATCCTGATGGAGGCCGGCGCGTTCCCGTCCGACCGCCATGCGCTCGAATCCCAACTGCGCTTCCACGGCTTCGATCCCGCCACCGACCTGATCGAGCTGGAGGCCGACGAGCCCGGCGGCACGATCTCGATGGCGGCGATCGAGCGCGCCATCGCCGAGCACGGCCCGCGCCTGGCGCTGGTGCTGTGGCCGGGGGTGCAGTACCGCACCGGCCAGGCCTTCGAGCTTGCGGAGATCGTCCGCCTGGGCCACGGCGCCGGCGCGGTGGTCGGTTTCGACCTGGCCCACGCCGCCGGCAACCTGCCGCTGGCGCTGCACGACTGCGGCGCGGATTTCGCGGTCTGGTGCCACTACAAGTACATGAATTCCGGGCCCGGCGCGGTGGCCGGCTGTTTCGTCCACGCGCGCCATGCGCACACCGAACGGCCGCGGTTCGCGGGCTGGTGGGGCCACGAGAAGGCCACCCGCTTCCGCATGGGCCCCGAATTCGTGCCGACGCCCGGCGCCGAGGGCTGGCAGCTGAGCAACCCGCCGATCCTGGCGATGGCGCCGCTGCGCGCCTCGCTCGAACTGTTCGGCCGCGCCGGAATGCCGGCGCTGCGCGAGAAGTCGCTGCGCTTGACCGGCTACCTGGAGACCCTGATCGACGCGCGCCTGTCGGGCGTACTCGAGGTCGCCACCCCGCGCGAGCCCGGGCGCCGCGGCTGCCAGCTCTCGCTGCGGGTTCGCGATGGCCGCGATGCCGGCCGCGCCCTGTTCGAGCACCTGTCGGCCAGCGGCGTGATCGGGGACTGGCGCGAGCCCGACGTGATCCGCATCGCCCCGGCCCCGCTCTACAACAACCACGCCGACGTGCTGCGCTTCGCGGGCACGGTCGAGGCCTGGGCGGCGGCATGAGCCAGGCACCGATGGAACGCGGCGAATGAACGCCGCGCAGCCGCGTTCGCTGACGATCGTCGGCGCCGGCCTGGCCGGCGCGCTGCTGGCGATCCTGCTGGCGCGCGACGGCTGGCGCGTGGACGTCTACGAAAAGCGCGGCGACCCGCGTGTCCGTGGCTACGCCGGCGGGCGCTCGATCAACCTGGCCCTGGCCGAACGCGGTCGCCACGCCCTGGAGCGAGCCGGGGCGGAGGCCGCGGTGATGCGCCAGGCGGTGATGATGCGCGGTCGCATGGTGCACTTCGCCGACGGCCGCACCGAACTGCAGCGCTACGGCCGCGACGATTCCGAGGTGATCTGGTCGGTGCACCGCGGCGATCTCAACCTCACCCTGATCGGGCTGGCCGAGGCGGCCGGGGCGCGCCTGCATTTCGACCGGCGCCTGGACGCGGTGGACTTCGAAGCGGGCAGCGCGCGCTTCGTCGACGAGCGCGACGGCACCTGCGCACAGATCGGGTTCGCCGCGCTGGTCGGCGCCGACGGCGCGGGCTCGGCGGTGCGCTCGGCGATGCAGCGTGCCACCGACCTCGGCGAACGCGTCGAGCCGCTCGGCCATGGCTACCGCGAGCTCGAGATCCCGCCCGCCGCCGACGGCGGCTTCCGCATCGAACCGAACGCGCTGCACATCTGGCCGCGCGGCGGCTACATGTGCATCGCCCTGCCCAACGACGAGCGCACCTTCACCGTCACCCTGTTCATGCCGAACCACGGCGATCCTGGCTTCGACTCGGTGCGCACTCCCGAACAGGCCCGGGCCCTGTTCGCACGGGACTTCACCGACGCGCTCCCCCTGATCCCCGACCTGGAGGCCGACTGGGCCGCCAACCCGGCCGGGACCCTCGCCACCCTCTATCTGGAGCGCTGGCACCTGGACCGGCGCGCGGTACTGATCGGCGACGCCGCGCACGCCATGGTGCCGTTCCACGGGCAGGGCATGAACTGTGCATTCGAGGACTGCGTGGAACTGGCGCAGCGGCTCCGCGGCGAGGCGCCGCTCGAGGACGTCTTCGCCGGGTTCCAGGCCGCCCGGCAGCCCAACGCGCTGGCGATCCAGCAGATGGCGCTGGAGAACTATCGCGAGATGCGCGACCGCGTCGACGACAGCGACTACCTGCTGCAGCGCGCGCTCGAATTGGAACTGCAGCAGCGCCACCCCGGCCGGTTCGTGCCCCGCTACGCGATGGTCAGCTTCATGCGCATCCCCTACGCGCTGGCGCTGGAACGCAGCCGCCGCCAGCACGCGATCCTGGAACGGGCGACCTACGGCCTCGATTCCCTCGACCGGGTCGACCGCGGCGCGCTCGACGCCGAGATCCGCGCGCAGCTCGCGCCGCTGGAGCAGGGCTGATGGGCGCCAGCTTCCTGTTCTACGATCTGGAAACCTTCGGCAGCGATCCGCGCCGCACCCGCATCGCCCAGTTCGCCGCGATCCGCACCGACGAGGCGCTGAACGAGCTGGAGGCGCCGATCGAGTTCCTGGTGCGCCCCGCCGACGACCTGCTGCCCACCCCGGCCGCCAGCATGGTCACCGGCATCGCCCCGCAGGATGCCCTGCGCGACGGGGTCGGCGAGGCCGAAGCGTTCGCCCGGATCCACGAGGCGATGTCGCGGCCGCGCACCTGCTGCGTCGGCTACAACTCGCTGCGGTTCGACGACGAGTTCATCCGCTGCGGGCTGTACCGGAACTTCTACGACCCGTACGAGCGGGAATGGCGCGGCGGCAATTCGCGCTGGGACCTGCTCGACGTGATGCGCCTGGCCTACGCGCTGCGGCCCGATGGCGTCGCCTGGCCCAGGCGCGAGGACGGCGCCTGTTCGTTCAAGCTCGAGCACCTGGCCACCGTCAACGGGGTGCGCACCGGCGACGCCCACGAGGCGTTGTCGGACGTGCGCGCCCTGATCGGGCTGGCACGGCGGCTGAGGGTGGCGCAGCCGCGGCTGTGGGACTACGCCCTGCGGCTGCGCGACAAGCGTCACGCCGCCGGCCTGCTCGACACCATCGCGATGCAGCCCGTGCTGCACGTGTCCCAGCGCTATCCCGCCACGCGCATGTGCGCCGCCCCGGTGCTGCCGCTGGCGCGGCATCCGCGCATCGACAACCGGGTGATCGTGTTCGACCTCGGCACCGATCCGCGGCCGCTGCTCGAGCTGGAGCCGGACGAGATCGCCGACCGGCTCTACACGCCGACCGCCGACCTGCCGCCCGGCGAGTCGCGCGTCGCACTGAAGGAGATCCACCTCAACCGCTGCCCCGCCGTCGTGGCCTGGCATCATCTCACCCACGCAGACATCGAGCGGCTCGGCATCGACCGCGGCCAGGCGACGGAGCGGGCGGCACTGTTGCGCGAGGCCGGGCCGGCGCTGGCCGAGAAGATCCGTGCGGTCTACGCCCGCGAGGCCGCCCGCGAACCGGCGGACGCCGATGCGGCGCTGTACGACGGCTTCATCGGCGAAGCCGACCGCCGCCGCATGGCCGAGGTGCGCGGCACCCCACCCGAGGCGCTGTCCGCGCGCGCGTTCGGCTTCCAGGACCCGCGCCTGCCCGAGCTGCTGTTCCGCTACCGCGCGCGCAACTGGCCGCAAACCCTCGACGCCGCCGAGCAGGAGCGATGGAACGCGTACCGGCGCCAGCGCCTGGCGGAGGGCAGCGGGCTCTCCGAGCTGTCCCTGCCCGAGTTCTTCGGCGAGATCATCGCACTGCGCGCCACCCACTCCGGCGACGGCGCGCGCCTGGCGCTGCTCGACCGTCTCGAGGCCTGGGGCCGCGAACTGGCCGCGGAGCTGGGCCCATGACGGCCTACTTCTGCGAGCGCTCCTTCCGCTTCCTCCGCTCGCTGGCGCGGCACAACGAGCGCGCCTGGTTCCAGGCGCGCAAGGCGGACTACGAGGCGCACGTTCGCGAGCCGTTCCGGCGCCTGCTGGTCGACCTGCAACCCGATGTGCTGGCGGTCAGCCCGCACTACCGTTCGGACCCGAAACCGGTCGGCGGCTCGCTGTTCCGGATCCATCGCGATACCCGCTTCGCCAACGACAAGACCCCCTACAAGACCTGGCAGGGTGCGCGCCTGTTCCACGAACGCAGCCGCGAGACCGCGGCGCCGTCCTGGTACCTGCACCTGCAGCCCGGCGCCTGCTTCATCGCCGCGGGCATCTGGCACCCAGAGCCGCCGGTGCTGCGCCGGATCCGCCAATTCGTGGTCGACAACCCCGCCGGCTGGGCGCGCGCCGCGCACGCACCGGCGTTCCGCCGCCGCTACCGGCTCTCCGAAGGCGAGATGCTGGTGCGCCCGCCGCGCGGGTTCGACCCCGGGTTCGAGTACGTCGACGACCTGCGCCGGCGCAACTTCGTCGCCCTGCGCGATATCGACGACGCCGTCATGACCGGCCCGCGCCTGCGCAGCGTGCTGGCGCGCGACCTGAAAGCGATGGCACCGTTCATGGACTACCTGTGCGCAGCGCTCGACCTGGAGTTCTGAGGCGACCGCTCGACGCGCCGCCCTCACCAACGCGGCGGCCGCCTGCAGGAGCGGCCCATGGCCGCGAAAGCCCGCGAGGGGCGAACGCGAAAAACGCTGCCCACGCGCGTCGCGTGATGGCCCGGCGGTTGCCTCTGGCGCGCCGGCGACGGGCCATGCCGCGCGGCGCGCGCTCGCAACGAATGCGAGGATCCCCGGGTTTCGGAGCCGGCGGCGCCGGACCGGGGGACTTGCCGGCGGAGTCGGGCCATCCATCTTGAGCGCCAGGCACGGCTCATGACCCGCGCAGCCAAACTGGTGCTCGATTGGGAAGCCGGTGCGTCGGCTTCGGAACCAGCGGCGCCCGGGCCGGGGGAGGCTCCCCGGCGGAGCCGGGCCATCCATGGCCCGATCCGCCGCCGCAGACCATCCATGG
>NZ_JARXRM010000030.1:57348-85219 GCF_029887875.1 Luteimonas endophytica
CGGGCGCCGCGTCGGTGATTCACTATCGGATGCTTGGTAGCCAGTTCTGCCGAAGCCCACCAACGCCGAAGCGGGAGACGTGCCGGGGGTGTTGCGCAGAGCAGGCCATGGATGGCCTGCGGCCCTGACTACGGCCATGGATGGCCGGACGGAAGGGCGGAGCAACGCCCCCGGTGCGGCCCACGCCCGCACGCCAGACCGAAGGCGCTCTTGAGAAATCCAACCTCGGGGAGGGCTATCCACTGTCGCTGGCCCGTGGCGACGGTGATGGATCTCTCCATCTGATGGGACCACCTGGCGCCCCCGGCGCGGCTGCCGCCGAGCCGGCTATTCGCTGTCGCTGTCGTGGCCGGTGTTGGATCCCAAGGCGGATGGCGCTGTCCGGCGCGGCGCGATTCAGCCTGGCCGTGCAAACTGATGCCGACCCAATCCCGATGGAGCAGCCCGTGAGGAAATGGATCTGGCTCGGCCTTGCAGTGCTGCTCGGGCTCGCCGCCTACACCGCCGCCGGACCGTACCTGACCATCCGCGCCATCCAGCAGGCGGTGCAGGAGGACGACACTCGCGCCCTGGCGCGCCAGGTCGATTTCCCGGCGCTGCGCGGCAGCCTCAAGCTGCAGCTCGACGACGCCATGGTGCGGCGCGCAGGGCCCGAGGTCCAGGCCAGTCTGCTGGGCAGGATCGGCCTGCAGGTGGCCAGCGGCGTCAGCGCCGGCCTGGTCGAGACCATGGTCACCCCGGTCGGGCTGGCCGCGCTGATGGAAGGGCGGCGGGTCTGGCGCCGGATCGACATCAGCGCCCCGCCCCGGCCCGCCGGCGCCGCGGGCGAGGCGGGAAAGCCGCTGCAGGATGCCGAACACCGCTACCAATCCCCCTCCCGCTTCACCGCCACGGTGCACGACGATGACGGGCGCCCGATCGTGTTCGTGCTCACCCGCAAGGGCATTCGCTGGCGCCTGTCCGACATCCGCCTGCCCCTGTAGAGCCCGCCCTGCCCTCCCCTGCCGGCCGCGCCGGGGCCTGCCGGCACGCCTAGGGGTTGGAGATGCCGTGCGGGACGTGGCCGGTGGCCACGTGCAGGCGCGCCGAATCGATGTTGTGCTGCGAGTCGTCGAAGAAGATGTCCGCGCCGAACGCCTCCAGGAACGGCCCCTTCGGCCGGCCGCCGAGGAACAGCGCCTCGTCCAGGCGCACCCCCCACTCGCGCAGCGTGCGGATCACCCGCTCGTGCGCCGGTGCCGAGCGCGCGGTGACCAGCGCGGTACGGATCGGCGAGGCCTCGCCCGGCGGATAGGCCGCCTGCAGATCGTGCAGCGCCGACAGGAACCCGCGGAACGGCCCGCCCGCCAGCGCCTCGCGTGCACGCTCGCGCTCGTGGCGGTGGAACGCATCGATACCGCCTTCGCGCGAAACCCGCTCGCCCTCGTCGCCGAAGATCACCGCGTCGCCGTCGAAGGCGATGCGCAGCTGGTCATGGCGGTGCTGCGGCGCCTTGGCCGGCAGGATCGTGGCCGCGGCCACGCCGTTGGCCAGCGCGCTGCGAACCGACTCCGGGTTGGCGGACAGGAACAACTGCGCGCCGAACGGCCGGATGTAGGGCCAGGTCGGTTCCCCGGACGTGAACGTGGCGCGCGAGATCGCCAGGCCGTGATGCTGGATGGAATTGAAGATCCGCAGCCCGGTATCGGCCGAATTGCGCGACAGCAGGATCACCTCCACGCGCGGGGCCTCCGGCGCCGCGCCGTCGTTGAGGGCCAACAGCTTGCGCACCAGCGGAAATGCGATCCCCGGCTCGAGCAGATCGTCCTCGTGGCTGCGCTGGTGCTCGGCGTAGGCCTCGATGCCCTCGCGCTCGAACAGCGCGTGGCTGTCCTCCAGGTCGAACAGCGCCCGCGAGGAGATCGCGACGATCAGCGGCGGCGGCGTGGCTGCGGACATGCCGCGAGTATGCGGGATCGGCCAGCCCGGCGGCGAGCGGCGCCCGCACCCGTGCCGCCTGTCGGTGCCGAACTGGAGGCGCTGGCGCAAGGCCCCGGTGACACTGGCGAGCCATTGCCGCTGGCTTAAGCCGCACCGGGAGTCAGCGCGCCTCGCCGAGCCGCTCGGGCTTCAGACCACGAACTGTTCGCTGAGGATGCGCTCTTCGAGGTTGTGCTCGGGATCGAACAGCAGGGTCACCACCCGGTCCTGCGACTCGCGGATCACCACATCGACCACGTCGCGCACTTCGTGCGAGTCGGCGGTGGCGCTGACCGGCCGCTTGTAGGGGTCGAGGACGCGAAAGCGCACCTCGGTCTGTGCCTTGAGCAGCGCCCCGCGCCAGCGCCGCGGCCGGAACGCCGCGATCGGGGTGAGCGCGATCACGCTGGCCCCCAGCGGCATGATCGGCCCCTGTGCCGAGAAGTTGTAGGCGGTGCTGCCGGCGGGGGTGGACACCAGCACGCCGTCGCAGATCAGTTCCTCCAGGCGTAGCTTGCCGTTGAGCTCGATGCTCAGATGCGCGGCCTGGCGGGTCTGCCGCAGCAGCGAGACCTCGTTGTAGGCCAGCGAACCCACGCTGGCCCCCGACTCGGTCTGCGCGATCATCTCCAACGGCCGCAGCACCGAAGGCTCCGCCGCACGCAGGCGCTCGATCAGGTCCTCCTGCCGGTACTGGTTCATCAGGAACCCCACGCCGCCCAGCTTCATGCCGTAGACCGGCTTGCCGAGCGCACCATGGCGATGCAGGGTCTGCAGCATGAAGCCGTCGCCCCCGAGCGCGCACAGCACTTCGGCTTCGCCCGGCTCGTGCTGGCCGTGCTCGGCCACCAGCGCATGCAGCGCCTCCTGCGCGTCGGGGCTGGCGCTGGCGAGGAAGGCGACCCGTGGCGTCTGCGCGGAATCCATGGCGCGAGGATAACGCACCGGCGGCCGCGGTGAAGCGCTGCCGCGCGACGCCCGTCCGGCGCCGCGCGGCAGCCGCTCAGCTGCCGGCCGCCAGCTGCGCCAGCCGGCTCACCGCCACCGAGGCGGTGGGATAGTCGATCGACTTCTGCGCGAACATTTCCGCCAGCATCGCCAGCGCGAAGCGCAGGGTTGGGTCGTCGCGCTCGATCCAGGCCCGCACCTTCGCGTCCGGATCCCGGCCGGGCATCGACAGCGCCTGCCCCGCGAGCAGGGTCTGCTGGGTGAGCAGGTCGTCGCGCAGCACCCCGCGCGCCACCGCGTGCCAGCGCCCCTGCACCTCCAGGGCGTCGATCTGCGCGAACAGCCACGGCAGATGCAGGGCATCGCCGATCCGGAAATGCACCCTGGCGACCTCCACCGGCTTCATCCGCCGCGACCTGGCCAGCTCGATGATGTCGAACACCGGGCCCAGGTAGGGCAACTCGGCCAGGTCCTCGGCCAGGTCCGGCGACATCCCGCGTTCCTGCCAGTCCCTGCGCGCGTCCTCGTAGGCGGGACGCTGGGAATCCGGGAGGATCGCGTCGGCGCCGCGGATCTCGTTGAACGCCTCGGTATAGCGGTCGACCGCGCGGGTGATGGCGGGGATCTCGCCCGGGCGGTTCAGCAGCCAGCGCACGAACGCGCGCTGCAGGTTCCAGATCTCCTGCAGCGCGTCGATCTGCACCGACTCCGGCACCTTGCCATCGAGCGCGTCGATCTGCGCCCACAGCGCGCGCGCATTGAGTGTCTCCCGGCTGATGGTGTAGGCCTTGGCGACTTCGGCCGGGGTCCTGCCGGTATCCTCCTGCATGCGCAGCAGGAAGGTCGCGCCCATCCGGTTGATGGTGGCGTTGGTCACCGCAGTGGCGATGATCTCGCGCTTGAGCCGGTGCTTTTCCATCGCCGCCGCGTACTTCTTCTGCAGCGGCGCCGGAAAATAGCGCTGCAGCTCCTTGGACAGATACGGATCCTCGGGGATGTCCGAATCGAGCATCTGCTGGTAGGCGACCAGCTTGGCGTAGGACAGCAGCACCGCCAGCTCGGGCCGGGTCAGGCCCTGGCCACGCGCCTTGCGGGCCGAGATCTCGGCGTCGGAGGGCAGGAACTCGATCTGCCGGTCGAGCAGCCCCTGCGCTTCAAGGGTTCGGATGAAATGCTGCTTGGAGCCGAGCCGCGAGACGCTCATCCGCTCCATCAGGCTCAGCGCCTGGTTCTGGCGGATGTTGTCGAACAGCACAAGCGACTCCACCTCGCCGGTCATGTCGGCCAGCAGCTTGTTGCGCGCCGCCATGCTCAGCTTGCGCTCCTGCACCTGGGCATTGAGCAGGATCTTGATGTTGACCTCGTGGTCGGAGGTGTCCACGCCGGCCGAGTTGTCGATGAAATCGGTGTTCAGCAGCACCCCGGCCTGCGCCGCCTCGATGCGGCCGCGCTGGGTCATGCCGAGGTTGCCGCCCTCGCCGACCACCCGGCAGCGCAGTTCGCAGCCGTCGACCCGCAGGGCGTTGTTGGCGCGGTCGCCGACCTCGCCGTGGCTTTCGGTCGTGGCCTTGACGTAGGTGCCGATGCCGCCGTTCCAGAGCAGATCGACGGGCGCCCTCAGGATCGCCTTCATCAGCTCGACCGGGCTCATCGACTCCACGTCCGCATCGATGCCCAGCGCGTCGCGCGCGGCTTTCGACACGGGGATCGACTTGGCGCTGCGCGGCCAGATCCCGCCGCCGGCGCTGATCAGCCCGCGGTCGTAGTCCTCCCAGCTCGAGCGGGCCAGGCCGAACAGGCGCTCGCGCTCGCGATAGCCCGCCGCGGCGTCCGGCGCCGGATCGATGAAGATGTGGCGGTGGTCGAACGCCGCCACCAGGCGGATGTGCCGCGACAGCAGCATGCCGTTGCCGAACACGTCGCCGGACATGTCGCCGATGCCGACCACGGTGAAGTCCTCTGCCTGGCTGTCGTGGCCGAGTGCGCGGAAATGCCGCTTCACCGATTCCCAGGCGCCCTTGGCGGTGATGCCCATGCCCTTGTGGTCGTAGCCGACCGAACCGCCCGAGGCGAAGGCATCGCCGAGCCAGAATCCATGCTCGGCGGAGATCCCGTTGGCGATGTCCGAGAAGCTGGCGGTGCCCTTGTCGGCCGCCACCACCATGTAGGGATCGTCCTCGTCGTGACGCACCACGTCCACCGGCGGCACGATGCCGCCGTCGACGATGTTGTCGGTCACGTCGAGCAGCCCGTGGATGAAGCGCCGGTAGCAGGCGATGCCCTCGGCCTGCAGCGCATCGCGGTCGCCGCCCGGAGGCGGCCGCTTGACGATGAAACCGCCCTTGGCGCCGACCGGCACGATCACCGTGTTCTTCACCATCTGCGCCTTGACCAGGCCCAGCACCTCGGTACGGAAATCCTCGCGTCGGTCCGACCAGCGCAACCCGCCGCGCGCCACCGGCCCGAAGCGCAGGTGCACGCCTTCCACGTGCGGGCCGTACACGAAGATCTCGCGGTAGGGTCGCGGCTTCGGCAGGTCCGGCACCCGCGCGCTGTCCAGCTTGTACGCCACGTAGTCCTTCCAGCCGGCCGCCGCGCGCTGGTAGAAGCTGGTGCGGAGGGTGGCGTCGATCACCCCCATGAAGTTGCGCAGGATGCGGTCCTCGTCGAGGCTGGCGACCCGGTCGAGCAGCCCCTTGAGCGCCTCGCGGGTAGCCCGGTACCAGCGCTCGCGGTCGCCGCCGTGGGCGCCGACCACTTCCTCGAGCGCGCCCCCGGCCGCCGCGTCGCCGTCTGCGAGCAGCTCGAACTGCGCGGCCAGTCGCGCGCGGCCGGCCCGCGCGTCCTGCCCGCCGGCGTCCGCCATGGGATTGAAGCGCGCCTCGAACAGCTCCACCAGCAGCCGCGCGAGCAGCGGGTAGTTCGCCAGGGTTTCCTCGACGTAGGCCTGGGAGAACGGCGCGTCGGTCTGCAGCAGGTACTTGCAGTAGGCGCGCAGCATCGACACCTGGCGCCAGGTCAGGCCCGCGCCGAGGATCAGGCGGTTGAAGCCGTCGTTCTCGGCGCCGCCGCGCCAGAGCTGCGCGAACGCTTCCTCGAACTCCGGGCCGACCTGCTCGATGTCGACGTCCTTGGCACCCGCCTCGACCTCGAAATCCTGGATGTATAGCGGCCGTTCCCCGACCTCGATCCGGTAGGGATGCTCGGACATCACCCGCAACCCCATGTTCTCCATCATCGGCAGCACGTCGGAGAGCGGAATGTCGCGCTCCTGGCGGAACAGCTTGAGCCGAAGCGGGCCCTCGCCGGCAGCGCTGCGCGGCGCGCAGTACAGGCACAGGCGCAGGTCATCCGGACCGTCGAGCGCCGCCAGCTGGCCGACGTCGGCGGCGGCGATCGCCGCGGTCGCCTGCTCGATGTAGTTGGCGCTCAACGCGCGGCCGTAGCGGGTCGCCAGGCGCAGGCCTTCGGCCTCGCCGTGGCGCTCGACCAGCTCGTCGCGCAGGTCGTCCTGCCAGTTGCGCACGATCGCCGCCAGCGCGGCGTCCAGCTCGCCCTGGTCGATGTCGCCGGCCAGGCCCGAGCGCGGGCGCACGATCAGATGCAGCTGCGCCAGCGGCGACTCCCCCAACTGCACGCTGGTGTCGACCCGGTCGGCCTCCAACGCCTCCTTGAGCATGCCCTCGATGCGCAGCCGCACTTCCGTATTGAAGCGATCGCGCGGGATGTAGGCCAGGATCGAATAGAAGCGCCCGTAGCGGTCGCGGCGCAGGAACAGCCGGCTGCGGCTGCGCTCCTGCAGCTGCAGGATACCCGTCCCGAGCGTCTGCAGCTCCTCGGCGCTGGACTGGAACAGTTCGTCGCGCGGCAGCGTCTCCAGGATGTGCTTGAGCGCCTTGCCGCTGTGCCCGGTCTGGCGCAGGCCCGAGGCGCTCATCACGTGCTCGAAGCGGTCGCGCACCAGCGGGATCTCCCAGGGCCGGCGGTTGTATGCGCTGGAGGTGTACAGGCCGATGAAGCGCTGCTCGGCCACCGGCCGGCCATCGGCGTCGAAACCGAGCACGCCGATGTAGTCCATGTAGCCGGGCCGGTGCACGGTGGCGCGCGAGTTGGTCTTGGTGAGGATCAGCGGATCGATCGCGCCGCCCCGGGGGCCGGCCTGGGCGCCCAGGCTGCTCAGCGCCCGCGGCCTGCCGGAGTCGCCGTCGCGCAGCAGGCCCAGCCCGGTGCCGTCGACCGCGCACAGCACCTCCTCTCCACGCTGCTTCTTCACCTTGTATTCGCGATAGCCGAGGAAGGTGAAATGGTCGCTGGCCGCCCAGTGCAGGAACTCCTGGGCCTCGCGGCGCTCGCCGTCGGACACCGGCAGCTGGCGATGGGCCAGATCGGCGGCGGTCTGCAGCATCTTCTCGCGCATCGTCGACCAGTCCTCGACGATGGTGCGCACGTCGCGCAGCACCTGGACGATTCTGCGCTCCACGTCCGCCAGCCCCTCGGGCGCCTGGCGGTCGATCTCCAGGTGCATCAGCGACTCGGCCTCGCCCTCGCCCACGGCCAGCGCCTGGCCCTTGCGGTCGCGGCGAAACGCGATGATCGGGTGGCCGAGCACGTGCACGCCGATGCCCATCTCGGTCAGCGCCATGGTCACCGAATCCACCAGGAACGGCATGTCGTCGTTGACGATCTGCAGCACCGTATGCGGAGAGTCCCAGCCGTGCTCGGCCTGGCCGGGGTTGAACAGCCTGACGCTGGCGGTGCCGGGCTTGCGCTTGCGCGCGAAGTCGAGGAAACCGTGGGCCAGCGCGGCCCAGGCCTCGGCGCTGTGCAGCGGCAGCTCGTCTGCGGTCATGCGCCGGTAGAACGCGGCGGCGAAGGCGTCGGCGTCGGCCTGCCGGTCCCTGCCGACACGCTGGCGGATGGCGGCGAACACCGGGTCGAGCAGCGAGCTGCTAAGCGCCTGACGCGACTCCGCGGGCTTCTTCCGCGGGCCCTTCTTGGCCGTCTCGGCGGACGCGCCGGGCTTGCGGGAACGGGGTGTGGTCTTACCGGATGTGCTCATGGCGGGTTTCGGATGGAATGAGGCCCGCGCTTGCGCACGGGCCGGTACGGGAGGGGGCGTGGAGGCGGCGGCTGGAGCCTGCTGGGACGGGCTGCACGGACCGGGTCAGCGCAGCCCGGTCTCGTGGCGGGCGATCACCAGGCGCTGGATCTCGCTGGTGCCTTCGTAGATCTCGGTGATCTTGGCGTCGCGGAAGTAGCGCTCGATCGGCATTTCCTTCGAATAGCCCATGCCGGCGTGGATCTGCACCGCCTGGTGAGCGATCCACATCGCCGCCTCGGAGGCGGTGAGCTTGGCCACCGACGCCTCGGTGGTGAACCGGCGGCCCTGGCCCTTCAGCCAGGCCGCGCGCAAGGTCAGCAGCAACGAGGCGTCCAGCTTGCACTTCATGTCGGCGATCTTGGCCTGGGTCATCTGGAACGCGCCGATCGGCTGGCCGAAGGCCTTGCGTTCGCGCACGTACGCCAACGTGGCCTGGTAGGCGGCGCGGGCGATGCCGATCGCCTGGCTGGCAATGCCGATGCGGCCGGCGTCGAGCACGCCCATGGCGATCTTGAAACCGTGGCCCTCCTCGCCGAGCACGTCTTCCGCGCGGGCGACGTAGTCCTGGAACTCGATCTCGCAGGTCGCCGAGGCGCGGATGCCGAGCTTGGGCTCGGTCTTGCCGCGGTGGAACCCGTCGCGGGCGGTGTCGACCAGGAACGCGGTGATGCCGCGCGCGCCCTTGTCCGGGTCGGTCATCGCGAACAGGACGATGTACTTGGCCACCGGGCCGGAGGTGATCCAGCTCTTCTTGCCGTTGATCAGGTAGCTGCCGTCGCCCTGTTTCACCGCACGGCAGCGCATCGCCGTGGCGTCGGACCCGGATTGCGGCTCGGTCAGCGCGAACGCGCCGATCTGCGTGCCCTCGGCGATCGGACGCACGTACGCCTGCTTCTGCTCCTCTGTTCCGTGGGTGAGGATGCCGTTGCAGAACAGCGAATTGTTGACCGACATGATGGTCGAGTGCGCGGCGTCCGCGGCCGCGATTTCGACCATCGCCAGCACGTAGGCCACCGGATCCATGCCGGCGCCGCCGTACTCGGCAGGCACCTCGATCCCCATCAGGCCGTTCTCGCCGAGCAGGCGGATGTTGTCCAGCGGGAACTCGCCGGACCGGTCGAAGCCCTCGGCGCTCGGCGCGATCTTCTCCTGGGCGATCCGGCGCGCCACCTCCTGGATCATCAGCTGCTCTTCGGTGTAGCCAAAATCCACGTTGGGCTCCGACTCGATGGAAAACGCAATTGTAGCCTTGCCGCCGCACGCGGTCAGGTGAATCCACCGCCAGCGCCGCGATGCCGCGGCCGTGGCGGCGGCACCTCGACCGCAGCGTACGCGGCGGCCCTTGACCGGCCGCCGCGCGGCCGCGACACTTCCATCCTTAGATCGCGATGGAAAGATATTGATGGATCTGGAGAGCTGGTCCACCCGCCTCAAGGTGCTGGCCGACGCCACCCGGGTACGGCTGCTGGCGCTGCTCGAGCGCGAGGAGCTGACCGTGGCCGAACTCTCGGCGGTCACCCGGCTGGCACAGCCGCGGGTCTCCACGCACCTGGCGCGGCTCAAGGAAGCCGGGCTGGTGCGCGACCGCCGCGCCGGCGTTTCCGCGTACTACCGCTTCGACGACGCCCCGCTCGACCCGGCGCTGCAGCAGCTGTGGCGCACCCTGCGCGACGGCAGCGACGACGCGCTGCTGCGCCAGGACGCCGAACGGCTGCCGGGGGTGCTGGCGATGCGCGCGTCGGACCGCAACTGGGCCGACTCGGTGGCCGGCGACATGGAGCGCCACTACTCCCCGGGCCGGACCTGGGAGGCGCTGGCGCGCTCTGCGCTGCCGCTGCTCGAGGCCGGAGACGTGCTCGACATCGCCTCCGGCGACGGCGTGCTGGCCGAGCTGGTGGCACCGCACGCCGGCCGCTACGTCTGCGTCGACACCAGCAAGCGGGTGGTCAACGCCGCCACCGAGCGGCTGCGCCGCTACGACAACGTCGAGGTGCACGAGGGCGACATGCACGCCCTGCCCTTCGCCGACGCCAGTTTCGATCTGGTGGTGCTGATGCATGCGCTCACCTATGCCGCCAGACCGGCGCAGGCGGTGGTCGAGGCGGCACGGGTCCTGCGCCCAGGCGGTCGGCTGCTGCTGAGCAGCCTGGCCCGCCACGAGCACCGCGCCGTGGTCGCCGCCTACGACCACGTCAATCTCGGCTTCGGCGAACGGGAGCTGCGTCGCTTCGTCGACAAGGCAGGCCTGCAGCTGCAGCACATCGACACCGTCACCCGCGAGCGCAGGCCGCCGCACTTCGAGGTGATCTCGCTGATCGCCGCCCGGCCCTGAGGCCGTCCTTCCCTCCCTCGGAATCCGACCCATGCACCCCCTGCCCTGGCTCGACCCGCAACGCACCACCGCCCTGCTCGCCGCCCTCGATGCGCGGATCCTGGTCCTGGACGGGGCGATGGGCACGATGATCCAGCGCCACGACCTGCAGGAGGCCGACTACCGGGGGGCGCGCTTCGCCGAAGGCCACGACAGCCTCGCCGCCGGCGCCGGCGAGCCCCGGGAGGGGCACGACCAGAAGGGCAACAACGACCTGCTCAGCCTGACCCGTCCCGACCTGATCCGCGACATCCACACCGCCTACCTCGAGGCCGGCGCCGACCTGGTCGAGACCAATACCTTCAATTCCACCGCGATTTCCCTGGCCGACTACCACCTGCAGCACCTGGTACGCGAGCTCAACAGCGAAGGCGCCAGGCTCGCGCGCGAGGCCTGCGCCGCGGTGGAGGCACGCACGCCGGAGCGGCCGCGCTTCGCGGTCGGCGTGCTCGGCCCGACCAGCCGCACCGCTTCGATCAGCCCCGACGTCAACGACCCAGGCTTCCGCGCGGTGGACTTCGACACCCTGGTGGAGATCTATAGCGAGGCCGCCGAAGGGCTGATCGACGGCGGCGCCGACGCGCTCATGGTGGAGACCATCTTCGATACGCTCAACGCCAAGGCCGCGCTGTTCTCCCTGGCGCGGGTCTTCGACGGCCGCGGCGCGCGCCTGCCGGTGATGATCTCGGGCACGATCACCGACGCGTCCGGCCGCACCCTGTCGGGGCAGACCGCCGAGGCGTTCTGGTATTCGCTCCGGCATGCGCGGCCGCTGTCGATCGGGCTGAACTGCGCGCTCGGCGCACGCGAGCTGCGCCCGCACGTCGAGGCGCTGGCGGGGCTGGCGGACTGCCGCGTCAGCGCCCATCCGAACGCCGGCCTGCCCAACGCCTTCGGCGAATACGACGAGACCCCCGACGAGATGGCCGCCACCCTGCGCGAATTCGCCGAGTCCGGCCTGCTCAACATCGTCGGCGGTTGCTGCGGCACCACCCCGGACCACATCCGTGCGATCGCCGGCGCGGTGGCGGGAGCCGCGCCGCGCCGACCCGCCGCCGTGGCCGACCTGGCGGCATGAGCCCGCGCCGGCGCCCCCCTCCGCTCCCACGGCAAGCAGATGACAGAACCCCGCCATACCCGTCTTTCCGGCCTCGAGCCGCTGGTGATCACGCCGGACCTGCTGTTCGTCAACATCGGCGAACGCACCAACGTCACCGGCAGCGCCCGCTTCCGCAAGCTGATCAAGGACGACCGCTACGACGAGGCGGTCGAGGTCGCGCGCCAGCAGGTCGAGAGCGGCGCCCAGATCCTCGACGTCAACATGGACGAGGGCATGATCGATTCGGAGCGGGCGATGACCCGTTACCTGAACCTGATTGCGGCCGAGCCGGACATCGCCCGCATTCCGTTCATGATCGACTCGTCGAAGTGGACGGTGATCGAAGCCGGGCTCAAGTGCCTGCAGGGCAAGGGCGTGGTCAACTCGATCTCGCTCAAGGAGGGCGAAGAGAGCTTTCTCAAGCAGGCGCAGCTGGTGCAGCGCTACGGCGCCGCGGTGGTGGTGATGGCGTTCGACGAGCAGGGCCAGGCCGACACCCGCGAGCGCAAGGTCGAGATCTGCACCCGCGCCTACCGGCTGCTGACCGGGACCCTCGGCTTCCCGCCCGAGGACATCATCTTCGACCCCAACGTGTTCGCGATCGCCACCGGCATCCCCGAGCACGACAACTACGCCGTCGACTTCATCGAGGCGACCCGCGAGATCCGCCGCACCCTGCCGCACTGCCACGTCTCCGGCGGGGTGTCCAACGTGTCGTTCTCGTTCCGGGGCAACGAGGTGGTGCGCCAGGCGATCCACGCGGTGTTCCTGTACCACGCCATCGCCGCCGGCATGGACATGGGCATCGTCAACGCCGGCGCGCTGCCGATCGTCGACGACCTCGACCCGGAACTGCGCGAGTGCGTGGAGGACGTGGTGCTCAACCGCCGCAGCGACGGCACCGAGCGCCTGCTGGAGCTGGCCGAGCGCTACCGCGGCCGCAAGGGCGAGGCGCGGGTCGAGGACCTGGCCTGGCGCGAGGCGCCGGTCGCCGACCGCCTGCGCCATGCGCTGGTGCACGGCATCGACCAGTACGTGGTCGCCGACACCGAGGAGGCCAGGCAGCAGTTCGACAAGCCGCTGGAGGTGATCGAGGGGCCGCTGATGGCCGGGATGGGCGTGGTCGGCGACCTGTTCGGCTCCGGCAAGATGTTCCTGCCGCAGGTGGTGAAGTCGGCGCGGGTGATGAAGAAGGCGGTCGCCCACCTGTTGCCCTACATCGAGGCCGAGAAGGCGCGCAGCGGCAACGCCGGCAAGCCCAACGGCCGGATCCTGCTGGCCACGGTGAAGGGCGACGTGCACGACATCGGCAAGAACATCGTCGGCGTCGTGCTGGCCTGCAACAATTTCGAGGTCACCGACCTCGGGGTGATGGTCCCGGCACAGGCGATCCTCGACAAGGCCCGCGAGATCGGTGCCGACCTGATCGGCCTGTCGGGACTGATCACGCCGTCGCTCGAGGAGATGGGCCACGTCGCCCGCGAGATGAAGCGTCAGGGCTTCCAGACTCCGCTGCTGATCGGCGGCGCCACCACCTCGCGCGCGCATACGGCGTTGAAGATCGCGCCGCACTACTCCTCGCCGACGGTCTGGGTGAAGGACGCCTCGCGCGCGGTCGGGGTGGCGCAGTCGCTGGTCAGCGCCGACCTTCGACAGAAGTTCGTGGCCGCCAACGACGCCGATTACGCCGAGATCCGCGAGCGCCACCGCAACCGCGGCGACGCCAAGCGGCTGGTCCCGCTGGCCAAGGCGCGCGCGCAGCGCTTCGAGGGCGGCTGGGACGACTACGAGCCGCCGCGTCCGCAGCGGCCCGGCATCACCGTGCTCGACGACTACCCGCTGCAGGATCTGGTGGAGATCATGGACTGGACGCCGTTCTTCCAGGCCTGGGAGCTGGCGGGCCGCTACCCGGCGATCCTCGACGATGCCGTGGTAGGCGGCCAGGCCCGGGAGCTGTTCGCCGACGCGCGCCGGATGCTGCAGCGGATCGTGGAGGAGAAATGGCTGACCGCGCGCGCGGTGTTCGGGCTGTGGCCGGCGCGCGCGATCGGCGACGACGTCGAGGTCACGGTAGCGCCGGATGGCGGCACCGCCCCGGGCGCCGGCAGTTCGGGGAGCGGCAAGGTGGTGCTGCACTTCCTGCGCCAGCAGGTCGACAAGCCCCCCGAGCGCCCGAATTTCTGCCTGGCCGACTTCATCGCGCCCGCCGATTCGGGCCGCGACGACTGGATCGGCGGGTTCGCGGTGACCGCCGGCATCGGCATCGACGCGCATGTCGCCCGCTTCGAGGCCGACCACGACGACTACAACGCGATCCTGCTCAAGGCGCTGGCCGACCGTCTCGCCGAGGCCCTGGCCGAGCGCCTCCACCAGCGCGTGCGCAAGGAATACTGGGGCTACGCCGCGGAAGAGTCGCTGGACAACGACGCACTGATCGCCGAGAAGTACCGCGGCATCCGCCCCGCCCCGGGCTATCCGGCGTGCCCGGAGCACAGCGAGAAAGCGACCCTGTTCAGGATGCTGGACGTCGAGGCGCGCATCGGCATGACCCTCACCGAAAACTTCGCGATGCTGCCGACCGCGGCGGTGTCGGGCTACTACTTCAGCCACCCGCGCAGCCAGTACTTCGTGGTCGGCCGGGTGTCGAAGGAACAGGTGGACGACTACGCCCGGCGCAAGGGCGTCTCGCGCGCGCGCGCCGAACGCCTGCTGGCTTCGAACCTCGACTACGACCCGGAATAGCGGCTCGCCGGCGCTTTCCTGCGGCTTGCCGCCGCCCGCGGCGGCGCTGGCACCCGCCGCACGCCCGGCACTCGCGTGCCGGCCGCGGCCGGCCACGGATCACCAGACCAGGTCGTCCGGCACCTGGTAGCGCGGATCCGCATAGGGGTCGTCGGCCGCCGAGGCGGCCGGATCCACCTTCAGCGCCACCGCCGGCGCGAAGACCGCCTCGGCCTCGGCCAGGACCGCGGCCTCGACCAGCAGGTAGCGGCCGTTGAGCTGCACCACGCCCAGTTCGCCGGCATTGAGCGCCGTCAGCTGGTCCGCGGTCACGTAGATGCGCTTGATCTTGCCGCCGTACTCGAAATGCCGCGCGATGTCGGCCTCCTCGGCGTTCAGCGCGCGGCCCTGCAACAGCGTCGCCAGCCTGGCCCGGGCCTCGCGCCGCTGCCGCGCCTCTTCCTGGCGCCTGCGCTCGGCCTCGATTCGCTCCTCCTTCTCCTTCTGGGCGCGGATCGCGTAGGCCTTGGCGAGGTCGATCTCGTCGCGGCCGCGTCCGCCGCGCCGGCCCCCTCCGGGCGCCTCGGCGCGCGCAGGCGGGCGCTTGCCCGGCGGCCGGCGCTGCTCGGCGGAGCGCGGCGGCTTCGCGCCGGGCTGCCTGTCGCGCGGCGGCTTCTTCGGTTGCGGAGCCGGTGCCTTGAAGCCCAGGCCGAGCAGCTGGTCGCGCAGGGAATCGCTCATGTCGGCGTCAGTAGTGCGGAGGGGGCGGCTCGTCGGCCGGATCTGCGAAGAAACTGCCGCGCGACTGTTTCATCTCCTCCAGGCCGCGGCGGAACAGCTCGGCGCTGCGCGCGGTTTCCAGGCGCAGGGCGGCCATGGCCTCGCCGAGTTCGGCCAGGGCCTGTTCCTGGAAAGCCAGGCGGGTCTCGAGTTCGACGACGCGTTGTTCGAGGGTTTCGTCCACGGGTCAACCTAGCAGGTGGCGACCGGCGGGGGCCGGTACCATGTTAGCCACGCCCGGCCGCGGACGCGACCGGCCGGCGCGCGGCAAACAGCCGCGGCCGCGGTTGGCCGCCTATTCGGCGGCCGGCATCACCTCGAGCAGTTCCACCTCGAAGGCGAGCGTGGCGTTGGGACCGATCGGGCCGTTTGGGGTGCCCTGCTCGCCGTAGCCCAGCTCGCTGGGGATCCACAGCCGGTAGCGGCTGCCCGGCGACATCAGTTGCAGACCCTCCTGCCAGCCCGGGACCACCTGGTCGAGGGCGAACATCGCCGGCTGGCCGCGTTCCAGGGTGCTGTCGAAGGTTGTGCCATCGAGCAGCTTGCCCTCGTAGTGCACGCTCACTCGGTCGCCGGGCTTCGGCGGATCGCCCTCGCCCTGCTCCAGCACCTCGTACTGCAGCCCCGACTCCGTGGTCTGGACATTCGGCTTGGCGGCGTTCTCGGCCAGGAACTTCTTGCCTTCGGCAGCGGCTTCCTCGGCGCGCGCGGCCTGCCGCGCCTGCATGCGTTCGCCCAGCCCCTGCATGACCTGCACGATCTGTTCCGGGCTCAGGCGCGGATCCTTGTCTTCGAGCGTGTCGCGCACGCCCGTGAGCATGGCCTCGAGGTCCACCTCGTCCTTCACCGGGACCAGGGTGGCGCCGAGTTCCAGGCCGATCGCGTAGCCGACCTGCTGCTTCTCGGTCTCCAGGCCCGGGACCTCGATCGCGGCGGCGTTCTGCTGCGCGGCATCGGCTTCGGCTTCGCCGCCGCCTTCCTTGTCCTGGTCGATCGGCTTGCAGGCCGCCAGCGCCACCAGCAGCGCGACGGAGAGCAGCGCCGGGGCGGCGCGCGGGGAAATGGTCATCGGGAAACTCCTTGGGGGTCGGGGGGACGGCCGGCGGTTCCGGCGGGCGCCCGCTGCGCGGGCGCGGGGGGAAATCAGAGGATGTCGAGCAGTTCGACGTCGAACACCAGGGTGGAGTGCGGACCGATCGGCCCGCCCGGCGTACCCTTGGCGCCGTAGCCGAGATCGCCGGGGATCCAGAACCGGTACTTGGCGCCGATCGGCATCAGCGCCACGCCCTCGGTCCAGCCCGGAATCACCTGGTCGAGCCCGAATTCGGCCGGCTGGCCGCGCTCGTAGGAACTGTCGAAGACCTCGCCGTCGAGCAGGGTACCGTGGTAGTTCACGCGCACCCGGTCGCTGGGCAGCGGACGGCGGCCGGAGCCCTGCCGGATCACCTGATACTGCAACCCGGACGGCGTGGTGAACACGCCCTGCTTCTCCTTGTTGGCGGCGAGGAACGCCGCGCCCTCGGCGCGGTTGCGTTCGCCCGCCTGCGCGGTTTCGGCGGCCATCTTGGCCTCGACGCGCGCCGAGAATGCGGTGCGCAGCGCCTCCGCCTCGGCCTCCTCGATCAGCAGTTCGCCTCCCTCGATCCGGGTACGCAGGCCCTGCATCAGCATCGGCACGTCGATCTCGTCGCGGATCGGCATCAGCGAACGGCCGACGTCGGCGCCGACCAGCAGGCCGACGCTGGCGCTGTCGACCTCCGGCGGGGCCGAGCCGGGCGGCGCGCCGGGCAGGCTGGTGCCGCTGCGCGCGGCGACCCGCTGCATCAGCGCCTGGCCGACCTCCTGGATGCGCGCCTCGTCCAGCAGCGGCTCGCCGCCCTCGAAGGCGTTGCGCAGCGCGCGCTCGAACGCCGCGTAGTCCAGGTCCGGACCCACCGGCGCGATCGACTGGCCCACGTCCATGCCGATCATGTAGCTGACCTTGTCGCGCTCGGAGCCCGGTACGGGCTGCTGCGCCGCCAAGGGCGCCGCCGCGAGCCAGGCCGCGAACAGGCACAGCACGGCCGCGCCGCGCATCGCAATCTTCATCTAACCAGTCTCCTGTTGGAACGTCGCCGGACGACGCGTGGCCGCCTATTGTCGCGGCGCCGGCATGCGCGGGCAATCGCGCGCGACACCGGCGTTCATCGGGGCGGGCGCGGCGCGCGCAGGGCGCGCTCGATCGCCGCCACCACCTCGGGGGCGTCCGGGACGGTGCGGCTGCCCCAGTTCGCCAACACCCGCCCGTCCCGGCCGATCAGGTACTTGTGGAAGTTCCACTGCGGCGCCGCGTCCGTGGCGGCGGCCAGGTCGCGGTACAGGCCGGTCGCGTCGGGACCGACCACGTGCACCTTCTCGAACATCGGGAAGCGCACCCCGTAGGTCAGCGTGCAGAACTCGCGGATCGCCTCCTCGTCCTCGAACTCCTGGTCCCGGAAATCGCCCGACGGGAAGCCGAGCACGGCGAAGCCCTGGTCGCGATAGCGGGCGTGCAGCGCCTCCAGCGCCTCGAACTGCGGCGTGAAGCCGCATTTGCTGGCGGTGTTGACCACCAGCAGCACCTCGCCGCCGTAGGTCTGCTGCAGGTTCACCGGCGCCTGGCCGGCCAGCGGGCGGTAGCTGCGCGCCAGCAGCGAGGGGTCGGCCGCAACCACTGAAGCGCCAAACAACATCAAGAAAGCAGTACAAACTATTGAAACTACGTACTTTGATAGAGCGTCCATTGCAAGCCCTCGACGACCGTGACTTCAGCTGGGGGACACCGGCTCCAAACCAGTTGACAAGGACCGCTTTGGTGTTATAGTTACATACAACACCGGTCAACCAGGGCAGGAGGTTCGACATGAACCGTAAGCTCCACAACACGATACTGGCTTTCTCGATCAGCAGCGGTTTCCTGATGCTGGGGCTGATGGCTGCCGTGCCGCTTCCGGACGGGCAGGCCCCCCGGCAGGCGGGGGCCGCGATGGTGCCCGGCGCCACCGTGCCGGCAGGGACCGCCAGCCAGCGGGCCATCGAGGCGCGCACCCTCGCGTACGAGGCGGACATGGCCAGGGCGGCCGACACCGGCGAGATGATCGCCCTGTCCTCCAGCTTCCTGGCAGCGGTCGCCACCGAGGCGGCGCTGGCGGCGGTGCTGCAGGACCCCCGCGCCGCGGCGCCCGGCGAGCGCGCCGCGGCGGCCGAGCCCGCACCGCCACGCCGCGCCAACCGCCGGCGCAGCGCCTTGGCGATGCCCTATTTCTCGTTCGCGCATGGCCTGCGCGGCGGCAGCGGGAGCTGACCCATGACCTCGATCCAGTGGAGCGACGGCGCTCCCATCTACCGGCAGCTGAAGGAGCGGGTCATCGCGATGATGCTCGACGGCGTGCTCAAGCCCGGCGACGCCCTGCCATCGGTGCGGCAGGTGGCGGCGGAATACCAGCTCAATCCGATCACCGTCTCGCGCGCCTATCAGGAGTTGGCGGACGAGGCACTTGTCGAAAAACGCAGGGGACTAGGGATGTTCGTAACCGACGAGGCGTCGAAGAAACTGCTGGCCACCGAGCGCGAGCGCTTCCTCAACGAGGAATGGCCGCAGGTGCTCGAACGCATCCAGCGCCTGGGGCTGGCGATGGAAGAGCTGCTCCGGCCGATCCGCAACGGAGGTGAAAAGTGAGCACTGCGCATCCCACCGACCTGGTCGTCAGCGCGCGCGGCCTGCGCAAGGCCTACCGCAACACCCTGGCGCTCGACGAGACCCGGTTCGACATTCCGGCCGGCCGGATCGTGGGCCTGATCGGACCCAACGGCGCCGGCAAGACCACCGCGCTCAAGGCCATGCTCGGCCTGATCCCGTTCGACGGCGACCTGAAGGTGCTCGGCCGCGACCCCCGCAGCGAGCGCGACGAACTGATGAACGATGTCTGCTTCATCGCCGACGTCGCGGTGCTGCCGCGCTGGATCCGGGTACGCGAGACGATCGAGTTCGTGGCCGGAGTGCACCCCCGCTTCGACCGGACCCGCTGCGAACGTTTCCTGGCCAACACCCAGCTCAAGCCGAATTCCAGGATCCGGGAACTGTCCAAGGGCATGATCGTGCAGCTGCACCTGGCCCTGGTGATGGCGATCGATGCCCGCCTGCTGGTGCTCGACGAGCCGACCCTGGGCCTGGACATCCTCTACCGCAAGGAGTTCTACCAGCGCCTGCTCGAGGACTACTTCGACGAGCAGAAGACCATCGTCATCACCACCCACCAGGTCGAGGAGATCGAACACATCCTCACCGACGTGCTGTTCATCCGCAGCGGCAGGATCGTACTGGATGCGTCGATGGACGAGCTCGGGGGGCGCTTCACCGAAGTCCTGGTCGACGCCGGCCAGGCCGAGGCGGCGCGCGCCCTGGGCCCGATCGACGAGCGCGCCCTGCCCTTCGGCAAGACCGTGATGCTCTTCGACGGGGTCACGCCGGGAGCGCTCTCGGCCTTCGGCGAGACCCGCACCCCCGGCCTGGCCGACCTGTTCGTCGCCACGATGAAAGGAACCTACGCATGAACGCCACCACCGACACCCTGACCGGCGACGCCGGCGCGGCGCCGCCGGCAGGCTACAAGCCGCATCCCGTGCACCGCTTCACGCTGCTGCTCAGGCGCGAGCTGTGGGAGCACAAGGGCGGGTTCTTCTGGGCGCCGGTGGTCACCGGCGCGATCATCGCGGTGCTCAGCCTGCTCGGCACCATCACCAGTTCGGTGCTGTTCCAGCGCGCCAAGGCCGCCGGCGCCATCGAATGGGACGGCATGGAGATCAACGGCGCCCACGGCATCGAGGCGGCGCGCGAGGTCTTCGGTTTCGCCGGCGACGTCACCCTGCTCACCGGCGTCGGCCTGACTTCGGCGGTGCTGGTGTTCGTGGTGTTCTTCTACGCCCTGGGATCGCTGTACGACGAACGCAAGGACCGCAGCGTGCTGTTCTGGAAGTCGCTGCCGGTCTCGGACGCACAGACGGTGCTGTCGAAGGCCATGTGGGCGCTGCTGCTGGCGCCGGCGGTCGCGGTCGGCGTGGGCTTGGCGATCGGCTTCGTGATGTGGCTGATCTCGGCCGCCGGCATGATCGCGAACGGCATCCCCGGCGGCAGCGCGATCTTCACCGAATCGCACCCGTTCCGGGTGCTGGCCAACGTGCTGCTGGCGCTGCCGGTCTACGTGTTCTGGGCCCTGCCCACCGTGGGCTGGCTGATGTTCTGCTCGGCGTGGGCGCGCAGCAAGCCGTTCCTGTGGGCGGTCCTGGTGCCGGTGCTCGGCTGCACCCTGATCAGCTGGCTGGGCTCGCTGCCCGGGGTGACGATCGCCCACGACAAGGTCTGGTACACCGTCGCCTTCCGCGGGCTGCTCAGCATCGTCCCCGGCAGCTGGTACCTCAACGGCGAGGTCTCGCCGGACAACGCCTCGCAGATCGACGGTCCCGAGGACCTGGCGCTGGCGATCGACTTCACCAGCAGCTGGCAGGCCTTCGCCACGCTCGACCTGTGGATCGGCGCGGTGCTGGGTGCGGCGCTGATCTACGGCGCGATCCAGCTGCGGCGGCGGCGCGAACTGACCGACTGACCGATCGCGGGCGCGGCCGCCGCCGCGCCCGGCATCCGAACCCGAGGAGAGCACCATGAAGACGATCGCCTTCGCCCTGCTGCTGGCCGTCCCGGCCGCGGCGCACGCCCAGGACCGCCCCTGCCGGGAATCCGAGCCGCGCGATCTGCAGCTCGATCTGGCAGGGGTCAGGACCGTGATGTTCGACATCGGCCCGAACCGGCTCGGGCTCGACGCGGCGCCCGGCGCCGACGGCCGGATCTCCGGGCGCGCCTGCGCCTCCAGCGCCGCCCGGCTGCAGGAACTGCGGCTGACCCAGGAACGCGACGGCGACCGGCTGCTGGTGCGCGCCGGGCGCGACGGCGGCGGCATCCTGTCCTTCGGCGGCTCCTATGCCTACCTCGATCTTTCCGGAACGATTCCCGACGACGTACTGGTGCAGCTGAAGGTGGGCTCCGGCGACGCCCGGCTGGCCGGCGCCGCGAGGATGAGCGCCGACGTCGGTTCCGGCGACGTCGAGGCCAGCGGGATCCGCGGCCTGGCGACCGCCAAGGTCGGCTCCGGGGACATCATGCTCGACGAGATCGGCGCGCTGCAGGTGCTGTCGATCGGCTCGGGCGATCTGGAGGCGCGCAGCGTGCGCGGCGACGTCGAGGTGGGCGCCATCGGCTCGGGCGACTTCGAGCTCCGCCGGCGGCGACGTCGAGATCGGATCGATCGGCTCGGGGGACGCGCAGCTGGAGGACGTTGCCGGCGGCGTCGCGGTCGGCTCGATCGGCTCGGGCGACCTCGAGGTGGCGAACGTCCGGGGCGACCTGACCGTGCGCTCCAAGGGCAGCGGCTCGGTACACCATGACGGCGTCGCCGGCGTGGTCGACGTCCCCCGCCGCTGAGGGAGCGCCCCATGCCGAACCGCATCCGCCACCTCGCCGCCGCCTGCCTCGTGCTGGCGCTCGCGGCCTGCACCCCGCCCACCACCATCAACGTCGACGGCGCACGGGTCAGCGTGCGCGGCGATGGCTCGGTGCAACTGCGCGCCCCCGATGGCGGCCGCGCGGCGATCGCCGCCGACGGCGCCCTCACGATCGACGGCGAGCCCGTGGAGGTGGACGCGCAGCAGCAGGCGCTGCTGCGCGACTACCGCGACGACCTCGCCGGCGTGCGCCAGGCGGCGCTGGACATCGCCGGCCAGGGCGTCGCGCTGGGCGGCAAGGCCGTGACCGAGGCGCTGAAGGGCGTGCTGAGCGGCGATCCCTCGGACATCGAGCAGCGGATCGACGCGGAGGCGGCCACGATCGAGGCCGAGGCCGAGAAGCTGGAGGCCCGCGCCGAGCGGCTGAAGACGCGCCAGCGCGAGATCGCCCGCCAGCTGCCGCGGCTGCGGCCCTACCTGATCGAGGACGGTGCGGAGCTGGCCGAAGCGCTCACCGACGGCGAGGCCAGCTGAGCCGAGCTCAGCCGCGCCCGCCGGGGATCCCGCCGCGGGTCAGCGCGGTGGCGTCGAGGAGGCGCCGCAGCTCGGTTTCCGACAGCCCGCTGTCCTCGATCGCGACGTCCAGCACCGGCCGGTTCTCGGCATAGGCGCGCTTGGCGATCGCCGCACCCTTCTCGTAGCCGATCACCGGATTGAGCGCGGTGACCAGGATCGGGTTGCGGTCGAGCGCCGCGGCGACGCTGTCCCGACGGACCTTCAGCCCGGCGATCGCGCTGTCGGCGAGCAGGCGCGACACGCTGCCCAGCAGCTTGATCGAGTCGAGCAGATTGGCGGCGATCAGCGGCAGCATCACGTTGAGCTGGAAGTTGCCGCTCTGCCCGGCCACGGTGATCGCGGTGTGGTGGCCCATGACCTGCGCGCAGGCCATGCAGGTCGCCTCGGGAATCACCGGGTTGACCTTGCCGGGCATGATCGAACTGCCCGGCTGCAGCGCCGGCAGCTCGATCTCGCCCAGTCCCGCCAGCGGGCCCGAGTTCATCCAGCGCAGGTCGTTGGCGATCTTCATCAGCGCCACCGCCAGCACGTTGAGCTGGCCCGACAGCTCCACCGCGTCGTCCTGCGCGGCGATCCCCTCGAAGCGGTCCGCGGCGCTCTCGAACCTGCTCCCGGTGGCCTTGGACAGCAGCGCCGCGACGCGCTTGCCGAAGCGCGGGTCGGCATTGATGCCGGTGCCGATGGCGGTGCCGCCCAGCGGCAGCCGCCGCAGCCGCTTCAGGCTGTCCTCGACGCGCGCCTGCGCGGAGGACAGCTGCGACGACCATGCGCCGAACTCCTGGGCCAAGGTCAGCGGCATCGCGTCCATCAGGTGGGTGCGCCCGGTCTTGACCACCCGGCCGAGCCGGCGCGCCTGGCGGTCGATGGTGCGGCGCAGATGGCGGATGGCCGGCACCAGATCCTCGACCACGCCCAGCTGGGCCGAGACCCGGATCGCGGTCGGGATCACGTCGTTGGAGCTCTGGCCCAGGTTGACGTGGTCGTTGGGATGCACCGCCCGCCGGGCGGTGGAGGCCAGCGTGGCGATCACCTCGTTGGCGTTCATGTTGGACGAGGTGCCCGAGCCGGTCTGGTAGACATCGACCGGAAAATGCGCATCGTGCCCGCCACCGGCGACTTCGCGGGCCGCCCGGGCCACCGCCCGGGCGATGTCCTTGGGCAGCAGCTCCAGACCGGCGTTGGCCTCGGCCGCGGCGGCCTTGATCAGGCCCAGCGCGCGGATGAACCCGCGCGGCATCGCCTGGCCGGACACCGGGAAGTTCTGCAGCGCCCGCTGGGTCTGCGCGCCCCACAGCGCGTCTGCGGGCACCTGCAGTTCGCCCATGCTGTCGCGTTCGGTGCGCTGGCGCGGGGTCGGTGGCGTGGACATGTCGCTCTCCGTGACGGGCCGCGGGCAGTCTAGCCCGCCTGCCGTGGCCGCGATGTGCGCAGCGGCGTAGACTCCGCGCCTTGTTCAACACCCCGGGTCCCCTCCATGCCAGGCGCTCCCCTGCCCGTTGCGGCCACAGCGGCCGAATCCGGCCTCCTCGCCCTGTCCCCGCTCGACGGCCGCTACGCCGCCAAGGTCGATGCGTTGCGGCCGGTGTTCTCCGAGTACGGGCTGATCCGCGCACGGGTGAGGGTGGAGGTGGAATGGCTGCTGGCGCTGGCGGCGCATCCCGGGATCGCGGAACTGCCCGCCTTCGACGCCAGCCAGGACGCCAAGCTGCGCGGCCTGGCGGATGGCTTCTCGGTGGCCGATGCCGCGCGGGTCAAGGAGATCGAGCGCACCACCAACCACGACGTCAAGGCGGTGGAGTACTTCATCAAGGAGCGGCTGCAGAGCGAATCGGACCTGGCGCCCGCGCTCGAGTTCGTGCACTTCGCCTGCACCAGCGAGGACATCAACAACCTCTCCTACGCCCTGATGCTCGACGACGCGCGCCAGCACGTGCTGCTGCCCCGGCTCGACGCCCTGATCGAGCGGCTGCGCGAGATGGCCCACCGGCACGCGGGCCTGGCGATGCTCTCGCGCACCCACGGCCAGACCGCGTCGCCGACCACCCTGGGCAAGGAGCTGGCCAACGTGGCGGCACGGCTGCAGCGCCAGGGCGAAACCCTTGCCGCGGCGCGCATGCCGGGCAAGATCAACGGCGCGGTGGGCAACTACAACGCCCACCTCGCCGCCTACCCGGAGTTCGACTGGCACGGGTTCGCGGAGCGCTTCGTGCACTCGCTGGGGCTCGACTGGCAGCCCTACACCACCCAGATCGAGCCGCACGACGGCATCGCCGAGCTGTGCGATGCGCAGCGCCGCATCGACACGGTCTGCATCGACCTGTGCCGCGACCTGTGGGGCTACATTTCGCTGGGCTACTTCCGCCAGGCGCTGAAGGAAGGCGAGGTCGGCAGCTCGACCATGCCGCACAAGGTCAACCCGATCGACTTCGAGAACGCCGAGGGCAACTTCGGCGTCGCCAACGCGCTGTTCGAGCACTTCTCCGCCAAACTGCCGGTCAGCCGCTGGCAGCGCGATCTGACCGATTCGACGGTGCTGCGCGGCCTCGGCACCGCGTTCGGCCACGCCCTGGTCGGGCTCGACGCGCTGCTGCGCGGGCTGGACAAGCTCAGCGTCGACCCGCAGCGGCTGCAGGCCGATCTCGACGGCGCCTGGGAGGTCCTTGCCGAGGCGGTGCAGACGGTGATGCGCCGGTACGGTCTGCCCAGCCCCTACGAACAGCTCAAGGCGCTGACCCGCGGCCAGGGCATCGACGCCGCCGCGATGCGCGGCTTCATCGGGTCGCTGGCGCTGCCCGAGGCCGAGAAGCAGCGGCTGCTCGCGCTCACCCCGGGCACCTACACCGGCCTGGCCGAACGCCTCGCGCGGGAGGTCTGAACGGATGCGGCTGCTGCTCAACATCGACGTGGACGACCTGGCCGGGGCGGAGCGCTTCTACTGCGCCGCGTTCGGGCTGACGCCGGCGCGGCGCCTCGGCAGCGAGGTGCTGGAGCTGGCCGGTGCCGAGGTCCCGGTATTCCTGTTGTGCAACGCCGCCGGCAGCGCCGCGGTCGGCGACACCCGGCGCGATTATCGCCGCCACTGGACGCCGCTGCACTGCGACGTGGTGGTCGAAGACGTCGAGGCGGCGCTGGATCGCGCGCGCGCCGCCGGGGCGCGCCAGGAAGGGGAGATCCGCAGCGCGGCCTATGGCCGGATCGTGCAGCTCGCCGATCCGTACGGCCACGGCTGGTGCCTCATCCAGTTCCAGGGCCGCGGCTACGACGAGATCGCGGCGCCCCCCGCCCCTGCCGCGGAGTAGCTCCCCCCCCCAGGTCGCCCGGCCCCCGCGCCATGCCTTCACGGCCACGGGCGCTCCTGCGGTCCGGAGCACGGCGCCGGGCAGCTGCGGCCGCGTGCAGGCAGCGCAAGCCAGAACGACCGCTCGCCGGGCGACCGCGGCCCGCCACCTAGGGTCGCCCCCGGCTGGCCGCACCGCTCCGGGCGCGCTATGACTGGCCCGGATTCCACCGCGGAGCGCCGCCATGGCCCTCGATGTCGGCAACATCATCGGCAGCGTCCGCGAGGCGGCCGCCAGGGTGGTCGAGCAGCTGCGCCAGCCTCCGCCGCCGATGGGCCCGGAACAGATCGCCGCGCGCGCCGATGCCGCCACCGTCGATCCGCAGCAGCGCGAGCTGCTGGTCGCCGGCTACACCCGCGCCCAGGAGCAGGGCGACGGCGCGCTGTGGCGGCAGACCGACAACCTGGCCACCCTGTACCACGATCGCGAAGTGCTGGCGCTCAGCCGCGCGATCGCGCCCGACGACGCGGTCCCGGACGGCTGGACCCGCGCGACCCCCGCGCAACTCGCGCAATACGGCATTCGCGAGGCCGACCTGCGCCCCACCGGCGACGACAGCGGCTTCCGCGCGGAACTCTTCATTCCCGACCCCGAGGTCCACGGCCCCGACGCGCGGCCGGTGCTGCAGTTCGAGGGCACCAACTTCGGCGACCTCGCCGACGTCAACGCCGACGTCGCCCAGGCGATGGGCAACGCGGAGGCGTTCTACAACCAGGCCTTGGACATCGCCACTCGCGTCAACCAGGCCAGCGGCGGCCAGGTGATCTTCAGCGGCCACTCGCTGGGCGGCGGCCTGGCGACCGCGGCCGCGCTCGCCACCGGCGCCGACGCCGTGGTCTCCAATCCGGCCGGCGTGCACCCGGACACCGTCGCCGAAGCGCTGGCCGAGCGCGGCCTGGCGTTCGACGACGCCGACCGCAACGTCACCACCTACGCGGTGGACGGCGACGTGCTGACCGAGCTGCAGGACGCCACCGCCGGGCTGAACAGCCAGAACGCCGATTCGCTGGCGGCGATCCTGAACGGGCTCGGCCACGGCCTGAACGCCTGGCAGGACGATGTCCGCTTCCCGACCGACGTCACCGGCACCCAGGTGCGCGAACTGCCCGATGCCGTCGGCGACGTGGTCACCCTCGACGCGCGCCACGAGGACGGCAGCGGGCGCGACGACGTCATCGCCCTGGGCGAGATCGTCGAGGACATCAACGGCCGGGTGGAATCGATGCCGCTGAACGACTTCGGCGAACTGGTGGATGGCGGCGCGAACTGGGTCGACGGGGCGACCGGGCTGGTGCGGGACGTCGCCAACACCGCCGGCGACGGCCTGGGCTGGTTGAGCGACCGGCTGCCCGATGGCGGCCTGCTCGGCGGCCTGGGCGGCGTGGTGTCCGGCGGCGGCGACGCGGTCGGCACCGTGGGCGACTGGATCGAGGCGGGCGGCGACTTCACCCGCGATGCGCTGGAGGGCGTCGAGACGGTCGCCTCGGTGGCGGTCAGCGCCGCCGACGGCGAGGTCCGCGGCAGCATGCTCGAGATGGTCGAGCGGCACAGCTTCGGCGTGTTCGACGACTCCCTGGGAGCGGAGATAGGAGACCGCGAGCAGGCGCTGAGCGACCAACTCGGCTGAGCGCGGCGTTCATGCGGCGATGACGGGCCCGCCGCCAGGCTGCCGCGCATGATCCCGTGCCGCCGGTACGCGCCTGCCATACTGGCTTCGGCCATGCTGATGGCCCTGCCCGCCTGCCAGGGCCAGGCCACCGCGGACCGTGCAGCAGGTTCGACCCGCCAGACAGGAGCGGACATGCGCGAGCTGCCCGACATCGGTGCCCACTTCAGTGGCGAGACCCTCGCCCTGGCCCGCGCAACAGCGGGCGACGGCGGCGACGTCGCGGCGCTGGTCGCGGCCGGGGCCGACCCGAACGCGGTCTCGCCGGGCGGACTTCCGCTCGCGGTCTGGCCGGTGCTCACCGACAGCCCCGCCGGTGCCGCGGCGCTGCTCGAGGCCGGCGCCGACCCCAACCGCACGGTCCCGGGGGCGGGCAGCGTGATGGTGTGGGCGGCACGGGCCGGCTCGCCCGAGGTCCTGGCGGCCTTCCTCGACCACGGCGGCGATCCGGATGCCCGCGACCCGGACGGGGTCCCCCTGCTCAAGCTGGCGGCGCTCGCCGGCCGCTGGCCGAACGTGCAGCTGCTGGTGGAGCGCGGTGCCGATGTCGATGCCCATCCGCCGGGCGTTCCCGGCGACACCGTGCTCGGCTACTACAGCGCCGGCCAGTTCGACAAGGCGCACTGGCTGCTCGAGCACGGTGCCGATCCCGGCCACCGGATCGAGGACGCACCGGTGGCCGCACGCATCGGTGCGCAGCCGGTGGTCGAGAACGTGTACTGGTGGCCGGTGCAGGCTGGCAGGTTCCCGGAGCTGGCGCGCTGGCAGCAGCGCTGCCAGGCGCTGCTGGCGGCGCGCG
>NZ_JARXRM010000030.1:85296-143968 GCF_029887875.1 Luteimonas endophytica
GGACCGGCCCGCGCGCTGGAGCGGGAAATCGAGGCGGCCGAGGCCGAGCTCGAGCGCAAGCTCGGCCAACCCTGAGCGCGGCACGCTCGCCCGGGCGCCGTGCAGGCGTTAGGCTTTCGTCCATGAGCGCAGTCCCGATCGAGATCGACGCATCCGCCCTGCCGCCGCTGGGCATGGCGCCTGCGGATTTCCTGCGCGACTACTGGCAGAAGCGCCCACTGCTGATCCGCAATGCCTTCCCCGGCTTCGAGTCTCCGATCACGCCCGAGGACCTTGCCGGGCTGGCCTGCGAGGACGGCGTGCTGGCACGGCTGGTCGCGCACGAGCGCGGCGACGGGTCCGGCAGCCGGGACCGCTGGCTGCTGCGAAGCGGCCCGTTTCCCGAAACGCTGTTCCCCACCCTGCCCGACCACGACTGGACCCTGCTGGTGCAGGACGTCGACAAGTGGGACGCCGACGTCGCCGCGCTGCTGCCGGCGTTCGACTTCCTGCCGCGCTGGCGGGTCGACGACATCATGGTCAGCTTCGCCGCGCCGGGCGGCTCGGTGGGCGCGCACGTCGACCAGTACGACGTGTTCCTGCTGCAGGCCCGGGGCCGGCGCCGCTGGCTGATCGACGACCGCCCCGACCCGCCGCTGCAGTTCCGCCCGGATACCGAGCTGAAGCTGCTGCAGCGCTTCGACGCGACCCATGAATGGCTGCTCGGCCCCGGCGACATGCTGTACCTGCCGCCCGGGGTGCCGCACCACGGCATCGGCGAGGACGCCTGCCTGACCTTCTCGGTCGGAATGCGCGCGCCATCGGCCGCCGAACTCATGGGCGACTGGGTCGACAGCATGATCGCCGACGCCGACGACGGGCTGCGCTATCGCGATCCCGACCTGGCGCCCCCCGCCGACCCGTTCGAGATCGATGCCGCGGCCATGGCGCGGGTGATCGAGGCCCTGAACCTGCTGCGGATGAACGATCCCGACCGGCTCGGCGACTGGTTCGGCCGCTTCATCACCCTGTACCGCGCCGGCGGCCAGGCCGCGGCGGGGGGAGACGCGCGTTCGCGCATCGAGGTCGAGTGGGACCTGCAGCAGGGCGGCACGCTGCACCGCCATCCGTTCACGCGGATGGCCTGGCGCCGCGCGCGCCGCGGCGCGCGCCTGTACGTGGCCGGCCAGGAGCATCCCCTCCCGGTGCGCGACGCCAGCCGCATCGCCGCCGCCGCCACCGTCGACGCCCGCCTCTACGCGGCGCTCGGCGACGAGGGCCGCGACCTGCTGTTCGCGCTGCTCGGCCAGGGCCACTATCAACTGCTGACGGCGGACGATGCCGCCGCGGGAGACGGGGATGGCTGAGGAAGCGCCCACCGCGCCGTTCCGGGTGGAACCGGCGGACTATGGCGCCGCCTATGCGCAGCTGCGCGAGGTCCGCGAGGCGGTGTTCGTGCGCGAGCAGCGGGTGCCGCCCGCCCTCGAGCTGGACGCCGCCGACGCCGACTGCCTGCACGTGCTCGCCCGCGACGCCGGCGACCGGCCGATCGGGACCGGACGGATGAGCCCGGACGGGCGCATCGGCCGCATGGCGGTGCTGCCCGAATGGCGCGGCCGCGGCGTCGGCACCGCGCTGCTGCAGGCCCTGCTGCGGATCGCCCGCGAGCGCGGCCTGCGCGAGGTGGCGCTCAATGCCCAGGCCGGGGCGATCGACTTCTACCTGCGCCACGGCTTCCTCGCCCACGGCGATCGCTTCCAGGAAGCCGGCATCGATCACCAGGCGATGCGGCTGGCGTTCGCGCGGCCGCAGGCGATCGAGCGCCGCGAGGACGCGGTGGCGGCCACCGTCGAGCTGGCGACGCGTGCGCGGCGCCGGCTGTGGATCTACAGCCGCGACCTCGACCCCGGCCTGCTCGACGACTCCGCGGTGCTGGAGGCGCTGCGCGGGTTCGCGATCCGCCACAGCGGCAGCGAGGCGCGCCTGCTCCTGCACGACGCCAGCGCCGCGCAGCGCGCCCACGCGCCGCTGCTGGGCCTGGCCCAGCGCCTGCCCAGCAGCTTCCGGTTCCGCGAGGTCGCCGACCCGGTCGATCGCGGCTACGCCTCCGCCTTCATCGCCAACGACGAGGGCGGCTATTACTTCCGCAGCCTCGGCAACCGCTTCGACGGCGAGTACGAGCGCCATGGCGCCGGCCGCGCCCGACAGCTCGCCGAGGCCTTCCGGCCGGTGTGGGAACGTTCGCGGCCCTGCACCGAACTGCGGGCGCTGGGGCTCTAGCGCGGCGCGCGCCGGCCCCCGACGACGGCTGAGCCGGGGCCCTCCGGCCCCG
This sequence comes from Luteimonas endophytica, assembly GCF_029887875.1. GTDB lineage: Bacteria > Pseudomonadota > Gammaproteobacteria > Xanthomonadales > Xanthomonadaceae > Luteimonas > Luteimonas endophytica. Next base: position 87,608 of record NZ_JARXRM010000030.1, read on the forward strand.
CGGCAGGTCGCTTCGCGAGCGGCCCTGCGGCTATAATCCCAAGCTTCGTGCGCCCGATTCGCGCCGCCTCCGCGCCCGCGCGGGCGCCGCGCCGCACGCCCCCTCAAAACGAGCCCCAGCAGCCCCACGTGGACAGTCTCCTGAAGCAGTTTGCGCAGTCTTCCCAGCTCGGCGCCAACGCCGCCTACATCGAGGAGCTGTACGAGCGGTACCTGGTCGATCCCGACAGCGTCGATGCGAAGTGGAAGGCCTGGTTCGACGGCTTCGCCGGGCGCGAGGCCGGGGACGTACCGCATTCGGTGGTGATGGAGGCGGTGGCCGCGGCCGGCCGCCGCGCCGCGCGCGGCCACGGGTCGGGGTCCGGTGCCGCCGACGAGCGCGAACGCCACGTCGGCCGCCTGATCACCGCCTACCGCTCGCGCGGTCACCTGGGCGCCAAACTCGATCCGCTGGGGCTGGTCCCGCCGCTCGACCCGCCGGACCTCGGCCTGCCGTTCCACAACCTGTCCGACGGCGACCTGGACGCCGAATTCAGCACCGGCGGCGTGGGCGGCCAAGAGCGCATGCGCCTGCGCGACCTGCTGGCGCTGCTCAAGGCGACCTATACCGGGCCGATCGGCGCCGAGTTCATGCACATCACCGACGCCGAGCAGCGGCGCTGGCTGTACGAGCGCCTGGAACGCGCCGGCGGCAGCTTCGACCCCGGCCCGGAGCGGCGCCGGCGCATCCTCGAGCGGCTCACCGCGGCCGAGGGGCTGGAACGCTACCTGCACACCAAGTACGTCGGCCAGAAGCGATTCTCGCTGGAGGGCGGCGACGCGCTGATCCCGCTGCTGGACACGCTGATCCACCGCGCCGGCAGCGACGGGGTGAAGGACATCGTCATCGGCATGGCCCACCGCGGCCGTCTCAACGTGCTGGTCAACACCCTGGGCAAGCCGCCGCGGCGCCTGTTCGACGAGTTCGAGGGCAAGTTCGACCACAAGCCCAGCGACGACCCGGCCCACACCGGCGACGTGAAGTACCACATGGGTTTTTCCGCCGACGTGCAGACCCCGTCCGGGCCGGTGCACCTGGCCCTCGCCTTCAATCCCTCGCACCTGGAGATCGTCGACCCGGTGGTGGTGGGCAGCGTGCGCTCGCGCCAGCACCGGCGCGGCGACAAGGCCCGCAAGCAGGTGATCCCGGTGCTGCTCCACGGCGACGCCGCCTTCGCCGGACAGGGCGTGGTGATGGAGCTGTTCCAGATGTCGCAGGCGCGCGGCTTCGCGGTCGGCGGCACCGTGCACGTGGTGATCAACAACCAGGTCGGCTTCACCACCAGCGACCGCCAGGACGCCCGCTCGACCCTGTACTGCACAGACGTGGCCAAGATGGTCGGTGCACCGGTGCTGCACGTGAACGCCGACGACCCCGAAGCCGTGGTGTTCTGCATCGAGCTGGCCTACGCGTTCCGCCAGCAGTTCGGCAAGGACGTGGTGATCGACCTGGTCTGCTACCGCCGCCACGGCCACAACGAATCCGACGAGCCGGCCGCGACCCAGCCGCTGATGTACCAGACCATCCGCAAGCACCCGACCCCGCGCGAGCTGTACGCCAAGCGCCTGGTCGAAGGCGGCGGCATCCCGGAGGAGGATGCCAAGCGCCTGGTCGACGACTTCCGCGACAAGCTCGACGCCGGCGCCGTGACCACCGAGCTGGCGGACACCCGGCCGGACGACTACGACCTGACCATCGACTGGGGCCCCTACCTGTCGGGCAGGATCGACGACCCGGTCGACACCAGCGTCGATCCGAAGCGCCTCAAGGCGCTGGCCGACGCGATCAACACCATCCCGGACGAGGTCAAGCTGCACGCGCGCGTGGCCAAGATCTACGAGGACCGCCGGCGCATGGCCGCCGGCGAGATCCCGGGCGACTGGGGCTTCGCCGAGAATCTCGCCTACGCCACCCTGCTCGACGAGGGCCACAAGCTGCGCCTGGTCGGCCAGGACAGCGGCCGCGGCACCTTCTTCCACCGCCACGCGGTGCTGCACGACCAGAACAGCGGCGAGGACTACATCCCGCTGCAGCAGCTGGTGAAGAACCCCGAGGACGCCACCATCATCGACTCGCTGCTCAGCGAGGAGGCGGTGATGGCTTTCGAGTACGGCTATTCCACTTCCGAGCCGGGCACGCTCGACATCTGGGAAGCCCAGTTCGGCGATTTCGCCAACGGCGCCCAGGTGGTGATCGACCAGTTCGTCTCCTCCGGCGAGGCCAAGTGGCAGCGCCTGTCGGGCCTGGCGCTGTTCCTGCCGCACGGCTACGAGGGCCAGGGGCCCGAGCACAGCTCCGCGCGCCTGGAGCGCTTCCTGCAGCTGTGCGCGCTGGAGAACATGTTCGTCTGCGTGCCGACCACCTCGGCGCAGGCCTTCCACATGATCCGCCGCCAGCTGTGCATGAAGACCCGCAAGCCGCTGGTGGTGATGACCCCCAAGTCGCTGTTGCGCCACAAGCTGGCGGCCTCGCCGCTGGAGGACCTGTCCGGCGGCTCGTTCCGCCAGCTGATCGCCGACGAGGCCGATCCGAAGAAGGTCAAGCGCGTGGTCGCCTGTTCCGGCAAGGTCTACTACGACCTGCTGGAGGAACAGCGCAAGCAGTCGCTCGAGCAGGTGGCGCTGATCCGGGTCGAGCAGCTGTACCCGTTCCCGCGCGAGGCCCTCGCCGCCGAGCTTGCGCGCTACGGCAAGGGCGTGGACCTGGTCTGGTGCCAGGAAGAGCCGCAGAACCAGGGCGCCTGGTACCAGATCAAGCACCACCTCGATGCCTGCCTGGGCGCCGGGCAGAAGCTGCACTACGCCGGGCGCTCGCGCTCGCCCTCCCCCGCGGTCGGTCACTTCAACGACCACGTCGAGGAGCAGAAGCAGCTGATCGCCGACGCCCTGGTCAACAAGCTCAAGGGCAAGGTCGCCGCCGAATGATTCCCACCCCACACCGCTTTCCCAGGAAGCCGCCCCATGGCCACTGAAATCAAGGTTCCCGTCCTGCCCGAGTCGGTCTCCGACGCCACCATCGCCACCTGGCACAAGAAGGCCGGCGACGCCGTCGCCCGCGACGAGAACATCGTCGACCTGGAGACCGACAAGGTCGTGCTGGAGGTGCCTTCGACCGTGGACGGGGTGATCAAGGAGCTGAAGTTCGCCGAGGGCGACACCGTGACCAGCTCGCAGGTGATCGCGGTCATCGACGAAGGCGCCAGCGCCCCGGCGGACCAGGGCGCGAGCAAGGAACCGAAGCAGGACAAGGCCGGCGGCGGCAAGGAAGACGCCGGCGCCGTGACCAAGGACGAGGCGTCCCCGGCCAAGGCCGCACGCCAGGAAGGCCCGCAGATGGCGAAGAAGGAGGACGGCGGCAAGGGCGCCGCATCGTCCGCGCAGCTGCCCCCCGGCGCCCGCTTCACCGCGCAGAAGGAAGGCATCGACCCGGCCCAGGTGCAGGGCACCGGCCGCCGCGGCGCGGTGACCAAGGAGGACCTGGTCAACTACGCGGCGGGCCGGAGCGGCGGCGTCGGCGGCGGCGCGCGTCCCGAGGAGCGCGTGGCGATGACCCGCATCCGCAAGCGCATCGCCGAGCGGCTGATGCAGTCCAAGGAATCGATCGCCATGCTGACCTCGTTCAATGAGGTGAACCTCGGCAAGGTGATGGCGCTGCGCAAGGAACTCGGCGAGCAGTTCCAGAAGGAGCACGGCATCAAGCTCGGCTTCATGAGTTTCTTCGCCAAGGCCGCCGCCAACGCGCTGCAGCGCCATCCGGTGGTCAACGCCTCGGTCGACGGCGACGACATCATCTACCACGGCTACGCCGACATCTCGGTGGCCATCTCCACCGACCGCGGGCTGGTGACCCCCGTGCTGCGCAACGTCGAGCGGATGGGTTTCGCCGAGGTCGAGCAGGGAATCGCCGACTTCGCCACCGCCGCGCGCGAGGGCGGCCTGAAGCTGGAGGACCTGCAGGGCGGCACCTTCACCATCACCAACGGGGGCACCTTCGGTTCGCTGATGTCGACCCCGATCGTCAACCCGCCGCAGTCCGCGATCCTCGGCATGCATGCGATCAAGGAGCGCGCGATCGTCGAGAACGGCCAGGTGGTGGCGGCCCCGATGATGTACATCGCGCTCAGCTACGACCACCGCATCATCGACGGCAAGGACGCGGTGCTGTTTCTGGTCGACATCAAGAACCAGCTGGAGAATCCGCACAGGATGCTGCTCGGCATGTGATGCCGAACAGCATTCCGCGATTGGTGATTCCTGGTTCGCGATTGGTGATTCGGATTCGAAAGAACCACGAACTCGACGACCGCAAACGCCTTGCTTCCGCCAATCAGCAATCACCTGTCACGAATCACGTGAGCGAATGAAATGAGCGAACAATTCGACGTCATCGTCATCGGCGCAGGCCCCGCCGGCTACCACGCCGCCATCCGCGCCGCGCAGCTGGGCATGAAGGTGGCCTGCGTGGACGCCGCGCTGGGCAAGGACGGCAAGCCGGCGCTGGGCGGCACCTGCCTGCGGGTGGGCTGCATCCCCTCCAAGGCGCTGCTCGACTCGTCGCGCCAGTACTGGAACATGGGTCATCTGTTCGGCGACCACGGCATCAGCTTCAAGGACGCGAAGATCGACGTCGGCGCCATGGTCGGGCGCAAGGACAAGATCGTGAAGCAGTTCACCGGCGGCATCGCGATGCTGTTCAAGGCCAACAAGGTGACGCCCTACTACGGCTTCGCCACGCTGCACCCGGACCGCGTGGTCAAGATCAAGCAGCACGACGACAGTGAGGTGGAACTGAAGGCCACCAACGTGATCCTCGCCGCGGGGTCCGACTCGATCGAGCTGCCGTTCGCGAAGTTCGACGGCGAGACCATCGTCGACAACGTCGGCGCGCTCGACTTCACCGAAGTGCCCAAGCGCCTGTGCGTGATCGGCGCCGGCGTGATCGGGCTCGAGCTCGGCAGCGTCTGGAACCGGCTCGGCGCGGAGGTCACCGTGCTCGAGGCGCTGCCGGAGTTCCTCGCCGCCGCCGACGCCGAGATCGCCAGGGTGGCGGCGAAGGAATTCAAGAAACAGGGGCTCGACATCCGGCTCGGCGCCAAGGTCGGCAAGACCGAGGTGAAGAAGAAGGGCAAGCAGGCCGAAGTCCACGTCACCTACGAGGACAAGGACGGAGAACAGACCGCGACGTTCGACAGGCTGCTGGTCGCGGTGGGCCGCAGGGCCGCCAGCAAGGGCCTGCTGGCCGACGGCACCGGGGTGAAGCTGGACGACCGCGGCCGCATCGAGGTCGACGAACACTGCCATACCGGCGTCGACGGCGTCTGGGCGGTGGGCGACTGCGTGCGCGGGCCGATGCTGGCGCACAAGGGCTTCGAGGAAGGTATCGCTGTGGCCGAGTTGATCGCCGGGCTGCCGGGCCACGTCAACCTCGACACCGTCCCCTGGGTGATCTACACCGAACCCGAGATCGCCTGGGTCGGCCGCACCGAGAAGCAGCTCAAGGAAGACGACGTCCCCTACAAGGTGGGCACCTTCCCGTTCGCGGCGCTCGGCCGCGCGGTGGCGATGGGCGAGCCGGCCGGCATGGTCAAGGTGATCGCGCACGCCGAGACCGACCGCGTCCTCGGCCTGCACCTGGTCGGCGCCAGCGTCTCCGAACTCGTCCACGAGGGCGTGCTGACGATGGAATTCAACGGCTCCGCCGACGATCTGGCGCGCATCTGCCATGCCCATCCCACCATGTCCGAGGCGATCCACGACGCGGCCATGGCGCTGGACAAGCGGGCGATCCACAAGACGAACTAGAGACGTGATGAAAACCCTCTGCGTCTACTGCGGCTCCAATCCGGGGAGCAGCCCGGTCTACGCGGAGCGCGCGATCGCGCTGGGGCAGAGGCTGGCGAAGGACGGCATCCGGCTGGTCTACGGCGGCGGCAACATCGGCCTGATGGGCACCGTGGCCGATGCGGTGCTCGCCGCCGGCGGCGAGGTGACCGGGGTGATCCCGCAGCAGCTGGTCGACATGGAGGTCGCCCATCGCGGCGTCACCAGCCTGGAGATCGTCGGCTCGATGCACGAGCGCAAACTGCGCATGTTCGACCTGGCCGACGGCTTCGTCGCCCTGCCCGGCGGCTTCGGTACGCTCGAGGAGATCGTCGAGATGCTGACCTGGCGCCAGCTGGGCATCGGCCGCAAGCCTTGCGCGTTCCTCGACGTCGACGGCTTCTGGTCGCCGCTGGTGGCGATGTTCGACCGCATGGTCGCCGAGCGCTTCCTGCATCCCGGCCAGCGCCTGGATCTGTGGACCGGCGACGACATCGACGCCCTGCTCGCCTGGATGCGCAGCTATGAGCCGGCGCAGGCATCGAAATGGCTGGACGAGAAGCGGCGCCAGGGCTTGCGCTGAGCACATGACCGCGATCCCCGCCAAATTCCGCGCCTTCCGCATCCACGACGACGACGGCGGCTATCGCAGCGGCATCGAGGACGTCTCGATCGACGACCTCGCGCCCGGCGAGATCGTCATCCGCACCGCGTACTCGTCGGTCAACTACAAGGACGCGCTCGCCGGCACCGGCCAGGGCAGGATCCTGCGCCGCTTTCCGCTGGTGGGCGGGATCGACGTCGCCGGCCACGTGGTGGCCTCGACCGACAAGGCCTTCGGCGAGGGCGATGCCGTCCTGGTCACCGGCTGCGGCCTGAGCGAGACCCGCGACGGCGGCTATTCGCAATACGCACGCATCGAGTCGCGCTGGGCGGTGCCGCTGCCGGCCGGGCTCGACCTGCGCGAGAGCATGATCCTGGGCACCGCCGGCTTCACCGCCGCGCTTGCGCTGCTGCGGATGACCGAGAACCGGCAGACCCCGGCGCTCGGCCCGCTCGCGGTCACCGGCGCCACCGGCGGGGTCGGCTCGCTGGCGGTGGACATCTTCAGCAGCGCCGGCTACGAGGTGCACGCCATCAGCGGCAAGCCGGAGCACGCCGGGTACCTGCGCGCGATCGGCGCCAGCGAGGTGCTGGGCCGCGATGCGCTGGCGACCACCCGGCCCATGGAGTCGACCCGCTTCGGTGGCGGCCTGGACAACGTCGGCGGGGCGATGCTGGCCAGCCTGCTGGCGCAGACGGCCCCCTACGGCAACGTCGCCAGCGCCGGGCTCGCCGCCAGCCACGCGCTGTCGGCGACGGTGATGCCCTTCATCATCCGCGGCGTGTCGCTGCTCGGGGTGGCTTCGGCCGGCACCGCGCGCGACATCCGCGACGAGGTCTGGCGGCGCCTGGCCGGCGACTGGAAGCCGCGCCACCTGGAGCGCATCCTGACCCGCGAGGTGGCGCTGGAAGCGCTGCCCGGGGCGTTCTCCACGATGCTCGCCGGCGGATCGCTGGGCCGGACCGTGGTCGCATTGGCGTAGCGGCGCGCCGCCGCTTCGTAGTGCCGGCTTCAATTCCGTGACGCAGGCAATTGATTCGCATGGAGCGAGGCCCCAGGGTACGCGGGAAATCCGCTGGAAACGCGGCGCCTCGCCTTGCGGAGACCGGCGCCGCAGTTACAATTCCACGCACACCCCGGGGAACGACATGGCGCGCATCCTGATCGTCGACGATTCGCCTTCGCAGCTTGCCGGCATCCGCCGCATCGTGGAGAAGCTCGGCCACGAGGCGCTGGCCGCCGAGGACGGCCAGGCGGGCGTCGAGGCCGCCAAGCGCGAGCTGCCCGAGCTGATCCTGATGGACGTGGTGATGCCGAACCTCAACGGGTTCCAGGCGACCCGCTCGATCAGCCGCGATCCCGCCACGCGCCACATCCCGGTGGTGCTGGTGACCACCAAGGACCAGGAAACCGACCGCATCTGGGGCATGCGCCAGGGCGCGCGCGGCTATCTCACCAAGCCGTTCAGCGAGAGCGAGCTGTCCGACGTGATCGCCAGCATCCTCGGCGCCGGCGACGCTGCGGCGAAGGCCCAGGAACCGGCGACCGGCTGAACGCCGGCCCGGCACGCCCGTCGAGGCACCGCTGGCCGGCTCAGGCCCGGCGCCAGCCGTCGCCGAATGCCTGCTGCAATGCGCGGTAGGCGGCGCGCTGGGCCTCGCTCTCCGCGCGCGGGGCCATGACCTCCAGTTCCACGATCTGGTCGCCGGCCGCGCCCCCGCGCACCCCCGGCAGGCCACGCCCGCGCAGGCGCAGCTTGCGTCCGGCTTCGCAGCCGGCCGGAACCTTGAGTTCCACGGGCCCGCCCAGGGTCGGCACGCTGACGCTCGCGCCGAGCGCCGCCTCCCAGGGCGCGACCGGCAGTACATGCACGATGTTGCCGCCATCGACCTCGAACTGCGGGTGGGCGGCGTACTCGACCTCCAGCAGCAGATCGCCCCGGCCGCCGGCGCCCTGTCCCTTGAGCCGGATCGACTGGCCGGGCCGCACCCCCTTGGGGATGCGTACCTCCAACGCCTTGCCGGCCACGTTGATGCGCAGCGAGCGCCCCTCGTACACCGCCTCCAGCGGCACCGCCAGCCGGGCGCGGGTGTCGCCGCGGGGCGGCGCGCCGCGTCCCGGCTGCGGGCCGGCCCCGGGCCGGCGCCGGCCGAACAGCTCCTCGAAGAAATCGCTGAATCCCCCGCCGGCACCGCCGCCGGCGAAGATTTCGTCGAAGTCCACGCCCCCCGGCCCGCCCTGGCCGAAGCCGCCTTGCGGCGGCTGCACCTCGTCGCCCGGGCGGTAGCCGCGCGCGCGCAGTTGGTCGTAGGCGGCGCGCTTGGCCGGATCGCGCAGGGCCTCGTAGGCCTCGTTGACCGCCTTGAAGCGCTCCTCGGCCCCGGCCTCCTTGCTGACGTCGGGGTGGTACTTGCGCGCCAGCCGCCGGTACGCGGTCTTGAGTTCGGCCTCGCCGGCGCCGGGCTCGACGCCGAGGGTCTCGTAATAATCCTTGAACTGCATGGCAAACCTTGCACTCGAAGAGGGCCGCGACGAACCGAGGCAGGCCGAGGGCCGGCCGCGCGACCCGTCACCGTTCCGAGGATCCCCACAAACGTCACGGCCCGCAAGCGGGCTTGCAGGCCGTGACCGGACGCGCTCTCGCGGAATCGCCGCCGAATCCGGCGCCCCCGTCACTGCGTGGCGTTGCCGCCTGGACCCACCTGGATGCGCCGCGGGGTGGTCTCCGGACGCTTCGGAATGCTGATCTCCAGCACGCCGTTGCGGCCGCTGGCGGTGATGCCCTCAGGATCGGCGCTGTCCGGCAGCGCGAAGCGGCGGTGGAAACTGCCGGTACGGCGCTCGACGCGCGAATAGCGCGCCTCCTCGCCGCCGGCCGCGCGGCGCTCGCCGCGGATGCTCAGGATGCCCTTGTCCATCAGCACTTCGACCTCCTGCGGATCGACCCCGGGCAGGTCGGCATGGATCACGAAACGGTTGCCCTCCTCCATGATGTCAACCCGCGGCACCCACTGGCTGGTGACCACGGAAGACTCGTCCTGCTCGTTCTCGCCGTCGAAGAACTGCTTGAAGACCTGGCGGATCTCGTCCTGCATCGCGGACTGGACCGGCCACTGCTGCGGATAACGGACTACGTGTCTCATCGGATTTCTCCATCGTCGGTTGCACGGCCGTCGCGGCCGGATGACGGTCAACTGGGAACTGGGCGGACCGGTTTCAAGGACTTGGCGCCACCGTAACCCGCACCCGCTAGACTGCATTCAGTCGACCCCCACAGGACTCTCCGCATGGCCATCCAACCCGGCGACACCATCCCCGAAGTGGTGCTCAAGCACATCGACGACGGCATCCAGGCGATCGATACCCCGACCCTGTTCAACGACAAGAAGGTGGTGCTGTTCGCGGTGCCCGGGGCCTTCACCCCGACCTGCTCGGAGCGCCACCTGCCGGGATTCGTGGAGCACTTCGAACAGTTCCGGGCGCGCGGGATCGAGGTCGCCTGCCTGGCGGTCAACGACCCGTTCGTGATGAAGGCCTGGGGCGACAGCCTGCACGTGCCCGAGGGCCTGCGGATGCTGTCCGACGGCAACGGCGACCTGGCGCGGGCCCTGGGGCTGGAAATGGACGCCAGCGCCTATGGCATGGGGACCCGCGCCAAGCGCTTCGCCCTGTACGCGGAGGACGGCGTGGTCAGGAAGCTGTTCGTCGAGGCGCCGGGCGAATTCAAGGTCTCCAGCGCCGAGCACGTGCTGGCCAACCTGGACTGAGCGGCCGGCGCCGGGCGGGACACCGCGGCCGGCAGGCCTTCGCGCCCTCAGCGCACCACCCGGAACCGCACCCGCGTCCAGGCGCCGCTGTCGGCCAGTGCGGTCAGCGTGTGCGCCCCGGGCTCGCCGAACTCGCGCAACAGCGGCCGCGTGCCGCGGGTCTCGCCGATCCAGCGGCCGTCGAGCAGCCACTGCACCCGGCCCGGCGCACCGAGCGCTCGCAGGGACAGCCTGGCGCCATGGGCACTGCCCGGCGCGCGCGCCAGGGTGGCGCCGTCGTCGAGCCCGTCGATGCGCAGCGACGCGACCGCGTCGCGGCCGTCCGGCGCGCAGTCCGGGGCCAGCGCCGGCAGGGTCGAGGCCCGCCGCGTGGCTGCCGGCAGCCACGGCGACAGCAGCGCCGGCCAGCGCGCGATCTCGGCCTCGCGGGCGTCGTGCGGCCCGGCACAGGACGCCGACAGCCGCTGTCCGGTGCCGGCGTCGACCGTGAAGCGCTGCCGCCCCGTGCTCCACAGCCGCGCGTCGCGTTCGGCGAACGTGGGCGGTACCGCTCCGCCGAGCACCCAGGCCTCCAGCCGCCGCTGGCACAGCGCCGCCGGCTGAGCGTCGGCCGCCGTCCCCAGCGGCCAGCAGACGTCGCGACGCGCCACCTCCGGCGGCGGCGGTGGGGCTGCGCGACCGCGCGGCAGGGTGTCGAAGACCTCGAACAGCAGCGGCAACGCGGTGATCGCTCCGTACTGCCCCGGCAACGGCGTGCCGTCGGGACGGCCCACCCAGACGGCCACGGTGTACTTCGCGGTGGCGCCCAGCGCCCACGCATCGCGGAAGCCGTAGCTGGTGCCGGTCTTCCAGGCCACCCGCGGCCTACCGCCGCGGTCGAAGGTGTCGCGGCGCTCGCCGGGGCGCGGGTTGGCGGCAAGGATGTCGGTGACGATCCAGGCCGCCCCCGGTGACATCAGCCGCCGTTCGAGCGGCGCCGTATCGCCGGTATAGCGCACCCGGCCGGCGATGCCGCCGCGCTGCAGCGCCGCTTGGGCGCCGGCCAGGTCCTCGAGCGTGGCGCCGGTCCCCCCCAGGATCAGCGACAGGTTGGGAACGGCGCCGCGCGGGAAACGCAGGGCGATGCCGGCGTTTTCGAGCCGCGCCGCGAAGCGCGCCGGGCCGACCCGGTCGAGCAGGTCCACCGCCGGCACGTTGAGCGAGAGCCGCAGGGCAGTCGCCGCCGACACCGGACCGTTGAACGCCGCGTCGAAGTTGCCCGGCCGGTAGTCGCCGAACGCCTGCGGTGCATCCACCAGCAGGCTCTCCGAGTGGATCAGGCCGTCGTCCAGCGCCATCCCGTAGAGGAACGGCTTGAGCGTGGACCCGGGGGAACGCAGCGCGCGGACCATGTCGACGTGGCCGAGCCGGGCGCGATCGCCGAACGCCACCGAGCCGACATAGGCACGGGCCTCGAGGCTGGCGTTGTCGACCACCAGCAGCGCCGCCGAGGTGCGCGGCGGCAGCTCGGCGAAATAGGCCGCAACGCGCTCCTCCAGCGCGCTCTGCAGGGCCGCATCGATGGTGGTGACGATGCGCGCGCTGCGCGGGCGTTCGTCGCGCAGGCGCTGCGCCAGCAGCGCGGCGTGCAGCGGCTGGCGCAGGCTGCGCGAGACCACCGGCTCGATGCGCGCGTCCGCGATCGCCGCGCGCGACCACACCCCGCTGGCCGCCATGCGCGCCAGCAACTTGTCGCGGGCGGCGCGCGCCGCCTCCGGGTGGCGGTCCGGGCGCAGCCGGCTGGGCGCCTGGGGCAGCACCGCCAGCAGCGCCGCCTCGGCCCGCGACAGGCGCGCCGCGGGCTTGCCCAGGTAGGCCCAGCTGGCGGTCTCGACCCCCTCGATGGTGCCGCCGAACGGCGCCCGCTCCAGGTACAGGACCAGGATCTCGCGCTTGGACAGGCGCGCCTCGAGCTGCAGCGCGCGCAGCATCTGCCGCAGCTTGGCGCCCAGCGCGCGGGTACGGCCGTCGGCCGGTGGATCCAGGATCCGCGCCACCTGCATCGTCAGGGTCGAGCCGCCGGAGACGATCCGACCGCCGCGCGCCCACTGCAGCCCCGCGCGCAGCAGCGCGAGCGGATTGACCCCGGGATGGTGCCGGAACCAGCGGTCCTCGTAGGTCAGCAGCGCCTCGAGGTAGAGCGGCGAGACGCTGTCCGGATCCGCGGGATGGCGCCAGACCCCTTCCGCGTCGGCGAACGCACGCAAGGGCGTACCGTCGCGCGCCACCACCAGGGTGCTGGTGTCGCGCGCCCGCGGCAGCGGCGGCGGAAAGGCCAGGTCGAGCACCAGCAGCGCCAGCAGCGCGCTGACGCTGCCCCAACGCAACCAAGGCAGCAGCCGTCGCCACCCGCGCCGACGCCCGGAGCCGGCCGCATCCGGCGCGGCTCCGGGAACGCCGTGGTCGCCCTGGTCGGTCCCATCGCGCTGGCCAGTACCCAAGAGCGGCCCCCTGCTCCGCTACGGCTGGACCACGGTGATCGTCTCCGGCACCGCGCGCCCCACCCCACGCAGCTGCGGGCGGTACATGTCCTCCACCAGCGGCGGCGGCACCGCATAGCTGCCGGGCGTCACCGCCCGGACCAGATAGAACACGCGCGCGGTGCGTCCGGAATCGAGCGCCAGCGCCGCCACGTAGCGATCGTCGCGGTATTCCTCGTGGCGGATATCGGCCGCCCCCGCGCGCTCCGACAGCTCCACGCCCTGCACCGTCACCCCCGCCCATTGCTCGGTGTCGCCGAGGTTGAAGTTCTCGATCTCCAGGCCCGAGGGCAGCAGGTCGGTGAGCAGCGCGTCGGGCATGGCGCGGTCGGCGGTAACCGATACCGCCACGATCAGCGCCTCGCCCTCCTTCAGCGGGCCCGGCGTCCAGGGCTTGCCGTCGGTGCGGTAGAGGCTGCGCTCGACCTTGAGCGTACTGAAATCCGGCTCCGGGGCGCGGCGCGGCACGCCGGCCACTTCCAGGCTGGCGTACATCGGCGGCTCGCCGCGCGGTTCGAAGCGCACCCCGCGCGTAAGCGCGGCGAAGTCGAAGCTGCGCCCGAACACCCGGGTGGCGGCCACGGCTTCTTCGGTATCGCCGGTCCGCAGCAGCCCGGACACCCGCCGCTGCTGGTCGCTGGCCAGGGCCCGCCCGAGCCGCGCCAGTGCGATCTGCTCCTGGGTGCTGAGGTAGACCCAGCGCTGGCTGCGGCGCGCGTCGAGTTCGCGGCCGACCTCGACCGCGCGCGCGACGTAGGCGGGCTTGGCGGCGTCGCGCTCGGCGACCAGGGCGATCATCAGCGCCGAGTCGCGCAGCGCGCTGCCGTAGTCGGCCAGGTAGCGCGGCCGGCCGTCGTCCATGGCGAAGCCCTGGGCGATGGCGCGGTCGCCGCGCGCGGTGTCGCCCTGCAGGCGCAGCGCCAGCCCCAGCTGCACCAGCGGCAGCGCGGTCAGACTCCGGCCGCGGTCGCTGTCGTACAGCGCGCGCAACGTGCCCAGCGGCGCCCGCCCCAATCGCGCCAGCACGTAGCCGGCATGCGCCTGGTAGGCCAATTTCAGATGCTGGCGGTGGTCCTGGCCATAGAACTCCTGGCCGCCGGCCAGCAGATCCTCGTTGAGCCGCTCCAGTGCCTTCTGCAGCACCGTCTCCGGCACCGCGAAGCCGGCCTCGCGGGCCTCCAGCAGGAACTCGGCGATGTACGGCGTCAGTGCCGGGGCGACCCCGCCCTCGCCGCCCCACATCGAGAAGTGCCCGTTCGCCGCCTGCATCGAGGCCAGGCGCCCGAACGCGCCCTCCACGAAGCGGCGGCGCTGCTCCGGCTCGACATCGCGGATGCCGAGCATCCGCACCGTGTCCGGATCCAGCATCAGCGCGGCATAGCCGCGGCTGGTGGTCTGCTCGGCGCAGCCGTACGGATAGTCCAGCGCGCCCTGCAGCGCGCTGGCGTAGGGGATCGGCGGCAACGCGCTGACGCTCATCCGCGCCTGCACCGATCCCGGCATCAGCCCCTCGGCCAGCGCCGCATCCATGGTCACCGGCGCGAGCGGATCCAGGGCCCGGGTCTGCGCCCGAAGCACCGCCGGCCAGCCGGCGCGCACCGGCAGCTCGTAGCGCCGGTCCACGCGCTCGCCGTTGCCCTCCACCCGTACCCGGACCTGCGCCACGGCGTAGTCACTGGCGGCGGCCAGCGGGAAGCTGAGCGTGGCCTTGCCTTCGGCCGCCAGCGTCGCGGTGCGCGTGCCCTCGCCGATGCTCACCGGGCCTTCGCCGTCCACCCGCACCGAGAACTCGCCGGCCTTGCCGGTGTAGTTGGTCAGGTCGAGCGTGACCGTGCTGCGGTCGCCCGGCGCCAGCACCCGCGGCATGCTCGCCTCGGCGACGATCGGCGCGCGCACCACGGTCTCGCGGGCGCGGCTGCCGTAGGCGCGGGCGGAATAGACCAGCGCCGAGACCCGCAGGGTGCCGTTGAAGTCGGGTACCTCCAGATCCACCCTGGCGTTGCCGTCGGCGTCGAGCTTCACCGGGCCGGCGAACAGGTCCACCGTCTGCACGCGCGCGGTCGGGCGCCGCGCCTGCGGCAGCGCATCCAGCGCCATGTCGCCGCCGAAGCGCAGCCGCGCCAGTCCGCCCTCGTAGCTCTCGATCACCCGGCCGTAGACGTCGTAGGCGTCCACCCCGAAGCGCCGCTGGGCGAAGAAATGCGCCAGCGCATCGGGCACCGGGAACCGGGTGATGTTGAGAATGCCCACGTCGACCGCCGAGACCGTCGCCCAGGCCTCCTTGCCGGCCAGCTGCGGGGCGCTGACGTTGACCCGCAGCGGCCGCTCCGGACGGACCCGCTCGCGCACCGACAGGCCCACCGCCACGCGCCGGTCGCCGCGCTCCATGGGCACGTGGGCGATGCCGACCGCACGCGCCGGCGTCACCTTGCTGGCGGCGCTGCCGCCGCGGAACACCAGCGCGGTCACGTAGACGTCGTGGCGCTCCCAGTCTTCCGTCACCGGGATCTCGAACTCGCTGCCCGCCTCCGCCTCGATCGCCTGCACGTACAGCAGCCGGTCGGACTCGACCAGCAGCAGGCCCCTGCCGGGATGCGGCGGCGTCACCGTCACCTTCAGGGTGTCGCCGGCGCGGTAGCCGGTGCGGTCCAGCGCCAGCTTGACCTTGTCGGGGCGCGCATCCAGTCCCCGGTTCTGGTCGCCCCAGCTCCAGCCGGCGCGGAACGGATAGCGCGTGGTCAGCCCGGTGCCGGGGTCGAGCACGTCGATCCGGTATTCCCCCCACTCCACCGGGAAGTCGAGCCGCAGCGCGGTGGCGCCGGCGCCGACGGTGCGGGTCTCGAGCTTCTCGAAGCGGCGGGTGAACTCGTAGTCCCAGCCGCCTTCGGGGTCGTGGCGCCAGTGGTAGTCGCGGTGCTCGCGCACCAGGGTGACCTCGAGCCCCTGCGCCGGCCTGGGCTCGCCGGCGGCGTCCACCCGGACCAGCTCGAAGCCGGCGTTGGCGTTGGCCGCGCTGCCCTCGGCGTCGTCGAACAGCGGGCGCAATCCGACCAGCGCGTCGGCCGGCCACAGCACCCGCTCGAGGCTGCGGTTCACGGTGCGGCCGCCGGTCTCGTACAGGCTGCCGGTCACCAGTGCCGAGAGCGGGGTGACCGGCTTCGCCTCCTCGGGCAGGGCGATGTCCACCTCCAGCACGCCCTCGGCATCCAGTTCGCCGTCCACGACCTCCTTCGGCTCGCGCGGCAGTTGGACGGTGGGATCGCCGAAGAAGTAGTCCGGCAGCGCCTCCACCGGATGTTGCTCGACCGACACCGCCAGGGTCGCGGTGAACCGGTTGCCGGCCGCCGGCGCCCCGTAAAGGTATGCCCCGGTGGCGCGCAGCTCGAGCGGCCGGCCGGGCGCCAGGCGCGGCGCGGCGCTGTCGAGCTCGAGCTTCATCCGCTCCGGCAGGAACTCCTCGATCCGCAGGGTCATCCCCTGCACCGCCTCGGCGCTGCCCGGATCGGTGCGGAACTCGACCTGCCAGCGGCCGGTCGCGGCATCCACCGGGATTTCCCGCTCGAGCCGGTAGTAGCCCTGCGGGCCCGCCTCCAGCCGGGTCTCGAACAGGATCCTGCCGTCGGGCTGCTTCAGCCGCGCGAACAGCGGCTGCCCGGCGCCGTCTTTCGCCGCCACCGGCGCGCCGTCGTGGTCGCGCAGCAACGCCGAGATCCGCACCGTCTCGCCGGGACGGTAGAGGTCGCGCCCCGACCAGGCGAATACGTCGAACCAGGCCTGGCCGCGCCCGCCGACCGCGAACTCGGACAGGTCCAGCGCCGGCTGGTTGAACGGCAGCACCGAGACGTCGCTGCCGCGGCTGGCCACCAGCACGTGGGCCGCGTCGAGGGCGTAGTCGAGCAGCGCGTTGCCGTTGCCGTCGGTCTCGCCGCGGAACACCGTCTCCCCGGCCTTGTCCAGCACCCGCAACTCCACCCCCGCCACCGCGCCACCGCTTTCCAGCGAAGCGGTGTGCACGAACAGCCGCTCCTGGTAGGCACGCGCGTGCAGGCCGATGTCGCTGACGCTGAAGAACGCGGTCTCGAACTCGCTCTCGAACGAACCGGTGCGCTTCATCACCGCGAAGTACAGCCCGGGCTGCTGGAGTTCCTCGATGCCCTGAAGCGGCAGGTAGGTGAGCACCCGCTCGTTGCGTTCCCCGCCGAGGATGAAGCGGTTGACGTAGACCGGCTCGGCCAGCTGCGCCAGGGGGCGCTGCTCGCGGTAGTCGTTTTCCAACTCCCAGCTGCCGCGGCGCCCGCCGCGCTGGTACTGGGCGAAGAACGCCGGCAGCGCGCGCTCGCGCACGCGCAGGAACTCGACATCCACCTCGGGGACGTTCAACGACACCACCGGCAGGCCGCGGCTCTCGCGCGCCGGCAGCACGCTGCCCTGCGATGCGAAACCGACTGCGGGCTCGAGGTCGCCGGTATGGATGCGTCGCTCGACGGTCTCGCCCAGGCGGGTGCCGTCGGTCGCGGTCAGGTCCGCGGAGATGCGGACGGTGTAGTCGCGGTTGGCCTCGACGAACGGGAAACGCAGGGTGCGGCCGTCCTCGTCCAGGGTCCAGCTGCTGTCGCCCTCGACCGGCCCGGCGAAGGTGACCAGCGCGTCGAAATCCTGGGTGCCCACCAGCGGCTGCGAGAACTCCAGCGCGATCGCCAGGCCGTCGCGGCGCTGGTCAGGCCACGCCCGCGCCAGCCCGAAGCCCTCGATCGTCTCGCGTTCGGCCTGGATGGCCTCGCCGCTCGGCGCCGGCAGCTGTCCGGTCTCGTCGCGTCCGCAGCCAGCCAGCAACAGCAGCGCCAGCAGCATGAATGAGACTCGGCAATGCCGCGCCGCGGACGCAAGCCTGTGGATCATCGGGAAGCCCCCTCCTGGAGTGGCCCGAGTATAAACGCGCGTCGTGGAGCCACACGGCCGCGAAGGCCGCGGGTGGTTGCGGGTAGGTGGTGGCGATGCCAAGTGCCGGCCGACGACGTCGGCTTTCGCGTGCATGGCACGCTCCTCCGCGTGTCGTCCGAGCGCCTGCCGGGCGCTTCGGTCACCAAGCGGGTATCGGGGGAGCGACTGACCGGAGTGCCCGGCAGGCGCTCCCCCGCGACCGTGCGGAGCGCCGCACCAGGAACTCAGGCCTCCGGCCGCAGCTCCGGACCCGGCTGCTCCACGGCGCTCTCGACTTCGTCGTCGAGCGAGGCGTCGACCCGCTCCACCGCCTGCAGGTTCTCGTCGGAGGCGAGCCGCATCAGTGTCACGCCCTGGGTGTTGCGCCCCACCTGCGAGATCTCCGAGGCGCGGGTCCGCACCAGCGTGCCGCCGTCCGAGATCAGCAACACCTCGTGGTGGTCGCTGAGCTGGATCGCACCGACCAGATGGCCGTTGCGCTCGCTGGTCTTGATCGCCAGCACGCCCTGGGTGCCGCGCCCCTTCTTCGGGTACTCGGCGACCGGCGTACGCTTGCCGTAGCCGCGCGCGCTCGCGGTTAGGATGTCGCCCTCGCCCTCGACCACGATCAGGCTGCAGACGCACTCGCCCTCGGCCAGGCGGATGCCGCGCACTCCCGCCGCGGTCCGACCCATCGAGCGCACCGAGGCCTCGTCGAAGCGCACCGCCTTGCCGTTCGAGGCGAACAGCATCACGTCGCGGCTGCCGTCGGTGATCGCCGCGTCCACCAGCGCATCGCCCTCGTCCAGCCGGATCGCGATCTTGCCGCGCTGCAACCGGTAGGCGAACTCGGTCAGCGGCGTCTTCTTGACGGTCCCGTTGCGGGTCGCGAAGAACACGAATCGGCCGTCCGCGTACTCGCGCACCGGCACCACCGCCTGCACCTGCTCGCCCTCCTCCAGCGCCACCCAGTTGACGATCGGGCGGCCGCGGGCGTTGGGCCCGGCATCCGGCAACTGGTGCACCGGCAGCCAGAACACCCGCCCGGCGCTGGTGAAGGTCAGCAGCGTGTCGTGGGTATTGACCAGCCACAGCCGGTCGATGAAATCCTCTTCCTTGGTCGCCGCGGCATTGCGGCCGCGGCCGCCGCGCTTCTGCGCGCGGTAGGCGCTGACCGGCTGGCGCTTGGCGTAGCCGGCATGCGACAGCGTGACCACCACGTCCTCGGGGGCGATCAGGTCGAGAATGTCGAGGTCCTCCTCGCTGGCGCGGATCTCGCTTCTGCGCGCGTCGCCGAACTCTTCCTTGAGGTTGCGCAGTTCGGTGCGGATCACCTCCATCAGCAGATCCGGATCCTCGAGGATGCCGATCAGCCCGCGAATCGCGTCGAGCAGCTGCCGGTATTCCTCGGTCAGCTTCTCCTGCTCCAGCCCGGTCAGGCGGTGCAGGCGCATTTCCAGGATCTGCTGGGCCTGGACCTCGGTGAGCTGATAGCCGCCGGCCAGCAGGCCGACCCCGTCCGGCAGGTCCTCGGGCCGCGAGGACTCGGCGCCGGCAGCCTCCAGCAGCGCCCCGACCAGGCCGGGCTGCCAGGTGCGGGCGAGCATCCGCTCCTTGGCGACCTGCGGGTTCTCGGAGGTCTTGATCAGCTCGATCATCTCGTCGATGTTGGCCAGCGCGACGGTCAGGCCCTCGAGGATGTGCGCGCGGTTGCGCGCCTTGCGCAGCTCGAAGATGGTCCTGCGCGTGACCACCTCGCGGCGGTGGCGCACGAACGCCTCGAGGATCTGCTTCAGGTTCAGCAGCTGCGGGCGGCCGTCGACCAGCGCCACCATGTTGATGCCGAACACCGATTCCAGCTGGGTCTGCTGGTAGAGATTGTTGAGCACCACCTCGGCCGAATCGCCGCGGCGGATCTCGATGTAGATGCGCATGCCGTCCTTGTCGGACTCGTCGCGCAGCTCGCTGATGCCCTCGAGCTTCTTCTCCTTCACCAGCTCGGCGATCTTCTCGATCAGCCGGGCCTTGTTGACCTGGTAGGGGATCTCGGTGACGGCGATCGCCTCGCGGCCGTTGTCGGCCACTTCGATCTCGGCGCGCGCGCGCATGCGCACCCGGCCGCGGCCGGTGCGGTAGGCCAGATGGATGCCGCCGACGCCGTTGATGATGCCCGCGGTGGGGAAGTCCGGCCCGGGGATGTGCTCCATCAGGCCCTCGATGTCGATCTGCGGATCGTCGATCAGGGCGATGGTGGCGTCGACCACTTCGGCCAGGTTGTGCGGCGGGATGTTGGTCGCCATGCCCACCGCGATGCCGGCCGAGCCGTTGACCAGCAGGTTCGGCACCCGCGCCGGCAGCACCGACGGCTCCTGTTCCTTCTCGTCGTAGTTGGGCTGGAAATCGACGGTCTCCTTGTCGATGTCGGCCATCAGCTCGTGCGACAGCCGCGACATCCGCGCCTCGGTGTAGCGCATCGCCGCGGCCGAGTCGCCGTCCACCGAGCCGAAGTTGCCCTGCCCGTCGATCAGCATGTAGCGCAGCGAGAACGGCTGCGCCATGCGCACCAGCGTGTCGTAGACCGCGGAATCGCCATGGGGATGGTATTTGCCGATCACGTCGCCGACGATGCGTGCCGACTTGTAGTACGGCTTGTTGCTGTGCGCGCCGAGTTCGTTCATCGCGAACAGCACCCGGCGGTGGACCGGCTTGAGGCCGTCGCGCACGTCCGGGAGCGCGCGCCCCACGATCACGCTCATCGCGTAATCGAGGTAGCTGCGGCGCATTTCGTCTTCGAGGTTGACGGGGATGATTTCTTTCGCGGAATCGACCATCTAGGGTGCTTGCATCCTGGCTGCGCGGGCCCTCGCGGGCGGCCGCCGGGCGGTTCCCGGCGACTCGCCGCGCGGCCGCATCGGCAACGCGTTGAAAAGACGTGAAATCATACCACGCCAGCCCCGTTCACGCGAGCCGTTTCTGCCTGCAAAACAATGACTTAGCAAGGGGCGGGCGTGGAGAGGGCAGAAACGCGCGATCGCGCCCCGCCGAGGCGCCCGCCGTGGCCCGGCTCAGGCGCCGAACAGCGCCCGCATCGACGCTTCGTCCGGACGGTCGACCACGCCCTTCTCGGTGACGATGGCGTCGATCAGCGCCGCCGGAGTGACGTCGAAGACCGGGTTCCAGGCGCGCACCCCGTCGGCGACGGTGCGGCTGCCGGCCACGCCCAGCAGCTCGGCCGGGTCGCGCTCCTCGATCTCGATGGCCTCGCCCGAAGGGGTGGCCATGTCCACGGTCGAGGACGGCGCCACCACCATCACCTTCTTGCCGTGGAAGCGCGCCGAGATCGCCAGCTGGTAGGTGCCGATCTTGTTGGCGACATCGCCGTTGGCGCAGATCCGGTCGGCGCCGACCACCACCCATTGCACCTCGCCGTTGCGCAGCAGGTGCGAGGCGGCGGCGTCGGCGATGAGCGTGGCGTCGATGCCGTCCTGCTGCAGTTCCCACACCGTCAGTCGCGCGCCCTGCATCCACGGCCGGGTCTCGTCGGCGAACACCCGGCCGATCCGGCCCTGGGCCACGCCCGCGCGAATCACCCCCAGCGCGGTGCCGAAGCCTGCGGTGGCGAGCGAGCCGGTATTGCAATGGGTCAGGACCCCGGAACCGGGCGCGATCAACGCCGCGCCCAGCTCGCCCATGCGCCGGTTGGCGGCCAGGTCCTCGGTCTCGATGCCGCGCGCTTCCCGCTCGAGCGCGATGCGCCAGTCGCCGCCGGCGAGCAGCAGCGCGGCGCGCATGCGCGCCAGCGCCCAGGCCAGGTTGACCGCAGTCGGGCGCGCGGCGTTGAGCCGCTGCAGCGCCGGCTCGAGCAGCGGCGCGGCCGCGGCACCGTCCTTCGCCTCCACCGCGCGCGCGGCCAGCACCACGCCCCAGGCGGCGGCGATGCCGATCGCCGGCGCCCCGCGCACCACCAGCTCGCGGATCGCGGCGGCCACCGCGTCGCTGTCGCCGCAGGCGATGTACTCCTCGGCGAACGGCAGCCGGCGCTGGTCGAGCAGCTCCAGCGCCTGGCCGGTCCAGCGGATCGGACGGATACGGTCGTAGCGGGCGTAGTCGATGGTCTGGGTCATCGCGCAAGTGTAGCGGCGCCGCGGCGCCGCCCGCGCGAGGGCGCGCTCAGCGCACTTCGAACTCCGCCCCGCAGCCGCCGTCCACCCACACCCCGCCGCGGTCCCAGCCCCAGTTCTGGCGCTGCACGCAGCGGGTGCGCGACAGTTGGCGCAGCAGCCGCACCTCGCTTTCGACCACCGCGTTGCAGCGGCGGTGCCGGTTGCCTGCGGACTCGCAGCGCACCAGCGTCGGTGCCGACCCCGCGGGCGCCCTCGCCGCCGCGCCGACCACGAATTCCCCGCGACAGCCGCCCGCCACCCAGACTCCGTGGCCGTCGTAGCCCCAACTGCTTCCCTGGATGCACTCGGCCGGCGACAGCTGCCGGACCAGGCGCACCCCCTGGCTGGTGTCCGCCTGGCAGTAGTAGCGGCGGTTGTCGCGCGACGCGCAGCGCAGTGGCGCCGGCGCCTGGTTCGTCGCCGCGGCGGGCGGATCGCTCCCACCCGGCCACAGCGCACAGCCGCCGCACCCGAGCGTCGCCGCCAACACCACCGCAGACCGCAGGCCCTGCCTCATCGCCCCTCCCACGCGCTCGACTGAGGACAATCTAACCGCTCACGGTGAAGCCTGGCCGTGCACGTGCCTCGGCCGGCTCAGGCGCGCGCGAATTCGAAGGCGAGCACATCGGCGATCCGCGGGGTATCGAGCAACGCCATCATCAGCCGGTCCACGCCCAGGGCCACCCCGGCACAGTCCGGCAGCCCATGCTGCAGCGCGTCAAGCAGCCGCGCATCGACCTGGGGCAGCGGCAGCCCCCGCGCCGCGCGCGCCTCCAGCTCGCCGGCGAACCGGGCGCGCTGCTCGGCGGGGTCGGCGAGCTCGTGGTAGCCGTTCGCCAGCTCGAGGCTGCCGAGGTACAGTTCGAAGCGCTCCGCCACCGGCGCCGGATCGGGATCGCCATCGTCCGCGCGCACCCTCGCCAGCATGCACTGCGAGGCCGGATAGTCGCGCACGACGAGGATCGAATCGGGATCCAAGCCGGGCTGGATCCGGTGGGTCATCAACAGGTCGAGCCAGTCGTCGCGTCCAAGGCCCGCCGGGTCGATGGCGAGGTCGCCCAGCGCCGCGCGCAGTTCGTCATCACCGGCGCACATGGGGTCCAGGCCGAGCCGGTCGCGATAGAGCCCGCGATAGGTCCATTGCCGGACCAAGGCCTGCCGCCCCGCCAGCGCCAGCGCGGCCTGCACCAGCGCCACCGTCTCGTCGATCAGCCGCAGGTGGTCCCAGCCGGTGCGGTACCACTCGAGCATGGTGAACTCGGGATTGTGGCGGCCGCCCGCCTCGCCGTCGCGGAAGACCCGGCCGAGCTCGTAGCAGTCGCCGATGCCCGCCGCCAGCAGGCGCTTGAGCGGGTGCTCGGGCGAGGTCCGCAGCCAGCGCCGCGCCGCGCCGGCATCGCGATGACCGCTGAAGTCGAGCGCGAACGAGGCGATGTTCGGCTCGGTATTGCCGGCCTGCGAGAGTACCGGCGTCTCCACTTCGAGCACGCCGCGATCGGCGAAGAACGCGCGAACCGCGGCGTTGAGCCGGGCGCGCAAGCGCAGGACCTCCAGGGCCGCCGAGGGGCGCCAGCCGGCGGGTTCCGCCACCCCGCTCACGGTCAGCGGCCCTCATCCATGCCGGTGCAGGAATTCCAGCAGCCGCGCCTCGTCCCAGATCTCCACGCCCAGTTCCTCGGCCTTCGCCAGCTTCGAGCCCGCCGATTCGCCGGCCACCACGAAGCTGGTCTTCTTCGACACGCTGCCCGCCGCCTTGGCGCCGAGCGCCTCGAGTCTCTCCTTCGCCTCGTCGCGGGTCATCGCCTGCAGCGTGCCGGTCAACACCACGGTGCGGCCGTCCAGCGGCCCGGCGACGCCCGCGCCGCCTGCAGCGCCTGCAGGCATCCGTTCCAGCAGGGTGCGCTGCATCCGCGCCGCCGCCAGCAACACACCGGCATTGCCCTCCTCCGCCAGCCAGGCCACGAACGAATCAGCAGCCTCGCCCGGCAGCCCGGCGGCCACCAGCTTGTGCGCCGGCGCCTTGCGCAGCGCCGCGGCGTCTGCGAACGCCGCGGCAAGCTGCCCGGCGCGCACCGCGGTGATCCGCGGGATCTCCAGGTCGGCGAGCAGCGTGGCCAGGTCGAGGCCGTCGCGCAGTTTCGGCGAGGGCGGATGGCTATCGCCGATGCGGACCCCACGCGCCAGCAGCGCGTCGATGACCTGCTGGTTGCCGGGCTGGTCGAGGAAATGCCCGAGCGCGCGCGCGACCTCGCCGCCGATGTCCGGCACCCGCTTGAACAGCGGCCAGGGCGTGCGCCGGATCAGCTCCAGTTCGCCGAACCACGCCGCCAGCGCCTTCGCCGTGCTCTCGCCGACGTGCTGGATGCCGAGCGCGAACAGGAACCGGGCCAGGGTGGTTTCGCGGCTCCGGGCGATCGCCTCGACCAGGTTCTCCGCCCATTTGGTCGCCACCTTGCCGGCCTTGACCGTTTCCGGCGTGGTCCCGTCCCGCTCGTCGGCGCGGCGCTTCATCTCCAACAGGTCGTCGAGCCCGAGACGGTACAGGTCGGCGACCGACTCGAGATAGCCGAAGTCCACCAGGTCCTCGATGTAGCGCTCGCCCAGGCCCTCGATGTCCATCGCCCGCCGCGAGGCGAAATGGCGGATCGCCTCCTTGCGCTGCGCCGGGCAGCTGAGTTCGCCGGAGCAGCGCCAAACCGCCTGGCCCTCCTCGCGCACGATCTCGGCGCCGCAGACCGGGCAGGCTGCCGGCATCTTCCAGGGGCGCGCCGAAGGCGGCCGGTGCTCCGGGATCACCGAAACCACTTCGGGAATGACGTCGCCGGCGCGGCGCACGATCACCGTGTCGCCAACGCGCACGTCCAGGCGTTCGATCTGGTCGGCGTTGTGCAGGGTGGCGTTGGTGACGTTGACGCCGGCCACCTGCACTTCGCGCAGGCGCGCGACCGGCGTGACCGCGCCGGTGCGGCCGATCTGGACGTCGATCGCCTCGACCACGGTCGACTGCTCCTGCGCCGGGTACTTGTGGGCCAGCGCCCAGCGCGGCGCCCGCGAGACGAACCCCATCTCGCGCTGGCCGCGCACGTCGTCGAGCTTGTACACCACACCGTCGATGTCGAACGGCAGCCCGTCGCGGCAGCCGCCGATGCGGCGGTAGTAGTCGAGCAGGCCGTCGGCGCCGGCGACCACCTCGGTGAGCGCGCTGACCGGAAACCCCCATTCGCGCAAGCGCTCGAGCACCCCGGAATGGGTGTCCGGCAGTTCCCTGCCTTCGACCAGCCCGGCGCCGTAGGCGAAGAAGCTCAGCGGGCGCTGCGCGGTGACGCGCGGGTCCAACTGGCGCAGCGAGCCGGCGGCGCCGTTGCGCGGATTGGCCAGCACCTTGCCGCCGGAGGCGCGGGCGCGGGCGTTGTAGGCCTCGAAGTCCGCGCGCGGCATGTACACCTCGCCGCGTACCTCGAGCACCCGTGGCCAGCCCTTGCCGCGCAGCTTCAGCGGGATCGCCTTGACCGTGCGCAGGTTGGCGCTCACGTCCTCGCCGGTGGCGCCGTCGCCGCGGGTGGCGCCCTGGACGAAGGCGCCGCCCTCGTAGCGCAGGCTGATCGCCAGGCCGTCCAGCTTGGGTTCGGCCGAGAACACCGGCGCGTCGCGTTCCAGGCGCTCGGCGATGCGGCGCACGAAGTCGCGCACCTCCTGTTCCTCGAAGGCGTTGCCCAGCGACAGCATCGGCACCGCGTGCCGCACCTCGGCGAATTTCGCGGAGGGGGCGGCGCCGACCCGGCGGGTCGGCGAGTCGTCGCTGGCCAGCTCCGGATGCCCGGCCTCGAGCGCTTCGAGTTCGCGCATCAACGCGTCGTACTCGGCGTCGGGGATCTTCGGCTCGTCGAGCACGTGGTAGCGGTAGTTGGCGTCGTCGATCAGGCGGCGCAGTTCGGCGGCGCGGGCGGCGGGCTTGGCGGGCATCGGCGGATTCTAACCGGCCGGCTGCTGGCGCGAGGTCGAGTCTCCGCCCGGGCTGCAGCTCCGTGCCGCCTGCCCGAGACAGGGACGCCCGGGCGGACCTACCAGCGCGGGCTGCGGGTCAACGGCGGGGCCTCGCGCTGGCGGTCGTAGGCGCGCAATTCGTCGCGCAGGTGGGCGACGCGTTGTCGCCCCAGGGCATTGCGCTGTTCGTCCAGCAGCACCCCGTCGAGCAGTTCCGCCATGCGCTGCGCGGTCGGCTGCATCGCGTCCCAGGCGTCCAGCGCGCTGACCGGTGCCGGCAGGGTCAGGAAGAACGCGATCGCCGGCGTTTCCAGCGACTGGATCTCGGCCATCTCGAAACTGCCGGGCTTGCGGATGTTGGCGACGCTGAAGATCGGCCCGCGCTCCGGGTGCCCCTCCACCAGCCGGTGGAACACGTTCATGTGGCCGTAGGTCAGGCCGGCCTTCTCCGCCGCCACCACGATGTCGGGCCCGCGCAGTACCTGTCCGGCGCGCGCCGCGATGTACAGCGTGACGATCTTGTCGAAATCCTCGCTGACCCGTCGCCCCAGTTCCGCGTTGGGCGTGGCGGGCTCGCCGACCGCGCTGTCGAACAGCTCCATCTCGGCCTGCACCGCCTCCTCGGCGGCCCCGCCGTTGCCGGCCAGCTCCTCCTCCAGCTGGGCGCCGAGGGTCGGTTCCATGCGTGGGCGCTCGCCGCGCTGCTCGGCCTTCAGCCGCCGGCCCTGCGAGTTCTGCCGTGGCCGGGTGCCGAAGTACCAGATCGCCGCCAGCAGGAACGCACCCGCCAACAGGATCCCGATCCGCAACAGCCACTCGTCCGACATCGTCATCTCCTCGGGGTTGCACAGCCGCCGCCGTCCGGCCGCGGCCGGCGACGCGCCGCCGCGCTCAGGCCGCGCCGGCCAGCCGCGCCGCCTCGGCCAGGTCGACCGAGACCAGGCGGCTGACGCCGGGCTCGCGCATGGTAACGCCCGACAGCTGCCGTGCGGCCTCCATCGTCGACTTGTTGTGGGTCACGAACAGGAACTGCACCTTCTCGCTCATCTCCGTGACCATCGCGCTGAAACGCCCGACATTGGCCTCGTCGAGCGGCGCGTCGACCTCGTCCAGCAGGCAGAACGGCGCCGGGTTGAGCTGGAAGATCGCGAACACCAGCGCCACCGCGGTCATCGCCTTCTCGCCGCCGGAGAGCAGCGAAATATTGGACACGCGCTTGCCCGGCGGCCGCGCCATGATCGCCACTCCGGTGTCGAGCAGGTCCTCGCCGGTCAGCTCCAGGTAGGCGTGGCCGCCGCCGAACAGGCGCGGATACAGCTCCTGCACGCCCGAGTTCACCCGGTCGAAGGTGTCCTTGAAGCGTCCGCGGGTCTCGCGGTCGATCTTGCGGATCGCATCCTCCAGCGTCTCCAGCGCCGCGGTGAGGTCGGCGTCCTGGCGGTCCAGGTATTCCTTGCGCTCGGCGGCCTCGGCATGCTCCTGGATCGCCGCCAGGTTGACCGGCTCCAGCCGGCGCAGCCTGGCATCGAAGTCGGCGACCGCCTTCTCCCAGGCTGCCGGCTCGGCGTCGGCGGCCAGGCCGCCGAGCACGGCCTCGAGCTCGAACCCGGCCTCGGTCACCGCCGCGGACAGCTGCCCGGTGCGGATCTCCAGCGCCTGCTGGTCGAGCCGGCGCTGCGAGATCGCCTCGCGCTGCGCCAGGGCCTGCTCGTCGCGCTGCTGCCGCACCTGCTCGAAGCGGCGCAGTTCGTTCTCCACGCCCTCCAGCGCGGCCCGCGCGGCGTTGAGCGCGTTGTCGGCGACCACCCGCTGCTCCAGCGCGCTCTGGCGCTCGGCCTCGAGGTCGCGGACCGGGGCATCGCCGTCGGCGAGCTGCGCGTTGAGCTGCTCCAGGCGGCTGTCGAGCTGGCCGCGCTGGCCGCCCATCCGCTCCAGCGCCTGGGTCAGCGCCTGGACCTGGGCGCGCTGGGATTCCAGCGTCAGCGCCAGCGCGTGCGCCGCATCGCGGGAGCCGCGGGCGGCGTCGCGGGCGGCGTCGCGGGCCTCCGCCAGGCGGCGGCGCTCGGCCTCCAGCCCCTGGCGGGCGGCTTCCAGCTCCGCCATCCGCGCCACCGCGTCCTCGAGCCTGCCGCGCGATTCGCGCGTCTGCAGCGCGCCGGCGTCCAGGGTCTCGTGCAGCTGCGCCAGCTCCTCGTCGATCCTGGCGATACGGTTGCGCGCCGAGTCCAGCCGGCCCTGCTGGCTCTGCAGCTGGCCGGCCAGTTCGGAGACGCTGCGGTGGGCCAGGTACTGGGCCCGCTGCGCGTCCTCGCGCTGCTGTTCGGCCGCCAGCAGGCGGTCGCGGCGGGCGGTGATCTCAGCCTCCAGCGCCGCCTCGCGCTCCTGCAGCGCGGCGATCTCGGCGCGCAGCTCCTGGATCTCGCGCTCGCGCAGCAGCGCACCCTGCTTGGCCGCGCCCGAGCGCAGCACCCGCACCCAGCCGGCACCGAGACGCTCGCCACCGCGGGTGATCACCGAGTCTCCCGGATCCAGCCCGGCCTGCAGCGCCCGCGCCTCCTCCAGGGTCTCGGCCACGTGCAGGCGCGCCAGCAGGCGGCGGATCGCCAGCGGCCCGCGAACCCTGGCGGCCAGCGAGGTCGCGGCGAAGTCCGCGGCGCCGGCGTCGGCCGCCACCAGCGCCAGGCGGCCCTCGCCGAGATCGCCGAGCGCCCCGACCAGGGCCTGCGGGTCGTCGACCAGCACCCCTTCGATCAGCTGCCCCAGCGCGCCCTCGACCGCGTTCTCCCAGCCCGGCTCGACCTCCAGCCGTTCGCCGACCCGGGCCGCGGAATCCAGCCCCTGCCGCCGCAGCCATTCCACCGCGGCGCCCTGCTCCTGGCCCAGCGCCGCGTGCTGCAGCGTCTCCAGCGAGGACAGCCGGCCGCGCGCCTCCTGGGCGCGCTTGCGGGTCTCCGAGATCTCGTTCTGCGCGCTGCGCTGCTCGTCCTGCAGCGCCAGCGCGGCCTGCTTGCGCGCCTCGAGGTCGGCGGCCAGGGTTTCCAGCCCGGACTTCTGTTCGTCGTGCCGGGCCTGCACCCCCTCGAACGCCTCCGCCAGCGCTTCCAGGTCAAGCCCCGCGCGCTCGGCGGTCAGCGCGTCGCGGCGGCGGTCCGCCTCCAGCGACTGCCGGTCCAGGTAGTCGACCCGGGTGCGCTCGACCTCGGCCCCGCGCGCCGCCTCGGCGCTCTCGCGGGCGTGCCCGTCCCAGCGCTGCTGCCAGTCGGCCAGCGCGGTCTCGGTGTCGCGCAGCGCCTCCTGGCGCGCCTCGTCCTCGGCCTGCAGCTGCTCCAGACGCGGCTCGGCCTCGACGATCGCCGCCTGCAGGGCCTCGAGCCGCTGCTGGTCGCCGCTGATGTGCTCGCCGATCTCGGCCAGGGCGCCCTGTGCCTCCTCGTGGGCACGGCGCAGCCGTTCGGAAAGGTCGCGCTGGTGGGCGATCTGCTGCTCGACGCGCGCGAGCACGCTGCCGACCTCGTAGACCCCCGCCTGGGCCCGGTTCAGGGCCTCGCCGGCCTCCTGCTGGCGCACCCGCCCGGTCTCGATCTCGCGTTCGGCCTCGCGCTGCTCGGCGATCAGCTGCTGCAGCCGGGTCTCCTCCTGGGAGAGCCCTTCGCGCAGCGCCTGCAGCTGCGCGTTCACGCCGCGGTACTCGAGCGCCTTCCACTCGGCGTCGCGCACCTTGCGCTCGGCCTGGATCGCCGTGTACTGCTCGGCCTGGCGGGCCTGGCGGGCCAGGTGCTGCAGCTGCTTGCCGACCTCCTCGCGCAGGTCGTTGAGACGGTCGAGGTTCTCGCGGGTGTGGCGGATGCGGGTCTCGGTTTCCTTGCGCCGCTCCTTGTACTTGGAGATGCCGGCGGCCTCTTCCAGGTACACGCGCAGGTCCTCGGGGCGGGCGTCGATGATCTGGCTGATCATGCCCTGCTCGATGATCGAGTAGCTGCGCGGGCCCAGGCCGGTGCCGAGGAACAGGTCGGTGATGTCGCGGCGGCGGCAGCGGGTGCCGTTGAGGAAGTAGTTGCTCTGGCCGTCGCGGCTGACGGTGCGCTTGACCGAGATCTCGTTGAACGCGGCGTACTCGCCGCTGATGGTGTGGTCCGAATTGTCGAACACCAGCTCCACCATCGCCTGCGAGACCGGCTTGCGCGCCGAGGACCCGGAAAAGATCACGTCGGTCAGCGAATCGCCGCGCAGGCGGCTGGCGGTGCTCTCGCCCATCACCCAGCGCACCGCGTCGATGATGTTGGACTTGCCGCAGCCGTTCGGCCCGACCACGCCGGTCATGTTGGTCGGCAGGTGCAGCGTGGTGGGATCGACGAAGGACTTGAATCCGGACAGCTTGATCGTGGACAGGCGCATGCGGCGGTCAGAAGGCCTTGGCGGGCCGCGGCCCCGCCGCGGCGCACGAAATGAGAAAAAAGATCAATAAAGATCCGTAACCGATTGAACAAATAGCATGAACCGCGACGAATCGCCGCGGCCAGGAACGAGTATACGGGGACCCGCGAACCCGCGTCAGCCTTGCCCCGCTGCGCATTGTCCGCGGGACTGCCGCGATCGACCTGGCCGCGCGCACGCCGCCGTCGTGGGCCACCGCCCGCGCCACACCTGGGACCGCCCTCCCCCGCAGCGCGGGGCTTTCCCGGCTGCGCGGGCCCCGGGGCCCGGGTCCAGCCGCTGCACGCTCCCGGCGACCGGCAGCTGCCCGGGGCGACGGGCAGGCACAATCGCGAAATGTCCAGCTCTCCGCCGCCCGCCGCGCGCCAGAACCCGAGCCTGCGCGAGCGCTTCCACGCGATGCGCAACCTGCCGCCGTTCCTCAGGCAGGCCTGGGCGGCGAGCCCGGGGCTGGCCCTGTCCAGTCTGGGGCTGCGCGTGGTGCGCGCGTTTCTGCCGATCCTGATGCTCTACGTCGGCAAGCTGATCATCGACGAAGCGGTACGGCTGGTCGCCCTGGATCCGGGCTTCGACTCGATCGGCGCGGCCTGGCGCGGCGGCCTGCTCGATCACCTGCTGTGGCTGCTGGCGCTGGAGTTCGCGCTGGCGATCCTCTCGGACCTGCTGGGCCGGCTGGTGGCCTACGCCGAGGCGCTGCTGTCGGAACTGTTCACCAACGCCACCAGCGTGCGGCTGATGGAGCACGCGGCGACGCTCGACCTGGAGGACTTCGAGGACCCGGAACTGCAGGACCGGCTCGATCGCGCCCGGCGCCAGACCATGGGGCGGATGAACCTGATGGGGCAGCTGGCCGGGCAGCTGCAGGACGCGATCACCGTGGCCAGCTTCGCGATCGGCCTGCTGGTCTACGCGCCGTGGCTGATCCTGCTGCTGGCGGTGGCGTTGATCCCGGCGTTCGTCGGCGAGGCGCACTTCAATGCGATGAACTACACGCTGAACTTCCAGTGGACGCCGGAGCGGCGCCAGCTGGAGTACGTGCGCCAGACCGGCGCCAGCGTCGAGACCGCCAAGGAAGTGAAGATCTTCGGCCTGCACCGGTTCCTGATCGCCCGCTACCGCGGCCTGGCCGAGGGCTTCTTCCGCGCCAACCGCGCGCTGGCGCGGCGGCGCGCGTTCTGGGGCACGCTGCTGGCCGCGCTCGGCACCCTGGGCTACTACGTCGCCTACGCCTACATCGCCTGGCGCACGGTGCGCGGCGACTTCACCATCGGCGACCTGACCTTCCTGGCCGGCAGCTTCCGCCGCCTCCGGCAACTGCTGGAGGGCCTGCTGACCGGGTTCTCGCAGGTCGCCGGACAGGCCCTCTACCTGGACGACCTGTTCTCGTTCTTCGCCATCGAACCCGAAATCCGCTCGCCGGCGCAGCCGGCGCCCTTCCCCAGGCCGATCGCGCGCGGCTTCGTGTTCGAGGGCGTCGGCTTCCGCTACCCCGATGCCGAGCACTGGGCGGTGCGCCACCTCGATTTCGAATTGCGTGCGGGCGAGGTACTGGCGCTGGTCGGCGAGAACGGCGCCGGCAAGACCACCGTGGTCAAGCTGCTGGCGCGGCTGTACGACCCCGACGAGGGACGGATCCTGCTGGACGGCCGCGATCTGCGCGAATACGACCTGGACGAGCTGCGCGCCAACACCGGGGTGATCTTCCAGGACTTCGTGCGCTACCACCTCACCGCCGGCGAGAACATCGGGGTGGGCAGGGTGGACGCGATGGACGATGCCGCACGGATCCGCGACGCGGCGCGCAGGGCGATGGCGGACGAGGTGATCGAGGCCCTGCCCGGCGGCTACGGGCAGCTGGTCGGCCGGCGCTTCCGCACCGGCGTGGACCTGTCCGGCGGCCAGTGGCAGAAGATCGCCATCGCCCGCGCATACATGCGCGACGCCCAGGTGATGATCCTCGACGAGCCCACCGCCGCGCTAGACGCGCGCAGCGAGTTCGAGGTGTTCCGGCGCTTCAAGGAGCTCTCCGAGCGGCGCACCGCGGTGCTGATCTCGCACCGCTTCTCCAGCGTGCGCATGGCCGACCGGATCCTGGTGCTCGACCGCGGCACCCTCGAAGCCAGCGGTACCCACGCCGAGCTGATGGCGCAGGGCGGCCGCTACGCCGAGCTGTTCGAGCTGCAGGCGGCCGGCTACCGCTGAGCTCCCGCGCCGGCGCGCCGCGGGAGCGCGGCTCAGAACAGGCTGCCCTGGTCGTCGGCGGGGGCCGAGTAGTCGAGCCGGCCGTCGACGATTCGCGCCGCGCCGCTCCAGGGATGCGCCTGGCTGCGGCCGCCCGGCTGCAGGTGCACGACCTCCCAGCCACGCGCCTTGAAATCGTCGGAGACCAGGGCGCGGTGGCATTGCCACCACAGCACCTCCGCGCACATCACCGCGGTCGGCGCGGCGGCGGCGAGCGCTTCCAGCCGGGTCCGGCCGGCCGCGTAGCCCGAAGTGGCCATGTAGTCGGCATAGCCGCGGAAGCTCGCGTTGCGCCAGCCGGTATTGGGCGAGTCCGGCCGCGCCGGACGCCTGCCGCCGAGTTCCGTGAAGGACTCGTAGGCGATCCCGGCGCGCGGCAGCGCCTTGGCCATCGCCTCGGCGGCGTACTGGGGGTGACGCCGCGAGCCCGGGTAGCGGCGCACGTCGGCCACTGCGGCAATCCCCGCCTCCCGGAGCAGCGCCACGAAGGCGTCCCAGTCGTGGGTGGAATGGCCGACGGTCCAGAGCCTGCGGGTCATGCCGGCAGTCTGCCCGGCCCCCGGCAAAGGCGGTGTCGAGGCCGCCACCGCCAGGGCGTTCCGGTTCGTCGGCTACAATGTGCGCAGTCCGCTTCGCTTCCTCCCCGCATGTCAGCCGCCTTTGGCACCGAGACGGTGCTGGACGTCCGTCACTGGACGGACGACTACTTCAGCTTCACCACCACCCGCGACGACGGTTTCCGCTTCGACAACGGCCAGTTCGTGATGATCGGCCTGGAAGTCGACGGCAAGCCGCTGATGCGCGCGTATTCCATCGCCAGTGCGAACTGGGAGGAACAGCTGGAGTTCTTCAGCATCAAGGTGCCCGACGGGCCGCTGACCTCGCGGCTGCGGCACGTGCGGCCCGGGGACCACATCCTGATCGGCCGCAAGCCCACCGGCACCCTGCTGATCCACGACCTGCACCCGGGCCGCAGCCTCTACCTGCTGGGTACCGGCACCGGTCTGGCGCCGTTCCTGGCAGTGATCAAGGACCCGGCCACCTACGAGCGCTTCGAGCGGGTGATCCTCTGCCACGGCGTGCGCCATGCCGCCGACCTGGCCTACCGGGAGTACATCGTCAACGAGCTGCCGCGACACGAGTTCCTCGGCGAGGAGATCGCCGCCAAGCTGCGCTATTTCCCCGCCGTCAGCCGCGAGGATTTCGGATTCGACGGTCGCGATCACCGCGGCCGCCTCACCACGCTGATGGAAAGCGGGCGGATGGCCGACCTGCTCGGCATCGAGCCGCTGGATCCGACCCGCGACCGGGCGATGATCTGCGGCAGTCCGCAGATGCTGGCCGACTTCCGCGTCCTGCTCGATGGCCGCGGCTTCACCGCGGCGCCCCGCATCGGCGTGCCCGGCGACTACGTGTTCGAGCGCGCCTTCGTCGAGAAATGACCGCCACCCCGGTCCTGGCCGGGTCCGCATTCACCCCACCGCGGGACGCCGTTCACCGCCCGCCGCGGGGCGCGTAGAATGGCCGCGCCCACCGCTTGCGGAGAACGAAGATGAAGATCCTGGTCGCCGTCGACGGCAGCGACATCAGCCTGCGCGCGGTCAAGTACGCGATCCAGCTCTCCGGCCGGCTCGCGGAGCCGGCGAAGCTGACCCTGCTGGCGGTGGACCCGCCGCTGTTTCCGGGCGTGGAGAAGAAGATCGGCAGCGCCGCCGCGCAGCGCCTGCACGACGACAACCACGAGCACATGCTGGCGCCGGCGCGCCGCGCCCTGGCGCGGGCGAAGCTCGAGGTGACCGAGCGCGCGGAGATCGGCGAGATCGCCGACACCATCCTCGCCATCGCCCACAAGCCGCGCGTCGACATGATCGTGATGGGCTCGCACGGCCGTACCGCGGTCAAGGGCGTGCTGCTGGGTTCGGTGTCCAGCAAGGTGATCGCGCAGACCGACGTTCCGGTCACCATCGTCCGCTGAGCTTCCGCTGGCTCTGCGCCCCCGGTGGGCGCGCCGCACCATCGCGACATGCACGCGAAGGCCCGCGCCGCCGGCTCGCCCGGGATCGCCGCCACCCGGGCTGCAGCCAACCGCGGCTTCCGCGTGGAATGGCCGCACCCTGCGGTGGACACGCGTCGGGGCGCGCGCGCTCAGCCCAGTGCGCGCTCGATCTCGCCGCGCAGCGACGCCGGGGCCCGATTCGGCGCGTGCCGCGAGACCACCTGGCCGTCGCGGCCGACCAGGAACTTGCTAAAGTTCCACTTGACCGCAGCGGTCCCGAGAAACCCCGGTTTCCGCGATTTCAGCCACACCCACAGCGGATGCGCGCGGCCGCCGTTGACCTCCACCTTCGCGAACAGCGGGAACGAGACCTGGTAGTTCGAAGAACAGAAACTGCGGATCTCCACCGCGTCGCCCGGCTCCTGATGCCGGAACTGGTCGCAGGGAAAGCCCAGCACCACCAGCCCCCGGTCGCGGTAGTCGCGCCACAGCGCTTCCAGCCCGGCGTACTGCGGGGTGAAGCTGCAGCGCGACGCCACGTTGACGATCAGCAGCACCCGGCCTCGATACTCGCCCAGCGACCGCTGGCGCCCCTCCAGGTCGTACGCATCGAAATCGAAGGCCGACGTGCGCTCGACGGCGGCGGCCACCTTCAGCGCGCCGCCGCCTCGACCGTCGCCGCCTCGGCGAACGGCCGGATGCCGAGCTCGGCGTGGATCGCCGCGGGCGAATAGGCGGTCGCGCCCTTGATGACCAGCGCGACCTTGCGGATGTCTGCGATGTCGCGGGTCGGGTCGCCGTCGACCAG
Source organism: Luteimonas endophytica (assembly GCF_029887875.1). Classification (GTDB taxonomy): domain Bacteria; phylum Pseudomonadota; class Gammaproteobacteria; order Xanthomonadales; family Xanthomonadaceae; genus Luteimonas; species Luteimonas endophytica. The sequence goes on from NZ_JARXRM010000030.1 coordinate 122,902, forward strand.
CACCAGGTCGGCGCGCTTGCCCGGGGCGATCGAGCCCCGATCGCCGCGGGTGCCGGACACCCCGGCGGCGGTCCAGGTCGCCACCTGCAGCGCCTGCGCCGGCGTCATCCCTGCCTGCACGTAGAGCTCCAGCTCGCGCTGCAGGGTGAAGCCGGGGACCTCGTCGGTCCCCGCGACGATCGGCACCCCGGCGCGGTACATGCGGCCGACGAACTCGACCAGCTTGGCGAACGACTCGCGGTAGCGCGCGGCGGTGGCGTCGTCGGGGATGTCCATCTCCGCGGCGCGGCGGCTGCGCTGCACGTCCGGCGGCACGTGGTCCTCCACGGGCACGTAGATCGGCGACAGCTCGCCGTCTCGCTGGTGCAGGAACTCGAAGGTGGCCAGGGTCGGGTCGACCGCCACCTGCTTCTGCGCCAGCAGCGCGATGAAATCCTGCACCGGCTTGGAATCCAGGTCCAGGCCTGCGGTCCGCTCGGCCACCAGGTAGAAACGCTCGAGGGTCCGGGTGTCGGTGTCGGGGGTGACGAAGAAATTCAGCAGCAGCTGGTTGATGTGCTGAAGTTCGTCGAAGCCCAGCGCGACGACCTCCTCGGCGCGCATGAAGGCGGGCACGTGGCCGCTGACCCGCAGGCCCTTTTCGTGGGCATAGGCCACGGTGTCGCCGAGCAGTTCCCTGGGGAACGAGTTGTAGATCTTGACCTGCGGGTAGCCGTTGGCCGCGTACCAGTCCACCGCCGCCCGCGCCCCGGCGAGGTCCTCGATGACGAAGCCGTTGCGGGCCGACATCGGGCTCTCGCCCTCGATGAACCCCGCCGGCACCACCCGCGGCGACAGCAGGGTGCCCTCCCGCTCCTCCTGCATCAGTTGCTGCAGCGTGGCGTTGTCGTTGCCCATGTCGCGCACCGTGGTCACGCCCGAAGCCAGATGCAGGCCGCCGTCCCAGCGACCGGCATGGACGTGCATGTCGAACAGCCCGGGCAGCAGCACCCGGCCCGCGGCATCGACCACCTGGTCGGCTTCGCCGCCGCCGCCGGCCGCGGTCACCGCGACGATGCGGCCGTCGCGCAGCAGCACGTCGGCGCTGGCGCCCAGCTGCGCCCGTTCGCTGTCGAACACGCGCGCGTTGCGCACCAGGGTGGTCCCGGGCAGCGGCTGCGCCAGGCGCCGCTGCAAATCGACCAGGGCCTTGCCTTCCTCGGCCTTCTGCTGCGCCTCCAGGGCCGCGGCGCTGGCTTCCCAGCCCTCCTCGATCAACTGCAGGAACCCAGGAAAGATGAACGCGAACAGCCGCGGCCGCTCGCCGGTGGTCGCCCATGCGAACTGCGGGGTGAAGCCGATGCCGGTGACCGCCAGCAGCTGCACGGTGCGGGTCTCGGCGCCGTTCTCGACCACCGCCTCGGCCAGCGGGCGGGCGCGCAGCGTGCCGCTCGGGATCAGCGGCAGCCCGGCGTCGCCCTGCTCCGCCAGCGCGCCCAGCGCCACCGAGAATCCGGCCGGCGTGCCGCCCAGCGGCGTGTACAGCGCGACCCCGTCGATCTCGCGCTCCCCGGAATCCGAGGTCGAGCGCCAGCGCGCGCGGGTGCCGTCGCGGCTGAAGCGCTCGTCCACCTTCGCCCCGAACGTCGATTCGCCCTGCACCCGGTAACTGCGGTAGGTGCCGTCCTCGGCCAGGGTGTACTCCTCCCGCAGTTCGGGCCCGCGGCCGTTGTCCTTGAACACGAACTCCACCCGGGTGACGCCGTCCTCACCGGTCTCGACCAGCTGGTGACCGGCCGGAGTTCCGCCGTCGACCAGGGCGACGTAGCGCAGGCGCTCGGCGGCCCAGGCCGGGTCCGCGGCCAGCAGCAGGGCCAGCGCGGTCGCGAGGATGGGCTTCATGCGGCGTTCTCCCGGGCGCCGGGACGGGTCCGGCCGGGCCAATGTGGCCCCGCGGCGCGCCGCCGGCAATGGCCGAAGGTCACACGCCCGCCGGGACCTCCCGCCACTGCCGATGGTCACGGGTCCCGTCCACGGCGCTTGGGCTATGCTTGGGACAATCCGCACACCGGGAAGCCACATGAAGCATCCGCTCAGTCTCGCCCTGGCCATCGCCGTCGCCGGCATGGCCGCCGCCCCCGTTCTCGTCCAGGCCCAGCAGACCGCCGTGTCCGGCGCCGAGTCCCTGCAGGGCAACCCCTTCCTCGAGAAGAGCACGCTGCCACTGGAGTACCCGCACTTCGATCGCATCCGCGACGAGCACTTCGCGCCCGCCTTCGATGCCGGGATGAGGCAGAACCTGGCCGAGGTCGAGGCGATCGCCACCAACCCCGAAGCGCCGACCTTCGAGAACACCATTCTGGAGCTGGAGAAGTCCGGCCAGCTGCTCGGCCGCGCGGTGCGCGTGTTCTTCAACCTGGTCGGCACCGATACCAACGATACGCGCAAGCAGCTGCAGGCCGACTATTCGGCCAGGTTCGCCGCGCACCAGGACGCCATCGCGCTCAATCCGCAGCTGTTCGAGCGGATCGAGACCCTGCACGAGAATCGCGATTCGCTGGGCCTGGACGCCGAGGGCGTGCGCCTGGTCGAGCGCTACTACACCGATTTCGTGCGCTCCGGCGCCAAGCTCGACGATGCCCAGAAGGCGCGTCTGAAGGAGATCAATGCCGAGCTCGCCGAACTGGGCACGAAGTTCAGCCAGAACGTGCTGGCCGAAGTCAACGATTCGGCGGTGGTGGTCGACACCCGCGAGGAGCTCGACGGCCTCACCGAGGCGCAGATCTCCGCCGCCGCCGAAGCCGCCAAGTCGCGCGGACACGAAGGCAAGTACGTCATCACCCTGCTCAACACCACCGGCCAGCCGCCGCTGTCGCAGCTGACCAACCGCGACCTGCGCGAACGCATCTTCAAGGCCTCGGTGGCGCGCGGCGCGCGCGGCAACGAGTGGGACAACACCGGCATCATCGCCCAGGTGGTGAAGCTGCGCGACGAGCGCGCCAAGATGCTCGGCTATCCCAACCATGCCACCTACGTGCTCGAGGACGAGACCGCCAAGACCCCGCAGGCGGTCAACGACATGCTCGGTCAGCTCGCGCCGGCGGCGGTGGCGAACGCCCGACGCGAGGCCGCCGATCTGCAGGCGATGATCGACCAGGAACAGGCCGCCAAGGGCGAGGCCAGCTTCGAACTCGAGCCGTGGGACTGGGCCTTCTACACCGAGAAGGTGCGCCAGGCCAGGTACGATTTCGACGAGTCCCAGCTCAAGCCGTACTTCGAGATGAAGAGCGTGCTCGAGGACGGCGTGTTCCACGCCGCGAACCAGTTCTACGGGATCAGCTTCAAGGAGCGGACCGACCTGCCGAAGTACCACCCGGACACCTGGATCTACGACGTGTTCGACGCGGACGGCAGCCAGCTGGCGATCTTCATCTTCGATCCGTATGCCCGCGACTCCAAGCGCGGCGGCGCCTGGATGAACTCCTACGTCTCGCAATCCGAGCTCGAAGGCACCAGCCCGGTCGTGGCCAACCACCAGAACATTCCCAAGCCGCAGGCCGGCGAGCCGACGCTGCTGACCTGGGACGAGGTCATCACCATGTTCCACGAGTTCGGCCATGCGCTGCACGGCATGTTCTCGGATGTGACCTACCCCTACTTCAGCGGTACCAGCGTGCCGCGCGACTTCGTCGAGTTCCCCTCGCAGGTCAACGAGATGTGGGCGGACTGGCCTTCGATCCTGGCCAACTACGCCAAGCACCACGAGACCGGCGAACCGATGCCGCAGGAGCTCCTGGACAAGGTGCTCGAGACCGCCAGGTTCAACCAGGGCTTCGCCACCACCGAGTACCTGGCCGCCGCGATGCTCGACCAGCGCCTGCACCAGGCCGAGGGCGACGCGATTCCGGCCGCGGACGAGATCGTGCGGTTCGAAGCCGAAGCCCTCGCCGCCGACGGCATCGACTTCGCCGCGGTGCCGCCGCGCTACAAGCTGCCCTACTTCAGCCACATCATGGGCGGCTACTCGGCCGGCTATTACGCCTACATCTGGTCCGAGGTGCTGGACGCCAACACCGTCAAGTGGATCGAGGAGCACGGCGGCCTGACCCGCGCCAACGGCGACCGCTTCCGCGCCACCCTGCTTTCCCAGGGCGGCAGCAAGGATGCGCTGCAGCTGTTCCGCGACTTCTCCGGGGCCGACCCCGACATCACCCCGCTGCTGGAGAAGCGCGGCCTGGTGGTACCGGACACGGACGACGGCGCACCGCCCGAGGCCGAGCCGACAACGCTGCCGGCCGACTCCTGATCCAGGCCGTCGCCATCGACGCGATGCGCACGCGGGCCGCCCGGGAATCCGGGCGGCCTTTTTGCATCCCCGGGCTATAGCGGATCGGCCAGGTCGAGGAAGATCTCGCGGGCGGTCACGCCGAGGTCGGGCTGGTCGATGAAGACTCCGTCCACCCCAAGCGCGTACAACTGCAGCGCCTCGCCGACCACCGACTGCGCGACGCCGTTGGGCGCCTGGGCGAGGAAGGCCTCTTCGGCGCGCAGGGTGTAGGGATGGACCTTCAACCCCGCGGCCAGCGCGTGGCCCAGCATCGGATGGACGCGGCCGGTGGTGCGCGTGGCCAGCAACGCGCGACCGTCCCCGTCCACGTCGACCGGCGGCGCCAGCGGCGTCCGCGGCAACAGGTCGTTCTTCCACGGGCCGACGCCGCTGGCGTAGTGCGCGCTCATCCATGCCAGCACCGGCCGGGTGGCCAGCGCGCCGTAGCGGGTGCCGGCGCCGATCCCGCCTTCCACCAACTCGGCCAGCCCGCCGTACACCGCCGCCGGGTCGCTGCCCTGCGCGGCGTGCCAGGCCATGTCGTAGGGCGTGGCCTCGTCGAAGTCGCTGTAGAGCTGCATCAGCGGGAGGTCGACGCCCGCCGCGGGCATGATCCGGGTCTCGAGTTCGAGCAGGTTCTCGACCTCGAAGCTCTGGATGTAGACCTGGCGCGGATCGGTGAAACCCTCCGCCACCAGCGTCTCGACCAGCTTCGCTCCCAGCGACATGCCGATCGGCGTGCCATCCAGGCGCATGCCCTCGCGCGCGAAGTAGGTCGGATGCTTGGTTTCCGGATAGACGCCGATGATGCGCCCCGGGCGGCTCTCCCGCTTCGCCAGCCGCACCACCTCCGCGAAGGTCGGCACCTGGAAGCGGCCGTCGTAGCGCGCGTTGCGGGGCCGGACTTCGGGAATGCGTTCCCTGGCGCGCAGGGTGCGGATCTCGGCGAGGGTGAAGTCCTCGGTGAACCAGCCGGTCACCGCCGTACCGTCGACCACCTTGGTGGTCCGGCGGTCGGCGAACTCGAGGCGCTCGGCCACGTCGGTGGTGCCGGAGATCTCGTTTTCGTGGCGGGCGATCAGCACGCCGTCGCTGGTGGCGACCAGATCCGGCTCGATGAAGTCGGCGCCCTGGCGGATCGCCAGGCGGTAGGCCTCCAAGGTGTGCTCGGGGCGGTAGCCGCTCGCGCCGCGGTGGGCGATGACGATCAGGCCGTGGCGGTCGCGGTGGTGCTGTGCGGATTCGGCCCGGGCGCTCATCGCGCCGTCCTGCGCGCAGGCAGCGAAGCTGCTGGCGAAGAACAGCAGCGCGGCGACCGCGGCCGGGCATCGGTGGCGGATGACTCGGTATCGATATCGGGGGGACATGGCGTCGTGCCTCCAGGGTGGCGGGTGGGCCGGCGCCCCCTGTCCGAACCGGCCTGCGCAGGGTTGCCGGCCCAGGTTGCGCCGCGTTGACGGTCCCGCGACGAAAACGGAACCGGCCCGCACCGCGAATGTGGCCGGCGTCGCGGATCGGGCAGCGCCCGCCGCGTGGGCCCGGGAATCAGCGCGGCGCGTCGTAGCCGCCCGGCAACCCGTCGGGCGAGAGCACGAGCTGCCACAGCTGGATGCGCCTGGCCCGGAAACTGGCCATCGAGGCCGCCAGGTAGAACCGCCACATGCGCCGGAAGCGCTGGTCGTAGCGCGGCGGCAGCGTGTCCCATGCGCGTTCGATGTTGTCGCGCCAGGCCTGCAGGGTGCGGTCGTAGTCGGGACCGAAGCCGTGCCAGTCCTCGATCACGAAGCGCCGCTCGAGCGCGCGCGCGATCTGGGCCGCCGACGGCAGCATCGAGTTGGGAAAGATGTAGCGGTCGATCCATGGATCGGTGCGGTGGCGCGAGACGTTGCTGCCGATGGTATGCAACAGGACCAGTCCGTCCTTCTCGAGGCAGCGGCGTGCGAGGCGGAAATAGCGGCGATAGTTCTTGACCCCGACGTGTTCGAACATGCCGATCGAGACGATGCGGTCGAAGCGTTCGTCCAGTTCGCGGTAGTCCTGCAGCCGGATCTCGACCGGCAGCCCGGCGCACAGGCGCCGCGCGTACGCGGCCTGCTCGCGCGATATCGTCACTCCCACGCCGGCAACGCCGTAGCGTTCGGCGGCGAAGCGCAGCATCTCGCCCCAGCCGCAGCCGATGTCGAGCAGGCGCATCCCGGGCCGCAGCCCCAGCTTGCGGCAGCACAGGTCGAGCTTGGCCTCCTGGGCGGCGTCCAGATCCGTGGCGTGGCGCCAGTAGCCGCAACTGTAGACCATCAGCCGACCGAGCATCGCCGCGTACAGGTCGTTGCCCAGGTCGTAGTGACGCTCGCCGACGGCGCGCCCACGGCGCCGATCCTGCAGGTTGAAGAGCAGCGCGCGGGCGCCGTCGAGCACCTCGCCGAGGCCATGCACGCGCTCGTCCAGGCGCGCACGCATCATCCGCAGCAGCAGCCCGTCCAGCGAGCCGGTCTCCCACCACCCGTCCATGTAGGCTTCGCCCAGGCCGAGCGATCCCTGCGCCAGCACCCGGGCATGGAAACGCGCATCGTGGACCCGCAGATCCCATTCGCGGCTCCCGTCGATGCGGATGTCGGCTTGCTCCAGCAGCGCCCGCACCCGCCGCCGCAATCGTTCGCTGGTGGCCATGTTTCAGCCCCCGGTCGGCCCGCCACCAGTCTAGTCTAGCGCCCCGGGCGCCGTATTCAGCCGGTCACGAACAGGGGCTTGACCGGCTCTGCCAGATGCGCGGCGAGCACGTCCGCCGGCACCTCGACGCTGCGGGTGCCGTCGGCATAGGGAGCCACCTGGTACGGAGGAAACACGAAGCGCAGCGCCCGGATCCGGCCGTCCACCGCCATCACCGGCTCGAAGTGGGCGAAGTTGTCCGGGTCGGGGGCCGAACCCTCGTCGATCATGCGCCCGGCCGACCGGATCGTCTCGAGGCGCTGCCCCGGCTCCAGTTCCTCGGCGTCCACCCGCTGCGACAGCTCGGCGTGCAGCTGCTCGCGCACGTAACCGGCCAGCGCCTGCCAGCCGCTCTGGTCGGCGAACAGATCCTGCGCCCGCAGCAGCCGCTGCTGCCGCGGCAGCCACACGAAGCGGGCCACCAGCGGGTTGCCATGGGCGCCGCCGGTGTAGGTGCTGCCGTCGGCGGCCACCGCCACCACCCGCGGGGTCTCGGCGACCATGCGGAATTCCAGCGACAGGTCGTAGGGAGCGGGCGGACGGCCCTCGCCCATCGCGTCGACGGCGGCGGCCAGCTCGGCGCGCGCCGCCTGGGCATAGCGGTTCAGCTCGGCGGCCAGGCCCGGATAGCGGCTGGCGGCCGACGGGTAGCTGATGCCGACCACGAAGCGGGGATCGTGTTCGATGACGTCCTCGAGCTCCACCGGAACGGCCGGAGCCGCCGGGCGCGGCACGGACGCCCCGTCGGGACCGCTCATCTGCGCGTCCTGCGCCGGAGCCGGCACCTGCGGCGGCCCGGATTCACGGCGGCACGCGGCCGTCGCCAGCACCAGCATCAACACCAGGCAGATCGACCCACGCTTCATTCCGGCCCCTTCGGCTGCGGCGGCGCATCGTAGCGTCGGCGGCGTGACGAACCGATGGAGACGGCCAAAGAAAAACCCGGCCGGAGCCGGGTTTCTCTGCTTGCCGTAGCCGTGAAGGCTTACTCGGGCTGCACTTCGTCGGCCTGCAGGCCCTTCTGGCCCTGCACGACCTTGAAGGAGACCTTCTGGCCTTCCTGCAGGGACTTGAAGCCGGTGCCCTGGATCGAGCGGAAATGGACGAAGACGTCCTGGCCGCTTTCCGGGGTGATGAAGCCGAAGCCCTTGGCATCGTTGAACCACTTGACGGTTCCGGTCTGGCGATCGCTCACGTTTTGTTACTCCTCAAACACAGCTTGTTGAATTGGACACGGCCCGCGCACTGCGGCGCCGCGACTGTCGAGCAAGGGGTAACGCGAAAGCGATGGAGCGGATCGTCCCGACCGGCCGGAGCCGGGCGTACAGCCTTTGATCTACCGCATCGGAGCCACGATGTACCGTGATCCCGCTTTGAACAGTTTGGGCACCATACCCTACTTGCGGACAAAAGTGTGAATGGGGGCCTGGGGGCCGCCGGACGCCCGGGAGCCGGGCGCGGCCCGCAGCGCCGAGTACTCCGGATGGCGCTGCATCCAGGCGTCGGCATAGGAACAGCGCGGGTCGACTGCCAGCCCCGCCTCCTGCGCGTGCCGCAATGCCGCCTCGACCAGGCGCCCGGCAATCCCGCGGCCGCCGATCGCGGCCGGCACCCCGGTATGCACGATGGCCATCCCGCCGTCGACGACTTCGTAGGCGAGAACCGCGCGATGGCCATCGGCCTCGAGCGCGAACGTCGCGGCGGCGGGATCGTGGCGGATCCCTTCCGCCGGGGCCGGGTCATTCACCGGCATCGCCCCGGTGGTCGCGCTTGCCCTGGTTGATGCGGTCACGGGTGCCGACGCTGCCCTGGATCGCAGAGAGCCGCGCCTCGGCGGCATGCAGCGCTTCCGCCCGCTGTGCGGCGCCAGTGGACTGGAAGCCGGTGGCCGGGACATCGGCGGCGTCGCCGCCGACGCTCTGCCAGGGCTTTGGCCGGCGGGCCTGCTCCTGCTTGGCCTCGAGCAGGGCGCGGGTGTTCTCGAGCGCCTGCTCGGGCGTGATCCGGCGCCGGCGCCGCGGCGTTCCCGGTGTGTCGGCACGCTTGGCGGTGGCCTTCTTGGCAGTGGCCTTCTTGGCGGTGGCCTTCTTGGCGGTGGCCTTCTTGGCGGTGGCCTTCTTGGCGGTGGCCTTCTTGGCGGTGGCCTTCTTGGCGGTGGCCTTCTTGGCGGTGGCCTTCTTGGCGGTGGCCTTCTTGGCGGTGGCCTTCTTGGCGGTGGCCTTCTTGGCAGTGGCCTTGGCGGCCTTGTCCGCCGCAGCTTCGCGCTTGCGCGCGAGCTTCAGCTGCGCCTCGAAACGTCGGAGGATTTCCGCCAGCAGTTCGGCCTTGTCACGACCGCGCTGGCGATCGGTTCCGCCCGGTCCGCCCTGGTTCCCCGCGCGCCTCCGCGAGGCCGGCTTCGGCCGCTGCACCAGGTCGCGGGCGCGGTCGCGCGCCTTGCGGGCCCGCTCGATGCGGCTGCGCAGCGCGGCACTGTCGAGGCGGCGCAGCGGGTTGGCCCTGCTGTCGTCGTAGAGGCCCATCTCCGTCTTGTTGAGCAGGCTGGTCGCCCGGGTCCGGGTCATCGGCATTGGATCTCCTCGTGGAACTGTCGGGTGGTGGCCCCGGGAATAGCACAGCCCGGATCCAAGGGCGGTGACGGGACTGCCCAGGGCGGCATCAGTCAGTCACGGCCGGGAACCGCTCCGGTCTGCCCCCAGGCGTCAGAAAATTTGTGCAACGACGCACAGATTTTTCCGGCACGCTTATTGCTTCTACAACAAGCAACCCTGCGACGATCCAACCCCGAGACCGCCATGCTCGATCATTCCGGAGAACTCGAGGCAGTCAACCGCCTCTACGAACTCGCCCGCGACGGCGAGACCGACAGCAGCGAATACACCCGCCTCGACCAGCAGGTGTTCAGCGCCCTGGTCCAGACCTACGGCGCCGAGGAAGGCATCGTCCGCCAGACCGCCGTCGCGGCCTGAACCGTCTTCGAGGCGCGCTCAGCCCCCGAACGAGGGGCTGGCCAGCCGCGCCAGGAAGGTGGTGGCCACGCGCGGCTCCATCGTCACGGTGAACAGCATCCCGTAGGCGGCGCCCCAGAGGTGGGCGCTGTGGTTGACGTTGTCGCTGCCGCGCCGGTCCATCCAGATGCTGTAGCCGATGTACAGCAGCGCGAAGACGAACGCCGGGATTCCGATCGGGATCAGGAACAGGTAGATCGGCGCCCACGGCTCCAGCAGGACGAACGAGAACAGCACCGCCGAGACCGCCCCCGAGGCGCCCAGGCTGCGGTAGGCCGGGTCGTGCTGGTGGCGCATGTAGGTGGGCAGGATCGCCACCACGATCGCCGACAGGTAGAAGGCCAGGTAGCCGAGGCTGCCGATCCGCTCGGCGTAGAACGCCTCCATCGCGCCGCCGAAGAAGTACAGCGTGATCATGTTGAACAACAGGTGCATCCAGTCGGCGTGCACGAAACCGTGCGTCACCAGCCGTTCGTACTGGCGGTGGCGGTCGATCGCCGGCGGCCACAGCAGCAGCCGCTCGATCAGGCGCGGACGTTCGAACGCCCGCCATGACACCAGCACGGTGACGCCGATGATGGCGAGGGTGACGATCGATTCCATCCAGTTCCATCCGTCGCGGACGCGGGCGCGGTTCCGAAGCCTAGCAGGATATCCATCGCGCACCCCAGCGCTCCGGGGCCGCTGGCGGCACGCTGCAGCCGGGCGCGCGAACGGGCATCATGATCGCCCTTCCCGAGGCCGCCCGCGCACGATGACCCGTTTCGCTCTGTTCGCCCCGCTCCTGCTCTGGCTCCTGCCCTCCGCACCCGCCCCGGCCGCAGAACCGGCGCTCGCCGCCGAAGCCGAACGCAGCGGCTTCGTCCGCACCGGCCGGTACGCCGAAGTCGTCGAGCTGTGCGCGGCCTTCGCCGAGGCCTATCCGGATGCGGTGCGCTGCTTTGACTTCGGCACCTCGCCCGAGGGGCGGCCGATGAAGGCGCTGGCCGTCTCGCGCAGCGGGGCGCTCGATCCGCAAGCGGCACGCGAGCGCGGCCTGCCGGTGGTGCTGATGCAGGGCGGCATCCATGCCGGCGAGATCGACGGCAAGGACGCAGGCTTCCTGGCGCTGCGCCAGGTGCTCGACGGCGAGGCGGCCCCGGGTAGCCTGGAACGGCTGGTGTGGCTGTTCGTGCCGGTGTTCAGCGTCGACGGCCACGAGCGTTTCGGCGCCTGGAACCGCCCCAACCAGCGCGGTCCCGAGCAGATGGGCTGGCGCACCACCGCGCAGAACTACAACCTCAACCGGGACTACGCCAAGGCGGAGGCGCCGGAGATGCAGGCGATGCTGCGCCTGGTGGAAGCATGGGACCCGATCGCCACCATCGACCTGCATGCCACCAACGGGGCGCAGTTCGAGCACGACATCGCGATCCAGGTGGAGCCGCTCCACGCCGGCGACGAGGCGCTGCGCGAGGTCGGCCGCGCGCTGCGCGACGGGGTGATGCACGACCTCGCCGAGCAGGGCTCGCTGCCGCTGCCGTTCTACCCGTCGCTGGCGGAATACGACAACCCGGAATCGGGCTTCGAGGACGGCGTTTCCCCGCCGCGCTTCTCGACCGGCTACTTCCCGCTGCGCAACCGCCTGGCGATGCTGGTCGAAACGCACTCTTGGAAGGAGTACCCGGAGCGGGTACGCGCCACCCGCAACACCATCGTTTCGGTGCTCGAGCACGCCGCCCGCGAGGGTGGCGACTGGCTGCGCATCGCCGGCGAGGCGGACGCGCGGGCCGCGCGCCTGGGCGGCCGGCCGGTGCCGCTCGACTACCGCGCCACCGAGCGCGAGCGGCTCATCGATTTCCGCGGCTACGCCTGGACGCGCGAACCGTCGGACGTCTCCGGCGCGCCGATGACCCGCTACGACGAAACCACCCCGCAGATCTGGCGGGTGCCGCTGCGCGACGAGGTGGTGCCCGGGCGCAGCGTCGAGGCCCCCACCGGCGGCTATCTGGTGCCGCCCGCGCACGCATCCTGGGTCGGCGCCAAGCTGGCGCTGCACGGGATCGAGCACGCACGCCTGGACCGCGCGCTCCCCCGCGCCCGGCTGGAAACCTTCCGCGCCGACAGCGCGGAACTCTCGGCGACGACGCTGGAGGGTCGCCAGACCCTGGCGCTGGAAGGGGCGTGGGCACCCGAACGGCGCGACGTCCCGGCGGGCGCGCTGTTCGTGCCGATCGCGCAACCCAAGGCGCGCCTGGCGATGGCCCTGCTGGAGCCGCAGGCGCCGGACTCGTTCGCCGCCTGGGGCATGTTCAACAACCACTTCGAACGCAAGGAGTACATGGAGGCGTACGTGGCCGAGGCGGTGGCCCGCGAGATGCTGGCCGCCGACCCGGGGCTGAAGCGGGAGTTCGAGCGGCGCCTGCGCGAGGACGAGGCGTTCGCGGCCAGCCCGCGCGCGCGGCTGGACTTCTTCTATCGGCGCCACAGCGCCTGGGACGAGCGCCACAACCTGTACCCGGTCTACCGCACCGGGGCCGACCCCCGCTGATGCGGCGGCAGCACCTGCGCCTGCTTTCGCACTGGACCGCCGTGGCGCTGGCGGTGCTGGCGTTGGCGGCCTGCGCCACCTCCCCGCCGGCGCCGGCAGCCGGCACCCTGACCGTGGTCACGCTCAACCTCTACCACGACCGCGACCACTGGCCGAAGCGCCGCCCGCTGGTCATCGAGGGCCTGCGCGCGCTGCAGCCGGATGCGATCGCGCTGCAGGAGGTGCTGCAGCACGCGGCCCTGCGCAACCAAGCCGAGGACATCGCCGCCGCGCTCGGCTACCAGGCGCATTTCGTCTCCCACGACCCGGAAGCCGCGCCGCGCCGCTACGGCAACGCCATCCTCACCCGGCGGCCGGTGCTCGAGCGCGGCGGCATCCCGCTGGAACCGCCGGGGGATGCCCGCACCCTCGCCCATCTGCGCATCGACGCGGACGGACGCGCGGTGGACCTGTACGCCACCCACCTGCACCACACCCGGGACGGAACCGCGATGCGCGCCGGGCAGCTGCGCCAGGCCCTGGAGCACGTCCAGAGCCGCGCCGACGGCGCGCCGGCGGTCCTGGCCGGCGACTTCAACGCCCTGGCCGCCGCCCAGGAACTGGAACCGCTGCGCGAGCGCGGTTTCGTCGACGCGTTCGGCAGCCTGGATCCATCCGCCGATGCCGTCACCACCCTCAACCCCCACTATTTCGGCGAGCAGCGCCGCCGCATCGACCACGTCTTCGTCCGCGGACTGGAGGTGCTGGAGGCGCGCCGCGTGCTCGATACGCCCGACGCCGCCGGCACCTGGCCCAGCGACCATTTCGGCGTGTTCGTGCGCCTACGCGTGCCACGTACACGCTGAGGTCATGGGGCCGCCGCCATGCTCGCCGCCAACGCTACCGGAGCCGCGCCATGCCCGCCCGACCCGCCGCCCTCGCCTGCTGCCTGCTGCTGGCCGGCTGCCAGTCGCCGACAGCCGCCGACGCCGCTACCGGCGCCGCCATCGCCGCGGAACGGGCGATGATTCACGGGCGCGCGACCTACTACGAGAAGCTGCTGATGCCGCCCGACTCGGTGCTGCACGTGCGGCTGGTCGAACCCGATGCCGCGGCCGGAGCGCCGGCGATCGCCGAGGCGCGCTTCACCCCGCTGTCCGGCCCGCCCTACGAGTTCTCCCTGCCCTTCGACGCGACGCGCCTGCGCGAGGGCGCCAGCTATGGCCTTACCGCCACGCTGACCACGCCTCATGGCGAGCGGTTCTTCACGACCGAACGGCCGGTGCCGGTGCAGCCGCACAGCGGCGAGGTCGTCGATTTCCGCATGCTGCGCACCGATGTGCCGTGACCGGCCACGGCCAGGAGACCCGATGACCGCCATCCGCCCTGCACGCTCCCTCATCCTGGCCCTGGCGGTGCTGCCGTTGCTGGCCGCGTGCCGGCAGGCGCCGGCGCCGTCCACGGACCCGCCCGCCGGTGCGCCGGCGGCGGCCATGCCGGGACCACCAGCCGACCCCGCTTCCAGCACTGCCGCGCCGGCCGCGTCTCGTGGCGCGGTCGCGCGCTACCAGTGTGGAGAGCTCGCGGTTGGCGCGCACTTCGCCGACGACCGGAGCAGCGTCGAGCTGGCGTATTCCGGCCGTCGCCGGACGCTGTCCGCCCAGGACACGGACAAGTACGCAGACGATGCCGGCAACGTCTTCCACGCCGGGGAGCCGGCCTCGCTCGCGCTCGCCGGGGAGCCGCCACGCGAGTGCGCGCCCACCGAGCACGTGTCGCCCTGGGAGGAAGCGGCAGGTCGCGGCATCGCCTTCCGCGCGGTGGGCCAGGAACCGGGCTGGCTGGTCGAGGTCGGCAGCGGCGAATCGCCGACGCTGTCGGCGCAGCTGGACTACGGCGAGCGCCGTATCGAGGTGGATGCCGCCGTCACGCTCGAAGGCGGCAGCGGATTCCGCGGCGAGACCTCCGACGGGCGCCCGGTGGACCTGGCGATCGCACGCGCGGCCTGCGCCGACCCGATGAGCGGCGAGCGTTTCGAGGCGAGCGCCACGCTGCGCGTCGGCGAGCGCGAATACCGTGGGTGCGGCGCCTACCTCGAGGACTGAGGCGGCGCCCCCGGGTAGCACGCGCCAGGGCAGCGGCCGCTGCGGGCATCAACATCTACACCACGCGCGTGGGATGGTGGCCGTCGACGAGGGGGGCGAAACCCGGGGGCGCGGGGGCGCTACGTGGGGTCGGCGCCGGTCGCCAGCGAGGTGCCGGGCTCGCACGCGTGGGGGCGACGGCGGTCGCGACACCCCCGGCCGACCGCGAAGAACGATGCCGCCGCGGCGCCAGGCCGGGCTCACGCTCCCGAGGCGCGCTCCAGGGCTTCCCAGCGCGCATAGGCGCGCTCCAGTTCCGCCTGCCGGTCCGCCAGCGCATCGTGACGGGCCGCGATGGCGGCCTGCTCGCGGCGGTAGAACACCGGGTCCGCCATCTCCGCGGTGAGCGCCGCGAGCTCTTGTTCCAGGCGCTCGATCCGCGCCGGCAGCTGCGCCAGCTCTCGCGCGTCCTTGTAGCCAAGCTTGCGGCGGATCGGCGGCGCACAAATCTCGGTGGCGTCGCCGTCGCCAGCGCCCGCCGCCTCCGGCAGGCCGGATTTCGCCGGCGCGACCTCGTTCGGCAACGGCGCCGCGGGCGCGGCCGAGCCTGGCGACGGCGCCGCCCGTTCCGGCCGCTGCCGCAGCCAGTCGCTGTAGCCGCCCACGTATTCGCCGACACGCCCTTCGCCTTCCATCACCAGGGTCGAGGTCACCACGTTGTCGAGGAAGTCGCGATCGTGGCTGACCAGCAGCAGCGTGCCGGGGTATTCGGCCAGCAGGTCCTCGAGCAGTTCCAGGGTCTCGACATCGAGATCGTTGGTCGGCTCGTCCATCACCAGCAGGTTGGACGGCTGCGCGAACAGCTTCGCCAGCAACAGCCGGTTGCGCTCGCCGCCGGATAGCCGGGTGATCGGCGCGCGCGCGCGCTCGGGAGTGAACAGGAAATCCTGCAGGTAGCCGATGGCGTGCTTGCGCTGGCCGTTGATCTCGACGAACTCGCGGCCCTCGGCCACGTTTTCCAGCGCGTTCCAGTCCTCGCGCAGGGTGGCGCGGTACTGGTCGAAATACGCCGGCTGCAGCTGGGTGCCGAGGCGGACCTCGCCGGCCTGCGGCAGCAGTTCGCCCAGCAGCAGCCGCAACAGCGTGGTCTTGCCGCTGCCGTTCGGACCGATCAGACCGATGCGGTCGCCGCGCAGGATCGCGGTGGAAAAATCCTCCAGCAACTTCCGGCCATCGCCGTAGGCGAACGACACCTCGCGCGCTTCGATCACCTTCTTGCCGGAGGCGCCGGCCTGCACCGCCTGCATGCGCACGTTCCCCGTCAGCGCACGCCGCTGGGCGCGTTCGGCGCGCATCGCCTGCAGCCGGCGCACCCGCCCCTCGTCGCGGGTCCGGCGTGCCTTGATCCCCTGCCGGATCCACGCTTCCTCCTGCGCGAGCAGCTTGTCGAAGCGCGCGTTCTCCTGGGACTCAGCATTCAGCCGCTCCTCGCGCCGGCGCAGGTAGTTGGCCCAGTCGCCGGGCCAGCTGGTCACCTGCCCGCGGTCGATCTCGACGATGCGGGTGGCCAGCGCGCGCAGGAAACGCCGGTCGTGGGTCACGAACACCAGCGCCCCCGGCCAGCCGCGCAGGAACTCCTCCAGCCAGTCGATCGCGGCGATGTCGAGGTGGTTGGTGGGCTCGTCCAGCAGCAGCAGGTCGGGCGCCGCCACCAGCGCCCGCGCCAGCAGGACCCGGCGCTTCATCCCGCCAGAGAGCGCGGCGAAGCCGGCGTCGCCGTCCAGGCCCAGCCGGGCCAGGGTCTCGGCGACGCGCCGGTCCAGCTCCCAGCCGCCGCCGGCCTCGATCCGTGCCTGCGCCGCGCCCAGGGCGTCGGTGTCGAGGGCGTCGGCATGCAGCAGGTGGTGGTACTCGGCCAGGGCGGCGCCCAGGTCGCCCAGCCCGGCCGCGACCACGTCGAAGACGTCGCCGTCCGCCCCGGGCGGCACTTCCTGCTCCAGGCGCGCCACCCGGACCCCTTCCGCGCGGCGGACCTCGCCGTCGTCGGGCGCCTGTTCCCCCGCCAGCACCCGCAGCAGGGTGGACTTGCCGGCGCCGTTGCGGCCGATCAGGGCGATCCGCTCGCCGGGCTCGATGGACAGCGCGGCGCGCTCGAGCAGCAGGGGGCCGCCGACGCTCACGTCGACCGCGTTCAGGGTGATCAGGGGCATCGGCATAGTCTACCGGCCGGCGCCCCCGGACCCCGCATGAGCGCCTCCAGCCCCCCTGTTCGCCGGGCCCGCCAGGCAGTACATTTGCGCCACGCCGTCCCCAACCCGCGGAGCACGCCATGGCCAAGAGCCTGGACAAGAAGAAGGAAGAGAAGAAGAAGCCCGAGAAATCGCTGAAGGAAAAGCGCGCAGCGAAGAAGGAGAAGAAAGCCGGCCAGTGAGCCGGCTTTCTTCTTTCCGGCCCGGGTCCGGCGCATATCGGGCATCGGCCCTCGCATGCGGGAACGCCCGGCCAGCCGGTAGGAGCGGCCCATGGCCGCGAGGCCGCGGGTGGTTCCGCCCGGGTTTGCGGTGATACCGGCTGCGGTCTTCGTATCGGCTTTCGCGTGCATGGCACGCTCCTACGAGGTGCCGTGCGGCTGAAACGTCGCTTTCAGGAGCTGCAGGACAGCATCGAGCAGCCGGCGCGGTCGCGCGCCCAGTCCGGTCGGCGTGAAGCGAACTCCTCCTTCCCGGGCTGGTCCTCGTAAGGGTGCCGCATCACCTCCAGCAGCTCGTCCACGCCGGCCAGGTCGCCCTCGTGGGCGCGGTCGATCGCCCGCTGCGCCAGCCAGTTGCGCGGCACGTAGCGCGGGTTCGCAGCGTTCATGCGGGCGCGGCGCTGCGCCGCCGTGAGCGGATCGTGGTGCAGCCTGGCGGCGTAGCGCGCCAGCCAGGCGAGGAAGTCCGCTTCGTGCGCTCCCAGCTTCGCATCGTCATAGAACGCGTCGCGTAGCGGACCCAGCGCGGGTTCGTCGGCATCGAATTCGCTCAGCGCGCGGAAGAAGATGGTCATGTCCACTTCCGCCGCGTGCATCAGCTCGTACAGCCGCAGCGCCAGCTGCGGGTCGTCGTCGCGGCATTCGGCCAGCCCCAGCTTGCGCGCCAGGTTGTCGCGGTCGGCGGCGACGAAGGCATCGGCGAAGCGGTCCAGGCCCGCCTGCAGCGGCGCGGCATCGGCGAACAGCGATGCCACCGCCTGCGCCAGCCGCGACAGGTTCCAGTGCGCCACCCGCGGCTGCCAGCCGAAGCGGTAGCGCCTGCCCTGCGCGTCGGTGGTGTTCGGGGTCCAGTCCGGATCGTAGTCGTCGATCCAGCCATAGGGACCGTAGTCGATGGTCAGCCCCAGGATCGACATGTTGTCGGTGTTGAGCACGCCATGCACGAAACCCACCCGCATCCAGTGCGCGACCAGGACGGCGGTGCGCTCGCAGACCTCGCCGAACCATTCCCCGTAGAGCGACTCGCCGCTGCCGCGCAGGTGCAGGAAATCGCGGCGGATGGTGAAATCGACAAGCTGCCGCAGCAGCGCGGCGTCGCCACGGGAGGCCGGCAGCTCGAAGCTGCCGAAGCGGATGAACGAAGGCGCGACCCGGCAGACGATCGCGCCGGGCTCGTCGCGTGGGTGGCCGTCGTAGAACATGTCGCGCTCCACCGCCTCGCCGGTGCCGACCAGGCTCAGCGCGCGCGTGGTCGGCACGCCCAGGTGGTGCATCGCCTCGCTGCACAGGAACTCGCGGATCGACGACCGCAGCACCGCGCGGCCGTCGGCACGGCGCGAGTACGGGGTCGGCCCCGCGCCCTTCAGCTGCAGTTCCCAGCGGCTGCCGTCGACGCCCATCGCCTCGCCCAGCGAGATCGCGCGGCCGTCGCCGAGCTGGCCCGCCCACTGGCCGAACTGGTGTCCACCGTAGTTGGCCGCGTAAGGGTCCATGCCCGCGAGCAGTGCGTTGCCGGCGAACACCCGGGCGAATTCCGGGCTGCGCACGTCGGACTCGGCAAATCCCAGCGCGGCCGCCATCTCGCGGGAGTGCGCGAGCAGGCGTGGCTGCGCCACCGGCGTGGGCGAGACCCGCGACCAGGCCGCGCCGTGGACCTGGCGCAGGCGCGGCCCGGACTCCGGATCGCCGGGCAGCTCGCGCAGGAAGGCGTTGTCGAAGGTAGGCAGGTGCATGCCGGCGGAGCCTAGCAGGGCGGCCGCGAACGCCGGCTCACCGGCCGCGCTCGCGGCGCATCAGCCGGCGTTGGCGCGCGAGGGCGTAACATGCGCCCCCTGCCGGCCGACCCGGCCGCAACCGGACCCCCCGCATGACCGCCGAGAACGGCTCAGACACCCGCTTCGCCGACCTCGCCCTGCCGGAGCCGCTGCTGCGCGCCCTGGCCGATGTCGGCTACGAATCGCCCTCGCCGATCCAGGCGGCCACCATTCCGCCGCTGCTGGCCGGCCGCGACGTGCTTGGCCAGGCCCAGACCGGTACCGGCAAGACCGCCGCGTTCGCACTGCCGGTGCTGGCGCGGCTGGACCCCGCCGCGCGCAAGCCGCAGGCGCTGGTGCTGGCGCCGACCCGCGAACTGGCCATCCAGGTGGCCGAGGCGTTCCAGAAGTACGCCACCCACCTGCCCGGCTTCCACGTGCTGCCGGTCTACGGCGGCCAGGGCTACGGCCAGCAGCTGGGCGCACTCAAGCGCGGCGTGCACGTGGTGGTCGGCACCCCGGGCCGGGTGATCGATCACCTCGATCGCGGCACGCTGGACCTGTCGGAGCTGCGCTGCCTGGTGCTGGACGAGGCCGACGAGATGCTTCGGATGGGCTTCATCGACGACGTCGAGGCGGTGCTGAAGAAGACCCCGGAGAACCGCCAGGTGGCGCTGTTCTCGGCCACCATGCCCACCCAGATCCGGCGCATCGCCCAGACCTATCTGAAGGATCCGGTCGAGATCGCGATCAAGTCGAGCACCACCACCGCGCGCAACATCCGCCAGCGCTACTGGATGGTCAGCGGGGTCAACAAGCTCGACGCCCTGACCCGGATCCTCGAGGCCGAGCCCTTCGACGGCATGCTGGTGTTCGCGCGTACCAAGCTCGGCACCCAGGAGCTGGCCGAGAAGCTGGCCGCACGCGGGCTGTCGGCCGCGGCGATCCACGGCGACGTGGAGCAGAAGCAGCGCGAGAAGATGGTGCAGTCGCTCAAGGACGGGCGCATCGACATCCTGGTCGCCACCGACGTAGCCGCGCGCGGGCTGGACGTGGACCGGATCAGCCACGTGCTCAACTACGACATTCCTTACGACACCGAGAGCTACGTGCACCGCATCGGCCGCACCGGCCGCGCCGGGCGCAGCGGCGAGGCGATCCTGTTCGTGTCGCCGCGCGAACGCGGCATGCTGGCATCGATCGAGCGCGCCACCCGCCAGAAGATCGAGCCGATGGAGCTTCCCAGCGTCGAAACGGTCAACGAGCGGCGTGTGGCGAAGTTCCTCGAACGCATCGGCAGCGGCCTGGAAAGTCCCCAGGCCGGGGTGTTCCGCGAGCTGGTCGAGCGCTACGAGCGCGAGCGCAACGTACCGGCGGTCGAGATCGCCGCGGCGCTGGCGGTGCTGCTGCAGGGCGACACCCCGCTGCTGCTGGAGCCGCCGCGCGAGCGCGCCAGGGCGACGCCGGAGCGGACCGAGCGGGCGCCACGTCCGCCGCGCGACGCGGCGGGCCCCGCGCGCGGCCCGGCCGACGCGGGCGACCGCCCGCGACGGCCGCGCGAGCCCAACGCGCGCGCCCCGGAGACCGGCATGGAGACCTTCCGGATCGAGGTCGGGCACCGCCACGGCGTGCAGCCGGGCAACATCGTCGGCGCGATCGCCAACGAGGCGGATCTGGAGAGCCGCTTCATCGGCCGTATCGACATCCGCGAGGAGCACAGCCTGGTCGACCTGCCCGAGGGCATGCCGCGCGAGCTGCTCGAGCATCTCAAGCGCGTCCGCGTGGCCGGCCAGCAGCTGCGCATGCGCCGCGCCGAGGCCGCCGACACGGCAGACGCCGGCCCCCGCGCGCGCCGCCCGGCGAAGAAGCCGCCGCGGCGGGGAGCGTGATTGGTGATTGGTGATTCGGGAATCCTGATTTCGCTGTTCGGATTCGGGAATTGCGCTCGGTCGGAAAGTGATCGGCGCCACTCACGGGGTTTCGGTTCTCGGCTCCTGGGATCATGGAAACGGTGGGTTCGCGGGCGCCGCATCGGTAGTTCACTCCCGGATGTTCGGTAGCCAATCCCTCCGAAGCACACCAACGCAATGAAGCGGGAGACGTGCCGGGGGTGTTGCGGAGAGCAGACCATGGATGGCCGGACGGAAGGGCGGAGCAATACCCCCGGCGCGGCTCACGCCCCGCGCGGCTTCCGAAGCGGCTCTTCAATGTCGCTGCCCCGTGGCGACGG
>NZ_JARXRM010000031.1 GCF_029887875.1 Luteimonas endophytica
TGGACGCTGGAGGCGACTGATAGGCGGCCGGTAGCCGAGGCTGGCATGTGGTCGATGCCAGTTGTACTGATGGAGCCAGTGAGGCAGGGCCTGGCGCCGCTGGTCTGAGCTGTCATAGGAGCGAGCGTAAGCCCACTCGCGCAATGTGGTCTGGACCAGTCGTTCGGCCTTGCCGTTGGTACGGGGCGTGTAGGGGCGCGTGCGCAGGTGGCGCAGGCCCAGTCGGCGCAGGAGCCGGCGGAACAGCCGGGACTTGTAACAGGCGCCGTTGTCGGTCATGACCCGGGCGAAGGTGATGCCAAGGCCGCGGTAGTACCGTAGCGCTTGCAGCAGCGCCCGGCACGCACTGGTGCCACGTTCGTCGTTCTCGACGGTACCGAAGGCGATCCGGGAGTGGTCGTCGATGGCAAGGTGGACGAACTCCCAACCGGCGCCATCCGAAGTGCCCTGGCGAGCGCCGGTGACGCGATGTCCGGGGCGCCAGAACCGGCCCAGCTTCTTGATGTCCAGATGCAACAGATCACCCACCTGTGGGTACTCGTAGCGGTGGTCCGGGCGCGCTGGCGCCAGCTCGGCCAGTCGATGCAGACCGGCACGACGCATCAGCCGCGCGATCGTGCTCCGGCCGACGGGCAGTGCCAGCGAGATCTGGCGATAGGTCCGCCGCTGGCGACGCAGGGCGACTACCTGCTCGACGACCGGCGCCGGCGTGGCACTGGGGCAGCGAAGCGGGCGCGACGAACGGTCCTGGAGCCCTCCCGGGCCTTCCTCGCGGAAGCGGCGCAACCACTTGTAGGCCGTTCGAGTGCTCACACCCGCAGCGTGGGCGGCTTCTTCGACCCGAAGACCGTGCTCGATCACCCGTTCCACAAGCAGGGCTCGACCGCGAGGCGTAAGACGGGCATGTTTATGCAGGTTCATCCGGGGCTCCTGGGGTGCTGAATGGGTCGCACCTCCAGTGTTCCGGGATCACCCCGGATGAACAACCTACTGAGAGATCACAACTAGGCCGTCCCGAACCGGCGTCGTGCGCGCCCATCCACTGCGCGCACAAGCGGGGCCAGCGGATTGGGGGAGCGCGCACGCCCGACGGGCGCGGCACGGTAGCCTTCCGCGATGGACTCCCTGATCGCCGCCGCCGCCCGCGCGCTGGCCACCGGCGACGTGCTCGGCGCGCTCGGGCGCGTGGCGCTGCGCGAGGATCCCCCGGCGCTGGCGCTGCGCGGCATCGCCATGGCGCGGCTGGGCGAGTACCCGCGCGCGCGCGAACTGCTGCGGCGGGCCGCGCGCGGCTTCGGCGGCAACGAACGGCTGGCGCGGGCGCGCTGCGTGGTGGCCGAGGCGGAAGTGGCGCTGGCGATGCGCGATCTGGGCGGCGCCACGCGCCCGCTGGCGACCGCCGCGGCGGTGCTGGAGGCGCGCGGCGATCGTGCCAATGCGCTGCAGGCCCGGCTGATCGCGGCGCGCCGGCTGCTGCTGCTCGGCCGCCTGGCCGAGGCCGCGGCGGCGCTGGCGCCGCTGGACCCGGGCGGCATGCCGCCGGCGCTGGTGGCGGTGGCGGAACTGGCCGCGGCCGAGCTGGCGTTGCGCTCGCTGCGCACCGGCCCGGCGCGCGCGGCCCTGGCGCGCGCGCAGCAGGCGGCGGCGGTGGCCGGGGTGCCGGAGCTGCTGGCCGAGGTGGCCGAGGCGCGGGCCACGCTGGAGCGGCCCGCGGCGCGGCGCCTGGCGGCAGCCGGCGAACAGCCGCTGCGCCTGGCGCAGGTGGAGGCGCTGCTGGCGTCGGATGCGCTGGTGGTCGACGCCTGCCGCCGCGGCCTGGGCACCGGCGCGGCGTGGCGGCCGCTGACGCGGCGCCCGGTGCTGTTCTCGCTGGCGCGCACCCTGGCCGAGGCCTGGCCGGACGCTGCCGGGCGCGACCTGCTGATCGCGCGCGCGTTCCGCCTGCGCGACCCCGACGAGACCCACCGCGCCCGGCTGCGGGTGGAGATCGGCCGCCTGCGCGCGCTCATCCAGCCGTTCGCGCGCATCGAGGCCACCGCCGGCGGCTTCGCGCTGCGGCCGCGCGCTGGGCGCGAGGTGGTGGTGCTGGCGCCGCCGATCGACGGCGAGCAGGCGGCGCTGCTGGCGCTGCTCTCCGATGGCGCGCCGTGGTCCACCTCCGCGCTGGCGCTGGCGCTCGGCGCCAGCCAGCGCACCGTGCAGCGTGCGCTGGCCGAACTGGAGGCGGCCGGGCGGGTGCGCTCGATCGGCCGCGCGCGGGCGCAGCGCTGGCTGGCGCCGCCGCTGGCCGGATTCACGACGATCTTGTTACTCCCGGCCGCGCTCGGGCACGGCTAGATTGGCCGTGTCGCGCCAGCCTAGGCGCATCCGGAGGAACCGACGATGGACAGCAAGAGAGCAACCGCACGGCAGGTCCCGGTGCGCGCCGCCGAGATCGTCCGCGAATACGGCCCGTTCGCCGGGGCCGAACAGGTCGGCGGCGTCACCCACGACGGCCAGCGCGTGTGGGCCGCCACCGGCGCCGCGCTGGTCGCCTTCGACCCGGACAGCGGCGAGACGGTGCGCAGCTTCGCGCGCCCCAGCGACGCCGGCACCGCCTTCGACGGCACCCACCTGTACCAGATCGCCGAGGCGCGCATCGACAAGATCGATCCGGCCACCGGCGCGGTGCTGAAGTCGATCCCCACCCCGGGCCAGGGCCACGACTCGGGCCTGGCCTGGGCCGAGGGCAGCCTGTGGGTGGGGCAGTACCGCGACCGCAAGATCCACCAGGTCGACCCTGACACCGGCGCGGTGCTGCGCACCATCGAGTCCGACCGCTTCGTCACCGGCGTGACCTGGGTCGACGGCGAGCTGTGGCACGGCACCTGGGAAGGCGACGACAGCGACATCCGCCGCATCGACCCGGCCAGCGGTGCCACCCTCGAGCGCCTGGAACTGCCGCGCGGCAGCGGCGTCAGCGGCCTGGAATCCGACGGTTCGGACCTGTTCTATTGCGGCGGCGGCAACAGCGCAACCGTGCGCGCGGTGCGCCGCCCGAAGCGCGCCGCGGCCTGACCGCGGCAGCGCCGCCTGCCGGCCCGACGGGCGGGCCGAAACACCCCGTCGCCCCTATTGACCCCCGGCGACACGCGCGCGGTCGCCGCCACGCCGGCGTTCCCGCGCGCCCCGACCACCCCAGACGGCCCAGCGGCCGAGGAGTTCACCGATGCACGTTTCCACCATCGAACCCGGCGCGACGCGCCGTTCCGTCGTTCCCAGGGCGCAATGGCTCGCCGAGCGGCTGGCGCTGCTGGCGCACGAGAAGGAGCTGACCCGCCTGCACGACCAGGTCGCGCGCGCGCGCCGCGCGCTGCCCTGGGTGCGGGTGGAGAAGGACTACGTCTTCGACACGCCGCAGGGGCCGCGCGGCCTGGCCGACCTGTTCGCAGGCCGCCGCCAGCTGCTGGTGCAGCACTTCATGTTCGCCCCCGGCTGGGAGGAGGGCTGCAAGAGCTGCTCCTACATGGCCGACCACCACGACGGCGCCAACCTCCACCTGGCGCAGCGCGACATCACCCTGGTCGCGGTCTCGCGCGCGCCGCTGGCCGAGCTGGAGCGCTTCCGCCGGCGCATGGGCTGGCGTTTCCTGTGGGTGTCCTCGCACGGCACCAGCTTCAACCGCGACTTCGGCGTGACCTTCTCCGCCGAGGAGGTGGCCGCCGGGAAGGTCCCTTACAACTACACCGTGCAGGCCTTCCCGCGCGAGGAAGCGCCGGGCATCAGCGTGTTCTACCGGGACGAAGACGGCACCGTGTTCCATACCTACTCGCGCTACGGCCGCGGCGTGGAGGCGATGATGGGCGCCTACCCGCTGATCGATCTCACCCCGCTGGGCCGCAACGAGGACGACCTCAGCTACCCGATGGAGTGGGTGCGGCACCACGACCGGTACGCGCCCGCGGCGGCGGCGCCGGCGCCGGCGGCCGCGGCGTGTTGCGCCGGGTGAGCCCGGACCCGAGGCCCGCGGCGGCGGCCGGCCGATGAGCGAACTGTGGCCCTGGGCGGCGGTCGCCGGGCTCGGCCTGCTGCACGGGCTGATGCCGGCGAACGGCTGGATGTTCGCGGCGGCCTGGGGCGTGCGCGCGGGCGGCGGCGGCCATGCCTGGCGCGCGCTCGCACCGATCGCCGCCGGGCACGCCGCCTCGATCGCGGTGGTGGCCGGCGCGTTCGCCCAGGGCCTGGTGCTGGGCCACGGCGCGGCGCAAACCCTGGCCGGCGCGGCGCTGCTGGGGCTGGCCGCTCACCGCTGCCTGCGGCGGGCCGACGCCGCCGGGTTTCCCGGTCCGCGCGCCGGCCAGGCCGGGCTGGCGGCGTGGTCGTTCCTGATGGCCACCGCGCACGGCACCGGGCTGATGCTGGTGCCGGCGCTGCTGCCGCTGTGCATGGGCAGCGGCGCCGCCGCGGCGGCCGCCAGCGGCGGGCTGGCCATGGCGGCGCTGGCGGTGGGCCTGCACATGCTGGCGGCGCTGGCCGCCACCGGCGCGATGGCGGCCGGCGCCTGCCGCGGGCTGGCGCGGTGGCCGCGGCTGCTGGACGCCGCCACCGCCCGCCACGCCTGGACCGCGGTGCTGGCGGTCACCGGCGTGGTGCTGCTGGGCGGCGGCCGCGGCTAGCGCGGGGGCCACGCCGTCAGGTTTCGCTGCCGGCGCGCCGGCCGCCGCGCCACCTGGCCGCGTGCGGCAGCACGAACATGTACAGGCCGCTGGCCATCAGCAGGAACAGCGGCGGGAGCGGCGAGTAGACCACCCAGGCGGGGGGCTCCCCCAGGGCCATGGCGGCGAAGTTGGCGACCACGGTCAGCGTAAAGACGATCGACAGCCAGCGGTGCAACTGGCGGATCCAGGCGTTGCGGTTCATCGGTGTCTCCCTCGCCTGCCGGCTCAGCGCTGCCCGCGCCGCGACTGGATCATCTTCCAGCCGTTGCCGGACGGGTCGCGGAAGCCGGCGTCGACGTTGCCGAAGCGTTCCACCGGTTCCTGGGTGAACTCCACGCCGAGCGCGCGCAGCCGCTCCCAGGCGCCGCGGCAATCGTCCACGTCCAGCACCAGCGGCGGCATCGCGCCCTTGGCGACGAACTCGTGCAGGGCCTGCGCGGTGGCCTCGTCGTGCACCGGCGGCCCGGGCAGGAACAGGCCCAGCTGGAACGACGGCTGGTCCGGATGCTGCACCGTCAGCCAGCGGTACCCGCCGCCGCCCACGTCGGTGTGGACCCGGAAGCCCAGCTTGTCGACGTAGAACCGCAGCGCTTCTTCCTGGTCGCGGACGTACAGCCCGACCACCCCGATGCCCTCGCTCATGGAACCTCCGTTGCTGTGGACGCGGGGATGCTATCGGCGGTCTCGCGGCGCCGCTTCTCCGAAACTGCTGTGACCAGGTCGGGGCGGTGGCCGGCGGCCAGGTAGCAGGCCGGCACCCGGCCGACGCCGTGCGTGGCGGCCTGCTCGCGGGTGCGGCGCTCGCCCGGCGTTTCCCCGGTGATGTCGCGGAAGGTGCGCCCGAAGGTGCCCAGGCTGTTCCAGCCGGTCCGGAACGCGATCTCGGTGATCGGCAGCTCGGTGTCGCGCAGCAGCGCCACCGCCCGCTCGATCCGCCGGGTGAGCAGGTAGCGGTGTGGCGGCACCCCGAAGGCCTCCTTGTAAGCGCGCGCGAAATGCGCCTCGGACACCCCGCTGATGCGCGCCAGCCGCCGCACCGGCCAGTCCTCGTGCGAAGCGGCGTCCATCCGGTCCTTCGCGCGCAGCAGCCGGCGCAGCAGCCTGGGGTCCTGGGCGGCGCGCGCCGGCGCGCTCACGCCGGGCGCCGGGCCGCCCCGGGGCGGTCGGTCGGGTGCTTTCGTCATCCGTGCAGTCTCGCATCGGGTGGGCGCGATGGGTGCCGGTGCCGGAGGACGGCCGGGCCGCGACCGCCTCGGCCCGGCCGGCGTTGGCTGCGCACAGGGCCGCGGAGCCAGGGCGCACCGAGCACGCCGGCCCATCCCGCGGCGGGCAGCTCGGCGCCCAAGCCGCCGACCGATCGTGGCGAAATGCCTGGGTAAGACCCAGCACCCCGTTCCGGCCCATAGGCAGGTCGAATCGGGACCAGGCGTGGCCCCCGCAGGGCCATGATTCGTCGCTGGAATCGCGAATTGACGGGCCGCGATGCCGGCCGAATACTCGGAGCTATCACTCCGATCCGGGGTCTGCCAAGCGTTAGCGCCCTATGGTGATCAGACGTAGCCGGGCCATTCTCGCTGGCGTCGCAGCCATTGGCGGGGTCGTCGCTGTTCAAGCGTTCAATAGCTTTGCTTGTTATGGCAACGACTTTTCCTCGTTCTTGGCTGCCCTCGGCATCTTTCTGCTCATTCCCTTGCTTCCGGCAATCATCTCCTTGCTGACAACCAA
The DNA here is from genome assembly GCF_029887875.1 of Luteimonas endophytica. Taxonomy (GTDB): domain Bacteria; phylum Pseudomonadota; class Gammaproteobacteria; order Xanthomonadales; family Xanthomonadaceae; genus Luteimonas; species Luteimonas endophytica. The sequence goes on from NZ_JARXRM010000031.1 coordinate 6,423, forward strand.
CCCATTGAGGGCGGTTGGTGCCTGCCTTCTGTTCGTACCGTGGCTCTTTCTGGCCTACTACACTGATTGCGTGGCCCCCTACACTGGCGGTGGAGCATCGATGATCTACGTCGCAGTGGTGCTTTGGGGCACCCCGTGTTCGATCATTGGGGCGCTCCTTACTGGTCCTATCATGCGAGCGCTCGGTGTTTCCGTTGGCGGGCGCTAACAATCATTCAAGCAGAAGCCGCTTCGTTGGATGTTGGGCGGCAAAGTTGCGCGCCGGTGGTGTTACGTCCTGCAGCGCAGCCGAGGCCGCCAGCGCATACGCTACGGCGATTTCCGACGCAGCCGATGCTCCAATGGCAGAGGCAAGTAGAACCACGCGAAACGTCGAATCAGAAATCAAATGCCTTAGAACCGGCATATGCGCAGATTCGTCTGGCTAGGCCGCGTCTTCTTCATGCCCGATGCAGTTCATTCAAGCCGAACCCGCTTCGGGGCTCGGCGTTAGGATGCAAAAAGGAACGAAACGATGCCTCGGTACCTGATTTCATTTGATGACGGCGCGATGGACCATATCCCTGATGAAGATTGGCCGTCGGTAGGAGAGGCATCGCACGAGGTGGTTCGGGAGGCTAAGGCCGCGGGGGTCTGGATCTTCGGCGGCGGTGTCCAGCGCCAGCAATCGACCATTGTCGGGACGGACGGGGCCATCACAGTCGGACCGGTACCGGAGACAAAGGCGGTTGTCGGCGGGTTTTCGATCATTGAAGTTCCTTCACGTGAGGAGGCGCTCGTTTGGGCGGCGCGGATCGCCGCTGGGTGTCGCTGCGCGCAGGAGGTTCGCCAGATCATGTACGACCCGGAGTCTTGATACGCAGTTGGCGTCGCGAACCAAACGGCCCCAAGGGGGTGCGCCACAACCCTGTGGCCGGTGAGGAGTGCCACATCACGCGGCCGCGTGCGGAGCAGGCGCCCGCTGATCGCCAAGCGCGGCGCGATCCGCCCATCGGTTCGCTAGGGCGTACCGGAGAGGCCGCTGTCCATCTGTCCGAAGTCACATGCACGGGCGCGGCGGGCCGTGGCATGGTCGGGTCCATGGAGCCGTCCGCACGCGAAGCCCTGATCCACCCGCTGGTAGGGGCGCCAGTCCGCTGGCGTCCGGCGGGTTCTCGCCGCACGCGCGCGGACAGCCCCGACCGGACATCGACCTCAAGGAGAATCGCCATGAAGACGCGCGCCCTCGCCCTCGTGCTGCTCGCCGCGCTGTCCCAGCACGCCGCCGCCCAGCAATGCCCGGCCGAGAAGTCCTACGGCCAGGCCCGGGAGGTGGTGCGCGACCTGCAGCGCATCGTCACGCCGGATGGCGTCCAGGAAACCTACACCGCCACCATCGGCGGCATCGAACAGTGGTTCAACGTGCGCGGCGAGCACGCGGACAACCCGATGATCCTGTTCGTCCACGGGGGCCCAGCATCGCCGGCGATGCCGAGCCTGTGGCAGTTCCAGCGCCCGATCGAGGAATACTTCACCGTGGTCCACTACGACCAGCGCGGCGCCGGCAAGACCTATCGGGAAGTGGACCCGGAGTCGATCGCCGACACCATCCACATCGACCGCTATGTCGACGACGCGATCGAGGCCGCCGAGTACCTGCGCGCGCGCTACGGCAAGGACAAGCTGATCCTGGTCGGCCACAGCTGGGGCACGGTGCCCGGCATGAAGGCCGCGCTCGCGCGCCCGGACCTGTTCCACGCCTACGTGGGCATCGGCCAGGTCATCAACACCCGCCTCAACGAGGAGCTGAGTTTCGCGTACGGCCTGGCGAAGGCGCGCGAGCACGACAACCAGGAAGCCATCGCCGAGATGGAATCCATCGCGCCCTACCCCGGCGACCAGCCCATCACCCGTGAGCGGATCGTGCTGGCCCGCAAGTGGCCGCAGCACTATGGCGGGCTCAACGCCTATCGCGACGAGGAGCAGCCGTACTACTACGGCGCCTCGCTGCTGTCGCCCGCGTACGACTGTGCCGATCGCGCAGCGTTCTTCGAAGGCAGCGTGTTCACCCTCGGCCACCTGCTCGACGAGTACATCCAGATCGACCTGAGCGGCGTGCGCGAATTCCCGATCCCGGTGGTCATGTTCATGGGGCGCCACGATTACACCACGCCGTCCCAGCTCACCGCGGACTGGCTGGAACAGGTCGACGCGCCCTACAAGCGCGGCGTGTGGTTCGAGCACTCCGCGCACATGATGCCGTGGGAAGAGCCGGGCAAGACGCTGGTCAGCCTGCTGGAATACGTGCGCCCGCTGGCGGTGGAGGCCGACGGCGCCGAGGGCGACTGATCGGGGCCCGCGCCGCGAGGTGGCGGGTCTCCTGACTATCGACGGCGGCCCTGCGCTCCGGGCTTGGGGTAACGTATGGGGCGAGCAGACGAGCCTGCTCGATCCCGCCCGGCGCTGGGTGGCCGCGCGCATCGATATCGAGCACGGTTCGGGCCAACCCGGGGTCGCCACGAGGAAGTCGCATGACCATCGAAACCGAAGACGACGTGCGCGCGCTCGAGCGCATCGGCAGGATCGTGGCGTCCGTGCTCCGGCAGATGCTCGATGCCGCCGAGCCGGGCATGACGACGCGCGAGCTCGATGCGCTGGGCGGGCGCCTGCTCGAAACGCATGGCGCCCGCTCGGCGCCGCGGCTCGCCTACGACTTTCCCGGCGCGACCTGCATCAGCATCAACGAGGAAGCGGCACACGGGGTGCCGGGCGATCGGGTGATCCGCGCCGGCGACGTGCTGAACGTCGACGTGTCCGCCGAGCTGGACGGCTACTTCGCCGACACCGGAGGGACGCGGGTGGTGCCCCCCGCAAGCCCGCTGAAGACGCGCCTGTGCCACGCCGCCCGCACGGCCCTCGAGCGGGCCATGCGGCAGGCCCGCGCCGGCCGCCCGATCAACGGCATCGGCGCGGCCATCCAGCGCACCGCGCGCACCTACGGTTTCAGGATCATCGAGAACCTCGGCAGCCACGGGATCGGCCGCGCGCTGCACGAGGACCCCGCGCACATCGCAGGGTATTTCGATCCGGCGGACAGGCGCGTCCTGAGCGAAGGCATGGTGATCACCATCGAGCCTTTCCTCTCCACGAGAAGCCGGCGGGTCGCCGAGGCGGCCGATGGATGGACCCTGGTCGGCGCGCGCGGGAACCTGTCGGCCCAGTACGAGCACACCATGATCATCACCCGGGGCGAACCGATCGTCGTCACCCGGCACTGAACGGCCGCCGCGCTCGCCGCGCTGCGCAGCCAACCGGGCAAGGAGGAGTCTCGAATGTCGGAGCACCACAAGCAGGTCCTGGAACAGGCCAACGCGGCCATCGCCCGCGGCGACCAAGAAGGCTTCCTGGCGTTCTGCACCGAGGACACCGAATGGACGTTCGTGGGCGACCGGACGCTCAGGGGCAAGGAAGCGGTTCGCCGGTGGATGGCCGAAGCCTACGAGGTGCCGCCCAGGTTCAGGGTCGATCGCATGCTCGCCGAGGGCGACTGCCTCGCGGCCATCGGCGAGATCACGTTGACCGACGATGCAGGCAAGACGGCCAGCCACGCCTACTGCGATGTCTGGCGCTTCCGGGACGGCAAGCTGGCCGCGCTGCAGGCCTTCGTGGTCGAGACCGGGCCGGCCGGCTGACGCGCGCCGGCGCCTGGGCCGCTGCAGCGAACGGCCCCGGAGGCGAATTGCCGGGCCGACCGATCTACCATCGGCGGCTGCCGCGCGAGCGGCCTCAGCGCAGCCGCACCCGCGCCAGGAACCTGTGCGAGGTCATGTACAGCACCCGGCCATCCTCGGCCAGCGCGCAGTTGGCCACGGCGGTGCCGGTCTCGATCCGGCCCAGCCGGGTGCCGTCGGGCGCGAACACCAGCACGCCGCCGGGGCCGGTGGCGAACAGGGTGCCGTCGGCGGCCACGGCCATGCCGTCGGGCAGGCCGGGGGCATCGTCGCCGACCAGGTCGGAAGCGTCGGCGAACACGCGGCCGTCGCCGGCGTTGCCCGCTTCGTCCAGGGCGTAGGCCATCCAGATCGGCCGCTCCGGATCGGAGTTGGCCACGTACAGCGTGTTGCCGTCCGGCGCGAGCGCCACGCCGTTCGGGAAACTCAGTCCGTCGTCGACCAGGTGCACGCCGCCGTCGGCGTCGATGCGGTACACGCCGTTGAACGCCAGTTCCTTGGCCGGCGAGTCGTCCATGCCCTTCAGCCCGTACGGCGGATCGGTGAAGAACACCGTGCCGTCGGCGCGCCGCACCACGTCGTTGGGGCTGTTGAAGCGCTTGCCCTCGTAGCTGGAGGCGAGGGTGGTCTTTTCCTTGCTCGCCGGGTCCAGGCGCGCGACCAGCCGGCTGCCGGAGTCGGCCAGCAGCACGGTGCCGCCGGGCTCGGGGAACAGGCCGTTGGCGCCGGCCTCGCGCAGGGTGCCGTCGTCGGGGCCGGCGTACCCGGAGGGCTCCAGGAACACCGACAGCCCGTCCGCTTCCGACCACCGGTACATGCGGTTCTCGGGCACGTCGTTGAACAGCAGGTAGCCGCCCTGCTCGATCCAGGCGGGTCCCTCGGACCAGGTGAAGCGCTCGTCGGTCAGCTTCTCGATGCGTGCGTCCGGCGGCACGGCCCCGGCGAAGGCGTCGTCGTACGCGGTGAGGCGGCCGACGGTGTCGAAGGCCGGCGCGGCGGGCGCTTGGGCGGTGGGCACGTCGCTCTCGGCATCGGTGTCGCCAGCGCCGGTGTCGTCGCCCGCGGGGGTGCAGGCGACCGCCAGCGAAGCCGCGAGCGCAGCGGCGAGCAGCGGAAGGGAACGAGCGGGCATCGGCATCTCCTCGGGGCGGCGGACCGGCGGCTCGATGATAGCGGTAACCGCCACGCTGGTCCGCGACGCCGTCCCGCGGTCGCAGGCCATCCATCGCCGGGTCCGCGGTTCCCGTCGGTGCATGCCCGGTTTCGTCGCAAGCGCGTTGCCGCGCCTGCGCCGCTGCCGGAACCTGCCCACGCCCAATCCGGGCCGCCGCATGGGGACCGGCATGAACCGAACGACTCGCGCAGCGATCGGGAAGTGGCTGCTGATCCTGCTTGCCGTGGCGTTGGCGCTCTGCGCGGCCTCGCTGTTGTGGGTCGATCATCAGCTCGGGCGCTTCGCCGGTGCCGGCACGGCGGTGGTCGATCGCGCCGGCTTCGAGGGGCCGGCCCGCCCCACCGCCATCACCGGCGTGGCCGTCCTGTCCGCGGATGGCGAGGCGATGCTCGCCGACCGGGACGTGCTGATCGACCAGGGCCGCATCGTGGCGGTCGGCACGGGGCTGGCACTGCCCGAGGGCGTCGACCGGGTGGACGGCAGCGGGCGCTACCTGATCCCCGGACTGGTCGACGCGCACGTGCACCTGAAGCAGAGCCCGAACGACCTGCTGGTCTACCTGGCCAACGGCGTGACCGGCGTCCGCGAGATGAGCGGCAACGCGGATCATCTGGCCTGGCGCGACGCGATCGAGGCGGGGCGCCTGGGCCCGAGGTTGTTCGTGGCATCGGAGAAGCTGGAGCGCCACGGCTGGTTCACCGGGCATTTCCAGCGCTGGACCCGCAACCGGATCAACGTGCGGGCGCCGGAGCATGCCGACGCGGTGGTGCGGTCGCTGGCCGCGGACGGCTACGACGCGGTCAAGCTCGGCAGCCTCCTGGACCACGAGACCTACCGCGCATTGGACCGGGCCGCGGCCGGCGCCGGGTTGCCGCTGATCGGGCACTACCCGGTGGCGCTTCCGCTCGAGGCACTGTGGGCCTCCGGACAGGGCGAGCTTGCGCACATCGAGGAGATCGCCAAGGCGCTCGATGCCGAGTTCGGCTGGTTCGGCAACGCCGACGCGGACGAGTACCTCCGCTTCGTGGCGCGGCGCAGCGACGAGGTGGCTGCCGCGCTGGCGGAACGGAACATCGCGGTGGTCACCTCGCTGTGGCTGGTGGAGAGCATCGCGCTGCAGAAGGCGGCGCCGGCGGATCTGGTGGCGGAGATCGAGCTGCGCTACGCCAACCCTGGGCTGGTCGAGGGCACGCCGCTCTCGAAGGGCTGGCTCCCCGGCCACAACGCCTACGAGGTCGGCCCGGAGGCGGGCGCCGCCGGGCGTGAGGCGGCGGCGGCCTACTGGGCCACCTTCGCCGAAGCCCACCGCATCCTGCTGCGGGCGATGCGCGACAGGGGCGTGGCGCTGATGGCCGGCACCGATGCCAATACGGCGGGCGTGGTGCCGGGTTTCTCGCTGCACGACGAGCTGCAGTCCCTGGTGAGCGCCGGCCTCAGCCCGGCGCAGAGCCTGCGCTCGGCCACCGCAGCGCCCGCGGCGCGGATGGGGCGCGGGGCCGGCAAGGCCGGCCGGGTGGCCCCCGGGTACCGCGCCGACATGGTGCTGTTGCGCGCCGACCCGCTGCTGGACATCGCCAATACGCGGGCCATCGAGGCGGTGGTCGTTGGCGGCCGCGTGCTCGATCGCGGGCGGCTCGATGCGATGCTGGCGGCAGTGGCGGACGCGAACGACGGCAGCCGGACCATCGCGCTGTAGGGCGCCGGCCGTCCGCTACCGCGCCGCCTCGCCGCTGCCGGCCGAGCCGGGCACGGCCAGCACCGCGTCCAGCGCCGGCTTCGGCCGGTGCTGCCGGTCGAACAGCAGCGGGTAGTTGGTACGGTCCGGGATCGGATAGCCGTTCTTCCAGGACATGCCGTCGTCCACGCCCCAGACCGCGACGCGGTGCAGCTTGTCGCGCCGGCCGTGGAAGATGCGGAACAGCTCGGCGTAGCGGTCCGCGAGCCGCCGCTCCACGTCCGCCGGCAGGCCGTCGCGGTACGGGTCGAGGAAGCGCTCGAACTCGGGCAGCTGGAACTGCGGGTGCATCATGCCCTGGCCGATGATCTGGCCTTCCCGGGTCAGCGGCAGCACGTCGACGTCGAGCTCGGTGACCATCACCTTCAGCCCGAGCGCGGCGTAGGCGTCGATCGCGGATTCGATGTGCGCGGTGGAAGGGAAGTTCAGGCCCCAGTGGCCCTGGATGCCGATGCCGTCGATGCGGATGCCGGCGGCCTGCAGCATCCCGACCATGCGCACGATGCCGTCGCGCTTGTCCGGGCGCCAGGCGTTGAAATCGTTGTAGTAGAGCTCGGCATCCGGGGCGGCCTGGCTTGCGAAACGGAAGGCGTCGCGGACCAGCGCATCGCCGTCGCCGCCGTAGGCGCGCACCCACAGGGTGTCGCGGTAGGCGCCGTCCTCGCCGATCACCTCGTTGACCACGTCCCAGGCGTCGATCCTGCCGACGTAGCGCCCGGCGACGGTGCGGATGTAGCCGCGCATGCGTTCGCGCATCGTCTCGATGCCGGCGGGCGCTCCGCCGGCGTCCTGAAAGAACCACGCCGGCGTCTGGTTGTGCCAGACCAGGGTGTGGCCGACCAGGAACATGCCGTGCCGTTCGCCGAATTCGACGAAGGCGTCGGCGGCGGTGAAGTCCCAGCGGTCGGGTTCGGGGTGCAGCACTTCCGCCTTCATCACGTTCTCGGCGGTGATCGCGTTGAAATGCACGGGGACCAGCGCCTGCCCGCGGGCGTCGCGGCCGGAGACGATGTCCGCGTTGACCGCGGTGCCGACCAGGAAGGCGTCGGCATAGGCGCCCTTGAGGGTTTGCGGGGGCTCGGCGGCGCGGACGCCACCGCCGGCGCTGGCGAGGGCGAGGGCAACGGCGAGCATGGCGGGCAGCGCGTGGGGGTGGATCATGGGGCGGCTCCGTGGCGATCTATGACGTGCGGCACAGGGGCGATCGGTAGGGCGAAGTCGGCGTGACGGCGCGCCCGGGTCAGCGTCGGCTCCGGCGGGACCAGCCCGACGCGGCTCGCGGCACCGGGAATCGCGGCCGAGCCGCCGGAGGCGCCGCTCACAGCTGGTAGGCCCGCTTGGGCAGGTGGTAGGCGAGATCGGCGGCGACCTCGGCGGCGTCGTCCTCCTCCAGGCGGTGTTCCGCCACCAGTTTCGCCAGCACCGCGCAGTCGACGCGGCGGGCGACGTCGTGGCGGGCGGGGATCGACAGGAACGCGCGGGTATCGTCGTTGAAGCCGACGGTGTTGTAGAAGCCGGCGCTGGCGAGGGTCTGTTCGCGGAACCGCCACATGCCTTCGGGGGCATCGTGGAACCACCAGGCCGGGCCCAGGAACAGGCACGGCCAGTGCCCGGCCAGCGGCGCCAGTTCGCGGGCGTAGGTGCTCTCGTCGAGGGTGAACAGGATCAGCCGGAACCCCGGCTCGTTGCCGAAGCGGTCCAGCAGCGGCTTGAGCGCGTGCACGTAGTCGGTGCGCAGCGGGATGTCGGCGCCCTTGTCGCGGCCGTGACGCTCGAACAGGGCGCGGTTGTGGTTGCGGAAGCAGCCGGGGTGGATCTGCATCACCAGGCCGTCGTCCAGGCTCATCGCCGCCATCTCGGTGAGCATCTGGGCCCGGAACAGCTCCGCATCGGCGGGCGTGAACTCGCCGGTGGCGATGCGGGTGAACAGGGCCCGCGCCTGCGGTGCCGGGAGGTCGGCGGTGGCGCAGGTCGGATGCCCATGGTCGGTCGAGGTGGCGCCCATGCCGGCGAAGAAGCCGCGGCGCTGGCGGTGCGCGCGCAGGTAGCCGTCCCAGTCGTAGACGTTCTCGCCGGTGATCTCGCCGAAGCGCTCCAGCGCCGCCGCGAACCCCTCGTGTTCCGGGTCGATCACCGGGTCGGGGCGGTAGGCGGTCACGACCCGGCCGCTCCAGCCGCTGTCGCGGATCGCCTGGTGGTGGGCGAGCGGGTCGAGCGGCGACTCGGTGGTGGCGATGACCTCGATGCCGAAGCGCTCGAACAGCGCGCGTGGCCGGAACGCCGCGGTCTGCAGCGCCTCGGTGATCGCGTCGTAGTAGTGATCGGCGGTGTCGGCACCGAGCCGCACGCGCAGCCCGAACACCTTGGCGAACACGTGGTCGAGCCACATCGAGGACGGGGTGCCGCGGAACAGGTGGAAGCGTTCGGCGAACAGGCGCCAGGCCGCGCGCGGGTCGACGGCCGCGCGCGAACCATCAGCGCGCGGGATGCCCAGCGCATCCAGGGGGACGCCCTGGCTGTAGAGCATCCGGAACAGGTAGTGGTCCGGCACCAGCAGCAGTTCGGTGGCATCGGCGAACGGCGCGTCGGTGGCCCACCAGGACGGGTCGGTATGACCATGCGGGCTGACGATCGGCAGCGGCGTCACCTCGGCGTACAGGCGCCGCGCGATCGCGCGCTGCGCGGGGTCCGACGGGAACAGGCGGTCCGGGTTCAGCGTCAGCGGCTTCGGGCTGGAGGTCATGGCGTTCGGTCGGGATCGAGATGGGGGGTGCCTGCCGTCCCGCTGCGCGCCGGTTGGAACGGCCGGACGCGGGACGAACCGGGGTCGGGGCCCGGCCGCATCAGCGGCGCCGGCTCTCCACCGGGCCGAGCGTACCGCGCGGGCGCGGGTCGGCGACGACCTCGATGCGCTGGAACACAAGCCCCGGGTCGACCGCCCAAAGCTTCAGGGTATTGGCGCCGGGTGCGACGTGGTGGCGCGAGATGGCCACGTGCACGCTGTCGATCACGGCGTGCTCCCATGCCCGGAAATCGCGGTCGCCTGGGGTCGGGTCCAGGCGCACGTTCACCAGCTGCGGCGGCTCGTCGTCGACCGAGACCGCGTAGCGCAGCCCGCCGCGGTTGCGGAAGTCCAGCGTCGGCGACAGCACCACCCGCACCTCGACCTCGCCAGCCGCGTCCATCACCAGCGGGTATTCGAGGCGTGCGCCGTCGCCGCCAGGCGCCAGCGCCGCGCCGGTGGCAGGCCAGACGGTGACACCGGACAGGGTGCGGCCGAGATTGGGGATCACCTGCCATTCGCCGCCGGGCGGCGGTACCGCCCGCGCGTGGTGGGCCGCCTCGATCGCGACCACGCCGTCGCCCTCCACGAAGCCGCGGGCGCCGCGGTGCGCAGGTGGCTTGCGCACCGGCACCTGCACGTAGACCTCGGTACGGTCGCTGCCGAGGATCGCGACCACCGCCTCGTGTTCGCCTTCGGGAAGTTCCGCCCAGTCGACGGCGAGTTCGAGCGGCTGCGCATCCTCGACCTCGGCGCGCGCCGGCGAGACCCGCAACCAGGGCTGCGAGGACCGCGCGTTGAAGCCGAGCGGGCTCGCGCCACGGTTGTACACCACCACCTCGCGCGTCGGCGCGCCCACCGGATCGAGCGGCGCCAGCCGCGGCGACGCGGCGCGCTGCGGCCAGGGCCGCGCGTCGCCTTCCACCGCCACTCCGGTCACGCCGCGGGTCGGCACGTCCACCTCCGCCAGCGCCGGCAGCACGTTGCGTTCGGGCTGCTGCCAGTGGGTATAGCCGATCCGCGGCTGCGACATCATGTGGATCCACTTGCCGCCGGCGACCTCCCGTTCGTAGACGCGCTGCAGTTCGGCATCGCGCGCGAACAGGCGCCGCGTCTGGTCGGCCCAGCGGTTCGCCGAGGCGCGGCCCTGCGCCGCGTACAGCCGGTTGCGGGCCGCGGCCACGTACAGGCGGTTGAGATTGGCGCTGGCCAGCACCGGGTACTCGACCAGCTGGTACCAGGCGTCGCGGTGGCGGGCGGGCAGGCGCTCCCCCAGCGCGAGCGTCCGGGCCTCGAGCGCGTCCCAGTCGTCGATCACCCGTTCCGCCTCGCCGTCGTGCAGCAGGCTCCAGGTGTCCGGCGACAACAGCTCCGGTTTGCGCCGGGCGTTGTACTGCGTGTAGCGGGTCAGGATCTCGCCGATTTCGCGGGCATGCGCCCGGCCGAACTGCTCGGCGGCCCAGTGCTCCGGGTAGTTCGAGATCCACGCCAGGTCCGCTGCATCCGGATTCCAGGCCTGGTCCAGGAACGCGCTGATCGGCAGCTCCATCGGCTTGATGTCGCCGACGTTGACGATCCACATCCGTTCCACGCCGTGCGCCCAGGCCAGCCGCATCTGCTCCCAGGCGCGCTCGAGCTGGGTGGTGTTGAGCCATTTGTAGTTGCGCGGCCCGCCGACGTAGTCGAAGTGGTAGTACACGCCGTAGCTGCCCGGGCGAGCCGCACCCGGTTCGGGCAGCCGGCGGACGTTGCCCCAGTTGTCGTCGGCGAACAGCAGGGTGACGTCCTCGGGCACGCGCATGCCCTGGTCGAAATAGTCCTGCACTTCCTTGTACAGGGCCCACACCTGCGGCGTTTCCGCGGCCGGCCGGCCGGTGACGTCGGCGATGATCGCGCGCTGGTCGGCGACGATGCGCTCGAGCAGCTCGATCGCGGTGCCCTCGGTCATGGCCTCGTCGCCGTCGCCGCGCATGCCCAGCGTCACCAGCGCCTCGCGGCCCTGCAGCCGCTCGATGCCGCCGCGCCAGAACTCCTGCAGGCGCGCGGGGTTGCGGGTGTAGTCCCACGGGCCCTCGCCGTACGTCTCCCACTCGGCGTGGGCGCGCATCATCGGCTCGTGGTGGGTGGTGGCGACCACCACGCCCATCTCGTCGGCCAGTTCGGCGTTGCGCGGGTCGTCGTCGTAGAACGCCCGCGGCACCCACATCGCCGGCCACAGGTAGTTGGCCTTGTGGCGCAGGATCAGCTGGAACACCCGCTCGTAGAAGCGGTGATTGGCGCTGCCGTAGGTTTCGCGGATCCAGCCCCCCAGCGCCGGATCCTCGTCGTTGATGAAGATGCCGCGGTATTTCACCCCGGGCGCGTCGACGAACCGTCCGGGGGCGGCATGGAGGCTCGCGGCGCGGCGCGGCGGCACGTCGGCCCACCAGCTCCACGGCGACACGCCGATGCGCCGCGACAGCTCGTAGATGCCGAAGATGGTGCCGCGCCGGTCCGCGCCGGCGATCAGCAGGGCGCGTTCGATCCCCGGCTCCGGATCCTCGACCACCTGGACCAGGTAGGCCTCCCAGCGGCCGGCGACGTCGCCGGTGTCGATGCCCTGCGCGCGGACGATGCGGTCCACCCGCGGGCTGCGGCCGAGGGTGCCGACGATGATCGCGCTGCGGCCGGCGGCCGCGGCCGTGGTCGAGAATGCCGCCTCCGCGCCGGCCACGGCGGACAGGTCCGCCTGCAGGTCGCGGGCCGCGCGCAGCACGCCGGGAAAGTCGGCCTCGTCGGCCAGCACCGTCGCCGGGGCGCCATCGTCGACCAGCGGCAGCGCGCCGGCCACGGCGCGTTCGCACACCGCGGCGGGCCGGGCGCACTCCGCGGCCGTGGCCGGCGCTGCGCCAACGGCCAGCAGCAAGGCGAGTGCGATCGTCGCCGCACGCCGCCGGCGCCGCGCGCCACCGTCGCGCTTGCCCGGGCACGGATCGGGGGTCGCCACCGCGCTCATTCGGCACCTGCCTGCGGATCGGCGCCGGTCGCGACGCCGGCTTCGGATTCCTGCGAGGCCGGTTCGGCGTCGACCTGCTGAGCCTCGACCTCGCCGCGCACGTAGCGCCGCAGCCACGCCAGCGCCGGCCGCTCGCTGCCGTCCTCGCGCAGCAGGTGGGCGCCCTGCGCATGGCGCCACAGGCCGGGCCGGAAGCCCCACAGGGTCACCCCGTGTACCGACGGGTGCTCCCAGAACATCGGGAAGATGCGCTGGTAGTCGCGCAGCTGGGTGGCGTCGTCGGGCCCGTCGATGTCCAGTTCGGTCACGTAGACCGGCAGGCCGGTGGCGCCGAGCGCGTCGAGGTTGTCGCGGTGCACCGACAACGGGGTGTCGGTGGTCGTGGAGAAGGCGTGGCCCTGCACGCCGATCGCGTCGACCAGCCCCTCGCCCTGCAGCAGGCCGATGATCTCGAGGTAGCGGGCGGTGGCGTCGGGATCGTTGGTGACGCTGTACTCGTTGATCATCAGCCGCGAGTACGGGAAATGTTCGCGCGCCAGGCGGAACGATTCCAGGATCCAGTCCCAGCTGCTCTCGCCCTCGCCGCCGAGCGCCTCGATGTAGTTGCCGCCGCCCTCGTCGTCCTTCGCCGGCGGATCGTTCAGCGGCTCGTTGACCACCTCAACCAAGTCGATGCCCGGGTAGCGCGAAGCCACCGCGGCGAACCATTCCTCGATCTCGGCGCGCTGTTCCCCGGGCGGCAGCGTCTCGATCCACTCCGGCTGCTGGTTGCCCCAGACCAGCACGTGCATCTGGAACGGCAGGCCGTGGTCCTGGGCGACGCGCCAGGCGGCGTCCAGCGCGGTCCAGTCCATGACGTCGCGCTCGGCCTCGACCTCGCCCCACTTGCCGCCGTTCTCCGGCGTCACCTTGTTCCAGTAGGCGGCGAAGCCCCCGGCCTGCGGCGCGCTGTGCGCGCTGCCGAGGAACTTCGGCTGCCCGGCGGCGAGCGCGGTGCTGGCGGGGGCGGGCTGCGCGGATTCGGGTTCGGCCTGCGCCGCTGGCGCGTCTCGCGGGCCGCAGGCCGCCAGCGCCAGCGCCAGCGGGAGCATCAGGGCCGCTGCGAGCCTGCGGGCGAGTGGCTGGATCATCGTCATGGACCCCCAGGCGCCGATGGCCGTGGCGTGGCGCCCTCCAGGCGCGCCGGCGCCAGGCGCGGGGCGAGCAGGTGGATGACGAGCAGGGCGAGCAGGTAGGCGCAGCCGGCCATGATGAACATCGCCGCGTAGCTGCCGGTGTGCTGCTTCAGCCAGCCGGCGCCGAGGTTGATGCAGAACCCGCCCATGGCGCCGGCGAAGCCGCCGATGCCCACCACCGAGCCGACCGCGGTGCGCGGGAACATGTCGGAGGTCAGGGTGAACAGGTTGGCCGAGAAGCCCTGGTGCGCGGCGGCGGCCAGGCCGATCAGCCACACGGCGACCCACTGGCCCTCGACGTGCGGTGCGAACACGACCGGCAGGATGCACAGGGCGCAGGCGAACATCGCCGTCTTGCGCGCCGCGTTCGCGCTCCAGCCGCGCTTCATCAGCGCCGAACTCAGCCAGCCGCCGCCCACCGAGCCGACGTCCGCCAGCAGGAACACGGTGACCATCGGCAGTCCGATGGTGCGCAGGTCCACGCCGAAACGGTCGGCCATGAACAGCGGGAACCAGAACAGGTAGAACCACCAGATCGAGTCGGTGAGGAACTTTCCGACCGCGAACGCCCAGGTCTGGCGGAAGCGCAGCAGTCGCGCCCAGGGCACCCGGCCCGGCGGATCCGGCGGATCGCTCTGGATGTGGGCGAGCTCGGCGGCCGACACCTTCGGGTGCTGCGCCGGGCGCCGGTAGACCGGCCACCAGAAGACGATCCACACCAGCCCGGCCAGGCCGGTGGCGATGAAGGCTGTGCGCCAGCCCCAGGTCAGGGCCAGCCACGGCACCACCAGCGGCGCGACGATCGCGCCGACGTTGGAACCGGCGTTGAAGATGCCGGTGGCGAGCGCCCGCTCCTTCTTCGGGAACCACTCGGCGACGGTCTTGATGGCGGCCGGGAAATTGCCCGACTCGCCCAGTCCGAGCGCGAAACGCACCACGCTGAACCCGAACACCGACTTGGCCAGCGCGTGCGCCGCCGCGGCCAGCGACCACAGGGTGAGATAGACGCTGTAGCCGATCCGCGTGCCCACCCGGTCGATGAACCAGCCGGCGACCAGGAAACCGATCGCGTAGGCCAGGGTGAACGAGGCGCTGATGACGCCGTAGTCCTGGTCGGTCCAGCCGAACTCGGTGCGCAGGGTGGGCGCGAGCACGCCGAGCACCGCGCGGTCGACGTAGTTGATGGTGGTGGCGAAGAACAGCAGCGCGCAGATGACCCAGCGGTAGCGGCTGATGCGCGCACCGACGCCGGGGACGGACGAGGGTGCGCCGCTCATGCACGGCCTCCGCCGCCCGGGGCGCGAAGGCGCGGATCGCGCGCAGTGCGCGCGCGGCGTTGGTCTGGCCTCATCGCGCGCCCCCTCCCGGGCCCGGCAACTGCGGCGGGTCGTCTGGTGATATCGCTATCATTAGCACAGCACCCGCGGCCAAGCCAATGCGGCAGTGCAGCATCGAATGCTGGTGGCCAGGCCACGAAAAAACCGCGATTTAAAGGGAAAAAACGCTTTCCTCCGGTGCGGCCGGCAACTCCGATGCAAGCACTTGCGACCCCGGATTGGGAGCGCTACCATCCGCCGACCGCGGCAGCGGCCCACCGGCCGACGCAGCGCGATCCACTAAAAAAAAGGCGCTCAAGACACAGAGCAACCGATCAGCGGAGCAGGCGAAAGATATCGCCGCCCCGCACCGACACCAGAAACGGGAGGGGAGTATGGTGCAGAGCAATCACCCGAGAACCGCGCTGTCGCGCGCGCTGGGCCTGGCCATCCTGGCCATGGCAGGCGCGCCGGCCCTTGCCCAGTCCGATGCCGCCGCCGCGGCCGAGGCCCAGGCGCAACAGCAACGGACGCAAGAGTCCCAACAGGCGCCCGAACCGCAGCAGACACAGGAGCCGGCGGACGTCACCGAGCTGGACTCGGTCGTCGTCACCGGCTTCCGCCGCAGCCTGCAGTTCTCCACCGATGCCAAGCGCGATTCCACCGGCTTCACCGATTCGATCTTCGCCGAGGACATCGGCAAGTTCCCGGATCTCAACATCGCCGAATCGCTGAACCGCATCCCCGGCATCCAGCTGGCGCGCGACGTCAACAACGAAGGGTTGAACGTCGCCATCCGCGGCCTGCCCAGCAGCTTCACCAAGACGGTGATCAACGGGGTGTCGGTGGCCACCGCCTCGATCGGCCTGGACGCGACCAACCAGAACCGCGAGGTCGACCTGAACCTGTTCCCGACCGAGTTCTTCACCGCGGTGACGGTGCACAAGACCCCGCGGGCGAGCCTGCCCGAGGGCGGCGCCGCCGGCGTGGTCGACATGCGCAGCCTGCGGCCGTTCGACAACCCGGGCACGAACTTCAGCTACCAGCTGCAGGGCGAATACAACGACATCTCGGACGAGATCAGCCCGCGCGGCACCTTCACCGGCAGCTGGACCAACGACCAGGGCACCTTCGGCGCGACGGTCGGGGTCTCCTCGGTGCGCGGCACCATCGGCGTGGAAGGCTTCGAGACCATCGGCTGGACCAATCCGGGGCTGAACTACGTCCAGTGCGGGATCGAGGCGCCGCCGGGCACCGACCCGTTCACCGGCCGCCCGGCCGAGTGCAACAGCGGCGGCGGCGGCGGCTGGCTGATGCCGGACCGGGTGCCGGACCACGCCGCGGCGATCGCCGCGGGGCTGACGCCGGGCCAGGTGGTCGACCGCGAGCTGCTGCTGGAACTCAACCCGGACCTGACCATCGA
Source organism: Luteimonas endophytica (assembly GCF_029887875.1). Taxonomy (GTDB): domain Bacteria; phylum Pseudomonadota; class Gammaproteobacteria; order Xanthomonadales; family Xanthomonadaceae; genus Luteimonas; species Luteimonas endophytica. Next base: position 22,733 of record NZ_JARXRM010000031.1, read on the forward strand.
GCAGATCAGCGAGGCGCTGATGCCGCGCCTCGGGCGCCCCGTGCACATGTCCGGCGACCGCGACCGCGACGCGTTCATGGCCTCGTTCGAGCTGCGCCCGAGCGACAACGTGCACCTGTACATGGACACCCTGTACACCAAGGCGCACCGGACCAACGACCGCCTCGACGTGAACCTGGTCGGCCGCGTGTTCGGCGCAAGCGGCCTGCTGCCGATCGACATGCAGATGGACGAGAACGACGTGGTCACCGAGGCCACGTTCACCAACGCGCAGTTCTTTCTCGAGGCCCGGCCCTACCAGGAGGACGTGCAGTACTGGAGCGTCAACCCGGGCGGCACCTTCTGGTTCGGCGCGGATGGCGACATCAAGCTCGACGTGCAGGCCAACCGCAGCCGCAGCTGGATGTTCCGCGAGTCGCCGACGATTCTGGTCAACACCCCCTTCACCACCATCGACTACCGCAACGACGGCGGCCTGCCCGAGTGGGACACCGAGCTCGACCTCAACGATCCCGCGCTGGGCTGGACCTGGGCAGGCGGGCGGGTCAACGTGCAGAACGAGAAGCGGGTGACCGAGACCACCGGCGCGCGCGCCGACCTGCAGTTCGGCGAGGACGGCCGCAACGTCCGCGTCGGCGCGGCCTACGACCGCTTCAGCCGCCGCATCCAGGGCTTCGACAACAGCCCCGCCTGGCAGGCGCACGTGCTGGATACGATTTCCGACGCGGATCTCGCCTCCTACCTGCTGCCGGGCCCGCACGGCTTCATCACCGTCGATTTCGACCGCTTCATGAACGACACGGACTACGCGCGCTTCCGCGACGAGGCGCCGGAGTCCGCGGGTCCCAACACCGGCGGTTCGACCGGCGGCATCGCCGAGAAGAGCCTGGCCGCCTATGTCGAAGTCAACGGCGAAACCGAGGTGCTCGACCGCATGCTGCGCTTCAACGCCGGCATGCGCTATGTCACCACGGACCAGGAGGTCAGCGGCCCGGTCGTGTTCGGCGGGGTGCGCGAGTGGCAGGTCCTGGAGGGCGACTACAAGGAGTGGCTGCCGTCGTTCAGCGCCGCCTGGGACGTGGCGGACGACGTGGTCCTGCGCATGTCGGGCTCGCGCACCATGACCCGGCCCAACCCGAGTTCGATGCTGCCCAACACCACGTTCACCGACCAGTCGGCCCTGAACGCCAACCAGGGCAACCCGAACCTGGCCCCGTACCTGTCGACCAACTTCGACATCGGCGGCGAGTGGTACACCGGCGACGAGGGCTTCGTCGGCGCGACCCTGTTCAACAAGCGGGTCACCGGCTACACCTACCAGGGCATCACCACGATGCCGTTCGCGCAGCTAGGGGTGCCGTGGGAGGACCTGACCGATGGCCAGCGTGCCGCGATCGAGGCGCGCGGCGGCCCGGACAACGCCACCGTGAACGTGCAGCAGCAGGTCAACGCCGACGGTTCGCTCGACATCCGCGGTCTGGAGCTGATCTGGGTGCAGCCGCTGCCGTTCGTGTTCGAAGGCCTCGGCTTCATGGCCAACTTCACCAAGATCAACCTGGACACCGAGGGCTCGGACGCCGATCGCCTGGCCGGCAACGTGTTCGGCATCGCGCCGAAGATGTGGAACAGCACGGTCTACTGGGAAAACGACCTCGCGTCGGTGCGCCTCTCCTACAACTGGACCGAGGGCGCGGCGGGCACCGGGCCCAACCAGCAGGGCATCCCCTACGCGCAGATCTTCGGCGAGGACCGCGGCCAGTACGACCTGTCGGCCAGCTACACCCTGGCGAACCTTCCCACCTCGCCGCAGCTCACCCTCAACGTGCTCAACATCACCGGCGAGGAGCGCCGTTCCAACTTCCACTGGCCCAACGCCGTGAACAACTTCTACGACCCGGGCCGCACCATCCTGCTCGGCATCCGGGGGACGTTCTGACGCTCACCGGCATGCCGGCGCCCCGCCCGCGCCCGCCGCGGGCGGGGCGGACGGGCGCGGGGCGGGCCGGCGCCGCGCGGTGTCCAGGCGCGCCCCGGGCGACAATGACGCACGCCGGTCCCGCCGCGGGTCCGCACCAGGGGGCCCGAGACCATGGATAGCGCGCTGCAGAAGCTCACCGTCACCGAGAAGGTCGGCTACAGCCTGGGCGACCTGGCGGCCAACCTGATCTTCCAGACGCTGCTCACCTTCCTGGCGTTCTTCTACACCGACGTCTACCGCATTCCGGCAGGCACCGCCGCGACCATCATCTTCGTGGTCGGCCTGCTGGGCGCGTTCGTGTTCACCCCGCTGGTCGGGCTGCTCGCCGACCGCACCAGCACCCGCTGGGGCAAGTTCCGGCCGTGGATCCTGTGGACCGCGGTGCCGTTCGGGGTGCTCTCGCTGCTGGCCTTCAGCACGCCGGACCTGGGCCCTCAGGGCAAGGTGATCTACGCCCTGGTCACCTACACCCTGCTGGTGCTGGTCTACGCCGCCAACAATTTGCCCTACGCCGCGCTCAGCGGGGTGCTCACCGGCAACATGGCCCAGCGCAACAGCGTTTCGGCCTACCGCTTCGTCGCGGTGATGGTGGCGCAATTCATCATCCAGGTGCTGCTGCTGCCGCTGGTGCTGATCCTGGGCGGCGGCGACAAGGTGCAGGGCTTCCAGAACACCATCGCGCTGTTCGCCATCGTCGGCACGGTGTTCTTCCTGATCACCTTCTTCACCACCCGCGAGCGGGTGGTGCCGGTGTCCGAGCGGCGCTCGAGCATCCGCGAGGACCTCACCGACCTGGCGCGCAACCGGCCCTGGCTGGTGATGCTGGCGCTGACGGTGCTGGTGTTCGTCACCCTGGCGCTCAAGGGCGGCATGTACATCTACTATTTCCAGTACTACCTGGACGAGCCCAGCCTGGCAGGGTTCCTCGACCGGATCGGCTTCGACGGCTTCATCGGCGGCCTCAATGCGCTGCTCGGCGGGATGGGGCTGGCCGCATTCCAGTGGCCGGAGGACCCGCCGGCCTCGGCCTTCAGCCTGTTCAACGGCGGCGGCATCGTCTTCATGATCGTCGGCATCGGCTTCTCGCGGCCGCTGGCGGACCGCTTCGGCAAGCGCGACGTGTTCGGTGCCGCGCTGTTCCTGTCGACCCTGTTCGTGCTGGCGTTCTGGCTGTTTCCGCCGGACGCCATCGGCCTGGTGTTCGTCTCGCAGATCCTGCACGGGTTCTTCTACGGCATCACCATCCCGCTGCTGTGGGCGATGATCGCCGACGTGGCCGACTACTCGGAGTGGAAGAACCACCGCCGCGCCACCGCGATCATCTTCTCGGCGATGCTGGTCGGGCTGAAGATCGGCCTGAGCGTGGGCGGCGCGCTGGTCGCCGGGATCCTCGCGTTCTACGGCTACCAGGCCGGCGCCGCGGCGCAGCCGGCCGGCGCGGTGCAGGGCATCCGCCTGGCGGTCAGCGTGTACCCCTCGATCCCGTTCCTGCTGTGCGTGGGGCTGCTGTTCTTCTACGAGATCGACAAGGCGGTGGAGACGCGCATCGAGCAGGAACTGGCGGCGCGCCGGCTGCAGGCGGCCGCGCGCTGATCGCAGCCGAGACGGAGGCCCGGAAATGAGCGACGCAATGGAAGCCGAACGGCTCGAAGCGCTGGCCGCGCGCGCGGTCTCGCGGCCGCTGGTCGAGCACATCTACACCGCCGATCCCTCGGCCCACGTGTTCGAGGGCGCGGTCTACGTCTATCCCTCGCACGACATCGACGCGGGCATTGCGTTCAACGACAACGGCGACCATTTCGCCATGCAGGACTACCGCGTGCTGCGGATGGACTCGCCCGAGGCCGAAGCGGTGGACTGCGGCGTGGCCCTGCACGTGGACGACGTGCCCTGGGCGTCGCGGCAGATGTGGGCGCCGGACGCGGCCTGCCGCGACGGCCGCTACTACCTGTACTTCCCGGCGCGCGACGCGGCCGGGATGTTCCGCATCGGCGTGGCCAGCGGCGACCGGCCGGAGGGGCCGTTCCGCGCCGAGCCCGAGCCGATCCCGGGCAGCTACTCGATCGACCCGGCGGTGTTCGGCGATGCCGACGGCGCGTTCTACATGTACTTCGGCGGGTTGTGGGGCGGGCAGCTGCAGCAGTACCGCGACAACGTCCACGACCCGGACGGGCGCGAGCCCGACGACGACGCAGCGGCGCTGGGCCCGAAGGTGGCGCGCCTGGCCGGGGACATGAAACGCTTCGCGGAGGCGCCGCGCGAGGTGGCGATCCTCGATGCCGAAGGCGCGCCGCTGCGCGCGGGCGATCACGCGCGCCGCTACTTCGAGGCCCCGTGGCTGCACGTGTACGGCGGCCGGTACTACCTGTCGTACTCCACCGGCAACACCCACCTGCTGTGCTACGCGACCGGCGACAGCCCGTACGGGCCGTTCACCTTCCAGGGCACGATCCTGCGCCCGGTGGTGGGCTGGACCACCCATCACTCGATCGTCGAGTTCGGCGGTCGCTGGTGGCTGTACTACCACGACTCGATCCTCTCCGGCGGCGCGACCCACCTGCGCTCGGTCAAGGTGGCGCCGCTGCAGCACGACGCCGACGGCCGGATCGTCACCATCGACCCGTATGGCGGGTGAGGCGGCCCTGCCGGGCGCGGAACCGGCTGCGCCCGTGGATGACAGCGCTGCCGTCGGGTTGCCGCCCGGGCCGCTGCTCGAACTCGCCGCCGGCGACCTGGCCCTGGAGCTGGCCCCGCAGGCCGGCGGGCGGATCGCGCAGCTGCGTCATCGCGACGCCGAGCTGCTGGTCGGATACGGCGGGGCGAACACGCACCCGATCGCCTGGGGCTGCTACCCGATGCTGCCGTGGGCCGGCCGCATCCGCGGCGGCAGGTTCGGGTTCGGGGAACGCGAGTACCGGCTGCCGGTGGAGGCGGATGGCCACGCCGTGCACGGGGTCGGCCACGTCATGCCGTGGCGGGTGGACCGCCACGCCGCGACGCTGGCCGAGCTGTCGCTGGAGCTGCCCGCGGATGCGCGCTGGCCGTTCGGCGGGGTGGCGCGGCAGCGGATCGAGCTCGCGCCCGATCGGCTGCGGATGCAGTTGTCGGTGAGCGCGGGCGTGCTGGCGATGCCGGCGGCGCTCGGCTGGCACCCGTGGTTCCGCAAGCCCGAACGGCTGGAATTCTCGCCGGTCGCGATGTACCCGCGCGACGCCGAGGGCATCGCCACCGCGCCCCCGGTCGCGCCGGGGCCCGGGCCGTGGGACGACTGCTTTCTCAACCGCGAGCCGGCGATCCTGGAGCTGCAGGGCCGGACCCTGAGGCTGAGCTCAGACTGCGCGCACTGGGTGATCTACGACGCCGCCGCGCACGCGACCTGCGTCGAACCACAGACCGGCCCGCCGGATGCGTTCAACCTGATGCCGCAGCGGCTGGCGCCGGGGGCGAGCCTGGAGGCGTGGTTCCTGATCGAGTTGCGGTGAGCTCGCGGTCGCCGAACTCCAAGACCCGGCCAACGGCTTCGCAGGCCACCACGCTATCCGGCCGAGCCACAGGCGCGCCGCAGTACGGCACCCGCGGAAGCGACGGAAGTCGCGATGGGCCCGCGCGCCGGCTCGCGAGCGGCTGGCCGGCCTGCTCCCCGCAGTCCTGAAGCCGCCCCGACAGCCGGCGTCCGGCCCGGTCGCGACTTCCGCCGCTTCCACGGGCCCCGGGCGGGGATTGGAAGATTGGCGCGCCTGGAGGGATTCGAACCCCCGACCAATGGCTTCGGAAGCCACTACTCTATCCGGCTGAGCTACAGGCGCGCGGCCGGCTATTTTCCACTATCGCGGGCCCGAGCGCGAGCCTTGTGGCGAACGGACCGGCGCGGCGGCCCGCCTGGCGTTGCGCCGGGGCCGATGACGCGCCGGCGGCCGCGGCGCTGCTACGCTTTCGCGATGGGTTACGAACGCTACGGGTCCCCTGCGCCGGCCGTGCCGGGTTGGCGCGGCCGGCTGGCGCTGTACTGGAAGCTGGTCCGCGGCGACCGGCCGATCGGCTGGCTGCTGCTGCTGTGGCCGACCTGGTGGGGGCTGTGGCTGGCCGCCGGCGGGGTGCCGCCGCTGTGGATCCTGTTCGTGTTCAGCGCCGGGGTGTGGCTGACGCGCTCGGCCGGCTGCGTGATCAACGACTACGCCGACCGCTGGCTGGACCCGCAGGTCGAGCGCACCCGCGACCGGCCGCTGGCCAGCGGCGCGGTGCGCGGGCGCGAGGCGCTGGCGCTGTTCGCGGTGCTGATGCTGGTGGCGTTCGCGCTGGTGCTCACCCTCAACCGCCTCACGGTGTACCTGAGCGTGGCCGGGGTGTTGCTGGCGGCCAGCTATCCCTATCTCAAGCGCTACACCTACCTGCCGCAGGTCTATCTGGGGCTGGCGTTCGGCTGGGGCATCCCGATGGGCTTCGCCGCGGTGCAGGGCGAGGTGCCGCCGGTGGCATGGGTGCTGTACGTGGCCAACATCTTCTGGGCCACCGCCTACGACACCTGGTACGCGATGGTCGACCGCGACGACGACCTGCGCGCCGGGGCGAAATCCACCGCGATCCTGTTCGGCGAGCTGGACCTGGCGGCGCAGGGGGTGCTGTACGCGCTGGTGTTCGTGGCGCTGGGGCTGGTGGGGCGGCAGGCCGGGCTGGGCGGCATCTACTGGGGCGGGCTGGGCGTGGCCGCGCTGCTGGTGGGGTACGAGTTCCTGCTGGCGCGCTACCGCGACCGCGAAGCCTGTTTCCGTGCGTTCCTGCACAACCACTGGGTGGGGATGGCGATCTTCGCCGGGATCGCCCTGGACTACGCGTTGCGCTGATTGGTGGGCGGTGATTCCCCGCGCATTGGCGCGGCGCCGGCCTTCGCGTGCATGGCACGCTGCTACGAGGTGCCGGGCGACGCCTTCGTCGGTAGCAGCGGCCCATGGCCGCGAAGGCCGCGGGCGGCTCCGCCTGGGTGGGCGGTGACTCCGGGCGTCGTCCGGCGCCGGCTTTCGCGGCCATGGGCCGCTCGACAGGCGTCGCCGGCTGTGCCGGGCGTGCGGCGCTCGTCGTGCTGGCGCGGGGGCCCGGCAGCGGGCGATACTACGCGCCGCCGCGCGGCCGCGAACGCACCGGTGCCCGGTCGACGACCAGGCCGCGGGCCTACAGGGGGACCACCATGAAGCGCCACGTTTCCTGCGGCATCGCTGCCGCGGCCATGCTATGCCTTGCCGGTGCGGGCCAGGCCCGGGACTACGCCGGATTCACCCTCGGCGCCGGCTTCACCCCGGACCCGCAGACCGCCACCGGACTGACCGGCGGCAACCTGCAGGCCAGCCGCTACGGCAGCCAGTGCAGCGGGATGATCGACACCACCCCGGACCACGTGATCGACGTGACCAGCACCCTCGACCTGCAGCTGGCGGTCGACAGCACCACCGATTCCACCCTGGTCCTGACCGGCCCGGCCGGCACCTTCTGCGACGACGACAGCGGCGGCCTGCTCGATGCGCAGCTGACCGCGCGGCTCACCCCGGGGCGCTACGAGGTCTACGTCGGCCATCTCGGCAGCGCCGGCAGCTACACCCTCACCCTGAGCGAAGCGCTCGGCGGCGCCGGATCGGACAGCGCCGGCCTGGGCGGCCTGTACCGCGACTTCAGCCTCGGCGCCGGCTTCACCCCCGATCCGCAGCGCGGCAGCGGCAGCACCGGCGGCCCGCGCGAGGCGTCGTCCGTGTACGGCGCCCAGTGCAGCGGCATGATCGACACCAGCCCGGACCACCGGCTCGAGGTCACCTCGAAGGTGGCGCTGCGCCTGTCGGTCGAAAGCACCACCGACGCCACCCTGGTACTGGTCGGCCAGGGCGGCACCTGGTGCGACGACGACAGCCGCGGCGCGCTCGATCCGGAACTCAGCGCGGTGCTGATGCCCGGCAACTACGAGATCTACGTCGGCCATATCAGCGATTCGGGCAGCTACACGCTGAGCCTGACCGAGGCGCGCTGAGCGACGCGATGGCGGCCGGCGCTGCCCGGCCGACGTCACGCTGCGCCGTGCCGGCTCAGTCAGCCGGCACGGTACGCTCGGCGGCCCAGGCGCGCAGCGCCTGGACCTGCTCGCGCATCACCACCGACAGCGGGCGGGTCTGCTTCAGTTCGCCGCGCAGCATGAAGTCGTTGAGCGGGGTGCCGGCGGCGTGGGCGGCATACAGGCCGGCGACGATCGCCTGCTCGATCTCGGCGCCCGAGAAGCCGTCCGCCGCCTGCGCCAGCGCCTCCAGGTCGAACCCGGCCGGGTCGAGATCGCGGCTGGCCAGGTGCAGCGCGAACACCTCGCGGCGGGTCTGCGGATCGGGCAGGTCGACGAAGAAGATCTCGTCGAAGCGGCCCTTGCGCAGCAGTTCGGCCGGCAGCTCCTGCACCTGGTTGGCGGTCGCCACCAGGAAGACATTGGAAGTGCGTTCGGCCATCCAGGTCAGCAGGTAGCCCAGCACGCGGCGCGACACCCCGCCGTCGCCGTCGGGGCCGCCGGCGGCCAGGCCCTTCTCGATCTCGTCGATCCACAGCACGCAGGGCGCCAGCTGCTCGGTCGAGGCGAGCGCCGCGCGCAGGTTGGATTCGGTCTCGCCGTGGTACTTGGCGTACAGGGTGCCGAAGTCCAGTCGCACCAGCGGCACCCCGAACCCGCCCGCCACCGCCTTGGCCAGCAGCGACTTGCCGCAGCCCTGCACGCCCAGCAGCAGCACGCCCTTGGGCGGGTCGAGCCCGGGCGGCGCCTCGCCCTCGACGAAGACCTTCCGGCGCTGCTCGATCCAGCGCTTCAGCCGCCGCGCCCCGGCGACGTCGGCGAAGCGCGCGGTGTCGTATTCGTAGTGCAGGTGGCCGCTGCGGTTGAGCAGTTCGAACTTGAGCCGGGTCAGCTGCGGCAGGTCACCGGGGCCGAGCACGCCGTCGGCGAAGATCAGCTGGCGGGCGATGCGGCGGGCGTCGGTCAGGCTCAGGCCCTGCAGGTTGCGCACGATCTGGCGCACCGTGGCGTCGTCCTTCTCGACCCTGCGGCCGTCGTGCTCGGCGGTGTAGGCCGCGGCCTCCTCCTGCACCATCTTCGACAGCAGCCGCACGTCGGGCAGACGCGGGACGTGGCGCACCGCCAGCGCTTCCAGCTCGGCCGGCAGCTCCACCTTGTGGCCGACCAGCACGATCACGTGCGGCAGGCAGTCGCGGCGCTGCAGCAGGTCGCGCAACTGGCGCTGGCTGCCGGCGTACTCGAGGTAGGGATGGAAATCTAGCAGCAGGTAGACGCCGCGCTGGTCGGCGCCGCGGATCGCGCGCAGGGTGGTGCCGATGTCGGCCGCGTCCTCGGCAGGGTCCTCGCGGTCGAGGTCGATCCGGCGCAGGCCCTCGGTGATGGTCCAGCGGTACATGGCGCGCCAGACGTGGGTCAGGGTCTGCCGGAACAGCTCGACCACCCGCGGCTCGTCAGGGGTTTCGACCACGATCAGCGGCGTGTCGGCGCGGATCAGCGCGGCCAGGTCCTGCAGTTCGCTCATGCGGCGCGGGGGTGGGTGGGCGGCGCGTGAAGATAGCAGAGCCCGGCTCGCGGCGGGGCCCGGCCCGGTGTACCCTCGGCGGAACCTGTCTGAGCGGAGGGTGCGGATGAAGACGGTCCTGGTTGCCAGTTCCAAGGGCGGGGTCGGCAAGACCACGATCGCCACCCACCTGGCCGCGCAATCGGCGCTGGCGGGACACCGCACCGCACTGGTGGATGCCGATCCGCAGGGTTCCTCGACACGCTGGGCCGAGCGCCGCGCCGGTATCGACAGCGCGGTGCTTCCGGTCGACGGCAGCCGCCGCCAGCGCAGCGTCTGGCGCTCGCTGCCGACCGGGGTCGAGCGGGTGGTGGTGGATGCGCCCGCCGGAGCGATGCGCGACGAGCTCGACGCCTGGCTGGAGCACGCCGACGCCATCGTGGTGCCGGTGCTGCCGTCGGCGCTGGACATCGAGGCCACGGTGCCGTTCCTCAATACCCTGGCCAAGGATCCGCGGGTGCGGCGCGGCGAGCTCAAGGTCGGGCTGGTCGCCAACCGGCTGCGGCCATGGACCAACGCCTCGCAGCAGGCGCTCGAGCTGCTGGGGCAGTGGCCCTATCCGGTGGTGGCGCAGCTGCGCGACAGCCAGGCCTACGTGGTGCTGGTCGGACTGGGCAAGAGCCTGTTCGACTACCAGTCGCAGCACGTGCGCGAGCACCAGGCCGACTGGCAGCCGCTGCTGCGCTGGCTGCGGCGCTAGCCCTCCCACTTCCATGCACGAACTGATCCTGTTGCGTCATGCCCACGCCGATCCGGCGGTGCCCGGCGAGGCCGACCTCGACCGCCCGCTCTCGGCCGACGGCCACGCCGAGGCCGAGGCCGCGGCGCGCTGGCTGCAGGAGCAGCGGCTGATCCCGGACTGCGTGCTGTGCTCGCCGGCGCGGCGCACCCGCGAGACCCTGGAGATCGTGCTCGGCACCCTCGGCTATGTCGACCAGCGCCTGGAGCCGGCGGTGTACGAGGCGTCGGCCGGCACCCTGGCGGCGCTGATCGACGCCCACCGCGAGCTCGACCGCCTGCTGGTGGTCGGCCACAACCCCGGGCTGGAGCGCCTGGCCGCGCTGATGCACAGCGGCCAGTCCGGCGACTACCGGGGCATGCCGCCGGCCGGCATCGCGGTGCTGGAGTTCCCCGCAGGGGCGGCGATCGAGCCGGGTGCGGCCACCCTGTCCGCCTTCTGGTGGCCGTGAAGCGCCATGCGGCGCTGCTGATCGCCCTGCTGCTGTGCATCCCCCCGGCGGTCGCCGCGGGGTCGGGCGACATCGTCGTGGACGCCGCCGCTTCGCGGATCGGCTTCACCCTGCGCACCCGCTGGGGGCGTTCGCTCGAGGGCCGGTTTCCGGACCATTCCGGCGAGGTCCGGCTGCTCGTCGACGGCCGCAAGCAGGTGCACCTGCGGCTGTCGGCGCGGACGGTGGAGATCGTCGACCATCCGCGCTACTCGCGGCTGACCCGGGGCGAGGGCTTCTTCGACGCCGAGCATCACCCCGAGGTGACCTTCGTCTCCGAGGCGTTCGCCCCCGCCCTGGTGCGCGAGGGCGGCGAGCTGGCGGGCGTGCTCGACATCCGCGGGGTGCAGCGCCGCGAGCTGTTCGAGATCGCCCCGGCCACCTGCGAGCGGCCGATGATCGACTGCCCGGTGCTGGTCACCGGCAGCGTGCGCCGCGCCGACTACGCCATGGACCGCTGGGCCTTCGCGCTCTCGGAGCGGGTCCAGTTCCACCTCTCGCTGCGCGGAACGCCGCTGCCATGACCGGGACGCTGCGGACGCTGCTGGCGGGGTTGCTGGCGCTGGTGGCCAGCGGTTGCGCCGGCCTGTCTGCGCTGCAGCGCGACCAGGCCACCCACATCGTCGCCCAGGCCCGGGACACCGCGGTCGACTGCGAAGTGCCGGCCACCGCCTGCGCGCGGCCGTCGCCGCTGCGGGAGCTCGGCGCCCGCGCGTTCGCCGAAAGCGCGCCGGGCGAGTCGCGGCACTACGCCCTGCTGCTCGACTATGGCCAGGACGCGCTGCTCTCGCGCATCGACCTGATCCGCGGGGCGCAGCGCAGCATCGACCTGCAGACCTATATCTTCGACGAGGACGATGCCGGCCACCTCACCCTCGACGAGCTGCTGGCCGCGGCGCGGCGCGGGGTGCGCGTGCGGGTGCTGGTCGACCAGCTCTCGGCGCTGCGCCACGTCGATACCCTGGCGGCGCTGGCGGCGGCGCACGCCAACTTCGAACTGCGGGTCTACAACCCGGTGCTGGGCCGTGCACGGATCAGCTATCCGCAGTACGTGCTGGCTGCGGCCTGCTGCTGGCGCCAGCTCAACCGCCGCATGCACAACAAGCTGCTGCTGGTCGACGGGATGGTCGGCATCACCGGCGGCCGCAACTACCAGGACCGCTACTACGACTGGGACGACGAGTACAACTTCCGCGACCGCGACGTTCTCGTCGCCGGCCCGGTCGCCGGCGAGATGGGGGCGAACTTCGAGGCGTTCTGGCATTCCCGCCTCAGCGTGCCGGTGGCCGGGCTCACCGACGTCGCACGGCGGCTGCTGCGCGAGGGCGTGCCGGAACTGCCGCACGCGCCGTTCGAGGTTCCCGCGCGGGTGGAGGCGATCTCGCGCGACGCCGACGATCCGCTGCTGATGCGCGAGCGCCTCGCCGAGGCGGCGCTGCCGGTCGGCGATGCGGCGTACGTGGCCGACCCGCCCGACAAGGACGGCGGCAGCTACGACCGGATCGCGCCCTCGACCGTGTACCTGCGCGCGCTGATCGAATCGGCGACCGAGGAGGTGCTGCTGCAGACGCCCTACCTGGTGCTCTCCGGGCCCGCCCAGGAGATGTTCGAGGCGCTGAACGAGCGTCCCGACGGCCCGCGGGTGGTGATCTCGACCAACAGCCTGGCGGCCACCGATTCCTTCATCACCTACGCGCTGGCCTACAAGTACAAGCGCCGCTACCTGCGCGACTTCGGCTTCAACATCTACGAATACAAGCCGTTCCCGGAAGACGCCCCGATCGACCTGGACGCGACCGGGGCGGTGGGCGTGCAGTGGAATCCGGACGGGACCGTCGATATCCGGGCACGCGGCGATGGACGCCGCGGTTCCGCCCCGACCGAACTGCACATGCACCCCAGCGGGTCGGGGGACGGTTCCGGACCGGGCCGCGGCGCGCGCATCTCGCGGCCGTCGGCGCGCGTGCCGCTCGAACGCGAGTATTCGGCGCTGCGCTACGCCGGCATCGGCGTCAACCGCCCGGTGCCGCTGCAGCGCGCCGGGGTGCGGATCGGGCTGCATTCCAAATCGCTGGTGATCGACGAGCGCGTGGGCGTGGTCGGCACCCACAACTTCGACCCGCGCGGCGACAACCTCAACACCGAGAGCGCGCTGGTGATCGAGGACCCCGGGTTCGCGCACGCGCTCGCCGCCAGCATTCGCCGCGACATGGCGCCGGCCAACTCCTGGGTGATCGCGCGCCGCGACAAGCCGCCGGTGTTCTCGGGCCTGGAGTACTCGCTGGCCAAGATGTCCGAACACCTGCCGCTGTTCGATCTGTGGCCGACCCGCTATGCCACCAGCTACGAGTTCCGCCCCGGTCCGGGCTGCCCGCTGCCGCTGCCGCCGGACGATCCCGGGTTCCGCGCCTGCCACGAGCCGGTGGGCGATTTCCCCGAGGTCAGCCTCGGGCTCAAGAGCGTGCTGACGCGGATCTTCACCGCGTTCGGGGCGGGCCTGGCGCCGATCCTGTAGACCGTTCGTCGGCCGCCTGATCTAAAAAATTCCTCCGGATCAAAGAGTTGCTGCCGTGCCCGGGGTGGGGTGACTTTCGGCACATGCCGTTTGTATGTGGTGTTGTAGTCTACCAGCACACCGCAGCACTATTACCCCAGAGGAGTCCACCATGAACGCCAGCAACCCCGTCCGCAACGAGTACCGCAACGTCGCCCGCGCCGTCCAGGCCCCGGCCCGCCCCGAGCCCCGCGTCCGCGATTTCGGCGTCGGCTACGGCCGCAGCAGCGGCTATGCCAACGCCCGCCGCTACGCCAGCGCGTCGCTGTCCCCGCGCTTCCGTTTCGCCTGACCCCCACGCTTGCCCGCCACCCCCGCCCGACACCCCACGGAGAACACCATGAGCACCCCCGCCATCCAGTCCACGGTCCGCCCCTCCAGCCGCCAGCCCCAGGCGCGCTCCGCCGGCACCGGCTACGGCCGCAGCAGCGGCTACGCGGCACCGCGCAGCTACGCCGGAGCCTCGCCTTCGGCGCGCTTCCGGGTGGCGTGAGTCCGCCCGCTCCACCACCGGCCCTCCCCCGAGTCCGACCATGAACGCCCAGCCCCAGCCTTCCGATTCCACCCTCGTTCCGCAGCGTTCCCGGACCCCGGCACCGCAGCCGGCCGGCGCCCGCCGCGACCATCGCCCGCGCGATTTCGGCGTCGGTTACGGCAGCAGCAGCGGCTACGCCCGCGACCGCCACTATCTGGACCGCAGCCCCGCGCCGCGCTTTCGCTGCGCCTGAAGCACCACCGCCAGGCGATGGCCCGGGCGAGCGACGCCCGCGTAGCCGGCCGGGGCCGGGCTCGGCTATCGTCCGGGCATGGACCAGACCGCACCCGCAGCCGGCGCATCGCCGTTCCGCCGCAGTTCCAGCCTCGAATCGCTCAACGCGCTCTCGCGCGATACCGCGATGGAGCCGCTGGGCATCGTCTTCACCGAACTCGGCCGGGACCACCTGAGCGCGACCATGCCGGTCGATGCCCGTACCCACCAGCCATACGGCCTGCTCCACGGCGGCGCCTCGGTGCTGCTGGCCGAGACCCTCGGCAGCACCGCCGCGATGCTGTCGGTGGAGGAGGGCCAGGGCTGCGTCGGCATCGAGATCAACGCCAACCACCTGCGCGCCGTGCGCGACGGCCACGTCACCGGCACCGCGCGCCCGCTCCATGTCGGCCGCAGCACCCAGGTCTGGGAGATCCGCATCGTGGACGCGGCCGGTCGCCTGGTCTGCATCTCGCGCCTGACCGTGGCGGTGATCTCGCGCGTGCCGCGCCGGGACGCGCCGCCGGCCTGAGGGGCACCGGCGCGAACGCCGCGGCGCGCTGCCCCGGCCCCGCCGCTGCCGCATAATCAGCGGTTCCGCCGCGGCCGCCGCCGCCGCGCCGCCGCCCTGGCCGCCCGCTCAGCATGAACCGAACTCCGCCCCCGCCGGACGCCGCCGCTCCCGCTCCCGCTGCCAGCCGCACCGTGCAGGCGCGCGCGGTGCGCTATGCCTACCGCGTGCCGATGCTGCTCTGGCACCTGCTGGTGGACCTGCCGCTGTTGCTGCTGGCGCTCAACCCGCTCACCGGCGGCCTGCGCCTGGCCGGCGGCGAGCGGCTCGACCATCGCCTGATCCGCGCCTGGTCGGCCGGGCTGATGCGGGTGTTCGGCTTTCGCCTGCGCCGCAGCGGCACCCCGGTCCCCGCGGCGGCGCTGTTCGTGGCCAACCACGTCAGCTGGGTCGATATCGTCGCGTTGCACAGCCAGCGGATGATGGGCTTCGTGGCCAAGAAGGAGATCAGCCGCTGGCCGCTGGTCGGCTGGCTGGCGAGCCGCGGGGAGACCATCTTCCACCAGCGCGGCAGCCAGGAGTCGCTGGGCGGGGTGCTGCACGAGATGCTGGCGCGGCTGCGCGGCGGTCACTCGGTCGGCGTGTTCCCGGAGGGGCGCACCCGCGACGGTCGTTCGGTGGGGCCGTTCCATGCGCGGATCTTCCTGGCTGCGGTCGAGGCCGGCGTGGCGGTGCAGCCGGTGGCGCTGCGCTACGGCGACCGTGCGTCGGCGCAGACCGTGGTGGCGTTCCACCCGGGCGAGAGTTTCCTCGGCAATTTCCTGCGCCTGCTCGGCGAGCCGGCGCGGAGCGCGGAGGTGGCGTTCCTCGCGCCGATCGCCCCCGGCGATGCCGACGGCCGGCGCCGCATCGCCGAGGTCGCGCGCCAGCGCATCGTCGCGGCGATGGGCGGCGATCCGGGGCCGCCGGCGGCGTGAACCGCGACCCGGCATTGCAGGCGTCCGCGCGCGATGCCGCGGCTCCCCCGGGACCGCCGGGGCGCGATGCGGGCGGCTACCGGCCGCCGGCCTGGCTGCGCAACGCCCACCTGCAGTCGGCGCTGGGCAGCAGCCCGTGGCGCCGCCGGCGCGGCGCGCTGGCGCTGGCCGCCACCGGTGCGGACACCTTCGAGCACCTGCTCGATGCCGGCGACGGCGTGCGCCTGCACGGCCTGCACAGCGCGATGCCGGGCCGTCCCTCCCGCGGGCTGGCGCTGCTGCTGCACGGCTGGGAAGGCAGCAGCGAATCCAGCTACATGCGCCTGACCGCGGCCCAGCTGCTGCGCCGCGGGTTCGAGGTGTTCCGGCTCAATTTCCGCGACCATGGCCCCACCCACCACCTCAACCCGGAGCTGTTCCATTCCAACCGCCTGGACGAGGTGGTGCACGCGGCGCTGGATGTCGCCGACCGGTTCCCGGCGCGGCCGCTGTTCGCCGCCGGCTACTCGCTCGGCGGCAACTTCGCGCTGCGCCTGGCGCTGCGCGCGCCGGGCGCGGGGTTGCCGCTGGCGCGGGTGGCCGCGGTCTGCCCGGTGCTCGACCCGGCCCTGACCCTGGCGCAGATGGAGCAGGGGATGCCGCTGTACCTGCGCTACTTCGAGCGCAAGTGGCGCGGCTCGCTGCAGCGCAAGCGTGCGCTGTTCCCGCAACTGCACGACTTCGACGACGCCACCCTGCGCCTGGGCATGCGCGAGCTGACCGAATGGCTGGTGCTGCGGCACACCGATTTCGGTTCGCTCGAGGCGTACTTCGACGGCTATTCCATCGCCGGCGAACGGCTGGCGTCGCTGCAGGTGCCCGCCGACATCCTCACCAGCACCGACGATCCGGTGATCCCGGTCGACGGGTTCCGCGCGCTGCGGCTGCCGCCGACGGCGGCGGTGGAGATCGCGCCCTGGGGCGGGCATTGCGGGTTCCTGGAGAACGCGCGCCTGGAGGGCTATGCCGAGCGCTGGGTGGCCGAGCGCCTCGCCGCGGCGGCCTGAGCGCCGGGCACCGCTACAATGACCGGCCGCGCCCGCGATGGGCGGCAGTTCCGGATGACCGCTCCGATGCACGAACAGATCCTCGAGGCCCTGCGCGGCGGCGACCATGCCGCGGCGCTGGCCGCGGCGTGCGCCGCGGTCGAGGCCGACGGCCACGATGCCCGCGCCCACCACCTGCTGGCGATGGCCCAAAGGGCCGGCGGCGACGCCGATGCGGCCCTGGCCAGCATCGATCGCGCCATCGCGCTGGCCCCGGACGATCCGGCGCTGCACTTCCAGCGCGCCGGCTTCCTGATCGGCGCACGTCAGATCGACCGCGCGCAGCAGGACCTGGCGCGCACCATCGCGCTCGACCCCAACAGCTTCGGCGCGTACCTGGTGCAGGCCGAACTGGCGGTCGGCCGCGGCGATGTCGACGAGGCCGAGCGCATCGCGCGCATCGCCGCACGGATCGCGCCCGACCACCCGGCGCTGGCCGCGGTGGCCGGGATGGTGGCGCTGCGCCGCGGCGATCCCGATCGCGCGCTGTCGGTGCTCTCGGCCGCGCAGTCGCGCGGCGGCAACGATCCACAGCTGCTCAATGCGCTCGGATTCGCCTACCTGGCCAAGGGCCATCTGGCCTTCGCCGAGCAGACCTTCAGGCGCATGCGCGAGGCGGGGCTGGGCGGCGCGGCGCAGCAACGCATGCTCGCCGAGATCGTGCACCGCCAGGGCCGCCATCAGGAGGCGATGGAGGAACTGCAGCCGCTGCTCGGCGAAGGCGCGGCGCCCGCGCACATGGCCTTCGCCGGCCAGCTGGAACTGGCGATGGCGCGGCCGGGCCGCGCGCTGCCCTGGCTGCGCCGCGCCCTGGCAGCCAACCCCGCCGCGCCGCGCACCCTCAGCCTGATCATGGCCGCCTGGCAGCGGCTGGGCGACATCGACGACGCCCGCAACACCCTCGACGCGGCGCTGGCGACCTCGCCCCGGCTGCCGCAGCTGTGGCAGGCGCGCGCCGCGCTCGAGCGCGGCGATCTGGAGCGGGAGCGCGCGGTGGTCGCGCGCTGGCTGGCGGCCGCGCCCGACGCGGTGCCGGCCCTCGAGGCGCGCCTGGCCCTGCTCGGGCCGGACGACGCCGGCGCCGCGGAGGAAACCGCCCGGCGGATCGTCGAACTCGAGCCGGGCCACCTGGTGGCCGAGGCGCGGCTGCTCGACCTGCTGGCGCGGCGCGATCCGCAGGCGGCGGTGCGCCGCGCCGAGGAACTGCAGCGGCTGCCCTCCGACGAACGCCTGCAGCGGCTGGTCCGCGGCTGGCTGGCGGTGGCCAACGATGCCGCCGGCCAGCACGCACGGGCGGCGCAGCTGTGGGCCGCGCTGCACGACGAGGCCGGCGAGCGGATGATCCCGCTGCCCGAGTGGAGCGCGCCCGACGCGCCGCGCAGCCCTGCCGCCGCCCCGACCGGATCCGCGCCGGCGGTGGTGCTGATGGCCGGGTTGCCGGGCGCCGGTGTCGAGCGGCTGGGGCAGCTGCTCGACGGCATCGTCCCGGCGTTCCGCGCCGACCGCTTCGGTGCGCGCCCGCCGGACGACCCGCTGCAGAACGTCCGCACGGTGCCGGCGCTGGCGCGCGGCGAGACCGACCCGGGCGAGGTCGCCCGTGCCTGGAGCGCGCAGCTGCCGGCGCGCGGCATCGCCGGCGGCGCGGTGATCGACTGGCTGCTGTGGTGGGACAACGCCCTGCTCGACGTGTTCGCGCCGCACGTGCCGCAGGCGCGGCTGCTGCTGGCGCTGCGCGATCCGCGCGACATGCTCATCAACTGGCTGGCCTTCGGCGCACCGGTGCCGCTGCGGATGGGATCGCCGCGCCAGGCCGCCGAATGGCTGGCGCGCGGCCTCGAGCACATCGCGCAGCTGCACGAGCGCGACCTGCATCCGCACCGGTTGC
Source organism: Luteimonas endophytica (assembly GCF_029887875.1). GTDB lineage: Bacteria > Pseudomonadota > Gammaproteobacteria > Xanthomonadales > Xanthomonadaceae > Luteimonas > Luteimonas endophytica. The sequence goes on from NZ_JARXRM010000031.1 coordinate 41,292, forward strand.
TGCGCATCGACGATGCGGTCAACGACCCCCCGGCACTGGCCGGGCCGCTGGGCGCGGCGCTGGGGCTGGAGCTGCCGGTGCCGCCGGCCGGCCTGTTCGCCGGGCGCCGCTTCCCGGCCGGGCACTGGCGCGCCTACGCCACGGCGCTGGCGGAGCCCTTTGCCGCACTCACCCCGGTGGCGATACGGTTGGGCTATCCGGAAACCTGAGCGCCCGCGCGGCGGGCCGCCCAACCCAGGAGGCAGACAGCGATGCAGATCCGCAGCGACAGTTTCCAGCCCGGCGGGCCGATCCCCGCCGAATTCGCGCTCGGCGCGCCCGGCGGCTTCGGCGGCAACCGCAATCCTCACCTCGCCTGGGACGGGCTGCCCGAGGGCACCGGCTCGCTGGTGCTGCTGTGCGTGGACCCCGACGCGCCGACGCGCCCGGACATGGCCGGCAAGGAAGGAGTGGAGATCCCGCGGCACCAGCCGCGCGCCGACTTCGTGCACTGGGCGATGGCGGACATCCCGGTGGAGATCCGCGAGCTCGCCGCCGGCAGCTGCAGCGACGGCCTGGTCAAGGGCGGCAAGGCCGCGCCGGCCGGGCCCGGCGGCGCGCGCCAGGGCCTGAACGACTACACCGGCTGGTTCGCCGGCGATCCGGACATGGCCGGGGACTACCTCGGCTACGACGGCCCCTACCCGCCGCCGAACGATCTGCGCGTGCACCGCTATTTCTTCCGGCTGTTCGCGCTCGACGTGGCCCGCCTGGCGCTGCCGCCGCGCTTCGGTGCCGGCGACGCGCTGGCGGCGATGCAGGGCCACGTGCTCGCCGAGGCCGCCGTCCATGGCACCTATTCCCTGAACCCGGCCGCCGCCGCCGGCGGCTGAGCGCCGTAGCGCCGTAGCGCCGGCCCGCGGCGGGTGGGCCGCGGCCGCGCAGGGCCGGGTGCCGGCCGCGGGCATGTCGAATCCGCCGCCGCCGGTTCGTCTTCCAGACGGGACGCCCGCAAAGGGCGCCGTGCCCCGGAGGACGACGGACATGCGATTCATGGCGATGGTCAGGGCCGATGCCGGCAGCGAGGCGGGACACCCGCCCGACGGCCGCGTGCTGGTCGAGCTGGAGCGGTTCAACGCCGAACTGGCCCGGGCCGGGGTGCTGCTGGCGGCCGAGTCCCTGCAGCCCAGCGCGTGCGGCGCCCGGGTGCGCTTCCGCGCCGCGCGCCCGAGCGTGGTCGATGGTCCGTTCGCGGCCGACGCTGGGCTGGTGGCGGGGTTCTGGCTGCTGCAGGCGCGGACCCTGGAGGAGGCGATCGAATGGGTCAAGCGCTGCCCCGAGCCGCACGGCGGCGGGGAAATCGAGATCCGGCCGGTGCGCGAGGCCGGCGCCGGGGCGCTGCCCGCTGGCGACTTCGCCCGCGGCCGCCCCTCGCCGGCGCCCGCGGGGCGCGACCGGGAGGACGGCGCGGGGCGCGATGAAGTGGTGGTGGAGGGCCGGCTGTACCTGCATCCGGGCCAGCGCCACGCCTACCTGGCCGCCTGCGCGCCGATGGTGGCGCGCGCGCGCCGCCAGCCCGGATGCCTGGACTTCTCGATCTCGGCCGACACGGTCGATCCCGGCCGGGTCAACCTGATCGAGCGCTGGGACTGCGAGCACAGCCTGGCCGCCTGGCGCCGCCAGGCCGATCCGCCGCAGGACCTGCCCGAGGTGCTGCACGCCGAGGTCCGCAAGCACCGGGTCGCCTGGAGCGGCGACCCGTTCGCGGCATCGCCCTGACCGGCGGCGCGCACCGCCCTTTTTTTCTCCCATCCACCCGTCGTTCATGCCGGAGGCCCGCATGCCGCTGCAGCTCTACGCCCATCCGTTCTCGTCCTACTGCCAGAAGGTGCTGGTGGCGCTCTACGAGAACCGCATCGACTTCGAGCTGCGCATGCTCGACGGGCCCGACAGCCCGGCCTGGCGGGAACTGGCGGAGGCGTGGCCGCTGCAGCGCTTCCCGATGCTGATGGACGAGGGCGAGATGGTGGTCGAGGCCAGCATCATCATCGAGCACCTGCAGCTGCGCCATCCCGGCAGCGTGCGCCTGATCCCGGAGGATCCGCACGCCGCGCTCGAGGTGCGCATGCTCGACCGCTTCTTCGACAACTACGTCTCCACGCCGCAGCAGAAGATCGTGTTCGACAGCCTGCGCCAGGAAGGCCAGCGCGACGCGCAGGGCGTGGCCGACGCGCGCGCCATGCTCGAGACCGCCTACGCCTGGCTCGAACGGAGGATGGCGGGCCGCACCTGGGCGGCGGGCGGGGCGTTCAGCCTCGCCGACTGCGCCGCCGCGCCGTTCCTGTTCTATGCCGACTGGAGCCACCGCATCGGCGAGGAATTCGCCAATGTCCACGCCTACCGCCGGCGCCTGCTGGCGCGGCCCTCGTTCGCCCGCGCGGTCGACGAGGCGCGTCCCTACCGCCCGCTTTTCCCGCTCGGGGCGCCGGACCGCGACTGAGCGCGAAAACGCACCCATGGCCCTTGCGGGGCGGCGCCGGGGGTGTTCTGATCCGGCGCCATGAGCACGGACGTCAACAGGACCATCGACGCGGTCTGGCGGATCGAGTCGCCGCGGCTGATCGCCGGGCTGATGCGCATGGTGCGCGACCTCGACCTGGCCGAGGAACTGGCCCAGGACGCGCTGGTCGCGGCGCTCGAGCGCTGGCCGCGGGACGGGGTGCCCGACAATCCCGGCGCGTGGCTGATGGCCACCGCCAAGCACCGCGCCATCGACCGCCTGCGCCGGGCCAAGCTGCTCGACCGCAAGCACGAGCAGCTGGCCTACGAACTCGAGTCCGGTCGCGAGGACGCCGACGAGCGGCATACCGCCGAGCTCGACGACGAGATCGGCGACGACCTGCTGCGGCTGATCTTCATCGCCTGCCACCCGGTACTGTCCACCGAGGCGCAGGTGGCCCTGACCCTGCGCATGCTCGGCGGCCTGACCACCCCGGAGATCGCGCGTGCCTTCCTGCTGCCCGAGCCCACGGTCGCGCAGCGCATCGTGCGCGCCAAGCGCAGCCTCGGCGCCGCGCAGGTGCCGTTCGAGATCCCGCGCCGCGAGGAACTCGGTCCACGCCTGGCCGCGGTGCTGGGGGTGATCTACCTGGTGTTCAACGAGGGCTATTCGGCCAGCAGCGGCGAGGACTGGATCCGCCCGGCGCTGTGCGAGGACGCGCTGCGGCTGGGGCGGGTGCTGGCCGGGCTGATGCCGCGCGAGGCCGAGGTGCACGGCCTGGTGGCGTTGATGGAGCTGCAGGCCTCGCGGCTGGAGGCGCGCACCGCGCCGGACGGCGCGCCGATCCTGTTGCCCGACCAGGACCGCGGCCGCTGGAACCGGCTGCTGATCGGCCGCGGCCTGGAGGCGCTGGAGCGCGCCGAGCGCCTCGGCGAGGTGCGCGGTCCGTACGCGCTGCAGGCGGCGATCGCCGCCTGCCACGCGCGCGCGGCGACCGCCGAGGAGACCGACTGGGTGCGGATCGTGGCGCTGTACGACGCGCTGTCGACGCAGGCGCCCTCGCCGGTGGTGGAACTCAACCGTGCGGTCGCGCTGGCGATGGCCTACGGGCCGCAGGCCGGGCTGGACCTGGCCGACCAGCTGGTGGACGTGCCTGCGCTGGCGAAATACCACCTGCTGCCCGGCGTGCGTGGCGACCTGCTGGCGAAGCTGGGCCGCCATGCCGAGGCGCGGGCGGAGTTCGAGCGCGCCGCCGAGCTGGCCGGCAACGAGCGCGAGCGCACCCTGCTGCTCGAGCGCGCCGCGCGCAGCGCCGCCGAGGGCTGAGCCGGTGCGGCCGGCGCCGGGCGGCCGCCCGCGCCGGCCAGCGCCGGCGATCACATCTCGACGATGCCCTTGAACCCGCCCCAGATCATCCGCTTGCCGTCGAACGGCAGGGTCTTCGGGTCCATCCCGGCCAGGCGCGGATCGGCCATCACCTGCTTGTTCACCCGGTCGCGCTGCGCCCGCGACTTGTAGACGATGTACGAGAACACCACCACCTCGCCGGGCTTCAGCTTCACCGCCTGCGGGAACGAGGTGGTCTTGCCGGGTTGCACGTCGTCCTCGACGCACTCGACGTACTGCAACGCACCGTATTCCATCCAGATCTTGCCGGCCTTGCGCGCCAGGGCGCGGTAGGCGGACAGCTTGTCCTTCGGAACGGCGAGCAGGAATCCATCGACGTAGCTCATTGCGTTTCTCCTGGGTGGTCGGGGTGGCCCCGGGGCGCCGCCGTGGCGCTCCGGCGGTTTCGATGATGCGACGAACCGCGGCGCGTCGTTTCGACACCCGCCGCGGAGGGCGCATGTCCGGCCAGGCAGATCAGTCTCCCGCCGGCAGCACCAGCAGCAGCGCCGCGCCAAGCACGATCCGGTACACCGCGAAGCCGGTGTAGCGGTGCGACCTGATGAATCCCAGCAGCCATCGCACCACCACGAAGCCGGTGGCGGTGGCGGCGGCGAACGCCAGCGCCACCTCGTCCCAGGCCTCCCCGCCCAGGCCCTGCTCCATCCACAGCTCGAGGAAGGCCCAGGCGCTGGCGGCGAACATGGTGGGGATGCCGACCAGGAACACGAACTCGGTGGCCGAGGAGCGGCGGCTCAGTCCCGCCAGCATCGCCATGAAGATCGCCGCCGCCGAGCGCGAGGTCCCGGGGAACACCCCGGCCACCACCTGCGCCAGGCCGACCAGGACCGCGACGGTCCAGGTCACGTCGCTGCGGTCGCCGCGGCGTTCGGCCAGGCGCTCGGCGGCGATCATCCAGACGCCGCCGATGATCAGCGCCCACGCCACCGGCGTGACCGTCTCGGGAAGCTCCCAGCCGGCCAGGCGCACCGGCAGGCCGACCAGCGCGGTCACCGCGAACGCGGTCGCCAGCTTCAACGCGTAATCGCGGTTGTCGCGTTCGCCCAGGCCGGTCGCCAGCGTCCACAGCCGCTGCCGGAACACCAGGGTGATCGCCAGGATCGCCCCGGCCTGGATCACGATGTTGAAGAAGTCGGAACGCGCGCCGAGCCAGTGCTGCACGATCAGCAGGTGCCCGGTGCTGGAGACCGGCAGGAATTCGGTCAGGCCTTCGACGATGCCGAGCAGGAGGGCGGAAAGCAGATCCGACATGGAGGTTCGCGGCCGTGGGGAGCCGCAAGGATACGCGAGGGCCTCGTTCCCTTTTTCCCGCGAGGCCGCGGCGGGCCCATCGAGCGCTGCGCAGGGGGCCGCAGCCGGCGTCACAAAGCGGCGCTGTCGTTCGACCAGCCCTGTGTATCCACAACGCACAGGAGAATCGTCGATGACGCGCACCGCCGCCGCCCCGCCCACCCGCCGCCGCGAGCTCGCCCTGCTCGACCCGCCGGGCCTCTACGACCCCGCCCCGAACGGCTACTCGCACGTCGCCAGCGTGGCCGGTGCCGGACGCTGGGTGTTCGTGGCCGGGCAGGGCGGCGAGACCCTAGACGGCAGGCTGTCGCCGGCGTTCCGCGCCCAGGTGCGCCAGGCGCTGGCCAATCTCCTGACCGCGCTGTCCGCAGCCGGCGCTGCGCCCGCCGACGTGGTCAAGCTGACGGTGCTGGTCGTCGACCACGACCAGGCCCGGCTGCGCATCTTCGGCGAGGAACTGGCGCGTGCGTTCGGCGGGCACCGGCCCGCCTGCACCCTGATCCCGGTCCCGCGGCTGGCCCTGGACGGGATGCTGTTCGAGATCGACGCGGTCGCCGCGCCGGCCGGCGCGGCGGGCTAGGGTCGTCTACGCCCGCGCCGTCCCGCGCCCGGGCGCGATCGCGATCGAGGAGAGATCGTTGGCGGCCTCCAGCGCGGCGTCGGCCGCCTGCCGGCGCTCGGAGTAGCGGTCCACCAGCTGCGCCGCGTGCGGGCGCAGCAGCACGGTGAAGCGCACCAGTTCCTCGACCACGTCGACGATGCGCTCGTAGTAGCCGGAGGGCAGCATCCGCCCGGCCTCGTCGAACTGGCGGAACGCCTGCGCCACGCTGGACTGGTTGGGGATGGTGAACATGCGCATCCAGCGCCCGAGCAGGCGCAGCGTATTGACCGAGTTGAACGACTGCGAGCCGCCGGAGACCTGCATCACCGCCAGCGCGCGCCCCTGGGTGGGGCGGATGCCGCCCATGCTCAGCGGCAGGTGGTCGATCTGCGCCTTCATCACGCTGCTGATCTGGCCGTGGCGCTCCGGGCTGCACCAGATCTGGCCCTCGGACCACAGCGACAGCTCGCGCAGCTCGTGCACGGCGGGGTGGTCGTCGTCCCGCACCTGCCCCGGCAGCGGCAGGTCGGAGGGATCGAAGATGCGCGGCTCGCCGCCGAAGTAGCGCACCAGCCTGGCGGCCTCCTCGATCGCCAGCCGCGAATAGGAGCGCGCGCGCAGCGAGCCGTACAGCAGCAGGATCCGGGGAGGCGCCTGCGGTTCCGGCGCCAGGCCCTGGGCCGGCCGACGGTGCGCGTGCCGGGGCTGGAGAGCCGGCAGGTGGTCGGGATCGGGCAGGGGGCGCAGTCTCATGCCGGGCTCCGGTTGCGACGCCTTGATGGGCAAGGTATAGGGGCGAGAAAAAGGGCCATGTCAGCAGCACCCATCCGGTCCATCCGGATGCGGCGCCTGGCTGGCCGCGCGGCTGGCCAGGATGCAGTCGGTGGCCTCCAGCCATGCCTGCACCGCCACGCGGAAGGCGTCGCGGCCGCGGCGGGTGAGGGCGTAGACCTTGCGCTCGCGGCCCTGCACCGTCTCCAGGCGCGCGGCGAGCAGGCCGTTCGCCTCGAAGTCGTTGAGCATCGGGTAGATGGTGCCCTCGGTGGGGCTGCAGCAGCCGCGGGTGGTCTTCTCCACCGCCTGCACCACTTCGTAGCCGTGCATCGGCCGCTGGTGCAGCACCCGCAGCACGAAGAACTTCGACAGCGACATCTTGATCGTGCCCTGCCAATAGCCCCGGCTGGCGTAGTCGGGCGTGGGGCGCGGGGCGCCGCGGAGGGATCTGGCGACGGGCGTCATGGTGCCGTTATACGCCTCGACCATCGAGGTATCAACCCGGCCCTGCCCGGTCCGCCCGCGGATCCGCGGCCGCCGCTATAGTTTCGCCGCCGTGCAACCTCCGCGCAGCGAGGCGAGGCCGAGCATCGGCGCCGCCGCGGTCGCGGCGGCGAGTGCCCGGCTCCCATCAACGCGAGCGTTCGCGCACCTCGGACCCCAGCATGGACCTCCTCATCCGCCCCGCCAGCGCTGCCGATGCCGCGGCGGTCGCGCGCATCTACAACCACTATGTCGCCGCCACCTGCGTCACGTTCGAGACCGACGCGGTGGCGGAGGCGGACATGGTGCAGCGCATCGCGGAGACCGCCTCGGCACGCCTGCCCTGGCTGGTCGCCGAGCGCGACGGCAGCGTGCTCGGCTACGCCTACGCCTCGAAGTGGAAGGGCCGCTGCGCCTACCGCTATTCGGTGGAATCGACGGTCTATCTCGACCCGGCCGCCACCGGCAACGGCGCGGGACGGCGGCTCTATTCCGCGCTGATCGAGGCGATCCGCGGCTGCGGCATGCACGCCGTGATCGGCGGCATCGCGCTGCCGAACGAAGCCAGCGTGCGGCTGCACGAGCGCCTGGGTTTCCGCCAGGCCGGCCGCTTCGCGCAGGTCGGCTGGAAGCAGGAGCGCTGGGTCGACGTCGGCTATTGGCAGCTATTGCTTTAGCCGGGCCTCGGCAGGCGTGGCGCGGGGCGCCCGGCGCGCTCTCGGTCCCGCACGAGCGGGCGCTCCCGGCGGGCCGCCGCGTTGCACCAGATTGGTGCGGGCGGCTCCCGGCGCGCACTGCTGCGGTGCACCAAGCCCTGGCCAGGCAGTGCTGCCCCATTGAAATCAATCATTTGGACGCCTTCCCAGGTTGGCACGGCGCTTGCGATCACCAGCGTATCCACGCCACCGAGGTTCAAACGTCCAGATGTCCACCGATAACGTCGAAAAGCTGATCAAGGACCACAAGATCGAGTTCGTCGACCTGCGCTTCACCGACATGCGCGGCGTCCAGCACCACGTCACCTATCCGAAGTCGATCGTCGAACCGGGCCTGTTCGAGGACGGCACCATGTTCGACGGCTCGTCGATCCCCGGCTGGAAGGGCATCAACGAGTCCGACATGGTGCTGCTGCCCGACCCCGCCAGCGCCTACGTCGATCCGTTCCCGGCCGATCCCACCCTGGTGCTGGTCTGCGACGTGCTCGATCCTTCGACCATGCAGTCCTATTCGCGCGATCCGCGCGGGGTGGCCAAGCGCGCCGAGGCCTTCCTCAAGTCCTCCGGCATCGCCGACCAGGCGTTCTTCGGCCCGGAGCCGGAGTTCTTCGTGTTCGACTCGGTGCGCTTCGGCGTCGAGATGGGCCACACCTTCTTCCACATCGATTCGGAGGAGGCGCACTGGAACTCGGCCAAGGAGTACCAGGGCGGCAACACCGGCTACCGGCCGACCATCAAGGGTGGCTACTTTCCGACCCCGCCGGTGGACTCGCTGCACGACCTGCGCGCCGAGATGTGCAAGACCCTCGAGCAGATCGGCATCGAGGTGGAGGTGCACCATCACGAGGTCGCCAACGCCGGCCAGTGCGAGATCGGCACCAAGTTCAACTCGCTGGTCAAGAAGGCCGACGAGCTGCTGGCGATGAAGTACGTCATCAAGAACGTGGCCTTCCGCAACGGCAAGACCGCGACCTTCATGCCGAAACCGCTCGTCGGCGACAACGGCAGCGGCATGCACGTGCACCAGTCGCTGGCCAAGGGCGGCACCAACATGTTCACCGGCGACGGCTACGGCGGCCTCAGCCAGACCGCGCTGTGGTACATCGGCGGCATCTTCAAGCATGCGCGCGCGATCAACGCCTTCGCCAACTCGACCACCAACAGCTACAAGCGCCTGGTCCCGGGCTTCGAGGCGCCGGTGATGCTGGCCTACTCGGCGCGCAACCGGTCGGCGAGCTGCCGGATCCCGTTCGTGGCCAACCCCAAGGCGCGCCGCGTCGAGGTGCGCTTCCCGGATCCGATGCAGTCGGGCTATCTCACCTTCGCCGCGCTGCTGATGGCCGGCCTGGACGGCATCAAGAACCAGATCGACCCGGGCGGTCCCAGCGACAAGGACCTCTACGACCTGCCGCCCGAGGAGGAGAAGAACATTCCCAAGGTGTGCCACTCGCTCGACCAGTCGCTCGAGGCGCTGGACGCCGACCGCGAGTTCCTGACCGCCGGCGGGGTCTTCACCGACGACTTCATCGACGGCTACATCGCGCTGAAGATGCAGGAAGTGACCAAGTTCCGCGCCGCGACGCACCCATTGGAATACCAGCTGTACTACACGGTCTGACGGGGGAAGGGCGGCCCGGCGCGGAGCGCGCCGGGCCGCGGGTTCATTCGGCGCGGGCCGGCAGGCCGGCGCAGGGGCAAGGCCCGACAGGGCATCCAGACGCAGGGAGAGAAGCGGGCGGGGCCGGCACGGGGGCGCAGAAAAACCCGGCCGGAGCGGCAGCCAGCGATCCGGGCCGCCGCGGGGCAACGGCGACACGCAAGACGCAATGACGGGGAGGGTTCCATCATCGAGGAGCCTGGTCATGACGTTACACGCAAGAGGGGTGGCATCGCTGCTCGCGTTCGGCCTGCTGGCCGCCGGCGGCGCACATGCGGAAGTCTCCGGTTCGGTCACGCTGACGAGCGACTATCTGTTCCGCGGCCTGAGCCAGACCAACGAGGAGCCGGCCCTGCAGGGCGGCATCGACTACACGCACCAGAGCGGCTTCTACGCCGGCGCCTGGGGCAGCAGCATCAGCTGGTTGTCCGACGCCGACCCCGACGTGTCGAGCCAGGTCGAGGTCGATCTCTATCTCGGCTACGGCGGCGAATTCGGCGACAGCGGGCTCGGCTACGACGCCGGTGCGATCTACTACTGGTACCCCGGCGACTACCCGCCCGGCTTCACCGATCCCGACACCACCGAGGTCTATTTCGGCCTGGGCTACGGCATGTTCGCGGCCAAGTACTCCTATGCCGTCACCGACCTGTTCGGGCTGCCGGACTCCGACGGCAGCGGCAACCTCGACGTGACCGCGGACTGGGAACTCACCCCCGGTTGGACCCTCAACGCGGCGGTCGGCAAGCAGTGGGTGAGCGGCTACGAGGGCGCCGACTACGCGTTCTGGAAACTCGGCCTCAGCAAGGGCTTCGAGAACGGCTTCGAGCTCGCCGCCGCGCTCAACGACAACGACCTCATCGGCCCGGACGAGACCTTCACCTTCGCCGTCGCCAAGTCGTTCTGACGGCGGTGGCGACGGCACCCCATCCCACCGGAGGACCACCATGAAACTGATCACCGCCATCATCCGCCCGTTCAAGCTCGACGAGGTGCGCGAGGCGCTCGGCGAGGTCGGCGTGTCCGGGCTCACCGTCACCGAGGTCAAGGGCTTCGGCCGCCAGAAGGGCCACACCGAGCTCTACCGCGGCGCCGAATACGTCGTCGACTTCCTGCCCAAGCTGAAGATCGAGTGCGCGGTCTCCGACAACGCCTTCGACGCCGCGATGGAGGCGATCACCAAGGCCGCCGCCACCGGCAAGGTCGGCGACGGCAAGGTATTCGTCACCGCGCTCGAGCAGGTGATCCGCATCCGCACCGGCGAGCTCGGCGCCGATGCGCTCTGACCCCACGCAGGAGACCCCCATGACGATCCGACTCTTCCACGGGTGGAATGCCCGGCCCGGGCTGCTGGCGACGCTCGCGGCCGGCTGCCTGCTGCTCTCGTGCCTGGCCGGCGGCGTGCTGGCGCAGGACTCCGCCGCGCCGGCGGCGGTCGCCACCGCCGCGCAGGAGGCGCCCGCGGCCGCCGCCGCGGTGGACGACGAGGCCGCCGTCGAGGCCACCGTCGACAAGGGCGACGTGGCCTGGATGCTGACCTCCACCTTCCTGGTGCTGCTGATGGTGGTACCGGGGCTGGCGCTGTTCTACGGCGGCATGGTGCGCGCCAAGAACGTGCTCTCGGTACTGATCCAGGTGATCAGCGTGTTCTCGCTGCTGGTGCTGCTGTGGGTGGCGTACGGCTACAGCCTGGCGTTCTCGGGCGAGGGCGCCTGGATCGGCAACCTCGACAAGCTGTTCCTGGCCGGGGTGACCGTGGATTCGCTGGCGGCCACCTTCACCGAGGGCGTGGCGCTGCCCGAATACGTGTTCGTGGCGTTCCAGGCGACGTTCGCCGGCATCACCGGCGCGCTGATCGTCGGCGCCTTCGCCGAGCGCGCGCGGTTCGCCGCGGTGATGCTGTTCGCGGCGATCTGGTTCACCCTCGGCTACCTGCCGATCGCGCACATGGTCTGGGCCACCGGCGGCTTCCTGTTCGAGCGCGGCGCGCTCGACTTCGCCGGCGGCACGGTGGTGCACATCAACGCGGGGGTGGCCGGGCTGGTGGGCGCCTACTTCGTCGGCAAGCGGGTCGGCTTCGGGCGCGAGGCGCTCAAGCCGCACAACGTCACCCTGACCTTCGTCGGCGCGTCGCTGCTGTGGGTGGGCTGGTTCGGCTTCAACGCCGGCTCCAACCTCGAGGCGACCGCCGGCGCGGCGCTGGCGTTCCTCAACACCATGCTCGCCACCGCCGCCGCGGTGCTGGCCTGGGCGGCGGCCGAGAAGCTGGCCAAGGGCAAGTCCTCGGCGCTGGGCGTGGCCTCGGGCGCGGTCGCCGGCCTGGTCGGGATCACCCCGGCCGCTGGGCTGGTGGGGCCGCTGGGCGCGATCGCCATCGGCGCGATCGCGGGCGTGCTGTGCGTGTGGGGCGTCAACGGCCTCAAGCGCATGCTCGGCGCCGACGACACCGCCGACGTGTTCGGCGTGCACGCGATCGGCGGCATCGTCGGCGCGATCCTGACCGGCGTGTTCCACGCGCCGGGCCTGGGCGGCACCGGCGGCGAGGACTTCGCCATGGTGTCCCAGGTCGGCACCCAGGTGCTCGGCGTGGTGTTGACCGTGGGGTGGATCGGGCTGGTCTCGGTGATCGGCTTCTCCGTCGCCAGGCTGGCGTTCGGCCTGCGCGTCGGCGAGGAGGACGAGCGCGCCGGGCTGGACATCGCCGAGCACGGCGAAACCGCGTACGAAAACTGACCGCACCCACCTCCCCCACGAGGTGACGCGGGCGGCGGAGCGATCCGCCGCCCGTTCTTGTTTTCGGGCGCCTTGCAATCCGCCCGGCGAGCGGGTGCAATGCGGCATGCCTTTCCGCACGCTTCTGCTCACGATCTGCATCGCGGCGCTGGCCGCCTGCAGCCACGCGCCGCCGCGCAACCCGCTGGCCCACTGGGTGCCGTCCGACAACCACGACGAGCGCCGCGCGGTGCTGATCGTGGTGCACTACACCGAGCAGGAGTCGGTGCGCCAGAGCCTGCACACCCTGCGCACCCGCAACAGCGGCGGCCGGGTCAGCGCGCACTACCTGATCGGCGACGACGGCGCGCTGTACCAGCTGGTCGCCGACCAGCACCGCGCCTGGCACGCCGGTGCCGGCAGCTGGGGCGCGATCGGCGACGTCAACTCGGCCTCGATCGGCATCGAACTGGACAACGACGGCAGCGAGCCGTTCCCGGATGCGCAGATCGAATCGCTGCTGGTGCTGCTGGAGGACCTGACCACGCGGCTGCGGATCCCGCGCGAGAACGTGATCGGCCATTCCGACCTCGCGCCGGGCCGCAAGGTCGACCCGGGCCCGCTGTTCCCCTGGAAGCGGCTGGCCGAGGCCGGCTTCGGCCGCTGGCCGGATCCGGCCGCGCCGCCGCCGCCGCCCGGGTTCGACCCGATCGCCGCGCTGCGCCAGATCGGCTATCCGGTGGACCGCCCCGAGGCGACGTTCCATTCGTTCCGCATGCGCTTCCGCGGCCTCGACGGCAACGTCCTGGACGACGAGGATCTTCGCATCCTGCATGCGTTGACCTGGACCCCGCCGCCGCCGCTGTCGCCGGCCGAGTGAGCCGATGGACACGGCGCAGCTCAAGGCGTTCTGCGCCGCGCTGCCCGGCGCCGAGGACCATGAACACGCGGCCCCGGCCAACATCCTGGTCTACAGCGTCGGCGGCAGGCGCTTCGCCCACTTCAAGACCAGCGCACCTGAACGCTGGCGCTTCAGCCTCAAGGTCGCGCCGGAGCGGTTCCTGGAGCTGACCGACATGCCGGGCATCCGCCCCGCGCGCTGGCTCGGCCGGCATCGCTGGATCACCATCGTCGACGTGGCCGCATTCCCCGGCGACCAGCTGCGCGCGCTGGTGGAATGGTCCTGGCGCCACGCGCTGGACCGGCTCTCCAAGGCGCGCCGCGAAGCGATCCTGGGCACGGGCGCCGCGCCGCGCACATCGTAGGAGCGTGCCATGCACGCGACAGCCGGCACCGGCCCCGACGCCCGGCATCGCCGCCAACCTGGCCGAAGCCGCCGAAGGGCCGGCTCAGTCGCCGGCAGGCAATGTCTGTTTCATCGCGGCGAAGCCCTCCCACGGCTCCGTCCGCAGCCGCGCCGCGCGCTGCTTGGCCCGGCCCAGGTCGAACGCATCCGGGCGTTCGATGCCACCGAGTTCACGCCAGCGGATCGGCACCGCCACCGGCGCGCCCTTGCGCGCGCGCAGCGACCACGACGCCACGCTGGTCTGCCCGCGCGCGTTGCGCAGCCAGTCGATGAACACCTTGCCGCCGCGCTTGGCCTTGGCCATCGTCGCCACGTAGCGCTCGGGGTCCGCTTCGGCCATCTTCCGGGCCATCGCCTCGCAGAAGCCGCGGGCCTCGTCCCAGGACGGGCCCGGCGCGATCGGCACCACCACGTGCAGGCCCTTGCCGCCGGACAGGCGCACGAAGCTCTCCAGCCCGGCCCGCTGCAGCTCGCGGCGCATCGCCCGCGCGGCGGCGACGATCTCGGGCCAGCCGAGGCCCGGGCCCGGGTCGAGGTCGAACACCAGCCGGTCCGGGCATTCGGGCGCGGCCACGCGCGCCCCCCAGGGGTGGAACTCGAGGGTGTTCATCTGCACCAGCTCCAGCAGCCCGTCGACATCGTCGATATACAGGTACTGCGCCGGCCCGCTCTTCTGTTCCAGTTCGATCGCGTGCACGTGCGCACCGAGGCTGTCGGCATGGTGCTTCTGGAAGAAGCAGTCGCCGGTGGCGCCATCCGGGCAGCGCAGCAGCGACAGCGGCCGGCCGCCGATCTCCACGAGCAGGCGGTCCGCCACGGCGCGGTAGTACTCGGCCACGTCGCGCTTGGTGCAGCCGGCGCCCTTGAACACCACCCGGTCGGGGCTGGTGAGCCGCATCGCGTTCCGCCTCCTCAGCCGGCCTTGCGCGTCGCGGTCTTCTTCGCCGCCTTGCGGCCGGTCTTCTTGGCCGCCTTCTTCGCGGTCTTCTTCGCCGCCTTCTTGGCGGTCTTCTTGCCGCCGGTCTTCTTGGCCGGCGTGCGCTTGTTGCCGGCGATGCTCTTCTCCAGCAGCGACATGAAGTCGACCACGTTGGTGGTGGCGTCCTCGGGGGTATCGAACTCGCGTTCGTCGGTCTCGGCCAGCGCGCCCTTGGACTTCATCTTCTTGCGGATCACCTCCTCCAGCCGTGCGCGGAACTCGTTCTTGTAGTCTTCCGGCTTCCACTCGCCGGACATCGACTCGATCAGCTGGGTGGCCATCTGCAGTTCCTTCGGGCTGATCCGGTAGTCGGCGGCCTTGCCCTCGGGCAGGCGGTACTCGGCCGGGTCTACCAGCTCCTGCGGATAGCGCATCAGCATCAGCAGCAGGGCGTCGTCGCGCGGGATCACCGCCGCCAGGTACTCGCGGGTGCGGATGACCACCTTGGAGATGCCGATCTTGCCGGTCTGCTTCAGGGTCTCGCGCAGCAGCACGTAGCCCTTCTCGGCCTTCTTGCCCGGCACCAGCACGTAGGGCTTCTCGAAGTAGGTCAGTGGCACGGACTCGGCATCGACGAAGGTCTCCACCTCCACCGTCTCGTGGCTCTCCGGCGTCGCCGAGGCGATGTCGGACTTCTCCAGCACCACGTAGCTGCCCTTGTCGTACTCGAACGCCTTGACGATGTCCTTCCACGGCACCTCGTCGCCGCTCTCGGCGTTGACCCGCTCGTAGCGCACCGGGGTGTTGTCGCGCGAGTCGAGCATGCGGAAGCTCAGGTCGGTCTTGCGCTCGCCGGACATCAGCGAGACCGGCACGTTGAGCAGGCCGAAGGAGAGGGTGCCGGTCCAGATCGGGCGCGCCATGGGGAGGCTCCGCAAAACGGGAAATCGACGCTACGGCTGAATGGGTGAGACAGGGGTGAAGCGGGCGGTGGCAGCGCGCGAGCCCCCACGCTCGCTCCACTTCGGTGCATGCACTACATTGGTGCAATGGCGCCCCCGGACCTGCCCGACTCCCCCCTCGACGTCCTGGTCACCCCCGTGGCCTGGACCGACCGTAGCGCCCGCATCGAGGGCTGCAACGCCGCTTTCGCCCGCTGGCTGGGGGTGAGCGCGCGGCGGCTGCTGGACCAGCCGCTGGCGGCGCTGGAGGTGGAGGGCGAGGCGCTGCGGCGGGCGCTGGCGGCCGGCGCCGAAGGGGCCGAGCCCAGCGAGCAGCTGCGGCTGCGAAGGATCGAGCTGGCGTTCCTGGGCGGCGAGCCGCGCTTCGCCGACGGCTGGCTGTCGCGGCGCGAGGCGGGCGGCTGGCTGCTGGAGGCGCACCCGGTCGACGAGTTCCCGGGCGACGACCCGCTGCGGGTGCTGCCGAGCGCGCTGGCGGCGGCGCTGAAGGGGCTGGCGCACGAGCTGCGCAACCCGCTGGCCGGGCTGAAGGGTGCGGCGCAGCTGCTGGCGCGGCGCAGCGAGGAGGCCGAGGCGCGCGAACTGGTGGCGGTGATCCAGGCCGAGGTCGGGCGCTTGGCCGCGCTGGTCGACCAGCTGCTGGCGCCGGCGCCGCCGCAGCCGCACGCGGCGCTCAACATCCACGGCGTGCTCGAGCGGGTGCTGCGCCTGGCCGAGCACGAGGCCGGCTGGGTGGTGAAGCTGATCCGCGACTACGACCCCAGCCTGCCGGACCTGCACGGCGACGCCGACCGCCTCACCCAGGCGGTGTGGAACCTGGTCCGCAATGCGATCCAGGCCGGCGCCGCCAACGTCACCCTGCGCACCCGCATCGAGCGCGGGGTGCGCATCGCCGACGCCGCGCACCCGCTGGCGCTGCGGCTGGAGATCGCCGACGACGGCCGCGGCGTGCCGGAGGAGCTGACCGAGCAGATCTTCCTGCCGCTGGTCTCGGGCCGCGCCGACGGCAGCGGCCTGGGGCTGGCGCTGGCGCAGCAGGTGGCGCGCGAGCACCGCGGTTCGCTGGCGTACCGCTCGCGCCCCGGGCATACGGTTTTCACGCTGCTGCTGCCGCTGGCGGCCAGGGAGCAGGACGATGCATGAGGGCAACGGCGCGGCGGTGGTCTGGGTGGTCGACGACGACCGCAGCGTGCGCTTCGTGCTGGCGGCGGCGCTGGGCGATGCCGGCTACGAGGTTTCGGGTTTCGACTCGGCGCAGGCGGCGCTGGAGGCGCTGGGGCGGCGCACCGCGCAGCACCAGCCGGCCCCCGACCTGCTGTTCACCGACGTGCGCATGCCCGGCGACGACGGCTTGGTGCTGTTGGAGAAGCTCAAAGCGGCGCACCCCGCGCTGCCGGTGATCGTGATGTCGGCCTATACCGACATCGCCAGCACCGCCGGCGCGTTCCGCGGCGGTGCCCACGAGTTCCTCTCCAAGCCCTTCGACCTGGACGACGCGGTGGCGCTGGCGGCGCGCACCCTGCGCCGCGAGGCCGCGGCCGAGCCCGCCGGCAGCGCGCCGGAAGCCGCCGCCGCCGACGCCCTGATCGGCGACACCCCGGCGATGCGCGAGCTGTTCCGCGCCATCGGCCGGCTGGCGCAGGCGCCGCTCAACGTGCTGGTCACCGGCGAGACCGGGACCGGCAAGGAACTGGTGGCGCGCGCCCTGCATCGCGAGTCGCCCCGGGCGCGCCTGCCTTTCATCGCCATGAACACCGCCGCGGTGCCGTCGGAACTGCTGGAGAGCGAGCTGTTCGGGCACGAGGCCGGCGCCTTCACCGGTGCCGCCCGGCGCCACGTCGGCCGCTTCGAGCAGGCCGACGGCGGCACGCTGTTCCTGGACGAGATCGGCGACATGCCGCTGCCGCTGCAGACCCGGCTGCTGCGGGTGCTGGCCGAGGGCGAGTTCTTCCGGGTCGGCGGGCGCGAGCTGATCCGCGTCGACGTGCGGGTGATCGCCGCCACCCACCAGCAGCTCGAGGCGCTGGTGGCCGAGGGCCGGTTCCGCGCCGACCTGCTGCACCGCCTCGACGTGGTACGGCTGCGGCTGCCGCCGCTGCGCGAGCGCCGCGCCGACGTGCCGCGGCTGGCCGAGGCCTTCCTGCAGGCCGCGGCGGCCCGGTTCCAGGCGCCGGCCAAGCGCTTCGACCGCGAGGCGCGCGAGCGCCTGCTGGCGCACCCCTGGCCCGGCAACGTGCGCGAACTGGAGAACCTGTGCTGGCGGCTGGCGGCGCTGGCGGCGGGCGATACCATCACCGCCGCCGACGTGGAAGGCGCCCTGTCCGCGCCGGCACCGCCGGGGGAGGAGGGCAGCTGGGAAGACGCGCTCGGGCGCTGGGTGCGCGAGCGCCTGGCCGCCGGCGACTCCGACCTGCACGCGCAGGCGCTGGAACGCTTCGACCACGTGCTGCTCGAGGCCGCGCTGGCGCATACCGGCGGCCGCCGTGCCGAGGCCGCCGCCCGCCTCGGCCTGGGCCGCAACACCGTCACCCGCAAGCTCGCCGGGCGCAGGCGCCGCTGAGGCGCACTTCTGCCGCGGGCTGCCCGCAGGAGCGTGCCACGCACGCGAAGGCCGGCGTGTTTGGCAATGCCCGGCACTGCCGCCGCCCCGGCCGGACCCGTCCGCGGCTTTCGCGGCCATGGGCCGCTCCTACAGGCGAATGCATCGCCCGGCCCCGTAGGAGCGTGCCATGCACGCGAAGGCCGGCGTGGTCGGCGATCCCCGGCATCGCCGCCCCCGGCCGGAGCCACCCCGTCGCCCCGACGCCGGCGACCGCGCCCTCGGTCGCCGCCATGCCACCGCGAGTTCATCGCGCACTCGGGTGCGTGGCGCTATCGTCGCCAACCCCCCTCCCGCCTACGAGCGCCGCGCCATGCGTCCGATTCCCGCCGTTGTCCTCGCCCTGCTGATGACCGCCTGCGCGAGCACTCCGCCGTCGTCGCCGCCGCGCGCGGGCGGTGCCAACCCGGTACCGTCGCCCCACCTCGCCGAACAGGGCACCGCCGGCGCGGCGCTGGCCAACCTGGCCTCGGCCTCGGGCAGCCTGGTCAGCGGCCGGGTGGCGCTGGCGGCGGTGCCGGGCGGCGTGCGCATCACCGGCGAGGTCGGCGGCCTGGTGCGCAACGGCGCCCACAGCCTGCAGGTGCACCAGCGCGGCGACTGCAGCGCCGCCGATGCCAGCAGCGCCGGGCCCTACTTCGACCCGCAGGCGGGCGCCGAACAGGTCGGCGTGGTCGGCGGCAACCGCGACCGCATCGTCGCCGATGGCGACGGCCTGGCCCGGGTCGACCTGCTGGTGCCGCGCGCGGTGCTGGGCGGCGGCGCCGCCAACGACATTGCCGGCCGCGCGCTGCTGGTGCTCGGCGCCACCCCGGGCGCGTTCAGCGCCCGCGTGGCCTGCGGCCCGATCGAGATCGTGCGATGACGGCTGCATGACGCACCCGCGTGTATACAGGCCCACACGTCCCCTCCCGAGGAAACGCCCCATGCGACTCCCCCGCACCCTGCTGTTGACCACGACGCTGCTGGCGCTGGCCGCCTGTTCGCCCGACGACCGCGCCGATACCGAGGCCGAGGTCGCCGCCGATACCGCGACGAACGCGCCGGCCGATCCCGGGACCGACCCGGTCGCCCAGACCTACGGCACCCAGGCCGGTACCGACGCCGATCAGTCCGCCGTCGCGCGCGCCACCCTGGAACCGACCGAGGGCAACGAGGTCACCGGCGAACTCGGCTTCGAGGCCGAGGGCGGCCTGGTGCACATCAGCGGCGAAGTACGCGGCCTGTCCGCCGACAGCGTGCACGGGTTCCACGTGCACGAGACCGGCGATTGCAGCGCGCCCGACGCCAGCAGCGCCGGCGGCCATTTCAACCCCGGCGACAACCCCCACGGGCGCGCCGGGGAGGGCGAGCACCACGCCGGCGACAGCGACAACATCCGCGCCGACGCCCAGGGCGTGGCCATGGTCGACGCGACGCTGCACGGCGCCACCCTCGGCGACGGCGGCCCGGCCGACATCGCCGGCAAGGCGGTCATCGTGCATGCCGGCGCCGACGACTACACCACCCAGCCGACCGGAGATGCCGGAGCGCGCCTGGCCTGCGGCGTGATCAATCTCTGACCGCGATTATCCGGCGGCGCGCCGGGGGCCGCGAGGGCCGTGGGACGCGCCGGCGGGGTTCGCGGCGATCGCGGGCGTTGCCGAGCGCGCCGGCTTTCGCGTGCATGGCACGCTCCTGCGAGGGGCGGACGGTGGGTTTGCCCGTAGGACCGGCCCACGGCCGCGAAGGCCGCGGGCGGTTCCGGCCGGGTTGGCGGTGATCGCAGGTGTCGCCAGCCGTCCGCTCAGGCCAGCTCGTCGTGCGGGTCCAGGCGCGAGCGGCAGTGGGCGTAGGTGACGGGCACGCCGTGCGCCTGCAGCAGCGCGGACAGCTGGCGCTGGCGCGCCTCGAAGCGGGCGAAGCCGCGCTCCAGCCGGGCCTCGTCGCCCTCGCCGGGCGCGTAGCGGTTGCGCCAGCCGTCGGGCGAGAACAGGGCGATCCGCGCCTCGCCGCCGGCATAGTGCAGCAGCGGCTCGGGCGGGGCATCCAGCCAGGCTTCGTCGCCCGGCGCCAGCAGCGCGGTCTCCAGCAGCGGCCACAGCGGCTTCAGGCCGGCGTGCTCGTACTGCAGCGCGGTCATCGCGCACAGATCGTGCAGGGTCAGGTAGCGCACGTGCTCCAGCTGCAGGCCGAATGTCTCCTGCGCCAGCAGCGCGGTGGCCGCGCCGGCCATGCCGCGCTCCATCAGGTCGTCTTCCAAGGCCGCACCAACGGCGGCCAGCACCGCCGGGTCCCCGGTGAGCGTCAGCGGCAGCAGCCGCAGCGGCCCGCCGCGATGTTCGGGCGAGGGCGCCAGCGCGCCGGGCAGCCGGCCCTGGTGCGCGCCGAAGGCGATCACCCGGCCGCCGCGTTCCCCCGGTGCGCGCGCCGACAGCTGTTCGAGTTCGTGGTGCAGCGGCCAGCCCGGGCGCAGCAGTTCGACCGGGTCGTAGTGCGCGCCCACCAGCACCAGGTCGAGTGCCGTCGCCTCGGCGGCGAAACCGGCCAGGTCCGCGGCGATCAGCGCGCCCAGTTCGCCGGCTTGCTCCTGTGCGAGCGCGTCGCTGCCCGCTGCGCTGCCGGGCCGCAGTTCCAGCGCCAGGGCCGCACGCACGGGCGGAGTCGGGTTCAGCGCGGATTGGGTCATCGTGATTGGCCGTGCACGGCGGCGGCGTTAGACTGCTTTCATTATGCCCGTCATGGTCGATGGGCCGTCGCGAGGTGCTCCCGATGCAGCAAGGTCGTCCGGTCGCCGTGCTCGGCGGCGTCCGTATCCCGTTCTGCCGCCGCAACACCGCCTACGCGGACGTCGGCAACCTGGGCATGTCGGTGCGTACCCTCGGCGCACTGGTGGAACGGTTCGGCCTGCACGGCCAGCAGCTCGGCGAGGTCGCGATGGGCGCGGTGATCAAGCACGCCAGCGACTGGAACCTCGGCCGCGAGGCGGCGCTGTCGTCGGGCCTGTCGGCACTCACGCCCGGCATCACCCTGCAGCGCGCCTGCGGCACCTCGCTCGACAGCCTGATCACGGTCGGCAACAAGATCGCCGTGGGCCAGATCGAGGCCGGCATCGGCGGCGGCTCCGACACCACCTCCGACGTGCCGATCGTCTACGGCCAGTCGCTGCGCCGGCGCCTGCTGCGCGCCGCGGCGGCGAAGACCACCGGCGAGAAGCTCGCCGCGTTCCGGGGCTTCCGCCTGCGCGAGCTCAGGCCCGATTTCCCCGGCGTGGCCGAGCCGCGCACCGGCAAGTCGATGGGCGAGCACTGCGAGGACATGGCCAAGGAGTGGAACATCTCGCGCGACTCGCAGGACGAGCTGGCGGTGGCCTCGCACCACAAGCTGGCGGCCGCTTACGAGCGCGGCTTCTTCGACGACCTGGTGGTGAGCTTCCGCGGCGTGGCGCGCGACAACATCCTGCGCGCCGACACCTCGATCGACAAGCTCGCCACGCTCAAGCCCGCCTTCGACCGCAGTTCCGGGCGCGGCACCCTCACCGCCGCCAATTCCACCCCGCTCACCGATGGCGCCGCCGCCTGCCTGCTGGCCAGCGAGGACTGGGCCCGCGCCCACGGCCACGAACCGCTGTGCTGGATGCGCGACGCCCAGGTGGCGGCGGTGGATTTCGTCCACGGCGAGGGCCTGCTGATGGCGCCGACCGTGGCGGTCGCGGAACTGCTCCGCCGCAACGGGCTGACGCTGCAGGATTTCGACATCTACGAGATCCACGAGGCCTTCGCCGCGCAGGTGCTGTGCACGCTGCGCGCCTGGGAGAGCGAGGACTACTGCCGCAACCGGCTCGGCCTGGAAGCGCCGCTGGGGCGGATCGACCCGGCCCGGATCAACCCGGTCGGCTCCTCGCTGGCGGCGGGCCATCCCTTCGCCGCCACCGGCGCGCGCATCGTCGCCACCGCCGCCAAGCAGCTGGCCGAGCGCGGCGGCGGCCGCTGCCTGGTGTCGATCTGCACCGCCGGCGGCATGGGCGTGGTGGCGATCCTCGAGCGCTGAGCGGCCCGGCCACGCCGCGCCGCGCCAAGTCCAGCAGGAGCGTGCCGCGCACGCGAACGCCGTCGCGGTCGCAAACCCCCGGAATCACCGCCCACCCGGCCGGCACCACCAGCGGCCTCCGGCGCCATGAGCTACCCGCACGGGCGCACTCGCCGCGGGTCGCCGTCGCTCGGTCGGGAAGAATGCGCTCGCGACTACTCCCGCAACCGCGGCAGGCCGTGCTCGTCGCGGTCCTCGCCGGCGGCCTGGTCGTGGATCTGCTGGCGCAGGTCGCGGTCGGCGAAGGCCTCGATCGGCTCGCCGCGCGCGGAGCGCAGCGCATTGCGATAGCACAGCCTGGCGCGCGCCTCGTCGCCGCGGGCCTCGTAGCCGCGCGCAAGCGCCTCCCAGGCCTCGGTGCCGGCGCCCTGCGCCAGCGCACGATGCAGGTAGTCCTCGGCCTGCGCCCATTGCTGCTGTTCCTGCGCCAGCCGCGCCAGGGTCAGCAGCAGGGCGGGGCTGGAGGGATGCGCCTGCAGCCAGCGTTCGGCGACCTCGCGCCGGTGCTCGACGCGGCCCAGCGGCAGCAGCCCGTACCGCTCCGCCAGGCCCTCGTCCCAGCGCGTGTCCAGCGCCTGCTCGAGGCTGCGGGTGGCCGCCTCCTCCCAGCGCAGCGCGGCGCCGCGGTCGGCATAGGCGGCGACCACCGCGGCCTCGGCGCGCTGGCGCTTGGACAGGGTTTCCCAGCGGTCCGCCAGCACGTTGGCATCGGCGGCCTCGCGCAGGGCCGCGGCCGCCCACCGGGTTTCGTATTCGTCCAGGCGCGCGGCCGGCAGCGCCTGCTGCTGGCGCAGCGCGCCGAGCATTTCATAGGCCTGCGCGGCCTGGCCGGAGCCGGCGAACGCCTCGGCGCGCAGCGCCAGGCCGCGCGGCGGCAGCGGCTGCGCGGCCGGCGCATCCAGCGCCACCAGCGCGTCGGTGGGGCGGCCGTCGGCGATCGCCAGTTCGGCCTCGGCGATGGCCCGTGAGGCGGGGTGGCGCTCGCCGAATCCCGCCAGCAGCTGCCGTGCCTGGGTGGTGTCGCCGCGCGCCCAGGCGGCGTGCGCCGCGGCGACCCGGGCCGGCGCCTCGGCGGGCGGGTCGTCGGTGGCCTGCGCCAGCAGCTTCTCGGCGCGCTGGTAGTGGCCCTGGTGCAGGGCGTCCAGGCCGTCGCCGAGACGCGCCCGGCTCTGGCGGTCGCGGCGGCGGTTCCAGCTGCGGAACGGGAAGCTCAGCAGTTTCCACAGCAGCCACAGCACCAGCACCACCAGCAGGCCGATGCCGATCGCCCGCACCAGGGTGGTGGTGTAGTCGTAGCCGCCGTAGCGCACCAGCACGAAGCCGTGGTCGTGGGTGATCAGCATCTGCGCCAGCAGCGCGCCGAGCACCGCCAGGGCGATCCAGAACAGCAGGTTGCGGAACAGGTTCATAGCCGGATTCCTCGCTCGTTGCCGCCACGGTAGGCGCGCGGGTGTGGCCGGCGCGTGCAGCCGGCGCGCGCGCGACCCGCCCCCAAATCCCCCGTTCAGCTTTCTCGGCCGGCCAGCGCGCCCTCCGGCGAGCCGGCACGCTGCCGGCGCAGCTGGTCCAGGGTGGTGCCGAGCACCGGCAGCGGCACGGACAGCGGCGCCTTGCGCAGCGCGGCGATGCCGGCGCGGCGCTCGCGCAGCGCCGGGGAGTCGGGCCACAGCCGCGTCAGCCAGGCATCGATGCGCTCGAGCGCGGCGCGCAGGCCGGCCTCGTCGCGCCGCTCGATCGCGGCCCGCGCCAGGGTCAGTTCCAGCTGCAACGCCGCCAGCCCGCCAGCGCGATCGGCCGGTTCGAGCGCGACCGCGCCCTCGGTGGGGCGCACCTCGACCAGCCGCCCGAACGCCCGCTGCCACCAGCTCGCCGCCGGCGCGTCGCCGGCGGGGGTGTCCACCGGCAGCGCCGGCAGCGCGGCGGCGAGCGCCTCCAGCCGGCCGGCGGCGATCCGCCGGGGGTCCTCGCCGAGCACGTCGAGCGCGGCGCGCTCCTGGGCCAGGGCCTGGCGCAGGTCGAGCAGCCCCGGGGCCGGGTGATCCAGCCCGGACAGCAGCTGCGCGGCCAGCGCGTAGGCGCGGCGGGCACCGTCCAGGTCGCCGGCCAGCTGCAGGCGCTGCTCGCCCTGGGCGAGCAGCAGCTCCACCTCGTCCAGCCGCAGCGCCTGCGCGGCATCGCGCCGGGGCGCGGCGAGCGCCGCCAGGTCGTCCTCGACGATCGCCGCGCGCTGGCCCAGGCCGAGCAGTTCGTCGCGCAGGACGCGATTGGTCGCCTCGGCCTGCTGCAGGCGCTGCGCCTGCGCCCGCAGGTCGTCGCGCAGGCGCCCGGTCCGCGCTTCGAGCGCTTCCACGCGCTGGTCGACGCCGCGGTCCCCGGCCAGCCGCGCCTGCTCGCGCGCCGACCACCAGGCCCAGGCGGCCAAGGCCGCGAGCAGCGCGAGTGCGAGGGCCAGCCACCAGCCAGCGCGGCGGCCGCGGGCGGGGGGAGGGGGGGCGTGCGGGGGCTCGATCATGACGGGGGAAGGGGGCGCCGGCACCGGCCGGTCGCGGCGATGCTACCGGATCGGCGCGCCGGCGGCGGCCAGCAGCGAGCCCGGCCGCGCGTCCGCCGCCACCGCCACCCTGGCGAAGCCGCGGGCGCGGGCCAGATCGGCCAAGCGGGCGCTGGCGGCGAGCACCCGGGCCTGGCGCAGGCGCGCGGCCAGGTCGGGGGGCAGGGCCGCCAACGTCCGCTCCAGCGCCTCGCCGCTGCTCACCGCCAGCAGCAGCGGGGCCCGCAGCGCGCGCAGGCGGGCGAGCGCGTGCGGCGCGGGCGCCACCGGGAGGCGCCGGTACACGTCGGCGCGCAACAGCTGCGCACCGCGCCGGCGCAGGACCGCGGCGATCCGGCCGCGCCCGCCCGGGGCGGTCACCAGGCCCACCGTGAGACCGCGGACCCCGCGCAACTGCGGCATGGCCAGCAGGCCCTCGCTGTCCATGCGCTCGGGGGCCGCCGCGCTGGCGACGCCGCAGCGGCGCAGGGCGGCCAGGGTGCCGGCGCCGACGCCCAGCCAGACCTGGCCGGCACGCGGCCGCAGTGGGCGCAACGCCGCCGCCGCGCGGACCGCGGCCGGACTGGTGAACACCACCCGCGGCGCCGACAGCGCGGCGCGCAGATCGCGCACGCTGCCGGCATCGTCGAGCCGGACCAGCTTCCAGGGCGCCAGCGCCAGCACGCGCGCGCCGTGCCGGGCCGCGGCGCGGCGCAAACCGGCGTGCGCGCCCACGGGCCGCAGCGAGATGACGTAGCATCCCGCCAGTGCCGAGGAATCCGTCGCGCCGAGCATGGGCGGCAGCTTGGTGGCAGCCCAGCGCCGCCGCAAGCCCGGTACCCACTCCCGAACCAAGGACCCAGTGCGGATGTCGCCCGAAGAATCGCTGCGCGCGCTCGATGCCCACTACCAGGCCATGCCGCCGGTGGCGGCGATGCGGCTGCGCATCGCCGGCTACGACGGCGAGTGCCTGCGCCTGCACGCGCCGCTCGCGCAGCACGTCAACGACAAGGGCTGCGCGTTCGGCGGCAGCCTGGTGTCGCTGATGACGCTGTCGTCCTGGGGGCTGGTGTCGCTGCGCATCCGCGAAGCCGGGCTGCAGGCCGACGTCTTCGTCGCCGACAGCAGCGTTCGCTACCTGGCGCCGCTGTATGCCGATCTGGAGTCCGAGTCGCGGCTGGCGCCCGATCTGCGCTGGAGCGACTTCACCGCCACCCTGCGCGAGCGCGGCCGCGCCCGCACCACCCTCTCGGCGCGCGTGCCGCTGCCGGACGGCGGCACCGCCACCGAGGGGCTGGCGCGTTACGTGGCGATCGCCAGGCGCTAGGATGCGTCCATCCAGAAGGGGAACCATCGACATGCGCGACATTCGCAGGATCGCATGGCTGCTGCTGGCGGCGCTGCTGCTGGCCGGCTGCGCCGCCACCAGGAAGCAGGCGGACGCCCTGCAGCGCCAGCAGTACGCCTGGTCGGCGGCGATCCGCTGGGGCGACTTCGAGGGCGCCTGGAACCTGGTCGACCCGGACTACCGCGAAGCCAATCCGATGACCGACCTGGAGTTCGAGCGCTACCGGCACATCCAGGTCTCGGGCTACCGCGAGCGTGGCGCGCAGGCGCTGGAAGACGGCACCGCGGTGCGCGAGATCGAGATCGGGGTGGTGAACCGCCACACCATGACCGAGCGCTCGCTTCGCTACACCGAGCAGTGGCGCTACGACGCCGACGCCGGGCAATGGTGGATCACCAATGGCCTGCCCGACTTCTGGCGCGGCGAATAGCCGCGTCCGGCGCCGGGGCGCGAGCCGGCGCCCCGCCGGGGCCCCTGCGCGGCGCTAAGCCCGCGGGCGCGCTTTGCGCCGCGCCCCGCGCTGGGCGACAATCGCCGCCCGCTGCCGGATCTGCGTGCCCCCCGTGAATCTCGAAGAACTGCTGGCGTTCGCCGGCCGCCACCCGCTGCTGTCGCTGGCCCTGGCCGGGCTCACCGCCGCCATCCTCTTCACCGAGATCGCGCGCCTGTTCCGCGGCTTCAAGGGCCTGCGCCCGGCCGAGCTGACCGCGCTGGTCAACCGCGACAACGCGCTGGTGGTGGACCTGCGGCCGATGGCCGATTTCGAGAAGGGCCACATCCCCGGTTCGAAGAACGTGCAGCTCAGCCAGTTCGATCCGGAAAGCAAGCAGCTGGCCGCGGCCAAGGCGCTGCCGGTGGTGCTGGTCTGCAAGACCGGCCAGACCGCGTCGGGCGCCGCGGCGCGGCTGAAGAAGGCCGGATTCGAGCGCGTGTTCGTGCTCGACGGCGGGATCTACGGCTGGCAGCAGGCCGACCTGCCGCTGAGCCGCGGTCGCGGCCGCTGAGCGGGCCGGTCCCGCGCCGAGATGCCATAATCGCCCTCTTTTCCGTCGAACCGATCAACCGCTGGAGTCCCACCGAGATGGCCGAGCAACAACCCGATACCGCCAACGGCGCCGCCGCACCCGCGCAGCCCGCCGGCGCGCAGTTCAGCGTCGAGAAGATCTACGTCAAGGACGTGTCCTTCGAGTCGCCCAAAGCGCCGCAGGTGTTCAACGAGCAGGCCCAGCCGCAGCTCAACATGAACCTCAACCAGCGCGTGCAGAAGGTCGGCGAGAACGGCTACGAGGTGGTGCTGGCGATCACCCTGACCTGCACCCTCGGCGAGGGCGAGGGCAATACCGTGTACGTGGCCGAAGTGCAGCAGGCCGGCGTGTTCGGCCTGGCCGGGTTCGAGGCCAACGTGCTCGACGCGATGCTCGGCACGCACTGCCCGAACGTGCTCTATCCCTATGCGCGCCAGCTGCTCGGCGAGCTGATCCAGGCCGGCGGCTTCCCGCCGTTCCTGCTGCAGCCGATCAACTTCGAGGCGCTGTATGCCGAGGGCCTGCGCCAGCGCAACGCGCGGCAGCAGCAGGGTGCGGGCAACGGCGACAGCGAGACGGTCGGCAACGCCTGACCGATGTCGAACCCGCCCTCCGTCGCGGTCCTGGGCGCGGGGTCCTGGGGCACCGCGCTCGCGGCGCTGACCGCGCGCCACGGCGTCCCGACGGTGCTGTGGGGGCGCGATGCCGCCCTGGTCGCGGCCATCGACCGGCAGCACGAGAACCCGCGCTACCTGCCCGGTAGCGCGCTGCCGGAGTCGCTGCGCGCCACCACCGACCTGGCCGGCGCGCTGTCGGGCGCCGGTCTGGTGCTGGTGGTGGTGCCCTCGCACGCCTTCGCCGAGACCCTGCAGGCGCTGGCGCCGCTGCGCCCGGCCCACGCCGGCGTGGCCTGGGCGACCAAGGGCTTCGAGCCGGGTTCGGGGCGGTTCCTGCACGAGGTCGCCGCCGGGATCCTCGGTGCCGAGGTGCCGCTGGCGGTGGTCACCGGGCCGTCGTTCGCACAGGAGGTGGCGCGGGGATTGCCGACCGCGCTCACCGTGCATGCCGACGACCAGGGCTTCGCCCAGACCGTCGCCGACGTGCTGCACGGCCCGGCGTTCCGCGCCTATACCGGCGACGACATGTGCGGCGCCGAGCTCGGCGGCGCGATGAAGAACGTGCTGGCGGTGGCCACCGGCGTGGCCGACGGCATGGCGCTGGGGCTCAACGCCCGCGCCGGGCTGATCACCCGCGGGCTCAACGAGATGCTGCGCCTCAACATCGCCATGGGCGGGCGCCCGGAGACGCTGATGGGCCTGGCCGGGCTCGGCGACCTGGTGCTGACCTGCACCGGCGACCTTTCGCGCAACCGCCGCCTCGGGCTGGCGCTCGGCCGCGGCCGAGCCATCGAGGAGGCGGTGCGCGAGATCGGCCAGGTGGTCGAGTCGCTGCAGACCGCCGACGAGGTGATGCGGCTGGCCGACCGCCACGGCATCGAACTGCCGATCGCCGGCAACGTGCGCGACGTGCTGCACGGGCACATCTCCCCGGCCGAGGGCCTGGCGCGGCTGATGGCCCGCGAGCGCAAGGCGGAGTATCCGGTGCGGCTGTTCTAAAAAAAAACCCCGGCCGTTGCCGGCCGGGGCGATCGCGATGTTCCGGGGGAGAGAGAGTCGATCGCGATTGGTGCGGGTTGCGGCGGCCTACCAGGTGAAGCGCGGGCCGACGAACCACTGGGTGTCGCCGTCGGCGAACTTGACGTCGCCGCTGACGCCCCAGTTGGGGTTGAACTTCAGCTGGGCGCCGAGGCGGCCGTAGAAGTCGCCTTCGTAGTCGAAGCCATCGTCGCTGCCGTAGTCCTCGTAGCCCGCCATCGCGTAGCCCTCGAAGTTGGTGGTCAGCGCGCCGCGCACGCCGACCTCGGCGCTGTAGCCGTCCGGATCGATGCGGTTGCCGAGCAGGTCGCGCCCGGCATCGACCTTCTCGTAGGCGATGCGGGTGACCAGGTCGGCGCGCGGCGAGATCTCGTGGTTGTAGCCCACGCCGACACGGAACTGGTCGAAGTCGCGATCGGTGTCGTCGATCTCCTGGTTCAGGTAGCCGCCGAAGACGTGGAAATTGGGATGGAAGGCGAACGAGGCGTTGGCGCCGAAGCCGTCGGCATCGGCGTCGCCATCGCCGTTGGTGGCGCTGTAGCCGCCTTCGACGTAGTTGTAGGAAATGCCCTCGGCGGCGTGCGCGGCGGCGAACGGCAGCGCGGCGGCGAGGGTCAGGGCGAGCAGGGAACGCTTCATCGGGGGGTGCCTCTTCTTTCTTGTTTATGGGCCGGCCCGGGCGGCGAGGGGAGGGAGGAGAAGTGCTTCAGTTGCTGAAAAGCACGACTGCCGCCCGGGCCGGTGCACGCATTGTGCGAGGGCAAGCGCAACATGGCCTGAATACTGAACTTGAAAGTACAGGAACTTTGAGCGCGCATTCAGGTCGGCCCGGGGCTTAAACGGGTTTTAATCCCGCCGCCGCAGCGTGGGAGCACCCCCAGTGCCCGGAGCAATCCGCCATGTCCCATCCGATCCCGTCCCGCTCCCCAGACCTCCGCGATCGCGCGCCGCGCCCCCCGCTCCCGAGGCCGAGGTCCGCACTGGCCGTGCGCGCGGTCCGGCGCGAGGAGTTTCCGGCGCTGCTGGCGCTGTGCGAGGCGCAGTCGCGGGTGGACGGCGGCGCCGCCGGCGCTCCCGGCGCGGGCCGCGGCTACGCCTCCGCCGATCCGATCGAGCTGCACGAGGCGCTGTTCGACCCGCCGCTGCGGGCGTGGGCGTGGCTGGCGAGCATGGACGGCCGCTACGCCGGGTATGCGGGGGCGAGCGCCGGCTGCTCGCTGCCGGACCGCCGCAACTACCTGCGCCTGGAGTCGCTGTTCGTGCAGCCGGGCACCCGCGATGCCGCGGCCGTCGAACGGCGCCTGTTCCTGCATGCGCTGCGCGCGGCCGACACGCTCGACTGCGCCAGCGTGCGCTGGCACCTGCCGGCGGCCCAGGCCGACCGGCTGCGCGAGGTGCTGCCCGCGCATGCGGTCCGCACCGACCCGGCGCACTACCTGCTGCCGGTGCGCGGGGCGGCGGGCTGACCGAGGCGCGTCGTGACGGGCGACGCGCCCTCGCCCGCCGGCGCTCAGCGGGGCGGAAACTCCAGCCGCACGCCGAAGCCGCGGCCGTCGATGCCGCTCAGGGCGTGCACCGCGGCCCGGTGCGCCCGCGCGATGCGCGCCACCAGCGACAGGCCGATCCCGCTGCCGCGCTCGCCGTTGCCGTTGCTGCCGCGGAAGAAGCGCTCGAAGATCAGCTCGCGCTCCTCCTCGGCGACGCCGGGGCCGTCGTCGCGCACCTCCAGCACGCCGCCGCCGCCCGCGCGCTGCCGGCAGGCGATCTCGACGCGCCCGCCCTCGCGGCCATAGCGCAGCGCGTTGTCGAGCAGGTTGCGCACCAGGATGCCGAGGTCGTCGAGGTCGCCTTGGACCACGCACGGCGCGGCGTCCAGCGCGATCCGCTGGCGCTTGCGCGCCGACACCAGCTCGAATTCCTGGGCCACCATCGCGATCACCTGCGCCAGGTCGACCGGGCCGTGGCCCTCGCCGCCGCGGGCGCTCTCGACCCGCGCCGAATCGAGCAGCTGCTGGGCCAGGCGCGAGGCGCGCTCGATGCCGCGGACCAGCCGGTCGAGCGCCTCGCGGGTCTCGGCCGGGCTGCTGGAATGCAGCGCCACCTGGGCCTGGGTGAGCAGCGCGGCCAGCGGGGTGCGCAGTTCGTGGGCGGCCTCGCTGAGGAACTGGCGCTCGGCCTGCAGCGCGTGGTCGAGCCGCTGCAGCAGCGCGTTGAACGAGTCGACCAGGGGCCGCACCTCCGTGGGCAGCCCGGCCCCCGGCAGCGGCGCGAGATCGAGCGTCTCGCGCTTGGCCATCGCCTGGCGCACCCGCAGCACCGGCTGCAGCGACCAGCGCACCACCAGCCACACCGCCAGCGCCAGCCCGCCCAGCACCGCCAGCGCGGTGACCAGGCTGGTATGCGCCCAGCGCTTGATCTCGTGATGCCGCGCCGAGGCGTCGAGGCCCACCTGGACCTGCACCCGGCCCTCGGCGTCGGTGACCGCGAACACCCGCCAGGGATCGCCGCCGACCAGCACGTCGGCGTAGCCGTCGGAGAAATCCGCGCGCATCGGCCCGGCCGGCGCCTGCGACGAGGCCACGATGCCCTCGCCCCGCGCCACCTCCCAGACCTGGAAATGCAGGTTGTCGAACTTGCCGGTCAGCGCGGCGGCCTCGCGCGGCAGCCGCAGCCGCGGGCTCGCGCCGCTCGCCTCGATATCGCCCGGCAGCGACAGCAGGATCTGTTCGGCGATGCTGCGCAGGGAGCGGTCCAGCAGGCCGCTCTGCTGCCGGGTCATGTGCTGGTACTGGCAACCGAACCAGATCGCCCAGGCCGCCAGCACGACCAGGGCCAGCACCACCAGCAGCCGCGCCCGCAGCGAGCGCATCAGGCCGGGTCGCCGAGGCGGTAGCCGTAGCCGTGCACGGTGACCACCACGTCCTCGCCCAGCTTGCGGCGCAGCTGGTGCACGTAGACCGCCACGGTGTTGCTGCCGATCGCGCCGTCGCCGCCGTAGATGCGGTCCTCCAGGTGCGCCCGGGCGAGCACCCGGCCCTCGCATTCCATCAACGCCAGCAGGGTGCGGTACTCGTGCGCGCCCAGCGCCACCGGTGCCCCGCCGAGGGTGACGCTGCGCGTGGCCGGATCCAGCACCAGGTCGCGCCAGCGCAGCTGCGGCGCCACCCGGCCGCGGCTGCGGCGGACCACCGCGCGCAGCCGCGCCAGCAGCTCGTCGCGCTGGAACGGCTTGAGGATGTAGTCGTCGGCGCCGCCGTCGAGGCCGCGGATGCGGTCGCTGAGCCGGTCGCGGGCGGTGATGATCAGCACCGGGGTGGTGTCGTAGCGTTCGCGCATGCCGGCCAGCACCTCGAGGCCGGAGCCGCGCGGCAGGCCGAGGTCCAGCAGCACCGCCGCATAGC
The DNA here is from genome assembly GCF_029887875.1 of Luteimonas endophytica. Classification (GTDB taxonomy): domain Bacteria; phylum Pseudomonadota; class Gammaproteobacteria; order Xanthomonadales; family Xanthomonadaceae; genus Luteimonas; species Luteimonas endophytica. The sequence continues at coordinate 73,224 of NZ_JARXRM010000031.1, forward strand.
AATGGTCGACCAGGGCCAGCCGCGCCGCCGCGACGTCCTCGCTGCGATCGGCGCGCCAGCCGTCCTGGGCCAGCGCCGCCTCCAGGGCGTCGCCGAGCATGCGATCGTCTTCGACCAGGAGCACGGAATCCATGGGGCGCCGGGGGCGGATGCGGCCGGGCAGGCTCGCCGGGGGCGATTAAAACAGGTTTAAGCGCGCCCCCACGCCTCGGCCGCCCCGCGGGCGCGGCTGGTCGAGGTTGACAATTCTCCAATTGGGATCATTATCGCTCATACAGGCGTGATCGAGGCCGGGTTGGCGTGTACAGGCCGCACCCGTCGCCGGTCCGGGGGAACCAATCAGGAGCTTGCGATGCGCGTATCCACCTTGTTTTCCGTCGTCGCGGGCCTGCTGCTGGCCCTGCCCCCGGCGCTGGCCCAGGAGATGGCCCCGCCGGCGCCGACCGAGGACCTGCCGGTCGCGGCGGCGCCCGAGGTGGACGCGGGGCCGGCCCTGTCGCGGGCGGACCTGGAGGCCTGGGTGGACGGCTTCATGCCCTATGGCCTGGCCAGCGGCGACATCGCCGGCGCGGTGGTGGTGGTGGTCGCGGACGGCGAGGTGCTGCTGCAGAAGGGCTACGGGGTCGCGGACCTGGCCACCGGCGCCCCGGTCGACCCCGAGCGCACCCTGTTCCGCCCGGGCTCGGTCTCCAAGCTGTTCACCTGGACCGCGGTGATGCAGCTGGTGGAGCAGGGCCGGCTGGACCTGGACGCGGACGTCAACCAGTACCTCGATTTCGAGATTCCGGCGGTCGACGGCAAGCCGGTCACCCTGCGCCACGTGATGACCCACACGCCGGGCCTGGAGGAGCAGATCCGCGGCCTGATCGCCAGCGATCCCGAGGAGATCGTCCCGCTCGGCGAGGCCCTCAAGCGCTGGGTGCCCGAGCGCATCCACGCGCCGGGGACCACCCCCGCCTATTCGAACTACGCCACCGCGCTGGCCGGCTACATCGTCGAGCGCGTCTCCGGCGAGTCCTTCGACGACTACATCGACCGCCACCTGTTCGAACCGCTGGGCATGCGCTCGTCCAGTTTCCGCCAGCCGCTGCCCGCGCCGCTGCTGGCGCGGATGTCGAAAGGCTACGAGCGTGCCTCCGACGGCGAGGCGAAGCCGTACGAGTTCATCAGCCTCGCCCCGGCCGGCAGCCTGGCCGCGACCGGCGCGGACATGGCCCGCTTCATGATCGCCCACCTGCAGCGCGGCCGGCTGGGCGATGCGCGCATCCTCTCCGAGCGCACCGCCGAGCGGATGCACACCACCGGCCAGCCCTCGATCGAGCCGCTCAACCGGATGATGCTCGGCTTCTACGAGACCAGCATCAACGGCCACCGCGCGATCGCCCACGGCGGCGACACCCAGTGGTTCCACAGCGACCTGCAGCTGTTTCCCGACGACGGCCTGGGGGTGTTCGTCTCGTTCAACAGCTCCGGCCGCGAGGGCGCCACCGGCCACCTGCGCAGCGCGCTGGTGCGCGGCCTGGCCGACCGCTACCTGCCGGGCCCCGGCCCCCGCGGCGAGGGCGTGGACGAGGACACCGCCCGGCAGCACGCCGAGGCCATCGCCGGCCACTACGACAGCAGCCGGCGTCCGGACAGCAATTTCATGTCGCTGGTCGGGCTGATGGGCCAGGTGAAGGTGTTCGCGAACGAGGACGGCACCATCAGCGCGTCGCTGATGGTCGGGCCGGACGGCACGCCGAAGAAGTGGCGCGAGATCTCCCCCTGGGTGTGGCAGGACACCGCCGGCAGCGACCGCCTCGCGGCCGAGGTCGTGGACGGCGCGGTGACCCGTTTCACCGCAGAACCCTACGCCCCGATCATGGTGTTCCAGCGGTTGCCGGCGTGGCGGGCCTCGTCGCTGCTGCTGCCGCTGCTGGGCCTGAGCCTGGCGGTGCTGCTGCTGACCGCGCTGGCGTGGCCGGTGTCGGCGCTGGTGCGCCGCCACTACGGCGTGAGGTACGCGCTGACCGGCGCCGACGCGCGCGCGCACCGGATCGTCCGCATCGTCGCCCTGGTGGTGCCGCTGACCATGATCGCGGTGCTGGTCATGGTGGTGATGATGATGAGCGACCTGTCGCTGCTCGGCCCCGGCAGCGACGCGATGGTCAACGCGCTGCGGCTGCTGTCGACGGTCGTGTTCCCGCTCGGCGCGCTGCTGGCGCTGTGGAACGCCTGGCAGGTGCTGCGCAGCCGCCGGCGCGTGCTCGCCAAGCTGTGGAGCGTGCTGCTGGCGCTGGCCTGCCTGTTCCTGCTGTGGGTGGCGGCGGCTCACCACGTCCTCGGCTACGGCGCGTACTACTGAGGGCGCCGGCGATGGGCAACGCCGTCCCGCTGCGCCTCGAGCTGCGCAGCGAGCTGCTGCAGCTCGCCGCGCCGTTCCGGATCTCCGGCCGGGTGTTCCGCGACTCGCCGGCGCTGGTGGTCGAACTGCACCATCCGCGCGGGACCGGCCGCGGCGAGGCCGCCGGCGTCTACTACAACGACGACGCCCCGGAGGCGATGCGGGCGACCCTGGAAGCGCTGCGCGGGCGGATCGAGGCCGGCCTGGACCGCCGCGCGCTGCAGGCCCTGCTGCCGCCGGGCGGCGCGCGCAACGCGCTCGACTGCGCGCTCTGGGACCTGGAAGCGAAACTCGCCGGCAGCCCGGTCTGGCGGCTGGCGGGGCTCGACGGCGTGCGCCCGCTGCTGACCACCTTCACCGTCGGCGCCGACACCCCCGAGGCGATGGCCGAACGCGCCGCCGCGTACGACCACGCGCGTGCGATCAAGCTCAAGCTCACCGGCGAGCCGGCGCTAGACGGCGAACGCGTGCGCGCGGTGCGCCGCCGCCTGCCCCGGGTCTGGCTCGGCGTCGACGCCAACCAGGGCTTCGATGCCGCCAGCCTGCCGCTGCTGCTGCCGGTGCTGGCCGAGACCGGCGTGGCGCTGCTCGAGCAGCCCGGCGCGCGCGGCCGCGAAGCGGACCTGGACGGCCTCGAACGGGTGGTGCCGGTGGCCGCCGACGAGAGCATTCTCGACCTGCGCGAGCTCGAGGCGCGGCACCGCCACTTCGACGTGATCAACATCAAGCTCGACAAGTGCGGCGGCCTGACCGAGGGGCTGGCGATGGCGCGCCGCGCCCGCGAGCTCGGCAAGCGGGTCATGGTCGGCAACATGGTCGGCACCAGCCTGGCGATGGCGCCGGCATTCGTGCTCGGCCAGCACTGCGACGTGGTCGACCTGGACGGGCCGCTGTTCCTCACCGCCGACCGCCGGCCCGGCGCGGTCTACCGCGACGGCCACATCGACTGCCCGGGCGAGGTGTGGGGCGATCCGTGAGCGCCGGGGCCGCGGAGCCGCAATGGTTCGGCCAGCCGCGCGGGCTGACCATCCTGTTCCTGACCCAGATGTGGGAGATCTTCTCCTACTACGGGATGCGCGCGCTGCTGGTCTACTACATGACCAAGCAGCTGCTGATGGGCCAGCAGCAGGCCTCGCTGGTGTACGGGCTGTACGCGGCCACGGTGTACTTCACCCCGATCCTCGGCGGCGTCGTGTCCGACCGCTGGCTGGGCCGCCGCCGCGCGGTGATCATCGGCGGGGCGGTCATGGCGATCGGCCATTTCCTGATGGCTTCCGAGAGCCTGTTCTACCTGGCCCTGGCCGCGATCGCGCTGGGCAACGGGCTGTTCCTGCCGAGCCTGCCGAGCCAGGTCGACGGCCTCTACGCACGCCGCGATCCGCGCCGCGGCTCGGCGTACAACATCTACTACGTCGGCATCAATCTGGGCGGCCTGCTGGCGCCGCTGGTGTGCGGCACGCTCGGCGAGCTGTACGGCTGGCACTACGGCTTCGGCGCCGCCGGCATCGGCATGCTGCTGGGGCTGGCGGTGTACGTGCTGGGCGGGCGCTACCTGCCCGCCGGCGAGCGCCGCGGCCCGGTCGAGGCCGCCGGCCGCGCCGGCGATGCCGGGGAAGCCGGGGAAGCCGGGATGGCGCTGCGGCTGCGCGTGCTGCTGGCGATCGGCCTGTGCGTGATGCTGTTCCGCGGCGCCTACGAGCAGGTCGGCAACACCATCGCGCTGTGGGCCGATACCGGCATCGACCGCAGCCTCGGCGCGCTGACCATCCCCATGACCTGGTTCCAGGCGCTCAACCCGCTGCTGGTGATCGCGCTCACCCCGGTGCTGGTGGCGCACTGGTCGCGCCAGGCCCGGGACGGCCGCGAGCCGGGCTCGGCACGCAAGATGGCGCTGGGCGCGGGCGGGGTGGCGCTGGCCTACCTGCTGCTGGCGGCGGTGAGCGCCGGCACCGCGGCCGGCCAGACCAGCTGGCTGTGGCTGGCGCTGTTCTTCCTGGTGCTGACCGCGGGCGAGCTGTTCATCCTGCCGGTCGGCCTGGGGCTGTTCGCGCGGCTGGCGCCCTCCCGGCACCGCGCCACCACGGTGGCGGCGTGGTTCTTCGCCGCCTTCGGCGGCAATCTGCTGGCCGGCCTGCTGGGCATGGCCTGGACCGCGCTGGGGCCGGCGGCGTTCTTCGCCCTGATGGCGGCGGTGGCGGGCAGCGCCGGGGTGCTGCTCGGGCTGCTGGACGGTTCGGCGCGGCGGATCGAGGCGGAAGCGCGCCCGGCCGCCGACGCCGCGGTGGCACGGGTTTGACAATTCTCCAATCAGGATCATTATGCCCGTTGAGAGAACACGGGGCATGAAACGATGGCTGTAGACCTGTCCAGGCGGGGGCTCCTGAGGGGCATGGCGGCCGGCGCCGTGGCGGCGGCGCTGCCGGGCATCGGCGCCGCGGCCGGCCCCGCGGCGGCGGAGGGGCCGGCCGCGGCGCTGGTGGAGCGATCGCTGGTGGTCGACATGCTGGCGCCGCTGAAGATCGATTTCCGCCCCGAGACCTATGCCGGGCGCCTGTCCGCGCAGGAAGCGGCCGAGTTCCGCGCCAGCGGCGTCACCGCGATGCACCACGCCATCGGCTTCGGCGGGCCCGACGCGCACCAGCAGGTGCTCGCCTACCTGGCCGGCTGGAACGGCTTCATCGCCCGCAACAGCGAGCTGTTCTGCCTGGCCGGCAACGCCGCCGACCTCGACCGCGCCAAGGCCCAGGGCCGGATCGCGGTGATCATGGGGGTGCAGAACGCCGAGCACTTCCGCAGCGCCGAGGACGTCGCGTTCTTCCACCAGCTCGGCCAGCGCTGCGCGCAGCTGACCTACAACAGCCAGAACCGCCTCGGCTCCGGCGGCACCGAGCGCGTCGACGGCGGGCTGAGCGACTACGGGGTGGAGATCGTCGCGGCGATGAACGCCGCCGGCATGCTGGTCGACGTCTCGCATTGCGGCGACCGCACCACCCTGGACGCGATCGAGGCGTCGTCCGGGCCGATCGCGATCACCCATTCCAACTGCCGCGCGCTCAACGACCATCCGCGCCTGAAGACCGACGAGGCGATCCGCAAGCTGGCGGCGCGGGGCGGGGTGATGGGCATCACCGGGGTGCGCAACTTCGTGCGCGACCGCGAGCCCACCACGGTGGAGCACGTGGTCGACCACATCGACCACGTCGCGCGCCTGGTCGGCGTGGAGCACGTGGGCATCGGCTCCGACGCCGACCTGCACGGCTACGACGACATGCCGCCCGACCAGCTGGAGATGCTGCGCGGGCTCTACAAGTCGAGCTACGCGTTCCGCGACCGCCTGGACACCGACGGTTTCGACAGTCCGCGCAAGTTCCATGCACTGGCCGCGGCGCTGATCGCGCGCGGCTATTCCGACAGCGACATCGCACTGGTCCTGGGCGGCAACTTTCGCCGCCTGCTGGGGCAGATCTGGGGCTGAAGCCGTCGCGTTCCGGCGGCTCGTATCGAGGAGAAGACACATGAACGGCAATGGGGAGAAGGGCCGGCAGGGTGGGGTTCCGCAGCGCAGCGCGCTGTTCGCGGCGACCGCCGCCGCGCTGGCGTGGATGGCGGCGGCGCCGGCCTTCGCGCAAGAGGCCGTACCGCAACCGGAATCGCAGCCCGAGCGGCAGCCCGCGGCGGATGCCGTGGATCTCGACGTGGTGGTGGTCACCGCCAACAAGCGGGTCGAGAACATCCGCACGGTGGGCTCCTCGATCAGCCTGATCGGCGAACAGCAGCTGGAGAACCTCAACGCCGCGCGAATGTCGGACTACGCCGACTACGTGCCCGGCCTGCAGGTGCAGGACAACGGTGCGCCGGGCCTGACCTCGGTCTCGATGCGCGGCATCTCGGCGCTGTCGTCCGGCGCCACCGTCGGCACCTACGTCGACGAGGTGCCGCTGGGTTCCAGCGGCCTGTACCAGGCCGCGACCACCCTGGCGCTGGACCTGCTGCCGTACGACATCGGCCGGATCGAGGTGCTGCGCGGCCCCCAGGGCACGCTCTACGGCGCCGGCGCGATGGGCGGGCTGATCAAGTACGTGACCCGCGAGCCCGACACCGCCGCGCGCGAGTTCCGCGTCGGCGGCGGCCTGTCCACGGTGAGCGGCGGCGGCAACGGCTGGAGCGGCCGCGCCGGCGCCAACCTGCCGCTGTCCGACGACCGCATGGCGCTGCGGGTCAGCTACGGCCGCCACGAGGGGGCGGGCTACACCGACAGCGCCATCGACGGCGAGCAGGACATCAACGACAGCGTGCAGACCAGCGCGCGCGCGGCCTTCGGCTGGTACGGCGATGCCTTCACCATGAGGGTCTCGGCGCTGCGCCAGACCATCGACGCGGACGATCGCGCCGAGGTCGCCCTCGATCCGGACACCTACCAGCCGCTGTTCGGCGAACTGGACGGCCGGCTGTGGGTGCGCCAGCCCTTCAGCAAGGAGTTCGACCTGTACGCGCTGACCCTCGACTGGGACCTGGGCTGGGCCGACTTCGTCTCGGCCAGCGGCTGGTCGGACACCACCACCGACATCCAGCTGGACGCCACGATCCCCTACGGCGAGGTCGCCAATCTGCTGCTGGGGCTGCCCGAAGCCGGCGCGTCCACCGTCGTCAACGAGCTGGAACTGGACAAGTTCACCCAGGAGTTCCGCCTGACCTCCAAGGCCGGCGGGCCGTTCGAATGGATGGTCGGTGCGTTCTACACCAAGGAGGACGGGGTCCAGCGCCAGTTCGCGTCCCTGAGCCAGCTCGACGGTTCGCCGCTGCCGCCCCCGCTCGACGCGGTCGCAGGCACCCTGGCGGTGATCCACCTGCCCAGCGAGTACGAGGAAATGGCGCTGTTCGCCAACGGCTCCTGGCGCGTCACCGACCGCCTGACCCTCGACGCCGGCGTGCGCCAGGCGCGCAACGACCAGCAGTTCGTGCAGGACGTGACCGAAGGCATCCTCGCCCCGATCGAGCGCACACCGGGCGAATCCAGCGAGGACGTGTTCACCTGGAGCCTGAGCCCCAAGTTCCAGCTCGCCGACGACGTCATGCTCTACGCCAAGGCCGCCACCGGCTACCAGCCCGGCGGACCGAACGCGGTGTTCGGCAATGCCCCGCCGAGCGTCGACTCCTCGATGCTGACCAGCTACGAGCTCGGGCTGAAGTCGCAGTTCGCCGACCAGCGCCTGCTGTTCGACCTGGTCGCGTTCCGCATCGACTGGGAGGACATCCAGGTGGTGACCCAGATCGACGGCCTGGGGGTGCTGGTCAACGGCGGCGAAGCCACCAGCGAAGGCGTCGAGCTGAGCACCGTGTTCCGCGCCACCGACAGCCTGCGGCTCGGGCTCAACGCCGCCTGGACCGACGCCTCGCTCAAGGAGGATTTCCAGCCGACCACGGTGCAGACGCCGGACTTCGACGTGGTGCTCAACAGCGGCCTGGCCGGCGACCGCATGCCGTACGTGCCCGAGTGGTCCTGGTCGGCCACGGCCGAATACGCGTTCGCGCTGGGCGCCGGCTGGCAGGGCCTGGTCGGCGGGGCGCTGCGCCACGTCGGCGACCGGGTCGGCGGCACCAGCGACCGCGAGCGCATCGTCTTGCCCGGCGATCCGTCGACGATCCTGGACGAGACCGTGACCGCGCCGCTGGACGTGGACGGCTACCAGGCCCTCGACCTGTATGCCAGCGTCACCAACGGCAGCTGGAACATCCGCGCCTACGTCAACAACGCCACCGACGAGCGCGGCTATTCGTCTATCTCGCGGCTGGAGAGCGCGCTGTCCGGCACGGTCGCGCAGTTGAACGCGGTGCCGATCCGGCCCCGCACCTACGGCCTGGAATTCGACTACCGGTTCTGACGCCAGCCGCTGCCGGCGCCCCGCGCCGGCAGCGCCCCGACCCCGACCGAGCACACCGATGCTGGAAACCGTCCCGCCCGGGCCCCGCAGGGTCGACAGCCTGCCGCAGCCGTACCTGCTGTTCCTCGGCGACATCGTCGAGCCGGCCTACGCCAAGACCGCGTTCGGCCTGCGCGACTGGGCCGGCGAGCGCTGCGTGGGCGAGTTCGCCTGCCCCGGGGCCACGGTCAGCACCGGCCTGCGCAACCTGACCCCGGCGCAGGCCCATGCCGCCGGCGCCCGCGCCATGGTGATCGGCGTGGCCAACCCCGGCGGCCAGATCCCCGCCGCGTGGCAGCCGGCGCTGCTGCAGGCGCTGGAAGCCGGGCTGGACCTGATCGGCGGCATGCATGCGCGGCTGGAGGCGATCGCGCCGCTGCGCGCCGCCGCCGCGCGGCTGGGGCGGCGGCTGATCGACGTACGCCGCCCGCCGCCGGCACTCGCGGTCGCCAGCGGCCGCCGGCGCAGCGGCATGCGCCTGCTGACGGTCGGCACCGACTGCGCGCTGGGCAAGAAGTACACCGCGCTCGCACTGGCGCGGGAACTGCGCGGGCTCGGCGTCGACGCCGACTTCCGCGCCACCGGCCAGACCGGGATCCTGATCGCCGGCGAGGGCATCGCCGTGGACGCGGTGGTGGCCGACTTCGCCGCCGGCGCCGCGGAACTGCTCGCGCCGGACGCCGCCCCGGACCACTGGGACGTCATCGAGGGCCAGGGCTCGCTGTTCCACCCGGCCTATGCCGGGGTCTCGCTGGCGCTGCTGCACGGCAGCCAGCCGGACGTCATCGTGCTCTGCCACGAGGCCGGCCGCGAGACGGTGCTCGGCCATCCGGACTATCCGCTGCCGAACATCGAAGAAGCCATCGAACTCAATCTCCGCCTGGGCCGGCGCACCAACCCGCGCATCCGCTGCGCCGGGGTGAGCCTGAACACCGCGCGGCTCGACCCCGCGCGGGCGGAGCGGCTGCTGGCGGAGGAGAGCGCGCGGCTCGGCTGCCCGGTGGCCGATCCGATGCGCGGCGGCGAGCCGTTCCGGCGCCTGGTGCAGGCGTGCCTGGCCTGACCAATCCCAACGTGTCCGCAAGCCCCGCGGCCGCGGCCGGGGCGGGACCGTTGCAGCGCTGGCGTGCGCGCGGCGGCCGGTCTTCTGGCGCGTGCGGCGGGCAGCGGCCGTGAGCGCCGGCGCCTCGCGCTTCCAGCGCTGGCTCCTGCCCGGCCTGGCCTTCAAGGGCTTCGTGATCGGCGGCGGCTACGCCACCGGGCGCGAGCTGGCCGAATACTTCCTGCCCGCCGGGCCGCGCGGCGGCCTGCTCGGGCTGGCCCTGGCCACGCTGGTGTGGAGCACGGTCTGCGCGGTGACCTTCCTGTTCGCGCGGGCCACGCGCAGCTACGACTACCGCGCCTTCTTCGGCCAGCTGGTGGGGCGCGGCTGGGTGGTGTTCGAGGCCTCGTACGTGGTCTTCATGGTGCTGATCCTGGCCGTGTTCGGCGCCGCCGCCGGCGCGATCGTGGCGGCCGCCACCGGCTGGCCGCCGCTGGTGGGCACGCTGGCGCTGATGCTGGCGATCGGCGCGGTGGTGACCTTCGGCAACCGCTCGGTGGAGCGGCTGTTCGGCTGGGCCTCGGTGCTGCTGTACGCGGTGTACTTCCTGTTCGTGGTGTTCGCCTGGCAGGCCTTCGGCGAGCGCATCGGCGCGGCCCTGTCCGCGCCGCAGCCGGCCGCCGCAGGGCCCCCCGGCGACTGGATCCGCGGCGGCCTGACCTATGCCTGCTACAACATCGTCGGCGCGGTGGCGATCCTGCCGGTGGCGCGGCATTTCACCAGCCGCCGCGACGCCGCCGTGGCCGGGCTGCTGGCCGGGCCGATCGCGATCCTGCCGGCGTTCGCGTTCTTCGCCTGCATGGCGGCCTGGCTGCCGGCGATCGCCGACGAACCGCTGCCGGCCGATTACATGCTGCGGCAGATGCAGCGGCCGCTGTTCCACCTGTTGTTCCAGGCGATGATCTTCTCGGCGCTGCTGGAGAGCGGCGTGGGCGCGGTGCACGCGGTCAACGAGCGCGTGGCCGGCGCCTGGCGCGCGCGCGGCGCCGGCGACCTGCCGCGCGGTGCGCGGCCGGCCATCGCCGCGGTGCTGCTGGTCGGCTCGATCTTCGTCGCCGGGCGTTTCGGCCTGGTCGACCTGATCGCCCACGGCTACCGGGCGCTGGCCTGGCTGATCCTGTTCGTGTTCGTGCTGCCGCTGCTGACCGTCGGGGTCTGGCGGCTGTGGGCGCGCCCGCGGCCCGCGTCCAAACCCGCATCGGAGGAAGACCGACATGCCACACCGTAGACGACCGCCGCGCATCGCGGCGCTGCTCGCATCGCTGTTCGCCACCGCCGCGGCGTTCGCCGCCCCGCCGCAGGGGTTCGACGCGCGCGTGCAGGAGGCGATGCAGGCCCACGGCGTGCCCGGCATGGCGATCGCCATCGTCGAGGACGGCGAGGTCGCCCTGGCGCGCGGCTACGGGGTGCGCCGGCTGGGCGCGCCGGAGCGGGTGGATGCGGACACCCTCTTCCCCACCGGCTCCACCGGCAAGGCGGTCACCGCCGCGGCGCTGGCGATCCTGGTGGACGAGGGCAGGCTCGGCTGGGACGACAAGGTCATCGACCACCTGCCCGACTTCCGCATGCACGACCCCTGGGTGACCCGGGAGATGACCGTGCGCGACCTGCTGGTGCATCGCAGCGGGCTGGGGCTGGGCGCCGGCGACCTGCTGTTCGTGCCGCGCACCTCGCGCAGCCGCGCCGACGTGGTGCGCGCGCTGCGCCACATCGCCCCGGCCACCAGCTTCCGCAGCGGCTACGCCTACGACAACATCCTGTACGTGGTCGCCGGCGAACTGGTCGCCGCGGTGTCCGGCAGCACCTGGGAGGACTTCATCCGCGAGCGGGTGTTCGCGCCCGCCGGCATGACCACCTCGGTCAGCCACGAGGACGACCGCTTCGCCAACCCCAACCGCGCCCAGCCGCACGCGCGCATCGACGGCCGCGTGCGCGGCCTCGGCGCCCAGCGGGTGCTGCCCGAGCGCGAGGGCCTGGGCCAGGTGGCGGCCCCGGCCGGCGGGCTCTCCTCCAGTGCCAACGACCTGGCGCGCTGGCTGCAGGTGCAGCTGGGGCAGGGCGCCTTGCCCGGCGGCGGCGGGCGCCTGTACAGCGAGGCCAGCGCGCGCGCGATGTGGACGCCGCAGGTGCTGATGCCGGTGCGCCGGTACCCGCCGCCGATCGACGGCATCACCCCGCAGTTCTCGACCTACGCGCTGGGCTGGAACGTGCAGGACTATCGCGGCACCCGCCTGGTCCAGCACGGCGGCGCGGTGTTCGGGGTGCTGACCATGGTGGTGCTGGTGCCAGACCACGAGGTCGGCTTCGCGCTGCAGATGAACGCCGAGGACGTGCACGTGCTGCGCGGGCTGATGTACGAGCTGCTCGATCACTACCTCGACGGCGCCGCGGAAGACTGGCCGCAGAAGGACTGGGTGGCCGCCTTCGCCGAGTGGAACCGCGCACGGCTGGAAGCCGGCGTGGCGGCGCTGGATGCGGCCGGCGAGGACGGCGGCGCGCGCGGCAGCCCCTCGCTACCGCCGTCCGGCTACGCCGGCGCCTACGCCGACCCGTGGTACGGGCCGATCGCGATCGGCGAACGGGGCGGCCGCCTGCGCATCGACTTCAGCCAGAGCCCCGGCATGGTCGGCACGCTGCGCCACCACCGTCACGACACCTTCCGCGCCGACTGGGACGACGGGTCCATCGAACCGGCCTACGTGACCTTCGCGCTCGACGCCGAGGGCCGGGTCGATCGCATCACCATGAAGGCGGTCTCGCCGGTCGCGGACTTCAGCTACGACTATCACGACCTGCTGTTCACCCCGGTGGGCGAGCCCGGCCCGGACTCCCGCTGACCGGCCTTCGCGGCCATGGGCCGCGCCTACAGGGAAATGCCGCGGCACCCCCGCACGGGAGGCGCCGCGGCAACCCCGCAGGGGAGACGCCGCAGCAGCCCGTAGGGGACCGCCGCGACAAGGCTACTGCCCCGGCGGTGCCGCCCCGGCGAAGCCCAGCTGCCGCCATGCCTCGAACACCACCACGGCGACGCAGTTGGAGAGGTTGAGGCTGCGGTTGTCCGGGCGCATCGGCAGCCGCAGCCGCAGCTCGTCCGGCACCGCCGCCAGCACCTGGTCCGGCAGGCCGCGGGTTTCCGGGCCGAACAGGAACGCGTCGCCCGCTTCGTAGCGCACGGTGTCGTAGCGCCTGGCGTTGCGCGTGCTGAGCGCGAACAGGCGCGGCGGCCGGATCTGCGCCAGCGCCGCCGCGAGCGAGTCGTGCACGCGCACGTCGGCGTACTCGCGGTAGTCGAGCCCGGCCCGGCGCAGGTTGCGGTCGTCCAGGTCGAACCCGAGCGGCGCGACCAGGTGCAGGCGCGCGCCGGTATTGGCGCACAGGCGGATCGCGTTGCCGGTGTTGGGCGGGATCTCGGGCTGGTAGAGGACCACGTCGAACATGCGTGGATTATGCGCGGTCACGGCGGCCTGAGCCCCGGGCGTCCGGCAGCCGGGCCGCGCCCGCGGCCGCGCCCACGTGCCCAAACAGAGGCGGCGGTGTGCCCCCCTTGCGCAATCGCGGCCGAGCCGTTGCGCGCCCCGCAACCCCCGGGTATCCAGTCGTGCGGGCTGCGCGAAAGGCGACTGCGGGGTGCGCTGCCGTCCAACCAACCAACAGGGAAACCCGAACCGATGAGTCTTCACCGCAACGGCCGCGTGGAGCGGCGCGCGCTGGCCAGCGCACTGGCCATGGCCCTGGCGGCCGGCACCGCTTCGGCCCAGGAGCCGCAGCTCGACGCGGCGCAGCTCCCGCCGGCCGCGGAGGACGAGGCGACCACGCTCGACCGGGTGCTGGTGACCGCGCGCAAGCGCACCGAGAACATCATGGAAGTGCCCATGAACATCACGGTGATCTCGGCGACCGAGCTCAACGACCGCAACGTCGCCAACGTCCAGGACATCTACCGCACCATCGCCGGCGGCTCCAGCCCGACCGGCGAACTCATCCTGCGCGGCCTGGTCGGCGGCAACACCACCACGCCCGGCACCACCAGCCAGTTCGTCGACGGCATCCCCTTCGACTTCGGCAACGTCTTCGACGTCGAGCAGGTCGAGGTGCTGCGCGGCCCGCAGGGCACGCTGTGGGGCTCCAATGCCATCGGCGGCACCGTCCAGATCCGCACCCGCGCACCCCAGTTCAACGACTTCGAGCTCTACAGCACCCTGGTGGCGGAGGACGAGAAGAACGTCTCCGGCACCCGCAGCCGCACCCAGGCCGGCATCAACATTCCGCTGGTCGACGACACCCTGGCGATGCGGATCGCCGCCAGCGTCAGCGACTCGCCGGGCAAGATCGTCAACGCCTACACCGGCAACGCGTACGAATCGGAGAACGAATTCATCCGCACCCAGCTGCGCTGGGCGCCGACCGAGGACCTCGACATCAACTTCGGCCATATCTGGACGGCGACCGACACCCGCGGCACCGTCAATGCCGACCGCTCGATCGCGGGTTACTACACGGTGCCGACCCTGACCGAGAACCCGGACTCCCCCTGGGGCTACGACGTCGAGTTCGGCGAGATCGACTGCCCGGCCGGCGCCGAGCGCCCCGCCTGCCGGGCGCCCACGCCGCTCGTCGACTCCGACCCCAAGTTCACCGTCTGGGAGCTGATGGACGGCTGGTCCCGCGACACCACCAACCTGTTCTCGCTGAAGATGGACCACGGCGACCTGTTCGGCATCGCCTCGGCGCACTACGTGGGCTCGTACCGCAAGAACTTCAGCAATTCGCTCGACAACTGGTCGCGCCTGGACCTGGACGACATGGCGCGCACCTGGATCGTCAACCGCAGCAGCAACCAGCGCACCACCCACGAGCTGCGCTTCCAGAACCTGGAGTCGCTGGGCGGGCTGGACTGGACCGTCGGCTTCTTCCAGGACCGCGCCTGGCAGGGCTACAACCCCAACGAGCAGTGGCAGTACCACGACACCGATCCGCGCAGCATCGCGATCTTCTCGGCCTGGAACGACTACTTCGCGTACGGGTTCAACGACCTGGGCATCGACAACATCGCCGAGCTCGGCCAGGCCCTGTACGGCAACCCCGGCATCAACTACAACCTGACCACCCTGCACGACTACACCAAGGAGCAGGCGGCGTTCGGCGAGCTCAGCTACCTCATCGAGACCGGCATCGGCCGCTTCGAGCTGACCGGCGGCATCCGCTACTTCGACTTCGAAGGCTCCACCGCGTTCCGGCGCAGCGGCATCTGGTTCGGCACCAACGGCGACAGCCCCTATTTCGACGAGGCCTCCAGCGGCGGCGAGTCGGGCAACCGCAAGAAGTTCGGCGTCTCGTACATGCCCAATGCCGAGACCAACATCTACGCGCTCTACTCGGAGGGCTACCGGCCCGGCGGCAACAACGCGCCGCTGCCGACCTCCTGCCTTGAGGACGATTTCGCCGGCGCCTACCAGTCGCGCTACAACAGCGACCTGATCGACAACCACGAGCTGGGCGTGAAGGCGGCGATGTTCGACCGCCGGCTGCGGGTCTCCTCGGCGATCTACCGGATCGACTGGAGCGAGACCTGGGCGGAGGTGTACATGCCCTCGTGCGGCTTCAGCTACACCACCAACACCCCGGGCCAGTCGGCGAAATCGCAGGGGCTGGAGTTCGAGAGTTCGCTGGCGCTGGGCGAGTCGACCATGGTGACCGTGAACTACGGCTACACCGATACCGAGATGACCGCCGCCAACGAAGCGCTCGGCTCCGAACCCGGCGACAAGATGACCATGGTGCCCAGGTACAACGCCTACCTGGCGCTGGACCAGGGCTTCCGCGTGTTCGGGCGCGATGCGTTCGCGCGCGTCGACCTGGCCGCCTACGGCGAGTTCAAGTCGCACTTCAACACCCGCCCGGAGGACGTGGCGCCCGCGTACCAGACGGTCAATCTGTCGGGGCGGCTGCACCTGAACGACAACGCGGTGGTCAGCGTGCACGTGAAGAATCTCTTCAACGAGGACTACCTGACCTACCGTTCGGCGCGCTCGCGCACCTCCAGCCGTTCCGCGCTCTACGAGCGCTACGGCGCCGAGCGCAGCGTGGGGGTGAGGTTCGACTACAGCTTCTGAGGCACCTTGGGGCGGCGGCACGTCCGTCGCCCCCGCTTGCGCGGAGCGCCGGCCTACCAGTCGATGGCTTCGCCCTGCCAGTCGATGAAGCGCCCGCTGTCGTCCCCGGACACGCCGTCGACCTGCCGCAGCAGGCCGGCGGCGGCGTCCTCCGGCGCCACCTCGGCGCCTTCGCCGCCCATCTCGGTGCGCACCCAGCCGGGGCTGACCGCGATCACCACGATCCCGCGCTCGGCCAGCGCCTGCGCCAGCAGCACCGTGGCCATGTTCAGCGCGGCCTTGCTGATCGCGTAGGTCGGGGTGCCGAAGCGCGCGGTCAGGGCGATCGAACCCAGCCGCGAGGACAGGTTCATCACCCGGGCGCCGTCGGCCAGCAGCGGCGCCAGCGCCTGGGTGAGCAGGAAGGGACCTGCGGCATTGGTGCGGAAGCTGTGGTCCAGAGTGTCGGCGCCCACCTCGCCGAAGCGCTCGCCAGAGTGCAGCACCCCGGCGTTGTTGATCAGCAGGTCGAGGCGGCCTTCTTCCCCCAGCACCAGCGGCAGCTCGCGGGCGAGCTCGGCGTGGGTCTTGGGCGCGGCCACGTCCAGCGGCAGCACGTGCAGGCGCCCCGGGTACTCGCCGGCGAGGTGGTTCAGGTCGGTGGCCTTGCCGGGCTGGCGGCAGGCCGCCACCACGCGGTCGCCGCGGGCCAGCAGCTGGCGGGTGAATTCCAGGCCGATGCCGCGGTTGGCGCCGGTGACGAGGACGTGTCTGGGTGTGCTCATGCCGGCGAGTGTGCCGCAAGCGGCGTTGCCGCGGCGTGGTCGCGGCGGCGGCGGCCGGGACTTGTGGCGGATGCCCGGGCGCGCCGGCGCCGCTAGGATGGCGGGGTCGACCTGCAAGGAGCCCGCATGCCCCCGTCCCCGATCCTGCCCGGCCGCCGGCCGCGCACCGCCGTGCGCGGCGCCGCCTTCGCCCTGTGCCTGGCCACCGTGCTGGCGGCGCTGCCGCTGAGCGCCGCGCCGGCCGAAGAGGCCGCGGCCCCCGGCCCGCAAGCCGCAGACACGGCAGCAGTCGACATCCCGTTCGAGCAGTTCACCCTGCCCAACGGCCTGCGCGTGGTGGTGCACACCGACCGCAAGGCGCCGATCGTGGCGGTGAACCTGTGGTACCACGTGGGCAGCAAGGACGAGCCGGCCGGGCGCAGCGGCTTCGCCCACCTGTTCGAGCACCTGATGTTCCAGAGCTCGGAAAACCACCAGGGCGAATACTTCGCCCCGTTCGAGCTGGTCGGCGCCACCGACATGAACGGCACCACCAACTCCGACCGCACCAACTACTTCCAGAACGTGCCCACCACCGCGCTGGACATGGCGCTGTGGATGGAATCGGACCGCATGGGCCACCTGCTCGGCGCGGTGGACCAGGCCGCGCTGGACGAGCAGCGCGGGGTGGTGCAGAACGAGAAGCGCCAGGGCCAGAACCAGCCCTACGGCCAGGTGTGGGAGCTCTTGGGCAAGGCGATGTACCCGAAGGGGCACCCGTACCACCACAGCACCATCGGCTCGATGAACGATCTCAACGCCGCCACCCTGGACGACGTGAAGCAGTGGTTCCGCGCCTGGTACGGCCCCAACAACGCGGTGCTGGTGCTGGCCGGCGACATCGACCTGGAAACCGCCCGCGAGAAGGTGACCCGCTACTTCGGCCACATCCCCGCCGGGCCGGACATGGCCCAGCCGCCGGTGGACCCGGCCAGGCGCGAGGAAACCACCCGCAGCACCCTCGAGGACAAGGTGCCGCAGACCCGCATCTACCGGGTCTGGAACGTCGCCGAGACCGGCACCGTGGACCTGGACCGGCTGCAGCTGTTCGCGCACGTGCTCGGCGGCAGCAAGGCCTCGCGGCTGGACCGCCGCCTGCTCCACGCCGACCGCCTGGTCGACAGCATCAGCGCCGGCGCCTGGGGCTCGCAGCTGGGCTCCAGCTTCATGGTGATGGCCAACGTGCGCGAGGGCGTGGACCCGGCGCGGGTGGAGGCGGCGATCGACGAGGAGCTCTCCCGGCTGATCGCCGAGGGCCCCACCGCCGCCGAGCTGGCGCAGGCCAAGACCGCGTTCCGCGCCGGCTTCATCCGCGGCATCGAGCGGATCGGCGGCTTCGGCGGCAAGGCCGACGTGCTGGCCGAGTGCGCCGTGTACGCCGGCGACCCGGGCTGCTTCCGCGAGTCGCTGGCCAACATCGCCGCGGCCACGCCGGCCGGGGTGGCCGCGGCCGGGCGCGAGTGGCTCTCGGCCGGCGACCACGTGCTCACGGTGGTGCCGGGCGAGCGCCAGGAGATCCCGGAGGACCCGGCGGTCACCCCGGCCCCGTTCGAACTGCCGGTGCCGGACCCGCGCTACGCCACCACCCCCAGCGCGGTGGACCGCAGCCAGGGCGTGCCGGTGCCCGACGACTTCCCCGAGCTGCAGTTCCCGGAACTGCAGCGCGCCCGCCTGGGCAACGGCACCCGGGTGATCCTGGCCGAGCGCCACGACGTGCCGGTGGTGCAGCTGAGCTACGAGTTCGACGGCGGCTACGCCGCCGACCAGGGCCGCCGCCTGGGCAGCGCCGGCTTCTCCATGGCGATGCTGGACGAGGGCGCCGGCGAGCTCGGCGCGCTGGCCTTCGCCGACCGCGCCGAGTCACTGGGCGCCAACCTGGGCGCCGGCGCATCGCTGGACGGCGGCAGCGCCTACCTCTCCGCGCTGAAGGAAAACCTGGACCCGTCGCTGGCGCTGTTCGCCGACATGGTGCGCAAGCCGCGCTTCGACCCGGCCGAGATCGAGCGGGTGAAGGCCAGCTGGATCGCCGGCATCCGCCAGGAGAAGGCGCGGCCGAACGGCGCGGCGATGCGGGTGCTGCCGCCGCTGCTGTACGGCGACGACCACCCGTACGCCATTCCCTTCAGCGGCACCGGCACCGAGGAATCGGTGGCGGCGCTGGCGCGCGAGGACCTGGTGGGCTTCCACCGCGACTGGGTGCGCCCGGAGAACGCCACCCTGATCGTGGTGGGCGACACCACCCTGGAAGAGATCGTGCCGCTGCTCGAGCGCCACTTCGGCGACTGGCGCGGCAGCGGCGAGACGCCGGAAGCGCCGGCGGTGGGCGACGTGGCGCGCCCGGCCGCGCCGCGGGTGTTCCTGATCGACCAGCCCGGCGCGGTGCAGGCCAACATCTTCACCGGCCAGGTGGTGCCCTCCACCCGCCACCCCGGCGCCACCCGCTTCGACATCGCCGACGCGGTGCTGGGCGGCACCTTCTCCTCGCGCCTGAACATGAACCTGCGCGAGGACAAGCACTGGGCCTACGGCGCCTACAGCTTCAGCCCCGGCGCGGTGGGGCCGCGGCCGTGGATGGCGTTCGCGCCGGTGCAGATCGACAAGACCGTGGAATCACTGCAGGAGCTGCAGCGCGAGATCGCCGGCTACGCCAGCGGCCGGGCCCCGCCCTCCGACGAGGAAGTGGCGCGGATCCAGGCGCAGGAGATCCGCGGCCTGCCCGGCTCCTACGAGACCGCGAGCGCGGTGCTGTCGGAGATCGGCGGCATCGTCCGCTATGGCCGCCCGGACGACTACGTGCACCGCCGCCGCGCCGAGATCGAGGCGCTCACGCCCGAACAGGTGGCCCAGGCCGCGGCCACCCTCGACCCGGCGGCGCTGACCTGGGTGGTGGTGGGCGACCTGGACCGGATCGAGCAGCCGATCCGCGCGCTCGGCCTGGGCGAGGTGGCCATCGTGGATGCAGACGGCAACCCGGTGGTGCCCGGCGGCGGTGCCGAAGCGGACGCCAGCGACGACCAGGCCGCCGAACCGGACAACGACGCGGCCGATGCCGGGGCGCGATGAACCGCGCCCGCACCGGCGCCCGGGCCGCCCGGGCCCCGCGCTTGCCGCCACCCGGGCCGGCGCGCACCATGTGCGCCGGGACCGCTATCGGAATACACGCATGCGCCTGACCCTGCTGCTCGCCTCGATCCTGGCCGCCACCGGCTGCACCTGGGTGCACATGGCGCCGGGGGCCAGCGCGGTGCGGGTGGCGGCCACCGCGCCCACCGGCTGCGAGAAGCGCGGCGAGGTGGCGGTGTCGGTGAAGCACAGCATCGCCTTCATCGACCGCAACCCGCTGCGGGTGCGCGAGGAGCTGGAAACCCTGGCCCGCAACGAGGCGCCCGGCCTGGGCGCCGACACCGTGCACCCCTTGTCCGAGCCGGTGAACGGCGACCAGCGCTACGCCGCCTGGCGCTGCGGCGGCTGAACCGTTCACCCTGCCGGCGGGCGCAGCGGTGCCGGCCCGCGGCGCCGGCCCCGCCGGCCCCGGACCTGCTTGCGTGAACCGCATCCGGCGCACCGGCGGGACAATCATGCGCCGGGGGAGCGAAGCCGGTAAGCTATGCGCCCTTTTGTTCCCGGTGTGCCCGCCATGCTGTTCCAACACGTCGCCATTGCCGGCCTGGCCCATATCGACGCGCCGCGGCGGCTCTCGACCGACGAGATCAACGCACGGCTCAAGCCCACCCTCGACCGGCTGAACATCCGCACCGACGTGCTCAAGGACATCGCCGGCATCCACGCGCGGCGCCTGTGGGACGGCGCCATGCTGGCCTCCGACGCCGCCACCCTGGCCGGGGTGAAGGCGCTGGCCGATGCCGGCATCGACCCGTCCCGGCTGGGCCTGCTGGTCAACACCTCGGTCAGCCGCGACTACCTGGAGCCCTCCACCGCCAGCATCGTCAGCGGCAACCTGGGGCTGCCCGACACCTGCCAGAACTTCGACATCGCCAACGCGTGCCTGGCCTTCATCAACGGCATGGATATCGCCAGCCGCATGATCGAGCGCGGCGAGATCGACTACGCCCTGGTGGTGGACGGCGAAACCGCGGACCTGGCCTACGAGAAGACCCTCGAGCGCATGACCCGCGTGGACGTGAGCGAGGAGGACTTCCGCAACGAGCTGGCCACCCTGACCCTGGGCTCCGGCGCCGCGGGCATGGTGCTGGCGCGCGCCGAGCTGGCCCCGGGCGCCCCGCGCTACCGCGGCGGCGTGACCCGCGCCGCCACCGAGTGGAACAAGCTGTGCCGCGGCAACCTGGACGGCATGATCACCGACACCCGCATGCTGCTGATCGAGGGCGTGAAGCTGGCCCAGAAGACCTTCCAGGTCGCCACCCAGAAACTGGGCTGGGTGGTGGAGGAGCTGGACGAGTTCGTGGTGCACCAGGTCAGCAAGGCGCACACCGCCGCCTTCACCAAGGCCATGGGCATCGACCCGAAGAAGGTCATGACCATCTTCGGCGAGCACGGCAACATCGGCCCGGCCTCGGTGCCGATCGTGCTCAGCAAGCTGCGCGAGATGGGCCGCCTGAAGAAGGGGGACCGCGTGGCCCTGCTGGGCATCGGCTCGGGCCTGAACTGCTCGATGGCCGAGGTGGTCTGGTAGGGCCGGCGGCCCGGCTGCGCCGGGCCGACCCACGGCACGGGATTTGAGCGGCTGCGACTCGCCCCGCTCGATTCGGGGCCGCGGCGGGCCAGTCATCATGTATGGAATTCCGGCGATCTTTGACATATCGCCGGTGACGTGTATAAAAAACGTCAGTTATCTATACATGTCAGGCCATTTATGCCCATTCCGCCCCTGAATGGACTCGCGCCGGAGCGGTTCGAGACGGCGCCGATCCTCAAGCGCTTGAACGCGGCCAGCCGCAGCCTGGCCGAACTCAAGGGCGTGGCGGCCAGCATCCCCAACCAGAACATCCTCATCAACACACTGACCCTGCAGGAAGCCCGGGACAGTTCGGCGATCGAGAACATCATCACCACCCAGGACGATCTGTACCGGGAGGACGACCCGGCGACTGCCACTGGCACCGCGATCAAGGAAGTCCTGCGCTACCGGCAAGCGCTCCAGGCTGGATACGCCCAGGTCCGGAAGACGGGCCTCCTGACCCTCAACACCATCCTCGGAATCCAGGAGCAATTGGAGTGCAATCGGGCCGGGCTGCGGAAGCTGCCCGGAACCGCATTGCGCGACGGCGCTGGCACTCTGGTATACGAGCCTCCGCAGGATGCCAACGAGGTGGCGCGCCTGATGGGCGAACTCGAACGCTTCCTCCATGGCCAGCCGCCCTTTGCCGCCGATCCACTGGTGAAGATGGCCCTGATCCATCACCAGTTCGAGAGCATCCATCCGTTTTACGACGGCAACGGCCGCACCGGGCGCATCATCAACGTGCTGTACTTGGTCAAGGAAGGTCTCCTCGATATTCCGGTGCTGTATCTCAGCCGCCACATCGTGCGTACCAAGCCGGACTACTATCGTCTATTGCGGCCGTCCGCGACGAAGATGCGTGGGAGGATTGGGTGCTCTACATGCTCGACGCGGTGGAGGCAACGGCCGCCGAGAGCGTCGCCACGATCCAGGCCATCAAGATCCTGCTGCAACAGACCAAGCAGCGTGTGCGCGCGAACTACAAGTTCTACTCGCAGGATCTGATCAACAATTTGTTCAACCATCCATACACCCGGGTAGAGTTCGTCCAGCGCGAGCTTGGGGTGTCGCGACTCACCGCCACCAGATACCTCGATGCGATGGCCGGCGATGGCGTGCTGGACAAGATACGGATAGGTCGCAACAACTACTATGTGAACCGACCGCTGTTCGAGTTGCTCGGCCGCGGCGCCGGCTAGGAACGTGGATGCCGGCATCGGGTCGGACCCAAGCCAGCTACCTGCCGAATGCCGGGCCTGCCGAAAGTAAAGCCTAATTTCATTTCTCTCCCGGGCTTTGAAAGAACTCGCGCCATCAAAGGTCTTAGGCGCCGACCCCGCGGGCCCCATGCAGCCCGCCGTTCCCTGGTCTATAGTCGGCCCAGGCATGGCTTTCCTGCCTGCCAGGGGAGGCACCAGGGGGGTGTCACATGGAAATCAGCCAGCGGCGGAACGCCAACCGCATCCGCTTCGCATTCGGCCAGGACGAGCTTCAGTACAGCCTGGAGGACCGGTCCGGTAGCCGGTCGTTCTCCGTCCCGTACATCGAAACCAGCCGCGACCGCCAGACACTGGTGGAACGCAACCAGTGGCTCGGCAACGTCGGCCTGCTCTGGCTGGCGATCGGCGCGGTGCTCACCGCCGCCAGCTTCGCAGGCGAGGGCGGCGGCAGCATCTCGATCTGGCTCTGGGTGGGCGCCGCGTGCTACGCGATCTACCGCTACCGGGTCACCCGCTTCACCATCGTGCCGTCCGACAAGGGCAACCTGCTGGTGATCGACGACACCGAAGGCGAGCGCATCCTGCAGGAGATCGCATCGCGCCGCGCCGACCAGTTTCGCCGCGAGTACGACTTCATGCCGGAAGGGGAATCGCCGGACCAGCACCGCAGCCGTTTCAAGTGGCTGCACCGCGAGGGCGCGTTGTCAGACGAGGAGCTGGAGCAGCGTTTGGCGGCAATTCGTGCTGACGAAACTAACGTCGGTCACCCGGTTCGTCCCGAATCAAGCTCTCTGTTGAATTGACGCTTGGGACGGAGGAAGCTCCATACGAGAATTCCCGGTAGGGCTGATTCATCGTCCACAAGCTATCGGCATCGCGGAGCAGGCCTTCTAGAAGGGGTTAGAGGCCACCAGCGAGCGCGGCGATGTACTCGGCGTACTGGACAGCATGCATCAGCGAGACAAGATCCAGAAAGGCTTCATGTACTACGATCACGATAAACCGTCGCTGGTGGGCACGACCACCTTCCTGCCAAGGAGCATAACGGCGGGGGGTCGGGATTTTATTGCAACCGGCTGGCACCAGAAGGTGAGATTCCGCACGCGGATTTGGTTGGGGAGCAAAACGCTGCCGATCAGATGCACGACGGACGCGGGCTGGCGTATCTTCAAGAAACGTCGCGACGGCGCTGGAGGAGGCCGTAAAGAGCTATGGCCTCAGGCAGTTCAGTCATGCGGTGTATGACGCGGCTGGGAGGTGTCAGCGGAACGTCTGAGCGAACGGGAAGTTACTGCGGAGAGGGGCTGTGGACACTCTTACGACATCGGCTTCAAAGGAAGATGGGCTGGCGCAACGAATCGCGGAGTACCGAGCCGCACTCGAAGTCGATGCGAATGAAGCTCAAACAAGATTCCACGTGATCGACGAGTTCCTCTCCAGAGAACTCGACTGGCGAAAGGACGCGATACGTGTGGAACCCTACCTTGACGGTGCTGGCTTTGCTGACTATGCAGTCTTCAGCTCTGGCCGCTGCAAAGCTGTGCTTGAGGCCAAACGAGATGGCATGGATCTATGTACCGTAAAACAACCACAAATGGCGGTTGTTGCTCTGAACGGCTCCGCGTTGAAAGCAGCTGCAGATGGTGTAGCTCAGGCAGTTGGGTACGCCGCTCGACTTGGTTCGCAGGTCGGAGTGGTGACCAACGGCCGCCAATGGATTCTTTTTTTGGCATCTAGGACCGATGGTAGGCCCCCAAGCGAGGGGCTGGCGGTAGTCTTTCCTTCCTATGAGTCCATAGTCGAATCCTGGGCTCAGTTCTATGACTTCCTTTCGGAAGCTGGTTTGCAGGAGCAAAAACTCGCCACCTATATCCGCGAGCAGGACGCAGGATCAATTCCAGTGACCGTCTCCTATTACAGGGCATTGGATAGAAGCTATAAACGCGTGCCGCAGTCTTCTGAGCTTGCATTCTCTTTGAGTGAACTGTTTCGCAAATCATTCATTAAAATTAATACAAAATCGAGAGCAGAACTAATAGAATGCTTTGTGGAGACTCGAGCCAGCCGTGAGAACGATGTCGCTTTTGAGAAAATAGTTAACGAACTAATTGACAGGACTGTTAGGCGATTGGATCGAATTGATGTATCTAATCCGGACAGTCTTCAGGGACTCATTGAAAACTCAGTAGAGCTTCGCACAGGCGAATTTGTCCTGCTTGTAGGCAACAAGGGCTCTGGAAAGACTACTTTCTTAGATAGATTCTTCTCAAAAGTTTTACCGTCAAACTTGAGAGATAAGGTTCTTACGCTCACGGTGGATTTGCTCAAGAGCGAGGGATCAGAGGCGCATCTAACTGACTGGATGTCTAGCGAGCTGATAAAGCAGTCAGAGCGAGAACTATTTGGTACCACTAAGCCGACGTACGATCAGCTTCGAGGCGCCTTTTGGTCGATGTATACAAAGATGCGCGGCGGAGAGTTGGCGCCCCTTTACAAGAAGAATCCAGAAGATTTTCGACAGAGGTTTGGCGAGGAGTTGTCGCGCCTTAGGCGTGACCAGCCAAGAGAGTTTCTCCTTGATCTGCTGAAGCGTTCTCTCGTGGGAGAGCAGCGACTTCCTATCCTTGTGTTCGACAACGTGGATCATTTGCCGCGATCCATCCAGGACAGAGTTTTTCAGTATGCTGTTGGTCTTTCCACTAGCGTTGCCTCATTCCTTGTTTGCCCAGTGACTGACACTACGGTTTGGTCCCTAAGTAAAGCCGGACCACTTCAGAGTTTTCATTCGCGCGCATTTTTTCTTCCTGTTCCCAGCTTGAAGGATGTCTTTGCTAAGCGGCTCGAGGTGCTTCAAGCTGAGTGGGACATCACAGAGAAGGACAGAACAGAAAAGAGTGCGTTTGTCGGTGGTGGAATGCGCCTTACAATTAAAGATATTCAATCATTTTGTGCTGCAGTTGAATCTATATTCGTTGCCACATCAGATATAACAGCAGTTATTGGTCGCCTTTGTAATTACGATGTTCGAAGAAGCCTAGAGCTCTCTGGTGAGGTTCTTTCTTCGCCGTGGATTGGTTTGGAAGAGTTGCTAAAAATGTACGTCGCTAGAGGCGAGGTTCGGCCAAAGCGTACGGTTCTTATGACATCTCTGGTTCTTCAGAAGGGGACAATCTACGACGAGGACAAGCACAACTTCCTTATCAATGTCTTCGCGCGCCCGGCTGGATCGTTGACCTCGCCGTTTATGGGTTTGTATCTCTTGAAGTACCTTGCGATGATTGATGAGAAGGCATCTACGACAAGGGATAGATTTGTTGGGGTCTCGGAGCTTTGGGATAGATTCCACTCTTTAGGTGTTCACAGAGAAACTTTCAGATACTACGTAGATCGCTTTCATTCGCGATCTCTAATTGAAACTTACGACCCGTCCGAGAAATCCTTGCGAGACGAAACGTTGATTCGGGTGAGTCCTGCAGGCTTGGCCCATCTGCGAATGGTCTTTAGCGATAATGTGTACATATCTCAGATGGCATTGGTTACTCCCGTAGCTGCCGAGTCGGCGGCGATTACTATTCGAGAGGAAGTGCAGAAAACTTACCAGGGCTGGATGAAGATCTGCAATGTTTTGCTGACGGAGATGCGGGCGGAAGATACCCAGGTTTTTCCCTTTGTGGCTGAGGATGTTTATCCCTGGATTGTCTCTGTCAGATCTGAGATCGATCAGCTACATCAACGCGTCGCCAGACGAAGACCAACGCCTTCTAATAAAGTTCGCGTTCCGAGAAGTAGAGCAGGTTAGAAAATAATGGGATCAGAAAGCTCAAGTGCTGAGGCTTCTGCATATCTTCCCCGCGAGGCCAGCTGCTTACTGGCGCAGAACTGCGCGCTGCCTGAGCACGTCCTCCCCGATGAGGTAAAGGCTGTGCTTCACGGATGCGCCAAGCGATTAAGATCTCTGAATCAAGGGCGACCTTGTAGGATTGGGTGAAGCTCGAGTATGAGAGGTTCAGAGAAACGGTACTTGACAGGGTTGCTGTACCGGAACAGACTCACCTTAAGGAGCGTAGAAACTCCACACAGAGCGGTGCCCACCTCCGACAATCCGGTGGGTTTTTTGTGTCCGTGCTGCTGCGGGCACGACCGACGCGATGCCTGCGTCGGGAGGGCGGCTAATACAACACCCTTCGGGGAAATACGCCCGCCGGCTCTGTGCGGTTTCTAACCTCCCGACTTCCCGTCTGCCGTGCCGCGGTGGGCGGGCACTTCATGGAAGGAGGAGGCAACGATGTCGAACCGTGAATCAAACGATCTGCAGGTGCGGGGTTATTTCCTGCCGGAAGACAGCCAGTTCCGGCTGAAGAAGCTGCATGACCACATGGTGTTCCTGTCGCACCTGGCGCAGCCGCGCACGCACGACGAGGACGAGACGGGCTGGGGGCCCGAGATCAGCGGGGATGAGTTGGCCGTCTGCCTGGAGGTGCTGGCCGCCCAGGCCGAGCGCGTGCTGCACGAGGTGACATGGCCGGCCGAGCGGGTGGTGGGCGGCGATCGGTCGCAGGCCCGCGATGAGGACGACGTGCTGGAGGCACCGGCACGGACCGGCGAGGCGTTGGCTGCCGGCGCACAGGATGACGAGGCAGAAGCGGCCTCGGCCGCAGGCACGCAGGACGACGAAGTGGGCGAAGCACCAGGCGCCAAGGAGGGTGACGAGGCTGACCTGGCGGACGCCGCCGCGACGGTGGAGGAGGCCGAAGCCCGCCTCGTCTTCGGCATGACCATGGACCAGCTGGATGTAATGACCCAGCGCTTCCTGCACAGGTCAGGCCGCTAAGACATACGCCTGGGCGGGTGTCTTCATGCCCAGCGCCTGGTGCGGGCGCCGGAAG
>NZ_JARXRM010000032.1:0-36350 GCF_029887875.1 Luteimonas endophytica
CCTCCGCCGGCCCGGGCGCCGCCGGCTCCGAAGCCCACGCACCGGCTTCTCCGAAGCCCACGCACCGGCTTCTCAATCGAGCAGTGGTTCGCCGCGTGGGGCGCGAGCCATGGCCGACGCGCGCCATGGATGGCCCGGCTCCGCCGGGGAGCCTTCCCCGGCCCGGGCGCCGCTGGCGCCGGAGCCGACGAGTCCGACTGCTTCTTGGAGCAGGGCAGCATCGCCACGACGGGGACTCCAGCCCGCGCCTTACAATGCCCGGCGCCCCCGATGGTCTCCCGCCTTGAAGCGAGCCGATTTCCACTACGAGCTGCCGCCGGAGCTGATCGCCCAGGCACCGCTGCCCGAGCGCTCCGCCAGCCGCCTGCTGGTGGTGCCGCCGGGCGAGGGCGCGTTCGCGGATCGGTACGTGCGCGACCTGCCGGAGCTGCTGCAACCGGGCGACCTGCTGGTGTTCAACGACACCCGGGTGATCCCGGCGCGGCTGTTCGGGCAGAAGGACAGCGGCGGCCGGGTCGAAATCCTGCTCGAACGCCTGCTGCCCGACAACGAGGCGCGCGCCCAGGTCGGCGCCAGCAAGGCGCCGAAGCCGGGCGGACGCATCGCCCTGGACGGCGGCGGCAGCGCCGAGGTGCTCGGGCGCGACGACGCCGGGTTCTACCACCTGCGCTTCGACGTGCCGGACGCGCTCGAATCCTGGCTGCTGCAGGCCGGGCGCATGCCGCTGCCGCCCTACATCCGCCGCGAGCCCGGCAGGGACGATGCCGAGCGCTACCAGACCGTGTTCGCCCGCCAGGTCGGCGCGGTGGCCGCGCCGACCGCCGGGCTGCACTTCGACGACGCGCTGCTCGACGCGTTGCGCGAACGCGGCGTCGAGTTCGGCCACGTCACCCTGCACGTCGGCGCCGGAACCTTCCAGCCGGTGCGGGTGGAGGACGTGCACGCGCATCGCATGCACAGCGAATGGCTCAACGTCGGCGCCGAACTGGTGGCGCAGGTCCGCCGCACCCGCGCCGCCGGCGGCAGGGTGATCGCAGTGGGCACGACCGTGGTGCGGGCGCTGGAGAGCGCGATGCACGAAGGCGAGCTGCACCCGTTCGCCGGCGAGACCCGGATCTTCATCTTCCCGGGTTATCGGATCCGCAGCGTCGATGCACTGATGACCAACTTTCATCTGCCCGAATCGACGCTGATGATGCTGGTGGCGGCGTTCGCGGGCAGGGAGCGCGTGCTGGCCGGCTACCGGCATGCCGTGGAGCAGCGCTACCGTTTCTTCTCCTATGGCGACGCGATGCTGCTGTTCCCGGCGGGCGCCGGAGGCTGAGCCGACCGAGCGGCCGCACCGCGGCCGCGCGGCCGAGCGAACTGCGGGCGCCGTCGTAAATGAGTATAATTCTCATCTTCGCCGGCCCTCGGTCCTGGCCGGACTCCGCGACCAACGCAAGAGGACACTGCCGATGCGCTCCATTGCTTCCCCCGCGCCTTTGTTCGCCATCGCCTGTGCGGCGCTGCTGGCGGCCTGCAGCCAGCAGGAACCGGCCGCCCCGGCCGGCGCCGCTGAATCCGTCGACCAGCCTGCCGCGAGCGGCGTGGTCAACCTCTACACCACCCGCGAGCCGGGGCTGATCCAGCCGCTGCTGGATGCCTTCGAGGACGAGACCGGCGT
The DNA here is from genome assembly GCF_029887875.1 of Luteimonas endophytica. GTDB lineage: Bacteria > Pseudomonadota > Gammaproteobacteria > Xanthomonadales > Xanthomonadaceae > Luteimonas > Luteimonas endophytica. The sequence goes on from NZ_JARXRM010000032.1 coordinate 1,667, forward strand.
CGAAGTCAGTACCGTGTTCCTCAAGGACGGCCTGCTCGAGCGGCTCGGCGCCGAGGGCGAGCGCTCGGCCGCAGACGTGCTGATGACCGTCGACACCGGCAACCTGCTGGACCTGGTGGAGGGCGGACATACCCAGCCGGTGGAATCCGCGATCCTGGCGGCGGCGGTGCCGGCGCACCTGCGCGGCGCAGACGGCGAATGGTTCGCGCTGTCGCTGCGCGACCGGGTGCTGTACGCCGACCGAGAACTCGAGCTGGACGGCTTCGCCTACGAGGACCTGGCCGATCCCGAATGGAAGGACAGGGTGTGCATCCGCTCCGGCCAGCACCCCTACAACACCAGCCTGTTCGCGGCGATGATCGCCCACAACGGTGCCGAGGCCACCGAACGATGGCTGCGCGGGGTCAAGGCCAACCTGGCGCGCAAGGCCGCCGGCGGCGACCGCGACGTGGCCCGCGACATCCTCGCCGGCATCTGCGACATCGGCATCGCCAATGCCTACTACGTGGGGCGGATGAAGAACGCCGAGGAAGGCTCCGAGCAGCGCCAGTGGGGCGATGCGATCCAGGTGATCCGGCCGGTGTTCGCCGGCGCCGCCGACGGCGGCACCCACGTCAACATCAGCGGCGCAGCGGTCGCCCGCCACGCCCCCAACCGCGACAACGCGGTGAGGCTGCTGGAGTACCTGGTCTCGGACGAAGCGCAGAGCCTTTACGCCCGGGCGAACTACGAGTACCCGGTGAAGGCCGGCGTCGAGCTCGATCCGGTGGTCGCCAGCTTCGGCGAGATGAAGGTCGACCCGCTGCCGCTGGCCGAGGTGGTCCGCCACCGCCGCCAGGCCAGCGAGCTGGTCGACAAGGTCGGCTTCGACAACTGAGCCCGATGGCGCCCCCGCGCTTCGGATGGTGCGGGCCGGGCGCCGGGCGGGTGCGCGCGGCGCCCGCGGGGTGACGCACGCCATGCACGCCTGGCGCCCGCCCGATCCGTGGCAGCTGGCGGCCCTGGCGATCGCCGCCGCCGTGCTGCTGCCGCTGCTGGCGCTGTCGTGGACCGCGGCGCAGGGCAGCCCGGGGCTGTGGTCGCACATCGCGGTCTACGTGCTGCCGCGCTCGGCGCTCAACACCCTGGCGCTGCTGGCCGGGGTCGCGGCGTTGGTGGTGGCGATCGGCACCGGCGCCGCCTGGCTGGTCACCGCCTACGACTTCCCCGGCAGGCGGGTGTTGGCCTGGGCGCTGCTGCTGCCGCTGGCGGTGCCGACCTACATCGTGGCGTTCGCCTATCTCGACCTGCTGCATCCGCTGGGCCCGGTGCAGGGCGCTGTGCGGGCGCTGCTCGGCCACGACAGCCCGCGCGATCTGCGCCTGCCGGACATCCGTTCGCTGGCCGGCGCGGTGCTGCTGCTCGGTTTCGTGCTGTACCCGTACGTGTACCTGACCACGCGGGCGATGTTCGTGACCCAGGCCGCCAGCCTGCTGGAGGCGGCGCGCACGCTCGGCGCAGCGCCCGCCGCGCTGCTGTGGCGGGTGGCGCTGCCGCTGGCGCGGCCGGCGATCGCGATCGGCGCGGCGCTGGCGCTGCTGGAGACCCTCAACGACATCGGCGCCTCGGAGTTCCTCGGCGTCCAGACCCTGACCGTGGCGATCTACAGCACCTGGGTGACGCGCGGCGACCTGCCGGGTGCGGCGCAGATCGCCCTGGCGATGCTGGCGGTCGTGGCGCTGCTGATCGCGCTCGAGCGCTCCGGCCGCCGCCGCCAGCGCTACGCCGCCACCCAGCGGCCGCGGCCGATGCAGCCGCTGCGGTTGCGCGGCGGCGCGGCGGCGCTGGCGTTCGGCCTGGGCGCGCTGCCGGTGGCGATCGGTTTCGCGATTCCCGCGGCGTCGCTGGGCTGGCAGAGCGCGCAGCGGCTAAGTGGCCACGGCGGCCTGTCGCCGCAGCTGCTGGAGAGCGCGTGGAACACCGTGGCGGTGGCGGCCGTGGCCACCGTGGCCACGCTGCTGGCCGGGCTGGTGGTGGCGTGGGCGCTGCGCCTGGCGCAGCGGCGACGGCGCCCGGCCCTGGCCGCGGCGAGCCTGCGCGTGGCCGGCCTCGGCTATGCGATCCCGGGCACGGTGCTGGCGATCGGCCTGTTGCTGCCGCTGGCCTGGTTCGACGATGCGGCCAACCTGCTGCTGCAGGCGTTCGGCGGCGCCCCGCGGATGCTGCTGATGGGCTCGACGACCGCGCTGGTGGTCGCCTACGTGCTGCGCTTCCTGGCGATCTCCGTCGGCGGCATCGAGGCCGGCCTGACCCGCATCCCCGGCTCGCTGGACCAGGCCGCGGCCAGCCTCGGCGAGCGGCCCGGAAGCGCGCTGGCGCGGGTGCACCTGCCGCTGCTGCGGCCGGCGCTGGCGGCGGCGGCGCTGCTGGTGTTCGTGGATACGATGAAGGAGCTGCCGGCCACCCTGCTGCTGCGGCCGCTGGACTTCGAGACCCTGGCCACCCGGCTCTATGCCGAGGCGGCGCGCGGCACCTACGAGGAGGGCGCGCTGGCGGCGCTGCTGATCGTGGCCGCCGGGCTGCTGCCGGTGGTGCTGCTGGCGCGCGCCGGTTCGGTCCATGGCGGGGAGCGGCGGGCGTGAGGACCGCGACGGGCGCCGCACCGCTGCTGGCGCTGGAGCGGGTCCGCGTCGGCTATCCCGCCCCGGGCGGCCTGCACGTGGTGGTGGACGAGCTCTCGCTCGCTTTGCGGCAGGGCGAGATCGGCTGCCTGCTCGGCGCCTCCGGCTGCGGCAAGACCACGGTGCTGCGCGCGATCGCCGGGTTCGAGCCGGTGCGTGCCGGGCGGATCCTGCTGCAGGGCGCGGTGGTGGCCGAACCCCGCCGCGCGCTGGCGCCGGAGCGGCGCCGGGTCGGGATGATGTTCCAGGACTACGCGCTGTTCCCGCACCTGAGCGTGGCCGGCAACGTGGGCTTCGGCCTGCGGCGGCTGCGGCGCGCCGCGCGCGAGGCGCGGGTGGCGGCGATGCTGGAGCTGGTAGGGCTGGGCGGCGCGGCCGCCGACTATCCGCACGAGCTGTCGGGCGGCCAGCAGCAGCGGGTGGCGCTGGCCCGGGCGCTGGCGCCGGAGCCGGCGCTGCTGCTGCTGGACGAGCCGTTCTCCAATCTCGACGTCGACACGCGCGGGCGCCTGGCGCACGAACTGCGGGCGCTGCTGCGGGCCACCGGCGCCACCGCGCTGCTGGTCAGCCACGACCAGGCCGAGGCCTTCGCCATGGCCGACCGGATCGGGGTGATGGAACGGGGCCGGATCCTGCAGTGGGACAGCGCAGAGGCGCTGTACCGGCGCCCGGCGCATCGCTTCGTCGCCGACTTCATCGGCCGCGGCGCGCTGGTGCCCGGCACCGCGGTGGGCCTGGAGGCGGAACTCGAGGTGCTGCTGCGCCCGGAATGCCTGCTGCACGACCCCGAAGGGCCGATCCGCGGAGTGCTGCTGGAGGCGGGCTTCCGCGGCCCCGGCTACGTCGGCAGCGTGCGCCTGGACAGCGGCGAGGTGGTGGAGGTCGACCTGGCCGAGGCGGCCCCGCGCGAGCCGGGCGCCGCGCTGGCGCTGCGGTTGGCAGAAGGCCCGCTGGTCACATTCCCGCGGCAATGACCGGCAAGGGGCCGTGGCCAGCACCGGGGTCTCGCCGCGGCGCGGCGTCACCTGCACGGCTCCGGTCCCCGGCGCCGGTCGTGCGGGCTGAGGCCGGCTCCCATCGCCCGGCGCGATCCGCGACAATGGGCGGCCGCGCGCGCGCAGCAGATCCGGTTTCCCCCGCATGTCCCGAATGCAGTTCCAGCTGCTCGCCAGCGCCGGCGCCGCCCGCCGCGGCAGGCTGACCTTCCCGCGCGGCACCGTGGAGACGCCGGCGTTCATGCCGGTGGGGACCTACGGCACCGTCAAGGCCATGCTGCCCGGGCAGCTGCGTGCGCTGGGCGCCGAGATCATCCTCGGCAACACCTTCCATTTGTCCCTGCGGCCCGGGCTGGAGGTGATCGAGGCGCATGGCGGCCTGCACGGGTTCGCGCGCTGGAACGGGCCGATCCTCACCGACTCGGGCGGCTTCCAGGTGTTCTCGCTGGCCCATCGCCGCCGGATCACCGAGCAGGGCGTGACCTTCCAGGCGCCGACCGACGGCAGCACCGTGTTCCTCGGGCCCGAGGAGAGCATGCGGATCCAGAAGGTGCTGGGCTCGGACGTGGTGATGATCTTCGACGAATGCCCGCCGGTGCAGGTGGATGGCGCCCCCGTCGGCGCCGAGCTGGTGGAGCGCTCGATGCAGCTTTCGCTGCGCTGGGCGGAGCGCTCCCGGCGTGCGCACGAGGGCAACGACGCGGCGCTGTTCGGTATCGTCCAGGGCGGCGTGCACCACGCCCTGCGGACACGATCGGCCGAGGGCCTGAAGGAGATAGGCTTCGACGGTTACGCGATCGGCGGCCTGGCGGTGGGCGAGACCGAGGCCGAGCGCAACGCCATGCTCGAACACACCTGCCCGCAGTTGCCCGAAGGCCGCCCCCGCTACCTGATGGGGGTGGGGCGGCCGCAGGACCTGGTGGAGGCGGTGGCGCGGGGCGTCGACATGTTCGACTGCGTGATGCCGACCCGCAACGCCCGCAATGGCCACTTCTTCACCACCACCGGCACGGTGCGTATCCGCAACGCGAAGTACGAGCGCGACCTGCGGCCGATCGAGGAGGGCTGCGGCTGCCCGGCCTGCAGCGGCGGCTTCAGCCGCGCCTACCTGCGCCACCTGGACCGCTGCAACGAGATGCTGGGGCCGGTCCTGGGGACGCTGCACAACCTGTGGCACTACCAGGCGCTGATGGCGCGGATGCGCGAGGCCATCGCCGCGGGAACCTTCGCCGCCTTCCGCGAGTCATTCCACGCCTGCCAGGCATCCTGAGCCGTTGCCGTGGCGCGCCGCACGCCGGCGCGCCGGCCCCGCGCCGGGCCCCGGGACGAGGAAAAGCGCCCGGGGGCGCCCGCATGGCATAATTCCCCGCTATTTTTCGCCACGGACCTACCGATGAACCTGCTGGACTTCCTGATCGCCCCCGCCCACGCCGCCGCCGGCGCGCCGGCCGGGCCGAGCCTGCTCTCGACCCTGATGTTCCCGCTGATCCTGATCGCGATCATGTACTTCCTGCTGATCAGGCCGCAGATGAAGCGCGCCAAGGAGCACAAGGCGATGCTCGAGAAGCTCTCGGTCGGCGACGAGGTCATCACCGGCGGCGGCATCGCCGGCACCGTGCGGGCGATCGGCGAGAGCTTCATCACCGTCGAGATCGCCGACCGCGTCGAGATCCGCGTGCAGAAGGGCGCCGTCGGCAACGTGCTGCCCAAGGGCACCCTCAAGTCGGCCTGACGCCGCCGGCGGGTTTGGCGGCTTCGCCGCCCCCGCCGAGCGATCCGTGCAGGGCCTCCACTCCTCCTAGGCGCCGGTCGGTCGACCCCGCGCGCAGGGCTACGCGATGCTCGAGTTTCCCCGCTGGAAGTACGTCCTCATCCTGATCGTGGTGCTGGGCAGCATGCTGTTCGCGCTGCCCAACATCTACCCGCAGGACCCCTCGGTGCAGATCACCGCGCAGCGTGGCGCCACCGTCGACGACGCGTTGCGCGAGCGCGCCGCGGGCCTGCTGCGCGAGGCAGGGGTCGCTCCCAAGGCGATCGACCAGGACGAGGACAGCCTGCTGGTGCGCCTGCCCGACCTGGAGGCGCAGACCGCCGCGGCCGATGCGCTGCGCGCCGGGATGGGCGAGCGCTACACCGTGGCGCTGAACCTGGCGCGCACGGTGCCGGACTGGCTGACCTCGCTCGGCGCCAATCCGATGATGCTGGGCCTGGACCTGCAGGGCGGCGTGCACTTCGTGATGCAGGTCGACCAGCAGGCGGCGCTGGACAAGCGCGTCGAGGCCTACGCCGAGGAGGCGCGGGTGACCCTGCGCGAGAACCGGATCCGCTACCAGTCGGTCGAGCGCCGCGGCGACGGCGCGATCGTCGCCAACCTGGCGCCGGGTGCCGACCTCGATGCCGCGCTCTCGGTGCTCGCCGCGGCCCAGCCGACCCTCAACCGCGAGCCGGGCGACAACCGCATCACCATCCGCCTGCCCGAGGCGGAGCTGGAACAGATCGCGCGCGACGCCATCGACCAGAACATCACCACCCTGCGCAACCGCATCGACGAGATCGGCGTGGCCGAGCCGGTGATCCAGCGCCAGGGCGACGACCGCGTGGTGGTACAGCTGCCCGGCGTGCAGGACACCGCCGAGGCCAAGCGCATGATCGGCGCCACCGCCACCCTGGAGTACCGGGCGGTGCTGGACGGCAACGCCTACGACGCGGTCGAAAGCGGCATCGTCCCGCCCGAGGGCCGCATCTACTACCGCCGCCAGACCGGGGTGGACGGCAAGCCGATTCCCGAGATCCTCAGCCGCCGGGTGATCGCCTCCGGCGAGGAGATGGTGACCGCGCAGTCCAGCTACGACGAGAACGGCCTGCCCGCGGTCAGCGTCACCCTGAACGCCAGCGGCGGCAAGCGGATGTTCGACTTCACCAGCCTCAACGTCGGCAAGCCGATGGCGGTGGTCTACATCGAGCGCGTGCCGCAGGTGCGGATGGTCGACGGCGAGGAGGTGCGCACCTTCCGGGTCAGCGAGGAGATCATCAGCGTCGCCAACATCAACGGCGTGTTCGGGCGCCAGTTCCAGACCACCGGGCTGGAGAAGCAGGAGGCCGACGACCTGGCCAGGCTGCTGCGCTCGGGCTCGCTGGCCGCGCCGATGGACTTCATCGAGGAGCGCATCGTCGGCCCGAGCCTGGGCCGGGAGAACGTCGAGCGCGGCGTGACCGCGGTGCTGTTCGCGTTCCTGTTCACGCTGGTGTTCTTCATGGCCTACTACCGCATGTTCGGCCTGGTGACCTGCGCTGCGCTGCTGTTGAACCTGCTGATCGTGGCCGCGGTGATGTCGATCTTCGGCGCCACCATGACCCTGCCGGGGTTCGCCGGGCTGGCGCTGTCGATCGGCCTGTCGGTGGACGCCAACGTGCTGATCAACGAGCGCATCCGCGAGGAGCTGCGCAACGGCGTACCGGCCAAGGCGGCGATCGCCAGCGGCTACGACAAGGCCTCCAGCTCGATCTTCGACGCCAACATCACCGGGGTGCTGGCGGGCGTGGCGCTGTACGCGTTCGGCACCGGCCCGCTGCGGGGGTTCGCGATCACCCTGGTGGTCGGCATCCTGGCCTCGATGTTCACCGCGCTCACCGTGACCCGCGGCATCGTCACGCTGATCTACGGCCGCCGCAAGAAGCTCAAGTCGCTGGCCATCTGACGGGACTCCCCTTATGAAGATCTTCCCGCTTACGCTGATCCCCAGCGACACCAAGTTCGATTTCATGCGCCTGCGCTGGATCACGCTGAGCCTGGCGCTGGTTGCGCTGGCGGTCTCGCTGGGCGCGGTCGCGGTGAACGGCTTCAACCTCGCGCTGGACTTCACCGGCGGCACCGCGGTCACGCTGCGCTTCGAGCAGCCGGCCGACGTCGACTCGGTGCGCGCGCGCATCGCCGAGGCCGGCCACCCCAACGCCCAGGTGCAGACCTTCGGCAGCGGCACCGATCTGCTGGTGCGCCTGCGCGCCGAGGAAGAGCAGCTGACCGTCGACCAGAACAGCCAGCTGGTCCAGCAGGTACGCGAGGCGGTGAGCACGCCCGGCAACCCGGCCCAGGTGCTGAGCAGCGAGTCGATCGGCTCCCAGGTCAGCGCGGAACTGGCGGAGAAGGCCACCGAAGCGGTGCTGTTCGTGCTGGTGGGTTTCCTGATCTACATCGGCTTCCGCTTCGAGTGGAAGTTCGCGGTGGTGGCTTCGCTGACCACGTTGTTCGACGTCGGCGTGGTGGCCGGATACTTCGCCCTGAGCGGACGCGAGTTCGACCTCACGGTGCTGGCCGGCCTGCTGGCGGTGATGGGTTTCTCGATCAACGACACCATCGTGGTGTTCGACCGCGTGCGCGAGAATTTCCGCGCCATGCGCGCGCCACCGCTGGAGGTGTTCAACGCCTCGATCAACCAGACCCTGTCGCGCACCATCATCACCTCGGCGGTGTTCTTCCTGTCGGTGCTGGCGCTGTACCTGTACGGCGGCGGCTCGCTGGAGGGCCTGGCGCTGACCCAGATGATCGGCGTGATCGTCGGCACCCTGTCTTCGATCCTGATCGCCTGCCCGCTGCTGACCGTCGGCTTCCTGAAGGTCACCAAGCAGGACCTGCTGCCGAAGGCGCGCGACGAGGCGGCGTTGGCCAGGAGGCCGTGACCGCCGCTGCGTGACCCCGGTCCCGTCCCGGCGCCCGTTCCTTTCGCCAGAACGCCCGGCGCGGCGTTTGCCAGTGGGAGCGGCCCATGGCGGCGAAAGCCGTGCGAGCAGCAGGCGCGGCCGGAAGGTGATTTCACGTGCTGCGGCGACTGCGGGCGTTGCCGGCCGCGCCGGTCTTCGCGTGGATGGCACGCTCCTACGCGGCGCTGGGGGCGCTCCGCGCTCTGCCTGCGGCGCGCCGACGCCGGCGTTCGCGGCCCAGTTGCTGCCTAGGCGAACGCCCGCGCGTAGCCCGACGACACGATGGTCTTCTGCAGCGGCTCGGCGATGCGGACGTTGCCGGCCAGCAGCTGGCGCCCGGCGGTGGCGCGCGCGTCCATCGGCCCGGTGCCGGCGCCGCGGAAATCGCTGACCTTGCCGCCCGCCTCGCGCACCAGCAGCACCCCGGCGGCGATGTCCCAGGGCTTCACCCCGGCCTCGAAGTAGGCGTCGACCCGGCCGCAGGCCACGTAGGCCAGGTCCAGCGCGGCCGAGCCGGTGCGGCGCACGTCCTCGGCCTCGCGCAGCAGCTCGCGGATGCACTCGAGCTGGGCGCCGGCGCGCTCGCGCTCGCGCGGCGGGAACCCGGTGGCCAGCATCGCCCCGGACAGCTCGCGGCGTTCGCCGACGCGGATGCGGCGCTCGTTGAGCTGGGCGCCGCTGCCGCGGCTGGCGGTGAACAGCTCGTTGCGCAGCGGGTCGAAGATCACCCCGTGCAGCGGTTCGCCGTTCTCGACCAGCGCGATCGACACGCACCAGTGCGGAAAGCCGCGCAGGTAGTTGCTGGTCCCGTCGAGCGGGTCGATCACCCAGGTGAACCGGCTGACGCCACGGTTGCCCTTCCTGGCGCCGCCTTCCTCGCCGAGGATGGCGTAGTCGGGGTTGGCGCGGTGCAGCTCCTTGATCACCTCGGTCTCGGCCAGGCCGTCGACCTCGCTGGCGTAGTCCATGCGGTCCTTCTCGACCACGTTGAGCGCGTCGAGCCGGTGCATGTGCCGCAGCAGCACGTTGCCGCCGGCGCGGGCCGCCTTGACCATGACGTTGACGGCTGGTTTTTGCATCGCGGAAGGCTCCGGGCGCGGCAGGGGCGGGCAGGGGAAAAGAACGCGCCGGCGCAGGGGCCGGCGCGCGCAGTTTACCATTGGCGGCATGCAGGCCACCCCGCACCCCGCCCAGCGCATCCGCATCGTCCTGGTCGGCACCCAGCACCCGGGCAACATCGGCGCCGCCGCCCGGGCGATGAAGACCATGGGGCTGGCGCGGCTGGCGCTGGTGGCGCCGCAGCGCTTCCCCCACGCCGACGCCGAGGCGATGGCCGCCGGCGCCGCCGACGTGCTCGAGGGCGCCGAGCGCCACGACGACCTGGCCGCCGCGGTCGCCGACTGCGGCCTGGTGCTGGGCTGCACCGCGCGCGACCGCCGCATCGCCCTGGAGCAGCAGGCGCCACGCGAGGCCGCGGCGCGGGCGGTGGAAGCGGCCGGCGAGGCGATCGAGGTGGCGCTGGTGTTCGGCCGCGAGCGCACCGGCCTGGAGAACGCCGAGCTGCAGCTCTGCCACGCCGCGGTGCACATTCCCGCCGATCCCGGCTACAGCTCCTTGAATCTCGCCGCGGCCGTGCAGGTGCTGGCGTACGAGCTGCGCCTGGCGCTGCTGGCGCGGGCCGGCACGGTCGCGGCCGGTGCCGCCCCGCGCGCCGAACCGCCGGCCAGCCACGCCGAGATGGAAGGCTTCTTCGCCCAGCTCGCCGAGACCCTGGACGCGATCGATTTCCACAAGGGCCGCACCCCGGAGGCCGCGATGCACAAGCTGCGCCGCCTGTTCCTGCGCTGCCGCCCGGACGCGCGCGAGGTAAGGCTGCTGCGCGGGGTGCTCGCCGACGCGCAGCGCATGGCCCGGCTCGCCGACGGACGCGGGGAGTGAGCCGGGATTCTGCGGGATGCTGTCGTGGGGTGGCGGTTTCGGCTAGTCTCCCGCTGCCGCCCCGATCGATGAAGTCCGCTTGACCACGCCCGCCCGCCAGCTGTGCCGTCTGTTGTGCGGGCTGGTCCTCGCCGGGCTGGCGACCCTCCCGGCCGTGGGCTCCGACCGCCACGTGCTGGTGCTGGGGCGGATCACCGACGACCCGGCGGCGCACTACGAGCAGCTCAAGCCCCTGCTCGACTACGTGGTCCCGCGCATGGCCGACGTCGGCATCCGCGAAGGGCGGATCCTGATGGCCCGCGACCCGCAGCAGATGCAGAGCTACCTGCGCCGCGGCCGGGTCGACTGGGTCACCGAGACCTCGGCCAGCGCCATGCTGTTGCAGCAGCGCGCCGGCGCCGTGCCGCTGCTGCTGACCGAGCGCACCGGCGTCAGCCGCTATCGCACCGTGTTCTTCGCCCGCCGCGACAGCGGCATCGAATCGCTCGACGACCTGCGCGGGCGCAGCGTGGCGTTCCAGAACCGCGCTTCCACCAGCGCGTACTTCGTCCCCGCGGTGGAGCTGCTGGAGCGCGACCTGCCGCTGGAGATCCTGCTCTCGCCGCTGGACCGTCCCTCGATGGATTCGGTCGGCTACCTGTTCGCGCGCTCCGAGGCCAACATCTCCACCTGGGTCCACAAGCGCCTGGTCGACGTCGGCGCCATGAGCAACCTGGACTGGGACAATCCCCGGGCGATGCCGCCTTCGTACCGTCGCGATCTCAGGATCCTGCACCAGACCCCCGATTACCCGCGCGCGCTGGAGATGGTCCGCGGCGACCTCGATCCCGCGGTGCAGGCGCGGCTGCGCCAGGTGCTGCTGGAGGCGGCAGGCGATCCCGACGCCGCCGAGGCGCTGCTGGGGTTCTTCCAGACCACCCGCTTCCTGGCGCTGGACGCCCAGGCCGGGGAGGAGCTCGAGTACCTGCGCAAGGCGGTGGCGCGGGTGAGCGCGGAAATCGAATGAGCATGCGCTACGGCCTGTACGCGCGCTCGGTCACGGTGCTGCTGGCGGCCATGCTGATCACCCTGGCGGTGATCGTGCTGATCCTGCAGCGCCAGGACGGGATGCGCGACGAGATGCTGGCCCACAGCCGCGATTCGCTTCACGGCCTGGTGTTCAGCCGCCTGCGCGCGCAGGGCGAAGGCCAGGCCGAGCGCCTGGCGGCCAGCCTGGTCAACCCGCTGTACTACTTCGACCTCGATGCGATCGGCGCGGCCATCGCCCAGGTGCAGCGCCAGCCCGACGTCGACTACGTGATCGTCTACTCGGCCGCCGGCGAGGTGATCCACGACGGCTCCCGCGACATCGCCACCTACGGCCAGGTCATGGACGACGTCTTCGCCCGCGACGCCGTCGCCGCGGATGCGGTGCGGGTGCAGAGCGACGACCGCGTGTTCGATGTCGCCGCGCCGGTGCGGATCGGCGAGGAGAAGCTCGGCGGCGTGCGGATCGGCTATTCGCTCGATTCTGTGCGCGCCGACGAGAACCGCGCCACTGCGGTGCTGCGCGACAGCCTGCAGGAGATCGGCCGCCGCCACCTGCAGTGGGTGTTGCTGCTGCTGGCCGCTCTGGTGCTGCTGGGCGTGGCGATGAGCGTGATCGTGCAGCGCGCGCTGGTGCGCCCGATCCGGCTGCTGGCCGAAGCCGCGCGCGAGATCGAGGCCGGCAACTTCAGCGCTGAGGTCCCGGCCAGCCGGCGCAACGACGAGGTCGGCGACCTGATGCGCGGGTTCCGGCGGATGGGCGAGAGCATCGTCCGCCACGACCGCGACATCCGCCGCATGGCCTACACCGACATCCTGACCGGGCTGGCCAACCGGCTGGCGTTCCGCGAGATCCTCGACCAGCGCATGATCCAGTCGCAGGGCGCGGCGCGGCGCCTGGCGCTTCTGTTCACCGACATCGACGACTTCAAGCGCGTCAACGACACCCTCGGCCACGACGCCGGCGACGAGGTGCTGGTGAGCTTCGCCGAGCGCATCCGCAACACCGTCGAACGCGAGGGCGGCGACGGCGCGCTGCTGGCGCGCTTCGGCGGCGACGAGTTCGTGATCCTGGTGGAGGCGACCGACGGCGATATCCGCGAGCGTGCCAGCCGCCTGGCCGCGCGGCTGGTCGAGGAGCTGGGGCGGCCGATCGCGATCGAGCAGCGCCAGGTGTTCCTGGGCATCTCGATCGGCGTGACCCTGTTCCCCGAGGACGCCTCCGGCGCGACCATGCTGATGAAGAACGCCGACATCGCCATGTACCAGGCGAAACTGGCCGGCAAGAACTGCTACCGCTTCTACAGCCGGGCGATGGACCAGGCGGTGGAGCGGCGGGTGCGGATGGAGCAGGACCTGCGCGGCGCCTGGGAGCGCGGCGAACTCAGCCTGGTTTACCAGCCGGTGTTCCGGATGGCCGACAACCGCCTGCTCGGGGCCGAGGCGCTGCTGCGCTGGAAGCACCCGACCCAGGGCATGGTGGCCCCGTCGATCTTCATCGAGGTGGCCGAGCAGAGCGGGCTGATCGAGACGCTGGGCCCGGCGGTGCTGCGCGCCGCCTGCATCGACGCGACCCGCTGGCACCGCGAACTCGGCCACGACGAGCTGTTCGTGGCGGTGAACGTCTCGCCGCGGCAGCTGCGGGCCGGCAACCTGGCGCGCCAGATCGAGGACGTGCTGCGCGAGACCGGGATGGCGCCGCGGCGCCTGCACCTGGAGCTCACCGAGACCGCCGTGATCGGCGACGAACTGCAGATCAGCAGCCTGCTCACGCGCCTGCGCGAGTCCGGGGTACAGGTGTGGCTGGACGACTTCGGCACCGGCTTCTCCGGCCTGAGCCACCTGCGCCGGGTGCCGATCGACGGGGTCAAGATCGACCGCAGCTTCGTCGCCGACGTGCTCCGCGATCCCGACGACCTGGCCCTGACCACCGCGATCATCGCCATGGCGCATTCGCTGGGCATGACCGTGGTGGCGGAGGGCGTGGAGCAGGAGGGCCAGTTCGAGGTGCTGCGCGAACGCGGCTGCGACCTCGCCCAGGGCTACTGGCTCGGCCACCCGATGAGCTCGCAGGAGCTGGCGCGGCTGATCGGCTGACGGCGCGAAGGCCGTGCCCGGGGACTCAGAACAGCATCCCGATCCAGTTGGCCGCGGCCGCGGCCAGGCTTCCGCTGAGCACGCCGAACACCGCGATGGCGACCACGCCCAGGCCCCAGGCCGCCAGCATCAACGCGCCGTCGCGCTCCAGCAGCGCCAGCGCGAACAGCAGCAGCAGCGCGCCGAACAGGTAGTTGGTGAAGGGGATCGGCAGGGCCAGCAGGATGCCGAGCACCACCAGCAGCAGGCCGGTGAACATGGCAGCCGCACGATGCGCGAGCACCGCGTCCAGGCGCGGCCGGACCAGGTGTTCCAGGCGCTCCAGCCAGGGCGAGATGCGGCGCTCGAACCTCAGCAGGGTGCGGCGGTGCGGCCCGCGGCGGGCGATGAAGCGCGGCAGCCACGGCCGCCGCAGCCCGGCCAGCAGCTGCAGGCCGATGAACACGGTGAGCGGGCCGGCGATCGCGCCGGCCAGGCCGGGAATGGGGATGAAGGAGGGGACCGCGGCGATGAACAGCAGCATCCCGAACACGCGCTTGCCGAGGCCCGACAGCAGCTCACGCAGCTCCAGCAGCTCGTCGGGGTCGCCGACCGCGTAGGCGGCCAGCAGTGCGCGCACGCCGGCCTCCGGCGAGGCGTGCCAGCGCCTGCTCCCGGCGCCGGGGCTGTCCTCATCGCTCATCGTCGGCGTCCGCCTCCGGCGGGGGCTGCAGCAGCAGCTTGTCCACGCGCGGGCCGTCCAGGTCCACCACCTCGATGCGCCAGCCGTTCCACTCGAACCATTCGCCGGTGTTGGGGATGCGGCCGAACCTGGCGATCACCATGCCGGCCGCGGTGTGGTAGTCGTGCTCGTCCTCGCCGGGCAGGGGCCCGCCGCCGAGCAGTTCGCGCACGTTGTCGACGGTGAGGCCGCCGTCGACCAGCAGCGACCCGTCCTCGCGCGCGGTGACCAGCGGGGTGGCGTCGGCGCCCTCGCCGGTCTGGGTGCGACCGATCACCGCCTCGAGCAGGTCGTTGACGGTGATCAGGCCGGTGACGTCGCCGTACTCGTCGACCACCAGCGCCAGCGACTGCTGCTCCTCGCGGAAGATCTCCAGCAGCTTCAGCGCCGGGGTGGACTCGGAGACGAACAGGGCGTCGCGCAGGTACTTGAACAGGTCGAATTCGCGCTCGTCGATGCGGTCGAGCAGCGACTTGACCTCGAGCACGCCGAGCACGTCGGCGTCGCTGTCGCGGTAGACCGGGTAGCGCGAGAACGGGGTCTGCCGCATCACCGCCAGGTTCTCCTCGAAACTCTCGCCGGCGTCGAGCCAGGCGATGCGGGTGCGCGGGGTCATCAGGCTTTCGGCGCTGCGGTCGCCCAGCCGCAGCACCCGGTTCATCATGTTGCGCTCGTCGGCGTCGATGACCCCCTGCTCGTGGCTCTCGCTCACCAGCAGCCGGATCTCCTCTTCGCTGACGTGCGCCGCCTGGCTGTCGGACAGCCGCAGCAGGCGCAGCGCGCCGCGCACGCTGGCGCTGAGCAGCCAGACCGCGGGCGTGGCGGCGCGGGCGATGGCGTGCATCGGCAGCGCCACCACCGCCGCCACGCGCTCGGGCGCCAGCAGCGCGAGGCGCTTGGGCAGCAGCTCGCCGAGCACGATGGTCAGGTAGGTGATCAGGCCGACCGCCAGCACCAGCCCGAGGGTCGGCGCGGAGTCGCCGAGCGCCGGGACGGTGGCGGCCAGCCACAGGCCGATCGAATGGCCGATCGCGTCGCCGCCGAACATGCCGGTGAGGATGCCGATCAGGGTGATCCCGACCTGCACCGTCGACAGGAAGCTCTCCGGGTGCTCGGCCAGCTGCAGGGCCTGGCGCGCCGCGCGGCTCTCCGCCGCCCGCTGCTTCAGCCGCGCCTTGCGCGAGGTGACCACCGACATCTCCGACAGCGCGAAGAACGCGTTGCAGGCGATCAGCACCAGGACGATCAGGAATTCCAGCATCCGCCGGATTCCAGGTGCGGGGCGGGGCCGGGGGGCGGTGCGCCGGTGCGGACGAGCGGAAGGCGGGGGGGCGGTCTGGAGTCGTCTTCCATCGTGGTCGCGGGCGCGGCAGCGCGGCTGGAGATCATAGCAGGGGCGGGGCGGGGCGGGCCGGCGCGGCCGGCCGGCGGGCCCGAAACATGACAGTGGCGGGAAATTCCGTCATGAAAGCTTCATAATTCGCGCCCGGAAGCCCCCGGCGGACCGCCCTGGGCATCGCAAGGTCCTGTCCATGCTCTCCCTGCAAACCATCTTCGGCCGCGGCAACCAGTTCTACACCCTGCTCGAGGAGGCCGCGGTGGCGGCCCACGACGCCGCCCGGGCGCTGCACGTGATGCTGCGCGAATCGGACCGCCAGCCGGCGCTGGACGCGTTCCGCCTGGCGCGGCTGCGCGAGCGCGAGGTCTCCAACCGGATCAGCCAGGAGCTGGTGGACAGCTTCATCACCCCGATCGAGCGCGAGGACATCGAGGCGCTCGGCTCGGCGCTCTACAAGATCCCCAAGCAGATCGAGAAGTTCGCCGACCGCTACTCCCTGGCCATCCCGCATCTCGAGCACATCGACTTCGCCCCGCGCGCGGCGATGCTCGAGCAGGCCGCCGGGGTGGTGGTGAAGATGGTGCGCGACCTGAAGCGAATGAAGCTGGAGCCGATGAAGGCGCTCGGCGACGAACTGCGCACCATCGAGAACGAGGCCGACCGGCTGATGCTGGAGCTCTACGGCGACATCTACTCCGGCAGGCTCGATCCGCTGCAGATGTTCCTGCTCAAGGAATTCTTCGAGATCCTCGAGAAGGCCATCGACCGCTGCCGCGAGGCCGGCGTGGTGGCCTACGAAATCGTGCTGAAGAATTCCTGAGGGGCCGGGGATGCTGACCCTGGTCCTGATCGTGGTGGCGACCGCGCTGGTGTTCGAGTACATCAACGGCTTCCACGACACCGCCAACTCCATCGCCACGGTGGTGGCCACCAAGGTGCTGTCGCCGATGCAGGCGGTGGGCATGGCGGCGGTGATGAACCTGATCGGCGCGCTGGCGGGGACCGCGGTGGCCAAGACCATCGCCTCGGGCCTGATCGACGCCGGGGTGGTGGACGTGGGTTCGCAGCTGATCCTGTGCGCGCTGCTGGGCGGAATCACATGGAACCTCATCACCTGGTGGTGGGGCCTGCCGTCCTCGTCGTCGCACGCGCTGATCGGCGGGCTGCTCGGCGCCGCCCTGGCCGCGGCGTCGATGGATTTCGGCGTGGTGATCTGGTCCGAGCCGGCCGACCCGGTCTGGCAGAGCGCCGGGGTGCTGTGGAAGGTGATCGTGCCGATGGTCAGCTCGCCGGTACTCGGCTTCCTGGCCGGGTTCCTGATGATGGGCGTGCTGTTCGCCGCGATCGCGGCGATGGCGCGCGCGGGCGGCTGGCCGGCGCGGATCGCGCGGCCGCGCTGGGTCAACGCGTTCTTCGGCAAGAGCCAGATCGTCAGCGCCGCGAGCATGGGTTTCGCACACGGCATGAACGATGCGCAGAAGACCATGGGCATCATCGCCCTGACCCTGATCAGCGCCGAGGCCGCGGGGACCATGGACGAGCTGCCGGCGCTGCTGGCGTTCCTGCACCCCTCCGAGGCGGCCCTCGCCGAGGGCGACATCGACCTGTGGATCAAGATCACCTGCGCGCTGGTGATGGCTGCCGGCACCGCCGCCGGCGGCTGGCGCATCATCAAGACCCTGGGCCACAAGCTGGTCAAGCTGCACCCGATCCACGGCTTCGCCGCCGAGACCAGCGCGGCGTCGGTGATCCTGGGCGCCTCCTCGCTGGGCATCCCGGTCTCCACCACCCACAACATCTCCGCCGCGATCATGGGCGTGGGCACCGCCAAGCGCCTGAACGCGATCAAGTGGGGCGTGGTGAACAAGATGATCTGGGCCTGGATCCTGACCATCCCGATGTCGGGCGGGATCGCGTTCGGCCTGTTCAGGCTGCTCCAGCGGTTCGGCTGGGTGTAGGAGGGCTAGGGTCCAAGCGGGAACGGCTGGCCCGGTGCCGGACTCCTAGAGCAGGTCGCCGTCGGCCGACAGCGCGCGCTCGAGCCGATCGCCCATGCCGCCGATCTCCAGCACCAGGCGGCCGAGCTCGGCCGCATCCAGCCCGGCGTAGGGCCGGTTCTCGCACAGCTGCAGGTAGGGCACGCCATCGAGGTCGCCGACCGCCAGGTAGCCGACCCGGCTTTCCCAGTTGAATGCCAGCGCGCGGCGCGCGTCGATGCCGGTGATCGGCGCGATCACCGTGCTCACGCGCAGATACGCGCGGCCGTCGTCGTCCTGCAGTTCGGAGAGGAAGATCGCCTGGTGGCGGCGGCCGCTGTCGAGCGAGAGCTCGACGCAGATCACATACGGCTCCTGCATGGTGACGCGGAAATCGGCGGCGCGGAGGTGGCTGCGGACCTGTTCGAAATTCTGCATGCGCTTGCGGTGCCCGAAGTGGATCGTGCGGCTATCCTAATGCCCCATGGACCAGCTGTCTGCCGAGGCGCGCATCCTCGCGGCGATCCGCGCGATCCCGCGCGGATGCGTGGCCGGCTACGGCGAGGTGGCACGCCGGGCCGGGCTGCCGGGCCGCGCACGCCTGGTGGCGCGGATCCTGGCCGGCAACGGCGACGATGCGCTGCCATGGCACCGGGTGTTGCGCAGCGACGGGCGCATCGCCTTCGCCGAAGACAGCCGCGGCTGGCGCGAGCAGGCGCGGCGCCTGCGCGCCGAGGGCGTCGAGGTGCAGCGGGGCAGGGTGCGCATGGCCAGGCCCGGAGCCGACCTCGACGCCGCGCTCTGGGGGCCTTCGGCGTAGGGTTTTTTCCCCGGTATCATGGCGCGTCCCCTCGAGGAGTCCGGATGTTCTCCAATCTCCCCCCAGTCACCAAGGCGTTGCTGATCGCCAACGGTGTGGTCTTCCTGCTGCAGATGGTGCTGAGCGAAGCGCTGTTCCGGCCATTCATGCTCTGGCCGCTCGGCGGCGCCGAGGCCGGCGGCATGTCGTTCCTGCCGTGGCAGCTGCTGACCTACGGGTTCCTGCACGGCAGCCCTTTCCATCTGCTGTTCAACATGCTGGTGCTGCTGATGTTCGGCGCGCCGCTCGAGTACACCTGGGGACAGAAGCGCTTCCTGACCTACTTCCTGGTATGCGTCGGCGGCGCCGGGCTGTGCCAGCTGGTGGTGGTGTCCTGGGCGCTGGCGCAGGGGGGCATGGCCTATCCGACGCTCGGCGCGTCCGGCGGGGTGTTCGGCCTGCTGCTGGCGTACGGCATGCTGTTTCCCAACCAGCGGGTGATGCTGCTGATCCCGCCGATCCCGATGAAGGCGCGGACCCTGGTGATCGTGCTCGGCGCGATCGAGCTGGTCTTCGGCATCAGCGGGACCCGCTCCGGCGTGGCGCATTTCGCTCACCTGGGCGGGATGCTGTTCGGCTGGCTGCTGATCCAGCAGTGGCGCGGGCGCCCGCCATTCAGCCGCACCACCCGCAACAACGTGCGCCGCTTCTAGACGAATCCCGGGCACCGGGCCTGCGCCGGGTCGACGCGGCCGGGATCGGGCATCGCGGCAGAGAGCGGCAAGCTCTTTCCGATTCGCGTCCCCTCAGCGCCAGATCCGGACCTGCTCGTCCTCGTCGCGCTGCATCGGCGCCCCGGCCTTGCAGCCGAAGGTGCTGGCGAAGGCGGGCAGGTTGGCGAGCGGGCCGTTGGCGCGCCACTGGCCCGGGGCGTGCTCGCTGGTCGCGGCCAGGAGGTTCGCCGCGTCCGCCGACATCTGCTGGCGCCACAGTTGCGCCCAGGCGCGGAAGAACGACTGGGCCGATTCCTTCGGCAGTTCGGGATTGGCGGTCTGCAGCGCATCCCAGGCCAGCTCGATGCCGGCCAGGTCGGCGGCGTTCTCGTCGCGGGTGCGGGTGCCGTCGACCATGAGCGCGGTGCCCGCCGGCCAGGCGTAGCCGCTGTACTGGCCGGCCAGGCGGTTGGTCAGGTCGTTCCAGGCGGCCTGGTCGGTCTCGCTCCACCAGGTGCGCACGTTGCCGGCGGCATCGACCACGCGGCCGCGGATGTCGATGCTGCGGCCCAGTTCGTGCCCGACCAGGGCGCCGTAGCTGCCGTAGTGGGCCGCGGCGTCCTGGCTCATGTCCAGCACCGGCGGCTGCAGCACCGCGGCGGAGACGATCAGCCGGTTCTGCGCCAGATCGTAGGCCAGCGCCGGCTGCTGCGGCAGCACTTCCCAGCGCTGGTCGGCGTTCTGCTCGCCGATCCGTCGCATTTCCTCGCGGTGGCGCCAGGTGGAGGCGATCAGCATGTTGCCGCCGAAGCTGCCGCGGCCCATCGGCTGCACGCTGTAATCGAGGTCGCGCTCCGGCGCGCCGATCTCGATGCGCATCGCCGCCAGCTTGGCGCGGGCCTCGGCCTTGGTCGGCTCGCTCATCCAGGCGCTGCGCTCGACGCCGCGCAGCAGCGCGTCGCGCACCTCGGTGGCGATGGTGGTCGCGCGCATCCGGGTGCCGTCGGGCAGGTGGCGGGCGACGTACTCGCGGCCGAGCATCGGGCCGGCGGCCTTGTTGATCGCGTTCAGCACCTGGGCCTGCCGCGGCAGCGGCTCCGGCTGGCCGCGCAGCACCCGGCCGTGGAACTCGAATTCGGCCTCGCGGAAGGTGCGCGACAGGTACGGCGCCATCGCGTTGCCGACGTGGAAGCGCAGGTAGGCCTTCCACTGCGCCGGCTTGACGCTGCCGACCAGCCCGTCCAGGGCCGCGAACAGCTCCGGGTTGGCCATCGAGACGGTGTCGCTCTCGATGCCCAGGGTGGCAAGGAACTCGTCCAGCTGCAGGCGCTTGTACTGCGCGTCGAAGTCCGCGGTCGGGACCGGCGCGTAGTTGCTGCGCGGATCGCGGGCCAGGGTGATCGCGCGCCAGTTGCGGGCGATCGCGGTCTCCAGCTCGATCACCGCGGCGGTATCGGCGTCGAGCGATTTCTCGGCGGTGCCGGCCAGGGCGAGAATGCTGCGCACGTAGTCGCGGTAGCGGTCGAGGATGGCGCGGGTGTCGGCGTCCTCGCGGGTGTAGTAGGCGGGGTCGGGCAGGCCGAGGCCGCCCTGGCCGAAGTAGCCGATGTGGCGGGAAAGATCCGCCAGGTCGACGTCGGCGTTGAAATTGAACGCCACCGGGATGCCGACCTGGTGCAGGGCGGCGATCGCCGGCGGGATGTCGCGGGCCCGGCGGATGCCGTCGATGCGCGCCAACAGCGGCGCGATCGGCTGCGCGCCGTCGGCCTCCACGGCCGCCTCGTCCAGGCCGCTGGCCCAGAAGTCGCCCAGCAACTGCTGGACGTGGTTCTGCGGCGCGCGCATCGCCGCGTCGAGCAGGTCGCGCTGCTGCTGCAGCGCCAGCGCCTGCAGCTCGCCCATCGCCGAGACGCTGCCCGAGCCGATCACCATGTTGGCCGTGAGCCAGTCCTTGTTGACGAATGCGTAGAAGTCGGTGCATTCGGTCGGGCCGGCCGGCGCCCTGGCGGCGCGGCGCTGCGCGCCGGCATCGAGGGGCAGCCCCACCGCCAGGCATGCGGCGAGGGCGAAGGCGAGCGGTCTGGCGTGGGGCATCGCGGGATCCATCCGGAAAGGTCGCGGAAGTCTAGCAAGCTCCCCGGCGGACGCGATGAACGCGCTAGCGCCAAGAGAAAAGGTTCTTCTCGCATGGAGGTGGGAACGCGTCTCCATCCTCCGGCCGCCCCGCTGTGGGAGCGACGGAAGTCGCGACCCCACTAGGCATGCGGTCGTACGCCGATTGCTGGTGCAGTTGGGCTTCGCGGGTGGGCCGGCGAGAACAGCGCCGAGATCCTTGCCGGCACGAGGCCCGTGCACCCGACCGGAATCATCGGCAATTCGGTCGCCCGAAAGAAGCCTCGGCAGCGAATCGCCGGGCGACGCCTGCTCCCGAAGCCCGCGCGCGCCATCGCTCTCGTGGGACAAGATCCAAAAAAGGGCCCGACGGTCGTCGGGCCCTTCGCGGCGGTGCGGGTGGCCGTGGCGGGCTACCAGATCACCACCTGGTCGTCGCCGCCGCGCACCATCGGGTCGCCGGGGCCGCAGTCGAAGGCCGCGGCGAACGCCGGCAGGTTGGAGGGCGCGCCGATCGCGCGGAACCCGGCCAGCGCGTGCTCGTCGGTCTGCAGGCGCCGGTCCAGCTCCTCGGCGGTGAAGTTGCGGCGCCACACCGTGGCCCAGCCGAGGAAGAAGCGCTGGTCGCGGGTGAGGCCGTCGATCATCGGGTCCTCGCTGCCCTCGGTGGCGGTCTTCATCGCGTCGTAGGCCGTGGCCAGGCCACCGAGGTCGGCGATGTTCTCGCCCAGGGTGTGGTTGCCGTTGAGATTGCGGCCGTCCTCGGTGGTGTAGGCGTCGAACTGCGCCACCAGCTTGCCGGTGCGCGCCTTGAAGCCTTCCAGGTCGGCCTCGGTCCACCAGTTCACCATGTTGCCCTGCGGGTCGAAGCGCGCGCCCTGGTCGTCGTAGCCGTGGGTCATCTCGTGGCCGATCACCGCGCCGATGCCGCCGTAGTTGAGCGGGTCGTCCGCCTCGGGGTCGAAGAACGGCGGCTGCAGGATCGCCGCCGGGAAGGTGAGCTGGTTGGCGAGCGGATTGTAGGAGGCGTTGACGGTCTGCGGGCGCATGCCCCATTCGGACCTGTCCACCGGCTGGCCGATCTTGCCGATGTCCCAGCGGTAGTTGAACTCGCGCGCGGCCAGCACGTTGCCGATGTAGCTGTCGCGGGCGGTGGACAGGCCGCTCCAGTCGCGCCACTTGTCCGGATAGCCCACCCGCGGTTCGAAGGTTTCCCACTTCTCCAGGGCCTTGGCCTTGGTCTCGTCGCTCATCCACTCGAGGTTCTCGATCCGGACCTTGAGCGCCTCGCTGAGGTTGCCGATCAGCTCCTCCATCCTGGCCTTGGACTCGGGCGGGAAGGCGACCTTCACGTAGAGCTGGCCGAGCGCCTCGCCGGCGCTGCGGTCGATGGTCTGGAGCACGCGCTTGCCGCGCTCCTTCAGCTCCTGCTGGCCGCCGAGGGTGCGCCCGTAGAAGTCGTGGTTCTGCTCCACGAACGCGTCGGAGAGGAACGGCGAGGCATCGTCGACCAGGTGGAAGCGCAGATAGCTCTTCCACTGCTCCACCGGCACCTCGGCCAGCATCTCGCTGACCTCGGCGTGGTATTCGGGCACCGACAGCGAGAACGTCTCCGGCACCTCCACGCCCTGCGACTGGAAGAACGCGGTGAACGGGAAATTGGGCGAGAGCGCGTCGGCCTCGGCCGGGGTCACCGGGTTGTAGTAGAGCCCGACGTCGCGCGAGAACTCCTCCCGCGACTTAGACACCGAGGCCAGGCGGGTCTCGAACGCCATCACGTCGGCGGCCTGGGCTGCGGCATCCGCCGCGGGTACGCCGGACAGTTCCAGCACCTTGGCGATGTGTGCCACGTAGGCGTCGCGGATCTTCTGCTTGTCCTCGGCGGTGTAGTACGGCGCGTCGGGCAGGCCGAGGCCGCCCTGGCCGGTGGCGGCGATGTTCACCGTCGCGTCCTGGAAGTCGGGCATCGCGCCGATGCCGACCAGGAAGCCGCCGCCGCGGGCCGCGGACTGGCGCAGGTAGTCGGCCACGGCGGCGCCGTCGGCCAGCGCGTCGATCCGGGCCAGCTCCTCGCGCAGCGGCTCGATGCCCTGGGCGTTGATCTTCTCCGCGTCCATGCCGGTGGCCCAGAAATCGCCGACGATCTTCTGCGGCCCGGTGGCGTCCGCGGCGGCCGCGGACTGTTCCGCCAGCTGCCGCTGCACCGCGGTGGAGCGCTCGTCCAGCATCTCGAACGCGCCCCACGAGCTGCGGTCGCCGGGGACCGGGTTGGCCGCCAGCCAGGTGCCGTTGGCGAACGCGTTGAAATCGCGGCAGGCGTCGGCCTCGGCGTCCAGGTCGGCCAGCTGGAAGCGGTTGACCGGCGGCAGGGTGCTCTCGTCGAGAACCAGCGCGGGCGCGGCGGCCCCGGACTCGGCTCCGGAGGCGGCCTCGGAATCGGTCTGGTCGCGGGCGCAGGCGGACAGCGCCAGCGCCACCGCGAGCGGAAGAAGAAGGATTCTGGGGTTGGATCGGATCACGTGCACGCTCCGCCCCGGAGGGGCATCAGGACAAGGAAGGACCCCGGGGATGGGGCATCGGCCACTGTACGCGCCGGTCCGGCGCGGCCGGGCGTGTCGAAGGTCATGGCCCGGCGGAGCGAGCAGGACGCGCGGCGGGCCGGTGCGTCGCCGCGGGAAATCGGGCTAACGCAGCAGCAGCACCGGGACCCGGCAGCTGCGGAGCATCGCCGTGGTGGTGCTGCCGACGATCAGCTGGCGAACCCTGGAGTGGCCGTAGGCGCCCATCACCAGCAGATCGATCCCATGCTCCCTGACGTAGCCGCCGATCACCGACTCGGCCTCTCCCGGGACGATCGAGGCCTCGACCTCGAAGCCGGCAGCCGCCAGCAGCGCGCGGGCCCGGGCCTGGGCCTCTGCAAGCGCGCCGCCGCCGTCCCCGGCGCTGACCAGGTGGCAGGGCAGGCCGCGGACCAGCGGGCTCTGCGCCACCATCTGCACGCACTTGCGGGTGGTGGGGCTGCCGTCGAAGGCGATCGCGAAGCGCTCGACCGCGCGGAACGCGCGCGAAGCGACCAGCAGCGGCCGGTGCACCGCCCGCGCCACGCGTTCGAGGTTGCCGCCCAGATGGCCCTTGTCGAAGTCCGCGGCCTCGCCGCGCTTGCCGACCACGAACAGCCTGGTGCCGCTTTCCAGGCCGGCCAGGGTCTCGACCAGGCTGCCGTGGCGCTGCAACCCGCCGGCCGCGGCCAACCCGGCGCCCGCAGCGCGCTCGCGCGCCCGCGCCAGCAGCAGCCGGCCGTGCTCGGCGGACAGGCGGCTGCGCTTCTGGTCCAGTTCGACCAGTTCCTGCAGCAGTTCCGCCTGCGCCTCGAGCCCGATGTTGCCGCTGTAGTCCGCGCTCGCGGTCGAGTGCTCCTTGCGGTCGAGCACGTGCAGGAACTGCAGCGGCGCCCCCAGCCGCTGCGCGGCCCAGGCGGCGTGGTCGGCGACGCTGTCGGCGTAGACCGAGGCGTCGATGCAGGCCAGCACCTCGCCGTCGGGGGGAATTTCGTAGCCGTTCTCGCTCATCTCGCAGTCCTCAGTGTCCGCCCATCAGGTGCTCGGCGCCGGGCTTGTCGTGCACGCCCAGCCGGTCGACCAGGGTGCGGCTGGCTTCGTCCATGCCCGCCAGCTCCACCTCGGTGCCCTCGCGGCGGAACTTGATCACCACCTTGTCGAGCGCGCCGACCGCGCTCAGGTCCCAGAAGTGCGCACCGGACACGTCGATGCGGACCCGGTCGAGCACCTCGCCGAAATCGAACGCGGCGATGAAGCGCTCCGCCGAGGCGAAGAATACCTGCCCGGTCACCGTGTAGTGGCGGGCGGCGCCGCCCTCGGCCGGGACCGAGCCGACGTGCAGGACCTGGCCGACCTTGCGGGCGAAGAACAGCGCCGACAGCAGCACCCCGGTCAATACGCCCTTGGCCAGGTCGTGGGTCAGGACCGTGACCACCACCGTGGCGATCATCACCAGGCTGGAGGACTTCGGGTAGGTGCGCAGGTCGGCGACCGAGCGCCAGCTGAAGGTGCCGATCGAGACCATGATCATCACCGCGACCAGCGCCGCCATCGGGATCCGTCCGACCCAGTCGCTGGCGAACACCACCATCAGCAGCAACACCACGCCGGCGGTCAAGGTCGACAGCCGGCCGCGGCCGCCGGATTTCACGTTGATCACCGACTGGCCGATCATCGCGCAGCCGGCCATGCCGCCGAGGAAGCCCGAGGCGATGTTGGCGATGCCCTGACCCTTGGCCTCGCGGTGCTTGTCGCTCGGCGTATCGGTGAGGTCGTCGACGATGCTGGCGGTCAGGAACGACTCGAGCAGCCCGACCACCATCAGGGTCAGCGAGACCGGCAGGATGATCCGCAGGGTCTCGAGGTTCCACGGGATGTCGGGCAGCAGGAACACCGGCAGGCTGTCCGGCAGTTCGCCCTTGTCGCCCACGGTGGGCACCTCGATGCCGATCAGCATCGCGGCGCCGGTCAGCAGCACGATCGCCACCAGCGGCGAGGGCACCGCGCGGGTGATCCGCGGCAGGCCGTAGATGATGCCCAGGCCGATCGCCACCATCGGATAGACCATCCACGGCACCGCGATGAGTTCGGGGATCTGCGCCATGAAGATCAGGATCGCCAGTGCGTTGACGAAGCCGGTGATCACCGAGCGCGAGACGAAGCGCATCAGGTCGGCCAGGCGGAGGTAGCCGGCGACGATCTGCAGGATGCCGGTGAGCACCGTCGCGGCGAGCAGGTACTGCAGGCCGTGCTCGCGCACCAGGGTCACCATCAGCAGCGCCATGGCACCGGTGGCGGCGGAGATCATGCCGGGGCGGCCGCCGGTGAAGGCGATCACCACGGCGATGCAGAACGAGGCGTACAGGCCGACCTTGGGGTCGACCCCGGCGATGATGGAGAAGGCGATCGCTTCGGGGATCAGCGCCAGCGCGACCACCAGGCCGGCGAGCAGGTCGGCGCGCACGTTCGGAGACCATTCCGCGCGCAGCTTGGAAAACGTCATGGGAGCAGGTTCCTGACCGCGGCGCAGCCCACGCGGTCGCATCGTCGAAATCGGGAAAGCGCACGGGCGGTCGCCGCGCGGAAGGAGAGGCGATGGCGCTACGGCCGCCGGCCGGGCGCTAGGGTGGCGTCGGCCGGGTCCCGCCGGTGCGGCGGCGGGCGCGCCGCGGCCGGGTTGCCTGCGAAAGCGCGAGGGCGGAGAGAAGGCGTTGCTGCATCGCAGCATGATAGCAGCGCGGCCCGCCGAGAGCCACGCACGGTCCGCTGCCAGTGTCGCGCTCCCCCACGCGGCTCGTGGCTTGTCGCGGCGCCGGCCGCGGCTGTACGGCCGGCGGGATCACGCCGGCGCGGCGACCGCGGCGCTGCGGTCGCGGCCCTGGTGCTTGCCGCGGTACAGCGCCGCGTCGGCACGCTTGAGCAGGTCGACGGGCCCGGGCTCGCGTTCGGGGTCGAACGTCGCGACGCCGATGGTGAGGGTGATGCAGGGTGCGACGTCGGAGTCCGGGTGGGGGATCCGCAGCGCCCGGACGTCGTCCACCAGCGCACCGGCCAGGGCCTCGGCCGCGGCGGCCGTGGTCTCCGGCAGGATCACCGCCAGTTCGTCCCCGCCGTAGCGCGCGGCCAGGTCGCGCGGGCGGCGCGCGTGCGAACCGATGGCCCCGGCGATGCGGCGCAACACCTCGTCGCCGGCCTGGTGTCCATGGCGGTCGTTGTAGTGCTTGAAGTGGTCGATATCGACCAGCAGCAGCGACAGCGGACGGCCCGAGCGCCGCGCGGCGCCGAGCTCGCGCGCCAGCGTGAGGTCGAACATGCGGCGGTTCGCCAGCAGGGTCAGCGCATCCGAATGGGCAAGATGCTGCGATTGGCGCAGCCGGGTGAGCGTCCAGGCCAGGCAGCCGCCCGCCAGCACGGCGAGCGTGGCCGCCGGAGGAAACCAGTAGCGGCCGTAGCGCAGCAACAGCGCGCATCCCAGCAGCGTCGCCAGGGCGACCGCAGCGGTCACGGCCGACGGCCGCCGCCATGGCCCGGGGCCGCCGTACAGCGCCAGCGGCAACAGCACCAGCGCGATCGACGGCAGCCATCGCCACGGGGCAGGCAGCGGGGCGATCGCCTGTCCGGTCGCCAGCGCATTGAGCAGGTTGGCGTGGTATTCGATCGCGGGGACTCGCGGGACGCCGCCGGTCCGCGGAGTCGCCAGGCCGTGGTCGATGCCGGCTGCCGTGACGCCGACCAGGACCCAGCGGTCGCGCAGCAGCGCGGGGTCCACCGTCCCTTCGAGCACATCCAGGTAGGAGACCCGGGTGAAGGCGCCCGGCTCCGCGTACGGGACCAGGATGTGGTGGTCGCGCACCCACTGGAAGGGAAGCGGGCCCGGCTGCCCGGCCAGCCGCAGCCCCGGGAGCGGGGCGTCGTCCGCCGCAGCGGGGCCGACGCGCAGCAGCGCCAGCGCCAGCGACGGCCAGTACGCGGAACCCAGCCCGGCCTTGAGATAGGCGCGCCGCGCGATGCCGTCGCGGTCGATCTCGACATCCACCTGGCCGAGTCCGGCGGCGGCTTCGGCCAGTGGCGGCATCGGCATGACCTCGATCGGCATGCCGCCCGGTTCCGACGGTTCGGCCATGACCGGAAGCACCGTGCTGCCGGTTGCGGCCAGCGCCCGCGCCAGCGCCGCATCGCCGGCCGGATCGCCGGTCGCGGGCTCGGCGAACACGGCGTTCAGGGCGATGCCGCGCACGCCGGCGTGGCGCAGGCGGTCCAGCAACCGCGCATGGACGCCGCGCGACCAGGGCCAGCGGCCGATCTCGGACAGGCTCCGCTCGTCGATCGCCACGATCGCGATGCGCGGGTCCACCGGCTGGTCGAAGCGCGAGAGCAGCGCGTCGTAGATCCACGCGTCGGCGCGCCAGGTGAGCTGAAGCGACAGCAGCACGCACACGGCAAGCGTCGCCAGCAGCGCGGCCACCATCCGTGCGGCAGCGTCGTGCCGGTGCAGGCCGGGCATGGTCAGAGCACCAGCAACAACAGCCCGGCGCCCAGCGCGATCCGGCACGGCAGGCAGCCGGTCCTGACGCTCTGCGTGGGGCCGTACGGGTGCGCGTAGCCATCGTCGTCGACCAGGCGGGTGCGCATGTGCCAGGTGCCGGCGCGCAGCCGGGGCAGCGCGATCCGGTTCTCGTCCAGCGTGCGTTCCAGCTCGATCCGCGAGAAATCCGGATCGCGCGACAGCTGGAACTCGTAGCGCTGCCCGGGTTCGCCGGCGGGCCAGCGGACCTGCAACGCCCGCCCGTCGCGCTCGACCCCGTCCGCGCCGATCGCCGGCCCCGGGTCCGCTTCCTGCACCAGGAAACGCACCGGGTCGCCGAACGGGCCGTGCTTGCCGGCGCCGTCGGTGGCGCCGACGCGCCAGTAGTACTCGCCCGGCGGCAGGGGGGTGGGCGAGCGCTGCTCGTCGCGGCGCAGCCCGGCCAGGTCGACGAGGGGTGCGCGGAACTCGGGGTCGCGACCGACCTGCAGCCGGTAGCGCAGGTCGCCCTCGCTGCGGGTCCAGCGGAACCGCGGACGCGTTCCGGCGGTGGCGGCGCCGTCCTCCGGCGCGATCGCGAACGGCGGGGCCGGCTGGGCCGAGACGCGGAATGCCCGGACCGCATCGCGCCCCTCCAGCCCGTGCGCGTCCAGGGCGCGGACCCGCGCATGGAAGGTGCCATCTCCCGGGACCCGCACCTCGGCACGCGGCGCATCGACCAGCGTGTCCTGCAGCAGCACCAGGAACTCCGGGTCGGCGCCGACCTGCAGCCGGTACCCGCTGGCGCCCTCCACCGGCGGCCAGGCCACGGCGGACGGCATCCGCTGCAGTTCTTCCGGCCAGTCGTCCAGATCCGGCGCCGGCAGCAGCGGCCTGGGCGGAAGCGGATGGCCTCCGGCGTCGCTCAACGTCCCCTCGCCCGGATCCAGCACCACGCCCCGGCCGCCGCCATCCACGCGCACCCGCCCTTCGAGCACTTCGGAGCGGGTCAGGCCGGCATCGCGGGCGATGCGGAACTCGGTACCGCGCACGGTGGCCATGGTGCCCGGGGTATCGAGGATGAAGCGCGAGGCGGGGCCGCGCGCGCGCTGCACCGAATTGGTGGCGCGGCCGCGCAGCAGGCGCATGCGGGTGTCGACCATGCCGGTGGCGCCATAGGCGCCCAGGCGATCCAGGTGGAGTTCGCTGCCGCCCTGCAGTTGCAGGCGGGAGCCGTCGGCGAATCGCAGCGTGAGGTTGGCATCGGGGAGGGTCCGCAGCACGGTACCCGCACCCAGCTGCATGCCGGTGGCGACGGGTGCGGCGGCGTCGGGCGCGTCCGCGGGCGCGGTGGTGGCCCGTCCGTGGAGCGCGATCACCGTGGCCTTCGCCGGCTGCACGCGCAGCCAGGCCACGGGGATCCGCAGCCCGGTGCCGGGGGCGAGCTGCCAGGGATCGGCGACGTCGTTGTAGGCCTGCACGCGCTGCCAGGGCACGTCCTGGCGCAAGTAGGCGCGGCTGATGTCCCAGATCGTGTCGCCCGGCCGGACCCGGTAGCGCCAGTCCTGCGCCGACGCCCCGGCGCTCGCCAGCGCCGTCACCACGAGCAGCAGCAGGACCCATCGGCGGCGCTGCGTCCGCGGATCGAGGCAGGCGGCACTGCACGCCTTCGGTTGCGGAATGGTGAGTCGGTCGTTCCCCAATGCCGGCGCCCTTGCTTGCACGGCGGCCATTGTAAGGGAACGGTCCTTCGTGGCGCCCGACGCCCGCAGCGGTGCCGGGCGGCCGGTCAATCCTGGTACGGCAGGCGCAGCCGGGTCTGGTGGATGTCTCCAGGCGCGCCGGCGTTGCGGACGAAGTAGAGCCGGCCGCCCTCCCAGAGCATCGTCGGGTGGTACTCGTCCGCGGCGCTGTTGACGCATGGGCCGAGGTTTTCGGCCGCCTCGAAGCCGTCGTGGCCCGCCCGGGCCACGTAGAGGTCCCCCCAGCCGTAGCCGGCGTCGGCGAGCGCGTCGTCCGGGCGGTCGAGGCGCGCGAACAGCAGCAGGCGACCGTCCGGCGAGATTTCCGGGTTGTACTCCCATCGCTCCGGCGTGTTGACGCCACCGCCGAGCCGGCGTGCGGGGGCGTAGCTGCCGTCTTGGCGCGGCGCGCTGCGCCAGATGTCGACGTCGCCAACGGGCGTGGGCGCCGCGACCCGGGCGAAATACAGGTTGCCCCGGCGGTCGACGCTCGGGTACAGCTCGTCGTGGCCGTCGGCGTTGACCTCGGGCCCGAGATGCAAAGGGGCGCTCCAGCCGTCGCCGACGCGCCGAACCATCCACAGGTCCATGTCGTTGCGTGCGGCGCCTTCGCGCGGGCGCATCGACGAGAAATAAAGGGTGGCGCCGTCGGGCGCGACGAACGGGTCCATGTCGGCGTGGGTACCGGAGAACGGCGCGACGGTGGGCGCGCCCCACCCGCCATCCTCGCCCGGAGTCGCGGTCATGATCCGCGCCCGTTCGCGGGTGCCGGGCCACCAGCCCTCGCTCGTCGACCAGTAGATGCGGCTGCGATCGGGCACGAAGGAAAGCCGCCACTGCCAGTTCCCGTCGCTGACGACCCCCGGGGCGAACGGCTCGACGGACGGGCAGACCGCCGGGTCGGGGCGCGACTGCGCCGCCGCCGGACCGGCCAGGAGAACGACGGCGGCGAGCGCCGCGGTACGCAACGGGGACATGGTCGGGCGGTCCGGAGGCGGGAGTCGACGCTGGCCCGGCCCGCCGCCAGCGGCAATGGCACCGGGACGAACGGTCGCCCTGGCGGGTCGAACGCACTCCTGCTGTTGCGAGCGTTGGTGCGCTCGCATAGCGTGCCCGGGATGAGCTTCAAGTCGCCCCTGTTCTGGCTCGCGATCGTCGGCGGATGGACGCTCTTCGGCCTGTTGCTGTCGGCGCAGTTGCTGACCATGGACCTGGCCGACGGCACCAGGATGGCGGCCGGGACCGCACTCCGCCTGGGCATGGCCTCGGGCCTGCTCTGGATCCCGATGGTGGTGGTACTGCTGCTGTGGGTGCGGGCGTTGCCGATCGGACGCGCGCGGTGGTGGGTCTCGGCCGGCGCGGCGCTGCTGCTGGTGGTGGCGCTGGCGGCGCTCCGCGTTGCCGCGGTGGCGGTGCTGAACCCGTGGATCGGCTGGTACCAGGAGTTTCCGGGCTTCTGGCCCGAGCTGGTGGCCAGCTTTCCCAAGAACTTCCTGCTGCTCTGCCTGATGGTGGGCGTGGCCCATGCCGGGCTGTTCGCCCAGCGCGCCCATCAGCGCGAGCGCGAGGCCGAGCAGCTGAAGGCGCGCCTGACCGAGACCCGGCTGGAGGCGCTGGGCGCCCAGCTCAATCCCCATTTCATGTTCAACGCGCTCAATTCCATCGCCGAGATGGTGCATCGTGATGCGGACGCGGCCGACCGGATGCTGGTGGGGCTCGGCGAGCTGCTGCGCAGCAGCCTCGACCACCAGCGTTCGCAGCTGGTGCCGCTGGGCGAGGAGCTGCGGCTGCTGCGCCACTACCTCGAGATCGAGAAGGTGCGCCTGGGCGAGCGCCTGCAGCTGCGTTGGCTGGTCGAGCCGGGCCTGGAGGACGTGCTGGTACCGCCCCTGGTGCTGCAGCCGCTGGCCGAGAACGCGATCCTGCACGCCATCGCCCCGCGAACGGCGGCCGGATTGCTGCAGGTGGTGGCCCGGCGCGAGGGCGCGCACCTACTGCTCGAGGTCGCCGACGACGGCGACGGCATTCCCGGCACGCGCCGCCACGGCACTGGCCTGAGCAACATCCGCGCGCGGCTGCGCTACCTGTTCGGCGACGACCAGGCGGTCGAACTGCGCAGCGGCCAAGGCGGCGGCACCACGGCCCGGGTGCGGCTGCCGTGTACCCGCGAAGCGGTGGCGGCATGACCCGTCTGCGTGCGGCGATCGTCGACGACGAGCCGCTGGCGCGTGCGCGGCTGGTGCGGCTGCTGCGCAACGAGGGCGACGTCGAGGTGGTGGCCGAGTACGCGGACGGCCTGCAGGCGGCGGCGGGCCTGCCGAAGGTGGCAGCCGACGTGGCCTTCGTCGACGTGCGGATGCCGCACGTCGACGGTTTCGGGATGCTTGAGCGGCTGCCGCCGGCGCGCCGCCCGCTGGTGGTGTTCGTGACCGCCTATTCGGCGCACGCACTGCAGGCGTTCGACGCCGCGGCGGTGGACTACCTGATGAAGCCGGTCTCACCGGAGCGGCTGCACGAGGCGGTGGCGCGGCTCCGGCTGCGGCTGGGCGGCGGTGCTGCGTCCGCCTGCGGCGACTACCCGGAGCGCCTGGCGGTACCGGACGGCCAGCGCCTGCGCATGGTCGCGGTGGCCGAGATCGAGTACGTGCTCGCCCAGGGCAATTACCTGGAGCTGCACCTCGACGGCCGCGCCCTGCTGCTGCGCGAGACCATGGCGGCGTTCGCGCAGCGCCTGGATCCGCGCCGGTTCGTGCGGATCCACCGCTCGCGGCTGGTGCGGATCGACGCGGTCGAGCAGGTCGAGGCCTGGGGGGCCGCCCAGTACTGGCTGCGCCTGCGCAGCGGCGCGTGCATGACTTCGGGTCGCAGCTACCGCGAGCCGCTGCGCCAGGCGCTGGGCATCTCCCGCGCGCCGCACCAGCGGACCGGCGAGGATCTGCACGCCGGGTGAGGCGCGCGCTCCCGACCGGCCCGGCTGAACACCGGGAGGCCGCGGCGCTGGCGGGACGGTCCGCGCTCGCGTAGACTCCGCGTCTGTTCTGCAAAACGGCTACCCCTGCCCACCGGCAGAGACGATCCTGGTATGCCCGCCGCGGGAATTTCCCCGGCAACTTATTCCGCACGTCCATCGTCGCGCAGATCAACGGTTCGGAAGCTTCCGCACCGTCACCATTTACTCGCAGCGCGGTTCTGGATAGCTCCGAGTAAGCCGTCACGGTCGCCCGACCGGTCCGCCCAAGGCGGCCGGCGCCGCGCCGCGACGTACAGGAGCATCACACGCATGACGTTCGAAACCCTCGGGCTCTCGCCCGCGCTGCTGCGCGCGCTGTCCGACACCAACTACACCGTGCCCACCCCGATCCAGGCCCAGGCGATCCCGCTGGCGCTGGCCGGCCACGACCTGCTGGGCGGCGCCCAGACCGGCACCGGCAAGACCGCCGCCTTCGGCCTGCCGCTGCTGCAGCGGCTGGCCAAGGAGACCCCGCCCAAGGGCCCGCGCAAGCCGCGCGCGCTGATCCTGGTGCCGACCCGCGAGCTGGCGGTGCAGGTGGGCGAAAGCCTCAAGGCCTACGGCCGCCACCTGCGCCTGCACGTGGCGACGATCTTCGGCGGCGCCGGCATGCAGCCGCAGATAGAGAACCTGCGCCGCGGGGTCGACATCCTGGTGGCGTGCCCGGGGCGCCTGCTCGACCACATGGAACAGGGCCATGCCAAGCTCGACGCGGTCGAGATCCTGGTGCTGGACGAGGCCGACCGGATGCTCGACATGGGCTTCCTGCCGGCGATGAAGCGGGTACTGGCGCGGGTGCCCAAGGATCGGCAGACGCTGCTGTTCTCGGCCACGTTCGAGCCGCGGATCAAGGCCTTGGCGCTGGAGTTCATGCGCGACCCGAAGCAGGTGCAGGTGGCCGCCCAGAACACCATCGCCGAGACCATCACCCACCGCGTGCATCCGGTCGATGCGGCGGGCAAGCGCGACCTGCTGGTCGAGATCCTGGCGCGGCGGCATACCGAGCGGGTGCTGGTGTTCGGCAAGACCAAGCACGGCTGCAACCGGCTCGCCGAGCAGCTGGAGCAGGCCGGGCTGCCGGCGGTGGCGATCCACGGCAACAAGAGCCAGGCGCAGCGCCAGAAGGCGCTGATCGCGTTCAAGGCCGGCAAGGCGCGGATCCTGGTGGCCACCGACGTGGCGGCGCGCGGGCTGGACATTCCGGACCTGCCGCTGGTGATCAACCACGACCTGCCGATGGTGGCCGAGGACTACATCCACCGGATCGGCCGCACCGGCCGCAACGGGGCGACCGGCGAGGCGTTGTCGCTGGTGGCGCCGGAGGAGGGCGGACTGCTGCGCCAGATCCAGCGCATGCTCAAGGCCGACATCGTCATCGACACGGTCGAGGGTTTCGCGCCCAGCCGCCCGATCGATCTCAACGCGCCGATCCCGAAGAACGGCGGCGGCCAGCGCCAGGGCCAGCGCACCCAGGCGCGCGCCCCGGGCAAGCCGGCGCACCGCGCCCATGGCAAGCCGCAGGCGCGCGGCCCGCAGGCCCATGCCGGGCCGAAGCAGCACCGCGGCGGCGCCAAGCCGTCCGGTGCGCGCCGCGGGGCTCGCGCCTGATCCACCGGCCGCAACGCGGAACCAAAGAGGGGTCGGCATTGCCGGCCCTTTTTTGTTCTTCTCCACACTGGGAAACACGTCCCGATCCGCCGGTTGCGCGCCTGGCAGGATCGACGGATGTCGCGGCTGGCGGAATGCGAGGGCTTCTTGTACTGACTCGCCGGCGCGGGTTGGCTTCGCGGCCGGGC
>NZ_JARXRM010000032.1:36439-196841 GCF_029887875.1 Luteimonas endophytica
CGACGGTCCCGCCCCGGGGCGCCGCACCGGCCCTGGACACCGCGGTGGCTTCCGAGCAGACGCGGGGCGCGCCGAGGCAAGGAGCGCGCCCCTCTTTTCGGGAAGAGCAGCGGAGCGAGCTCCGCTCTACGGGGATCGGCCGGTCAGGCTTGGTCGGCGATCCAGCGGTCGATTTTGGCGTCCAGTACCTCCAAGGGCACCGAGCCGTCCTTCAGCACCTCGGCGTGGAAGGCGCGCACGTCGAAGCGGTCGCCGAGCGCCTGCTCGGCCCTGGCGCGCAGCTCCTTGATCTTGAGCTCACCGATCTTGTAGGCCAGCGCCTGGCCCGGCCAGGCGATGTAGCGCTCGGCCTCGGCGATCGCGTCCGGCTCGCTGACCGAGGAGTTCTCGAACATGTAGTCGAGCACCTGCTGCCGGGTCCAGCCCTTGCTGTGCAGCCCGGTGTCGACCACCAGCCGTACCGCGCGCCACAGTTCGCCCTGCAGGCGGCCGAAATAGCTGTAGGGATCGGTGTACAGGCCCAGGTCGCGGCCGAGGCCTTCCGAGTACAGGCCCCAGCCCTCGATGAAGGCGGTCTCGCCGCCGAAGCGCCGGAACGCGGGCACGCCCTCGAGCTCCTGCTGCAGGGCCAGCTGGAAGTGATGGCCGGGAATCGCCTCGTGCAGGAACAGGTCCTCGGCGTCCCAGGTCTTGCGGGTCGGCAGGTCGTGGGTGTTGACGTAGAAGATGCCGGGGCGGCTGCCGTCCTCGCTCGGCGTCATGTACGACCCCCCGGCCGCCGACTCGGCGCGAAACGCCTCGACCGGGCGGATCTCGAAGCCCGCCTCGGGGGTCAGCGAGAACAGTTCGCCGACGCGCTCGTTGACCTTGGCCTCCAGGCCGCGGTAGTGGGCGAGCAGCGCGTCCTCGGACTCGAACTGGAACTGCGGGTCGCTCTGCATGAACGCGAAGAACTCCTGCAGCGAGCCTTCGAAGCCGACGTCCTCCATGACCCCGCGGATCTCGCCGTGGATGCGCGCCACCTCGTCCAGGCCGATCTGGTGGATCCGCTCCGGCGGCAGGTCGGTGGTGGTGCTCTGGCGGGCCGAGAACGCGTACCAGTCGGCTCCCCCGGGCAGCTCGGCGAGGCTGACCGAGTCGCGGGTCGCAGGCAGGTACTCGTTCGCGATGAAGTCGCGCTGCTTGCGCAGCGCCGGCATGATCCGCTCGGCGATCAGTTCGCGGTAGGCGGCGGTGAGGCGTTCGCGGTCCGCGGCGGAGAAGTCCTCGGGCATGTTCGCGATCGGGCCCCAGAACTGGCTCTTCTGCGGATCGTCGGTGATCACCGCGTCCATCTGCGGCAGCACCTTCTCCATCACCACCCGCGGCTGGACCACGCCGGCCTCGATGCCGGCGCGCATGTTGGCGATCTCGGTGTCGAGCAGCACCGGGATGCGCGAGGCGCGCGCGAGCCAGTTCTCGTAGTCCTTCACCGTCTTGAAGGGCTGCGCGACCGAGCCCGAGCCGAGCATCACCGCGTAGCTGGCCAGGCTGCCCATCTGGTTGACCGGCAGCATCCAGGACGGGAAGCGCTCGGCCTCCAGCGCGTCGCGGCGCTCGCGCACGAAGATCCGGTAGCTCAGCAGGTCCTGGCCCTCCAGGCCGGCCTCGCCGATGTCCTCGACGCGCTGCAGCCAGCGGGTGTTGAAGTCGTGCACCTGCTGGCGGTACTCCGCGGAGCCGAAGTCGGGCAGCTGGTCGTCGTAGCGGTGGTCGCCCTGGAACGTCGCCTGCACCGGGTTGAGCTGCAGGGTCTGCTCCCAGAACTCCTCGTAGAGCCCGGTCAGGCGGGCGGCGCGGTCCCCGGCCCGTTCCTGGCCGGCGGCGGCCTCCGGTTTGGGGTTGCTCCCGGTGTCCGGGGCGGGCCCGCACGCCGCCAGGGCGGCGGCCAGCGCGAGCGGAAGGACGAGTGCGAGCGGGCGCGGGATCATGGCGGTTCCGGGCGTGGGCAGACGCCAGCCTCGCCGCTGGCCCGGCGCCGGGCATGGGCCAAAGGTCACCCGGCGCGCTCAGGCGGGCGGGCGCTGCGCCGGAGTCGCGAACGGGATCGAGTCGGGCGCGGAGGCGCCGCCGGAAATGATGAAAGCCATCGCCTGGTCGACGGTCCAGTCGGTCGGGGTGAGCCGCTCCACCGGGACGATCTCGAGGTATCCGGAGGTCGGATTCGGCGTGGTCGGTACGTACACCGCGGCCAGCTCGCGGCCGCTGCCGATCTCGCGCATCACCCGCGTGACCAGCCCCACCGATTTCATTTCCGGATGTGGAAAATCGATCAGCACCACGCGCTGGGTGGTGCCCGGCTTGGTCTGCAGGATGTCGAGCAGCTTGCGCGCGCTGGAGTAGATGGTGTTGGCGAGCGGGATGCGCGCGACCAGCCGCTCGAACCAGCCCAGCAGGCGCTGGCCGACCACGCGCCGGGTCAGCCAGCCGACCGCCAGGATCACCGCCACCGTCGCGGCCAGGGCGATGAAGTTCTGCACCCAGAGCGCATCGAACCAGCCCAGCGAATCGGGGAACCAGGCCGCGATCCGCCGCGACAGCGGGCCGACCCACGGCTTGCTGGCATCGCCGAGCAGTACGAACACGAACTTGACCACCACCCAGGTCAGCCAGATCGGCAGCAGGGTGAGCAGACCGGCGAGGAACAGGCGCTGCAGGCGCCGGGCGAGCGAGGGTGGCTGCGACATGGACGCATCTTAGCCCGCGTGCGGGCCGGATCAGGGTTCGCGCACCAGCCTGAAGCCGACGTCGTCGTAGCCGCGCGAAGCGTCGCCATCGCGGGCCTGGCCGCCGTCGCGCCAGCTGGCGCCACGGATCCGCCGCCGCGAGCAGTCGCTGGCGCAGTCGAGCAGCCATTCGGCGACCGGGGTCGCGCCGGATTGGTACGCCAGGCCGGTGGCTTCGCTCGCGGTCGGCAGCCGGTAGCGGTGGCCGTTGCGTTCGCTCAGCCAGCGCGCGTAGGCCTCGGCATCGGCCCAGGACACGCAGACCACGGCATCGCCGCCGGCCTGCGCGAATCCGGGCGAGGTCCAGTCGCGCGGCGAGAACACCCGCAAGACCGAGGCGCGCTCCCGGCACAGCGCCGCTTCGCGCCCGGTGGCCGTGGCGAAGCGGCGATAGTCGTCCAGCCCCACCGTGCGGCGCGCCAGCGCATAGGCGCCCTCGCCCTTGCGCATCACGGTCATGCCGGAGGATTCGCCGGGGAGCTGCTCGCCGACGGCCGGAACCGCCGCCGCGCGCCTTCGCAGCGCGGCGACGGTGGCCGCGTCCAGCGCGGCGCCGCGCGCCAGTTCCGCCACCTCGACGGCCGCCTCGCGATCGAAGTGCGCAGCCTCGGCGTCGATGCGCGCGGTCATCGCCGCGGCGACCTTGCGCCGCAGCTCCGCGAGGCCGGCGACGGCGCCGGAGGGCATCCGTTCCGACAGCTGCGCCAGCCGCTGCAGCGGTTCGATCGCCGCCTCGACGTCGCCGGCGCGGATCCGTCGTCCCGCTTCGGCGGCCAGCGCCGAAGCCAGCGAATCGACCGCCTGCGGCAGTTGCAGGTGATCCGGGTCGGCGGCGGCGGCATTGGTCAGGCTGTCGAAGGCGTTGTCGCTGGCGGGCGCGTACAGGCGCCCGGCCCGGATCTGCCGCCCAGCCGTCTCGATCAGCCGGCTGGCCTGCGATTCGGGAGCGGCGCGCAGCAGCGCATCGTCGGGGTTGGCGAGCATGCCGGCGCTGCCCGCGGTGGGCGACGGCAGTCCGGGACCGCTCGCGGTCCGGGCCTCGGGGTCGCCGGCGCGGAAGAACTCGCCGCCGCCATCGCTGCCGGCTTGGCGCAGCGCCAGGCCGGCAGCGGCGGCGACGACCAGGCCGGCGACCACCC
Organism: Luteimonas endophytica; assembly: GCF_029887875.1. Taxonomy (GTDB): domain Bacteria; phylum Pseudomonadota; class Gammaproteobacteria; order Xanthomonadales; family Xanthomonadaceae; genus Luteimonas; species Luteimonas endophytica. The sequence goes on from NZ_JARXRM010000032.1 coordinate 40,344, forward strand.
AGGCTGCGCGCGGCAGCGCGCGCAGCCGCGCCGGCAGGCCGCGCACCGCCTCCTGCAGCGCCTCCGCGCGCCTCGGGCCGCGGCGCGAGACCCGACCCAGCGCACGCAGCATGTCGTCGGCGTCTAGAAACCGCTTGAGCGGTCCCTTTGCCATCGCCTTGTCGATGAAGCGCTGCCAGTGGCGCAGGTGGCGCGGCAGCCGCGGCACCGGGTCCTGGGCGTGCATCACCGCCATCGACAGCGCATCGCCGGCCTTGAACGGCAGCTCACCGGTCAGCATCTCCCAGGCCAGCACGCCGACGCTGTAGAGGTCGGCGCGCGGGTCCACTTCCTCGCCACGGGCTTGCTCCGGCGCCATGTAGGCGGTGCTGCCCAGCGCCAGTCCGGCGCTGGTGACGCGACTGCCGTAGCCGCGGCGCAGGGCGATGCCGAAGTCGGCCAGCAGCGGCCGCTCGGCCTCGTCGAACAGCACGTTCTCGGCCTTCACGTCGCGGTGGATCACGCCGCGCGCGTGCGCGTAGGAAAGCGCCGAGAGCAGCGCGCGCAGGATCTCGCGCACCTTCTCCTCGTCGCCGGCGAGATCGCGCTGTCCCAGGTGCCCGCGCGGCATGTGCGGCATCACGTAGTAGGGCAGGTCCGCGGCGGTGCGCCCGATCTGGTAGATGCCGACGATGTGCGGATGTTCCAGGCGGCCGATGGTGCGCGCCTCGTTCTCGAAGCGGCGCCTGCTGACCTCGTCCGACAGCGCCTCCGGGCGCATCACCTTGATCGCCACTTCGCGCCCGAGCGCTTCCTGCCTGGCGAGATACACGGTGGACATGCCGCCGTGCGCGATCACCCGCAGCAGCCTGTAACCGGCAATCTCCGGCAGCGGCGCGTCGTCGCGCTGGCTCGTTCTCTCCGACATCCGGCCCCCTTGCTCCACCGGAAAGCATAGCGATCCGGCGCCACGAGGTTGTGAACCCGGATCACGGCCCGGCCCCTTCGAGCCGGTGCCCAGATCTGGCAGGATGGCCGGACCGAAGGTTGGAACGGGGGCTGCGGTGAGGGGCTTGCGAGCGGCGTTCGCCGTCCTGCTCGGGCTGGTCGTGGCGGTGGTCGCGCTGTGGGGCTGGTCGCGCTGGCGCGGGGCAACGCCAGCGCAGCGCGATGCCCTGGCGGTGATGCAACGAGAGGAACCGCAGCCGGGTCGCAACGCTTTCGCGGCGCTGTGGCTGCTGGGCTGGGACGTGCCGGAAGAAGCGCAGGAGGCGCTGGCGCGCGAGGATGCGCGACGCTTCGCTGCGCAGGTCGACGCGCTGCCGCCGATGGACCCGAAGCGGCCCGCGGCCGCGGCGGCATTCCGCTCGCTGGCCGAAGACCGACACGAGCGGCTGCCGGCGGAGCGCGGCGACGGCCGGGTCGCCTGCGGGCTGCGCGGGGACGACTGCCTGGCCAAGGTGCGCAGCAGGCCCGATGTGTACCGGTCCCTGGTCGAACGCCAGGCGCGGCTGCTCGAACGCGCCGTCGCGATCCCCGCCTACGGCCACTATCGCAACGCCTTTCCGCCCGCCGTCGATGCGCCGTTCCCGGACCTCGCCGGGCTGGACCTGCCGCTCACGGCCAATGCCCTGGCCTACGTCGAGGGCGAGGTCGACGGCGCGCTTGCGCGCAGCTGCGCCGCGGCCACGGGATGGCGCCGGCTCATGGGACGTTCGGACTCGCTGGTGGTGGCGATGGTGGCCAGCACGGCGGCGAACGGCCATGCGCGGCTGCTGGCGGACATGCTGGGGGAGCTGCCGCCGTCGCATCCCTTGCCCGCCGGCTGCGCGGCCCTGCGGGCGGATGCGCAGGCGCCGCCAGCCGGTCTCTGCGAGGCGATGCGCGGAGAGTGGCGGCTGGTGGAACGGAACGTGCGGCAACTGTTCGCCCCGGAGGATCGCAGGCCGCAGTTCGACCCGTTCTTCGATCCCGGCGCGACCGCGGCATTGACGGCGCAGAACGCCGCATGGTTCTGCACGGCCGAAGCCAACGCCGCATTGCGGCGGGATCTGCCCCAGGGCCCGCCCGAGCGCGGCGGGCGATGGTGGCGGCCGGAGTGCATCGCCAACGCGAGCGGCTGCATTCTCGCCGACATCGGCGGACCGGCGTATCTCGACTACCAGCACAGGATGCTGGACACCGAGGCGCGGTGGCGGCTGCTGCGCGCACTGCAGTGGATGCGGGAGCGGGCGGCGGAAGATCCCGCGACGTCCGCCCGCTCGCTGCTGGCGGCGATGCCCGGCGAACTGGCTGGAAGCCGCGCCCGCGCACTCGCCCCGACCGCCGACGGGGCGGGCCTGAGGATCGCGCTGTTCCAGGCGGGCCAGGACGAATGGAAGGTGAAGCTGCCGCCGCCGTTGGCTGCGGCGCCGCGAACCGGCAGGCCCTAGCGGCCCGGCTTGCGCCGCACGTAGACTTGCTTGCGCAGCCGCGCCACCACTTCGCCGGCGGTGTCGACGACGTCGGTGTCGAACCAGTGCAGGTACTTGTCGCCGTCGGCGGTGGCGTCGCGCATCGTGGCCAGGGTGCGCTCGTCGAGGACGAAGTCGGCGCGGACCGTGCCGCGGCCGGGCTTGCGGAATTCGATCTCGGCGGCGCGGTCCCACACCAGGTGGTCCCGGCCGATCGACTCCTTGACCAGCAGCATCCAGAACGGATCGGTCATCGCGAACAGGCTGCCGCCGAAGTGGGTGCCCACGTAGTTGCGGTTCCACGGGCGCATCCGCAGCTCCACCCGGGCGCTGCGCCAGTCGGCGCCGATGTGGTCGACGTGGATTCCGGAGAACAGGAACGGCGGCCACAGGTTCATGACCAGGCGCAAGGTGCTGGGTCGCATCGGTGCGGGAGGCGGATCAGGAGAGGGGAGGGTACCATACGCGAAGGTATGGACAGGTCGTCGCCCGCCTCCCCGGCCCGGGCCTGCCGACTTCGAGCGCGCCGTTGCGCGGCGAAGATCGACCCGCGCCGCGGCCGTCGTCGCCGGTCGCGGCTCAGAACAGCAGCGACGCCATCCGCCGGCGGTAGCGCCCGACCAGGGCGGCGTCGTCGACCACCCGGAAGGCGTCGATCAGCGCGCGCTTGGGCAGGCCGTCGCCGTAGCCGGCGTCGCGTTTGAGCATCTCGAGGAACTGCTCCAGGCCGGCCTCGGCATCGCCGGCGACGATGCGGTGCGCACCGAGCAGGTGGCGCGCGCGCAGGTCGCCCGGATCGGCCGCGATCGCCGCTTCCAGGGCGTCCGGGGGCGGTGCCTCCTGCAGCAGCGCCGCGAACCCGAGGCGCGCCCGCGCCTGCACGCTGCGGTCGTCGGTCGCCAGGTTGGCGGGGAGCGCGTCGAGCAGGCGCTCGGCCTCGGCCGCCGCGCCGGTGCGCAGCAGCGCGAGGGCGAGGTCGAGCTTGAGCTCGTCCCGGTCCGGCGCCGCTTCCACCTCGCCGCGTAGCCGCTGGACTTCCGCGTGCGGGTCGGGCGGCGGCGCGGCAGCGGCCTGGGCGCCGTCGCCCTCGATGCCGGCCAGCGCCGGCGGCGCGGGTTCGATGCCGTGGCGCTGCAGGAATTCGCGCAGTTGGCCCTCCGGCAGCGCGCCGGGGAACCCGTCCACCGGCTGCCCGCCCACCAGCAGGAAGACGGTGGGGATCGAGCGCACCTGGAAGGCCGCCGCGAGCTGCTGCTCGCTGTCGACGTCGACCTTGGCCAGGAGGAAGGCGCCGTTGTATTCGGCGGCCAGCTTCTCCAGGATCGGGCCGAGCGCCTTGCACGGCCCGCACCATTCGGCCCAGAAATCGATCAGGACCGGCGTCTGCAGCGACTTCTGCAGGACCTCGGACTCGAAGTTGGCGGCGGTGGCGTCGAAAACGTGCGGGCTGGGGGTTTGCGGGGGCATCCGGTGCGGTTCCTGGCGGCGTTCAGGAGCAGATGGTGCCAGATGCCGCCGAATCCAACCGTCATCCGCCGGCGGACGCACCACTGCGGGTTACGCTGCGCGGGTTCCCCGGGCACCTGCGACGACGAGGAGAGACCATGGCGGCAGGCTGGAGATGGATGGCGGCCCGACACGCCGGCTGGCTTGCGGGCGCGCTGTTCGCGTCGGCGGTGGCCGGCTTCGCGCTGCTGCCGCCGGGCTATTCGCACCTGCAGCACCCAGTGGCGCTGCTCGGCGCCGGCGGCGTGCCCGGTGCGGCGGCGTTCAACGCGCTGGGGCTGGTGCTGCCGGGGCTGCTGGCGGCCGCCGCGGCCCTGGCCGTGTATCGCGACCTGCCGCCCGCGGCAGGCTGGGGGCCGCGCATCGGCGCGCGGATGCTGCTGCTGTCGGCGCTGGCCTTCGCCGCGCAGGGGCTGCTGCCGCTGGACCTGCGCGAACTCGACGGTGGCAGCGGGCGCCTGCACGGCAGCGCCTGGCTGCTGTGGCTGCTGGCGTTCCTGCCGGGCGTCCTGCTGCTGGCGACGGTGCCCCGGTTGCGCGTGGCGGGGGTGCTCGCCGCGATCGCCGCCGGCGCCCTGGCGCTGCTGCCGCTGGAGCCGCTGCCGCGGGCGCTGGCGCAGCGCCTGGCGTTCGCGGCCTGGTTCGTCTGGCTGGCGGTGGCGCCGTGGCTCCGGCGCGACGCCACCGCCGCTCAGCCGTAGCGCAGCTTCAGCGCGAGAATCGTGGCCGCCAGCGCGAAGGTCACCAGGTTGGCGAGGATCATCGGCCACGAGCCGAGCGCCACCCCGTAGGCGAACCAGAAGCCGATTCCGATCGTGAACACCACGTACATGCCCAGCGACAGGCCGCGGGTATCGCGGCTGCGGATGGTCTTGAGCGCCTGGGGCACGAACGCGAGGGTGGTCAGCACGGCCGCGGCGTAGCCGAGCCATTCGGGGCTCATCGCGGCTCCGGCCCGAGGAACACTTCGCCGTCCTTCATCACGAAGCGCACGTCCAGCACGGCATCGATGTCCTCGAGCGGATCGGCGGCCAGGGCGATGATGTCGGCGCGGTGGCCCGGCTCGAGCGTTCCCTGGTCGTCCACCCCCAGGACCTCGGCGGCATGCACGGTGGCCGCACGCAGGGCCTCGGCCGCCGGCATGCCGGCCTCGACCATGTAGAGAAACTCGCGCGCGTTGTCGCCGTGGGGGCCGACGCCCATGTCGGTGCCGAACGCGATCGGCACGCCCGCCCGCCAGGCGCGGGCGAAGGTCTCCTGGATCTGGGCGCCGATCGCGGCGGCCTTGGGACGCACGATCGCGGGGAAATAGCCGTCCTCCTTGGCCTTTTCGGCGACGAAGCGGCCGGCGTGGATGGTCGGCACGTACCAGGTGCCGTGCTGCTTCATCAGCCGCATCACCTCGTCGGTCATGTGGGTGCCGTGCTCGATGCTGGTCACCCCGGCCTCGACCGCGCGCTTCATGCCCTCGGTCCCGTGGGCGTGGGCGGCCACGCGATAGCCGTAGTCGCGCGCGGTCTCGACCACGGCGCGGACCTCGTCCTCGGTGAACTGCGGGGCGTCGCCGGAGCGGGCGTAGGAGAGCACCCCGCCGGTGGCGGTGATCTTGATCACGTCGCTGCCCTCCTTGTAGCGCTGGCGCACCGCCTGGCGGGCCTCGTCCACAGAATTGATCACCCCCTCGGTGGGCCCCGGTGGACCCATCAGATGCGAGAGCATCGAGTTGTAGCCGTTGCTGGGGTCTGCGTGGCCGCCGGTGGTGGCGATGGACTTGCCGGCGGCGAAGATCCGCGGGCCGCGCACCAGACCCTGGTTGATCGCGTCGCGCAGGTGGGGAGCGACCTCGCCGCCGAGATCGCGGACGGTGGTGAAGCCGGCCAGCAGGGTCTTCTCGGCGTAGCCGACGGCGCGGAACGCATAGTCCACCGGATCCAGCCGGAAACCCTCGGAATAGCTCTGCGGGCTCGACTGCGAGCCGAGGTGCACGTGCAGGTCGGTCCAGCCGGGCAGGCAGACCCGGTCGCGCAGGTCGATGTCCTCGACGCCGACGACGCTGGCGTTGCCGCCCGAGACCAGCGAGTCGATGCGGCCGTCGCGTACCAGGATGGTGTGCGGCCCCAGCATCCGGCCGCTGCGCGCGTCGAACAGCTTGCCGCAGTGCACGGCGCTGGGGCCGGCCGCCGCCGCGGCGACGGGAAGAAGCAGGGACAGGGCGGCGAGCGCGGTGCGGGCGGTCGGGTTGGGCATGGTCGGGTTCCCCGTTGACGAAGCCTGAATTGAAGCACAGCCCGGGCGGTCGCCGGGCCGCGGCCACGCCGGTCCGCCGCGACCGGATCCGCGTGGCGGTGCGTGTTGCGCTGCGGTAGGCTTGCCGGTCCCTTTTCCCCGATGCCTGCCGTGTCCGAAGCGTCCTCCGCAGCCGATCCGTCCGCCTACCGGCCCGCCGCCGTCGAGGCCGCCGCCCAGCGCTTCTGGGACGCGACCCGCGCCTACCAGGTGGGCGAGGGGGACCCGCGGCCGAAGTTCTACTGCCTGTCGATGCTGCCGTACCCCTCCGGCGCGCTGCACATGGGGCATGTGCGCAACTACACCATCGGCGACGTGATCAGCCGCTACCAGCGGATGACCGGGAGGAACGTGCTGCAGCCGATGGGCTGGGACGCCTTCGGCCTGCCCGCCGAGAACGCGGCGATCAAGAACCGCACGGCGCCGGCGAAGTGGACCTACGCCAACATCGACCACATGCGTGCGCAGCTCAAGTCGCTGGGCTACGCGATCGACTGGAGCCGCGAGTTCGCCACCTGCCGGCCCGACTACTACGTCCACGAGCAGCGCATGTTCGTGCGCCTGCTGAAGAAGGGCCTGGCCTACCGCCGCAACGCGGTGGTCAACTGGGACCCGATCGACCAGACGGTGCTGGCCAACGAGCAGGTGGTCGACGGCCGCGGCTGGCGCTCGGGCGCGGTGGTCGAGAAGCGCGAGATCCCGCAGTGGTTCCTGAAGATCACCGCCTACGCCCAGGAGCTGCTCGACGGCCTGGACGACCTGGACGGCTGGCCCGAATCGGTGCGCACCATGCAGCGCAACTGGATCGGCCGCAGCGAGGGGCTCGAGATCGCCTTCGACATCGACGGCCTTGACCAGCGCGTCGAGGTCTACACCACCCGCCCCGACACGCTGATGGGGGTGACCTTCCTCTCGGTGGCGGCCGAGCATCCGCTGGCGCAGCATGCCGTGCGCGGCAATCCGGAGCTGGCGGAGTTCGTCCAGGACCTGCGCCGCGGCGGGGTGTCGGAGGCCGAGCTGGAGACCCAGGTCAAGCGCGGCATGGATACCGGCCTGCGCGCGGTGCATCCGCTGACCGGCGAGCGCATCCCGGTGTGGGTCGCCAATTTCGTGCTGATGGGCTACGGCACCGGCGCGGTGATGGCGGTGCCGGGCCACGACCAGCGCGACTGGGAGTTCGCCAGGACCTACGGGCTGCCGATCCGCATGGTGGTGGTGCCGACCGAGGTCCGCGACGCGCTGGACGAGATCGGCCGCGACGTCGACAGCCATGCCGACCCGATGCGCAGCGCGCTGGGCGCCGCCGCTGCGGTCGACGCCTACGACACCGGCGCCGCGGTGCAGGTGGTCGAGGATTTCCGTCGCGGCATCGCCGAGCGGGGCGCCTGGACCGGGCGCGGCTGGCTGGTCGATTCCGGCGAGCTGGACGGGATGGATTTCCAGCAGGCGTTCGACGCCCTGGCCGCGCGCTTGGAGGGCGAAGGCCGCGGCGGCAGGCGGGTGAACTTCCGCCTGCGCGACTGGGGCGTGAGCCGGCAGCGCTACTGGGGTTGTCCGATCCCGGTGATCCACTGCCAGGCCTGCGGTGCGGTGCCGGTGCCGGAGGAGCAACTGCCGGTGCTGTTGCCGGAGGACGTCGAGGCGGCGTTCGCCAGCGGCCTGGTGCAGTCGCCGCTCAAGGCCGACCCGGAATGGCGCAGGACCAGCTGCCCGCAGTGCGGCGGCAGCGCCGAGCGCGAAACCGACACCTTCGACACCTTCATGGAGTCGAGCTGGTACTACGCGCGCTACACCTCGCCTGGCGCGACCGACATGGTCGATGCCCGCGCCGACTACTGGACGCCGGTGGACCAGTACATCGGCGGCATCGAGCACGCGATCCTGCACCTGCTGTACTTCCGCTTCTACCACAAGCTGATGCGCGACGCCGGGCTGGTGCACAGCGACGAGCCGGCGGCGAACCTGCTCACCCAGGGCATGGTGATCGCCGAGACCTTCTACCGCGAACAGCCCGACGGCGCGAAGGAGTGGATCAACCCCGCGGACGTCGACGTCGAACGCGACGAGCGCGGCCGCGTCACCGGCGCGCGGGCGAAGGCCGACGGGCAGCCGGTGCATGTCGGCGGCGTCGAGAAGATGTCCAAGTCGAAGAACAACGGCGTCGACCCGCAGTCGATGGTGGACAAGTACGGGGCGGACACGGTGCGGCTGTTCTCGATGTTCGCCGCGCCGCCGGAGCAGTCGCTGGAGTGGAACGAGGCCGGCGTCGAGGGCATGTCCAGGTTCCTGCGCCGGCTCTGGGCGCAGGTGGCCCGGCATGCCGCCGACGGCGCACCGCCGCTCGACCGCGGCGCGCTGACCCCGGCGCAGAAGACCCTGCGCCGGCAGCTGCACGAGACCATCCAGAAGGTGGGCGACGACTACGGCCGCCGCCACAGCTTCAACACCGCCATCGCCGCGGTGATGGAATTGCTCAACCACCTGGCCAGGTTCGAGGATCGGAGCGACAACGGCCGCGCGCTGCGCCAGGAGGCGTTCGAGGCGATCGTGCTGCTGCTCAACCCGATCACCCCCCACGCCAGCCACGCGCTGTGGCAGCGGCTCGGCCATCCCGAGGCGCTGCTGGAGGACGTGCCGTTCCCGCAGCCGGACCCGGCCGCGCTGCAGCGCGACGCGGTGACCCTGGCGGTCCAGGTCAACGGCAAGCTGCGCGGGACCATCGAGGTGCCGGTGGACGCCGATCGCGCGGCGATCGAAGCCCTGGCGCTGGCCGAACCCAATGTCGGGCGCTTCATCGGCGATGGCATTGTCCGCAAGGTGATCGTGGTGCCGGGCAAGATCGTGAACGTGGTGGTCGCATGAGCCGGCACGATCTTGCCGCCAGCCGCCGCCTCCTCCAGACTCCGGCCATGATCAGACCCGCCTTCATCGCGCTCCTCGTCCTCGCCCTGGCCGGTTGCGGCTTCCATCTGCGCAGCGCGCTGTCGCTGCCTCCGGACCTCGGCCCGGTCCAGGTGGTGGCGCGCGATCCGTACAGCCCGCTGCCCGAGGCGCTGGCGCAGGCGCTCGGGCGCTCCGGGGCGGAGGTCAGGCGAGCCACCCGTCAGGCCGAGAACACGGCCACGCTCGCCATCCTCTCGGAGCGGTGGGCGTCCACGCCGATCAGCATCGACGCCCGCGGCCGGGCCCAGGAGTACGCGCTGCGCTACGCGGTGGTGTTCCGGTTGCAGGACGCCGCCGGCGAGGACCTCGTGCCGCAACAGGCGGTGGAGCTTTCGCGCGACTACGTTGCCAGCCCCGACGACCTGATCGGCACCGACAGCGAGCGCGACCTGCTCGAGCGCGAGCTCCAGCGCGAGATGACCGCTTCGATCATCCGCCGCATCGACGGCGCCTCGCGCCAGCCGATGCCGTGACCGCGGCTGCCGCCCGCGCGCCGCTGGCGCCGTGGAACTGACCCCGGAACGGCTGGCGGCGCAGCTCGAGGGCGGGCCGCTGGACCGCGCCTATCTCATCGCCGGCCCGGAGCCGCTGCGGGTGCTCGAGGCCGCCGACGCGGTGCGCGCCAGGGCGCGCGCGGAGGGCTTCGCCGAGCGCGAGGTCTTCGAGGCCGACGGTCGCGGCTTCGACTGGGGCGCGGTCGAGGCGACGTTCCGCGCCCCGAGCCTGTTCGCCAGCCGCCGGGTGGTGGAGATCCGCCTGCCCACCACCAAGCCCGGCAAGGAAGGGGCGGCGGCGATCGCCGCGTTCTGCGAGGATCCGCCCGCCGACGTGCTGTTGCTGGTGACCGGCGGGGAGTGGAGCCGCCAGCACGGCGGCAAGTGGAGCGAGGCGATCGCCAGGATCGGCCGGGTGGTGGTGGCCTGGGCGATCAAGCCGCACGAGATGGCCGACTGGATCGAGCGGCGGCTGCGCAGCCGGGGGGTGGCCGCGGACCGGGACGCGGTGCTGCGGCTGGCCGAGCGGGTCGAAGGCAACCTGCTGGCGGCGGCGCAGGAAGTCGACAAGCTCGCGCTGCTGGCCGACGGCACCCCGCTCGATGCCGCGCGCATGGAGGCGCTGGTGGCCGATGCCGCGCGCTACGACGTGTTCCGCCTTGTCGACGCCGCGCTCAACGGCCAGCCCGCGCAGGTCTCGCGCATGCTTGGCGGCCTGCGCGCCGAGGGCGAGGCGGTGCCGGCGCTGATGGGCATGGTGGTGATGGAGCTGCAGCGTGCGGCGGCGCTGGCGCAGGTGCAGGCGCGCGGCGGCAACCTGGCCGGCGAATTCCGGGCGCAGCGGGTCTGGGAATCGAAGCAGGCGGTGTACCGGCGCGCGCTGCAGCGCCACGGCGCCGGCCGCTGGGAGCGGTTCCTGGCCGAGGCCGGCCGCATCGACCGCATCGCCAAGGGCCGCGCGGCCGGCGACGCCTGGCAGGTGCTCGAACGGCTGCTGCTGGCGGTCGCCGAGCCGCGCGCGATGGCGCTGCTCGGGCAGCCATGACCGATCCTGGCGGCAGCGCGCCGGCGCCGGACCTGCTGCTGTTCTACGGCGGCACCTTCGATCCGGTGCACAACGGCCATCTCGCCATCGCCCGCGCGGCGCGCGACCGCCTGCACTGCCCGGTCCGGCTGATGCCGGCGGGCGATCCGCCGCACCGACCGCCGCCGGGCGCGAGCGCCGAGCACCGCGCGGCGATGCTGCGCCTGGCGCTGGCGGAGGAGCGGGAGCTGTGCATGGACCGGCGCGAGCTGGAACGCGGCGGTCGCAGCTACACGGTGGAGACCTTGCGCGCGCTGCGTCGCGGGCGACCGTGCGCTTCGGTGGCGCTGCTGCTGGGGGCCGACAGCTTCGCCGGACTGATGTCGTGGAAGGATTGGAGAGACCTGTTCAGCCTGGCCCATCTGGTGATCGCCGAGCGCGCCGGCAGCCCGCTCGGCGACCTCGCCGCACCGCTGGCCGCCGAGCTCGAGGCGCGTGGCGGGGCGGATGCCGCGGCGCTGCGCCGGGTACCGGCGGGGCGGATCCTGCGCCTGCAGCAGCCGCTGAGCGGGGAGTCGGCCACCCGGCTGCGCGCGCTGATCGCCGCCGGCGGCGACTGGCGGAGACTGCTGCCCGCGGCCGTGGCCGGCTATATCGACCACCACGGCCTCTACCGTGACGGCGGTGGTGACGGTGGCGCCGGGGCCGCTCCGCTATAATCGCCCGCTCATCCCAGAGTCCAGTGCTTTGACCAGCCCCGCCCAAGTCATCAAGACCCGCCTGCCGGATCCGCCGCCCCCGGTCGAGGTGCTGCTCGCCCACGTGCGCAACGCCATCGAAGAACTCAAGGCGAAGGACGTCGTCGAGATCGACGTGCGCGGCAAGACCAGCGTGTGCGATTACATGGTGGTGGCCTCGGGCACCTCCAGCCGCCACGTCAAGTCCATCGCCGAGGAGGTGGTCAGGTACGCCAAGCGCCTGGACGTGCAGCCGCTGGGGGTCGAGGGCGAACGCGAGGCGGAGTGGGTGCTGGTCGACCTGGGCGACGTGGTGGTGCACGTCATGCTGCCGCGGATCCGCGAGTTCTACGCGCTGGAGCGCCTGTGGACGGTCGGCGACCAGCCGCCGGACGAAGGCGACGGCGGGAACCCCGCCGCGCGTTGAAGGCGCGGCTGATCGCCGTCGGCGAACGCCCGCCCGCATGGGTGGCCGAAGGCTTCGCCGAATACCGCAAGCGGCTGTCGCACTGGCTGCCGCTGGAACTGGTCGAGATCGAGCCGGGCCTGCGCGGCAAGGGCCGCGATCCGGCGCGCGCGATCCAGGACGAGGGCGCGCGGGTGCTGGCGGCGTTGCCGAAGAGCGCCCAGGTGGTGGCGCTGGACGGCCGCGGCCGCGCCCACGGTTCGCAACAGCTGGCGCAGCGGCTGGAACACTGGCGCGGCCTCGGCCGCGACCTCGCGCTGCTGATCGGCGGGCCCGAGGGCCACGCCGAAGAGGTCCAGGCGCGCGCCGACGAGCGCTGGTCGCTGGGTCCGCTGACCCTGCCGCACATGCTGGTGCGGCTGGTCGCCGCCGAGCAGCTCTACCGCGCCGCGGCGATGCTGGCCAACCACCCCTACCACCGGGCCTAGGGCACGCCGGGACGACGGAGCTGCGCGCCCTGTCGTCCCGGCAGCCGCGCGGTTCACCCGCGGTCGAGGTCGAAGTCGATCGGCACCAGCCCGATCGCCTGCACCGGCCGGCCGTCTCGGACGGCGGGGCGGAAGCGCCAGTGGCGCAGCACGTGGCGGCGCGCGCTGGCATCGAGCACCCGGTGGCCGCTGCTCCGGTGGATCCTCACTTCCAGCGGCGAGCCGTCCACGTCGACCAGCACCTCGAGCAGCACCGTGCCCTGCAGACCGCCGACGATCGCGTCGCGGGGATAGCGCGGCGCCGGGGCGCTCGCGTACTCCAGACGCATCCCCGTGGCCGGCCCGGGCGGCGTTTCCATCGCCGGTGTGGCGGGTCCCGACGCGGGCGGTTCCACCATCGGGGGTGCGGGAAGCAGGCCGGTCTCCACGATCACCGGCGCCGGCGTGGGCGCCGGGTCGACGGGCCGGGGCGGCGACTGCGTGCGCGCCACCGGTGGAGCGGGCCGCTCCGGCTCGACCTCGACGCGCGGGGGCGGATCCGGCGGCACCGGCCGCGGTTCGATCCAGCGCATCTCGAGGTCGCGGGCCTCCGGCGGCGCGATCAGCGCCGGGTTGGCCACCGGCACCAGCAGCAGCGCCAGGGCGACGATGTTGAGCAGCAGGGCGCCGCTGATGCCCGCGATGCGGACCGGGTCGGGGTGGGGGTGATGATCGCCGGCGGGCGGGCGGGCCGGTGCGGGAGCGTGCGAACGGACGTGCGCGTGGGCGTGCTGCGGGACCATGATCCACCTCCGGGTTGTCGTACGTGACGGACAACGGCCGGACGGACGGTGCGGGGTCAGGCGGGTTCCGCATCCGGCGACCGGCTCGACAGCGATTCCACGCTGCGCCGGCGCGGCGAAGGCGGCAACCCTCGGCGGACGACCGGCGCGACGGCAACGACGGACGGCGCGTCGCCGCGCCGTCCGTCGCCGCAGTCGTGACCCAACGGAGCGGTCAGTCGTCGGTGGTGTCGGCGTCGTCCTCGGGGTCGCGCTGGAGGCCGCCGGCATCCGGATCGGTCTTCGGCGGCTTGCCGACGTTGCGTGCGTCGTCGCCGTCGCGGGGCAGCCGCTCGGCGTAGCCCGACTTGTCGTCGTCGCGGCCGGCGGGAGTGGATTTGCCGGGGTTCCTATCCGGGGTCATCTCAGCGCCCCAGTTCGAAGACGACATCGAGGTTGGCGGTCAGCGTGCTCTCGCCGGGAGAGACCGGGCTGGAGGCGGCCATGTCCTGCGCTTCGGCCCGCATCCGCATCATCGGCATCGGCGGGGGCATGAAGCCGCCGCCCTCGCTGATGCTGACGATGCGGCGTACCCGCAGGCCCAGCGATTCGGCGTACATCTCCGCGCGCTCCCGCGCCTTGGCCAGGGCGCCGCGGCGCGCCTCGTCGTAGGCCTCGTCGGGCTGGTCGATCTCGAAGCTCGGCCCGTTCACCTGATTAGCCCCGCTGGCGACCAGGGCATCGAGCACGTCGCCGAGCGAGCCGATGTCGCGGACCTTCAGGGAGACCGTGTTGCTGGCCTGGTAGCCGGTGATGACCGGGGCGCTGTCGCCGTCGTGGCGGTACTGGGGGTGCACGCTCAGGCCGCTGGTCTGGGTGTCCTTGTCGGCGATGCCGGCCTCGCGCACCGCCGCCATCAGCTGCTGCATCTGCGCGGCGTTGGCGCGCAGGGCGGCGTTGGCGTCGGGCGCCTGGGTCACCACCCCGGCCGAAAGCGTGGCCACGTCGGGCACCCGGCTCGCCTCGGCCTGCGCCGAGATCGAGAGCAGGGTGCCGTCGCTGGCGGCGGCCTGCGGGACGGCCGGCGCCTGCGCGGCGGCGGTGGGGGCGGCGAGCGCGGCGGCCAGCAACAGGGGGAGCAGGGATTGACGGATCATGCGGATCTCCTGGATCGATGGGGACAGGGTCGAATCGGACCGGTGAACGGGTCGTGAGCCGGAACGGGGTCGAGGGGCGGGCGGGCGCGGCCATGCCGGGGGGGCGGGGTATCCTGTGGCGATGCTGCATCTGGCCTCGAAATCCCCCCGCCGCCGCGAACTCCTGGGGCGCCTCGGCGTGCCGTTCGTGCCCCTCGACCTCGACATCCCGGAAGTGCGCTCGCCCGGCGAGTCGCCCGAAGCCTACGTGCGCCGGGTGGCGCGCGACAAGGCGCGGGCGGGCTCGCGGCTGCTCGGCGGCGCCGACGCCGTGCTCGGCGCCGACACCGAGGTGGTGCTGGACGACCTGGTGTTCGGCAAGCCCGCAGACCGCGAGGACGCGATGGCGATGCTGCGCCGCCTGTCCGGCCGAACCCACCTGGCGATTTCCGCGGTGGTGCTGGCGTTGCCGGACGCCGAACACGAGGCGGTGGCGGTGACCCGGGTGCGGTTCGCACCGTTGTCCGAGGAGCGCATCGCCGCCTACGTCGACGGTGGCGAGGCCATGGGCAAGGCCGGGGCCTATGCGATCCAGGGCGCGGCGGAGGCGTTCGTCGAGCGGCTCGAAGGCAGCTACTCGGGGGTGATGGGGCTGCCGCTGTACGAAACCGACGGCCTGTTGCGCGCGGCCGGCCTGCTGCCCGCGGTCGCCGGTGCGGCCGCGACCGCGGTGGCGCCATGACCGAGGAGATCCTGGTCAACGTCACCCCGCGCGAAACCCGCGTGGCGGTGGTCGAGAACGGCATGCTGCAGGAACTGCACATCGAGCGCGGCTGGAGCCGGGGAGTGGTCGGCAATATCTACAAGGGCCGGGTGCAGCGGGTGATGCCGGGCATGCAGGCGGCGTTCGTCGAGATCGGCCTGGAGCGCGCCGCGTTCCTGCACGCGAACGACGTGATGCGCTCGCTGCCCCCCGCCGAGATCGACGGCGAGGCCGCGGCGCCGCAGGCACCGCCGCCGGTGCTGCCGATCGCCGAGCTGCTGCGCGAAGGCCAGGACGTGGTGGTGCAGGTGGTCAAGGAACCGATCGGCTCCAAGGGCGCGCGGCTGACGACCCAGATCAGCATCCCCTCGCGCTATCTGGTGCTGCTGCCGCAGTCGAGCGTGGTCGGGGTGTCGGCGCGGATCGAGGACGAGGCCGAGCGTGCGCGGCTGAAGGGCCTGGTGGCGGAACTCGCGCTGGCCGGGTCGAACCACGGCTACATCGTGCGCACCAACGCGGAGGGTCAGCCGGCCGAGGCGCTGGCCGAGGACATCGCCTATCTGGCAAGGGTCTGGGCCCTGGTCGAGCAGCAGGTGCGCGAGGCCCGGCTGGGCACCTGCGTGTACGAGGACCTGACCCTGCCCATGCGCGCCGTGCGCGACCTGATGCGGCGCGACGTCGAGAAGGTCAAGGTCGACTCGCGCGAGACCTGGGAGCGGCTGCGCGGGTTCGCCGCGCAGTACATGCCCGGCCTGGCCGAGAGGATCGAGCACTACGGCGGCGAGCGGCCGGTGTTCGACCTGTACGGGGTCGAGGACGAGATCCAGCGCGCCCTGGACAAGGAAGTGCCGCTCAAGTCCGGCGGCTACCTGGTGATCGACCAGACCGAGGCGATGACCACGGTCGACGTCAACACCGGTTCGTTCCTGGGCCAGCGCAACCTCGAGGAGACCGTCTACCGGACCAACCTGGAGGCCGCGCAGGCGGTGGCGCGGCAGCTGCGGCTGCGCAACCTCGGCGGGATCATCATCATCGACTTCATCGACATGGTGGATCCCGAACACCGCCGCCAGGTGTTGCGCACCCTGGAGAAATCGCTGGCGCGCGACCACGCCAAGACCACGGTCTACGACTTCTCGCCGCTGGGGCTGGTGGAGATGACCCGCAAGCGCACCGTGGACAGCCTCCAACGCCAGCTCAGCGAGCCCTGCCACGCCTGCGGCGGGCGCGGCATGCTCAAGACCTCGGAGACGGTGACCTACGAGATCTTCCGCGAGATCACCCGCGCGGTGCGCCAGTTCGAGGCGGCGCGGCTGCTGGTGATCGCCTCGCCCAAGGTGGTGGCGCGCATCACCGACGAGGAATCGGCGGCGGTGGCCGAGCTGGAGGAGTTCCTGGGCAAGTCGATCCGCTTCCAGCCCGACGAGCAGTACCTGCAGGAACAGTTCGATGTCGTGCTGCTCTGAAGCGGCGCGCGCAGCGCAGCGATGAGCCTGCTGCGCCGTCGACTGCGGGTGCTGCGCCGGGTGCTGTGGCTGGCCCTGGCCATGGTGCTGGTGCTGATGGCGCTGGCCGCCGGCATCACCAGCCAGATGCTGCCGCTGGTCGAGCGGCATCCGGATCGGGTCGCCGCATGGCTCGGCGACCGGGTCGGCCGCGAGGTCGGGTTCGACGCGCTGGAGACCGAGTGGACCAGGCGCGGGCCGCTGCTGCGCCTGGACGGGCTGCGCATCGGGGCCGGCGCCGATGCGGTGCAGGTGGGCGCGGCCGAGATCCTGGTGGCGCAGTACGCGGGGATGCTGCCGGGCCGCTCGCTGACCGAATTGCGGCTGCGCGACCTCGAACTGGTGCTCGAGCGCGCCGGCGACGGGCGCTGGAGCGTGCGCGGCCTGCCCGGGCAGGGCCGGGGCGGGGGCGATCCGTTCGCCGCGCTGGAGCGGCTGGGGGAACTGCACGTGATCGGCGGCAGCCTGACCGTGCTGGCGCCGGAGCTCGACATCGACGCCACGGTGCCGCGGATCGACCTGCGCCTGCGCGTCGACGGCGACCGGGTGCGGGCGGCGACGCGCGCGTGGATGGCGGCCGACCGCGAGCCGGTGCACGCGGTGCTGGACGTGGATCGCGGGGGTGGCGACGGCCGCGCCTACGCCGCGCTGCGCGACGCGGACTTCGAACACTGGGCGCCGCTGCTGCGCTTCGCCGGGGTCGCCGTGGACGGCGGCCACGGCCGCGCCGAGGCCTGGGCCACGCTGCAGGGCAATCGCGTCGCCGCGCTCGGCCTGGACGCGACGCTCGAGGGGATCGGCCTGCGTTCGACCCGCGCCGCGGGCGCTGCACCGGCGCGCGTCGATTTCGCGGCGATCCGCACCCGGCTGCGCTGGACCGACACCGACGAGGGCTGGCGCATCGACGTGCCGCTGCTGCGCATCGGCAGCCGCGACGACGAACGCATCCTGGACGGGCTGCTGCTGGCCGCCGGCGAGCGCTACGCGTTCGCCGCCGAGCGCCTCGACGCCGGGCCCGCGCTGGCGCTGCTGGCGCTCAGCGATGCGATCCCCGCAGGCCTGCGCACCTGGCTGCGCGAGGCGCGACCGGGCGCGGTGCTGGCCGACGTCGAGCTCGCCGGCGAGCGCGGTGGCGCGCTGCGGCTGCACGCGCGCATCGAGGACCTCGGCTTCGCCGCCGCCGGCGACCGGCCCGGCGTCGGGGGCGTGAAGGGCCGCCTGCACGGCAGCGAGCACGGACTGGTGCTGGCGTTCGATCCACGGGCCGCGGTGCGGGTGGACTGGCCGCGCGGCTTCGGCGCGGCGCACGAGATCGCTCTGCGCGGCGATCTGGTGGCGTGGCGCGAGGCCGGCGGCTGGCAGGTGCAGACGCCGGCGCTGCGCATCGACGGCGACGGCTACGGCGCGGACGTGCGTGGCGGGCTGCGCTTCGAAGGCGGCGGCCGCCCGCGCATCGACCTGGCGGCGCGGCTGGACGATGCGCACGTTTCCGTGGCGAAGCGGTTCTGGGTGCGCCACCGGATGTCGGCGGCCGCGATCGACTGGCTCGACGCGGCGCTCGTCGACGGCACGGTGCGCAACGCGCGGGCGGTGGTGTCGGGCGACCTCGACGACTGGCCCTTCCGGGCCGCGGGCGGCGGCCCGGCGCCCGGGCTTTTCCATGCCGAGGGCGAGCTCGCCGGGCTGGAGTTGAAGTTCCAGCCGGACTGGCCCGCCGCCGAGGGGCTGGCCGGCACGGTGAGGTTCGTGGCCGACGGCTTCGACGTGCGCGGGCGCGGTGCGCTCGGTGACGTGGTCTTCGAGGGCCTGGAGGGCGGCATCGCGCACTTCGGCCGCGCCCCCCTGCGGGTCGAGGCGGGCACGGCCACCGACGCGGCGGCACTGCTGGCGCTGCTGCGGTCGAGCCCGCTCGAGGGCGTGCGCGGCGCAGCGCTCGACCAGTTGCAGGTGGCCGGAGCGGTCGATGCGGATTTCGCGATGGCGTTGCCGCTGCGCGGAAACGGGGGCGGTCCGCGGATCGACGGCCGCGTCCGGCTTCGCGGCGTGCGCGCGCGGATGCCGGACTGGGGCCTGGCCCTGGACGAGGTCCGCGGCGAGGCGCGCTACGACCAGCGCGGTTTCGCGGCCACGCGCCTGTCGGCGCTGCAGCACGGGCGCGCCGCACGCCTGGCGCTGCGCGCCGGGGAGGGCCACGTCCGCGACCCGGGGCAGGCGTTCGAGGGTGAACTTCGGGCCCCGGTCGAGGCCGCCGAACTGCTGGCGCGCGCGCCGGAACTGGCCTGGTTGAGGCCGCACGTACGCGGGGTCTCGGACTGGACGATCGCGGTCGCGGTTCCCGCGGCCGGAACGCGGCGCGGTGCGGTCGGCGCGACGCGCCTGAGCCTGGTGTCGGACCTCGCCGGCACGGTACTGGAGTTGCCCGCGCCGCTCGACAAGCCGGCGGCGACCGCGCTGCCGGCCCGCATCGAAACGCCGCTGCCGCTCGGCGACGGCGAACTCTCGGTGCGGCTCGGCGCGCGCCTGGCGCTGCGCTCCCGCGGCGGGACCAGCGTCATGCTCGGCGGCGCCGCGGCACCGGCACCACCGGGCGCCGGGCTGGCCATCGGCGGCCGCACCGCGGCGCTGGACGCGCTGGAATGGACCGCGCTGGCGGTGGCCTCGAGCGATGCTTCGAGCCCGGGTTCG
This sequence comes from Luteimonas endophytica, assembly GCF_029887875.1. Classification (GTDB taxonomy): domain Bacteria; phylum Pseudomonadota; class Gammaproteobacteria; order Xanthomonadales; family Xanthomonadaceae; genus Luteimonas; species Luteimonas endophytica. The sequence goes on from NZ_JARXRM010000032.1 coordinate 59,510, forward strand.
GGCGCCGGCGACGGGCCGGTGCTGCAGCGCATCGACCTGCGGGTCGACCGCCTGCTGCTGTTCGGCGGCGTGTTCGCCCAGACCCGCATTCGCGGCGCCGGCGCCGGCCCCGGCGCTGCCGCGACCCTGCGCCTGGAGGGCCCCGCCCTGGCCGGGACCGTCGATCTCGCCGGCGGCCCCGGCGCAGCGCTGGCAGGGCGGTTGCAGCGGCTTCACTGGCGCCCGGCGGTCGCGCCCGGCGCCGCTGCGGCACGCGCGGACACGGCGGCCGGCGATGTCGCGGAATCGGCCGACGGCATGGATCCGCAGGGCATCCCACCCATCGACCTGCGCATCGCCGACCTGCGCGTGCGCGATGTCGAGCTGGGCGAGGCCAGCCTGCGTACCCGCCCCGCGCCGGGCGGGCTGCGCCTCGAACAACTGCGCACCCGCTCCCCGCGCCAGCGCATCGACGCCAGCGGCGCCTGGACCGGCCGCGGCGCATCCGCGCGCACCGGGCTGGCGCTCGACGTGGTCAGCGAGGACTTCGGCGAGCTGCTGGGCGGGCTGGGGCTCGCCGGACGCATCCGCGGCGGCGAGGGCGAGTTGCAGCTGCAAGGCGCCTGGCCCGGGAGCCCAGCGGGGTTCCGCGCCGAGCGCCTGCGCGGCAGCCTGGCGCTGCGCGTGAAGGACGGGCAGCTGGTCGAGATCGAGCCCGGCGCGGGGCGCGTGCTCGGCCTGCTCAGCCTCGCCGAGTTGCCGCGGCGTCTGACCCTGGACTTCAGCGATTTCTTCGAGAAGGGCTTCGCCTTCAACCGCATCGGCGGGGAGGTCCGTTTCGATCGCGGCCAGGCCCGCAGCGAGGACCTGGTGATCGACGGTCCGGCGGCGCAGATCCGGATCGCCGGCAGCGCCGACCTGCGCGCGCAGACCTACGATCAGACCATCGACGTGCTGCCTAAGTCGGGCAACCTGCTGGCCGCGGTCGGCGCGATCGCGGCCGGGCCGGTGGGGGCAGCGGTCGGCGCGGTCGCCAACGCGGTGCTGCGCAAGCCGCTCGGCGAGCTCGGCGCCACCACCTATCGCGTCAGCGGGCCGTGGAGCGAGCCGAAGGTCGAGGTGATCCGCCGCGAGCCGGCACGCGTCGCCGGACAGGACGCGGCCCCGTCCGACGGCTGATCCGGCGGCTTGCCATCCCCCTCCCGCAACCCCACATCGAGAGCCATGAGCCAAGCCAACAGTACCGCCATCGAAGCCGGGCACGACCCGCTCGCTCTCGCCCGCGACCGGCTGCTGGGCCCCGCGGGGCTCGACGAGCGCGGCCTGGAACGCGCGTTTTCCGCGCTGCTCGGCCCCGGGGTCGACTTCGGCGACCTGTACTTCCAGCACAGCCGCCGCGAGGCCTGGACCGTGGAGGACGGCATCGTCAAGGACGGCGCCCACTCGATCGAGCAGGGCGTGGGGGTGCGCGCGATCTCCGGCGAGAAGACCGGCTTCGCCTATTCCGACGAGATCAATTCCGGTGCGCTGCTGGCGGCGGCCGGCTCGGCGCGGGCGATCGCCCGCGCCGGCGCGGAGCACGGCTCCCGCGGCCTGGTGGCGGGCGCAGGACATGCGCTGTACCGCCCGGAGGACCCGATCGACGCGCTTGGCAGCGCGGTCAAGGTCGAGGCCCTGCGTCGCGTCGACCGCATGTTGCGCGCCGCCGACCCGCGGGTGAGCCAGGTGGTGGTGAGCCTGAGCGCCGCGGTCGACACGGTCCTGGTCGCGCGCAGCGATGGCGTGCTGGCCGGCGACGTGCGACCGCTGGTGCGGCTGAACGTGCACGTGATCGTCGAGCAGGGTGGGCGCCGCGAGTCGGGCTACGCCGGCTTCGGCGGGCGCTATTCCTACGAGGAACTGCTGGCCGACGGCCGTCCGGAAGGCTTCGCGCGCGAGGCGCTGCGCCAGGCGCTGGTGAACCTGGAGGCGGTGGACGCGCCGGCCGGGGTGATGCCTGTGGTGCTCGGTGCCGGCTGGCCCGGCGTACTGCTCCACGAGGCGGTCGGACACGGCCTGGAGGGCGACTTCAACCGCAAGGGCACCAGCACCTACGCGGGCCGCATGGGGCAGCGCGTCGCGGCGCGCGGGGTCACCATCGTCGACGACGGCACCCTCGCGGCCCGCCGCGGTTCGCTCAACATCGACGACGAGGGCACCCCGACCCGTTGCACCACGCTGATCGAGGACGGCGTGCTCGCCGGCTACATGCAGGACACCCACAACGCCCGGCTGATGGGCGCCGCGCCGACCGGCAACGGCCGCCGCGAGTCGTACGCGCACCTGGTGATGCCGCGCATGACCAATACCTACATGCTCGGCGGCGCCCACGAGCGCGAGGAGATGATCCGCTCGGTGAAGAAAGGGCTGTACGCGGTCAACTTCGGCGGCGGGCAGGTCGACATCACCAGCGGCAAGTACGTGTTTTCGGCCACCGAGGCCTACCTGATCGAGGACGGCCGCATCACCGCCCCGGTCAAGGGCGCAACGCTGATCGGCAACGGCCCGGAGACGATGCAGCGGGTGAGCATGGTCGGCAACGATTTCGCCCTCGACGACGGCGTCGGCGTGTGCGGCAAGGACGGGCAGAGCGTCCCGGTGGGCGTGGGCCAGCCGTCGCTGCTGATCGACCGGCTGACGGTTGGGGGCACGCAGGCGCAGGAGCCGTGATGGGTGATTGGAAATCGGTGATTCGAAGAAGCGCCTCGCCGCTTCGAGCCACCAATCACGAATCATCCATCACGAATCACGGCTGCTGCACGAGCAGCAGCTCGCGCAGCAGCCGGAACAGCTCGCGGTACGCCCGCGGCGGCCGGTCGCGCCGGCGTTCGTCGATCGCGCTGCGGACCAGCTGGCGCAGGCGCTGGCGGTCGGCGCCGGGGTGGGCGTCCAGCAACTCGGCGAGCGCCGCGTCGCCGTCGGCGAGCAGGCGCTCGCGCCAGGTCTCGGCGCGGTGCAGCAGCGCGGTCTCCTGGCGTGCCGCCTCGCCGCCCGCCTCGAGCGCGTCGCGGATCGCCTGCAGGGTCTCGTCGTCCTCGCGCCGCATCTGCTTGGCCAGGAACGCGAGCTGGCGCTTGCGGGCGATGTGCGAGGTGACCCTGCGCGCCTCGAGCACCTGCGCCAGCAGGGCCTCCGGCAGCGGCAGCTGCTGCAGCTGCGCCGGCGACAGCGCCGCCAGCCGCTCGCCGAGCGCCAGCACTTCCAGCGCGTCGCGCCGCTGCTGGCTGCGGCTGGGGCCGAGGTATTCGCCGCTGTCTTCGTCGATGCCGCGCATGCGTGTTTCCGCCGGGCGCGCCGCGTGGCGGCGCCTGCTTTCGTACCAGAGCCAAGGATAAGCCATCGATGACAGAGATCGCCGTCACGTCCGCGCCGCGCGACGATTCGGGCATCAACCTCGAGCGCATGCGCGAGACCGCCCAGCGAATGCTCGCCCTGGCCCGCGCCGGCGGGGCCTCCCAGGCCGAGGTCTCGTGCACCGAGGAACGCGGCCTCAACGTGGGCGTGCGGATGGGCGAGGTGGAGACGGTGGAGGCCACCCGCGACCGCGGCATCGGCCTGACCGTGTACTTCGGCCATCGCAAGGGCAGCGCCAGCACCGCCGACCTGCGCGAGGAAAGCCTGCGCGCCACCGTCGAGCAGGCCTGCGCGATCGCCCGCTTCACCGAGGAGGATCCGGCCGCCGGACTGGCGGACGCCGCGCTGATGGCCACCGAACCGCGCGAGTTCGACACCTGGCACCCGTGGGCGCTGGACGCCGACCGCGCCGCGGCGCTGGCCCTGGCATGCGAGGAAGCCGGGCGCGGCTTCGATCCGAGGATCGGCAACTCCGACGGCGCCTCGGTCGGCAGCGGCGAGTCGCTCTCGGTCTATGCCAACTCCCACGGGTTCAGCGGCATCGATCGCGACACCCGGCACAGCATCGGGTGCGCGCTGATCGCCGGGCGCGGCGAGGCGATGCAGCGCGACGGCTGGTACAGCGTCGGCCTGGCCGAGGAGGATCTCGAGGCGCCGTCCGCGATCGGGCGCAAGGCCGCGCAGCGCGCGCTGGCGCGCCTGGACGCGCGCCCGGTGCCCACCGGCGACTATCCCGTGCTGTTCGCCGCGGAGATGGCGCGCTCGCTGGTCGGGCACCTGCTCGGCGCGGTCAGCGGCGGTGCCCTGTACCGGCGCGCGAGTTTCCTGCTCGACAGCGTCGGCCAGCGGTTGTTTCCGGACTGGTTCGCGATCCGCGAGCTCCCGTTCCTGCCGCGCGGTTTCCGCTCCGCCAGCTTCGACGACGACGGCGTGGCCACCCGCGAGTCCGCGCTGGTGGAAGGCGGCGTGCTGCAGCGCTACGTGCTGGGCAGCTATTCGGCGCGCAGGCTCGGCCTGCAGACCACGGCCAACGCCGGTGGCGTGCACAACCTGGAGGTGGCGGCCAGCGCCGGCGGTTTCGAGGAGCTGCTGCGCGGGATGGGCCGCGGCCTGGTGGTGACCGAGCTGATGGGGCAGGGGGTCAACCCGGTGACCGGCGACTATTCGCGCGGGGCCTCCGGGTTCTGGGTGGAGGACGGGGCGGTCGCGCACGCGGTGGACGGGATCACGGTGGCGGGCAACCTGAAGGCGATGTTCGACCGGTTCGAGGCGGTCGGCAGCGACGTCGATCCGCGCTCGCATATCGCGACCGGTTCGATCCTGGTGGGGCGGATGACCGTCGCCGGCGGCGATTGACGTTAAGCTTGGGGGATGGGACATCGTCCCAACGGCCGCCGGGAACGCGCCTGCCCCCGGTGGGTGCAACGCGTCGGCGCAGAGGGGGCTTCATGACCGATCCACACGAGACCGCACCACCACCGCCACCGGCACCACCACCCGCGCCCACGCCCGGGCAGGCGAGCGCGATCAGCGCCGAGGAGCGGCAGTGGGCGATGTTCGCGCATCTGTCCGCGCTGCTGGGCGGTCTGGTCACCGCCGGCTGGGCCGGCAGCATCGGCTGTTTCATCGGCCCGCTCGTCATCTGGCTGGTGAAAAAGGAAACCATGCCGTTCGTCGACGACCAGGCCAAGGAAGCGCTGAACTTCAACATCACCCTGGCGGGCCTGTTCCTGGTGCTGTTCATGCTCGGGATCCTGACCCTGGGGATCGGCTTCCTGATCGTGATCCCGCTGATGCTGATCATCGGCGTCGCGGCGCTGGTGTTCATCATCATCGCGGCGATCAAGTCCAACGAAGGCGTGGCATATCGTTATCCGTTCGCCATCCGGCTGATCAAGTAGCGCGCGCGGCCGCCGGCCTGCCCGGTCCAGTCCGGCCGTGCCGGGCCGGGCCGGGCCGGCTCGCCGGCCGGTCCGCCGGCGGCGCCCGGAGCCGCAACGCGGGATAGGCCATCAGTTGGCTTGAGCCCGCGCTCCCTGCGCCCATCATCGAAGGTGACCGGGCAACGTCCGCCCGGCTGGAGCCGAGCGATGGAACACACCCTGCGAACCGCCAACCCCGCCGCCACCGAGCGGCAATGGGCGGCAGCCGCGCACCTGGCGGCGCTGATCCTCGCATTGATGACCAGCTGGCTGGTGGGAGTGGCCGGGGTGGTCGGGGCCGGCATCGTCTACCTGCTCAAGCGCGACGACTCCCCGTTCGCCGCCGATCACGCGCGCGAAGCGGTCAATTTCAACCTCAGCATACTGATCTACGCCGCGGCGGCGCTCGCCGCCGGGGTCGGCCTGGTGGGGGTCACGGTGCTCACGCTCGGCGTGGGCGCGATCCTCACCCTCCCCGCCGGGATCGTGCTGCTGCTCCTGGTCGCGGCGATCGCGCTGCTGTGGCTGGTCTGCAGCATCGTCGCCGCGGTCAAGGCCTGGAACGGCGAGCGCTATCGCTACCCGCTGACCATCCGCGTGCTGACCTGAGCGAAGATCGCGCGCGGCAGGCCAAGCGGCACGGCGGATTCCGCAGGCGCGCCAAGCATGCGAGCCGCGCGGCAGCGAACTGGAAAGACGCCCCGTGGGAGCGAGGGCAATCGCGACACCGGCGCGGCGTGCGAGGCGGTTTGATCCGCATTCGGATCGGCGGATCTGGCCAACTTGGCGGGCGGGTCGGCGCGGCGGCCGGTTCTAGGCGGCCGGTTCTAGTGGGTACGTTCGATCGCCTGGCGGCCCAGCTGCCGCAGCGGCGCGTCCGCGGTCATCCCGAGAGCGTCGAGCGCGGCGTTCATCTCCTCGCCCAGCCCGGCCAGCCGGCCACGCGAGGCCTCCACGCCGAGCAGGCCCGGAAACGTGGCCTTGGCCTGGGCCGCGTCCTTGCCGGCGGTCTTGCCGAGGGTGGCGCTGTCGCCCTCGACGTCGAGCAGGTCGTCGCGGATCTGGAAGCCGAGGCCGAGCGCGCTGGCGTAGCGGTCCAGCTGCGCCCGCGCCGCGGCATCGGCACCGGCGGCGATCGCGCCCAGCCGCACCGCCGCGCGCAGCAGGGCGCCGGTCTTCATGGCGTGGAGCCGTTCGAGCTCGACGACAGGAAGCAGGCGATCGGCCCCGCGCTGCTGCTTGCTGCCGGCGGCCGCCAGGTCGCGCGCCTGCCCGCCGCACATGCCGTCGGCCCCGGCCGCGCCGGCGAGCTCGCGCAGCATCGCCACGCGGCGGCCGTCGTCGACCGGCGCGTCCGCCAGCACCGCGAACGCCAGCGACTGCAGCGCATCGCCCGCCAGGATCGCGGTGGCCTCGTCGAAGGCGATGTGCACGGTCGGCCGGCCGCGGCGCAGCGCGTCGTCGTCCATCGCCGGAAGGTCGTCGTGCACCAGCGAATAGGCGTGGACCAGCTCCACCGCCGCCGCGGGCGCGTCCAGGGCGGCGTCGGCGGCACCGAAGGCGTTGCCGCAGGCATAGACCAGCAACGGCCGGATGCGCTTGCCGCCGGCCAGGGCGGCGTGGCGCATCGCCCCGAGCAGACGCGGTTCGCCGTGTTCCAATGCGGCCAGCGCGCGTTCCAGCGCGGCGTCCGCGCGCGCGCGCCAGGCTTGCAGCTGCGGATCCGGCCGCGCGGCCGGATCAGGCATCGCCGGGAATGCCGGGGAACGGCTCGGCGCTGTCCGGCCGCTCCGGTTCGCTGAGCAGCTTCACCCGCAGTTCCGCCTGTTCGAGCGCCTGCTGGCAGCGGCGGTACAGGCCGACCCCGCGCTCGTACGCGGCCAGGGATTCGTCCAGGCTCATGTCGCCGCTCTCCATCTTCTCCACCAGCCGTTCGAGCTGGTCGAGGGAGGCTTCGAAATCGGCGACGCCGGGGGACTCGGCGGGTTCCGGGGCTGGTTTGCGCGGCATCCGGCAAGTCTAAGCCAAGCGCCGTGGATGCGCAGGCCGGGACCGCCGGAAATCACTCGAAGACCGCACCCGGGGACCACGCCAGCCGTAGCCGGCGGTCGCGCAACCAGGCGTCGAGCGAAGCGGAGACCGCGATGTCGCCCGCCGCGAGCACCGCGCCGTCGCCGTCCACCAGCAGCGGCATCCGGGCGCGTACCCAGGGAGGGACCCCGAGCGCCTGCAGCACGTGCTTGAGCGAATGGCTGTGGTCGCGCCGCGGCAGGCGGATGCGTTCGCCGCCGCGGCGGGCCCGCACCCGCAGCTCCGGTGCGGGCGCCGCGCCGGTTTCCGCCGCAGGGCCGGGGTGCCGGGCATTGCCGTCGTCCCGGTTCTCGAACGCCAGGCTGCCGCCGCCCGGCAGCAGCAGGGGCGGATACGGCGGGGACCAGGCGAGTTCCAGTTCGGCCGGCAGCACCGGTTGCTGCGGCCCCGCGTGCAGCAGGTCGCGCCAGCGCCGCAGCGCCACGCCGTGCCAGGCGAAGGCCGGGTTGCGGTCGGACGCGGCGTGCAGCATCTGCGTCTCGACCTGGCGCAGGCCGCGCGCCGGCAGCGGCGGCAGTCCCAGGCCCTCCACCCACAGCCGCAGCACCCGCGCCCGTCGCGGCGCCGGCAGCGACAGCAGGGCGGCGACCGACAGGGTCCACGGGTCGGGGGTGCGCACGCTCGCCAGGGCCTGGGCGTCCTCCTCGCCCAGCAGGGCAGAGGCCTCGGCCGCGAGGCCGGCGCTTGCCGCGAACGCGGCCCGGGCCTGCGGCCAGCGCCGCTCCAGCAGCGGCAGCACCCGGTGGCGGAGAAAGTTGCGGTCGTGTCCGGGGTCGGCATTGGCCGGATCTTCGATCCACGCCAGCCCGCGGGCCCGGGCCGCGTCAAGCAGGTCCGCGCGTGCCGCGTCGAGCAGCGGCCGCCACAGCCAGCCGCGGCCGTAGCGCCGCCACGGCCGCATCGCACCCAGGCCCTCCGCGCCGGACCCGCGCAGCGCCCGCAGCAGGAAGGTCTCGGCCTGGTCGTCGCGGTGATGGGCGAGGGCCAGCACCTCGCCGGGGCGCAGCTCGGCCGCGAACGCGGCATGGCGCGCCGCGCGGGCAGCCGCCTCCGGGCCGGTTCCGGCATCGCCGGACACGCTGACGCGAACGATGCGCAGCGGCACGCCGAGGGCATCGCAGGCGCGCCGGCAATGCCGGGCCCAGGCGTCCGCCTCGGGGTGCAGTCCGTGGTGGACATGGATCGCCCGCAGCCGATCCCATCGTCCGCTCGCTTTCGCTTCGAGCAGCAGATGCAGCAGCACCGTCGAATCGACGCCGCCGCTGTAGCCGACCAGCAGCGGACGCGCCTCGGCGGGAGACGCGCGGGGCAACAGGGCGGGAGAGGGAGCTTGGGGCATCAGCTGGAATCGTGCGGCTGGCGGGGGAGCCGCCCGGGCGGTCCGGCTGCGCGGGACGCGCCTGGGTCCGGAAACCGCCGGCGCGCCCGGCCACCGGGCGATCCTAGTCCCAGGCGGATCCTGGCGCCAACCGCCGGCCCGCCCGCGAGGGCCGGCGCGGCGGCGTTCATCCCAGTTCTCGCTCGGCGATGGCGATCCACTGGCGCTGCTCGCGCCGATAGTAGCGCGGCGAGTGCTGCGCGCGCTTGAGGGTTTCCCGGAACAGCGCCGCGGCCGCGTCGGGATCGCCGCACCGCTTCAACAGCAGCCCGTGGCGGACCCGCGCTTCCTCGCCGGAGAATCCAGGCGTCAACGCCTCGTACTCGTGCAGGGCTGCGGCGACATCGCCGACGGCCTCGACGGCACGGGCGTAGAGCAGATGGCCCTCGCTGGAGCGAAAATCCGGATTGGCGGCGATCAGCTCGTCGAGGGTCGTCCGGGCCTCCTGCGGCAGGCCGAGTTCGAACTGCGCATTCGCCAACCCGAGCATGAGGTGTGGATCGGTCGCATAGATGCCGCTCAGGGCCGAGCGGTACAGCTCGGCCGCCTGCTGGTAGTCGCCGGCGGCGAGGCTCTGCTCGGCCAGCCTGCGGCGGTTGTCCTTGGTGTCCGCCAGTTCCAGCTGGCGGGCGGCCTCGCGTTTGCCACGCTCCGGGTCGATCCTCCCGTGCAGGCTCCTGACCGCTCGCCGTGCCCCGCGGCTGTCGCTCACTCCCGGCAGCACCTCGGCGACCAGGTAGATCGCCACGGCGATGTACGAGCCGATCAGCAGGATGAAGATCCAGTACAGCGGGCGCCCGGTACGGACCGCGTGCACCGCGCAGGCGATCTGCAGCAGGATCGAGAACAGCAGGATGGGGCTCATCGACGCTCCTTGTCGGCTGGATGCGGGGCGGTGCGCGGATTATGCGGCCTCGTAGGCCCCATAGCCGCGCAGCCGCCGGTAGCGCCGCTCCAGCAGTTCCGGCAGCGGCACCCGTTCCAGCGCATCCAGCTCGTTGAGCAGCACCGCCTTCAGGCGGGTGGCGGTCTGGCGCGGATTGCGGTGCGCGCCACCGGTGGGTTCGCGCACCAGCTTGTCGATCAGGCCGAGCTCGAGCAGGCGCCTGGCGGTCAGGCCGAGCTGCTCGGCGGCCTCGCGCTTCTTCTCGGCGTCCTTCCACAGGATCGAGGCGCAGCCCTCCGGCGAGATCACCGAGTAGGTGCTGTATTCCAGCATCAGGGTGCGGTCCCCCACGCCGATCGCCAGCGCGCCGCCGGAACCGCCTTCGCCGATCACGGTGCAGACGATCGGAATGCGCAGTTCCGCCATCTCCAGCAGGTTGCGCGCGATCGCCTCGGACTGGCCGCGCTCCTCGGCGCCGATCCCGGGGTAGGCGCCGGGGGTGTCGATGAAGGTCAGCAGCGGCACGCCGAAACGCTCGGCCATCTTCATCAGCCGCAGCGCCTTGCGATAGCCTTCGGGGCGCGGCATGCCGAAGTTGCGGCGCACCTTGGCCTTGGTGTCGCGGCCCTTCTCGTGGCCGATGATCATCACGCTGCGCCCGTCGACCCGGCCCAGGCCGCCGACGATCGCGGCATCGTCGGAGAAGGCGCGGTCGCCGGCCAGTTCCTCGAACTCGTCGCACATCACCCGCACGTAGTCGTAGGTGTAGGGCCGGGCCGGGTGGCGGGCGAGCTGCGAGACCTGCCAGGGGCTGAGGTCGCGGAAGATCTGCGCGGTGCGCTTGCGCAGCTTGTCCTGCAGTGCGTGGATCTCGGCGTCGATGTTGACCGCCGGGCCGGAACTGGCCTGGCGCAGTTCCTGGATCTTGGCCTCCAGATCGGCGATGGGCTGTTCGAAATCGAGGTAGTTCGGGTTCATCGGCGTCCGTGGGGCCGGAAGGTCGGACAGTCTAGCGGAAGGGCCGGAGCCGGCCGTACCGCGGAGTAGGGAGGCGCCCGTTGCGGCCCGCGCCGCTCAGCCCCAGGGCCGTTGCAGCGCCACTTTCACCCCGCGCACGCCCGGCTGCGCGCGCAGCTGGCCGAGCAGCTCGGCGTCCACGCGCACGCTCTGAGCGCCGTTCAGGTCGAGCGAGCCGGCCGCCCCCGCCGGCACCATCAGGTCGTAGCGCAGCGGGGTCGGGCCCGGCCGATGCGGGGCGAGCAGGCCCTCGATGCGCGCCAGCAGGCCCCGCTCGCGCAGGTCCAGGCGCAGCCACAGGCGCCGTGCGATCTGCGGACAGAGCTGCCGGAAGTCCCAGCAGCGCCGCGCCCGCAGCGCGAAACCGCCGCTGAACTCGTCCTCGCGCAGCCCGCCCTCGACGATCAGGATGCGGTCCCGGGTCAGCAGCGAGGCGTATTCCTGCCAGGCTTCCGCGAAGAACGCGCACTCGAGCCGGCCGCGGCCGTCCTCCAGCTGCACGAACGCCTGCGACTCACCGCGCCGCCGCATCGCCGTGACCAGCCCGGCGACGATCGTCGAGACCTCGGGCCGCCAGCTGCGCGCATCCTCCGGCCGCGCGGCCCAGACCGCGTCGAGGCCGCCGAGGTCGTGGCCGACCAGCTCGCGCAGCTCCTCGCGGTAGGGATCGATGGGGTGGCCGCTGAGGTAGTGGCCGAGGGTCTCGCGCTCGCCGGCGAGGATCTGCGCCAGCGGCCAGGGGTCGGCCTCGGGCAGTTCGATCTGCAGCGCCGGTCCGGCCTCGCCGCCGCCGCCGAACAGCGAGACCTGGCCGGCGTCGCGTTCGCGGGCGAGCTGGTCGCAGGCCTTGATCACCTCGGGCAGCTGCAGCATCAGCGAAGCGCGCTGGCTGCCCAGGGCGTCCATCGCGCCCGACTGGACCAGCGCCTCGAGGGTGCGGCGGTTGAAGCGCGCGGTACCGACCCGGCGGCAGAAGTCCAGCAGGTCGGCGAACGGGCCGGCGGCGGCGCGCTCGGCGGCGATCGCCTCGCAGGCGCCGCGGCCGACCCCCTTCACCGCGCCCAGGCCGTAGCGGATGGTGGCCGCGTCGATCGCCTCGAACATGTAGCCCGATGCGTTCACGTCGGGCGGCAGCACGGTCAGGCTCCGCGCCCGCGCCTCCTCGAGGAACCCGACCACCTTGTCGGTGTTGTCCATGTCCGAGGACAGCACCGCGGCCATGAATTCCGCCGGATGGTGCACCTTGAGCCATGCGGTCTGGTAGGCCACCAGGGCGTAGGCGGCCGAGTGCGACTTGTTGAAGCCGTACTCGGCGAACTTCTCCATCAGGTCGAAGATCTGGGTGGCGGTGCGCGCGTCGACGCCGTTCGCGGCCGCGCCGGCCTCGAACTTGGCGCGCTCCCTGGCCATCTCCTCGGCCTTTTTCTTGCCCATCGCGCGGCGCAGCAGGTCGGCGCCGCCGAGCGAGTAGCCGGCCAGGACCTGGGCGATCTGCATCACCTGTTCCTGGTAGACGATCACGCCGTAGGTCGGCTTGAGCACCGGTTCCAGCGCCGGATGCGGGTAGCTGACCTCGGTGTGGCCGTGCTTGCGGTCGACCCATTCCCGGTCCATCCCCGAGCCCAGCGGGCCGGGGCGGAACAGCGCCGCCAGCGCGATGATGTCCTCGAAGGTGTCGGGCCGGGCGCGCTTGAGCAGCTCGCGCATCCCGCGCGACTCGAACTGGAACACCGCCACGGTATCGCCGCGCGCGAACAGCTCGTAGGTGGCCTTGTCGTCGAGCGGGAGGGCGGTGATGTCGAGAGGGCCGTGATTCGAATCACGGCCTTTGTTGATCGCCTTCACCGCCCAGTCGATGATCGTCAGCGTGCGCAGGCCGAGGAAGTCGAACTTGACCAGGCCGACCGCCTCGACGTCGTCCTTGTCGAACTGGGTCACCGGCTGCTTGCCGCGGCCTTCGCCGTCGTGCTCGGCGAACAGCGGGCAGAAGTCCGACAGCGGGCTCGGCGCGATCACCACGCCGCCGGCGTGCTTGCCGGCGTTGCGGGTGAGGTCCTCGAGCTGCAGGGCGAGGTCGATCAGGTCGCGGACGTCGTCCTCTTCGGCGTAGCGCTGGATCAGCTCGGCGGAGCGCAGGTTCTCGTCCTTCTGCGCCTTTTCGGTGCGGCCGAGCGCGTCGGACAGCGAGATCCCGAGCACCAGCGGCACCAGCTTGGCGATGCCGTCGACGAAGCCGTACGGATAGCCGAGCACGCGCCCGACGTCGCGCACCACCGCCTTGGCCGCCATGGTGCCGTAGGTGATGATCTGGCTGACCCGGTCGCGGCCGTACTTGGCCGAGACGTAGTCGATCACCTCGTCGCGGCGGTCCATGCAGAAATCGATGTCGAAATCCGGCATCGACACGCGTTCGGGGTTGAGGAAGCGCTCGAACAGCAGGTCGTAAGGCAGCGGGTCGATGTCGGTGATGCCGAGCGACCAGGCCACCAGCGAACCGGCGCCGGAGCCGCGCCCCGGGCCCACCGGGATGTCGTGCTGCTTGGCCCAGTTGATGAAGTCGGCGACGATCAGGAAGTAGCCGGGGAACCCCATCGAGAGGATCACCGCGAGTTCGGCCTCCAGGCGCTCGGCATAGCTTTCCCGGGTGTGGCCGTCGGCCAGCGGGTGCCTGGCGAGCCGCGCCGCCAGGCCGTCGCGCGCTTCCTTTCGGATCCAGGACTCCAGGGTGTGGTCGTCCGGCACCGGGAAAGCCGGCAGGTAGTACTTGCCCAGGCTCAGTTCGAAGTTGCAGCGCTGCGCCAGCGCCACGGTATTGTCGAGCGCGTCGGGCAGGTCGGCGAACAGCGCCGCCATCTCGTCGGCGGACTTGAGGTACTGCTGCGGGCTGTAGTCGCGCGGCCGGCGCGGATCCTCCAGTACCCGGCCGGAGGCGATGCACACCCGGGCCTCGTGGGCGGCGAACCCCTCCGCGTCGATGAAGCGCACGTCGTTGCTGGCCACGACCGGGATCCCGCGGACCGATGCCGCATGCAGCGCGAACTCGTTGAACGCCTCCTCGCCCTCGCGGCCGCAGCGGGTCAGTTCCAGGTGCAGGCGGTCGCCGAAGCCGGCGTGCAGGTCCGCCAGCCACTGCAGCGCCAGCTCGTGGCGGCCGGCCGCGGCCAGCCGTCCGGCCTCGCTGTGGCGGCCGACCAGGGCGAACAGGTCGCCGCACTCGGCGCGCAACCATTGCGGGCGCGCGACCACGCCGTCGGTGCGGTGGCCCTCCATCCAGGCGCGGCTGAGCAGCCGCGAGAGCCCGAGATAGCCCTCGCGGTTGCGGCACAGCAGCGTGACCGGCCAGGCCGCCTCGTCGCCTTCGGCGATCATCACGTCGGCGCCGGTGATCGGCTTCAGCCCGGCGGCCTCGGCCCTGCGGTGGAACTCCACCAGCGCGAACAGGTTGTTGCGGTCGGTGATCGCCATGGCGGGCTGGCCGAGCGCAGCGCAACGCGCGACCAGCTGCGGAATGCGGATCGTCGAATCGACCAGCGAGTATTCGCTGTGCAGGTGGAGGTGGGCGAAGCGTGTGGACATCGGACGGCCGTCGCGTCAGCACGCAGGGTAGGCCGGGGGGGCGGTGCCGACAAGGCTTGACAGGGGCCGCGGGCGGCCGGGTGCGGTCAGGCCAGGGCTTCGGACAGCGGCGCCGGCGCAAACATCGATCCCTGCGCGGCCAGCCGAACCGGGGCGAAGCTGCGGCGGTGCTCGGGGCAGGGGCCGAGCCGGTTGAGCGCGTCCAGGTGCGCGGGCGTCGAATAGCCCTTGTGCAGGTCGAACCGGTAGCCGGGGTGGTGGAGGTGGCGCTCGCGCATGGCGCGGTCGCGGGCCACCTTGGCCAGGATCGACGCCGCCATGATCGAGCGGTCGCGCGCATCCCCGCCGACCAGCGCCTCGGCCGCGCACGGCAGGCCCGGCGGCAGCAGGTTGCCGTCGACGCGGGCGCTGCAGGTGCCCCGATCGCCGACCGTGTCCACCACGCCCTCCAGCGCGCGGCGCATTCCCAGCAGGGTGGCCTGGAGGATGTTGATGCGGTCGATCTCGCCCGCCTCGATGAACACGATGCGCCAGGCCAGCGCTCGCTCGACGATGCGGGCGTACAGGACCTCGCGGCGGGCGGCGCAGAGCTGCTTGGAATCGTCGAGGCCGTTGATGCGCGGCCGTGCCGGGTCGAACACCACGGCCGCGACCACCACCGGCCCGGCCAGCGGCCCGCGACCGGCCTCGTCGACCCCGGCGACCAGCGCGTTCACCGGCGCGCCACCAGCGCTTCGACCACGTCGGCGGCGCGCGCCGAGGCGTCGCGACGCAGGGTGGCGTGGATCTGCCGGAAGCGCGGTTCGAGCGCGGCCACGGCGCGCGGGTCGCGCAGCCAGCCGAGCACGGCTGCGGCCAGATCGGGGGCGGTGCATCGCTCCTGCATGAGTTCGGGAACCAGTTCCTCTCCGGCAAGCACGTTGGGCAGGGCGTAGCGTTCGATCTTCAGCAGCCCCAGCGCCCTGACCAGGATAGACGTTGCGCGAGCGACGCGGTAGCCGACCACCATCGGCCGCTTCGCCAGCATCCCCTCGAGGGTGGCGGTGCCGGACGCGAGCAGCACCGCGTCCGCGGCCACCATCGCCTCGCGCGCCTGCCCGTCCAGCAGGCGCACGCCGGCGCCGCGCAGCGGCGAGGCGGCGATCCGCGCCCGCAGCGCCTCGGCGCAGCGGGCGTCGGCCGCCGGCACCAGCACCAGCAGGCCGGGGACCTCCGCCGCCACCAGCGCCGCCGCCTCGAGGAAGACCTCGGCGAGCCGCCCGATCTCGCCCAGGCGCGAACCGGGCAGCACCGCCAGCACGGTGGCGTCGCGGGCCACGTCGAGGCGCGCCCGCGCCGCACGCCGGTCCGGGTCCAGCGGCATCGCGTCGGCCATCGGGTGGCCGACGAAGCGCGCATCGACGCCGTAGCCGGCGTAGATCTCCGGCTCCATCGGGAACAGGCACAGCACCCGGTCGGCGCTGCGGCCGATGCTGCGCGCGCGGCCCCGGCGCCACGCCCAGACCGAGGGGCTGACGTAGTGCACCGTGCGCACGCCGCGCAGCCGGAGCATCCGCTCGAGCCCCAGGTTGAAGTCGGGAGCGTCGATGCCGATGAAGGCGTCCGGCCGCCACGCCAGGATCCGGCGCCGCAGCGCGGCCCGCAGCATCAGCAGCCGCGGCAGGTGCGAGAGCACCTCGCTCAGTCCCATGACCGCCAGTTCCGAGGCGTCGTGCCAGGCATCCAGCCCGGCCGCCCGCATGGCATCTCCCCCGACCCCGGCGAACAGCGCGTGCGGATGGCGCTGCCGCAGCTCGCGGATCAGGCCGGCGCCGAGCTGGTCCCCGGACGCCTCGCCGGCGACCAGCGCGAACCGCGGTACCGGCCGGGCGGGCGGTGCGGCGGCTGGAGCTGGAGTGTCGACCGTGGCGGCGGGGTCGGGTGCGCTGTTCACGGCTCGGCGGTCATCGCGGCCAGGAGCGGGTCATCTTAGCAGCGGGCGCTGGCCGGCCTCGACGAAATCGAGCATCTGGCGGACGTCGTCGCTCTCGCCGGCGATCTCCTCCAGCCGGGCGCGGATCTCCTCCTGGCTGCCGCCCGACAGGTAGAGCGCGCGATAGGCGCGCTTGATCGCAGCGGTGCGCGCCGGATCGAATCCGCGCCGCTTCAGCCCTTCGCTGTTGATGCCGCGGGGCCGTCCGTAGCCCTCCTGCGCCACCATCACGAAGGGCGGCACGTCGCCGTTGACGAACGCGCCCATGCCGACGAAGGCGTGCATGCCGATCCGGCAGAACTGGTGGATGCCGACGAAGCCGCTGAGGATCACGTGGTCGCCGATCTCGACGTGCCCGGCGAGGGTGGCATTGTTGGAGAACACGCAGTGGTCGCCGACCCGGCAGTCGTGGGCCACGTGGGCATAGGCGAGCAGCCAGTTGTCGTGGCCGATCCTGGTGCAGCCGCCGCCATCGCCGGTGCCGCGGTTGATGGTGACGAACTCGCGGATGGTGTTGCGGTCGCCGATCTCGAGTTCGACGCGCTCGCCGCGGTATTTCTTGTCCTGCGGGTCGCCGCCGATCGCGGCGTGGCCGTGGATGCGGTTGTCGCGGCCGATCCTGGCGGGCCCGGAAATGCTGCAGTGGGGGCCGATCCTGGTGCCGGCGCCGATCTCGACCTCCGCACCGATCAGGCTGAAGGCGCCGATCGACACGCCCTCGCCGATTCGCGCCGACGGGTCGACCACCGCGGAGTGATGGATCGCCGGAGCGGCGGTCATTCCCGCTCCTGGACCTCGGCGCAGAGGATCTCCGCGCAGGCGACCTCTTCGCCGTTCACGCTGGCGGTGCCGGCATACAGCGTCATGTTGCGGATCGCGCGGCGGATCTCCACGTCCAGGTCGAGACGGTCCCCGGGCACCACCATGCGCGAGAACCGGGCCTTGTCCACCTTGACCAGGTAGGAGATCCGGCCGGTGCAATCCACCTTCTTGCTCAGGTGGCTGAGCACGCCGCCGGCCTGCGCCAACGCCTCGATCACCAGCACCCCGGGCATCACCGGATTGCCCGGAAAGTGCCCCTGGAAGAAGTGCTCGTTGGCCGAGACGTGCTTGTAGCAGCGCACCCGGCGGTCGCATTCGAACTCGACCACCCGGTCGACCAGCAGGAACGGGTAGCGATGCGGGAGCAGCTCTTGGATGCCCTGGAAGCCGATCGGCAGTGACAGTTCTCGATTCATTCCCGTTCCCGTTCCAAGGCGATGACGCGTCGCGCGAGGCCGTCCAGCTGGCGCAGGCGCGCCGCGCTGCGGCGCCAATCGCGGCTGCGCATCACCGAAATGCCGGAAGAATACTCGCCCGGCTCGCGGATGGACTGCGAGACCATGCTCATGGCGGTGACCACCACATGGTCGCAGATCTCGAGGTGGCCGGCGACGCCGGCGGCTCCGGCGAGCATGCAGTAGCGGCCGATCCGCGCGCTGCCGGCGATCCCGACGCAGCCCGCCATGGCGGTATGCGCGCCGACGTGCACGTTGTGGGCGATCTGGATCAGGTTGTCCAGGCGGACGTCCTCCTCGAGCACCGTGTCCTCGATGGCGCCGCGGTCGATGGTGGTGTTGGCGCCGATCTCGCAGTCGTCGCCGACGCGCACGCCGCCCAGTTGCGGCACGTTGATCCAGCGGCCGGCATCCATCGCCAGGCCGAAGCCGTCGGCCCCGAGTACCGCGCCGGGATGGATCCGCACCCGCGCCCCCAGCAGCACCCGCGCCACCAGGGTGACGCGCGCGACCAGTTCGCAGTCGCGGCCGACCGCGCAATCCTCGCCGATCACGCAGCCCGGCCCGACGATCGCGCCGGCCGCCACCCGGCTGCGGGCGCCGATGCTCGTCAGGGGTCCGACCTCGGCCGCGGGATCCACCTCGGCATCGGCGTGCACGACCGCACTGGGATGGATCCCCGGTGCCGCCACCCGCCGCGGGTGGAACAGCGCCGCGGCGCGCGCGTAGGCCGCGTACGGATCCCCGGCGACCAGGGCGGTCCCGGGATAGCCGGCGGCGTCTTCACCGCGTAGCAGCACCGCGCCGGCGCGGGTCGCGGCGAGCTCGCCGCGATATCGGGCGCTGGAGAGGAACGCCAGCTCGCCGGGGCCGGCCGCCGCCAGCGAGCCCACCCCGTGCAGGGCAATCGCGGGATCGCCGCGCAGCTCCAGACCGAGCCGTTGCGCGAGTTCGGCGGCGGTCAGTGCATGCTTCGCATCCATGGGAGGACCGGGCGGCGCCGCGGCCTCAGAACGCGCCGCCGAACGTGAACTGCAGGCGCTCGACTTCGTCGCCCTCGCGGATCAGGTCGCCGGAACCGCCGCGCACCGTGTCCTGCTTCTCGATCGGGAACGCGTAGCTGATCGAGATCGGGCCCACCGGCGCGCGCCACATCAGCGCGACGCCCGCCGAGATCCGCAGCTCCTTCGCTTCGAAGGCGTCGAAATCGCTGTACACGTTGCCGAAGTCGACGAACGCCGAGATCCGCGCCGCCGGCGAGTCGAGCAGGGTCGGAAAGTACATTTCCAGCGAACCGACGGTCTTGAACGCGCCGCCGAGCGGCTGCAGGAAGGTGCTGTCCCCGGCGCCCTCGCGCGGGCCCAGGGTGTTGTCGCGGAAGCCGCGCACCGAGCGGGTGCCGCCGGCGTAGAAGTTCTCGTAGAACGGCAGGCCGCCGGCGGTGACCGTCCTGACGAAGTCGTCGGAGGACGGCTCGCACGGGTCCGACGGATCGGCGCCGGGCACCCACACGTCCGGGGTATCGGGATCGTCGTCGTGATCGTCGAGGACCGGATTGTTGTAGCAGATGTTGCGGGTCACGTCGTCGCCGTAGCTGTCGCCGTAGCCCAGCTCGGCGCGGGTGTTGAGCACCAGCGCGCGGCTGATCGGCCAGTACTTGGAGAACTCGTAGTTGAGCTTGTAGTACTCGGCGGTGGAGCCGGGCAGGGTGACCTCGGCGGAGATGCGCTGGTAGGTGCCCCGGGTCGGCTGCAGGAAGTCGTTGCGGGTGTCGCGGGCGTAGCCCACCTCGCTGCGCCAGGCGTGGAAGGTGCGCGCGCCGAAGGCGTCGATGTAGTCGACGATGGAGTCCGGGGTCGATCCGCGGAAGGTGAAGATCTCGTTGCGGTCGATGCCGAACAGCAGCGAGAAACTGTCGTGCTCGGAGATCGGGATGCCCAGCACCGCCTGGCTGGCGGCGCTGGTGGAGGAGTACTGGGCGGTGTTGAAGTCGGAGTTGTCGAACTCGCGCCACCACAGGTTGTAGCCCAGCGACAGCCCGTCGTCGGTGAAGTAGGGGTTGAGGTAGGAGAACGCGTAGCGCTGCAGATAGCTGCTGCGGCTGGCCTCGATCGAGACCCGGTTGCCGCTGCCGAGGAAGTTGTTCTGCGACAGCTGGATCGAGGTGGTGACGCCCGACAGCTGCGAGTAGCCCAGGCCGAACACGAAACTGCCCGAGGTGGTCTCGGTGACGTTGAACACCACGTCCACCTCGTCCGCGCTGCCCGGCACCGGCTCGGTCTCGACGTTGACGCTGCCGGACTCGAAGAAGCCGAGCCGCTGCAGCCGCACCTTGGAACGGTCCACGGCGGCCTGCGAGTACCAGCTGCCCTCGAACTGGCGCATCTCGCGCCGCAGCACCTCGTCGGAGGTGCGGGTGTTGCCCTTGAACACGATCCGGCGCACGTTGACCCGCGGTCCCGGCACGACCTGCATGTTGATCGCCACGGTGCGGTTCTCGCGGTCGACCTCGGGAATCGGGTTGACCTGGGCGAAGGCGTAGCCGATGTTGCTGAGGGTGGCGATGATCGCGTCGGAACTGAGCTCGAGCAGGGCGCGCGAGAAGGTCTGGCCCTCGCGCAGGAACACCCGCTGCTCGATCTGCTCCTTCGGCAGGACGGTGTCGCCGGTGACCTCGACCCCGGAGATCCGGTACACCTCGCCCTCGGTGATGCCGGCGGTGATGTACATGTCGCGCTTGTCGGGGCTGATCGCCACCTGGATGCCGTCCTCGCTGTAGTCGAGGTGGCCGCGGTCCATGTAGAAGTTCTGCAGCTTCTCGCGGTCGCCGTCGAGCTTCTCGCGCGAATACTGGTCGTCGCGCCGATACCAGCTGAGCCAGTTGCTCTCGGCCGACTCCCAGTTCTCCAGCAGGTCCTCCTGCTCGTACAGCTCGTTGCCGACCAGGTTGATATGGCGGATCTTGGCGGCCTTGCCCTCGTCGATGGCGATGGTCACGTCGACGCGGTTGCGGTCCAGCCGCGACACGGTCGGAGTGATGTCGACGTTGTACTTGCCGCGGTTGTTGTACTGGCGGGTGAGTTCCTGGGTGACACGGTCGAGCGCCAGGCGGTCGAAGGTGTCGCCCTCGGCCAGCCCGATCTCGGTGAGGCCCTTCATCAGGTCCTCGGTCTGGATGTCCTTGTTGCCGGTCAGGGTGAGGCGGTTGATGGCCGGACGCTCGGTGACCGTCACCACCAGGATGTCGCCCTGGCGGCCGATCCGGACGTCCTCGAAGAAGCCGGTGCGGTAGAGCGCGCGGATCGCCTCGCCGACGCGGGTCTGGTCGACCTCGTCGCCGCGTTCGATCGGCAGGTAGGTGAATACCGTTCCGGCGCCGATCCGCTGCAGGCCGTCGACGCGAATGTCGGCGACGGTGAAGCGCGCGCTGGCGGGGGACGCGGCCGATGGCGGCGGTGCCGTTTCCGTCTGCGCCCAGGCGGGGGCGGCGATGGCCGCGGTCAGGGCGAGGGCGAGCAGGCGGCGGCTTGGAATTCGCGTCATCTAGTGCGTCCGTTTGGGGAGATCTCGCCGTCGCGGAGCCGCGAGGACGGGTTGCGGGCAGTCATCGTTGCATCAGTTGCAGGATGTCGTTGTAGAACGCCAGCCCCATCAGGCTGGCCAGCAGCGCCAGCCCGACATATTGCCCGGCGACCATGGCACGTTCGCTTAACGGACTGCCCTTGACCAACTCGATAAGGTAATACAGGAGATGCCCGCCATCCAAGAGCGGGATCGGCAACAGGTTGAGCACCGCCAGGCTGAGCGACAGCAGCGCGAGGATCGTCAGGTACCAGGCGACCCCCTGCTGCGCGTAGGCGTTGGCGGCGCGGGCGATGGTGATCGGGCCGGCCACGGTGTTCTCCACCGCCACCTTGCCGCTGAAGGCGCGTCCGATCATGCCGAACAGCTGCCCGGTCAGGTGCGCGGTCTCGCGCACTGCGGCGGGAACAGCCTGTAGCGGGCCGTAGCGCTGCAGCGCGTCGCGTGGGGGGGCGTCGGCTTCCTGGGGGGTGATGCCGAGCGCCCAGAAGCGGCCGCGCTCCGGGGTCTCCTCCAGGCGCGGGGAGATCTCCAGCGCCAGGCGCTCGCCATCGCGCTCGACCTCGATCATGCCGCTATCGCCGCCCAGCGCCTGCACCAGGGGGCCGATTTCGTCGAAAGTGCCGACCGGAGCGCCGTCCAGCGCGGTGACGCGGTCGCCCTCGGCGAGCACTCCCCAGGCGGCCGAGTCCGGCAGCACCCGGCCGACGACCGGCGGCAGCAGCGCATGCCGCGGCAGTAGCCCGATCCCGGACAGCAGCTGGCGGTCGTCGAGCTCGGCCGGTAGGCGCGAGAGCGGCAGGGTGCGCGTGCCCACCTCGCCGTCGGCCCCGCGCACCCGCAATCGCACGTCGGCGCGATCCAGGGCGGGGGGCAGCAGCGCCAGTTGCAGCTCGTTCCAGGTCGGGGTCGCGCGTGCTCCGACGGCCTCGATGGCGTCGCCGCGGCGCAGGCCCGCTTCTGCGGCGATGCCTTCGCTGTGGCCCACCACCGGGGCGTAGTCGGGGCGCCCGATCACGAACATCGCCCACAGCAGGGCCACGCACAGCAGCAGGTTCGCGGCCGGGCCGGCAGCGACGATGGCGATGCGCCGCCACACCGACTTGCGGTTGAACGACTGCGAGAGCTGTTCCGGCGGCACCGGCGCCTCGCGCTCGTCGAGCATCTTCACGTAGCCGCCGAGCGGCAGCATCGCGACGACGTACTCGGTGCCGTCGCGGCCGCGGCGCGACCACAGCGCCCGGCCGAAACCCACCGAGAATCGCAGCACCTTCACCCCGTTGCGCCGCGCCACCCAGTAGTGGCCGAACTCGTGGAAGGTCACCAGCACGCCGAGGCTGACCAGCAGCCACCACACGGAACCGAAGAATGTACTCATGCAGGCGGGCTCATGCGGCGTGGCGCGGGATTGCGGACAGGGCATGACGGCGCGCGGCGGCATCCGCCGCGCGCAGCTCGTCGAGGTCGCCCGCGGCCGTCGCGGGCAGCGCGGCGAGGGTGTCCGCGACCAGCCCCGGAATGTTCAGGAAACCGATCCGGCCCTGAAGGAAGGCTGAAACCGCCACCTCGTTGGCGGCGCTGAGCACCGCCGGTGCGGTGCCCCCGCTGACCAGGGCCTGCCGGGCCAGCGCCAGGCAGGGGAAGGCGTCGGGGTCGGGCGCTTCGAAATCCAGGCGCCCCTGCGTCAGCAGGTCCAGCCCGGGCACCCCCGACGCGATCCGCTTCGGCCAGCCCAGCCCCACCGCCAGAGCGGTGCGCATGTCCGGCAGGCCCAGCTGCGCCAGGGTGGAGCCGTCGACGAACTCCACCAGCGAATGGACCAGGCTCTGCGGATGCACCAGCACCTCGATGCGGGCGTCGGGCAGGCCGAACAGGTGATGGGCCTCGATCACCTCCAGGCCCTTGTTCATCAGCGTCGCGGAGTCGACCGAGATCTTCGGCCCCATCGACCACTTCGGGTGGGCCACCGCCTGGGCCGGGGTCACGCCCGCCAGCTCGGCGCGGTTGCGCCCGCGGAACGGCCCGCCGGATGCGGTCAGCACGAGGCGGCGGACGCCCTCGTCCACCCGTCCGCCGGGCAGGCACTGGAAGATCGCGTTGTGCTCGCTGTCGATCGGCACGATGGTGGCGCCGGCGCCGCGTGCCGCGGCGGTGAGCAGCTCTCCCGCCAGCACCAGCGACTCCTTGTTGGCCAGCAGCAGGCGCTTGCCGGCGCGCGCCGCCGCCAGGGTGGAGTCCAGCCCGGCCGCGCCGACGATCGCCGCGACCACCGTATCGCAGGCGTCGCCGGCCACCAGCCCTTCCAGTGCGGCCGCGCCGGCGTAGGCGCGCACCGGCAGGCCGGCCGCCCGCAGCCCGTCGCGCAGCGCCGCGAAGCGCGATTCGTCGGCGATCACGGCGTGGTCGGGGCGATGTGCGCGGCACAGCGCCAGCAGCGCGTCGACGTTGCCCCCGGCCGCCAGCACACTGGCGCGCAGCCGCTGCGGGTGGCGTGCGATCACGTCCAGCGCGGAGCCGCCGATCGAGCCGGTGGCGCCGAGCACCGCGACATTGCGGACCGCGCTCACGCGCGCCGCCCGGCGCGGATGCCCGGGCCCGGCATCGGCGGTCGCGCTGGCGCCGGCATCCGCATCCCGGCTCAGAACCCGAGCCAGATCTGGCCGACGGCGAAGGCGGGCAGCGCCGCCAGGACGCTGTCGATCCGGTCGAGCAGGCCGCCGTGGCCGGGAATCATGGTGCCCGAGTCCTTGGCGCCGACGTGGCGCTTGAGCAGGCTCTCGAACAGGTCGCCGATCACCGAGAACACCACGGTGAGCAGCGCCACCAGGGCCACCAGCGGCAGCTGCGCCAGGCTGGCGCCGGCCAGCGGCGCCGCCAGCACCGCCAGCAGGACGCCGGCGGCGACCCCGCCCAGCAGCCCCTCGACGGTCTTGTTCGGGCTGATCCGGGGCGCCAGCTTGCGCCTGCCGAAGCGGCGCCCGGTGAAGTAGGCGCCGGTGTCCGCCGCCCACACGATCGCCAGCGCGATCAGCAGCCAGCGATGGCCGTGCGGCTGGCCGGCGTGGATGACCGCCAGCGCGCACCATGCGGGGATCACGCTGGCGGTGGCCGCGGCCAGCTTGAGGACCCGGGCGTGGGTGTCGTGGTCGGAGGCGAACTCGGGGCGCCGCAGCCACAGCATCGCCAGCATCCACCAGACCAGGCCGAGCACCGCCAGCAGCTTGAACAGCACCAGCGAGCCGCTGCCGTCGACCGAAGAGGCCCACACCAGCGCCACCATCAGCAGCAGGTTGGCCAGCAGCAGGACCCCGCGCGCCAGGGCGTCGTCGACCTCCGCCAGCCGGAACCACTCCCACAGCCCGGCCAGGAACAGCACCGCGCCGGCCGCCACCATCCAGGGAGTGGACAGCAGCAGCACCGCGGCGATCGCCACCGGCGCCATGATCAGCGCCGCGAATACACGTGTTCTCGTCATTCCGGGGCCCGGTCCGAAGGGAGGTTGGAGAAGCCACCGGCCTGCTCGCCGGTCAGCCCGAAACGCCGCTCGCGCGCGGCAAAGTCGGCCAGCGCCCGCTCCAGCGTGGCGGTGTCGAGCTCCGGCCACAGGATATCGGTGAACCACAGCTCGGTGTAGGCGAGCTGCCAGAGCAGGAAATTGCTGATCCGCAGGTCGCCGCCGGTGCGGATGAACAGGTCGGGGTCGGGTAGGTCGGACAGCGCCATCCGCGCGCCCACGGCGCGCTCGTCGATGTCCTCGGGCCGCAGCCGGCCGGCGGCGACCTCGGTGGCCAGCGCGCGGGCGGCGGCGGCGACGTCCTGGCGTCCGCCGTAGCTCGCCGCGATGGCCAGGTGCAGGCGGCCGTTGCCGCGGGTACTTGCCTCGGCGGCGTCCATCCGCTCGCGGATCGGTCCGGCGAAGCGCTCGCGTTCGCCGATGAAACGGATCCGCACGCCGCGCCGGTCGAGCTCCTCGACCTCGCGCTCGAGCGCGTTGAGGAACAGCTTCATCAGCGCGCCGACCTCCTCCTCCGGCCGGCCCCAGTTCTCGCTGGAGAACGCGAACAGGGTCAGCGCGCCGATGCCGCGATCCAGGCAGAAGTCGATGCACAGATTGACGGCGCGCGCGCCGGCCCGGTGGCCGATCATCCGCGGCCGGCGCCGGCGCGCGGCCCAGCGCCCGTTCCCGTCCATGATCACCGCGACGTGGCGGGGCAGGGCGCCGCGATCCGGGATTGGTGATGGGTGATTCGGCGGAGCGCGGTCCTGCGAATCCTGCGTCTCAGGCAATGGTATGGCCTCTCCAGGTTGTGGCTTCTGGCCAATCACGATTCACGAATCACCCGTCACGGCCTTCAAACCGCCATCAACTCCTGTTCCTTGGCCTTGACCACGTCATCGACGTCGCGGATCGCCTGGTCGGTGAGTTTTTGCACCTCGTCCTCGCTGCGGCGCTCCTCGTCCTCGCTGATCTGCTTCTCCTTGAGCAGCTCCTTGACCTTCTGGTTGGCATCCCGGCGGATGTTGCGGATCGCGATCTTGGCGTTCTCGCCCTCGTTGTGGACGTGCTTGGAGAGCTCGCGGCGGCGCTCCTCGGTCAACGCCGGCATGTTGATGCGGATCACGGTGCCCGCGGTATTGGGGGTCAGGCCCAGGTCCGAGGCCAGGATCGCCTTCTCCACCGGCGCCACCATCTGCTTCTCCCAGGGGGTGATGGTCAGCGAGCGCGCGTCGGTCACGGCGATGCTGGCGACCTGGGACAGCGGCATCTCGGACCCGTAGTAGCTGACCTTGAGATGATCGACCAGCGCGGTCGAGGCGCGCCCGGTGCGGACCTTGGTCAGGTCGTGGCGCAGCGCCTCGATGCTCTTGTGCATGCGGGTCTGTGCGTCCTTGTGGATTTCGTTGAGCATCGCCGGCTCCGGTCGGTTATCGGTAACCGCGGGATTATAGCGGGGCCGGCAGGCGCTGCCGGGCGCGGAGCGCGCCGGGGCGGTTCGGGCAGGGAACGAACCTGGGGCTCAGTGCGCCGCCGGCGGGTCGCCGCAGGCGCCTTCGTGCTCGATCTGCAGGGTGGCGTGGTTGATCGAGAAGCGCCGGTCGAGCGCTTCCGCCGCGGCGTGCAGGAAGGCGTCGTGGTCCGCCGCCGGGGTGCGGACCAGATGCGCGGTCAGCGCGATCCTGCCCGCGGCCAGCCGCCAGATGTGCAGGTGATGAACCGCACGCACGCCGTCCAGGCCGGCGAGGAGGGCGTGGACCTCGGCCGGATCCACCTGCGGGGGGACCGCGTCCAGCACCGCGCCGAAACTCTCGCGCAGCAGACCGGTGGCGCTCCAGGCGATCACCACGCCGATCAGCAGCGCGATCGCCGGATCGAGCCAGGCCCAGCCGAACGCGAGCATGCCCAGGCCGGCCAGCACCGCCGCGAGCGAGACGCCGGCGTCCGCCACCAGGTGCAGGTAGGCGCCGCGGCGGTTCAGGTCGTGGCCGTGATCCCCGCGCACGAACCAGGCGGCGCCGAGGTTGACCGCGATGCCCAGGGCCGCCACCAGCATCACGGTGGTCCCCGGCACCTCGGGCGGTTCCGCGATCCGGCGCATGGCCTCCCACAGCAGCGCCCCGGAAAACCCGACGATCAGCAGGCCGTTGGCCAGCGGCGAGAGCAGGGTGGCGCGGCCCCAGCCATAGGTCAGGCGCCCGCGGGCGGGGCGCTGGGCCAGCGCGGCCGCGCCCCACGCGAGCGCCAGCCCGAGCACGTCGCCGAGGTTGTGGAGCGCGTCGGAGAGCAGCGCCAGCGAGTTGATCGCGAAGCCGTATCCGGCCTCGAGCGCGGTATAGGCCAGGTTGATCAGGGTGACGGCCGCGAACGCCCTGGTCGCCGAGCCGGTTCCGGGCCTGGGGTGCGGATGCTGGTGGTGGGGATGGGAATGCACCGCGCAAGCCTGCCATGCGGCGGCGGCGGACACTATCGCAGGGGCGGGCGCCGCCGGGGCGGGGGCGGCTCAGCCCCGGCCCTGAACCAGGGTGCCGATCGGCTCCCCCTTCAGGATCCGCAGCAGCTGCCCGGGCTGGCCCATGTCGAAGATCCGCAGCGGCAGCTCGCTGTCGCGGCACAGCGCGAACGCGGCGGTGTCCATCACCTGCAGGTCGCGGGCGATGACCTCGTCGTAGGTCAGGGTGTCGAAGCGGATGGCGGCCGGGTTCTTCTTCGGGTCGGCGTCGTACACGCCGTCGACCTTGGTGGCCTTGAGCAGCAGGTCGGCGCCGATCTCGATGGCGCGCAGGGCCGCGCCGGAATCGGTGGTGAAGAACGGGTTGCCGGTCCCGGCGGCGAAGATCACGATGCGGCCCTTCTCGAGATGCCGGATGGCCCGCCTGCGGATGTAGTCCTCGCAGACGTCGTTGATCTTGATCGCGCTCATCACCCGCGCCTTGGCGCCGACCTTCTCGAGCGCGTCCTGCATCGCCAGGGCGTTGATCACGGTGGCGAGCATGCCCATCTGGTCGCCGGTGACCCGGTCCATCCCGCCGGCGGCGAGGCCCGCGCCGCGGAAGATGTTGCCGCCGCCGACCACCAGCGCGATCTCGGCGCCGGCCTGCTGCGCCTCGACCACCTCCAGGGCCAGGCGGCCGATCACCTTCGGATCGATCCCGTAGTCCTCCTCTCCCATCAGGGCCTCGCCGGACAGCTTGAGCAGGATGCGGCGATAGGCGAGCGTTGACATCCGGACCTCGGGGGGGGGGGCAGGGGCGAGCGCGGGGATTCTAGCCGATCGCCGTGCCGTCGGTTCCCTGGATCCCGCGCAACGACTCAGCCGGCCGGCGTGGCCACCTGGTTGCGGCCGTCGCGCTTGGCGCCGTAGAGCGCCTCGTCGGCGGCCTTGAGCAGGTCCTCGGCGCTGGCGAACTGGTCGCTGCCGCCCTGGCAGGCCAGTCCGGCGGAGAAGGTGATGTACAGCGGTACCCCGTCGACCAGCGCCATCGGCGTGCGCGAGATCTCCGCGAGGATCCGCTCGAGCGTGGCCCGCGCCGCGGCCGCGTCGCAGTTGCTGAGCACTATGAGGAACTCCTCGCCGCCGTAGCGCGCCAGCAGGTCGGTCTGCCGCAACCGCCCGTTGAGGCAACGGCTGAACTCCTGCAGCACCTGGTCGCCGACCAGGTGTCCGTGCCGGTCGTTGATGCGCTTGAAGTCGTCGAGGTCGATGAAGGCGATGGAGAGCGGCCGTTTGCAGCGCAGCGCTTCCTCGAACTCGCGCTGCAGCACCTCCTCCAGCTGAAGGCGGTTGTAGGCCCCGGTGAGCGGGTCGCGGCGGACCTGTTCGGAGAGATCGCGGGTCCTGGCCTTGAGCGCCTCGATCTCGCGCCGGGTATCGGCGGCGTCGCGCACCTCCACCAGGTTGCGCACCACCATCAGCTCCAGCGCCTGGCGCTGGAGCCCGCGCGCCTCATGGGGTTCAAGGCGGACCTCGAACAGCGAAGCCAGCTCGGGCGCGCTGGCGGACATGCGCTCGAGCATGTGCGCGGTCTCGGGCCCCGACAGCCCGGTACGCCGCTCCAGTTCGGCGGCGATCGCGCGCAGTTCCTCCGCGCCCCCCGCCCGCAGCCAGAGATCGGCGAGCAGACCCGAGCCGGAGACGCAGGCGAGCTCAGGATCGCCCCGGTAGGGTCCGCTCTCGTGGTGGCCGATGATCCGCTGAAGGTAGGCGGGCAGGTTCCAGCGGGCCGCGAGCCAGGCGCCGACCTCGGCGTGATCGCTGCCGAACAGAGCGCGCTCGCGCTGCAGCGGCGGGACCCCGCCGGGGGCGGCGTCGAGACTCGCGTAGCGCGCCGGCAGGGCATGCATCAGCGCCAGCGCACCGATGTCCTGCAACAGCCCGGCCAGCATCAGTTCCTCGAGCCGCTCCAGACCCGCGCGCTCGCCGAGCAGGCGGCTGGCCATGGCGCTCAGGACGCTGCGGCGCCAGAACCGCTCGCGCGCCCCTGCGGCCTGGGCGCCGCCGCGCATGGTGGTGGCCAGCGAGAATCCGAGCGCCAGGCTGAGCGCGGCGTTCAGGCCGAGCAGGGCCAGCGCCTGCGACACCGTCGCCGAGGGGCGGCGGGTGGCGCTGGCGAACAGCGGCGAGTTGGCGATCCGCAGGATCCGTGCGCTCAGGGCGGGATCCAGGCAGATCGCCTCGGCGGTGGCGGCCAGGTCTGTCGCAGGGTCCTGGGCCAGTTCGAGGACCCGCAGCGCCACCCCGGGCGGCGTCGGGAGATCGCGGCAGCGTCCGAGCAGGGTTTCGAGCTCCGGGTGCATCGACTGCGGGCTCCGTGGCGGTCTGGACGGATCGCCTGGGCGCTCCGTGGGCGCCACGGATATCGGCCGTCCGCCCGGGAACTGTAGCCCCGCCCCGGAACCCACGGGGCGCCGGGCCGGTCGGGGGAAGACCAAAGAAAAAGCCGCGGGCACCGCGGCTTGTTCTCTCCACGCGGTGGTGAAGGGCTCAGGCCAGACCGGCCTGCTTCATCACCTCGGCGGCGTAGTCCTCGACCACCTTCTCGATGCCCTCGCCGACGGCCAGGCGCTGGAAGCCGAGCACGTCGGCACCGGCGGACTTCAGCGCGACCTCGACGCTCTGGTTGGTGTCGAGCACGTAGGGCTGCCCGTACAGGGTGACCTCGTTGACGATCTTGTTGATCTTGCCGCTGACGATCTTCTCGAGGATCTCGGCCGGCTTGGCGCGGTCCTTGTCGGACATCTTGGCCAGCTCGATCTCCTTTTCCTTGGCGATGAAGTCGGCCGGGACGTCGCCAGGCTTGTTGTACGGCGGGTTCATCGCGGCCACGTGCATGGCCAGCCCGCGCGCCAGCTCGGCGTCGCCGCCCCGGACCTCGACCAGCACGCCGATGCGGCCGCCGTGGACGTAGGCGGCAACGTTGTTGTCGCTGTCCATGCGGGCGATGCGGCGCACCTGCACGTTCTCGCCGACCTTGGCGATCAGCGCGGCGCGCGCTTCCTCGACGCTCTCGCCGGAGGCCAGCTTGGCGCTCTTCAGCGCCTCGACGTCGGTGCCGCCCGTCTCGAGCGCGGTTTGCGCCACGGCCTCGGTGAAGGCGATGAAGTTGTCGTCCTTGGCGACGAAATCGGTCTCGGAGTTGACTTCGACCAGCACCGCCCGGCCCTCGCCCTGGGCGGTGGCGATGCGGCCCTCGGCGGCGACGCGGCTGGCCTTCTTGTCGGCCTTTGCCAGGCCGGACTTGCGCAGCGCCTCGGCCGCGGCGTCGACGTCGCCGTTGTTCTCGGTGAGCGCCTTCTTGCACTCCATCATGCCGGCGCCGGTGCGCTCGCGCAGTTCCTTGACCAGGCTTGCGGTGATTTCCATCGGGATACCTCTGAATGCGGGTGTGGTGCGCAGGAGCGCCGCATGGGCGCGGGAACCGCCGGCCGGGGCCGGCTCACGCCGTCGGGCGCTCCTGCGGGAAACGGCGGCCTCGCAGCATCGCGCGGCCGCGTGGCAGGGCGGTTACCCTGCGGCTGGCGCCTCGCCGGAGGCCTTCGCCTCCGGTTCAGCCGGAGCGGTCTCGGCCGCGGGTGCGGCAGCCTCCGCGTTCTTCTTGGCGGGGGCCTTCCTGGCCGGGCCGCGGCGCTTGTCCCCATCGCCGCCCTCGGAGAAGTCCTCCTCGCGCACGGTGGCGGCGGAAGGCGCGGCGGCCTTGCCCTCGAGCACGGCGTCGGCGGCGGCGCGAGCGTAGAGCTGCACGGCGCGGATGGCGTCGTCGTTGCCGGGAATGGCGTAGTCCACCAGCGCCGGGTCGTAGTTGGTGTCGACCACCGCGATCACCGGGATGCCGAGCTTCTTGGCTTCCTTGATGGCGATGCCTTCATGGCCGATGTCGATCACGAACAGGGCGTCGGGCAGGCGCGCCATCTCCTTGATGCCGCCGAGCGAGGCAAGCAGCTTCTCGCGCTCGCGGCGCAGGCCCAGCACCTCGTGCTTGACCAGCTTCTCGAAGGTGCCGTCGGTCTCGGCGGCTTCGAGCTCCTTGAGGCGGCCGACCGACTTCTTCACCGTGGCGAAGTTGGTGAGGGTGCCGCCGAGCCAGCGCTGGGTCATGTAGGGCATGCCGCAGCGCTCGGCTTCTTCCTTGACGGCTTCGCGCGCGCTGCGCTTGGTGCCGACGAACAGGATCATGCCGCGCTTCTGGGCGATGGCCGAGATGAAGTTCATCGCGTCGCCGAACAGCGGAACGGTCTTCTCCAGGTTGATGATGTGGATCTTGCCGCGGGCGCCGAAGATGTAGGGAGCCATCTTCGGGTTCCAGTAGCGGGTCTGGTGGCCGAAATGAACGCCGGCCTCCAGCATCTGGCGCATGGTGATCTGGGGCATCGCTGGTAACTCCTGGCGTGGAACCGGCCGCCCGAAAAGGGTAGGGGCGGTGCGCCCGCATGCGGGCGCGAGGTTCCGGGGTTGGGCTTCCCCGCCGCCTCCGTGACCGAACCCCGGATCCGTGGATCGCGGGGCACCCCGGCACGGGCTGCGGCAGCGGGTGTGTATTCGCCGGTGTCGCCCGGCGTGGGCGGTGCGGACGGCCGGAGCCGACGCAGCCGCGGAATTCTAGCGTTTCACTGGGCGAGGGGCAACTCCCGGCTGGGCAGCCCCATGTCGGAGAGAGCTGCGAGGGGGGGCCAGGCAGCCCCATCCGCTGGGGTGATCCGTCACCGTCGTCACGGGGGGCGCAGGCGAATGGCCGCTGTGTGACAGGTCTCCAGAGCGCCTTCGGTGCAGTGCGCGGGGCGTGAGCCGCGCCGGGGGTGTTGCTCCGCCCTTCCGTCCGGCCATCCATGGCCGGAGTCAGGGCCGCAGGCCATCCATGGCCTGCTCTCAGCAACACCCCGACACGTCTCCCGCTGCAGTGTCGCCTGGCTTCGGAGAGTTGGGCTACCGAGCACCCGCAAGTGAATCGCCGAGGCGGCGTCCGGGCCGGGGGATGCGGACAGCAGGCCACGGACGGCCTGCGGCGGCGGATCGGGCCATGGATGGCCCGACTCCGCCGGGGAGCATCCCCCGGCCCGGGCGACGCTGGCTCCGAAGCCCACGAGCTCACCTGCTTTGTGCATTGTCGAAGTGGTGGCGGCTATGCGGCTATCCGGCAGCTTTCCAGAGCGGCTTCGGTGTACTGCGCGGGGCGTGAGCCGCGCGGGGGTGTTGCTCCGCCCTTCCGTCCGGCCGCGCCAGGCAGCCCCGTCCGCTGAGGTGATCTGTCACCGTCGCCACGGGGAGCGGAAGCAAATAGCCGCTGTTCGACGGTCTTCAAGGCGCCTTCGTGCACTGCGCGGGGCGTTGGCCGGCTTCGGAGCGATTGGCTACCGGACATCCGCAAGTGAATCGCCGACGCGGCGTCCGGGCCGGGGGATGCGGACAGCAGACCAGGGATGGTCTGCGGCGGCGGATCGGGCCATGGACGGCCCGACTTCGCCGGGGAGCGTCCCCCGGCCCGGGCGACGCTGCCTCCGAAGCCCACGAACCCACCCGCCCATGCGCCTGGAGAAGTGGTGGCGGCTATTCGACAGCCGTCCAGAGCGCTTCGATGTACTGCGCGACGTGAGCCGCGCCGGGATGTTTGAATCGGCCGTCGGCGGCTTGATCGCGCCTCGAGCCCGCAGCCATTCGACAGGGATGACGCAGCCGACCGGGTCCTGCGGGCCCGGTGCGGCCGGATCGGCGATAATGGCCCGATGGCCATCACCCTCAAGACCCCCGAAGAGATCGAGCAGATGCGCGTGGCCGGCCGCCTGGCCGCCGAGGTGCTGCAGGTCGTCGCCCCGCACGTGAAGCCCGGAGTGAGCACCGAGGAACTCGACCGCATCTGCCACGACCACATCGTCGACGTGCAGGGCGCGACCCCGGCCAACATCGGGTATCGCGGCTATCCGCGGGCGACCTGCATCTCCGCCAACAACGTCATCTGCCACGGCATTCCCAGCGAAGCCAAGGTGCTCAAGGACGGCGACATCATCAATATCGACGTCACCGTGATCAAGGACGGCTGGCACGGCGATACCAGCCGGATGTACTACGTCGGCACGCCCTCGGTGATGGCCCGGCGCCTGGTCGAGACCACCCGCAACGCGCTGTTCGAGGGCATCCGTGCGGTGCGTCCGGGCGCCACCCTCGGCGACATCGGCCACGCCATCCAGAAATACGCCGAAGGCGAGCGCTTCACCGTGGTGCGTGAGTACTGCGGCCACGGCATCGGCCGGGTCTATCACGACGAGCCCCAGGTGCTGCACTACGGCCGGCCGGGCGAGGGCACCGTGCTTCAGGAGGGCATGACCTTCACCATCGAGCCGATGATCAACGAAGGCACGCGCCATACCCGGGTGCTGCCGGACGGCTGGACGGTGGTCACCAAGGACCGCAAGCTGTCGGCGCAGTGGGAGCACACCATCGCCGTGACCGCGGACGGTTTCGACATCCTCACCCGCGTACCCGGCGACGACAACGACCGGTTCCTCTGATGGCGAACGGCGCGCCAGGCGGGCAGGCGAACGGCGGCGGCCCCGACGATGCCGCGTGGGCCGCCGAGGCGCGCGCCGCGCTGGCCGAGCACGATGCCGAACTCGCCCGCCGCTTCGACGCCGGCGAGGAGATCGACCGCCTGCTGGCCGAACGCGTCAACGCCGTCGACGGCTGGGTCCGGCAGACCTGGGCGCGCTGCATTCCCTCCGATGCGCCGCTGGCGCTGTTCGCGGTCGGCGGCTACGGGCGCGGCGAGCTGTTCCCGCACTCGGACATCGACGTGCTGGCGCTGGCCGAGGAGGGCTCGCAGGAGCGCCATGCCGATGCGCTCGCGCGGCTGTTCGCGCTGCTCTGGGATGCCGGGTTGCCGGTCGGCCACGCGGTGCGCAGCGCCGCCGAATGCACCCGCGCCGCCGCCGCCGACCTCACCGTGCAGACCTCGCTGCAGGAGGCCCGGCCACTGCTCGCCAACCTGGCGGAGGTGCGGACCCTGAACGACGCGATCTCGGTCGAGCGCACCTGGCCCCCGGACCGCTACTTCGCCGCCAAGCGCCAGGAGCAGCGCGAGCGCCATGCGCGCTACGGCGACACCGCCGACAACCTCGAGCCCAATCTCAAGGACGGCCCCGGCGGCCTGCGCGACGTCCACACCCTGCGCTGGATGGCGCGGCGGGTCCTGGATGCCTACGGGCTCGAGCAGCTGATCACCCTGGGGCTGCTGGGGGTGGACGAATACGCCACCCTCGAGCGCGAGCGCCGGACCCTGTCGCGGCTGCGCTTCGGGTTGCACCTGGTGGCCGGCAAGGCCGAGGAACGGTTGCGATTCGACCACCAGAAGGCGCTGGCCGCGCGCATGGCCCACGTCGCCGAGGCGGACAACGCCATGGTCGAGCGGATGATGCAGGAGTTCTACCGCAGCGCCTCGGTGGTGCTGCGGATCAACGACCGGCTGCTGCAGCGGTTCGAGGAGCAGATCGAAGGCGAGGGCGAACTGGTGCCGATGGACGCCGATTTCGCCACCCGCCGCGGCTACCTCGTCGCCCGCGACGAGGTCTGGCCGGGCGGCGACATCGGCCGCGTGTTCGACCTGTTCGCGATCTGGGCCGAGCGCCCGGAGATCCGCGGCCTGCACTCGCAGACCGCACGGGCGCTGGCCGAGTCGCTGCACGCGCTGCCCTCGTGGCGCGATGCCGGCGCCGAGCTGCGCACCCAGTTCCTGGCGCTGCTGCGCGGCCCGACCCCGGTGCGCACGCTGGAGCGGATGTCACGGATGGGCGTGCTCGGGGTCTGGATCCCGGAGTTCGCGCAGGTATCCGGGCGGATGCAGTTCGACCTGTTCCACGTGTTCACGGTCGACCAGCACACCCTGGCGGTGCTGCGCAACATCGCCAGTTTCTCGATGGAGGCGCCGGACGCGCGCTTCTCCACCGCCCACGAGGTCTGGCCGCAGTTGCGCAAGCCCGAACTGCTGCTGCTGGCCGGGCTGTTCCACGACATCGCCAAGGGCCGCGGCGGCGACCATTCGGAACTCGGTGCGGTCGACGCGCGCGAGTTCTGCGAGGGCCACGGACTGGGGGAGGCCGACACCGCGCTGGTGGAATGGCTGGTGCGCAAGCACCTGCTGATGTCGACCACCGCGCAGAAGCTGGACATCTCCGACCCGGCGGTGATCCACCGCTTCGCCAGCGAGGTCGCGGACCGCGAACGGCTGGACTATCTCTACCTGCTGACCTGCGCGGACATCGCCGGCACCTCGCCGAAGCTGTGGAACGCCTGGAAGGACCGCCTGCTCACCGACCTGCGCACCGCCACCCGCCTGGCGATGCGCCGCGGGCTGGAGAACCCGGTGGCGGCGGTCGAACGCATCGCCGAGACCCGCGACCGCGCTCGCGGGCTGCTCACCGCCCACGGAGTCGGCGACGACGAGGCCGATGCGCTGTTCGCGCGGATGCCCGAGCCGCTGTTCCTGCGCGGCCGCGCCGATCAGATCGCCTGGCAGGTCCTGGCCCTGCGCGGCAGCGCCCCGGGCGACAGCGTGGTGCGGGTGCGGCAGCTGGCCGCCGGGGCGCAGGCGCTCGAGGTGTTCGTGCACGCGCGCGATCGCGACGGCCTGTTCACCGCGATCGCCATCACCCTCGACCGCAGCGGCCTGGCGATCCAGCAGGCGCGCGCCATCGACGGCCCCGGCGGCACCATCTTCGACATCTTCCAGGTGTTGCCTGCCGACCCGCGTCACGCTCCCGACCTGGGAGCGATCGAACGCAAGCTGCTGACGGTACTGGCCGGCTCGCTCGACGTGCGCCCGGCGCGACGCGCCCAGCCGCGGCACCTGCGCCACTTCCGGGTGGTGCCGCAGATCGCCTTCAGCGACAGCGCCGACGGCCGCCACACCGTCTTCAGCCTGGTCTGCACCGATCGCCCGGGATTGCTGGCGGACGTCGCCCATGTGATGCGCCTGCAGGGCCTGCGCGTGCAGGATGCGCGCGTCGCCACCTACGGCGAGCGCGTCGAGGACGTGTTCCGCCTGGCCGATGCCGGCAACCGCGCGTTGGACGCCGCGCGCCAGGACTCGCTGCGCGAGGCGCTGCTGGCGACGATCGACGGCGATGCCCCACGATGACCCCCACGAGACGATCCCGCCGATGACCGCCCCCGCCTTCGTTGCCGACCGCTCCGCCCTCGACCTGCTGGAGACGACCATCGACAGCGCCTTCGAGCGGCGCGCTGCGCTGACCCCGGAGGAGATCTCCGGCGCCGTGCGGCCGGCCGTGGAACAGGCCATGCTCGGGCTGGAGGCCGGGGTGCTGCGCGTGGCCGAGCCGGACGGTCGCGGCGGCTGGCGGGTCAACGCCTGGCTGAAGAAGGCGGTGCTGCTGTACTTCCGGGTCAACGACATGGCGGTGGTAGACGCCCGGCCGGCGCCGTTCTGGGACAAGGTCGAGGCGCGCTTCGCCGGGCACGACGAAGCCGCTTTCCGCGCGCTCGGCGTGCGCGTGGTGCCCGGCGCCGTTGCCCGTCGCGGCAGCCACCTCGGCCGCGACGTGGTGCTGATGCCGAGCTTCGTCAACATCGGCGCGTACGTGGGCGCCGGCACCATGGTCGACACCTGGGCCACCGTCGGTTCGTGCGCGCAGGTCGGCAGCCACTGCCACATCTCCGGCGGTGCGGGCATCGGCGGCGTGCTCGAGCCGCTGCAGGCCGCGCCGACGATCATCGAAGACCACTGCTTCATCGGCGCCCGCTCAGAGGTGGTGGAGGGCGTGGTCGTGGGCCACCACAGCGTGATCGGCATGGGCGTGTTTCTCGGCCAGAGCACCCGCATCTACGACCGCGCCACCGGCCAGACCAGCTACGGGCACGTGCCGCCGGGCAGCGTGGTGGTGGCCGGCGCGTTGCCGGCGGCCGACGGCAGCCACTCGCTCTACTGCGCGGTGATCGTCAAGCGGGTGGACGAGCGCACCCGCGCCAAGACCTCGGTCAACGAATTGCTGCGCGGGCTGGCATGACCGTCGTCGCCGGCCGGCCCCGGCGCCACCGCACCGGCGCCTTCGGGTACCAAGGGCGCGCCGCATCGCCATGCCGGCGCCAATTCCGGGAGATCGAATGACCACGCTGTACGGACTGAAGAACTGCGATACCTGCGCGAAGGCGCGCAAGTGGCTCGACCGCTTCGGCGTCGCCCACGAATTCGTCGACTACCGCCAGACCCCGCAGGACGCCCAGACGCTGGCCGGCTGGGCGGCGCAGGCCGGTGGTTGGGACGCGCTGGTCAACAAGTCCTCCACCACCTGGCGCAACCTGCCGCCGGCCCGCAAGGCGCCGGGCTCGGAGGCGGAGTGGAAGCTGCTGCTGCGCGAGTATCCGCAGCTGATCCGGCGCCCGGTCGTGGTCACCGGCGACGGGATCACGACCCAGGGCTTCACCGACAACGGCTTCAAGAAGCGGTTCGGGAAGGGGCCTTGCTAGGCTGAGCGGCCGCAACACGGATCCGCCGCCCATGTCCGATGTCCTCCAGCTCGCCCGCGATCTGATCGGCCGCGCCTCGGTCACCCCGGACGATGCGGGCTGCCAGGCGCTGATCGCCGCGCGGCTGGCGCGCGCCGGCTTCGCGCTCGAGCACCTGCGCTACGGCGAGGTCGACAATCTCTGGGCGACCCATGGCGGGGGTGGCCCTGTGCTGGTGCTGCTGGGGCATACCGACGTGGTGCCGCCCGGCCCGCGCGAGGCCTGGGCCAGCGACCCGTTCGTGCCGGAGGAACGCGACGGCATGCTGTATGGCCGCGGCGCGGCCGACATGAAGAGCGGCGTGGCGGCGTTCGTGGTCGCCGCCGAGCGGTTCGTCGCCGCCAACCCGCGGCATGCCGGCACCCTGGCGCTGCTGCTGACCTCGGACGAGGAAGGCGATGCCATCGACGGGGTGCGCCGGGTGGCGCGGGAATTTCGCGAGCGGGGCCGGCGCATCGACTGGTGCATCACCGGCGAACCCTCCTCCAAGGTCCGGCTCGGCGACCTGCTGCGGGTCGGCAGGCGGGGCTCGCTGTCCGCATCGCTGACGGTGCATGGCGTGCAGGGCC
This sequence comes from Luteimonas endophytica, assembly GCF_029887875.1. GTDB lineage: Bacteria > Pseudomonadota > Gammaproteobacteria > Xanthomonadales > Xanthomonadaceae > Luteimonas > Luteimonas endophytica. The sequence continues at coordinate 97,654 of NZ_JARXRM010000032.1, forward strand.
ACGTCGCCTATCCGGAGCAGGCCCGCAACCCGGTGCACCTCGCGCTGCCGGCGCTGCAGGCGCTGGTGTCGCGGCGCTGGGACCACGGCTGGGAAAGCTTTCCCCCCACCAGCCTGCAGCTCTCCGACCTCCACGCCGGCACCGGCGCCAGCAACGTCATCCCGGGCGAACTGCGGGTGCGGTTCAACCTGCGCTACAACCCCCACTGGGACGCGCCGCGGCTCGAGTCCGCGGTGGCGGAGACGCTGGACGCGCACGGGCTGGACTACACCCTGGGCTGGCACCGCAGCGGCGAGCCGTTCCACACCCCGGAGGGGCCGCTTCGCGCGGCCGCGCGGGAGGTGCTGACCGCGCTCACCGGGAACGCCCCGGAGGAAAGCACCGGCGGCGGCACCTCGGATGCGCGCTTCATCGCCCCGCTGGGCGCGCAGTGCATCGAGCTGGGGCCGGTGAACGCCAGCATCCACCAGGTCGACGAGCACGTGCGCGTCGCCGATCTGGAGGCTTTGCCGGGGGTGTACCTGGCATTGATAGAGCGGTTGCTGGCGCGATGATCGTCCCGCGGTCGGATGCGCCGTCCGCGCGACAGCCGCTGCGGGCGCCAACGCCTGGGATGACGGCCGGCGCGGCGGGTCCGCCCGCGGCCTTCGCGGCCATGGGCCGCTCCCACGTGGGGCCGCCTCCTCGCAGGCGCGTGCCATGCACGCGAATGCCGGCGCGGTCGGCGGTGCCCTGGGATGGCCGCCGACCCGGCCGGAACCGCCCGCGGCTTCCGCGGGGCCGCGCCTACGGGGCGGGCGAGGGCGGCGGCGGCCAGGCGTTGACCACCGCGCAGAACAGGCGCGCGGTCTGTTCCGCGTCGTACACGGCCGAATGCGCCTCGGCGCTGTCCCAGGTGAAGCCCGCGGCCTGGACCGCGCGCGCCAGCACCGTCTGGCCGTAGGCAACGCCGCCGAGGGTCACCGTGTCGAACACGCTGAACGGATGGAACGGATTGCGCTTGTGGCCGCAGCGCGCCACCGTGGCGTTGAGGAAATTCAGGTCGAAGTGGGCGTTGTGGCCGACCAGGATCGCGCGCTGGCAGCCGTGCTTCTTCACCGCGGTGCGGATCGGCGCGAACACGTGGTTCAACGCCTCGCGCTCGGGCTTGGCGAGCCGGAAGGGGTGGTCGAGATCGATGCCGGTGATCTCCAGCGACTGCGGATCGATCTCGGTGCCGTCGGCCGGCACCACGTGGGCGCTGGCGGTCTCGCCGAGCACGTAGCGGCCGCCGGCGTCGAGGTCGATCGGCACCACCGCGATCTCCAGCAGTGCGTGCCGGGTCCAGTCGAAGCCGCCGGTTTCCACGTCCACCACCACCGGCAGGTAGCCGCGGAAGCGCTTCGCCATCGGGCTGGCGGGCGTCGCGGCGGGAGGGGTCTGGTTCATGGCTCCAGCCTAGCAGGCCCGCGGCCGCGGGCCGTGCCGCGCCCGCGCCGGGGGTTCAATCGGCGCGGCCGGCGAACTCGCCGCTGGTGGTGTTGACCAGGACGCGCTCGCCGTTGCCGATGTATTCGGGCACCTGGATCTCGATGCCGGTGCTCAGCCGCGCCGGCTTGGGGCGCTTGGTGGCGGTGCCGCCCTTGAGCTCCGGCGGAGTCTCCACGACCTCGAGCGCGACCGTCTGCGGCAGCTGCAGGCCGACCGGGGCCTCGTCGATGATCTGCACGTAGCAGCCGGTCAGGCCGTCGTGCACATAGCCGGCGTCCCCGCCGACCACGTCGGCATCCAGGGTGTAGGGGGTGTAGTCCTCGTCGTCGAGGAACACGAACGCCTCGCCGTCCTTGTAGGAGAAGCTCGCCTGGCGGCGCGAGAGTTCGACTTCGCGGAAATCCTCGTCGGCGCCGGCGCTCAGGTCCAGCTTGCCACCGCCGGGCACCGCGTACAGGGTGAAGCGGAACTTGACGTTGCCGCCGCGCCCCTGGGGCGCGCTGCGCTCGATGTCGCGGACCTGGTACACGCCGCCGTTGTGTTCGATGACGTTGCCCTTCTTGATGTCGCTGGCTTTCATTGGGGACCGTGGTTGTTGATTGATGATTGGTGGGTGGTGATCGGTGATTCGTCATTCGCGATTGGGGATGGTGACCGCCCGTTCCAGGATTGCTGGGCCGGCGTCTCCTGCCGGCCGATCTCGCCGATGACCCGCTGTTGCGAATCACCCGTCACGAGTCCCGAATCACGAATCCCGATCACTTCGGCGCCAGCCGCACCGCGCCGTCGAGGCGGATGGTCTCGCCGTTGAGATAGCGGTTGCCGAGGATGCAGGCGACCAGGTCCGCGAACTCCTCCGGGCGGCCGAGGCGCGAGGGAAACGGGATCGAGGCGGACAGCGACGTCTGCACGTCCTCCGGCATGGCGTCGACCATCGGGGTCCAGAAGATCCCCGGGGCGATCGTGTTGACGCGGATCCCGAAGCGGGCCAGTTCGCGCGCCATCGGCAGGGTCATGCCGACCACGCCGGCCTTGGAGGCGGAGTAGGCGGCCTGGCCGATCTGGCCTTCGTACGCCGCCACCGAGGCGGTATTGACGATAGCGCCGCGCTCGCCGTCCTCGCCCGGGTCGTTGTGCTGCATCACCGCGGCCGCGGCCTTGGCGACGTTGAAGCTGCCGACCAGGTTGACCATGACCGTGGTCGAGAACTGCTTGAGCGGCATCGGCGCCTCGCGGCCGAGCACCCGGCCGGCGCCGAGGATGCCGGCGCAGTTGACCGCGGCGTCCAGCCCGCCGAGGAACCCGCGTGCGGCTTCGACGCTGGCGACCACCCCGGCCTCGTCGGTCACGTCGGTGCGAAAGAAGCGGGCCCGCCCTGCGCCGAGTTCCTCCACCGCGGCGGCGCCCTTGGCGTCGTCGACGTCGAACAGCGCGACCCGGCCGCCGCCGGCCGCCAGATGCCGGGCCACCGCGAGGCCCAGGCCGGAGACGCCGCCGGTGACGATGGCGCGGATGTCGGAAACGAGCATGGTGGGCTCCAGGAATGCGGGGCCCGGCATTCTAACCGCGAGCGGCGCATCGCACCGCCGGGAGCCGCGGCCGCCGGCTCAGCGCGCCTGTCGCAGGGCGGCGCCGCGCGCGAGCCCGGCGCCTATCTGGTGTGCGAACTCGTCGGCCGACAGCCCCGGCGCGAACAGGAAGCCTTGGCCCACCGGCACTCCCAGCTCCAGCAGGAACTGGCGCTGCGGCTCGGACTCCACGCCCTCGGCCACCAGGCCCAGCCCGAGGCTGCGGGCGATGCCGGCCACCGCCTGGCACACCGCGACGTCGGAATGGTTGCGCGGGACCCCCTCGACGAACAGCTGGCTGAGTTTCATGCCGTGGATCGGCAGCCGGCGCAGGTAGTTGAGCGCGCTGTAGCCCTCGCCGAAGTCGTCGATGGTGAGCACCACGCCCATCTCGCGCAGCGCGGCGAAGGTGCGCAGGGTATCGGGAGCGTCCTCGATCAGCGCACGCTCGGTGAACTCCAGCTCCAGCGCCGCGCCGGGCAGGCGGAATTCGTCGAGCACCCCGCGCACGGTGCCTGCGAGGTCGTCGCCGAGGAACTGGCGATAGGAGACGTTGACGGCGACCCGGACGATGCCGAGCCCGGCATCGCGCCAGGCCGCCACCTGCTGGCAGGCCTCGCTGAGGACCCAGCGGCCGATCCTGACGATGTCGCCGGTGGTCTCGGCGTGGCCGATGAAGTGATCCGGGCGCATCTCGCCGAGCTGGTGGTTCTTCCAGCGGATCAACGCCTCGGCGGCGACGATGCTGCCCTTGCGCATGTCGACCTGGGGCTGGTAGACGAGGTGGAACTCGCCGTTGTCGACCGCGCGGCGCAGGTGCGTCTCCATCCGCAGGCGGTCCTCGCGCGACTGCGCCAGCGCCGGGCTGTAGGCCTGCCAGCCGTTGCGTACCCGGCGCTTGCTGTCGTACATGGCGGCGTCGGCGCTCTGGATGACCGTCTGCGGGCGCTCGCCGTCCTCGGGCGCGCGGGCGATGCCGATGCTGGCGGTGACGTCGAATTCCTCGCCCTCGTAGCGGAAGCTGCCCTCGAAGGCCTCGAGGATGCGCCGGGCGATGCGTTCCGGGCGCTCCGGGTCGTCGGCCAGGGCGCACACCACCAGGAACTCGTCGCCGCCGAAGCGCGCGATCAGCCCCTCCGGGCCGGTGGCCTCGGCGATCCGCTGCGCCGCGTGGCGCAGCAGCTCGTCGCCGGCGCCGTGGCCGAGCACGTCGTTGACCATCTTGAAGCGGTCCAGGTCCAGGTACAGCACCGCCAGGCGCGACTGCGCGGCATCGTCCATGCGCGCGCCCATCTCGGCCAGGATCGCGTCGCGGTTGAGCAGCCCGGTCAGCGGGTCGGTGCGCGCCTGCACCCGCAGGGTCTCCTCGGCCTGCTTGCGTTCGCTGATGTCCTGCAGGGTGCCGGTGATGCTGACGTTGGCGGACTCGTCGCTCTCCGGCTCGCCGATGATGCGCATCCACAGCATGCGGCCGTCGCTGCGCCGGCCCTGCAGCTCCAGGTCGATCGGCTGCTGCCGGTGCAGCGCCTGCTGCAGCGCGTGGCCGAAGCGGGCGCGGTCGCCCTGGCGCAGGCAGTGCAGCAGCCCCTCCATGGTCGTCGGAGGCAGCGGCTGGTCGAGGATCCGCGTCGCCTCGCCGGTCAGGTAGAGCACGTCGCGCCCGGCCTCCCACTCCCACCCGCCGATGCGGGCGAGCGCCTGGGCGCGGCTGAACAGCGCGCTGTCGCGCTTGAGCCGGGTCACGTCGCTGAAGAACGAGATCACCTGGTGGGGTCGGCGGCTGCCGGGCGCGAACAGCGGCACGGTGGTCACCGAAAGCCAGCGCAGGCGCCTTTCGGGCTTGTGGTAGAGCCCGAGCACGGTGCTCTGGGTGGCCTGGCCGCTGCGCAGCGTGCGCCGCGCCGGCAGTTCTTCGGGAGGCACCCGGCGGCCGGTCTCGTCGAGGATCGTCCATTTCTCCGGGGCCAGGTAGGCCTCCAGGCTGTGCTCGTCCTCGACGCCGAGGATGCGCATCGCCGCGGCGTTGACCTGCAGCGGGCGGTCCTCGGCGTCCTGCACCAGCACGCCCTTGTCGATCACCTCCAGCAGCTGCCCGTAGCGGGATTCCGCCTCGCGTCGCGCGCTGAGGTCCCGCGCCACCGCGACGATGCAGCGGCTTCCCTCGTGGACGAAGCCGGCCGAATGCACCTCCACCGGGAACCTGCTGCCGTCGCCGCGCATGTTGGTCACCTCGATCACGTAGGTGCCGCCGCGGCGCAGCGTTTCCAGCACCGGCTGGAGATGGTTTTCGGGCAGGTCGGGGTTGAGCACCTCGATCGGCTGGCCGACGATCTCGTCGCGGCTGCGGCGATAGGCCGCCATGCCGGCACGGTTCAGATCGAGCACGATGCCGCGCTCGTCGAGGATGCTCACCGGATCGGGGACGGCGTCGAACAGCGCGCGGTAGCGCAGCTGCGAGGATTCGGCGTCGGAGGCGGCCGCGCGCAGCGCGTCGCCCGCGTCGGCGAGCAGACGCCGTGTGGCGGAGGGCAGGGTGGCGTCGCCGGCCGCCGCTTCCAGCGCTGCGGCGAGGGCGATCGGGTCGCCCGCGGCCTCCGCGGCGTGCGCCGCTGCGCGCCCGCGGTTCATCCCGCGTCCGCTTCGGCCGGGTCCGGCGCCGGCGCCGGCGCGGTGGCCCGGCCGACCCTGCTGCCGGTCTCGCGGCCGAGCAGGGCCGCCAGCCAGCGCCCGGTGCCGGCCAGAGCGTCCAGGTCGACCCCGGTACGCACACCCAGGCCATGCAGCATGTACACCACGTCCTCGGTGGCGACGTTGCCGCTCGCGCCGCGCGCATAGGGGCATCCGCCGGTGCCGGCCACCGCGGCGTCGACCACGGCCACCCCTTCCTCCAGGCAGGCGAGCAGGTTGGCCAGGGCCTGGCCGTAGGTGTCGTGAAAATGCACCGCCAGCGCCGCCATCGGCACTTCGCCGGCGACCGCGCGCAGCATCTCCCGCGCCTTGATGGGGGTGCCGACGCCGATGGTGTCGCCGAGGGAGATCTCATAGCAGCCCAGCGCGTGCAGCCGGCGCGCCACCCGCACCACGTCGGCCACCGCGACCGCGCCCTGGTACGGGCAGCCCAGCACCGTGGAGACGTAGCCGCGCACCCGCACGCCGTCGCCGGCCGCGCGCTCGAGCACCGGCGCGAAGCGCCGCAGCGATTCGTCGATCGATGCATTGATGTTGCGGCGGGCGAAGGCCTCTGACGCCGCGGTGAACACCGCGATCTCCTCCACGCCCGCCGCGCGCGCGCGCTCGTAGCCCTGCTCGTTGGGCACCAGCACCGGGTAGGCCACGCCGGGGCGGCGGGCGATCCCCGCATAGACCTCGGCGGCATCGGCCAGTTGCGGGACCCATTTGGGGCTGACGAAGCTGGTCGCCTCGACCGTCCGCAGCCCGGTCTCCGACAGCCGGTCTATGAGGGCGATCTTGTCGGCGGTGGCGATCGGCGAGCGCTCGTTCTGCAGCCCGTCGCGCGGGCCGACCTCGACGATGCGCACCTCGGCGGGAAACTGGCTCATGGCATCCTGCGTTGATCGAAAGGAGATCGGGGCCGGATGCCGGACCCGGGGCCTCCGAGGGTACCGGTTCCCTGCCGGCGATTTCAGTGGCGCCGGTCCTGAACCGGGCGCCGGTACCGGCCCGCCCGGCTGCGCGGGCCTCGCCCGCCCTCGCTGCCCCCGCGCCGCTGCCGGACTGGAACCAACGCGAGACGGCAGCGCCACCGGCCGTGCCCGGGTTCATCCGTCCGGCTGCAGGGTCACCAGCACCGCGTCGCCTTCGACGAACTCGCCGGTGCTGGCGCGCACCTCGGCGATGGTGCCCGCGCGCGGCGCGCGCAGGGTCAGCTCCATCTTCATCGCCTCCATCACCAGCAGGGTCTGACCTTCGTCGACCACCGCGCCCGCCGCCGCCTCCACCAGCACCACCCGCCCCGGCATCGGCGCGGTGATCCGGTCGCTGCCGCCGGCGGCCTCGCCGGCCTCGAAACGGAAGGCCGGCAGCCGCTCGAAGCCGAAGCGGCGGTCCCCGTCGTGGATGGTCACGCGGTCGCCGTCGACCTGGGTGCGCAGCCGCCGGCCGCGCCCGTCGACGCGCAGCGTGAGCAGCTCGCCCTCCAGCCGGGCGCCCTCGATCCGCAGCGGCGCCGGTCCGGTGCCGCGGAGCAGGTAGTCGCCGGAGGTCCCGGAGGCGTGCAGTTCCAGGCGCTCGCCGTCGCGCTCCAGGACCAGCAGGCGCTCGCCGGCGTGACCCAGGCGCCAGCCGTCGGCGATCGACCACGGCGAATGCGGATCCGCGGACGCCGCCGCCCGGGCGCAGGCGCGGGCTTCCTCGTGCAGCAGGGTGGCGGCCGCAGCGGCGGCCATCTCCATCTCCCCCGCCGGTGCCGGCGGTGCCAGCACCTGGTCGAGATGGCGATCGAGGTAGCCGGTGTCGATACGTCCCTCGACGACCTCGGGGTGGCGCACCAACCGTTCGAGGAAACCGATGTTGGATTTCGGCCCGACGATGACGCACCCCGCCAGCGCCTCGCGCAGGCGGGCGAGGGCGCGCGGGCGGTCGGCGTCGTGGACGATCAGCTTGGCGAGCATGGGATCGTAGAAGATCGTCACCGTGTCGCCCTCGACCACCCCGGAGTCGACCCGGACGTGCGCCGAGGGCGGCGGCAGCCGCAGCCTTCGCAGCCGCCCGGAGCCGGGCAGGAAGCCGGCATCCGGATCCTCGGCGTAGAGCCGCACTTCGATCGCGTGGCCCTGCTGCCGCACCTGTGCCTGGGCCAGCGGCAGCGCCTCGCCGGCCGCCACCCGCACCTGCCACTCCACCAGGTCGAGCCCGGTCACCATCTCGGTGACCGGATGCTCCACCTGCAGCCGGGTGTTGATCTCCATGAAGTAGAAGGCGCCGTCCGGATCGACGATGAACTCCACGGTCCCGGCGTTGGCGTAGTCGATGGCGCGCGCCGCCAGCACCGCCGCCTCGCCCATGCGCGCGCGCAGCTCGGCGGTGAGGAAGGGCGACGGCGACTCCTCCAGCACCTTCTGGTAGCGGCGCTGGGCCGAGCACTCGCGCTCGTTGAGGTGGATGACGTTGCCGTGGCGGTCTCCGAACACCTGGATCTCGATGTGGCGCGGCCGCTCGATGTAGCGCTCCAGCAGCACCCGGTCGCGGCCGAAGGCGCTGCCCGCCTCGCGCTGGCAGCTTTCCAGCGCGGGCAGGAACTCCTTTTCGGCGCGCACCACGCGCATGCCCTTGCCGCCGCCGCCGTGGGCGGCCTTGATCATCAGCGGGTAGCCGATGCGCGCGGCCTCGCGCAGCAGCGTTTCCGGCGCCTGTTCGGCACCGGTATAGCCGGGCACCACCGGCACGCCGGCGGCGTGCATCAGCTCCTTGGCCCCCGCCTTGCTGCCCATTTTCCGCATCGATGCCGCGGACGGGCCGATGAAGGCGAGCCCGGCCGCCTCGACCGCCTCGGCGAACTCGGCGTTCTCGCTGAGGAAGCCGTAGCCGGGGTGGATCGCGGTCGCGCCGGAGCGCCGGGCCGCCTCGATGATCGCCTCGCCGCGCAGGTAGCTGTCCTGCGGCCGTGGGCCGCCGATCGGCCAGGCCTCGTCGGCGAGGCGCACGTGTTGCGCCCCGGCGTCGGCCTCGGAAAACACCGCCACCGTGGCGATGCCGAGGCGGCGGGCGGTACGGATCACCCGGCAGGCGATCTCCCCGCGGTTGGCGATGAGGATCTTCGCGAACATCCGTGGCTACTCCGGTACGCGGGGGGTGGCTGCGGTGGCGTGGTCCCGGCCGGGACCAGGCCCGCCGTCGTGAAGGCGAGGGCGGCTGGGACCCCAACCGCCGCTCATCGGGCCGGTGCCCAGGCCGGCGGTCGCTTGTCGAGGAACGCGGCCAGGCCTTCGCGGCCTTCGGGCGAGGCCCGCATCGCCGCGATCAGGTCGGCGGTGGCACGCTCCAGGGCTTCGCGGTCGCCCTGCGGCACCACCGCGCGCACCAGCGCCTTGGCCTGCGCCGACGCCACCGGCCCGGCCCGCAGCAGCAGCGCGACCTGGCGCTCGACCGCGGCGTCCAGGGCGTCGGCGGCCACCACCTCGTGGACCAGGCCGATGCGCAGCGCCTCGGCGGCGCCGAAGGTCTCGCCGGTGGCGAAGTAGCGGCGGGCGGCGCGCGCGCCGATGGCCGCGATCACGTAGGGCGAGATCGCCGCCGGCAACAGGCCCAGCCGCGCCTCGGTGAGTCCGAACTCCGCGCCCTCGGCGGCGATCGCCACGTCGCAGCAGGCGACCAGGCCGACGCCGCCGCCGAAGGCGGCGCCGTGCACCCGCGCGATGGTGGGCTTGGGGAGCTGGTCGAGGGTGCGCATCAGCCGGGCCAGGGCGAGCGCGTCCTCGCGGTTCTCGTCGGCGCCGGCAGCGGCCATCGAGCGCATCCAGTTGAGATCGGCGCCCGCCGAGAACGAGGGGCCGGCGCCCTCGAGCACCACGACGCGCACCTCGGGGTCGTCGCCGAGTTCCGCCAGGCGCGCCCCGAGCGCGGCGATCAGGTCGGCGTCGAACGCGTTGTGCACTCTCGGGCGGTCCATGCACAGGCGCGCGACGGCGCCGTCGCGGTACAGCTGCAGGAGGGCGTCGGTCATCGCATCGGTTCCGGTGAACGGGCCCCGCATGATAGCGGCTGCCCCGGGCGCATCAGGGGCATACACCTCGGCGCGGTCCGGGTAGAATGAGAACAATTAGCATTCAGGTCGGTGCCGTGAGACTTTCAGAGTTGCCGCGAGGCGGATCCGCCCGCGTCGCCAGGGTGGAGGATCGGGTGCCCGGGGATCCGGTCGCGCGGCGGTTGCGCGAGCTCGGCTTCATCGCCGGCGAACCGGTGCGGATCACCGCGGCCGGGCCGCTGGGTGCCGAACCGCTGCTGGTGCAGGTGGGGTTCACCCGCTTCGCGCTGCGCCGTGCCGAAGCGGCGCGGGTGCTGCTGGCCGCGGAGGAGCGGGCGGCATGAGCGCACGGCTCGAGGTGCCGCGCCTGGCCCTGGTCGGCAGCCCGAACTGCGGCAAGACCGCGCTATTCAACCGCCTGACCGGCAGCCGCCAGAAGGTGGCCAACTACGCGGGGGTCACGGTCGAGCGCAAGGAAGGACTGCTCACGGCGCCGTCGGGCAGGCGCTACGCGCTGCTCGACCTCCCAGGCGCCTACAGCCTCACCCCCTCCAGCCTGGACGAGGCGATCACCCGCGACCTGTGCCGCGGGCACTATCCGGGCGAACCCGCGCCCGACTTGCTGGTCTGTGTGGTCGACGCCACCAACCTGCGCCTGCACCTGCGGTTCGCACTCGAACTGCGGCGGCTGGGGCGGCCGATGGTGGTGGCGCTCAACATGGCCGACGTGGCGGCGCGGCGCGGCATCCGCATCGACCGCGAGCGGCTGGAGCGGGAACTGGGCGTGCCGGTGGTGGAAACGGTCGCGGTACGCCGCCACGGCGCCCAGGCCCTGGTGGAGCGGATCGAGGCGCTGTCCAGCGCGACCGCGGGCGCGGCCCCGGCCGCTGCGGCGGATGCCCCCACGGCCGGCGACGACGACGCCCTGCACGCCGAGGCCCGGCGCCTGATCGATGCGGCGGTGCGGATGCCCTCGAACACCGACCGGATCGACGACGCGCTCGACCGCTGGCTGCTGCACCCGGTGGCCGGGCTGCTGACGCTCGCGGTGGTGATGTTCCTGATCTTCCAGGCGGTCTACGCCTGGGCCACGCCGATGATGGACGCGATCGACGCCGGGACCGGCTGGCTGGCCGCGCAGGTCTCGGCCACGCTGCCGGAAGGTCCGCTGGCGAGCCTGCTGGCCGACGGCATCATCGCCGGGCTCGGGAGCGTGGTGATCTTCCTGCCGCAGATCCTGATCCTGTTCGCCTTCATCCTGGCGCTGGAGGAGTCCGGCTACCTGCCGCGCGCCGCGTTCCTGCTCGACCGGATGATGTCCGCGGCCGGGCTTTCGGGGCGCTCCTTCATTCCGCTGCTGTCGAGCTTCGCCTGCGCCATCCCCGGGATCATGGCGACGCGTTCGATCCAGGATCCGCGCGACCGCCTGGCCACGATCATGGTGGCGCCGCTGATGACCTGTTCGGCGCGGCTGCCGGTGTACGCGCTGCTGATCGGCGCCTTCATCCCGCGACAGCAGATTGCGGGGGTCTTCAACCTGCAGGGCCTGGTGCTGTTCGCGCTGTACATGGCCGGCATCCTCAGCGCCCTGGCGGTCTCGTTCGTGATGAAGAAATGGCGCCGCGACGGCGGCGAGCACATGCTGATGCTGGAGCTGCCGTCGTACCGGCTGCCGCATCCGCGCGACCTGCTGATCGGGCTGTACGAGCGCGGGATGATCTTCCTGCGCCGGGTCGGCGGCATCATCCTCGCGCTGACCGTGCTGCTGTGGTTCCTGCTCTCGTTCCCGGGCGCGCCGGAGGGTGCCACCGGTCCGGCGATCGACTACAGCTTCGCCGGCCGCCTCGGACACGCCATGACGGGCCTGTTCGCGCCGCTGGGCTTCAACTGGCAGATCTGCATCGCGCTGATCCCCGGACTTGCCGCGCGCGAGGTGGCGGTCTCCTCGCTCGCCACCGTCTACGCGCTCTCCGCCGCCGACGACGATGCCGCCGCGCAGGCGTTGACCCCGCTGATCAGCGACGGCTGGTCGCTGGCCACCGCGCTCTCGCTACTGGTGTGGTTCGTATACGCGCCGCAATGCATTTCCACCTGGGCCACGATCCGGCGCGAAACGAACTCCTGGCGGACGATGGCGATCAGCGCCGGCTACCTGTTCGCGCTCGCCTATCTGGCGTCGCTGGTCACCTACCAGGTGGCGGTGCTGCTGGGGGCGGGCTAGCCGCGATGGACGCGTCGACCGCCCTGCAGTACGCCGTGGTCGGGCTGGCGGTCGCGATCAGCGCCTGGGTGGTGCTGGCGAAGCAGGCACCGGGCACCGCGCGTCGCCTGCGGACCGCGGCCGCGTTGGCGCTGCTGCGCCGCAGTGGCGCGCCCTGGTCGCGGGCGCTGGGCCGGCGCATCGCCCCGGCGGCCGGTCGGGCCGGCGACGCCTGCGGCGGTTGCGACGGCTGCGGGCCGGGCGACGCGACGCGCTGAGGCGGCGCCGCACCGCCGTGCTGGAATCGTGAAATGAAGCCTAGTGCCGGGTGCTGGCGCGCTTGGCGGGCTTGCGCATGTCGCTGGTGGGAAAGACCTCGACCGACAGGCTGAAGCTGCGTTCCTGGCCCGCATGCAGCGCGCCCACCCCCACGACCTGGCGGTTGATCTCGTTGCCCTCGTCGTCGCGCACCACCAGCACCACCGAATACTCCCAGGCGCCGCCCTCGGCCGGGTGCCGGATGGTGCCCTCGACGTTCAACGCCGTGGTCGAGGCGGCGGCGCCGGTGGCGGCCGCCGAATCGAAACGGAGATAGTGCCGGCACGACGGGCAGATGCTGGCGCTCTGCAGGATCGTGGTCTTGCAGTGCGGGCAGGTGCGCGTGGCACCCGCCGCGCCAGGCCGGGGCGTGCTCACGAGGCGAGTTCGAGATCCGCCTTGTCGGCCCTGGTTTCGGACTTCGCGCCGGCCTTGGCGTCCTTGTTCTCCCAGCCGCACTCGACGTGGCCGCGGATCCGCGAGCCGGCGGCGACGGTGAGCGAACCGGCCTTCAGATCGCCGTTCATCACCGCGGTATCGAGCAGTTCCACCCGCGCGGCGGCGTCGATGTTGCCTTCGAGCTCGCCGGCGACGATCACCTTGTCGGCGCGCACCCCGCCGTTGAGCTTGGCGCCCTTCTCGATGGTCAGGTCGCCCTGCACGTTGACGTCGCCCTTGAACTTGCCGGCGATGCGGACGTGGCCGGTGCCCTCGATCTTGCCCTCGATGGTGAGGTTGGCGGCGATCAGCGACTCCTTCACCTCGGGGGTCGCGGGCCGGCGCGGCGGGGCGGTCTGGGTGGGATTGAAGTCGGCGACGGCCGGCTGCGGCTCACGGGCCGGTGCGGGGGAGGGGGTGGGGTCCGGCGCGAAGGAGGGCGTGTCCTTCTTGGCGGAGCTCGGCTGGTTGAAGATGGCCATCACGGAATTCCTCATGGGCGGACAGGGACAGGCGCGTCGGCTGCCGGCGGCAGCCACGCAACGACAGGGGGTCGTGCCGCGAGACTAGCATGTGCCCACCCGCGTCCGAATGTGACCACGCTCACCGAATCCGAGATCGGGCAGGGCGTTACACGACCTTGTTGAGGCAGGCGTGCGAAGCCTCCACGCAGTCTCCACACCGCGCCCGGGGTGGACGCCCCGCGACGGGCGGCGCACCGCCGCCGCGGGTCACATCCGGAACACCCCGAACCGGGCCGGTTCGACCGGAGCGTTGAGCGCGGTGGAGATGCCGAGCCCCAGCACCCGGCGGGTGTCCGCCGGATCGACGATGCCGTCGTCCCACAGCCGGGCGGTGGCGTACCACGGGCTGCCCTGGGTCTCGTACTGGTCGCGGACCGGCGCCTTGAAGGCTTCCTCCTCCTCCGCGCTCCAGCTGCCGCCGCGCGCCTCGATGCCGTCGCGCCTGACCGTGGCGAGCACGCTCGCGGCCTGCTCCCCGCCCATCACGCTGATGCGCGCGTTCGGCCACATCCACAGGAAGCGCGCGCCGTAGGCGCGCCCGCACATGGCGTAGTTGCCGGCGCCGAAGCTGCCGCCGATCACCACGGTGAACTTGGGAACGCTGGAGCAGGCCACCGCGGTGACCATCTTGGCGCCGTCCTTGGCGATGCCCGCGTTCTCGTACTTGCGGCCGACCATGAAGCCGGTGATGTTCTGCAGGAACACCAGGGGGATGCCGCGCTGGTTGCACAGCTCGATGAAGTGCGCGCCCTTGAGCGCCGATTCGGCGAACAGGATGCCGTTGTTGGCGACGATGCCGACGGGATAGCCGTGCAGGTGCGCGAAGCCGGTCACCAGGGTCTTGCCGTAGCGGGCCTTGAACTCCTGGAATTCGCTGCCGTCGACGATCCGCGCGACCACCTCGCGGACGTCGAACGGGCGGCGGGTGTCCTTGGGCACGATGCCGTACAGCTCCTCGGCCGGGTACAGCGGCTCGCGCGCCTCGCGCAGCGCCACCGGCACGGTCTTGCTCCGGTTGAGGTTGCCGACGATGTCGCGGGCGATCTGCAGGGCGTGGCGGTCGTCCTCGGCGAAATGGTCGGCCACGCCGGAGACGCCGGTGTGCACCTCGGCGCCGCCGAGGGCCTCCGCGTCCACGACCTCGCCGGTGGCGGCCTTCACCAGCGGCGGGCCGCCGAGGAAGATCGTACCCTGCTCCTTGACGATCACCGATTCGTCGCACATCGCCGGCACGTATGCGCCGCCGGCCGTGCAAGAGCCCATGACGACCGCGATCTGGGGGATGTTCTCCGCGCTCATGCGCGCCTGGTTGTAGAAGATCCTGCCGAAGTGCTCGCGGTCCGGGAACACCTCGTCCTGCAGCGGCAGGTAGGCACCCCCGGAGTCGACCAGGTAGATGCAGGGCAGGCGGTTCTCGGCGGCCACCTGCTGCGCGCGCAGGTGTTTCTTCACCGTGATCGGGAAATAGGTGCCGCCCTTGACCGTGGCGTCGTTGGCCACGATCACCACCTCCTGGCCCATGACCCGGCCGATGCCGCAGACCATGCCGGCGGCCGGGGCGGCGCCGTCGTACATGTCCTCGGCGGCGAGCGGCGCGATCTCCAGGAACGGCGAGCCCGGATCCAGCAGCGCGCTCACCCGCTCGCGAGGCAGCAGCTTGCCGCGTGCGGTATGGCGTTCGCGCGCTGCCTCGCCGCCGCCCTCCGCGGCGCGCGCCAGCCTGCGGTCGAGCTCGGCGACCAGGGCGCGATGGTAGGCGGCGTTGTCGGTGAACTCCTGCGAGCGCGGGTCCAGGCTCGAACTCAGTGCGGGCATCGGCGGGTCCGGCGTGACGAGCCCATCAGGATACCCGCCGTGGCCCCGGTTCGCTCCGGACGGGAGCGCGGCGTGCGCCGGAGTCGTGTACGTCCGCTACTCCGAACACCGGTCCAGGTGTCGGAGAAGGGTCAAAAAAAAAGGCCGCCGGAGAACCGGCGGCCTTTCCCATGCGAATGGTGTCGCAAGGCCCCGGACGGGGCCAGGCGAAACTCAGTGCTGCATGTCGTCCTGGGCGGCGTCTTCGGCGCCGTCCTGAGCCTCGTCCGCGGTATCGGCGGCTTCCTCGGCGACGTCGGCAGCGTCCTCGGCGGCGTCGGCAGCGGCGTCGGCGGCTTCGTCGGTGGTGGCGGCCGAAGCGTCGGCAGCGGCGTCGGCGGCGTTGTCGGCAGCCATGTCGGCGGTGTCGGCAGCGGCCTGGGCGCTCTCGTTGCCGTAGGCGGCGTCGGCCTGGGCCTGGGCCTCGGCGGCGGCGTCAGCGGCATCGGCAGCCGCGTCCTGGGCGGCGTCCTGGTTCGAGCAGGCAGCCAGGGCAAAACCCATGGCCAGGGCAAGCAGAGCCTTGTTGATGGACATTTGGTATTTCCTCGTCGTGTGGTGAGTCAGAACGCGCAGGTAGGCGCGCCGGGGGACATCATGACAAGCCGCCGTTGGGTGTCAAGTAGGTGTTTGATTTTTTTCGTAAAAATGGCGTTAACCGGCTAGGCCAGTTCCACCGCGATCGCGGTGGCTTCGCCGCCCCCGATGCACAGCGAGGCCACGCCCCGCCGTCCCCCTCGGGCACGCAGGGCGTGGATCAGGGTGACCACGAGCCGGGCGCCGCTGGCGCCGATCGGATGGCCGAGCGCGCAGGCGCCGCCGTTCACGTTCAGCCGCTCGTGGACGATGCCCAGGTCCTTCATCGGCGCCATCGCCACGCAGGCGAAGGCCTCATTGATCTCGAACAGATCGACGTCCTCCACTTTCCAGCCGGCGCGCTCGAGCACGTTGCCGATCGCCTTCACCGGCGCGGTGGTGAACCACTCCGGCGCCTGGGCATGGCCCGCGTGCGCGACGATCCGGGCCAGCGGCTGCAGCCCGCGGCGCCCCGCCTCGTCGGCCGACATCAGCAGCGTGGCCGCGGCGCCGTCGGAGATTTTCGAAGAGGACGCTGCGGTCAGCCGGCCCTCCTTGCCGAAGGCCGGGCGCAGGGTCGGGATCTTCGCGGTATCGATCCGGCCCGGCTCCTCGTCGGTGTCGACCGTATGCTCGCCCTTGCGGGTGCGCACCGCGACCGGGACGATCTCGTCGGCGAAGGCGCCGCCGGAGATCGCCGCCTGCGCGCGCGTCGCGCTTTCCGCCGAGAACGCGTCCAGCTGCTCCCGGCTCAGCTCGTACTTTTCGCAGGTGATGTCGCCGAACACGCCCATCGCCTTGCCGTCGTAGGGGTTGGTCAGCCCGTCCCAGGCCATGTGGTCGAGGAACTCGGCGCTGCCGTAGCGGATGCCGGTGCGCGAGCCGTTCAGCAGATGCGGTGCATTGGTCATCGACTCCATGCCGCCGGCCACCACCACCGAGGACGAGCCGGCGCGGATGATGTCGTGTGCCAGCATGATCGCCTTCATCCCCGAACCGCACACCTTGTTGATCGTGGTACAGCCGGCGGCGTCGGGAATCCCCGCCGCGCGCGACGCCTGCCGCGCCGGCGCCTGGCCCAGTCCGGCCGGCAGCACGCAGCCCATGATCACCTCGTCGACCTGATCGGCGGCCAGTCCGGCGTGCTGCAGTGCGCCGGTGATCGCGGAGGCGCCGAGCGTCGGGGACGGCACGCCGGTGAACTGGCCGAGAAAGGAACCGATGGCGGTGCGTTTGGCACCGACGATGACGACGTCGCTCATGAAGCTTGCTCCGGCAAGGGCGGGGGGGCCCGGGAAGCCGCCGATTATCGCGCCGCGCGGATGGGGCGGCAAACGCGGGCCCATTCAGTGGAGGCGATTGCCGCAGGGCGGCGCCGCGTCACGGTTTTGCGCTGGTGCGCCCTGTGGTTTGCGGGTATAGATGGTGCGGCGAACACCCAGCGGCGGCCGGTGCCGCGCGCGACGATGCGGCGACGCCCGCGTCGCCCGGACAATCGAAGAGAAGGAACCCATCCCATGGCGGAACAGACTCCCCGCGCCGTTGCGGCGCCGTCCTGCAAGCTTTCGCTGCTGGCCCTCGCGGTCGGCCTGGCGCTGAGCGCCTGCGGCGGCGGCGGCGGCGACAATCGTCCCGATCCCCCGCCCACCGAGCGCCCGCCGCCGCCGCCGACCACGGTCGAACCGCCGAATCCGGACTACAGCGAGCATCTCGCGCTGACCAATACCTACGAGGCCCACGATGCCGGGCTGAGCGGCGAAGGGGTGCGCATCGGCGTGCTGGACACCGGGGTCAACCGCGACCATCCGGCACTCGCCGGGCGGGTGGTGGACAACCTGGTCTACGTGGATGGCGCCGACAACGATCTCTCGGTCGACGACGTCGATGGCCACGGCACCGCGGTGGCACAGATTCTCGCCGGGACCCCGTTCGGGGAATGGCCGGGCGGGATCGCCCCCGGTGCCGAGATCGTCTCCGCGCGCATCATCAACGACGAGCCGCCGGACGACGACGGCAGCGGCGACGGCAACGAGGTGGACGGCCCGCTCGGTCTCGAGCCGATCCACCAGGACATGATCGATCGCGGAGTGCGCATCCTCAACAATTCCTGGGGCGGGCTGTACTGGGACGATCCGGCCGCGACCGCGCTGATCGCCGACGAGTACCGGGACTTCATCTTCGACAACGACGGGCTGGTGGTGTTCGCCACCGGCAATCTCGAGGACGCGGATCCGACCGACATGGCGGCCCTGCCGAGCCAGCCGGGGCCGAACGGCACCACCCCGGCGGCGGACCTGGAGCGCGGGTGGCTGGCGGTGACGGCGATCGATCCGGACGATGTCCACCAGCTGGACTCGCTCGACGACGGCACTGTCTATCCGAACGCCTGTGGTGTGGCCATGAACTACTGTCTCGCCGCCCCGGGGACGGTCGTCGTCACCGGCACCGACGACGCCCCCGACGCGCCCGATTACTACGGCTGGGCGGGCACCTCCTTCGCGGCCCCGCAGGTCTCCGGCGCCGCCGCCCTCGTCTGGGAAGCGTTCCCGTGGTTCGACAACGACCTGGTGCGCCAGACCCTCCTCGGTACCGCTGCCGACATCGGCGATCCCGGCGTCGACGAGGTCTTCGGCTATGGGCTGCTCGACGTCGGCCGGGCCGTGCAGGGCCCGGGGCGCTTCGACTGGGGCCGGGTCACCGCCGACTTCGACGGCATGAGCTCGGAGTGGTCGAACGATATCGCCGGCAGCGGTGGGCTGACCAAGCGCGGCACCGGCTTGCTGGAGCTGTCCGGCGACAACGACTACCGCGGCGAGACCCGGGTGGAGGACGGCGTGCTGCGCCTCAGCGGCGCGCTGAACAACTCGGCGGTGTCGATCACGGGCAACGGTGTGCTCAGCGGCGCCGGCGCGATCGCCGGCAGCGTCGACAATGCCGGCACGGTGTTCCTCGACGCCGGCGACGGCGACACCGCGCTGACCGTCGGCGGCGACTACCGGCACCGCGATGGCGCGCAGCTGGCGCTGCTGTTCGGCGCCGGCGCGCTGCAGGTCGGCGGCGACGCCGCCATCGAGGGAGGCACGGTGCACGTGGCCGGCGTGATCGACGGCTACACCACCCGCCGCGAGGAAGAAGTGCTGCGCACCGAAGGCACCCTGAGCGGCGCGTTCGACGAGTACACCTTCGACGACGACGCGGTGTTCTTCGAGGGCGAGCTGGTGCACGACTACATCTTCGGGCGGGTGCTGCTGGAGATCGATCGTCTCGACGTGTTCGCCACCGCCTCCGCATTCGGGTCCGCGACCGCGGCCTCGCTGTCGGCGGCGGAACGCGTGGAGAACGCGTTCCGTCAGATCGACGGCCAGCGCGAAGCCGGCCAGGGCCTCATCGCCGACGGCTTCATCCGCACCGCCGGCGAGTTCCAGTCGATCCCGGACGAGGCCACCGCCGCGGCTTCGCTGGCCAGCTTGTCGGGCGAACTCCACGCGCTGGCGTCCTCGGCCACGTTCGACGCCATCGACATGAGCCGGCGGGCGCTGACGGCGCAGTTCGGGCAGGCTGCCCCCGGGCAGGCTGCGCGGGGGGCGCGGGTCTGGCAGCGGCAACTTGGCGGTGGCGGGCAGGGCGGGTTCTCCGGCAGCGAATTCGCCGTGGACGGCTGGATGATCGGCCGCGAGCATCGTTTCGGCGGCAACGGGGTGGCCGGCTTCGCATTCGGCGAGACCCATGCCGACAGCCGCCGCGACGGCAGCCGCGACCGCGGGCGCGACCGCCAGGCGCAGGCGCAGCTGTACGCCGGCCGCCTGCACGGCAACGGCTACACCCTGGGCCAGGCCGGTTTCGGGCGCTTCGACCGGCAGCTGGAACGCCACCTGTTCACGGGGCGGCAGTCGACCGGCGTGGCGACCGCCTACGCGGGCGACTTCTTCACCGTCAACCTCGAAAGCGGCTACCGCTTCGGCGATCGCGCTGCGGCGGTGACGCCGTACGTGGGCGCCGAGTACACCCGCATCGACAGCGACGGTTTCTTCGAGCCGGGCGCGGACGGGTTCGGCCTGCGCGCCGATCCGTGGACCTCGAGCCGCAGCCAGGCCATCGCCGGGCTTCGGGCCGAGCGCGGCTGGCGTGGGCTGACCCTGCACGGCTACGCGGAATGGCAGCACACGCTGGGTGCGAGCGGCCTGGACGTCGATGCCGCCTTCACCGGCGCCGACGCCTGGTCGTCGCTGGGCGGGCTGCAGCCCGGTCGTTCGGGCGGGCTGTTCGGGCTGGGCCTGGACGCCTGGGTGGGCCGCAGCGGGCTGGTCACGCTGGGCTGGGACCAGCGCTTCGGCCCGCGCGGCGACGCCCGCATGGTCTCGCTGCGCTACGCGCTCGGGTTCTGAGGCAACGCGGCCTCGCCCTCACGGGGAGGGGCCGCGCGGGCGGCGCCCGGTGGGGGAAGGGGCCGCGGGCGCTATAATCGCCGGCCGCCCCGTCCGGCCCCAGCATGTCCGCCATTCCCGCCAGGACCGCCGCCCCGCGCGTCGGCTTCGTCAGCCTCGGCTGCCCCAAGGCGCTGGTCGATTCCGAACGAATCCTCAGCCAGCTGAAGGTCGAGGGCTACGAGCTGGTGCAGCGCTACGACGACGCCGACGTGGTGGTGGTCAACACCTGCGGCTTCATCGATGCCGCAGTGGAGGAATCGCTGGAGGCGATCGGCGAGGCGATCGCCGAGAATGGCAAGGTCATCGTCACCGGATGCCTGGGCAAGCGCGAGGAGGTGATCCGGCAGGCGCACCCCGGAGTGCTGTCGATCAGCGGCCCGCAGGACTACGCCAGCGTGATGCGCGCGGTGCACACCGCGCTGCCGCCGAGGCACGATCCGTTCATCGACCTGGTGCCGCGCCGGGCCAGCGAAGACGAGATCGGCGTCAAGCTCACGCCGCGGCACTATGCCTACCTGAAGATTTCCGAAGGCTGCAACCACCGCTGCAGCTTCTGCATCATCCCGTCGATGCGCGGCGATCTGGTGTCGCGGCCGGTCGACGAGGTGCTGCGCGAGGCCGAACGCCTGGTTCGCGGCGGCGTGCGCGAACTGCTGGTCGTCTCGCAGGACACCTCGGCCTATGGCGTGGACCTGCGCTATGCCGAGCGCGAGTGGCGCGGCAGGCGCTATGAAACGAGGATGCGGGCGCTGTGCGAAGGACTGGCGGAGCTGGGTGTGTGGACGCGGCTGCACTACGTCTACCCCTATCCGCACGTCGACCGGATCATCCCGCTGATGGCCGAGGGCCGGCTGCTGCCGTACCTCGACATTCCTTTCCAGCACGCCAGCCCCCGCATCCTCCGGTTGATGAAGCGGCCCGGGGCGGTGGAGCGCACCCTGGAGCGCATTCGCGGCTGGCGTGCGGGATGCCCTGAACTCACGATCCGCTCGACGTTCATCGTCGGCTTTCCGGGCGAAAGCGAAGCCGAGTTCGAGGAGCTGTTGGCGTTCCTCGACGAGGCACAGCTGGACCGGGTCGGCGCCTTCGCCTACTCGCCGGTGGAAGGGGCCGGCGCCAATGCGCTGCCCGACCCGGTCCCCGAGGCGCTGAAGCAGGAGCGCCTGGCGCGCTTCATGGAACGCCAGGCGGCGATCTCGGCGGCGCGGCTGGAGGCGCGCGTGGGCAGCCTGCAGCGCTGCCTGGTGGATGCCATCGACGGCGAGCTGGCGATCGCGCGCTCGCCGGCCGACGCGCCGGAGATCGACGGCCTGGTGCAGATCCAGGACGGCGCTGCGGCCGGGCTCCAGCCGGGCCAGTTCGTCGAGGTGCGGATCATGGGCAGCGACGAGCACGATCTTTACGGCGAGGTGGCGCGGTGACCCGCGCAGGGGTCCTGGCGCTGGCGGTCATCGCCTGCATCGCGCTGCCGTCGGCATCGGCTTCCGACCGCCTCAGCGGCCGCTACAGGCCGCTCGGCGACCCCAGCGCGCCGGCCGGAGAGGCCGGACAACTCCGGGTCGAGCCGATCCCGGGCGGCGGCTGGCGGGCCTGGTTCCGCGGGCAGCCGCTGGAACTGGTCCGCGCCACGCCGGACCAGATGGCGGGCCTGTTTCCGGGGGTCGGCGCAGGCCGGGGTCTGGAATGCGGCCTGTCGGCGGCCTTCCTGCTGTGCCGGGTCGAGCCGGGCACCTACTTCCCGCGCGACGGATTCCAGTCCGGCAGCGGATATTTCTCGGTGCTGGCCGATGCCGGCCTGTTCGAGCTGGAGCGGGTGGACGGCGCCGGCGGAGGGGACGGCACCGGCCGTTGACGGGCTTCCTCCCGTAGGAGCGGTCCATGGCCGCGCAGGCCGCGGGTGGCTTCGGTGGGTGGGGCGGCGATCCGCGGCTTCGGCTGCCGCGCCGGCTTTCGCGTGCGTGGCACGCTCCTACGACGGCAGGGCCGGGGTGTCTTCCGTGGGTAGCGGCCCATGGCCGCGAAGGCCGCGGGGCTCCGGTTGCCGTGGCGGCGATTGCCGGTCTTTCCTGCGGCGACGGCTATCGGGTGCATGGCGCATTCCTGCGGCGGCGCCGGGCCATCGGCCGCAGCCTGCGGTCGTGGTTCACGGTGCTGCCACCGCGGCGGCGCTAGCGTGCCTGCTCCCCCGTTTCGTCAGGAGTGCACCATGGCCGACAGCAAGCGCATCGCGATCCTCGCCACCGACGGTTTCGAGCAGTCCGAGTTGATGGAGCCGCGCGCCAAGCTGCGCGAGGCCGGCTTCGAGGTCGATGTGATCGCACCCTCGGCGGGCGAGATCCGCGGCTGGAAGGGCAAGGACTGGGGCGACAGCGTCCCGGTCGACCGCAGCCTGGAGCAGGCCAACGCCGACGACTACGCCGCGCTGGTGCTGCCCGGCGGCGTGATCAACCCCGACAACCTGCGCCGCGAGGAGAAGGCGGTCGAGTTCGTGCGCGCGTTCGATCGCGCCGGAAAGCCGCTGGCGGCGATCTGCCACGGGCCCTGGCTGCTGGTCGAGTCGGGTGCGGCCAAGGGCAGGGAAGTGACGTCGTGGCCGTCGGTTCGTACCGACCTGGAGAACGCCGGGGCGCGCTGGAAGGATGCCGAGGTGGTCACCGACGGCCACCTGATCACCAGCCGCAAGCCGGACGACATTCCGGCGTTCACCAGGGCGGTGATCGACGCGGTGTCCTGAAGCTGCGGGCGGTCAGTCGTCGGGATAGGCGACCTCGAGGATCGTCATCCGCATCCTGCCGGCCGGCAGTTCCGCCTCGAACTCGTCGTCGGCGCGCTTCTTCAGCATCGCCCGCGCCAGCGGCGAGTCGATGCTGATCCAGCCCTGCCGGGCATCGGTCTCGTCCGGCCCGACGATCCGGTAGCGGTGGATCGCGCCGCCGGCGGTTTCCTCGACCCCGACCCAGGCGCCGAAGTACACCGCGCCCCGGTCCGCCGGCGGAGCGTCGACCACCCGCAACGCCTCCAGCCGCGCGGACAGGTAGCGCACACGCCGGTCGATGCCGCCGAGCTGCTTCTTGCGGTAGGTGTACTCGGCGTTCTCCGAGCGGTCGCCCTCGGCGGCGGCGGCGGCCAGCGCGCGCACCACCTCCGGCCGCTGCACCCGCCAGAGGTCGTCGAGTTCGGCCTTCAGCCGTGCATGCCCCTGCGCCGTGATCAGCGCGGTGCTCTTCTCGCCCGGCGGTCGCCAGCGTCCCATCCGGCGGCCGCCTCAGCGCTTGCCGCCGAACACGCCGAGCACGCCGCGTAGGATCTGCCTGCCGATCTGGTTGCCCAGGGTACGTGCGGCCTGCTTGCCCATCGTTTCCAGCATGCCCTGGCGGCGGTCGGTGCCGAAGACCGCGTCCTTCATGGTCCGCCCGAGGCCGCGTTCCCCTTCGTCGGGGGCACGCTTCGTCGCTGGTGCGCCGGCCTGTTGGCTCGCCGCTTCGGCGCGGCGGGCCAGCAGCTCCGCGGCCGATTCGCGGTCGACCGGCGCGTCGTACTTGGCGCCTAGCGGGCTGCCGGCGCGCACCCGGGCGCGTTCGGCCTCGCTGATCGCGCCCATCCGGCAGCGCGGCGGGGCGACCAGGGTGTGTTCGACCGGCGCCGGGATGCCCTTGTCGCCGAGGGTCGAGACCAGCGCCTCGCCGGTCCCGAGCACGCCGATGACGCTGGGCACGTCCAGCGCGGGATTGGCGACGAAGGTCTCGGCCGCCGCGCGCACCGCCTTCTGGTCGCGCGGGGTGTAGGCGCGCAGCGCGTGCTGCACCCGGTTGCCGAGCTGGCCGAGGACGTCGTCCGGCACGTCGTCCGGGTATTGCGAGCAGAAGTACACGCCCACGCCCTTGGAACGGATGATCCGGACCACCTGCTCGATCCGCTGGCGCAGCGCGGCGGGCGCGTCCTTGAACAGCAGATGCGCCTCGTCGAACACGAACGCGAGTTTCGGCCTGTCCAGATCGCCGACCTCGGGGAGGGCCTCGAACAGTTCCGACAGCAGCCACAGCAGGAAGCTCGAATACAGCCGCGGCCGCAGCACCAGCTGGTCGGCGGCGAGGATGCCGATCACCCCGCGTCCGTCCGGCGTGGTGCGCATCAGGTCGGCCAGCTCCAGGGCCGGCTCGCCGAAGAACTGCACGGCACCGTCCTGTTCGAGTCGCAGCAGCGCGCGCTGGATCGCGCCGATCGACTGCGCGTTGACCAGCCCGTACTCGGTCGATACCGCCTTGCGTTCGGCGGCCACCAGGCCGAGCAGGGCGCGCAGGTCGGCCAGGTCCAGGAGCAGCAGGCCGCGGTCGTCGGCGAGCCTGAAGACGATGTCGAGCACCCCGGCCTGGGTGTCGTTGAGCTCGAGGATGCGCGACAGCAGGGTCGGGCCCATCTCGCTGACGGTGGTCCGCAGCGGATGGCCGAGCCTGCCGTACAAGTCCCAGAATACCGTCGGGCTGCCCTCGTTGCGGTAGTCGTCGATGCCGATCGCGCGCAGCCGCTCGCCGATGCGGTCGCTGGTTTCCCCGGCCACGGCCAGGCCGGCGACGTCGCCCTTCACGTCGGCCATGAACACCGGCACGCCGATCCGGGAGAAACCCTCCGCCAGGGTCATCAGGGTGACGGTCTTGCCGGTGCCGGTGGCGCCGGCCACCAGGCCGTGACGGTTGCCGTAGCGCGGCAGCAGATGCACCTGGCGCCCGGCGGACGGCGGAAGCGCTTTTCCCAGAAGGATCGATTGCATGGCGCGGCCCGGGCTGAGGTGCGCAGATTCTATGCGATCGGCGCCACGGGGCCTGCGCGGCGGGCGCTGATTTGCCAGTCCGGCGCGGCGGCGGCTACCCTGCCGGCCCCGCAGTCCGGCCGCCGTTCCCATGTCTCCAATCCGTCGTTTCCTCCGCCCGCTGCCGCTCATGGCGGCGCTGGCCGCGCTGGTCCTGGCCGCGCCCGCGCAGGCGCAGTCGCGCCGCGAACGCGCCGCGATCGAGGCGCTTGACCAGCGAATGGAGCAGGCCGAGGCCCGCTACCGCGAGGCGATGGTGCGGGTGCGCAACAACGAGCCCGACGCGGTGGCGCAGGGCGACGCGGCGCTGGAGGACATGGAGGACGTGATGGTCGAGTGCGGCGGGCTGCGCAACTGCGATCCGGTCCGCCATATGAGCGTCTTCAAGCGCCTGCTCAAGGCCGATGCCGACGCGGCCGCGGCCGGCGTCGAGGAAGAGGAACAGATCGATCCTTTCGATACCGACCCCGACGGAATGGCCGGGGGCATCGCCGCCGACGTGCCGGAGGCGGCGCGCGCCGCGGCGCTGCTGAGCGACGGCCGCCGTTTCGTCGAAATGGTGCAGTACAACCCGGCGGTGCAGGAGGCGATCCGCCGCTGGCTCACCGATATGCGCCATTCGCTGATCGTCAGCCACGAGAACTACCAGTACATGCGCCACCTGATGTGGCCGCACTACCAACGTTCGGCGCTGCCGGAGGCGCTGCTGTTCGGAATCATGGCCAAGGAATCGACCGGCCGCGTGCATTCCACCTCGCGCGCCGGCGCCGCCGGGCCGATGCAGTTCATGTACGCCACCGGGCGCCGCTTCGGCCTGGGCCCGGACGCCACCGGTTTCGACACCCGCTACGATCCCTACGCGTCGGCGCAGGCCAGCGCCGCCTATCTCAACGAACGCATGGCCGAGCTCAACCGCAGCATCGAACTCGCCCTGGCCGCCTATAACGGCGGCGAGGGCAGGGCCCTGCGGGTATTCAACGCCAGCGGCGGCCGCAGTTTCTGGGACGAGTCGGTCTACAGCCAGTTCCCGCCCGAGACCCGCGACTACGTACCGATGGTGATCGCCGCCGCCTGGCTGTTCCTGCACCCGAAGAAGTACGGCCTGACCTTTCCCAAGGTGGATGCACGGCCGGCGAGCCTGGTGCTGGAGCGGCCGGCCTCGATCTACGAACTGACCATCTGCCTGGGCAGCAGCGGCAGCCGTTACGGCTACATGCGGATGCTGCGCAACCTCAATCCGCGCTACCAGGCCGACGACGTCATCCCGGCCGGTACCGAGCTCAACGCCACCGCCCGGGTGGCCGGCCTGTACGACCGCTGGTGCACCCGCGGCGCCCGGGCCGAGCTCGCCCGCGAACTGGTCGCCAGCGATCCCGGGGGGGCGATCGTGCGTTCCGGGCCGGCCGAGGCGCTGCCTGCGGTCGCCGCCCCGGCGGCCGCGGCGGTGGGCGAACATCGGGTCGCCCGCGGCGAATCGCTGGGCCGCATCGCCGAGCGCTACGGCTGCAGCCTGCGCGAGCTGGCCGAGGCCAACCAGCTTCGCGCGCCGCGCTATCCGCTGCGCCAGGGCCAGCGCCTGCGATTGCAGGGCTGCGCGCGCTGAGGCGGGGTCAGGCCGGCGCTTGCGCCCCCACCGGCCGGTAGGCCTCGACGGCGGGCGGCTGGTCCCCGCCGCAGCCGGCGCGGTAGCGGCGCAGTTCCGGCCGGTTCGCGCCGCGCACGATCACCGCGGCCTCGACATGCCGTTCCCCCACCGGATTGGCGCAGGCGTCGAGCCATGCCTGCGGGTACTCGGCCAGGCTGCGGCGCTGGCCGCCGGCCAGCGAGACCAGTTCCAGCCCGGTATATGCCTGTCCCATCTGGTAGCCGTCGGTGGCGAGGAACAGCTCGTCGGTGCCGTCGCCCTGGATGTCCGCGGCCGCGGCGATGCGGTCGTGGTCCACGACGAACTGCGCCGCCACGCGGCCGTCGGCGTCCAGGACCGCCAGCATCGTGGGCGCCCGCTCCGGGCCGGTCATCGCGCCGCCGCGCCGCAGGGTGTAGGCGGTCTGCCGCGCGCCGGCGGCGGTGAACGCGCCCTCGACGCGCGAGGTCGGGGTCAGATCGCCGGGTGCGCCGTCTCCGTACACCGCGGCAACCACGCGCCGGGTCTCCTCCGCGGTCGCCTCGAACCCGGACGCGGGTACGCGCAGATCCAGCAGGACGTCGCCGGCGGGGGCCGGCGCGTCCGCCGAGGCGGTCGCGCGGGGCGCGCCGATCGCTTCCGGCCGCGAGGCATCGCCGGCGCTGCAGCCGGCGAGCAACCCTGCGAGCAGCCAGCCAGCGGCGATCGGGCCGTGCGCCGCGCGGTCAGCGGGCACCGGCGAGCAGGTTCGGCGACAGGAAGACGCGCTGGCCGTCGACGTTGATCCAGGCGAGGAAGTCGACGTGGTCGCCGGTGCTGCCGCCGGTGCTGCCCTGGGGGCCGATGTCCTGCCCGGCCCGGATCCGGTCGCCCGGGCGCACGTCGAAGCTGTCGGCATGGGCGTAGTGCGCATGGACGGGGTAGTCGCGGCCCTGGTACTCGAAGGTCGCGTCGGTACGGGTGATCACGTAGTTGCCGTAGCCGCCGGCGTCGTGGCGGATCTCCTGCACGGTGCCGTCGAACCAGGAACGGATCCGGCCGTCGGTGGCGACATAGTCGATGCCGAGGTTGTAGACCCCCGCCGGCACCCGCTCGGCCACGCCGGGGTTGTCGGAATAGACGGCCAGGGCCTCGCGCTTGGCGCTGTGCGGCCCGCCGCGCGCCATGAAGCCCTCGGTCAGGATGAACTCGCCGAGCACCGGCGAGGTGATGGTCTGCCTCCCCGGGGTACCGCGCTCGTGCACCGGCTGGCTGAGCTGCAGGTCGCCGGCGGGTGCGGGCGCCTCGGCCGGCGGCGCGGCGCCACCGGACAACGCCGCGCCGGTGGCGGCGTCGAGCAGGCCGGTGGCGGGCAGGCCGTGGGCGTCCTGGAAGGCGCGCACCGCGGCCGAGGTATTGCGGCCGAACTCTCCGTCGACGAAGCCGTCGCGCAGCGCCGCGGGCACCACGCCGGCGTCGAGCAGCTGCTGCTGGACCGCGGAGACGCCGCCGTACAGGCGCGCTGCCACCGCCTGGGTGGCCTCGCCGGCGGTGATGCGCCCGTCGCGATCGAAGTCCAGACCCGAGTTCTGGGTGTATTCCGGGTTGCCCTGCACGAACTCGCGGCCGGCGGGTGTGCGCAGGGTGGCATCCGGATCGGGCGTGGCCCGCCCGGACAGCACCGAGGTGTAGACCCCTTCCAGGGTGTCCAGCTGGCCGGGGTACTGGGCGAAGTAGCGCTCCACGTACTCGAGTTGCTGGACCGGCCCCATCGCCGCCAGTTCGGCGGTGGTGGTGCCGAGGCCGCGCGCGGTGGCAGGCATGAACTGGATCAGGCCGGTGGCCCCGGAACCGGCCATGTTGCGCTGGCCCGGATCGAAGCTGCCGCCGGTCTCGAAGCTCATCACCGCCAGCAGGTGCTCGGGCTGGGCGCCGAGGCGTTCGGCCATGGCTTCCACGCCGGCGATGAACTCCGGGGTCACGTTGGGGTTGCCGCGCACCCCGACGATGCCCTCGTAGTCGAACGGCCCCTCCGCTGGCGGAGGGGCGCCGGTCCCGGGCGCCGGTCCCTGGACCGGCGGCGCCTCCGGCGCGGGCCCGGACACCGGCGGCGCCGGCTCGGGCGAGGGCTGCGCCGCCGGCACCACCAGGCGGTCGCCAGGGAAGATGAGGTCGGGGTTGCGGATGTTGTTGGCCGCCGCCAGCGCCTCGACCGTGGTGCCATGGGTGCGGGCGATCGCGCCCAGGGTGTCCCCGGAGCGCACCTGGTAGCTCTGCTGGCCGCCGTCCGGAATCGACAGCCGGTCCCCGGCGTAGATCAGGTCCGGATTGCGGATCTGCGGGTTGCTCTGCAACAGCGCGTCCACGCCGACCCCGTAACGCTGCGCCAGGGCGCCGAGGGTCTCGCCGCGGGCGATGGTATGGACGGCGTCGTGGCCGCCGGTGTGGCCGGTGGTGGACGTCTCGTTGCGCAGCTGGACCTCGGTCATGGTCACCCTCTCTCCGGAAATTACGCTCCTGCGGACAGGGTGGTGGGCGAACGCCCGAGCACCAAGCTGGGGCAAACCCCAGCGAACGAAGCCCGGCCCCCCGTTCTGTGACGGCGATCGCTGCTTGACCTGCGACCGAAGACGCGCATCGACGCGAGATCGGCGCCAGACCCCTGCGGGGGGCGACGGAAGTCGCGACACCGACGCGCGATACCGGAGCCGGATTCCGTGGCAGGCGGCGGCGCCTCCGCGGGCGGGCCGGCACGGCGCCCCGGTGCGGGACACGCCGTGAATCCATCCATGCCGGCTCAGCCGCGCCTGGTCGCCAGCCGCTGGCCCAGCCGGACCGGCGCCTCGCCGCATAGCCCGGGAGCGAGGTCCGCGACGCCGGGCGGCAGCAGCACGATCACCGTGGAGCCGTAGTTGAAGCGCGCCATCTCGGCGAAGCGCTCCAGCACGATGCCGCGGCCGCGATAGTCCTTGCGGGTGATGCGGTCGCCGTAGCGCGGGATCTCCTCGCCGCTCCAGACCGTCTCCACCCCGGACACCAGCAGCGCGCCGACCATCACCACCGCCATCGGTCCGAAGTCGGTGTCGAAATGGCAGACCAGGCGCTCGTTGCGGGCGAACAGGCGCGGAATCCGCTGCACCGCCGCCGGGCCGACGCTGAACAGCCTGCCGGGCACGTGCACGGTTTCGCGCAGGGTGCCGGTCCACGGCATGTGCACGCGGTGATAGTCCTTCGGCGACAGGTACACCGTGGCGAACACGCCGCCGTCGAACGGCTCGGCGTCGCTGCCGTCGCCGAGCAGCTCGGCGGCGGTGAACGAGCGGCCCTTGGCCTGGAAGATGCGGCCGCGCTCGTCGGGGTGGCCGATCGCCCCGCACTGGCTGATCCGGCCGTCGGCCGGCATCAGCAGGGCGCGCGGGTCCGGATCGGCGCCGCGCACGCCGGGGCGCAGCGCGCGGGTGAAGAAGGCGTTGAAGCTCGGGTAGGCGCGCGGGTCGGGGTCGGCGGCCTCCTCGAGGTCGACGCCGAAGCGCCGGGTCACCGTGTCGATCAGCCAGCGGCTGAGCGCCGGATGGCGCGAATACGCCAGCCGCCGCGCCAGCGAGGACAGCAGGCGGTGCGGCAGCGCATGGGTGAGGGTGGTGACGAGGCTCATGGTGTCGGGCCCGGAGACCGCTCAGTCGCGCGAGGCTTCGGTGAGCATGCGCAGGTCGGCGGCGATCGCCGCCGGATCGAGCGGCGGCTGGATCACCCCGGCCATGCGTCCCTGCGGGTCGAGCACGGCCATCGCCGCCGAATGGTCGATGGTGTACTGGCCGGCGGGTGCGCCGTCCGGCGGCGGCACCTTCATGAACACCAAGGACAGCGAGCGGGTGAACGCCTCCAGCGCGGGCAGGTCGGCGGTCGCGCCCAGGGTGTCGCGGTGGAAACCGCCGGCGTACTCGCCGACCCGGTCCGGGCTGTCGCGTTCGGGATCGACCGAGACGAACAGCACCCGCGGGCGCAGTGTGTCCGGGATGTCTTCCCACTGCTTCTGCGCCAGGGCCAGTTCCGCCAGGGTGGTCGGGCAGACGTCCGGACAGAAGGTGAAGCCGATGAAGACGACGGTCCAGTGGCCGTGCAGCTCGCCGGGCACCAGCTGGGTGCCGTCGGACTGCTGCAGCGCGAACGGCGGCAGTTCGCGCGGCTGCGGGAACAGCGTGACCGCACGGGTCTGCGTGCCCGGTGCGGCCCGGTCGGGGAGCAGTCGCTGTGCGGCCAGCAGGCCGAGGCCGGCGGCCAGGGCGACGATCAGCACGACGAGCGTGGCGCGGTTGAACATCTCAGGATCCACTTGAAGTTCGACCATGATACCCGCGTGGCCGATATACTTCCCGGTCCACCACGCGGCAGGCTTCCAGCCGCCAGGGCCCGGCGCGCGCCATGACCGACGAACTGCAGACGATCATCGACCTGATCCGCTACGGCGCCAGCCGCTTCAGCGCGGCCGGGCTGACGTTCGGACACAGCTACGACAACGCCCTGGACGAGGCCACCCAGCTCACCCTGCACGCCCTGCACCTGCCCCACGACCTGCCGCCGGCCTACGGCCAGGCCCGGGTCACCCTGGCCGAGAAGGAGGAGGTGCTGGGGTTGTTCCTGCGCCGCATCGAGGAGCGGATCCCGGCCGCCTACCTGACCGGCGAGGCCTGGTTCGCCGGGCTCAGCTTCCGCGCCGATCCGCGCGCGCTGGTGCCGCGTTCGCCGATCGCCGAACTGATCGAGGCCGGCTTCGAGCCGTGGCTGGGCGGGCGCGAAGTGCGCAGGGCCCTGGACCTGTGCACCGGTTCGGGCTGCATCGCCCTGGCGATGGCGCACTACAACCCCGGCTGGCACGTGGACGGCGCCGACCTGAGCGACGACGCGCTGGCGCTGGCGCGCGAGAACCAGGCGCGGCTGGGGGTCGAGAACGCGCGGTTCCTGCGTTCGGACCTGTTCTCGGCGCTGCAGGGCGAGCACTACGACCTGATCGTGACCAATCCGCCGTACGTCACCAACGACGAAACCGACGCGCTGCCGCGCGAGTATTCGCACGAGCCCGAGCTGGGCCTGCGCGCCGGCGACGACGGGCTGGATCTGGCGCTGAGGATCCTGCGCGACGCGCCGCTGCACCTGCGCGAGGACGGTCTGCTGGTCTGCGAGGTGGGCGAATCCGAGCGCGCGCTGAGCGCGCTGTTGCCCGATCTGCCGCTGGTGTGGGCGGAGTTCAAGGTCGGGCAAATGGGGGTGTTCGTGGCCGAGTGCCACGACCTGGTCGCGCACAACGCGCGCATCGCCGCGCTCGCGGCGGCGCGCGAACCCGCGGCCGCGCCGGGTGCGGCCACCGATCCCACCCCGGCCGGGTTGTTCTGAGCGGCGTGGGCAACACCACCGGCCAGCTGTTCCGGGTCACCACGTTCGGCGAGTCGCACGGGCCGGCGATCGGTTGCGTGATCGACGGCTGCCCGCCCGGCATCGCCCTGGCCGCGGAGGAGTTCGCCGCCGACCTGGAGCGGCGCGCCACCGGCCGTACCCGGCACACTTCGGCGCGGCGCGAGAGCGACGCGGTGGAGATCCTCTCGGGCGTGTACGAAGGGCGCACCACCGGCACCCCGCTGGCGCTGCTGGTGCGCAATACCGATGCGCGGAGCAAGGACTACGAGCGGATCGCCCGCCAGTTCCGCCCCGGCCACGCCGACTACACCTACTGGCAGAAGTACGGGATCCGCGATCCGCGCGGCGGCGGTCGCTCGTCGGCGCGCGAGACCACCATGCGGGTCGCCGCGGCGGTGGTGGCCAAGAAGTGGCTGGCGGAACGGCACGGGGTGCGGGTCCGTGGACACCTGGCGCAGATCGGCGCGATCGCGCCGGCTGCCCACGACTGGGCGGCGGTGGAGGAGAATCCGTTCTTCTGGCCGGACCCGGGCCAGCTCGCCGAGCTCGAGGCCTACATGGATGCGCTGCGCAAGTCCGGCGACTCGGTCGGCGCGCGGGTCACGGTGGTCGCCGATGGCGTGCCGCCGGGCTGGGGCGAGCCGGTCTACGGCAAGCTCGATGCCGAACTGGCCGCGGCGATGATGTCGATCAACGCGGTCAAGGGCGTGGAGATCGGCGACGGCTTCGCCAGCGTCGCCCAGCGGGGGACCGAACACCGCGACGGCATGGGGCCGGACGGCTTCCTGTCCAACCACGCCGGCGGCATCCTCGGCGGCATCTCCAGCGGACAGCGGCTGGTGGTGTCGGTGGCGTTCAAGCCGACTTCCAGCCTGCGGCTGCCGGGCCCCGGCCTGGACCTGGACGGCAACGCCGTCGAAGTGGTGACGACCGGCCGTCACGATCCCTGTGTCGGCATCCGCGCCACGCCGATCTGCGAGGCGATGCTGGCGCTGGTGCTGATCGACCAGGCGCTGCGCCACCGCGCGCAGTGCGGCGACGTCGGCGAGGTGGCCCCGCGGATCGCGGCCGCCGCGCCGGATGGGGACGAGGGGCATGGCTGAGCCGCGCCCGCGGGTCTGGCTGGCGCGGCCGCTGTTCGAGGACATCACCGGGCGGCTCGACCAGCACTTCGAGGTGGTCCGCAGCGCGGTCGAGGACCGCTACGCCAGCGACGAGATCGCCGCGCGGCTGCGCGACGTCGACGGCGCGCTGGTGACCCTGGTCGAGCGGATCGGCGCCGCCGAGATCGCCGGGGCCGCGCGGCTGCGCGCGGTCGCCAACGTCGGCGTGGGCCACGACAATCTCGACATCGCGGCGCTGGGCGCCGCCGGGGTGCTGGTGACCAACACCCCCGACGTGCTCACCGACACCACCGCCGACTTCGGCTTCGCGCTGCTGATGGCCGCGGCGCGGCGCCTGGGCGAGGCCGAGCGCTGGCTGCGCGCCGGCCACTGGGGCCGCTGGTCGTTCGACACCCTGCTCGGCGCGGACCTGCACGGCAGCACCCTCGGCATCCTCGGCATGGGCCGGATCGGGCAGGGCATCGCCAGGCGCGGCGCCGGCTTCGGGATGCCGGTGCTCTATCACAACCGCCACCGGCTCCCGCAGTCCGTGGAACGCGGGTGCCGCGCGCAGTACGTCACGTTCGAGGCGTTGCTGCAGCGCTCCGATCATCTGGTGCTGACGCTGCCGCATTCCCCCGCCACCCACCATCTGATCGACGCCGCTGCGCTGGCGCGGATGAAGCCCGCCGCCACCCTGGTCAATATCGCCCGCGGCGGCATCGTCGACGAGACGGCGCTGGTCGCGGCACTGGCCGGCGGCCGCCTCGGCGCCGCCGGGCTGGACGTCTACGAGGGCGAACCGGCGGTGCGGCCCGAGCTGCTGGCGCTGGACAACGTGGTGCTCACCCCGCACATCGCCAGCGCCAGCCTGGCCACGCGCCGCGCGATGGTGGCGCTGGCGGTCGACAACCTGGTGGCCGCGCTCGGCCGCGGCCCGGACGCCGGCCGGCCGCCCACGCCGGTCGACCCGGATGCGCTGAAACGATAGGGAGCCGCGCCCGCCGGCGCGGTTCCCGCACCCCGCAACGCAACGGCATGCGAAGCTGTCGCGGAAACGCCCTCCGGCCGCGCCCCCGCCTGCGCCGGCCGGCGGCGACCGCCACGCCTGCACCGGCAGATCCACGCCCCTCCATCATTCCGATTCGAGTATCTCCCGATGAGCGATTCCCCAAGACGATTCAAGGTCGCCGTGGTCGGCGCCACCGGCGCGGTCGGCGAGGCGATGCTGTCGATCCTCGCCGAGCGGAAGTTCCCCGTGTCGGAACTGGTCGCGCTGGCCAGCGAGCGTTCCGCCGGCGGCAGCGTGGACTGGGGCAACGACGAAGTGCTGGTGCGCGACCTGGCCGGCTTCGATCCGGCAGGCGTCGAGATCGCGCTGTTCTCGGCCGGCGGTTCGGTGTCCAAGGAGTACGCCCCGAAGTTCGCGGCCGCAGGTGCGGTGGTGATCGACAACAGCTCGGCGTTCCGCTACGACGACGAGGTGCCCCTGGTGGTCAGCGAGGTCAACCCGGAGGCCGCGAAGCGGCGACCGCGCGGGATCATCGCCAACCCCAACTGCTCGACCATGCAGATGCTGGTGGCGCTGGCGCCGATCCACCGCGAGGCCGGGATCGTGCGGATCAACGTGGCGACCTACCAGTCCGTCTCGGGCGCCGGGCGCGCCGCGATGGAGGAACTGGGCCGCCAGACCGGCGCGCTGCTGAACTTCCAGGACGCCGATCCGCAGCGTTTCCCGGTGCAGATCGCCTTCAACCTGATCCCGCAGATCGACGAGTTCATGGACAACGGCTTCACCCGCGAGGAGATGAAGCTGGTCTGGGAAACCCGCAAGATCCTCGGCGACGCGTCGATCCAGGTGAACCCCACCGCGGTGCGGGTGCCGGTGTTCTACGGCCATTCCGAGGCGGTGCACATCGAGACCCGCGACAAGATCGGCGCCGCGCGCGCGCGCGAGCTGCTGGCGGCGGCGCCCGGCGTGGAGGTGGTGGACGATCCGGTCGCCGGCGGCTACCCGACTCCCGTCACCCACGCATCCGGCCGCGATGCGGTCTACGTCGGCCGCATCCGCGAGGACATCTCGCATCCGCGCGGACTCGACCTGTGGATCGTCTCCGACAACATCCGCAAGGGCGCCGCGCTGAACGCGGTGCAGATCGCCGAACTGGTCGCCGCCGAAGGCTGAAGCGTTGCGGAGCGGCGGCGCGGCCGGCTAGAGTCGTCCCGCAAAGGGGGAGAAGCATGCTGTTGAAGTGGCGATACGCGTTGATCCTGGTGCTGGCGCTGGTCGCCGGGCCGGCGGCCGCGCTCGGGCTCGGCCAGATCCAGGTGCGCTCGCAGTACGGCGAGCCGTTCCTGGCCGAGATCCCGATCGTGTCCAGCGACCCGGCCGAACTGCAGCAGCTGCGCGCGCGGCTCGCATCGCCCGATACCTTCGCCCGGATCGGGCTGGAGCCCCCGCAGGGCGTGGTCTCCGACCTGCAGTTCACGGTGGCGCTCGACGCCTCGGGCCGGCCGGTGGTGCGGGTGACCAGCGTCGCCCCGGTGGAGCAGCCGCTGCTGACCTTCCTGGTGGAGGTCGACTGGGGCCAGGGGCGGCTGGTGCGCGAGTACTCGGCCCTGGTCGACGCGCCCGATACCGTCGCGGCGCCCGCGCAGCCGCCGATCCAGGCGCCCGCGGCGGCCCCCGCCGGGACCATCGTGCGTCCGCCCGAAGCGCCGCCGGCCGCGGAACCGGCCGAACCGGTCGCCGCCACGGAGCCGGCGCCGGCGGAAGCCGAAGCCGAAGCGGGCGCGGCCACCGCCTCCGAGCCCGAACCCGCGGCAGCGCCGGTGCCTGCGCCGCCACCGGCCCCGGCACCGGCGGCGACCGCGATGTCGGTACCGGGCGAGTACGGGCCGGTGCAGGCCGGCGACACCCTGAGCCAGATCGTGCAGCGGATCGGACCGAACGACGGCGTCACCCAGAACCAGATGATGCTGGCGCTGCTGCGCGCCAACCCGGAGGCCTTCATCGGCGGCAACGTCAACCTGGTGCGCCAGGGTGCGGTGCTGCGGATCCCGCCGCGCGAGGATGCCACCAGTCTCAGCGCCACCGAGGCCACCGCCGAGGTACGCGCCCAGGTGGCGCGCTGGCGCGAGCTTTCCGCCCCCGCGCCGCAGCCGGACGCGGCGGTGGCGCAGGACGAAGGCGCCGGCGCCGGCGCCGGCGCCGGCACGGCGGAGGGCGGGGAAGTCGCGGCAGCCGGCGCACAGGCGCGGCTGGAGATCGTGCCGCCGTCGACCGATGGCGGGCAGCAGGCGGGAACACGGTCCGGCATCACCGCCGGCGGCGAGGGCGAGATGCTTCGACAGGACATGCAGGAAACCCGGGAAACGCTGGCGGCGCGCGAGGCCGAGGTCGAGGAACTCCAGGCGCGGGTGGCGGAGCTGGAAGCGCTGCAACAACAGCAGCAGCGGCTGCTGGCGCTGAAGGATGGCGAACTGGCGGCGGCGCAGCAGACCCTGGCCGAGTCCAACCGGCAGCAGGCGGCCGGCGCCGATGCCGCTTCCAGCGGCGGCCTGGGCTGGCTGTGGCCGGTGCTCGCGGTCGCGCTGTTGCTGGCCGCGGCCGGCGCCTGGCTGTGGTCGCGGCGCAACCGCGAGCGGCCGGTCCGCAGCTTCCGCGCCGCCACGGCTTCGCCGGTGCCGGCGCCGAACCGGCCCGGCACCCGCGCCGCGGTGGCCGGGATGGAGTCCGCGGGAATGTCCGCGGCGCGGCCGGTTTCCGGCGCGGCGCTGCCGACCTGGCACAGCGGTGACGGGCCCCCGGCCGCCGCGCCGGCCGGAACCACGGCCGACCCCGCGGACGCGCCAGCGGAGCCCGGAACGGAGGCGGGACCGGCGGGCGGCGGTGCGAGCGCCGCCGCCGCACCGGCCGCACCGGCCGCCGCGGCCGAGCAGGAGCAAGGACAAGGGCAAGAGCAAGAGCGGATCGAACTCGCCCGCGCCTATATCGACCTCGGCGACGTCGAGACCGCGCGCGGCCTGCTGCGGGAAGTCGCCGGCAGCGGCGGGCCCGGCGAGCGCAGCGAGGCCGAACGGATGCTCCGCGAGCTGGGCTGAGCCCGGCCTGCCGGCGTCGCCGGCAGGCCGCATTGCAGACCCCAGGACCGACACGCATGCGCTATGCACTCGGCGTCGAGTACGACGGCAGCGGGTTTTCCGGCTGGCAGCGGCTGAGCCAGCCGGGCGAGCCGGGCCCGCCGACGGTGCAGGCCGTCCTGGAACACGCGCTCGGCCAGGTGGCCGATGCGCCGGTGGCCACGGTGTGCGCGGGCCGCACCGACGCCGGTGTGCATGCGCGCTGCCAGGTGGTGCACTTCGACAGCGACGCCGCGCGCGAGCCGCGCGGCTGGATGCTCGGCGCCACCTCGCGGCTGCCGCCGGCGGTGGCGGTGCGCTGGTGCGTGCCGGTGGCCGGCGATTTCCACGCGCGCTTCGGCGCGCTCGCGCGACGCTACCGCTACCGCATCCTCAACCGCCCGGTGCGCCCGGCGCTGGCGCGCCAGTACCTGGCCTGGTGCCGCCGTCCGCTCGACGCCGCGGCGATGCACCGCGCGGCCCAGGCGCTGCTGGGCGAGAACGACTTCTCCAGCTTCCGCACCGTGCACTGCCAGGCGCCGCACGCGCGCCGCGAACTGCAGCGCATCGCGGTGGCCCGGGACGGCGACGAGGTGGTGGTGGAGGTCCAGGCCAACGCGTTCCTGCACCACATGGTCCGCAACATCGTCGGCTCGCTGCTCGAGGTCGGCGCCGGAGATCGGCCCGAGGCCTGGATCGCCGAGTTGCTGGCGGCCCGCGACCGCGCCCTGGCCGGCGCCACCGCGCCGGCCGCGGGCCTGTTGTTCGTTGGCCCGCTGTATCCGGGCAGCTGCGCGCTGCCGGCCGAGGTTTCGCGCTGAGGCGCTTCGGGCCGGCAGGCCGGCGCGGAAAAAGTTACGCTGTCGCGCTGTCGACACGACGTTCCCGGATCCGCTCATGAAGCGCACCCTGTTCCGCACCCGCATCAAGTTCTGCGGCATGACCCGCGCCGGCGACGTGCGCCTGGCCGGCGAACTGGGCGTGGACGCGGTCGGGTTCGTGTTCGCGGCGGGCAGCCCGCGCCGGGTGGAGCCGGAGGAGGCCCGGGCGATGCGCACCGCGCTCGCGCCGCTGGTCAACGCGGTCGCGGTGTTCCGCGACAACGACGGCGAATCGGTGCGCGAGGTGGTGCGCCAGGTGCGGCCCTCGCTGCTGCAGTTCCACGGCGACGAGGAGGACGGGTTCTGCCGCAGTTTCGGCGTTCCCTACATCAAGGCGGTGCCGATGCATGATACCGGCGCGCTCGACGTGATCGGCCTGCGGCTGGCCTATCCGGCCGCCACCGGGTTCCTGTTCGACAGCCACGGCGGCGGCAGCGAGCCGGGCGCCGGCGCGGTGTTCGACTGGAGCCTGATCCCGCCGGGCTTCGACGTGCCGTTCTTCGTCGCGGGCGGGCTGACCCCGGACAACGTGTACGCCGCGGCGCTGGCGACGCTGCCCTGGGGCGTGGACGCCTCCAGCGGCATCGAAAGCGCCCCGGGGATCAAGGACGGAGACCGGATGCGCCGCTTCGTCGAGGAAGTGCGGCGCTCGGATTGCCACGAACTCTCGGAAGACAGGGCCGATGACCAGGGCTGAGATCGACTTCCACGCCTGGCCCGACGCGGCCGGGCACTTCGGCAGGTTCGGCGGGCGCTTCGTCGCCGAGACCCTGATCGGCCCGCTCGAGGAGCTGGCCGCCGCGTACGACGCCGCGCGCGCCGATCCCGCCTTCGTGGCCGCGTTCGAGGACGATCTGGCGCACTACGTCGGCCGGCCCAGCCCGATCTACGAAGCCCGCCGTCTCAGCGAGGAGACCGGCGGCGCGCGCATCCTGCTCAAGCGCGAGGACCTCAACCACACCGGCGCGCACAAGATCAACAACACCATCGGCCAGGCGCTGCTGGCCAGCCGCATGGGCAAGACCCGGATCATCGCCGAGACCGGCGCCGGCCAGCACGGCGTGGCCAGCGCCACGGTCGCGGCCAGGCTGGGGCTGGAATGCGTGGTCTACATGGGCGCCACCGACATCGAGCGGCAGAAGATCAACGTCTACCGCATGCAGCTGCTCGGCGCCCGGGTGGTGCCGGTGACCTCGGGTTCGGCCACCCTGAAGGACGCGCTGAACGAGGCGATGCGCGACTGGGTGACCAACGTCGCCGGCACGTTCTACATCATCGGCACCGTCGCCGGGCCGGACCCGTATCCGCGCATGGTGCGCGATTTCAACGCCGTGGTCGGGCGCGAGGCCCGGGCGCAGATGCTGGGGGAATACGGCCGCCTGCCGGACGCCGTGACCGCCTGCGTGGGCGGCGGCAGCAACGCGATCGGGCTGTTCCACGCGTTCCTGAACGACCGCGCGGTGCGCATCGTCGGCGCCGAGGCCGCGGGCGAGGGCATCGCCAGCGGTCGCCACGCCGCCTCGATCGCGGCGGGCCGGCCCGGGGTGCTGCACGGCAACCGCACCTACGTGCTCTGCGACGACGACGGCCAGATCACCGAGACTCATTCGGTTTCCGCCGGGCTCGACTACCCGGGCGTGGGTCCCGAGCACGCGTTCCTCGCCGAGACCGGGCGCGCCGAGTACGTCGGCGTCACCGACGACGAGGCGCTGGCGGCGTTCCACCTGCTGGCCAGGACCGAGGGCATCCTCGCCGCGCTCGAGTCCAGCCACGCCATCGCCCAGGCCGTCAAGCTCGCCCGCGACCTGCCGAAGGATGCCCTGGTGCTCTGCAACCTCTCCGGCCGCGGCGACAAGGACGTCCACACCATCGCCGCGCGCGAAGGCGTGGAGGTCTGAGCATGGGCCGCATCGCGCACCGTTTCGGCCTGCTGGCGAGCAGTGGCCGCAAGGCCCTGGTGCCATTCCTCACCGCCGGCGATCCTTCGCTGGAAGCGACCGTGCCGGTGATGCACGCGCTGGTGGAGGCGGGGGCCGACGTGATCGAACTGGGCGTGCCGTTCTCCGACCCGATGGCCGACGGCCCCACCATCCAGCGCAGCTCCGAACGCGCGCTGGCGCGCGGGGCCGGTCTGTCGTTCGTGCTGGAGGCGGTGCGCGGCTTCCGCGAGCGCGATGCCGACACGCCGGTGGTGCTGATGGGCTATCTGAATCCGGTCGAGATCCGCGGCGCCGGGCGGTTCGCCGAGGCCGCGGCCGCCGCCGGCGTCGACGGCGTGCTGCTGGTCGACCTGCCGCCGGAGGAGGCGGCGGGCTTTCGCGCCGCGTTCGCGGCGCACGGGATCGCGCTGATCCTGCTGGCCTCGCCCACCACCGACCAGCAGCGGCTACGGCGGCTGTGCGAGGAGGCCGAAGGGTATCTGTACTACGTCAGCTTCGCCGGGGTGACCGGCGCCTCCGAACTGCTCGACACCGCGGCGGCCGGCGCGCGGCTGCGCCAGATCCGGGCCCGCACGGCGGTGCCGGTGGTGGCCGGGTTCGGGATCCGCGACGCCGCCGGAGCCGCGGCGATGGCCGTGGATGCCGACGGCGTGGTGGTGGGCAGCGCCCTGGTCGCCGCCCTGGCGGGCGCGGGAGACCCCGCCGCGGCGGCGGACCGCGCGCGGGCGTTCCTGGCGCCGCTGCGCGCCGCCCTGGACACCTGAACCCGGCGCGCAGGCACCCCGCCGCGCCGCGCGCTAGACTTCGTGCACCCGGCGGACCCGTGCCGCGTGCCGCGCGCGCCGCCACCGACACCAAAGGTGAATCCGACTTGAGCTGGCTGAAAAAACTGATGCCCGCGAGCATCCGCACCGAGGGCAGCGCGCCGCGCAAGCGCAGCGTCCCGGAAGGGCTGTGGGAGAAATGCGACCGCTGCGGCGCGGTGCTGTACCGGCCGGAGCTTGAGGAGCACCTGGAGGTCTGCCCCAAGTGCGGCTTCCACCGCGCGATCCGTGCCCGCGCGCGGTTGCGCGGGTTCCTCGACCGCGACACCGGCACCGAGCTCGGCGCCGGGCTGGGCCCCACCGACGTGCTCCGGTTCAGGGACCAGAAGCGCTACGCCGACCGCATCCGGGCGGCGCAGAAGGCGACCG
The DNA here is from genome assembly GCF_029887875.1 of Luteimonas endophytica. Taxonomy (GTDB): domain Bacteria; phylum Pseudomonadota; class Gammaproteobacteria; order Xanthomonadales; family Xanthomonadaceae; genus Luteimonas; species Luteimonas endophytica. Next base: position 138,793 of record NZ_JARXRM010000032.1, read on the forward strand.
GCGAACGCGACGCCCTGGTCGCGATGGAAGGCGCGCTCAAGGGCCGGGCCATCGTGGCCTGCGCGTTCGACTTCGCCTTCATGGGGGGGTCGATGGGCTCGGTGGTCGGCGAGCGATTCGCGCTGGGCGCGGAGCGGGCGCTGGAGCTGCGCTGCCCGTTCGTGTGCTTCTCGGCCAGCGGCGGCGCGCGCATGCAGGAGAGCCTGTTCTCGCTGCTGCAGATGGCCAAGACCTCGGCCGCGCTGGGCCGGCTGCGCGCGGCCGGCCTGCCCTACATCTCGGTCATGACCCATCCGACCACCGGTGGCGTGTCGGCCTCGTTCGCGATGCTCGGCGACATCAACCTGGCCGAGCCCGAAGCGCTGATCGGCTTCGCCGGGCCGCGGGTGATCGAACAGACCGTTCGCGAGACCCTGCCCGAGGGCTTCCAGCGCTCGGAGTTCCTGCTCGCGCATGGCGCCATCGACCAGATCTGCGACCGCCGCGAACTGCGCGAGCGCATCGCCCGTCTGCTGGCCCTGCTGATGCGGCAGCCGCAGCCGGAGGACGACGTGGAGGTGGCGGCATGAAGGCCGTGATTGGTGATCGGTGATTCGAGATTCGAAAAAGCCAGCCTCCAGCAGCCTATGCCTCACTTTCCCGGCCAAGACGCATGACCAGTCACCAATCACCAGTCACCAGTTCCGGTAGCGCCGCGAAGCGGCGCTACTTCGGTACCGACGGCATCCGCGGCCGGGTCGGCGAGTCGCCGATCTCGGCCGATTTCGTGCTGCGCCTGGGCAACGCCTACGGCCACGCCCTGCGCCACGAGGAGGGCGATGGCTGGCGCAAGCCGTTCGTGGTGATCGGCAAGGACACCCGCATCTCCAACTACATGTTCGAGGCGGCGCTGGAAGCCGGGCTGGTGGCGGCCGGCGTCGACGTCGAGCTGATGGGGCCGATGCCGACCCCGGCGGTGGCGCATCTGACCCGTTCGCTGCGCGCCGACGGCGGCATCGTGATCTCGGCTTCGCACAATCCCCACCACGACAACGGCATCAAGTTCTTCTCCGCCAGCGGCGAGAAACTCGACGATGCCACCGAGCTGGCGATCGAGGGCGCGCTCGAGCACCCGTTCCGCACCGTCCCCTCGGACAAGCTCGGCAAGGCCGTGCGCACCCGCGACGCGGTGGGGCGCTATCTCGAGGCCTGCAAGAACTCGCTGCCGCGCGGATTCGACCTGGAGGGCATGCGCGTGGCGATGGACTGCGCCAACGGCGCCACCTACCAGATCGGACCGCTGGTGCTGCGCGAGCTCGGCGCCCGCGTCGACGCCATCGGCGACGATCCGGACGGACTCAACATCAACGACGGGGTCGGGACCACCCATCCGCAGGCGCTGGTGGCGCACGTGCGCGACTGCGGGGCCGAGCTGGGCATCGCCTTCGACGGCGACGGCGACCGGGTGATGATGGTCACCGCCGGCGGCAGGATCGCCGATGGCGACGACCTGCTGTACGTCCTCGCCAACGACTGGTTCGACAGCGGGCGGCTGCAGGGCCCGGTGGTGGGCACGGTGATGACCAACTACGGGCTGGAGCAGGCGCTCGGCGCGCGGGGCATCGGCCTGGTCCGCGCCAAGGTGGGCGACCGCTACGTCCACCAGGCGCTGCTCGCACACGGCGGCGTGCTGGGCGGCGAGACCTCGGGCCACCTGCTGTGCCTGGACCGCGCCGGCACCGGCGACGGCATCGTCAGCGCGCTGCAGGTGCTGGAAGTGCTCAAGCGTCGCGGCATCACCCTGGAGGAGGCCCTGCAAGGCCTGCGGAAGCTGCCGCAGCAGACCGTCAATGTGCGCTACGGCAACGGCGCGCGGCCGGCGGAAGCCCCCGAAGTCCAGGCGGCGCTGGCCCGGGCGCAGGCCGCGGTGGAGGGCAGGGGCCGCGCGTTCCTGCGGCCTTCGGGCACCGAACCGGTGGTGCGGGTGACGGTGGAAGCCGACGACGCCGCGCTGATGCAGCGCACTCTCGACGACCTCGCCGGCACCGTGCGCACGGCCGCCGGGTAGACTCCCGGGTTCGCCCCATGGCCGCAGGCTTTCCCGGGCCGGGGCGGCAACGAACCGATCGATCAGGACCCACGATGACTTCCCGCATCCCGACCCTCGACATCCGCCGCTTCGAAGACCCCGGCGACCGCGATGCCTTCGTGGCCGAGCTTGGTGCCGCCTACCGCGAATGGGGCTTCGCCGGGATCAACGGCCACGGCATCCCCCAGGCCGACATCGACGCCGCCTACGACGCCTTCGTCGCGTTCTTCGCCCTTCCCGAGGCGGTGAAGATGAAGTACCACGTGCCCGGCAGCGGCGGGGCCCGTGGCTACACGCCGTTCGGGGTCGAGACCGCCAAGGGCGCCAGCCACTTCGACCTGAAGGAGTTCTGGCACATCGGCCGAGAGATCCCGGACGATTCGAAGTATCGCGAGGCGATGCCGCCGAACCTGTGGCCGGAGGAAGTGCCCGGCTTTCGCGAGCACGGCTATGGCCTGTACCAGGCCCTGGACGGCCTGGGCGCGCGCGTGCTTTCCGCGCTGGCCCTGCACATCGGCCTGCCCGGCGACTGGTTCGCCGACAAGACCGACTTCGGCAATTCGATCCTGCGGCCGATCCACTATCCGCCGATCACCGGTACCGACGTGCCCAACGAGCGCGCCGGGGCGCACGAGGACATCAACCTGATCACCCTGCTGGTGGGCGCCAGCGCCGCCGGGCTTGAGGTGCGGTCGAGAAGCGGCGACTGGGTGCCGTTCACCGCCGATGCGGACACCATCGTGGTCAACATCGGCGACATGCTGCAGCGCCTGACCAACCACGTGTACCCCTCCACCACCCACCGGGTGGTCAATCCACGGGGCGAAGAGGCGCGCGAGCCACGCTATTCCACCCCGTTCTTCCTGCACCCGAACCCGGATTTCCTCATCGAGGTGCTGCCGGGCACCGTGAGCGCCGACAATCCGAACCGGTATCCCGAGCCGATCACCGCGCAGGGCTACCTGGAGGAACGGCTCCGCGAGATCAAGCTGAAATAGCGGGCGGGCGAGGTTCGGACGGGCCGGGTGGGCCCGTCCGGAGGTGCCGCCGCTCAGCAGCCGATCGCGTTGCAGAGCGGGACGATGTTGTCGCTCGCGAAGCGCGGCCCGACATAGCTCTGGCCGAAGTCGCCGATGTGCGGTCCGCTGACCACCGCGTTGACGTAGTTGCCGCCGTGCGAATCGTGGGCGAACTGCCGCAACCAGCCCCCGCCGCTGCTGCCGTAGGTCATGTCGCAACCCTGCACCAGCACGTTGTCGCCTTCGGCCGGCGAGCTGTAGGTCTGGCCGGCGCAGACGGTGGTGTACTGGGTGCTGAAGTTGCTCGCGTAGCCGATCGAATAGTGGAATTCGGAATAGGGCTGGTTCCAGCTGCGACCCAGCCATCCGACGTAGCTGGTGACCGGCACGCCGGTGGACGCTTCGCCGGCGAGCTTGACCACCGCGACGTCCCAGCGCCTGCCGCCCTGGTTGATCCAGTTGCCCATCACCGAGGCCGAACTCCAGCCGAAGCTGCCGTACGGGGCGACCCCGTAGCGGTCGGCCGGCACGAACACGAAGTTGGAGTTGAAGCCCTGGCCGCGGGTGTAGACGCAGTGCGCGGCGGTGATGATCACCGAATTGCCGCTGGCGACGTTGGCGGTGCAGTAGGAGCTGCCGCCCGACGGCGTGGTGAAGTACAGCTTGCCGATCTTGTTCCAGGGCGCCAGCTGCCAGCGCGAGGTGTAGTAGTTGCCGGGGAAGCGCACGTAGGGGTGGTGCGCGCCGTCCTTCTCGCCGGCCGGCTCGGCGGCCGGTTCACCGGCCGCCTTCGCGGCGGCGTCCAGCGCCTCCCAGGCGTCCGGAAAGTGGCTCCGGGCCAGGTATTCGGCGAACGGAGGCGCCCCGCCGCCGTCCGCGGCGCCGGCCGGTCCGGCCGGGACCCGGGCGGGCGCGGCCTGGGCGCGGGGCGGCGCGGATTCAGCCCCGCTCCAGCGCATCGGCCTGACCGCGGCACGCTGCTCGCGGGTGGCGAACGGGTGGGCCCCGGCCTTGGGCCGCTGCTGCGCGACATCGGCGGCGTCGATCTTCACGACGTCGCCGCCGGGCAGTCTGAGCGGCTTCTCGCCCGCCAGCGCGGGCGCGGCGAACGGCGCCAGGGCGAGGGCGCCGACCAGGATCGAGCGGCCCAGCAGGCGAACCACGGTGCCAACGGGGCGGGGGGCGCGGGCGCGGCCCGCGATTCGGATGTGGTGACGGACTTCCATGGCTGACTCCTTCAGGGGTGGTGCTCCGTGATGCGGAACAGCGGGTCGATCGGATCGGGGCCGGCCGCGCGTCTCGACCCGGGCGCGGGCCGGCGTCGAGGGCGAAGGGAAGCGCGGGGGCGCGCGTTCGGCGGATGCCGGGGAGGCGGGTACGAAGCTCGTTCTCGCGCCTGTTCCGGCGCGCCCGTGCGAATCCCTTCGTGCCTCTGACCTGGACTACGGGCGCGGCAGCGGATGGCGGCCACGCTCCCCCGAGCGGCCGACGGACGGTGCGTGCCCGGGGGAAAGCGCCCCGGGTCGAGGAAGGCGAGCCGGCGGCTGCGCTAGACTTCACGATCGTCATCGGCTGGAGTCGTCATGCGCCGCAGGATCGTTGCCGGGAACTGGAAGCTGAACGGAGATCGCGGCTCGGCCGCGAAGCTGCTCGACGCGATCTCCGCAGCCCCTGCGCCGGCCGGCGTGGAGCGGGTGGTGCTGCCGCCGCTGCCCTATCTGGCGGAGCTGGCCGGGCGCTACGGCGGGGCCGGGCTCGCGTTCGGCGCGCAGGACGTGAGCGAACACGCCGGCGGTGCCCATACCGGCGAGGCCGCGGCGGCGATGCTGGCCGAGGTCGGCGCCCGCTACACCCTGGTCGGGCACTCCGAGCGGCGCCAGTTCCATGGCGAGGACAACGGGCTGGTGGCGCGCAAGTTCGCCGCCGCCCGGGCCAGCGGGCTGGTGCCGATCCTGTGCCTGGGCGAGACCCTGGAGGAGCGCGAGGCGGGCAGCACCGAGGCGGTGATCGCGGCGCAGCTGGCGGCGGTATTCGAAGCGAGCGGGGCGCAGGCGCTGGAACGGGCGGTACTCGCCTACGAGCCGGTCTGGGCGATCGGCACCGGCCGGACCGCGACCCCGGAGCAGGCCCAGGCGGTCCATGCCTTCCTCCGTGGCGAGGCGGCCCGGCGCGATGCTACAATCGCCGGCTTGCTGCCGATCCTGTACGGCGGCAGTTGCAAGCCAGACAATGCTCCCGCGCTGTTCTCGCAGCCGGACGTGGATGGCGGGCTGATCGGCGGGGCCTCCCTGGTCGCCGCCGATTTCCTCGCCATCATCGCCGCTGCGGCGCCCTGATACGGATCCGGTCCGATGCTGTTGCTCGTCCTCAACGTCCTGTTCGTCCTGATCGCGATCTCGATGGTCGCGCTGATCCTCATGCAGCGCGGCTCCGGCGCGGCCGCCGGCTCGGGATTCGGCGGCGGCGCCTCGGCGACGGTGTTCGGCGCGCGCGGCTCCTCGAACTTCCTTTCCAAGGCCACCAAGTGGCTGGCGATCGCGTTCTTCGCGATCACGCTCTTCATGGCCTGGCACGCGACCCGCCAGGCCGCGCCGGCCGAAGTGCAGCAGGACCTCGGGGTGATGTCGGTGCCCCAGGCGCCGGCGGGCGAGGGTGCCGCTTCGGTGCCCGCCGCGCCGCAGCAGCAGGACGATGCCGCAGTGCCTGCCGCGCCCCCCGCCGCCGGGGAGCAGGCCGTGCCCGCCGCGCCGCCGGCGACCCAGGACAGCGCGCAGCCGCCGGCGGCGGATCCTGCTCCGCAGGAAGATCCATAGCGCTTACAATGCGCGCTCGATCGCCGGATCGCACGGCGATCCCGAACAGGCCCAGGTGGCGGAATTGGTAGACGCACTACCTTGAGGTGGTAGCGACGAGAGTCGTAGGGGTTCGAGTCCCCTCTTGGGCACCATATCCAGCGCGCGGCATACGCTGCGCGTCGCCGAGAACCCCGCCGCGCGGGGTTTTCCTTTTTTGGCGGTGTTCGCGCGACGCGTCACGGCCCCTTCACGGGTGACCGCGGATGCCGCGCGTCGCCGCGGAATCGTTTACTCGCGAGTTTACGAACCGCTACAATTCACCGGTTCGTGCGCGGGGCAGGAATGCCGTGGAGCGCACCGGCACCAGGGAAGGTGCAAGCCGTGCGGGCCGGTGGCAATGGCCCGCGCATCCTTCGTGTCGCGGCACGCCGCGACCGGCGCTTTGGCGTCGAGCAATGGCCGCCCGGGCGGCAAGTAGCCGAGAGAACAACGCGTGCTGGCCGAATACCTGCCCACCCTGCTGTTCCTGATCGTTGCCACCGGCATCGGCATCGCCCTGCTGATCGTCGGCAACCTGCTCGGGCCGAAGCGCCCGTCGGCCGAGAAGCTGGCTCCCTACGAGTGCGGTTTCGCCGCGTTCGAGGACGCGCGCATGCAGTTCGATGTGCGCTATTACCTGATCGCCATCCAGTTCATCATCTTCGACCTGGAGATCATCTTCATCGTGCCCTGGGCCACCGTGTTCCGCGATCTGGGCGTGGTCGGCCTGGTGGAGATGGGCATCTTCGCCGGCATGCTGCTGCTCGGCTTCATCTACGTGTGGAAGAAGGGAGCGCTGGAATGGGAATGATGCCGGCATCCGCAGTGCGGCCGCCGTGCCGCGGGGGCCATCGCCGATGGGCCTGACCGACACCATCCAGAAGGCGGCCGACTTCGCCAGCAATCCGCTGCCCGAAGGCCGGCTCGACGACATCCTGCGCCCGCAGGGGGGCAACCCGCTGCTCGAGCGCGGCTTCGTCACCACCAGCTCGGACATCCTGCTCAACTGGGCGCGCACCGGCTCGATGTGGCCGATGACCTTCGGCCTGGCCTGCTGCGCGGTGGAAATGATGCATGCCGGCGCCGCACGCCTGGACCTGGACCGCTACGGCGTGGTGTTCCGCCCCTCGCCGCGACAGTCGGACGTGATGATCGTCGCCGGCACCCTGGTCAACAAGATGGCCCCGGCGCTGCGCAAGGTCTACGACCAGATGCCCGACCCCAAGTGGGTCATCTCGATGGGAAGCTGCGCCAACGGCGGCGGGTACTACCACTATTCGTACTCGGTGGTGCGCGGCTGCGACCGCATCGTGCCGGTCGACATCTATGTGCCCGGCTGCCCGCCGACCGCCGAGGCGCTGGTCTACGGCATCCTGCAGCTGCAGCGCAAGATCCGCCGCGCCACCAACTTCGGCCAGACCCGCACGGGGCTGCGCGAATGAACGGCACGGTGATGGAGTTCGCCGAGCGCCTGCGCGCACGCTTCGACGGCGCGGAAGTGTCGGTGGCCGCGCCGCGCGGCGAGGTCGGCATCGTATTCGAGGCGGGCGCCTGGCACGACGGCTGCCTGGTCCTGCGCGACGAGTTCGGCTTCGAGCAGCTGATCGACGTCTGCGGGGTCGACCACCTGAGCTACGGCAGCGACGAATGGGACACCGAGGTCTCCTCGGAGGGCTTCAGCCGGGGCGTCGAGGGGCGCGGCCCCGGACGGTTCGGCTTCGGCCAGACCACCAGCCGGCAGCTGCAGCAGCCCGACGGCGAGGGCGCGATCCCGATGCCGGCACGCCGTTTCGCCGCGGTGGCGCAGCTGCTCTCGGTGCGGCACAACCAGCGGTTGCGCGTGACCTGCTACGCGCCCGACGACGCGCTGCCGATCGTCGACTCGCTGACCGGCATCTGGCCGGTGGCCAACTGGTTCGAGCGCGAGGCCTTCGACCTGTTCGGCATCGTCTTCGCCGGTCACCCCGATCTGCGGCGGATCCTCACCGACTACGGGTTCGTCGGCCACCCGTTCCGCAAGGACTTCCCGTTGATCGGCAACGTCGAAGTCCGCTACGACGCGGAGCGCAAGCGGGTGATCTACGAGCCGGTGACCTCGGTCGAGCCGCGCGTGGGCGTGCCGCGGGTGATCCGCGACGACGCCCGCTACGCCACCGCCGCCGGCGAGCAGATGGCGCGCAGGACGGAGGATGCGAAGTGAGCGTTCCGCTCGACCAGCCGCTCCAGGCCGGCGCCGGCAACGCCGCGCTGCTGCGCCAGGAGATCCGCAACTACACCATGAACTTCGGGCCGCAGCATCCGGCCGCGCACGGCGTGCTTCGCCTGATCCTCGAGATGGACGGCGAGACCGTGGTGCGCGCCGATCCGCACGTCGGCCTGCTCCATCGCGGCACCGAGAAACTCGCAGAGTCCAAGCCGTTCAACCAGTCGATCGGCTACATGGACCGGCTCGATTACGTCTCGATGATGTGCAACGAGCACGCCTACGTGCGCGCCATCGAGACCCTGATGGGAATCGAGGCGCCCGAGCGCGCGCAGTGGATCCGCACCCTGTTCGACGAGGTCACCCGGATCCTCAACCACCTGATGTGGCTGGGTTCCAACGCGCTCGACCTGGGCGCGATGGCGGTGTTCCTGTACGCGTTCCGGGAACGCGAGGAGCTGATGGACGTCTACGAGGCGGTCAGCGGCGCGCGCATGCACGCGACCTACTATCGCCCCGGCGGTGTCTACCGCGATCTCCCCGACCGCATGTCGCGCTACCGCGAGTCGCCGTGGCGCAAGGGCGAGAAGCTCAAGCGCTTCAACGCCTGGCGCGAAGGTTCCATGCTCGACTACCTGGAGGCGTTCGCAAAGGACTTCCCGGCGCGCATCGACGAGTACGAGACCCTGCTCACCGACAACCGGATCTGGAAGCAGCGTACCGTCGGCATCGGCGTGATCCCGCCGGAGAAGGCACTGGCCTGGGGCATGACCGGGCCGATGCTGCGCGGCTCCGGGGTGGCCTGGGACCTGCGCAAGAAGCAGCCGTACGCGAAGTACGCCGAGGTCGATTTCGACATCCCGGTGGGGGTCGAGGGCGATTGCTACGACCGCTATCTGGTGCGCGTGGCCGAGATGCGCCAGTCGGTGCGCATCATCGAGCAATGCGTGGCCTGGCTGAAGGCCAACCCCGGCCCGGTGATGATCGACAACTACAAGGTGTCGCCCCCCTCCCGCGAGGAGATGAAGGACGACATGGAAGCGCTGATCCACCACTTCAAGCTGTTCACCGAGGGTTATTGCGTGCCGGCGGGCGAGACCTACCAGGCGGTCGAGGCGCCGAAGGGGGAGTTCGGCTGCTACCTGGTGTCCGACGGCGCCAACAAGCCGTTCCGGGTGCACCTGCGCGCTCCCGGCTTCGCCCACCTCTCGTCGATGGACGCGGTGGTGAAGGGGCACATGCTGGCCGACGTGGTGGCGATGATCGGCACCTACGACATCGTGTTCGGCGAAATCGACAGGTAGGGCGATGAGAGCGACCGGAAACTTCGAGAATGCCCGCAACGTCGACCCGATGGTCGCGCTCAGCGAGCACACGCGCGCGCATATCGACCATTGGCTGGGCAAGTTCCCGCCGGACCGCAAGCGCTCGGCGGTGCTGCAGGGGCTGCACGCTGCGCAGGAACAGAACGGCGGCTGGCTCACCGACGAGCTTATCGCCGCGGTGGCCAAGTACCTCGGCCTGCCGCCGGTGTGGGCCTACGAGGTGGCGACGTTCTATTCGATGTTCGAGACCCGCGAGGTGGGCCGCAACAACGTCGCCTTCTGCACCAACATCAGCTGCTGGTTGAACGGCGCGGAGGACCTGGTCGCGCACGCGGAGAAGAAGCTCGGCTGCAGGCTGGGCGAGTCGACCGCCGACGGGCGCGTCTACCTCAAGCGCGAAGAAGAATGCGTGGCCGCCTGCTGCGGTGCGCCCGTGGTCGTGATCAATGGCCATTACCACGAGAAGCTCACCGCCGAGAAGGTGGACGAGCTGCTCGACGGACTGAAGTGAGGCGACCCGAGACCATGGCGCACCACACTCCCCATCCATCGCCGGGTTACGGCCCCGTCGGCCCCGCGCCGAAGGATCACCAGGCGGTCTACACGACGCTGCACTTCGACAAGCCGTGGTCGTACGAGAACTACCTCAAGACCGGCGGCTACAGCGCGCTGCGGAGGATCCTCGAGCAGAAGATCGCGCCGGCGGACGTGATCGAGATGGTCAAGCAGTCCGGCCTGCGCGGCCGCGGCGGCGCGGGCTTCCCGACCGGGCTGAAGTGGAGCTTCATGCCCAAGGATTCGGGCATGCAGAAGTACATCCTCTGCAACTCCGACGAGTCCGAGCCCGGCACCGCCAAGGACCGCGACATCCTGCGCTACAACCCGCACGCGGTGATCGAGGGCATGGCGATCGCCTGCTATGCCACCGGAGCCAGCGTCGGCTACAACTACCTGCGCGGCGAGTTCCACCACGAACCCTTCGAGCACCTCGAGGAGGCCACCGCCGAGGCCTATGCCAACGGCTGGCTGGGCAAGAACGTCCTCGGCAGCGGCATCGACATCGACATCCACAACGCCCTCGGCGCCGGCGCCTACATCTGCGGGGAGGAAACCGCGCTGATGGAGTCGCTGGAGGGCAAGAAGGGCCAGCCGCGCTACAAGCCGCCGTTCCCGGCCAACTTCGGCCTGTACGGCAAGCCCACGACCATCAACAACACCGAGACCTTCGCCTCGGTGCCGGCGATCGTGCGCAACGGCGCGGAGTGGTTCCTCAACCTGGGCAAGCCCAACAACGGCGGGCCCAAGATCTTCTCGGTCTCGGGCCACGTGGCGCGTCCGGGCAACTACGAGATCCGCCTCGGCACGCCGTTTTCCGAGCTGCTTGAGATGGCCGGCGGCATGCGCGCCGGGCGCACCATCAAGGGGGTGATCCCCGGTGGCTCGTCGATGCCGGTATTGCCCGGCCAGACCATGCTGGGCCTGACCATGGACTACGACAGCATCCAGAAGGCGGGCTCCGGGCTCGGCTCGGGAGCCGTCATCGTGATGGACGACACCACCTGCATGGTGCGCGCCTGCCAGCGCATCGCGCGCTTCTACTACGCCGAGAGCTGCGGGCAGTGCACCCCATGCCGCGAGGGCACCGGTTGGATGTACCGCATGCTCACCCGCATCGTCGACGGCCAGGCCACCACGGACGACCTGTACATGCTCCGGGCCGCCGCCGGCCAGATCGAGGGGCACACCATCTGCGCGTTCGGCGAGGCCGCGGCGTGGCCGGTGCAGGGGTTCCTGCGCCACTACTGGGACGAGTTCGAGTACGCCGTCGTCAACCGCCGCTTCCTGGTCGACGACCAGCGCGACGGCACGGTGGCGCCGAAGGCGGTGGCTGCATGAGCGCGCAGCCGGTCAATCCGAAGCTGCCGCCGGATCACGTCACCGTCTTCATCGACGGGGTCGAGCTGGCCGCGCCCAAGGGCTCGATGATCATCCAGGCGGCCGACCGCGCCGGGATCGCGATCCCGCGGTTCTGCTACCACGACAAGCTGGCGATCGCTGCGAACTGCCGCATGTGTCTGGTCGAAGTGGAGAAGATGCCGAAGCCGGCGCCGGCCTGCGCCACGCCGGTGATGGACGGCATGAAGGTCAGCACCCGCAGCGACAAGGCGCTGAAGTCGCAGCGCAACGTGATGGAGTTCCTGCTGATCAACCACCCGCTCGACTGTCCGATCTGCGACCAGGGCGGCGAGTGCGAACTGCAGGACCTGTCGCTCGGCTACGGGCGCTCGGTCAGCCGTTTCGCCGAGCGCAAGCGCGTGGTCGCCGACGAGGACATGGGTCCGCTGGTCGCCACCGAGATGACCCGCTGCATCCAGTGCACCCGCTGCATCCGCTTCACCGCGGAAATCGCCGGCACCTACGAGCTGGGCGGGATGCAGCGCGGCGAGAACCTGCAGATCGGCACCTACGACGGCAAGCCGCTGACCACGGAGCTGTCCGGCAACGTCATCGACGTCTGCCCGGTGGGCGCGCTGACCAACAAGGTGTTCCGCTTCCGCGCCCGGCCGTGGGAGCTGATCGCCAAGGAGTCTCTGGGCTATCACGACGCGCTGGGCAGCAACCTGTTCCTGCACGTGCGCCGCGGCGAGGTGCTGCGGGCGGTGCCGCGCGACAACGAAGCGGTCAACGAATGCTGGCTGTCCGACCGCGACCGCTATTCGCACCAGGGCCTGGCGGCCGCCGACCGCGCGGTGCGGCCGCTGTTGCGCGAGGGCGGCGAGTGGCGCGAGGCCGGTTGGGACGAGGCGCTCGAGCGCGCCGCGCGGATCCTGCGCGACAACCCCGCCGACGACCTCGGCGTGCTGGTCCACCCGGGCACCTCGGACGAGGAGGGCGCCCTGCTGGCGCGCCTGGCCGAGGGCCTGGGCACCGGCAACCTCGACCACCGCATCGCCCAGTCCGACCTTTCCGACGGCGCCGCCGCCGAACCATTCGCGATGCCGGTCGCGGACATCGCCCGCGCCGACGTGGTGGTGATCGTAGGCAGCAACCTGCGCCACGAGGTGCCGCTGCTGCACCAGCGCGTGCGCCAGGCCTGGCGCAAGGGCGCGCGGGTGCACGTGGTCAACCCGGTCGATTTCGAGTTCACCTTCGACCTGGCCGGCTGCCATGTCCTGGCACCCTCGCGGATCGCCGAGGCGCTGGCCGGGGAGGCGCTGGCCGCGGCGCTCGGTGGCGCCGAGCGCGCGGTGGTGCTGGTCGGCGCGGTCGCCGAGTGCGGCCCGCACGCCGCGGCCATCCGCGCCGCTGCGGCCGGGCTCGCCCGTCGCCACGGGGCGGCGCTATGCCGCATCCCGCAGGGCGCCAACGCCGTCGGGCTCGCGCGCCAGGGCGTGCTGCCGGCCTCGCGCGACGCTGCCGCGATGCTCGCCGAGCCGCGTTCGGCGTACCTGCTCTACGGCATCGAGCCGGGACTGGATTTCGCCGGCCAGGCGGCTGCGCTGAAGGCCCTGGGTGGCGCCGAGGTGGTGGCGTTCAGCCATTTCGCCTGCGAATCGACACGCGCGGTGGCCGACGTGATCCTGCCGATCGGCGCGCTGCCGGAAGTCGACGCCACCATGACCAACCTCGAGGGCCGGGTGCAGCGCAGCGTGGCCGCCGGCCGGCTGCCGGGCGACGCGCGCGCCGGCTGGCGGGTACTGCGCGCGCTCGGCGGGCAGCTGCAGCTGCCGGGTTTCGAATTCACCGAGCTGGCGCAGCTGCGTGCCGCGATGACGCCACGGGACCACGGGGTACCGGGGCGCGCCGCGAGCCCTGACACGGTTGCGAGCGACGAGAGCCGCGACCCCGCGTCGGCCGACGCGCGTGGCGATTTTGAGCGCGCCGACGGGGAGGCATCGAGCGGCCTCGAGCTGGCGGTCGCCCCGGCCCTCTACCGCAGCGACGCGGTCGTGCGCCGCGCGGCGGCGCTGCAGGCGCATCCGCTGACGCTCGGGCCGCGCATCGCGCTGCACCCGCAGGACGCGGCCGACATCGGCGTGGCCGAGGAGGGTATGGCCAAGGTGTCCAACGCCGCCGGGGTGGCGACCCTGCAGGTCACGGTCAGCGACCGGGTGGCGCGCGGCGCCGCCTGGGCCGAGAGCGGCTATGGCCCCACCGCGGCGCTGGGCGCCGGCCTGGTGAAGGTGGTGGCGGCATGAGCACCGCGGAACTGCTGACCCAGCTGACCGGGCCGCTGCAGGAATGGCTGCATGGGCTCGGCCCGCTCGGCACGCTCGTCTGGATCGTGCTGAAGATCCTCGCGATCGCCGTCCCGGTGATCCTGGCGGTGGCGTTCTACGTGGTCTGGGAGCGCAAGCTGATCGGCTGGATGCACGTGCGCCACGGGCCGATGTACGTCGGCATGGGCGTGTTCCAGGCGTTCGCCGACGTGTTCAAGCTGCTGTTCAAGGAAGTCATCCAGCCGACCAAGGCGCAGCGCTCGCTGTACCTGCTGGCGCCGCTGATCACCCTGGCTCCGGCGTTCGCCGCCTGGGCGGTGGTGCCGTTCGATGCGCAGTTGGTGCTCTCCAACGCCAACGCCGGGCTGCTGTATCTGCTGGCGATGACCTCGCTGGGCGTGTACGGGATCATCCTGGCCGGCTGGGCCTCCAACTCCAAGTACGCGTTTCTCGGCGCGATGCGCTCGGCCGCGCAGGTGGTGAGCTACGAGATCGCGATGGGCTTCGCCCTGGTCGGCGTACTGATCGCCGCGGGCAGCCTCAACCTGAGCGACATCGTGATGGCGCAGGCCGGCGACTCGGGCTTCCTGAGCTGGTTCTGGCTGCCGCTGCTGCCGCTGTTCGTGGTGTATTTCGTATCCGGCGTGGCCGAGACCAACCGTGCGCCGTTCGACGTTGTCGAGGGCGAGTCGGAGATCGTGGCCGGGCACATGGTGGAGTACTCGGGGTCGGCGTTCGCGCTGTTCTTCCTGGCCGAGTACGCCAACATGATCCTGATCAGCTTCCTGGCGGCGATCTTCTTCATGGGCGGCTGGCTGTCGCCGTTCCACGGCTGGGGCATCCCGCTGCTGTCGGTCGACGGCTGGTGGTGGCTGTTCGCGAAGGTGTTCTTCTTCGCCAGCTTCTACGTCTGGTTCCGCGCTTCGTTCCCGCGCTACCGCTACGACCAGATCATGCGCCTGGGCTGGAAGGTGTTCATTCCGATCAGCATCTTCTGGATCTGCGTGGTCGCGCTGATGGCCTACTATGGCGTGCTCGAAGGAGTACAGCGATGAGCCGCGTCTACAACTGGTTCCGCAGCCTGCTGCTGCTCGAACTGATCGGCGGCCTGTGGCTGACGTTCAAGTACCTGTGGCGTCCGAAGTACACGCTGATGTACCCGATGGAAAAGACGCCGCAGTCGCCCCGCTTCCGCGGCCTGCATGCGCTGCGCCGCTATCCCAACGGCGAGGAGCGCTGCATCGCCTGCAAGCTGTGCGAGGCGGTGTGCCCGGCGCTGGCGATCACCATCGATTCGGAGCAGCGCGCCGACGGCACCCGCCGCACCACGCGCTACGACATCGACCTGTTCAAGTGCATCTACTGCGGGTTCTGCGAGGAATCCTGCCCGGTGGACTCGATCGTCGAGACCCACGTGCACGAATACCACTTCGAGAACCGCGGCGAGAACATCGTCAACAAGTCGCAGCTGCTGGCCATCGGCGACCGCCTCGAGGCGGAGATCGCCGAACGTCGTGCCGCCGACGCCGCCTACAGGTAAGCCATGGAATTCACTCTGCTCGCCTTCCTGGTCTTCGCCGCGGTCACCGTGGTCTCCGCGGTCGCGGTGATCAGCGTGCGCAATCCGGTGCACGCGGCGCTGTTCCTGGTGCTGACGTTCTTCACCGTGGCCTGCACCTGGATCCTCGCCGGCGCCGAGTTCCTCGGCGTGGCGCTGATCCTGGTCTACGTGGGCGCGGTGATGGTGCTGTTCCTGTTCGTGGTGATGATGCTGGACATCGACGTGGCGCCGCTGCGGGAAGGCTATGTGCGCTATCTGCCGGTCGGACTGCTGGTGGCGGGGGTGATGCTGGCCGAGATGCTGACCCTGATCGGCATCCGCTCGCGCACGGCGCCGTTCGGGCCCGATGTGGCCGAGGCGGCGGGCCTCTCCAACACGGCCTGGGTGGCCCATCGCCTGTTCACGGATTACCTGCTGCCGTTCGAGGTCGCGGCGCTGATCCTCACCGTGGCGGTGATCGCCGCGGTGATGCTCGCGCTTCGCCGCCGCGAGGGCACCAAGCACCAGAGCCCGGGCGCGCAGTCGGCGGTGCGGGCCGCGGATCGCTTCCGCCTGGTGAAGATGGCCTCGGAGCCGCCGCGGAGCACCCAGGCGCCGCCGCCCGACGGCCAGGCGCCGGAAGGGGAGGGCAAGGCATGAATTTCTTCGGCGAGGGCCTGGCCCTGGGCCACTACCTGGCGCTCGGCGCCGCGCTGTTCTGCATCAGCGTGGCCGGCATTTTCCTCAACCGAAAGAACGTGATCGTGCTGCTGATGTCGATCGAGCTGATGCTGCTCGCGGTCAACGTCAACTTCATCGCCTTCTCGCGTCATTTCGGCGACGCCACCGGCCAGGTGTTCGTGTTCTTCATCCTGACCGTGGCCGCCGCAGAAGCGGCGATCGGCCTGGCGATCCTGGTCACGCTGTTCCGCAACCGCGGCACGATCAACGTAGGCGACATCGACTCGCTGAAGGGGTGAGCGAAGGCGCTTGCGAGCCACTGGCTCGCGCCTTCGCGAACGACCGGCCACGGATGGCCGGGCCGGGCGCCCCGGAGCAGATGCAGTACCGCCATGGATGGCTGCAGTGACAACGGCGCCGCTTCTGGATAACCAAAAAAACGATGGCAATCTCGACAACCCACCTGCTGATCATCGTGCTGGCGCCGCTGCTGGGCTCGGTCGTGGCCGGCCTGTTCGGCCGCCAGGTGGGCCGTGCGGGCGCGCACACGGTCACCATCCTGGGCGTCGGCCTCAGCTGCGCCTTCTCCTGCTACGTGCTCTGGCAGCTGGTGGCGCAGGGTGCGGCGCCTTACAACCAGAACCTGTACACCTTCTTCGAGGTCGGCAACTACTCGGCGCACGTCGGCTTCATGATCGACCGCCTCACCGCGATGATGATGGTGGTGGTGACGTTCGTGTCGCTGCTGGTGCACGTCTACACCATCGGCTACATGGCCGAGGATCCGGGCTACCAGCGCTTCTTCAGCTACATCTCGCTGTTCACCTTCAGCATGCTGATGCTGGTGATGAGCAACAATTTCCTGCAGCTGTTCTTCGGCTGGGAGGCGGTCGGCCTGGTGTCCTATCTGCTGATCGGGTTCTGGTTCAAGAAGCCGAGCGCGATCTTCGCCAACCTCAAGGCCTTCCTGGTCAACCGGGTCGGGGACTTCGGCTTCCTGCTCGGCATCGCCGCGGTGCTGTACTGGTTCGGCACCCTGGACTACGCCACGGTCTTCGCCAACGCCACCCTGAAGGCGGGCGGAGGTCTGGTGGTGGAAATCCTGCCGGGCCAGGCCTGGTCGGTGGCGACGATCATCTGCATCTGCCTGTTCATCGGCGCGATGGGCAAGTCGGCGCAGGTCCCGCTGCACGTCTGGCTGCCTGACTCGATGGAGGGCCCGACCCCGATCTCGGCGCTGATCCACGCGGCGACGATGGTCACGGCCGGCATCTTCATGGTGGCGCGGATGTCGCCGCTGTTCGAGCTCAGCGACACCGCCCTGGCCTTCGTGCTGTTCATCGGCGCCACCACCGCGTTCTTCACCGGGCTGATCGGCATCGTCCAGAACGACATCAAGCGCGTGGTCGCCTATTCCACGCTGTCGCAGCTGGGCTACATGACCGTGGCGCTGGGCGTCTCGGCGTACTCGGCGGCGGTGTTCCATCTGATGACCCACGCCTTCTTCAAGGCGCTGCTGTTCCTCGGCGCCGGCTCGGTGATCATCGCGATGCACCACGAGCAGGACATGCGCAAGATGGGCGGCCTGCGCAAGTACATGCCGGTGACGTTCTGGACCATGCTGATCGGGACCCTGGCGCTGGTGGCGACGCCGTTCTTCAGCGGCTACTACTCCAAGGACGTGATCATCGAGGCCGCGAAGCACGCGGCGGGCGAGGGCGGCTGGGTCGCCCAGTACGGCTACTGGGCGGTGCTGCTGGGCGCGTTCGTGACCAGCTTCTACAGCTTCCGGCTGCTGTACATGACCTTCTTCGGCGCCGAGCGCTTCCGCGACGCCGCGCCGTCGCATCCGGTGGCGGCCCACGACGAGCACGGCCAGCATACGAAGCACGAGCCGCTTCACGACGATGGGCATGGCCACCACGACGACCACGGCCACCACGGCCCGCACGAGCCCCGCGAGTCTCCCTGGGTGGTCACCGTGCCGCTGGTGCTGCTGGCGATCCCGTCGATCCTGATCGGCTTCTTCACCGCCGGGCCCATGCTGTTCGGGACCGATTGGCAGGGGCACGCGGAGCAGGCGCCATTCTTCTTCGGTGCCATCGACCTAGCGCCGGCGCGCGACACCCTGGCGGCGCTGGCGCAGGAACTGTGGCACGGGCCGGTGGCGTTCGCGCTGCACGGCTTCCTGACCCCGGCGTTCTGGCTGGCGGCGGCGGGCTTCGTGCTGGCCACGGCGATGTACTGGTGGAAGCCGGAGCTGGCGGCCCGGGCGCGGCGCGCCTTCGCGTTGCCGGTGCGGGTGCTGGAGAAGAAGTACTGGGCCGACGATCTGTGGATCGGCGGTTTCGCCGGCGGCGGGCTGCTGCTGGGCAGGGTCTCGCGCAAGGGCGACGAGAAGCTGATCGACGGGCTGATCGTCAACGGCACGGCGCGCGTGGTCGACCTGGCCTCGGGTCTCGCGCGCCGGGTCCAGTCCGGCTACCTCTATCACTACGCTTTCGCGATGATCGTCGGCCTGATCGTGCTGCTGGCCGTGCTGATCCGCTACTGGCGCTGACGGAAAACCATACGTGTCGAACTGGCCCCTACTCAGTCTGCTGATCTGGCTCCCGATCCTCGGTGGCGCCCTCACGCTCGCCTGCGGCAATGCGCGGCCGCGGCTGGCGCGCTGGGTGGCACTGGCGGTCGCCCTGCTGACCTTCGTGGTCAGCCTGCCGCTGCTGACGGGTTTCGACTTCGCCGCCACCGCTATGCAGTTCGTCGAGCGGCGCGAATGGATTCCGGCCTACGACATCCAGTACCACCTCGGCGTCGACGGCATCTCGGTGGCGCTGATCGTGCTGACCACGCTGACCACGGCGCTGGTGCTGATCGGCGCCTGGGGCTCGATCGACAAGCGGGTGAGCCAGTACTACGCCGCGTTCCTGGTCCTGGAAGGCCTGATGGTGGGGGTGTTCGCGGCCGTGGACGCGCTGTTGTTCTACGTCTTCTTCGAGGCGATGCTGATCCCGATGTTCATCATCATCGGGCTGTGGGGCGGGCCGCGGCGGGTCTACGCCTCGGTCAAGTTCTTCCTCTACACCTTCCTCGGCTCGATCTTCATGCTGGTCGGGCTGATCTACCTGTACCTGAAGGGCGGCAGCTGGCAACTGCCCGACCTGTACGCCCTGCCGCTGACGGCCACCGAACAGATGTGGCTGTTCTTCGCCTTCCTGGCGGCGTTCGCGGTCAAGGTGCCGATGTTCCCGGTGCACACCTGGCTGCCCGACGCCCACGTCGAGGCGCCGACCGGCGGCTCGGTGATCCTGGCGGCGATCATGCTGAAGATCGGCGGCTACGGCTTCCTTCGCTTCAGCCTGCCGATCGTTCCCGACGCCGGCCACGAATGGGCCTGGCTGGTGATCCTGCTGTCGCTGATCGCGGTGGTCTATGTCGGCCTGGTGGCGCTGGCGCAATCCGACATGAAGAAGCTGATCGCCTATTCGTCGGTCTCGCACATGGGTTTCGTGACCCTGGGCACCTTCATCGCCTTCGCGCTGCTGCGCGACACCGGCAACGCCGACGCCGCGCGCCTGGGCCTGCAGGGCGCGATGGTGCAGATGGTCAGCCACGGTTTCATCTCGGGCGCGATGTTCTCCTGCGTGGGCGTGCTCTACGACCGCATGCACAGCCGCCAGATCGCCGACTACGGCGGGGTCGCCAACGTGATGCCCTGGTTCGCGGCGTTCATGGTGCTGTTCTCGATGGCCAACGCCGGCCTGCCGGGAACCTCGGGCTTCGTCGGCGAGTTCATGGTGATCTTGGCGGCGTTCCAGAGCCACCCGCTGATCGCCTTCGTCGCGGCGATGACCCTGGTGATCGGCGCCGCCTACACCCTGTGGCTGGTGAAACGGGTGCTGTACGGCGAGATCGGCAACGCCCACGTCGCGGCGCTGCAGGACATCAACTGGCGCGAAGCGCTGGTCCTGGGGGTGTTCGCCGCCGGCGTGCTGGCGCTGGGCGTGTATCCCCGGCCGTTGACCGACCTGATGGAACCTTCCATTGCGCACCTGGCGGAACTGCTTTCCGCCTCCAAGCTGTAATGACCGACCCGATGAGAGGCAGGCCGCAATGACCGTCGCCGCCATGACGCCACCCGTCCGCACCTTCGCCGAGTTCGCGCCGCTGCTGCCCGAGCTGGCGGTGATCTTCGGCGCGTTCGCGCTGCTGATGCTGGACCTGTTCCTGGACGAGCGCCGCCGGGTGATCACCCACGCGCTCGCGATCGCCACGCTGCTCGCGGCCGCGGCGATGATCGCCGCCGGCGTCGGCGGCCACGGCGTGGTCATGGAGGGCCTGTTCGTGCGCGACACCGCCGCCGACGTGCTCAAGTTCGTCACCCTGGTGGTCTCGGCGATGGCGCTGGGCTACAGCTGGCCGTACCTGCGCGAGCGCGGGCTCTACAAGGGCGAGATCGCGGTGCTGATCCTGTTCGCCGTGGTGGGAATGATGCTGCTGGTGTCGGCCGGCAACCTGACCATGGTGTATCTCGGGCTGGAACTGCTGGCGCTGTGCTCCTACGCCCTGGTGGCGATCGACCGCGACAATCCGCTGGCCTCGGAGGCCGGCATGAAGTACTTCGTGCTCGGTTCGCTGGCCTCGGGGCTGTTGCTGTACGGCCTGTCGCTGGTGTACGGCGCCACCGGCACCCTGTACCTGGACGCGATCAGCGCGGCCGCCGCCGACGCCGCCGGAGAGGATCGGGTGCTGCTGCTGACCGGCATGGTGTTCGTGGTGGTGGGCGTGGCGTTCAAGTTCGGTGCCGCGCCGTTCCACATGTGGCTGCCCGATACCTATCACGGCGCGCCGACCCCGATCACCCTGTTCATCGGCTCGGCGCCGAAGCTCGCGGCGTTCGGCATGGCCTGGCGCCTGTTCGAGATCGGGCTGGGGCCGCTGCAGGAACAGTGGCAGCTGCTGCTGGCGTTGCTGGCGGCGCTGTCGCTGGCGATCGGCAACGTGGTGGCGATCGCGCAGAGCAACCTCAAGCGCATGCTGGCCTATTCGACGGTGTCGCACGTCGGCTTCCTGTTCCTCGGCCTGGCCGGCGGCGGCGCCGGCGGGTTCGCCGCGGCGATGTTCTACGCGATCAGCTACGCGATCATGTCGGCGGCCGCTTTCGGCGCGATCGTGATGCTCTCGCGCAAGGGCTTCGAGGCCGACCGCATCGACGACTTCCGCGGCCTCAACGCGCGCAGCCCGTGGATGGCGGCGCTGGTGCTGGTGATCATGGCGTCGCTGGCCGGGGTGCCGCCGTTCCTGGGGTTCTGGGCCAAGCTGGCGGTGCTGCGCGCGGCGCTGGAGGGCGAGCTGCTGTGGCTGGCGATCGTCGGCATCGTGTTCGCGGTGATCGGCGCCTACTACTATCTGCGGGTGATCAAGGTGATGTATTTCGACGAGCCCGCCGGGGAGCCGCTGCAGGCGCGCCCGGGCGGGGCGCTGCGGGCGATGTTCGCGGTCAACGCGCTGTCGCTGCTGGCGCTGGGGCTGTTCTGGAGCCCGCTGATGGCCTGGTGCCAGCAGGCGTTCGCCGGGTAGGGCGCCAGGCCCGCCGGCCGCGGCCCGGCTCTTGCAAAGGCGCGGCCGCGCCTGCATAATTGCGAATCTGCTGCGGGGTGGAGCAGTCTGGCAGCTCGTCGGGCTCATAACCCGAAGGTCGCAGGTTCAAATCCTGCCCCCGCTACCAGCTTTTCGCGGTCGACGAAAAGCCTCCACGGAGGCTTTTTTGTTTCCCGGCCGCGGATCGGGCTGAGCCGGAACGCGCGACCAGGCGTTCCGGCGCCGAAATCCAGTGGTATGGACAAGGGGCCCGCCGGGCCCCTTGTCTTTTCCGGCAACCGAGGAGCGCGACTTGGCCGACAAGGCAAGCACAATCACGGAACTGCTGGCCCCGACCGTCGAGGCGCTGGGCCTGGAGCTGCTGGGCGCCGAGTACCTGCCGACGCCGGGCAGCGCGGTGTTGCGCCTGTATATCGACCGGCCCGGGGCCGACCCGGCGGCGGGCGAGCAGGGCGTGACCATCGAGGACTGCGAGGCGGTGAGCCGCGAGGTCTCCGCACGGCTCGACGTGGAGGATCCGATCAGCGGCCACTACACCCTGGAGGTGTCGTCGCCGGGCGTGGACCGCCCGCTGTTCGCGCCCGCGCAGTTCGCGCGCTTCGCCGGCGAGACCGCCAAGGTCGGGTTGAAGCTGCCGCAGGACGGGCGCCGCAGGCTGCAGGGAAGGATCGTCGCGGTCGAGGGCGGCACCGTCTCCTTCGAAGTCGACGGCCGGCCGCTGGCGGTGGCGTTCGACAACATCGACAGGGCGCGCCTGGTCCCGGACTGGGCCGCGCTGGGCCTGGCCCCGGCCAGGGACGCCTCGGGCCGCGATGCGCGCCCGGGCAAGCAGAAGAAACCGTCGGGGCGCAAGCAGCGCCCGGACACGCAGGGCAACCAGCCACAAGCCACCAATCGCGCGGCCGATGGGCCGTCGAGTTCGGAGTGATCCAGAAATGAGCAAGGAACTGTTGATGGTCGTCGACGCGGTCGCCAACGAGAAGGGCGTGCCGGAGTCGGTGATCCTCGAAGCCATCGAGGCCGCCCTGGCCACCGCGGCCAAGAAGCGCTACGCGGAGGAGGACGTGCTCACGCGCGTCGCGATCGACCCCAAGGACGGTACCTACGAGACCTTCCGCCGCTGGGAAGTGGTGGCCGACGACGTGGTGATGGAATCGCCCGATCGACAGATCCGGCTGATGGACGCCGTCGACGAGGCCGAGGGCGTCGAGGTCGGCGACTACATCGAGGAGCAGATCGAGAACGCGGAGTTCGGCCGCATCGCCGCGCAGGCCGCCAAGCAGGTGATCGTGCAGCGCGTGCGCGAGGCCGAGCGCGCCCAGGTGGTCGACGCCTGGAAGGATCGCGTCGGCGAGCTGGTCACCGGCATCGTCAAGCGGGTCGAGCGCGGCAACGTCTTCGTCGACCTCGGCGGCAACGCGGAGGCCTTCATTCCCAAGGACAAGGCGATTCCGCGCGACGTGGTCCGCGCCGGCGACCGCATCCGCGGCTACCTCTACGACGTGCGCAGCGAGCCGCGCGGGCCGCAGCTGTTCATCAGCCGCGCCGCGCCGGAGTTCATGATGGAGCTGTTCAAGCTCGAGGTGCCGGAGGTCGGCCAGGGCCTGGTCGAGATCAAGGCCTGCGCGCGCGATCCAGGCGACCGCGCCAAGATCGCGGTGGTGGCCTACGACAACCGCACCGATCCGATCGGCGCCTGCATCGGCATGCGCGGCTCGCGCGTGCAGGCGGTGTCGAACGAACTGAACGGCGAGCGCGTCGACATCGTGCTGTGGTCGGACAACCCGGCGCAGTTCGTCATCAACGCGATGGCGCCGGCCGAGGTGCAGTCGATCATCGTCGACGAGGAGAAGCACTCCATGGACCTGGCCGTGGCCGAGGAACTGCTGGCCAAGGCGATCGGCAAGGGCGGGCAGAACGTGCGCCTGGCCAGCCGCATGACCGGCTGGCAGCTCAACGTGATGACCCAGGACCAGGTGACCGCCAAGTCCGAGGCCGAGCAGACCGCGGCGCGGGAGCTGTTCCAGGAGAAGCTCGAGGTCGACGAGGAAATCGCCGGCATTCTGGTGGCCGAGGGCTTCAGCACGGTCGAGGAGATCGCGTACGTGCCGGTCGGCGAGCTGCTGGCGGTGGAGGGCTTCGACGAGGACATCGTCGAGGAACTGCGCGCCCGCGCCCGCGATGCCCTGCTCAACGACGCGCTCGCCGAGGAGGAGGAGCTGGACGAGAACGCGCCGGCCGAGGACCTGCTGGCGCTCGAGGGCATGGACGACACCATCGCCTACGCGCTGGCCGGTCACGGGGTGCGCAGCAGCGAGGACCTCTCGGACCTCGGCACCGACGAACTGCTCGAGCTCGGCGTCGAGGGGATCGACGAGGCGCGCGCCGCGGCGCTGATCCTGGCCGCCCGCGCCGAGGAGATCGCCCGCCTCGAGCGGGAGGCCTGAGATGGCGGAAAACGCGGGTTGAGCCCCGGGGGCGAACGCCTCCCGGCCCCGGCCCGAAGCGTCCGCCAGCAGACGGTACAATGCTCAATCCACAGCGCGGCGATCGCGCCGACGCCCAAGGAACCGGAACCCGAATGTCGCAACAAACCACGATCCGCAAGCTGGCCGCACTGGTGAACACGCCGGTCGAGAAACTGCTGGAGCAACTGGCCGAGGCCGGCATGCCGTTCAGCGATCCCGACCAGGTCGTGACCAGCACCGAGAAGGTGAAGCTCCTCGGCTTCCTGCGGCGTACCCACGGCAAGGCCGAGAAGGCCGCCGACGAAGCGGTTGCGCCGAAGAAGATCACCCTCAACCGCAGCCGCAAGCAGGAGCTGACGGTCGGCGGCGGCAAGAACCGCACCACGGTCGATGTCCTGGTGCGCAAGAAGGTCACCCTGGTCAAGCCGTCGGAAGACGGCGGCGGGGTGAGCGAGGACGACGAGCGCGCCGAGATCCTGCGCAAGCTCGAAGAGTCGCGCCAGCGCAATCTCACCGAGCAGCAGCGCCTGGCCGAGGAGGACAAGCGCCGCGCCGATGAAGCCGCCGAGCGCAAGCGCCAGGAAGAGGCGGAGGCCGAACGCCTGCGCCAGGAGGCCCTGGCCGCCGCCGCTGCCGCGGTGCCGGCCGAGGACGAGCCGGCCGCCGCCGCCGCGCGCAAGGCCGGGCACGGCCATGGCCACCCCAAACCGCCCGCGGCGCGCGAGGAACGTGGCGGCCACAAGCAGAAGCACCACCGCGGCTCGCACGCGATGGTCGCCGGCGTGGAGGACGACGACGGGGCCGCAGCGCGGTTCGCCGGCCAGCTGCACCTCAGCCCGACCGAGCGCGCGCGCCGCTCCACCGCGCGCAAGCCGAAGCCGCGGCGCCAGCTGGAGCAGGCGCGTACCGGCGGCGGACAGCACGGTTTCGCCCGTCCCACCGCACCGGTGGTACGCGAAGTGCCGATCGGCGAGGCGATCACGGTGGCCGATCTGGCTCAGAAGCTGGCGATGAAGGGCGGCGACGTGGTCAAGGCGCTGTTCAAGATGGGGGTCATGGCCACCATCACCCAGACCATCGATCACGACACCGCCGCGCTGATCACCGAGGAGCTCGGCCATCGGCCGGTGCGCGCCGAGAGCGAGGATGCCGAGAGCGAGCTGATCGCCCACGTCGCGACCGGGCAGGGCGAGGGCGAGCCGCGTCCGCCGGTGGTCACGATCATGGGCCATGTCGACCACGGCAAGACCTCGCTGCTCGACCACATCCGCCGCACCAAGGTGGCCTCGGGCGAGGCCGGCGGGATCACCCAGCACATCGGCGCCTACCACGTGGAAACCGACCGCGGCGTGGTCAGCTTCCTCGATACGCCGGGCCATGCGGCCTTCACCTCGATGCGCGCGCGTGGCGCCAAGCTCACCGACATCGTGGTGCTGGTGGTCGCCGCCGACGACGGGGTGATGCCGCAGACGATCGAGGCGATCCAGCACGCCCGCGCCGCCGGCGTCCCGCTGATCGTGGCGATCAACAAGATCGACAAGTCCGACGCCGACCCGAACCGGATCAGGAACGAGCTGCTCGAGCACGAGGTCGTGGCCGAGCAGTTCGGCGGCGACATCCAGATGGTCGAGCTGTCCGCCAAGACCGGCGACGGCATCGACGACCTGCTCGACGCGATCCTGCTGCAATCCGAGGTGCTCGAGCTCAAGGCGCTGCCCGAGGGCCGTGCCACCGGCACCGTCATCGAATCCTCGCTGGACAAGGGCCGCGGCCCGGTCGCCACCGTGCTGGTGCAGCAGGGCCGGCTGGCCAAGGGCGACTACCTGGTCTGCGGCGTCCAGTACGGCCGCGTGCGGGCGCTGTTCGACGAGAACAGCAACCCGGTCGACGGTGCCGGCCCCTCGATCCCGGTTCAGGTGCTGGGGCTGTCGGGCGTGCCGGATGCCGGCGACGATTTCGTGGTCGTCGACGACGAGCGCCTGGCCAAGGAGGTCGCCCAGCAGCGCGAGCACAAGCGCCGCGAGACCCGCCTGGTGCAGGCGGCGGGCAACCGCATGGAAGACATCATGGCGCAGATGGGCCAGGCCGAGCAGCAGCTGTCGCTCAACCTGGTCGTCAAGGCCGACGTGCAGGGCTCGGCGGAGGCGCTGCGCCAGGCCCTGACCGCGCTGTCCAACGAGCAGATCCGGGTCAACATCATCGTCTCCGGGGTCGGCGGCATCACCGAGTCGGACGCGAATTCCGCGGCGGCGGCCAAGGCCACCATCATCGGCTTCAACGTCCGTGCCGATGCCTCGGCGCGAAAGGTGATCGAGAGCAACGGCCTGGACCTGCGCTACTTCTCGATCATCTACGACGTCATCGACCAGGTGAAGCAGGTCGCTTCGGGCATCCTCGGCATGGAGATCCGCGAGGAGATCATCGGCACCGCCGAGGTCCGCGACGTGTTCCGCAGCTCCAAGTTCGGCGCCGTGGCCGGCTGCATGGTGGTCGAGGGCGTGGTCAAGCGCAACAAGCCGATCCGGGTGCTGCGCGACGACACGGTGATCTTCGAGGGCGAGCTGGAATCGCTGCGCCGCTTCAAGGAGAACGTCGACGAGGTGCGCGTCAACACCGAATGCGGCATCGGCGTGAAGGCCTACAACGACGTCAAGCCGGGCGACAAGATCGAGTGCTTCGAGCGGATCGAGGTGCAGCGGACCTTGTAGGGCCCAAGCCCTGCAAGGCGCGTGATTCGGGATTGGCGATTCGTGATCCGCAGGCGCGGGTCACGGCGCGGGCCCTGAATCGGCCGCGCCTCGCCGTTGCCGTTGTCGAATCACCAATCACCAATCGCGACCCACCCAATGGCGAAGTCATTCAACCGCACCGACCGCGTCTCCGCGCAGCTCCGCCGGGAGCTGGGCGCGCTGGTGCGCGCGGCGGTGCAGGAGCACGGGCTCCCGTCGGTGAGCGTGTCCGACGTCGAGGTCAGCCGCGACCTTGCCCACGCGAAGGTTTTCGTGACCGCGCTTCAGGCCGAGCGTTCCGGCGAGGCGCTCAAGGGGCTGCGTGCCCTGGCGGCGGAGATCCGTTTCCGACTGGCGCGCGCGGTGAAGCTGCGTCACGTTCCCGAACTTCATTTTCACTACGACGATTCGGTCGATCGCGGCGAGCGCATCGACAACCTGCTGCGCGACCTGCCCGACACCGAAGGCGCCACGGGCGACGGGACGGACTGAGGCGGTGACGGCGACGCGGGCCGCGGCGCGCGGGGGCCGGTCGGCCGGTCGACCGCCCTGCAGGCGACTGCCGGCGGGCGGCGGCATGGGGCGTCGCGCCGCGGCCGCCGGGGCCGCGCGCTGATGTCGCGGCAGCGTCGCAACCGGTTCCGGAGCTTGGACGGCATCCTGCTGCTCGACAAGCCGCCCGGGCTCAGTTCGAACCAGGCCCTGCAGCGGGTGCGGCGCCTGTTCGAAGCCGAGAAGGCAGGCCATACCGGCAGCCTGGATCCGCTCGCCACCGGCCTGTTGCCGGTCTGCTTCGGCGAGGCCACCAAGATCGCCGGCGGCCTGCTCGGCGCCCGCAAGGCCTACGACACGGTGGCCCGGCTCGGGGTGGTGACCGATACCGACGATGCCGAGGGCCAGCCGTTGCGCGAGCGCCCCGTGCCGGCGCTGGACCTGGCGACGATCGACGCCGCGCTGCGGGCCCTCACCGGCCGGATCCGGCAGCGGCCGCCGGTGTATTCGGCGCTCAAGCGCGGCGGCGAACCGCTCTACGCCAAGGCGCGCCGCGGCGAGTTCATCGAGGTCGAGCCGCGCGAGGTCGACGTGCACGCCTTCGAACTGCAGTCGGCCGCCGACCTGCTCGACGGCGGCGAGCCGCTGCTGCGGCTGCACGTGGAGTGCGGGTCCGGCACGTACGTGCGCAGCCTGGTGCGGGACCTGGGCGAGGCGCTGGGCTGCGGCGCGCACGTCGCCGAGCTGCGGCGGCTCTGGGTCGACCCGTTCAGGGATCCGCGGCTGTGGACCCCCGGGGACCTGGAGGCGCTGGCGGCGCGTGGCCGGCATTGCCTGGACGCCTGCCTGCTGCCGGTGGAGGCCGGCATGGCCTCGTGGCCGCAGCTGGCCGTCAGTCCGGCGCAGGCGGCGCGGCTGTCCCATGGACAGCGCGTCGAGGGGAGCTTCGCCACGCGCGGCCCGGTCGCGATCATCGACCAGGACGGCAGGGCGCTGGGGCTGGGAGAGGTGGACGCGGCGGGGTGCCTGCGCCCGCAACGGCTGTTCAGCTGGGCCTGCAGCCAGCCGCCGGCGCGCGCCTGAGCCTTGTTGCCGACCCTGGCGGCGGTTACAATTCCGCTGCTTTTTCCCATGCGTTTACGCATTCATCAGCAAGCGGCGGGCCATGCGGTGCCTCGCTCGTGCCCCGCGCACGGTGCGGCGTTCCTGCGGGCCGCGCATCACGAGGCGGATATGTCCATCGATACCAGCGAAATCATCAACGAGCACAAGCGCGCCGACAACGACACCGGCTCCCCGGAAGTCCAGGTGGCCCTGCTGACCGCGCGCATCGCGCATCTCACCGAGCACTTCAAGATCCACAAGAAGGATCATCACAGCCGGCGCGGCCTGCTGCAGATGGTCAACCAGCGCCGCAGCCTGCTCGACTACCTGCATCGCAAGGATGCCGAGCGCTACAAGGCCCTGATCGAGAAGCTCGGTCTGCGCCGATAATCCATACCCCGCCGCGGCGCAGCGATGCGCCGCGGTTTTGTTTTGCCGGTTCGGTCGTCGCCGGCATCGTGCAGCACGGATGCCGCGCGCCGACCGGTTGTAACGCGACCGCTTCCGCGGAGTCGGACGAGGTCTGCAGCGTCAAGGGCTGGAGCGGGCTGGAAGCCGGTTCGATCAGCCACCTTCCTGCGCCGCGCAGCGGCCAGCCGGTCGGGACAGGGGTCCCGCCGGTTCATCGAAATCCAGATCCAGGGAAACCAAACGTGTCGAAAGTTACCAAGAGCTTCCAGTACGGCAGTCGCACCATGACCCTCGAGACCGGCGAGATCGCCCGCCAGGCCGGCGGCGCGGTCATCGTGTCGGTCGACGGGACCACGCTGCTGGTCGCGGCGGTCGCCGCCCGCACCGCGCGCGAGGGTCAGAACTTCTTCCCGTTGACCGTCGACTACCAGGAGAAGTTCTATGCCGGCGGCCGTATTCCGGGCGGCTTCTTCAAGCGCGAGGGCCGCCTGACCGAGAAGGAGACCCTGATCTCGCGCCTGATCGACCGGCCGATCCGCCCGCTGTTCCCGGAAGACTTCAGGAACGAGGTGCAGATCGTCGCCACGGTGATGTCGCTCAATCCCGAGGTCGACGCCGACATCCCGGCGCTGATCGGCGCGTCCGCCGCGCTGTCACTGACCGGGTGCCCGTTCGACGGGCCGATCGGCGCCGCCAAGGTCGGCTACCGCAACGGCCAGTACCTGCTCAACCCCACCACCAGCGAGCTGCAGGACAGCGACCTGGAACTGGTGGTGGCCGGTACCCGGGACGCGGTGCTGATGGTCGAGTCGGAAGCCAAGGAGCTGTCCGAGGACGTGATGCTGGGAGCGGTGATGTACGGCCACCAGCAGATGCAGGGCGCGATCGACGCGATCAACGAACTGGTCGCCGAGGCCGGCAAGCCGAAGTGGGACTGGCAGCCGGAGGCGCGCGACGAGGCGATGGTGGCGGCGCTGAAGGCCGCGATCGGCGACCGTCTCGACCAGGCGTTCCAGATCCGCGACAAGCTCAAGCGTCGCGAGGCGATCTCCGCGCTGAAGAAGGAGACGACCGAGTCGCTGGCCGCGCAGATCGAGGCCAACGGCTGGGATCCGGCCGCGCTTTCGAAGGAGTTCGGCGAGCTCGAGTACCAGACCCTGCGCAACGCGGTGCTCAGCACCAAGGTCCGCATCGACGGCCGCGCCCTGGACACCGTGCGCCCGATCAGCTCCAAGGTCGGCATCCTGCCGCGCACCCACGGCTCGGCGCTGTTCACCCGCGGCGAGACCCAGGCGATCGTGGTGACCACGCTCGGCACCGCGCGCGACGGCCAGATCATCGATGCGGTCGGCGGCGAGTACAAGGAGCATTTCCTGTTCCACTACAACTTCCCGCCCTACTCGGTCGGCGAGGCGGGCCGCATGATGGGCCCGAAGCGCCGCGAGATCGGCCATGGCCGGCTCGCCAAGCGCGGCGTGCTGGCGGTGATGCCGTCGATGGAGGAGTTCCCCTACACCATCCGCGTGGTCTCGGAGATCACCGAGTCGAACGGTTCCTCCTCGATGGCCTCGGTCTGCGGCAGCTCGCTGGCGCTGATGGACGCGGGCGTGCCGATCAAGGCTCCGGTCGCGGGCATCGCGATGGGCCTGGTGAAGGAGGGCGACCAGTTCGTGGTGCTGTCGGACATCCTCGGCGACGAGGATCATCTGGGCGACATGGACTTCAAGGTGGCCGGGACCGCCAAGGGCATCTCGGCGCTGCAGATGGACATCAAGATCCAGGGCATCACCGAGGAGATCATGAAGGTCGCGCTGGCGCAGGCCAACCAGGGCCGCCAGTTCATCCTCAAGGAGATGGGCAACGCGCTGACCGAGCCCCGCGGCGAGCTGAGCGAGTACGCCCCGCGCCTGCTCACCCTGAAGATCCACCCCGACAAGATCCGCGAGGTGATCGGCAAGGGCGGCTCCACGATCCAGGCCATCACCAAGGAGACCGGCACCCAGATCGATATCCAGGACGACGGCACCATCGTCATCGCCTCGGTCAACGCCGCCGCCGCGCAGGCCGCCAAGGACCGCATCGAGCAGATCACCTCGGACGTCGAGCCGGGCCGGATCTACGAGGGCAAGGTGGTCAAGATCATGGACTTCGGCGCCTTCGTCACCATCCTGCCGGGCAAGGACGGCCTGGTGCACGTCTCGCAGATCTCCAGCGAGCGGGTCGAGAAGGTCTCCGACAAGCTGACCGAGGGCGACGTGGTCAAGGTCAAGGTGCTGGAAGTCGACAAGCAGGGCCGCATCCGCCTGTCGATGAAGGCGGTCGAGGAAGGCGAGGACGCCCCGGCGGCCTGACTCGGCCCACGCAGCGCTCCGAGAAAGGCGGGCTTCGGCCCGCCTTTTTTCTGCTCCGGGCCCCGGAGAACCCGCGCCCCGGCGGAGCTCAGGCCGCGACCCGCCCCCGGCCCGCGTGGACGGTCCCACAAGCGGCGTCGCGCCGGGCCTTGAGACCATGGGCCACCACTGCCGGCTCGCGGCCTGCTCCAGAGCGGATCGGCTGGCCATGAAAACGTTTACTGCTAGCATGGGCGCCGGTTTTCCAGGATCCGAGGATGGCCAGACCGATGCCGTTCAAGTCGTTGTTCGGGGCGCTGTTGCTGCTCTCCTTGGCCGCCGCCGCGGTGGCGCGGCCACCGAATCCGGCCGCCGGCGAGGAGGCGGCGGTCGAGGCACTGCTGGCGCGGATGACCCTCGAGGAGAAGCTGGGCCAGCTGACCCAGTACCGGGGCCGCGGCAGCGAGACCGGCCCGCGGGTTCCCGAGGGCGGAGAGGCGCAGATCCGCGCCGGCCAGGTCGGATCGTTCCTGGGCGTGTACGGCGCCGAGTACAGCCGGCGGATGCAGCAGGTGGCCGTGGAGGAATCGCGGCTCGGCATCCCGCTGCTGTTCGCGCACGACGTGATCCACGGCTTCCGCACCATTTTCCCGGTGCCGCTCGGCGAGGCCGCCAGCTTCGACGTCGCGGCGGTGGAGCGTGCGGCGCGCATCGCCGCCGTGGAGGCGAGCGCGCACGGCCTGCACTGGACCTTCGCGCCCATGGTCGACATCGCGCGCGACCCGCGCTGGGGCCGGATCGTCGAAGGCGCCGGAGAGGATCCCCATCTCGGCTCGGTGCTGGCGGCGGCGCGGGTGCGCGGCTTCCAGGGCACCGACCTCGCCGCGCCGGACACGGTGCTCGCCACCGCCAAGCATTTCGTCGCCTACGGCGGCGCCGAGGGCGGCCGCGACTACAACACCGTCGACGTCTCCGAGCGCACCCTGCACGAGATCTACCTGCCGCCCTTCGAGGCTGCGGTGGAGGCCGGGGTGCAGTCGATCATGCCGGCCTTCAATGAAGTCGCCGGCGTGCCGATGCACGCGCACCGCCGGCTGATCGAGGACCTGCTGCGCGGCCAGTGGGGTTTCGACGGCCTGCTGGTCAGCGACTACAACGCGATCCAGGAGCTGATGCCCCATGGCGTCGCCGCGACCCGCACCGACGCCGGCATCCTCGGCCTCGAGGCCGGCGTGGACGTCGACATGGTGAGCGGCATCTATCTCGACGACGTCCCCGGTGCCGTCCGCGGGGCCCGCCTGGACGAAGCCTTCGTCGACGCCTCGGTCCGCCGGGTGCTGCGCGCCAAGTACCGGCTCGGCCTGTTCGACGATCCGTACCGGTACAGCGATCCCCGCCGCGAGGCGGCGCTGACGCTCACCGCGGCGCACCGCGAGGCCGCCCGCGACCTGGCGCGCAAGTCCTTCGTGCTGCTGAAGAACGAGGGCGACACCCTGCCGCTGTCGAAGCGGCAGGGCACCGTGGCGGTGATCGGGCCGCTTGCCGACGACCCCCGGCAGATGCTCGGCAACTGGGTCGCGGCCGGCCGCGCCGCGGACGCGGTCACACCGCTCGACGGTATCCGCGCCGCGCTCGGGCCGGAGGTGCGGGTGCTGCATGCGCAGGGCACCGGGATCCGCAACGGCGACACGTCCGGCATCGCCGCCGCGGTGCACCTGGCGCGCCAGGCCGACGTGGTGATCCTGATGCTCGGCGAGGACCACGAAATGAGCGCCGAGGCCAACAACCGCACCAGTCTGGACCTGCCCGGCGCGCAGCGGCGGCTGGCCCAGGCGGTGCACGCGACCGGCAAGCCGGTGGTGGCGGTGCTGTTCGGCGGCCGCCCGCTGTCGGTGAACTGGCTCGACCAGAACGTGCCGTCGATCCTGATGGCGTGGTTCCCGGGCGTGGAGGCGGGCAATGCGCTGGCCGACGTGCTGTTCGGCGACCATGCCCCGAGCGGAAAGCTGCCGGTGACCTTTCCGCGCAACGTCGGCCAGGTGCCGATCCACTACAACCACAAGAACACCGGCCGCCCGCCGGACGCCAAGGACAAGTACACCTCGAAGTACCTGGACGTCGCCTGGACGCCGCTGTACCCGTTCGGCCACGGCCTCGGCTACACCACGTTCCGCTACCAGGACCTGCGCGTCGGCGCGGCGCGCATCGGCCGCGGCGATCCGGTGGACGTGGAGGTCACGGTCACCAACACCGGCCGCCGCGCCGGCGACGAGGTCGTGCAGCTGTACCTGCGCGACGACGTGGCCAGCGTGACCCGGCCGGTCAAGGAATTGCGCGGTTTCCGCCGCGTGACCCTGCAGCCGGGCGAAAGCCGGACCGTGGCGTTCCGCCTGGAGCCGGACGCCCTGGCGGTGCTCGACGCCGAGCTGCGGCCGGTGGTCGAGCCCGGCAGCTTCACCGTGTTCGCCGGCGGCAGCTCGGCCGACACCATCGAGGCCAGCTTCGAGGTGGTGGAGGACTGACGGCGCAGCGGCCGGGCGCGGAACTACACCCAGCCGGTCAGGTAGTGCAGCCCGATCACCAGGAACACGGTGAGCGTGCTGATCAGGGTGATGGCGAAGATGTCGGCATAGGACTGGCGGTGGGTCAGCCCGGTGACCGCCAGCAGGGTGATCACCGCGCCGTTGTGGGGCAGCGTGTCCATGCCGCCCGAGGCCATCGCCGCCACCCGGTGCAGCACCTCCATCGGGATGCCGGCGGCCTGGGCATTGGCGATGAAGCTGTCTGACATCGCCGCCAGCGCGATGCTCATCCCGCCCGAGGCCGAACCGGTGATCCCCGCCAGCGCGTTCACCGTCACCGCCTCGTTGACCAGCGGATCGGGGATGCCGTTGAGGGCGTTGGCCACCAGCAGGAACCCGGGCAGCGCGGCGATGACCGCGCCGAAGCCGTATTCGGAGGCGGTGTTCATCGACGCCAGCAGGGCGCCGCCGATCGCCGCGCGGGTGCCCTCGGCGAAGCGCCGGCAGACCGGGCGCCAGGCCAGCAGCAGCACGCTGAGAATGCCGACCAGCAGCGCGCCCTGGACCGCCCAGATCGCGGCGACCCGCGAGATCTCCTGCACGACCGGCGCCGCCTCGCCCATGACCGCCGGCTCGAAGCTGTGGCTGTCGCCGTACAGGCGTGGGATCAGCAGGGTGAAGACCTTGTTGGCGATGCCCACCAGGACCAGCGGCAGCAGCGCCACCAGCGGATGGGCGAGGCGCCCGCCGGTGAACGCCTCGGGCTCGTTGCGCAGGTCGGTTCCGTAGCCTTCGGCCGCGACGGCGGCGCGGCGGCGGCGCCATTCCAGGTACAGCATGCCGAGGGCGAAGATCAGCACCGAGCCGGCCGTGCCGAGCACCGGCGCCGCCCACGAATCGGTGCCGAAGAAGGCGGTCGGGATGATGTTCTGGATCTGCGGCGAGCCCGGCAGCGCCATCATGGTGAAGGTGAAGGCGCCCAGGGCGATGGTCCCGGGGATCAGGCGCTTGGGGATATCGCTCTGGCGGAACAGTTCGGCGGCGAACGGATAGACCGCGAACACCACCACGAACAGCGACACCCCGCCGTAGGTGAGCAGGGCGCAGACCGTGACGATCGACAGCAGCGCACGCTCGGGGCCGAACAGGCGGATGGTCGCCGCGACGATCGACTTGGAGAAGCCGGACAGCTCGATCAGCTTGCCGAACACCGCCCCCAGCAGGAATACCGGAAAGTACAGCTTCAGGAAGCCGACCATCCTGTCCATGAACAGCCCGGTGAACATCGGCGCCACCAGCTCCGGGTCGGTCAGCAGCACCGCGCCCATCGCCGCCACCGGTGCGAACAGGATCACGCTATGGCCGCGATAGGCCACGAACATGAGGAAGCTCAGCGCGCCGAGCACGATCAGCAGGGCCATTGCGGGTCCCGGTCCGGAAATGCCGGCGGCCAGTGTGGAAGGGGGGCCGGGGACGGCCCATTGTCCGAAGGTACGATGCCCGCCCCGTGGCCTTTCCCTACGCTTGCCTGGCGGCGACCGGCCGCACGCATTGCCATTATCGCGAGGGGACCCGATGAAGCGCGCCACGATCCAGCACACCGCCTTGAGCATCGCGATCGCCGTTGGGCTTTCATCGCCCGTCCTGGCCCAGGAACCCGCACAGGAGCCCGCGGCGGCAAGCGCGCGCAGCGCCGAGCCGACCACGCTGGACGCCATCACGGTGACCGCGCGCAAGCGCGAGGAAACCCTGCAGGACGTGCCGGTGGCGGTGACCGCGTTCACCCCGGAGACGCTGGACAAGCTCAACGTGCAGGACATCGGCGACCTGGACGCGCAGGTGCCGAACCTGACCATCTACGCCGCGCGCGGCTCCACCAGCACCGCCACGGCCTACATCCGCGGCGTCGGCCAGGCCGATCCGCTGTGGGGCGTCGACCCGGGCGTGGGCATCTACCTCGACGACGTCTACATCGCCCGCCCGCAGGGCGCGCTGCTCGACGTCTTCGACGTCGGCCGCATCGAAGTGCTGCGTGGGCCGCAGGGCACGCTGTACGGCAAGAACACCATCGGCGGGGCGATCAAGTACGTCGGCCGAGAACTGCCGCGCGAGCTGGACGGCTTCGCCCAGGTCACGGTGGGCAGCCACAACCAGCTCGACGTCAAGGGCGGCATCGGCGGCCCGATCGGCGGCAGCGAGGCGCTGCGCGCCCGGCTGTCGCTGGCGAGCATGAATCGGGACGGTTTCGGGACCAACCTGGAGAGCGGCCAGGAAGTGAGCGACAAGGAGATCAACGCCGCGCGTTTCCAGCTCGGCGCCTTCGCCAGCGAGCGCTTCGACGTGCAGTTCGCGCTCGACTACATGGACGACCAGTCGGGCGTGCGCGGGGCCAGGCTGCTGGCGCCCAATCCGCTCGCGCCGGACTACCCGCCGCTCGACGACCGCTACGACATCCGCAGCGGCATGCCGAACGTCAACGACACCGAGATGAAGGGGGCCTCGGCGACCGTCAACTGGCGTCCCAACCTGGACTGGGCGTTCAAGTACGTGATCGCCAAGCGCGAGTCCGACACCGAGACCAACATCGACTTCGACGAGACGCCCCTGCAGCTGGTAGACGTGCTCGCCTTCTACGAAGACAGCCAGGTCAGCCACGAGCTGCAGGCCAACTTCGACGGCGGCGGCCGGGCGCGCGGGGTGATGGGTTTCTACCATTTCGACGGCGAGGCCGGCGGCCAGGTGCTGAACCGGTTCGAGAACCCGCTGCTGCCGCCCTCGCTGACCAATCCGCTGTTCGGCGACACCCAGGGGCGGGTCTTCACCGAGAGCTACGCGCTGTATGCCGACTGGACCTTCGATCTGGGCGAGCGCCTGAAGCTCGATGTGGGCGCCCGCTACACCGACGAGGACAAGCACGCGGTCGCGCTCAACCGCTTCTATACCGACGCCACCTACGCTACCTCGTGGGGCACGGCCGCCAACTTCGACAGGACGGTGAACTTCAAGAACGTCTCGCCGAAGATCTCCCTGGACTACCAGATCGCGCCGGACATCATGGTGTACGCACTCGCCTCGCGGGGCTTCAAGTCCGGCGGCTTCAACATCCGCGCCAACACCACGGCGGTCCCGCGGTCCGGCGAGCCGTTCGACGACGAGCGGGTCGACAGCTACGAGATCGGCGGCAAGATGGCGCTGCTCGACCAGCGCCTGTTCCTCAACCTGGCCTACTTCCACAACAGGTACAAGGACATCCAGCTGTCGGTATTCACCTCGTACACGCTGCCCGACGGCAGCAGCAGCTTCTTCGGCGACTTCACCAACGCCGGCCGGGGCACCGTGCAGGGCATCGAGGCGGAGTACCAGTTCCTGCCCACGCCGAACTGGCTGATCAGCGGCAACCTGGCCTGGCTGGACGCGAAGTACGACGAGTTTCTCAGCGGCGGGGTCGATATCGCCGACACCCAGGAATTCACCAACGCCCCGGAGTTCTCGGGCGCGTTGAACGTCGAGTACCGCACCGACCTGGCCAACGGCGGCAACCTCTCGGCCCGGGTGGGGTACAGCTACCAGTCGGAGGTCTGGCCCACCACGGACCTCAGCCCGGCGATCAGGCAGGGCGGCTACGGACTGCTCGGCGCCGGCGTGATCTGGCGCATCGACGACGCCTGGTCGCTGTCGCTGCAGGGAAGCAACCTGGCCGATCGCGAGTACCGCACCACCGGCTACAACATCGGCGCCTACGGCGTGCTGACCGGGTTCTACGGTCCGCCGCGCCAGTACAGCCTGAGCGCCCGCTACGACTTCTGACCAGCTCGCGTGAGGTCGGCATCGGGTGGGAGCGACGGAAGTCGCGGCCCGCA
Organism: Luteimonas endophytica; assembly: GCF_029887875.1. Classification (GTDB taxonomy): domain Bacteria; phylum Pseudomonadota; class Gammaproteobacteria; order Xanthomonadales; family Xanthomonadaceae; genus Luteimonas; species Luteimonas endophytica. The sequence continues at coordinate 176,200 of NZ_JARXRM010000032.1, forward strand.
CCCGATGAAGCCGTCGCGGCTTCCGTCGTTCCCGCAGGGTGCGCACGGGGGTTGGAGCGGGGCCGTTGCGCTATGCTCGCCCGCGTGACGGCCGCGGGCGGGGAGCACATGGGGCAGGGCGCCGAGCGCGGGCCTGGGCGCCGATGCTGAGCGTCGGCGCGGTGGTGCTGGCCGCGGCGCTGTGGCTGGGGCTGATGTTCGCCGCGGCGCTGTTCGGCGAACGGCACCCGGCCGCGCTCTCGCGGCACTGGCGCCACGTCTACGCGCTGTCGCTGGCGGTGCACTGCACCTCGTGGACGTTCTACGGCACCGTGACCCAGGCCGCGCGCTACGGCTGGCCGCTGCCGCCGACCTTCCTCGGCGCGATCGTGTTCTACACGGTCGCGTTCGCGTTCATGGTGCGGCTGATGCGGCTGGCCCGCGAGAGCAACGCCACCTCGCTGGCCGATCTCATCGCCACCCGCCTGGGCAAGGACGCGTGGCTGGCCGCGACCATCACCCTGGTCGCGGCGCTCGGGCTGATCCCCTACATCGCGCTGCAGCTCAAGGCCGTCGCGATGAGCTTCGCCACCCTTACCGGCACCCCCGCCAGCGGCCTGGGCGAGGTGCCGCCGTGGCGCGACAGCGCGTTGTACGTGGCGTTGGCGATGGCCCTGTTCACCATGCTGTTCGGCACCCGCCGCGCCAGCGCTGCCGAGCACAACCGCGGTCTGGTGCTGGCGATGGCGTTCGAATCGCTGTTCAAGCTCGCGGCGATGCTGGCGCTCGGTGCCTTCGTGTGGTTCGCGCTGGAGCCGCTGCCCGAGGTGCCGGTGCCGCCGGCGCAGGACGTGGGCGGCTTCGTGCCGCTGGTGCTGCTGGGCGGGCTGGCGATGTTCATCCTGCCGCACCAGTTCCACATGGCGGTGGTGGAGTGCCGCGACGAACGCCACGTGCGCACCGCGCGCTGGCAATTTCCGCTGTACCTGCTGCTGATCGCCATCCCCGGCCTGCCGCTGGCCCGGGCGGGGATGGCGCTGCTGGGCGACGAGGTGCCCTCCGACATGTACGCGCTGGCGGTGCCGCTGGCGCAGGGCGGCGAGGGGGTCGCGCTGTTCGCGTTCCTGGGCGGCCTGAGCGCCGCCACCGGCATGGTGATCGTCAGCACGCTCACGTTGAGCCTGATGATCGGCAACCACTGGTTCGCGCCGGGGCTGCTGCGTGGGGCCTGGTCGCGCGGCCAGGGCGACGACCACCGCGGCGGCCTGCTGCTGCTGCGCCGCGCCGGCATCGTCGCGATCATGCTGCTGGCCTGGGCCTACAGCCGGCTGGTGGGCGACAGCGACGCGCTGGCGGACATCGGCGCGGTGTCGTTCTCGGCGCTGGCGACGCTGGCGCCGGCGCTGGCGTTCGCGGTGTGGCGGCCGCAGACTCCGGCGCGCGCGGCCACCGCGGGGGTGCTGGCGGCGTTCGCGGTCTGGGCCTGGGTGACGCTGGTGCCGGCGTTCGCTCCGCCGCGCATGGCCTGGGTGGGCGAAGGGCCGTTCGGGCTCGCCTGGCTGGCGCCCGACGCGCTGTTCGGGCTGACCGGCTGGAGCCGGCTGGGGCGCGCGGTGGGTGCGACGCTGTTCGTCGGCACCCTGGCGACGGTGCTGGCGGCGATGCTGGACCGGCGCGAGCGCGGCGGTCCGCTTCGCGGCATCGATCGCCGGGCCCTGGGCAACGCCGGGCGCCGCTTCCTCGCGCAGGGGCTGGTGGAGTCGCTGCTGCGCGACGCGCCCGCCGAGGGCCCGGTGCCGGCGCGGCTGGAGTCGCGGATGGAGCGCGAACTGTCGGCGGTGCTCGGCAGCGCCTCGGCACGGCTGTTGCTGGACGCGGCCAGGCGCGAATCCGGCCCCGATCTGGAGACGGTGGCGGCGATCGTCGGCGAGGCCTCGCAGGACCTGCGGTTCAACCAGCGGGTGCTGGAGGCGGCGCTGGAGAACATGAGCCAGGGCATCAGCGTGGTCGACGCGGAGCTGCGGCTGGTGGCCTGGAACGCGCGCTACGCCGAACTGTTCGGATTTCCGCCGGAACTGCTGCGCGTCGGAGTACCGGTGGAGGCACTGGTGCGATTCAACCTCGCCGGCGGGTTGCTGGGTGCGGTGGCGGTGGACGAGGAGGTCGGCAAGCGGCTGCGGCACATGCGCGCCGGCACGCCCTACATCGCCGAGCGCAGGTTCCCGCGGCGGCGCGCCGGCGGCGGCGCCGTCACGGCGGACATGACCGTGGAGATCCGCGGCAACCCGATGCCGGGCGGCGGCTTCGTCGCCACCTTCACCGATGTCACCGCGTTCCGCAGCACCGAGCGCGCGCTGCGCACCGCCAACGAGACGCTGGAGCAGCGCGTGGCCGAACGCACCGCCAGCCTCGACCAGGCCAGGCGCGAGGCCGAACGCGCCAACGACGCGAAGAGCCGCTTCCTGGCGGCGGTCGGGCACGACCTGCTGCAGCCGCTGCATGCGGCGCAGCTGTTCGCCGACGCGCTGGCGCAGCAGATCGGCGATGCCGCGCAGCTGGGCCAGCTGCGACAGCTGCGCGGCGCGCTCGACTCCACCGGCGACCTGTTGACCGGACTGTTCGACATGTCGCGGCTGGAGGCGGGCGGGCTGGTGCCGCAGCCGCGGCCGTTCCCGTTGGCGGAGGTGCTCGATCCGCTGGCCTCGGAGTTCGCCGCGCTGGCCGCCGAGCGCGGCCTCGTTTTCCGCCACCGCCCCACCGGCGCCTGGACCCGCAGCGACCCGCAGCTGCTGCGGCGGATCCTGCAGAACTTCCTCGCCAACGCGGTGCGCTACACCCGCACGGGTGCTGTGCTGCTCGGCGTCCGCCGCTGCGAAGGCGGGCTGCGGATCGAGGTGCACGACACCGGCCCGGGCATCGCCGCGCCGCAGCGCCGGCTGATCTTCGAGGAGTTTCGGCGAGGCGAGGGCGCCGCCGGCCAGGGGCTCGGGCTGGGTCTGGCGATCGCCGAGCGCGTCGCCGGGCTGCTCGGAGCGCCGCTGGGCCTGCGCAGCGAGGTCGGCCGGGGCACGGTGTTCTCGCTGCTGCTGCCGTCGCTCGCGCCTGCCGAAGTGCCGCGCGGGGACGGCGGCCGCGGCGGCCTGGCCGGCGCCCGCGCATTGCTGGTGGACAACGACCCGCTGGCGCTCGAGGCGCTGGCGACCCTGCTGCAGGGCTGGGGCTGCGAGGTGGTGGCGGTTGCCGACGGCGCGGCGGCGGAGACCGCCCTGGCCCATCGTTCCGCCTTCCTCTGGCTGTTCGACTACCACCTCGACGGCGGCGATACCGGAGTCGCGCTGCATGCGCGGCTGGCGGCGCGCTTCGGTGTCCGGCCCACCCTGATTCTGAGCGCCGACGATGGCGGCGAGGTGCGCCGCGACGTGCTCGACACCGGGCTGGCGCTGCTGGGAAAGCCGCTGCGGCCGCTGGCGCTCAAGTCCGTGCTCGATCGCCTGCTCGCCAGCCGCGGGTGAGCGCCCGGCGGCGGGCGCTTCCCGCACTCGCCTACAATCGCGCTTTCGCCGGAGCCGCGCCGCGCATGCCGTACACGCCGATCGTCGCCACCCTTGGGTACGTGCTCTCGCCGGAGCGCGACCGGGTCCTGCTGATCCACCGCAACGCCCGCGACGACGACCATCACCTGGGCAAGTACAACGGCCTGGGCGGCAAGCTGGAGCCCGACGAAGACGTGGTGGCCGGCATGCGCCGCGAGATCATGGAGGAGGCCGGGATCGCCTGCGAACAGATGCAGCTGCGCGGCACCATCAGCTGGCCCGGCTTCGGCAAGGCCGGCGAGGACTGGCTGGGGTTCGTGTTCCTGATCACCCGCTATGCCGGCACGCCGTTCGACAGCAACCCCGAAGGCAACCTGGAGTGGGTGCCGGTCGACCGGATCATGGAGCTGCCGCTGTGGGACGGCGATCGGCGGTTCCTGCCGCTGGTGTTCGATGCCGACCCGCGCGCATTCCACGGGGTGATGCCCTATCGGAACGGCCGGATGGTGTCCTGGAGCTGCTCGCGCCTCTGATGCGCGGCGCTTCAGCGCTCGAGCCGTCGCGCCGGATCGCCGATCTCCAGCTCGCGCAGGATCACCCCCGCGTGGGTGCGGTTGCGCGCGCCGAGCTTCTCGAAGATCGCCGACAGGTGCGCCTTGACGGTGCGCTCCTGCACGTCCAGGCGATCGGCGATCTGCTTGTTCAACAGCCCCTGCGCGACCAGGGCGAGCACCCGGAACTGCTGTGCGGTAAGGCTGGCCAGCCGCCCGGCGAGGTCGCGGTCCTGCGGCAGCGAGCCGGCGCGCTGCACCGGCCCGCGCAGCGCCGGCGGCAGCCACTGCTCGCAGGCCAGCACGCTGCGGATCGCCTGCCGCATCTCCTCCAATCCGGCGCTCTTGGGGATGTACCCGGCCGCGCCGTGGTCGAGCGCGCGGCGGATCACCTGCGGATCCTCGTTGGCCGAGACCAGCGCCACCGCGACCGCCGGGAACTGCGCGCGGATCGCCGCCAGCCCCGCCAACCCGTGGTTGCCGGGCATGTGCAGGTCCAGCAGCACCAGGTCGATGTCGCTGCGCGCTTCCAGGGTGCCGAGCACGGTCTCGAAGGTGTCGGCCTCGCAGACCCTGGTATCCGGCGCGGCATCCACGGCGGCGCCGCGCAGCGCGGCACGGAACAGCGGGTGGTCGTCGGCGATCAGCAGGACCGGCATTGCGCGATTGTAGGCGAGCGCGCGGCCGCGGCCGCCGTGGTACCAAAGTACGATGCCGGCGCCGGGCGCCGCTGCTAGGGTCGGCGGATGAGCAGCCCCCTCCCGCGCGTCCCCGTCCTGGCAGCGGCCCTGCTGCTGGTAGCCTGTGCCGCCGGGCCGCGGCGCCCGGCCATGGAGCCGGCCATGTTCACCGAGCCACGCGCCAGCGAACACCGCGGCGCCGACGACCTGCTCAGCGCCGGCCTCGGCCCGGACGGCCTGCGGGCGATGGCGCCGCCGCCGTTCGCCGACCCGGAAAACCCGACCCGCGCCGAGCGGCGCCGCCGGGCGCTGTGGAGCAACTGGCGCGGCATCGCGGACCTGGCCCCCGGAGGCGGCTATGGCGAGGTCTACGGCAGCCTGGCGCCGGTGCCCGGCCGCGAGTTCCATGCCATGGCGACGCTGCCCGGCGCGCGCCATCCACACCGGGTGATGCTGCAGCTGCCCGACGGCTTCGACCAGGAGCGTCGTTGCCTGGTGGTCACGGCCTCCTCCGGCTCGCGCGGGGTGTACGGCTCGATCGCGGTGGCCGGCGCCTGGGGCCTGCCGCGCGGCTGCGCGGTGGCCTACACCGACAAGGGCGCGGGCACCGACTACTTCGACCTCGATGGCGGGCTCGGCGTCGACGCCGACGGCGGCGTGGCGGCGGCGGCCCAGGCCGCGTTCGCACCGGATGCCGCGGAAGCGGCCACCGGTGTCGCCGTCAAACATGCGCATTCGCAGGACAATCCCGAAGCCGACTGGGGCCGCCACCTGCGCCAGGCGGCGGAGTTCGCGCTGCGCACGCTCGACGAGGCGCTGCCCCAGGCGGCGCCGTTCACCTTCGACAACACCCGGGTCATCGCCGTGGGCCTGTCCAACGGCGGCGGCGCGGTGCTGCGCGCCGCGGAACTGGAGGGCGAATGGCTCGATGCGGCGGTCGCCGGCGCGCCCAACGTGCTGGCTGCGGGGGAGGGCGCCCGGGCGCTCTACGACTACACCACCGAGGCCGCGCTGCTGATGCCGTGCGCGCTGGCGCATCCGGCGGCGCTGCCGAAGTCGCCGCTGAGCGCGCTCGCCGCCGGGCAGCGCGCCCCGCGATGCGCGGCGCTGGCCGAGGCCGGCCTGGTGGAGGGTGAGGACACGCCCGCCCGGGCGCGCTCGGCCTGGGAGCGGCTGCGCGCACAGGGCTGGACCGAGGAAGCCCTGCAGGCCGGCGCGCTGTCGGTGGACTTCGACCTGTGGCGCGCGGTGGCGGTGACCTATGCCTCCGCCTACGGTCGCTACCGGGCCGGCGAGCATCCCTGCGGCTACGGCTTCGCCGCGCAGCAACCGGATTTCGCACCGCGCCCGGCCACCGCCGCCGAGCGGGCCGCGTGGTGGAGCGACGGCAGCGGCATCCCGCCGGGTGGCGGCGTCGGCATCGTCGACCCGCGAGCGGCGGCTCCCGATCCGGCGCTGCCCGGGCTGCGCTGCCTGCGGGCGCTCTGGGACGGCGCCGGCGCGGATGCGGCGCGGGTGCGCGCCGGGGTCGAGGCGACGCGCGCGGGTGCGCCGCGCCGCGGCCTGCCGCTGCTGGTGGTGCACGGCCTCGACGACGGCCTGATCCCCGTGGCCTTCAGCAGCGCGCCTTATGTGGCCGCCGCGCGCGCCGCCGGCCGCGAGGTGAGCTTCTGGCAGGTCCGCAACGCCCAGCATTTCGATGCCTTCCTCGGCCTGCCGGACTACGCCGCGCGCTACGTCCCGCTGCTGCCCTACCTGTATGCGGCGCTGGACCGGATCGACGCGCACCTCGATGGCGCCGCCGCCATGCCGGCCGACGCGACGATCTCGCCGGCGCCGCGAGCGGCCGGCGGCGCCCTCGACGCGGAGTCCCTGGCGCTGCCGCACTGAGCGCATCTGGCGCGCTGCGTGCCGCTTCACGCGCGCTCTGGCAGGCTTGGGGCCAGCCAGCCCGGAGGCCGCCGATGCCGCACCGCCATTTCTCGATGCTGCGCCAGTTCCACCTCGCCGACTGGTTCACCCTGGCCAACGCGTTCTGCGGGACCGGCGCGGTGTTCGCCGCGATGCGCTACCTGCAGGAGGGCGGGGTGCGCGATCTGCTCGCCGGCATGGCGCTGATCCCGCTGGCGTTCGTGTTCGATGCGCTCGACGGGCGTGTCGCGCGGTGGCGCAAGGTGGCCTCGACGCTCGGGCGCGAGCTGGACTCGCTGGCGGACGTGATCTCCTTCGGCGTGGCGCCGGCGGCGCTGGGCTATGCCTGTGGCCTGCAGGGCGGCTGGGACTGGATCGTGCTGAGCTACTTCGTCGGCTGCGGGGTCAGCCGGCTGGCGCGCTACAACGTCACCGCCGAATCGCTCTCCGGCGGCGGCGACAAGGTCAGGCATTTCGAAGGCACGCCGATCCCGACCAGCCTGGCGATCGTGGTGCTGCTGGCGGTGCTGGTCTGGTACGGCCGGATCGGCGATGCGCTGTGGCTGGGGCAGTGGCAACTGGGGCCCTGGCAGCTGCATCCCCTGGTCCTGGTCTTCGCCCTGTCCGGCACGCTGATGATCAGCAAGACCCTGCGCATTCCCAAGTTCTGAGCCGTGCACGGCAGCGTAAACGTCGCGTTGCTATGATCGCCGCAGGATCTGGAGGCAGCGATGGGCAACGGCGCGACGGACGAGGCGATGGGAGGTTTCGAGAAGCTGGCGCAGCAGTACTGGAGCGCCTGGGGCGAGGCGATGCGCGCCGCGGCGCCGGCGGCTGCCTCCGCGGGGCCTGGCCAGGCGGGCATGCAGGCATGGCACGATGCGATCGACTGGTGGACGAAGTCCGTCCATGGCAACCGCGCCGGGGTCAACGATGCGGTCGCGCGCTTCCAGCAGCAGGCGCACGGCTGGTTCGGGCAGATGCAGCAGGTCGCGGCCCGGTTCGCGGGGCAGCAGGGCAGTGCCGCGGACGTCGCCAAGGCGTGGCGGGAGGCGCTCGGGGCGAGCGGCGAGAACCCGTTCCCGGAGATGTTCCGGGCCATGCGCGGGCACGGGCTGCAGGGCCTGGACCAGTGGATCGACGACGCCTCGCCGTACCTGGACGCCTGGCGCCGGGAGAGCGCCTCGTGGCTGCGCATGCCCGCGTTCGGTCCCGGCCGGGAGCACCAGGAGCGGCTGCAGGCGCTGGCCCAGGCGCAGGCCGACTACCAGGAGCACAACAACGCCTACAACGCGCTGATGCTCAAGGCGTCGCAGTCGGCATTCGAGATCTTCGAGGGCCGCCTGCTCGAGCGCGAGGAACCGGGGCGCCAGATCGAATCGCCGCGGGCGCTGTTCGACCTGTGGATCGACGCCGCGGAAGAGGCCTACGCCGAGATCGCGCTGTCCGAAGAGTTCCGCGCCGTGTACGGTCGCCTGGTGAATGCACAGATGCGGCTGCGCGCGGGGATCCAGCGCGAGGTCGAACAGGTCAGCGCCATGTTCGGCATGCCGACGCGCAGCGAGCTGGATGGGGCGCACCGCAAGATCGTCGAGCTGGAACGCGCGGTCAGGCGCATGCGCGACCAAGCGCGGCCGGCGCCGGCACCGGCGGAGCGCTCCGCCGGGCGGGTGGCGGCACCGAAGAAGCCCGCTTCCAGGGGCGCCGTGAGTTCTGCCGGGAAGGCCGCGCGGAAGACCTCGAAGAAGCGCACGAAACAGGCCCCGCCCAGGGCCGCGAACAAGACCACCGGCAAGTCGGCTGGCGCAGCCAGCAGGACGGCGGTACGCAAGTCCGCCACCGGCAAGGGAGGGCGCTGAAATGACCGGTCCGCTCAACATCAGCCCGGCCCGCATCGCCGAGGAGGCGGTGCGCTTCCAGCAGAAGCTCGGCGCCGGCCTGGACACGCTGCGCGAGGTGGACGATGTCGACTACGGCGCGACCCAGAAGCAGGAAGTGTGGCGAGACGGCAAGACCGTGCTCTACCGATTCATCGGCGACAAGGCGCCCACCGCGAAGGTCCCGCTGCTGATCTGCTACGCGCTGGTGAACCGGCCCTACATGGTCGACCTGCAGTCGGACCGCTCGATCGTCAGGAACCTGCTGGCCAGGGGCGAGGACGTGTACATCATCGACTGGGGCTATCCCGACCGCTCGGACCGATTCCTCGAGCTCGAGGACTACATCGAGCGCTTCCTCGGCGGGGCGGTCGACCACCTGCGCGACGCGCACGGGCTGGAGGCGGTCAACCTGCTCGGCATCTGCCAGGGCGGCGCGTTTTCGCTGTGCTATGCCGCGCTGCACCCCGAACGGATCCGCAACCTGATCACCATGGTCACGCCGGTGGATTTCCACACCCCGGACAACATGCTGTCGAACTGGACCCGCGAGATGGACGTCGACCTGTTCGTCGACACCCTCGGCAACGTGCCGGCCGACATGATGAACTTCTGCTACCTCACGCTGAAGCCGTGGCGGCTGTTCGTGCAGAAGTACGTCGGCCTGGTGGACATCCTCGACGATCGCCGCTCGGTGGAGGACTTCCTGCGCATGGAGAAGTGGATCTTCGATTCCCCGGACCAGGCGGGCGAGGCGTTCCGCCAGTTCATCAAGCAGTTCTACCAGGGCAACGGCTTCATCAACGGCGGCATCGTGATCGGCCGGCGCGAGGTGCACCTGGGCATGGTGGAGATGCCGGTGCTGAACATCTTCGCCGAGCAGGACCACCTGGTGCCGCCCGCGGCATCGCGGGCGCTGCGGGGCCTGGTGGGCACGGAGGACTATTCCGAGCTGTCGTTCCGCGGCGGCCACATCGGCATCTACGTCTCGGGGCGCGCGCAGAAGGAAGTCCCCACGGCGATCCACGAGTGGCTGGCGGCGCGCTCGGCCTGAACGCCGCGGCCCCGCGCCGCTCTCCACGCCGGCGTGCGGGACACGCGCTAGACTTGCCGCAACTCGGTTTCCGCGAGCGTGCGCCATGAGCCATCCAACCCTGTCCCGTTCGATCAACGATCGCGTCATCGCCGGCGTGATGGGCGGCATCGCCCGGCGCTTCGGCTGGAGTTCCACCGTGGTGCGGGTGCTGTTCGTGGTGGTGTCGATCCTGTCCGCGGCCTTCCCCGGGATCCTGGTGTATCTGGTGCTGTGGCTGGTGATGCCGGAAGGCGATTGAGCCGGCCGTGAGCGGGGCTCCCGCCTGGCCGCTGTGCATGGTCGGCGCGCTGTGGACGTTGCCCAATACGGTGCTCGGCCTCGCCGCCGGCGCCGCCGGGCTGGCGTTCGGGGCGACGGCCCGGCTCGACCGCCGAGAGCTCGCGATCGTCTTCCAGCGCTGGCCTTGGGGGCCGGGCGGCGCCATGACCCTGGGCAACGTGATCCTGCATACCGCCGAGTCGCTGGATGCCCCGTGCTTCACCTACGCGCACCGTGCCGGGCATTGCGTGGAGCCGGCGGTCCGCATCGGCGACCATGAGCGCGCCCATGTACTGCAGTACATGGCGCTGGGGCCGCTGTTCCTGCCGCTGTACCTGCTGAGCGGCGGGATCAGCGTTCGCAACCGCTTCGAGCGCGCTGCCGACCGCTATGCGCGCACCGGCCGCGGCTGGTGGCCCTGGGGGTGATGCGGCCTTGCCGACGAACGGCTGGGCGGTTTTGACATTCCGCTAACGGCGCCCGCGCTAACCTGCGCACGTCGAAGAAAAAGCGAAAGGCGAAAGCCGGACGCAATCGCTTCGACAAGGAAGGCTCAGCCGATCGGGGTCATACCCGAAAGACTGGGCCTTCTGCTTTTGGACGCGGGCCCCGTCCCGACGAGTCGGTATATTGCGAGCGCCCCCGAGGGGTGTGGCATTTACGCGAAAGCCGGTGCCCTTGGCCGAAACCGTGGATCGCCGCATCCTCAGGCCCTACCCGCGGCCTTCGCGGCATGGGCCGCTCCTATGGGACAGCCAAGTGGGGTTTCAAACGCTGGCCCGGTCGAGGCATCAGCAACTTGCAGCAGCGACCTGCCATCGGGCCTGACGTTTTCCCGCTAGTGCGCTGACCTTGCGTACGGACCCGACCGCATTGCCTGGCAGGCCAACGCCTCGATGCCAGGTCGGAACGGAGCTGGCCGTCGCGGGGGGGCTGCTCGCCGACAGCCGCCGATCGCACCGTCGCGCGGGCTTACGATGACGGCGGACCGTCACGGCGCGGTTCGACCAGGGCATCGCCGTAGGGGCCGCGCAATTCCGGCTCGGCGATCCACTCGGCGAGCAGCCGCAGGTAGCCTTCCGGGTGGCGCAGCATGACCCGCTCGCCATCTTCCTCGACGAATTGGTAGATCCCGTGGTCGGTGCCCGGGAACACCACCAGGTCCACCGGCCGACCCTGTGCCTGCAGCGCGCGCAGCCGGCGCAGGGTTTCGACGTTCGGCGCCTCGCGGTCCTCGGCGGCGATCACCCACAGCTGTGGCACCTCGAGTGCGGCGAGCACCGGCAGCGGCTCGTAGTCCCAGCTGGTGCCCTGCACCGAGCGCATGGCGATGCTGCGCACCAGCCACTGCGGCGACCAGCTGGGGATCTCCAGCACCCGCCCGCTGAATTCGCCCTGGATGTCGGCGAACCACGGCTCGTCGCCGTAGACCTCCTGCACCGCGGCGAGCTGTTCGTAGCCCTCGGTGAAGCCGGATGCCATCACCCGCGCGGTGGCATCGGTGATTTCGCGCGCGCGCTCGAGCACCTCGGGCCCGTGCCCCGCCGCGCGCAGGTCGTCCATCACCTGCTCGCGGTCCTCGGCCAGTGCGCCTTCGGCCATGCCGAACAGCGCCGCCACGTAGTCGACGTCGACCTTCGACGCCGCCAGCGGCGCGATCCAGCCGCCCTGGCTGCCGCCGACGAAGCCCGCCCGCGAAAACCCGGCCGGCCGCAGGCGCCGCGCCTCGCCCAGGGCGGCCACGGCGTCGTCGGCCAGCACGTGGAAGTCCTGGGTGTATTCGCCCTCGGAACCGCCGGTGCCGCGCTTGTCGTAGACCAGCACCGCCACCCCCTGCGCCGGCAGCAGGTACTGCGTGGGGTAGATGTCGACCGCGGAATAGTCCTCCGAGCCGTGCAGCAGCACCGCCAGCGGCACCGGCCCTGCGGCCCCCTCCGGCAGCACCAGGCGGCCGCGCAACGTGACGTCGCCGCTGCGGAAGCTGGTGTCGTGCGCCTCCAGCGCGATCCGGCGCGCGCCGCCGGATGGCCCGCCCTCGAGGGCGAACTGCATCCTCCCCGCAGGGCACGGCTCGAACGTCGCCGTCGCAACTGGCGGGCTGTCCTCGTCGCGCCAGCCCTCGCGGGCGGTGAAGACGGCCCCGCTGCCCGGCGGCGCGAACACGCCGCTGCGGCCGTCGATCAGGCGATAGCGCAGCCCACCGGTGACCGGCGAGAGCGCGAGCAGTTCTCCGCTGTCCATGCGCCAGGCGCCGGCCTGGCAGGCCAGCTCTGCGGGGAGGGGTGGCGGCGCCTCGTCGGTGGAGCAGCCCGCCAGCAATACGGACAGCAACAGCGGGATGGCGACCAGAAAACGGGCAGGGCGGGCCGGGTGCATTGGCGGGTCCGTTCGAGAAGCGATCCACGAGCCTACAGGAGCGCCTGAGCGGGCAGCGCATGCCGGAAGTGTGCATTCACGGGTGCCGAAGGTCACCGGATGCGCTAGGCTCGGGCAAACCCACGGGGAGGCCGAAGCATGAGCGGGTTCCGCGACGACGCACCACCCTGGTCCTTCTTCATCCCGGTGACGCTGGCGGTGATCGTCGGCGTGCTGGCCGCCGATGCGATCCGCTATGCGGTGAAAACAGTGCTGGCGGACGACTCCGCCGAACGCGCCGATCTGCCCCGGCCCAGCCCTCCCATCGAGCCCGCGGAGCGGACGCCGCAGCCGGCCCCGATGGCCGAGATGCCGGCGGGCGCCGCGGTAGCGGAGGCGCCCGGCGCGGAGATGGAGGAATCCGGCGACGCGACCGAAGACGCCCCGGTCGGGCCGACGGTTCCGGGAGCCGGCCAGAACCCTCCCGACGAGGCCGGCGCGATGCCCGCCGTCCAGCCATCCGCCCCCGACCAGCTGCCAGGGCCGCTCAGCGCCAGGCGCGACGAGGCCGAGGCCGCCTGCATCAACGGTACCGTGGCCTACCGCAGCGGCAACGGCTGGGAGCAGGCCTTGGAGAACGACGCGCCGGTGCGCTGTACTGCGTCGTCGCCCTGAGGGGCTGGGCCGCAGACGCGGCTCCCGCGGATCGCCTGGACGCGCCCGGCTGCGCGCCTCCTGCCTACGGCGATTCGCGGGTGACGCGCAGCGTCTCGACCGATTCCCCAATGGTCGCACCGCCGGGGGCGAAGCGACGCTCTGCGAACAGAATCCTCGAAGCCTCCACCAGCACCACGCTGCTGCAACGGGTGCCGTACTCGGCCCCTGTGACGAACGGCGGCGACAGCGCCCGTTCCAGTGCGAGTCCCACGCCGGTATCCGGCAGGGCGGCATCCGGGGCAGGTGCGCAATCGGCCAGGGCGTCGAACAGCGGCACCAGGACACCATGGTCGGAGAATGGGTCGCCGTGCGGGGGCAGGGCACCCAGCCAGGCTTCCAGCGCCTTCGTCGCATGCGTGCTCTTCGGCCATGGCGCATCGAAGGCGCCGTTGGACATCGCATGCACGCCGGGGCACACCTGCCGATGTGCCGGCCGCGGATGGTTGCTGGCGAAGGCGAGTTCGCCGCCGTCCCAGACCAGCAGGTTGAAGCGCCCATAGTCGTCTGCGCGCGATTGCAGATCTTCGACATAGGTGGCAGCGGCGTCCTCGTTTCGCACGAAGTCGCGCACCAGCCACCCGCGCGAGTGCCGGGTCGGCTCCTGCGCAATGCCGCAGCGCACGTTGGTCACCGCCGCCAGACGCCCCCGACGTGCGACCTGCAGCCAGCCGCCGCCCTGCACCAGATCGCGCCCGCCGTACACATCCGACGCATCCGGATCCGGCCCAGCGGCGGCGGTCGGGCGCGCGTGGAACTCGTCGCGATTGGCGATCAGCGCCAGCGGGTACCGTGGATGGGTCTTCCAGGCGAGGGCGATCAGGCACATGCGCGACATCCTAGCCCACAGGCGGCGGAAGGGCCGCGGCGGAAGCGGCGCCCGCTTCCGATCGTTCGCCGCGCTCCGTTCCGGCCGATCGGCTCAGCCCTCCTGCACGGATGTGCTAACCGTCAGGCCGTTGTCCTCGCCACCGCCAAGCTGCCGATCCCATCGGCTTGGCCGTCAGTGACGGCATTGAACTCCGCGCGGGTTTCCGGGGCTTAGAGCGAGGGCGGGGATTGGTCCTGTGCCCACAGCCAGAAGGTGCCGCCATAGTCGCTGTCGACGCTCGGAAACGTGTCGCCGCGATTGAAGTGGCGCCGCGCTCCGGATTTGGCGGGCGAGTACCACCAACCCGATCTGGGGCAGGTCTGCCCAGCTTCCATCCGCCCTTGGCCTGCCGCAGCCGTCGAGGACAGGAGGTCGGCAAGTCCGTCTTCGATCGATCCTTCCTCGGCCCCTTCGACCAGCCTCCAGCTGCACTCCGCCTCGGAGGTGTTCTGCATCGTCTCGGGGTCGTAGCCGATGCTCGCAGGGGGGGCGGGCAGGCCTTCGATCATGAACGCCGCGCAGCTGTCGTCGACCCGCGGAAGATAGATGCCTGTCCTGGTGACGGGTTCGCCGGTCTGGGCCGTCTGCGTCGCAGAGAGCACGTACCTGCGCCACAGTGAAGGAGGGTCCAGGGGGCCCCGCGCGTCCGGGTTGTACCGATGGGTCAGGGCTCCCTGGGTCCAGTACGCGCCTTCGGTAAATTCGATGTTTGAGGCGTATTGCGAAGCAAGTGCGAGCCACCGCCAAAATGCGGCACCTCCACCGTCGACTCTGGCCAGAACCTGCGGCTCGTCCATCCAGTCCGAGCTGTAGTCACGGGAAAAGCCCGAAAAATCGCTCCTCACCATGGCGGCGACACCGAGTGCCTGCATCTCGCCGTGGGTCAACCGGATATAGGCATTGTTGAGGCTGTCCGCCGTGTTCCTGAAGTTGGGCAGAATCCTCTCGCCCCAAACGATATCCGGCTGCTCGGGAAGCGGCCTGTCGCGGTAGTCGGGCGGGAGCTTGGCGACGAACGCCTCGAGACATCGTTCAGCGTGGCGCAGCATCCGTTCCCAGGCGTCGCGCATCGCACCGAAATAGGCCTTCGAGCTGTATCGCTCCAGGAGGTGGATTTCTTGCGCAAGAAGTGGAGTGGGCATGCTCAGTTCCCGTACCAGTTGTTCGTCAGCGTCGGCACGCCGACCATGCTGACGGAGCCGCCGAAGTTGCTGGCCGAGAAAGCTGCGCTTTCGACGTGTCTACCTTCTGGGGAAGCGCTACGAAAGCGCTCTTGGTTGGGGCGGCGGTTGGGGATCAGACGGTTCGCGCCCGGGTCGCTCAAAGCTTCGGATCGGACTGATCCGACGACCACATCCAGAACGTGGCACCGTAGTCGCTGCCCTCGATCTTCGGGAAGGTATCGCCCTGCTTGAAGTAACGACGACTACCGGCCCTAGCTGGCGTATGCCAGAAACCAGATTGCGGCACCGGCTCGCCGGCAGGTACGCGCGATTTGGGTTCAGCGACCTCGCCAGTGCCGGCATAGGTCCCGTCGTGATCTTCGTACTCATCGTTGATCATTTCAACGAAGTACCACTTGCACGGTTTCTCTTCGAATGATGCGGCCGCTACGGCGCCGGGAGCCTCCCAAGCTTCTTCGACCGGATCGCCCAAGCTCGTGATGATTCCTTTATATTCCTGCTGATTCGCAAAGCGAAACAATCCTGCTTCGTCGCCCCACAACCCTTCACGCCCTACCGCTGCCAGCGCGTCACGGCCGATCTCATTAAAAGTGCATGCCGGCCCTAGCTCGCCGTAGCCGCCGGTCCAGGCGAACTGCAAGGCTGCATACGGATCCTCTTGGGGCACATATACACCTGTGCGTGGTGGCGGTTTGTCCGTCTCTGCCTCAACGTCTGTACGCACTCGGAAGCGTGGCAAGCGTGGGAACAACGCCCTCTTGCTCATCCATCTTTCCCAGAAACCACCGTCATCCACATTGCAAGGGCGCTGCATGAACGACGTAATCTCGCCTGCGTACTTGAACGTCTCCTCCGCGCGCTCCTTGAACTCCGCCTGTTGTTCATGGGTCATCCACAACATGCTGTCGGGGTATCCGGCGTATTCTCGCAACATCCGTTCGCATTGGCCCTCCGCGGCACCACTGTAGCGTTCGAAGGAGCGTTTCGCGATTTGTCGGACTACACTCTCGCGGAAATCCACCATCGCTGCGTAGGCATACGTGGAAAAATGCGCCGCAGTGCTCGTCGGCTTCCAGTTGACATGCGCCAGCCCCGTGGCATCGAGCCCGCTGCGCTCGTCCAAGAGGCGGTCGGTGAAGGCGATCCACTCGTCGATCAGCGAAAGCAAGCCCTTCAGGTACTCCAGCGAGGCGTAGTGGTACAGCAGGGTCGCCTGCCGCTTGTGCCAGGGGGGCAGTGCGAGTCTCTGGATGGGCATATCGCTCACAGGTTGGTGACCTGGCCGGGCAGGCTCGGGAGCCCCAGCCTGGCGTCGATCATCTGGGCATCAAAGTCCGTGTAGCCCCAGCCGGTATCGAACGGCCCGAGAATGCTCGGGTGTTCGATCTTTTCGCGGAGGAACTGGTACTGCGCTTGTTCTTCCGACGACAGGCCGTGGTAGCGCGTGCGGTCCATGTCGTCCGCTTGGGTGAGCCGGCCGTCGGCGCTCCTGCGGTAGTAGCCCCCCGCGTCGCCAAGGCCGCCATTTGGACCGCTGGCGGGAAATTTGATCTGCTCCCAGCCGCCTTCGAGAAAATGATCCGGCAATACTTCCTCCTTGACCTGCGCCGCCGCCGGCCCACGCCAGACCTTGAGGCGCTCGCCCGGCTTGAGGTCGTACACGACGAATTGCCCGTCTGGATTCCAGTCCGGCCACACGGCCAGATGCTTACGCCAGGCAGCCTTGGGATCGGGCGCGGTCATGATCTGGTTCCAGACGTCCTCGGTCACCCAGTCGGCGCCGGCGGCGGAGTTGTTAGGCGACACCACCCGGTACAGGCGCATGGGGCCGACCAGTTCAGCCTGGCGCATGCCCACAGTGAAGCTCCTGATCTCGCCGTCGCTGAGTTTCGGATAACCCTCGCCAGCAGCTCTATCAATCTTGTTTCGAAGGCCCTTCGTGCGGGGATCAAGCGACTTGTTCTTTGTCGGCTTGCCCTTGCTCAACCAGCTTGGTGCCGGATCAGCTCGGCGCATCAGGGCCACCGCCTGTGCCTCCGGCAGGCCGCCAGTGAAATGGATGTTGCCGGTATCGAGAATGCCCCGGCGCTGGTAGAGGTCCTCAATCTCCAGGCGGCGGATGATGGTGTCCAGGATGTCCTGTACTGGACGGAGGGCGCGGCTGGCGTAGCGGTCGAACTCGCTACGGATGCCCCTCACCATCCCGAACGCGGCCTCCGCGCGACCGCCGGCGAACGGCACGTGCTTCACGTAGCGCACCAGGTTCTGCATGAGCGCGATGCCGCGGTCGAACGCCCGCCGGAGATAGGCCAGACTGACCTGGGCGCGTACCGCCTTGACGCCGTTGGCCAGTTCGAGGAAGAGACGGTCCCACTTCAACGCCTTCCAGTAGTGCTGCACCTCGCGCTTGCGCAGAAAGGTGATGACCCAGGTCATGGCCTCCTCCACGGCACGCACGACTGCATCACCGCCGCTGCGCCGGACGAACAGGAAGAAGATCTTCAATACGCCCTTGACCAGCGAGCCTAGCGTGGGGAACAGGCCGATCAGGGTCAGGCACAGTGCCACCCAGGCCCAGGTGTCGGTCTTGTCCTCGTTGATCAGCTTGCAGTTGGCGATGATGTCGCGGACGTCGCACACCTGGTCGACACCGGGGATCATCGAGATCGCGGTGTCGAAGATGATCTGGCCGGTGGTGCGCTCCTCGTTGAAGTCGCCCTGGATCGCTTCCCACAACCAGACGAAGACGTTGGTGGTACTGTCGGCGATCTTGTCGTATTGCTCGGTGACGAAGGCCAGTGCTTCGCGAAGCTGCTCGAGAGTGACCGGAGGTGCCTGGTTGGGCAGGCTGGTTTGGGGAACGCTCATCGCGTGCGTCCCGCGCTACCTGCCAGAGCCAGCAGGTCCTCTGTCGGCCTGGGCTCCCTGTCAGTCTCGGGCGTACGCGGCTTGTAGACGACCTTCTCGACGGACTTGTCGGGTACGTCATCGTGATGCGCCCTGCCATCCGCATCGAGCTTGCCGGAAAGCACCGGCCCTTCCTTGAAATGGATCTCGTATTCGGTGCCCGCCATCGGCACGTCAGTATCGACATCCAGGTATTGGAGCGCGATCCAGTGCGTTGGCTCTTGGGCCTGCGTGTGGCCGCTGGGTAGGTTGGAGAGATTCGCTGCGTTGGCTTGTCCTCCCCGAAACGGCTGCTCCCCCGCCTTGACGGTGAAGTTGCCGGGGCACGCGAAGGTGATGTTCCCTCCTTCCAGCGTCACCTGTGTCTGCCCCGCCTGCAGCACGATCTTCTCCTTGGCCAGCACGTCGATGCGCTCATCGGTGGCGGTGAGAGTGACCGACTGGTCGGCGAGGACCTCCAGCGCGCCGGTGTGGGCCTGCAGGCTGAGCGGGCCGTTGGCGGCAATGGCGCGGATCGGTCCGGCGTGGGCGTAGAGCGCGGCGTGCTGGCCGGCGACCGAGGCAAAGGTCTGCCCGGCGCTGAGCTGGACGTCGGCCTGCGCCGTGAGGTGCAGGGCGCCGCCGGCGTAGGCGACCGAGCTCTTCTGGGTCGCGAACGCGATCGACTCGGGTGATTCGACGACCAGCTTGGGGTCGGCGAAGCGCTCGACCGGATCCTCGCCCGGTTCGCGCCCGTCACCCGCGGGCTTCATCGCCGGCTGGCCGGCGACGCTGCCGGTGTATCGGCCATCCACCTCGGCATCGAGCGCCTCGCGGAGCGCGGTGAGGCGCTGGTTGGCGTCGAAGCCGGGCACCTGCTGCTGCAGCAGGGTCTCGTGCAGGCCCTCGGCGGTGCGCTCGGCGCCCTTGAGCTGGGCCACCGCCTCGGCCATGTCCATCTGGGTCGAGGCGGCCCCGGCCCGCGCGGTGCTGGACAGCAGCAGGCCCTGGCCGGCATGCACGTTGCCCCAGCCGCCGCTGGCCAGCTCCATGCCCCGGCCGCGCAGGCCGCCGCGCGCGCCGTCCTGGTGCTGCACCAGGTAGCCCAGCTCCAGGCGGCTGTCGGCCAGGCTGGTCTGCAGCCGGGTGCGCAGCTGGCCCGGGGTGTCGTCGAGCACCCACTGCTGGCTGCCGCTGCCGTCGTGGGCGCGGCTGTGCAGCCCGCTCAGGGTGCCGGGATGGTTGGACGGGCCATCGATGCCGCCGGCGAAGGGCGGGGCGACCTCGCCGTTGTACAGCTGGCCGGTCACCCGCGGCTGGTCGATGTCGCCATGCAGGAACTCCACCAGCACCTCGGCGCCCACCCGCGGCAGGAAGTGGCTGCCCCAGTTGGGGCCGGCGACCCACTCCGCCACCGGTACCCAGGTGCCGGAGGTGGCATCGCCGGGGGCGTGGCCCGGGTGCTCGCTGCCGCTGTCCTGCAGCCCGCCCGGGTTGGGCCGGGGGCCGCGCTGCCAGGCGAGCTGGATGCGCACCTGGTGGTCGCGGCTGGGGCTGACCGCGGCTTCGGGCAGGCCGACCACGCGGGCGGTCTGCGGGCCGTGCACGGTCGGGCGGTCGCGCGGCAGCGGCGCCACCGGCGTGCCGGCGGGCACCGCGACGAAACGGTTGCGATAGCTGCCGCGCTCCAGGTCGGGCGAGGCGAGCAGGGCGGTGATGCCGCTGCCGAGGTTGTTCGCCGCTACGTGGGTCACCCGCAGCGGCAGGAACGCCCGGCCCTCGTGGCCGGAATGCTGGCTGAGCGTGAACGTATTGCCGGCGGCGATGGCGCGCGCGCTGCCCGCGCCGTGATGCAGCGCCACCGGCAGCCGCAGCGCGTCCAGGCGTCTTGCGGCTTCGGCCTGGGCCTGGCCGCCCTGCTCGAAGCGGCCGGCGCGCGGCTGCACGAAGACCTCGAGCGCCGGCAGTCCGCCGGCGTCGGCTTCGCACTGCCCGGCAACGCTCGCCAGCTGCGCGCTGTGCCAGCTGGCGGCATGGCTGCGGTTGGGCGCCAGCTGGCGCAGCTCGGTGAAGGCGCCGATGGCGTCGCGGGTCTCGGTGGCGGCGCTGCGATGGAAGCGCAGCGTGCCGGCGTCGGGAACCTCGGCCTGGGCATCGAAGATCACCAGGGTGTGGCGGGCGCCGTCGTCGCCGCCATCGTCTTCGCCTGCGGACTGGTCGTGCTCGTAGCGCCAGGCCAGGCCGGCTTCGGCCAGCAGGCGGGTGACGAAGTCCCAGTCGCTTTCGCGGTACTGGGTGGTGATCGCGCGCACCGGCAGGGCGCCGTCGATGTCGAAGCGGAACGCGGCCATCGAGTAGTCCGCGAACACGCGCTCCAGCACCCCGCGCACGTCGAGGTCCTGGAACACCAGCGCGTTGCGCCGGTGCGCCAGCAGCGCGGTCCAGGGCTCCATGGTCAACCGGTAGCGGGCCAGGCCGCCGTCGGCGCCCAGGGGCGCCACCGCGGTGCACACGCCGTGCCAGCTGCGCTCGCCGCCCTCTGCACGGTGCAGGCGCAGGCCGAGCCGCCGTCCGGGCAGCTCGGCGGTGTCGACGAACGCCGAGGTGGAAAACACGTCGATCACGAAACGGAACGGCGCGCAGACTGCCTCGCTGCCGTCGAACCGTTCCACCACCAGCCCCGGGACCGGGGCGTCGAGCTGGATCAGGCGCGCATGTTGCGACGGTACCGCGAGCGCGGCGAGCGC
>NZ_JARXRM010000033.1 GCF_029887875.1 Luteimonas endophytica
CCCACCGCGGTGCTGCTGTCGCCCTCGGCCACCGCGTTGTAGCCCGATGCCGTGGCGTACTGGCCCCAGGCCTGCGCGCCGCTGCCGAACGCCGAAGAACCGGTGCCGGCCGCGTAGCTGGCCGAACCGTTGGCGGTCGAATAGTCGCCCTCGGCATAGGCGTCCGAACCCGAGGCGGTCGCCTCGATCCCGTCCGCATAGGCCTCGCCCTCGCCGGTGGCCTTGAAATACTGGTTGTACTGGGTCGCCTCGGCCAGCTGGTCGAGGTTCACCGCGTCGGTGCCTTCGGTGCCTGCCGCCACATTGGCGATCTGCCGCTCGGCCCCGGCATCGCCCACCGACACCGTGTTCTCGCGGTCGGCGACCGAGCCCTGGCCCAGCGCCACGCTCCCCGCGGCCGAAGCTTCCGAATCCGAGCCCAGGGCCAGGCTGTCGGCGCCACTGGCCGTCGAGAGGTTGCCCACCGCAGTGGCGTTGGTGCCGGGAGTCCAGGCGCCGCCGCCCACCGCGGTCGAGAAGTCGCCCGATGCTTCGGTCGGGAGAAGGCCGAACAAGCTGCCGCCCACCGCCACGCTGTTGAAGCCGCTCGCCTGGGAACCCTGGCCCACCGCGACGCTGTCGTCGCCGCCGGCCACGCTGTCCGAGCCCACCGCCAGGCTGTTGGAGCCCGAGGCCTCGCTGAAGTTGCCCAGCGCGGTGCTGTTGAAGCCGGACGCGGCGGCGTAGCCGCCGACCGCCGTGGCGAAATCGCCGCTGGCGTCGGACAGGAAGCCGAACGCGGCCGAGTCGTCGCCGCCTGCGCTGCTCTCGGCACCGACCGCCGTGGCGCCCTCGCCGGCGGCATCGGCATAGAAGCCGACCGCCGTCGCCTCGGTCCCCGAAGCGTCGGCCAATGCGCCGGAAGCCAGGCTGCCATCGCCGCTGGCGACGGCCCCCGCGCCGGTCGCGGTGGCCAGTTCACCCGTGGCCAGGCTCTCGGCGCCCAGGGCCACCGCGTACTCGCCGCTGGCCTGCGCCATCGCGCCCAACGCGACGGCGCTGGCGGCGTCCGCCACCGAGTTGAAGCCGACCGCGGTGGCGTTCTCGGCCAGCGCGAACGCGCCGCTGCCGAACGAGGAGGCGCCCAGATCGCCGGCGTAGCTCGCCGAGCCGTTCGCGGTCGAGTAGTCGCCGGCGGCGGTCGCGTTCGACCCCGACGCGGTCGCCTCGATCCCGTCGGCGTAGGCCTGGCCGTCGCCGGTGGCCTGGAAATACTGCGTGCTCGAGGTCACCGCCTCCAGCTGCGCCAGGTTCACGGCATCGTTGTCGTCGACGCCGTCGCTGACGTTGACGATCCGCCGCGTCGCCGGGTGCCCGCCCGAACCGGTGCCGTTGCCTACCGACACCACGTTCTCCTCGGTCGCGCGCGAACCCGCGCCCAGCGCCACGCTGCTGGTGCCGTTGGCCCAGGCGCTCAGGCCCACCGCGGTGGCGTTGATTCCGCCATAGGCGAACGTATCGCGGCCGATCGCGGTCGAGCCGGTCGAGGTCGCCCAGGCGAACTGGCCGACCGCGGTGGTGTTGTCGGCCGTGGCCCGGGTGCTGCCGCCCAGCGCGGTGCCGTTGAGGCCGGTCGCCTGCGCGCTGTTGCCCAGCGCCACGCTGGCGCTGCCGCTGGCCAGCGCCGAGATGCCCACCGCCGTGCTGCGGGTGTTGCTGGCTTCCGCGCCGTAGCCGAGCGCCGTGGCGAAGTCGCCGCTGG
>NZ_JARXRM010000034.1 GCF_029887875.1 Luteimonas endophytica
GTAGCTGTAGCGCAGCGCGAACGTCTGCCCGTTGGTGACCTGGAGCTTGCGCGTCATCTGGCCGAAGCGGTCGTAGCAGTAGCGGGTGCTGCCGCTGGCGTCTTCCATCGCGGTCAGGCGGCCGATCGAGTAGGTCTCGTCGGGCCCGCACCCGGGCTGGGTGACATCGTAGACGTAGCTGACGTCCTGGTCTGTTGCCCCCGCGTAGGCGACGCCGGTCAACCGGTTGAGCGCGTCGTAGGCGTAGGTGCTGGCCTGGCCGCGGGCGTCGACCTGGCCGGTCCTGTTGCCGGCTTCGTCGTAGCTGTACGTGGTGGTGCCGGTGTCCGGACTGTCGAGCTGCAGCAGGTCGCCGAAGGCGTTGTAGGTGTACTCGGTCTCCAAGCCCTTGGGGTCGACGACCTTGGTCAGATGGTCGAGGGCGTCGTACTCGAAGCGGGTCTCGGCCTCGATGCCATCGACATCCTGGAGAGTGCGGACCAGACGGTCGAGCGGGTCGTACTCGTTCAGCGTTTCCCGGTCCAGGGCGTCGGTGATGGTCTCGAGGTTGCCATTCGCATCGTAGGTGTAGTCGGTCGGGTTGTCGCCGGCATCGGCCTGGGTGGCGAGCTGGCCGAGCTGATTGAACACCCGCGACAGCGTCTGCCGCAGGGTGCCCCCGGTATCGCGGGTCTCCTCGGCGATGCGGTTGCCGGCGTTGTCGAGGGTGTAGGTGATGGTGTTGCCGGCGTTGTCGCCGATCGAGGTCAGGCGGTGCGCGGCGTCGTAGCCGTACTCGGTGTACGCGCCATCCGGCTGGGTGACCCGCTTGACCAGACCGGTGGGCCAGTAGTCGATACGGGTGACCCGGTCGTCGGCTTCGGTGGTGTCGTCGGGGCCACGCACCTTGCGCGCAGTCAGCCAGCCGCGCGGGTGGTACTCCATGTCGGTGACGACGCCATTGGCGTCCTTGATCGAGAGGGGGCGGCCTGCGCCGTCGTAGCGTAGGGTTTCCGTGACTTGGCCGAGGGCGTTGGTGACCTTCCACAGGTCGCCCTTGCGATAGTGACACGCTCCCACACCTTCCGCACAGTCAGGATGGTCGGTTTCGTAGTAGGACCACAACGTTAGGTCCGTCACATCCGTGCGAGGGCCATCATGCGAGAGAAGCGAGCCGGCAACCGGGCACGTGCCTGCGCCCACGTCCTCTCCTTCGCAGTACGAGCTTTGGGAAGTTCGCCGTGCACCCGAAACCGGATCAACGCTCGAGTAGCCGACGGTCTGTCCGCGGGCGTTGTACTGTTGTTCAACTCTATGCGTGGGACTTCCAGCCGCGTCATAGGTGACTTGTTCAACCGGCCGGTTTACAAGATCGTTCCATAGCGAACTTCTCGACCTCAATAGCTGAGCCTGTCGACCATAGTCGCTGTGTCCGGTGGTTCTGAACCCGTCGTACGATAACACCGCCCGGGCGCCGCTCGCCGTGGTGTGCGAGATCAATCGATAGTCAGAGAACGTGTTTTCCTCGAGGCTATCTGGAATTGCTTCAGAAGAAAGGAGTACTCCCACAGGCTTGGCAAAAGCGCCACCCCCGAAAGAGTAGCGCTTCACCGCCCCAAGCGGCAGATTTACTTCGACCTCCGCGCCTGCGAGATAGGACAGCGTCACCTCGCCAGCACCGTCAGCCCCCTCACTCAGGACGACTCTTCCTTGCGCGTCGTAGGCATAGTTTGAAATCCGCACGCCATCCTGATCGACAATGCCAGTCAGGTACGTGTTGAAACGCTCTGGAATGCACCCTGCGCTCGAATCGCGGCAGACATTGTTCGGCTCGCCATACAAATAGAAGATGCTAGATCCGTCCGCATAGCGCGCTTCCTGAAGCCGACCGAGGGCGTCGTACGAGTACTGCATGTAAGTCGTTCCGTCGTCGCCAACAAGGAAACTCAAACGATCCTCATTGAGCACGACGCCATCTCTCTCGACATCCATTGCTGAATAGATGAAGAAGAGTACCCGACCGTTGTCGCTCCGCACCTCGGACAGCGCATTGAAGCTCGTGCACTTTCCGATCGCATGATCTAAGCGCCCACAGTAGTGCAGCGTATACCTCACGCCTTTGGATTCGCGAGCAACCAGGCGACCCGCCGAATTAAACAGAAGCAAGTCGCCATCGCTACTCAGAACTCTCCAGGAAACTGTCTTTCCGGTTGCATCTACATCGCGATGCAGCAGGTGGCCTGGCATGTTTCGAGACCGATACGAGTTGGCTGCCACTTTCGAGAACACCTCGTAGTAGCCGTCCGCTCTGATCCAGGTTATGTCGGTGGTGACGTTTGATGTGGTTAGCAAACGATCGGAGTAGGAGTGAGCCCAATTGTCGGACAGGCCGGACTGAAGGCTCAGGTCGGATATTGAGTTATAGGCGCGCTTGAATGTCAGACCGTCCCACTCGAAGTCTGACGCCCTGTATTCCTTGTTCCCGGTAGCAGCGACGCAAGGATTTCCGTCTTTCTCACAGGCTTCATACTGCTTCGACGTGATCGACAGAAATGCTGTCGTAGAGTTGCGACAGGTGCGGGGCCATGCCGTCTGTTCACTGCCCGAAGGGGAGATGCCCATGAAATGTTCGGGGCACTCGTAGTACTCGCGGCGAAATGCTTGATGGACCTTTCCCGATGTCATCACCAGGTCGCGAACGGCCGTTTGAACTACATACCCGCGTTGTGTCTCGGGATTGAAAGTGAAGACCCCCCACGAGCCAGGATTCGTTTCCGTCCAACCTCCCTCGTAATGCGCCCCGATGTCTGGACCATTGTAGTAAGGCCAACCTTCCAGGACATTCGCCCTGAGCTCATCTTCCGTATCGCACCCGAAGTGATTAATGCCGGGAACTGGGACCGGATTCTGGTTGCAGTTCCTGGCGGGCGAGCCCCCTACATAGTTCAAGTGCAAGCTGTAGAAGTCCCCCAGAGATCTTTCGTATCTGCGCGGCTTTATTCTGTAGGTATAGTGGAGCCTTCCGAGTTGTAGAGGTATGGCTTCCCCCCGCTCCAGGTACCGGTTCACCGACGCAGGCCCCGGCCCTGGCTCCCTGATGAAGCCCTCTGCTTCCGGCAAGCTCGAGAAGCACTTCTGATAGGGCTGGAGGTTCGTTCGTTGCACGCAGTAGTCGAGCGGTGCTTCCTGGGCCACTGCTGGCAGGAGAGAGGATGCCATCCAGAGGAATACGACCGCTATCAGAGCGAGCGAACGAGCGTGCATTTGCATGCTTCCTTGTGAGCAAACGAGCGGGTGCTCCAGGCGTCCAGGGGGTTCGACCCCTGCCTAATCAGATTTCAATGCCGAAATCCTTTCCCGAATAGGTAGCAGAATCAGCTAGCCTCCGCGACCTCCACCCCGTCCAGCCCCTGGCTGAGGGTGCGGGCGTCGCCGCCCTGGGCCAGCTTGATGCGCAGGCGCACCTCGTTGGCGGAGTCGGCGTAGCGCAGGGCGTCCTCGTAGGAGATCTCGCCGGCCTGGTAGAGCTCGAACAGGGCCTGGTCGAAGGTCTTCATGCCCAGGTTGGTGGACTCCTTCATCACGTCCTTGAGCTTGTGGATCTCGCCGTCGCGGATGTAGTCCTGCACCAGCGGGGTGCCGAGCATGATCTCCATCGCCACCCGGCGGCCCTTGCCGTCCGGGGTCGGGATCAGCTGCTGGGCGACCACGCCCTTGAGGTTGAGCGAGAGATCCATCAGCAGCTGGCCGCGGCGGTCTTCGGGGAAGAAGTTGATGATGCGGTCCATCGCCTGGTTGGCGTTGTTGGCGTGCAGGGTGCACAGCACCAGGTGGCCGGTTTCTGCGAATGCGATGGCGTGGTCCATGCCCTCGCGGGTGCGCACCTCGCCGATCATGATCACGTCGGGCGCCTGGCGCAGGGTGTTCTTGAGCGCGTTTTCCCAGCTGTCGGTGTCGATGCCGACCTCGCGCTGGGTGATGATGCAGCCCTCGTGCTTGTGCACGAACTCGATCGGGTCCTCGATGGTGATGATGTGCCCGGTGGAGTTGTGGTTGCGGTAGCCGATCATCGCCGCCAGCGAGGTGGACTTGCCGGTGCCGGTGGCGCCGACGAAGATGATGATGCCGCGCTTGGTCATCGCCAGGGTCTTGATGACCGGCGGCAGGTTGAGCTCCTCGATGGTCGGGATCTTGGTCTCGATCCGGCGCAGCACCATGCCGACCTGGTTGCGCTGGTAGAAGCAGCTCACGCGGAACCGGCCCACGCCGGAGACGCCGATGGCGAAGTTGCACTCGTGGGTCTTCTCGAACTCCTCGCGCTGGGGCGGCGACATCACGTTGAGCACCAGGTCGCGCGACTGCTGCGGCGTGAGCGGGTTCTGGGTGATCGGCGAGATCTTGCCGTGGACCTTGATCGACGGCGGCATGCCGGCGGTGACGAACAGGTCCGACGCCTTCTGGTGCGCCATCAGCTTGAGGAACGAGGTGAAATCGATGCTGCTCATTGTTGGCTCCTGCGGAGCCGCGATTCGTGATCGATGACTGGTGATTCGAAGAGCGCCCCCGGCCCCTGTCGGCATCCAGTCACTGCATCAGAACCCGGCTCCTGGCGAATCATGGTTTTCGACGGACGCATGTCCGGTCATCACAATCGACGAGTCACGCGTCCTTTCGATCATTCGAAAAGACGCTTGTCCTTCGCGTAGTCCTTGGCCTGCGCGCGCGTGACCAGGCCGCGCTTGACCAGGTCCTGCAGGTGCTGGTCGAGGGTCATCATGCCCACCGACTGGCCGGTCTGGATGGCCGAGTACATCTGCGCCACCTTGTCCTCGCGGATCAGGTTGCGGATGGCGGGGGTGCCGACCATGATTTCCCAGGCGGCGGTGCGGCCGCCGCCCACCTTCTTCAGCAGCGCCTGGCTGATCACCGCGCGCAGCGACTCGGACAGCATCGAGCGCACCATCGGCTTCTCGCCGGCCGGGAAGACGTCGATGATGCGGTCGATGGTCTTGGCCGCGCTGGAGGTGTGCAGGGTGGCGAACACCAGGTGGCCGGTCTCGGCGGCGGTCAGCGCCAGCCGGATGGTCTCGATGTCGCGCATTTCGCCGACCAGGATGTAATCCGGATCCTCGCGCAGCGCCGAGCGCAGCGCCTCGTTGAAGCCGTGGGTGTCGCGGTGCACCTCGCGCTGGTTGATCAGGCACTTCTGCGAGGTGTGCACGAACTCGATCGGGTCCTCCACCGAGAGGATGTGCCCGTACTCGTTCTTGTTGATGTGGTCGAGCATCGCCGCCAGGGTGGTGGACTTGCCCGAGCCGGTCGGCCCGGTCACCAGGATCAGTCCCTGCGGCTGGTCGATCAGCTGGCGGAAGATCGCCGGGCAGCCGAGATCTTCGAG
This sequence comes from Luteimonas endophytica, assembly GCF_029887875.1. Classification (GTDB taxonomy): domain Bacteria; phylum Pseudomonadota; class Gammaproteobacteria; order Xanthomonadales; family Xanthomonadaceae; genus Luteimonas; species Luteimonas endophytica. The sequence continues at coordinate 5,378 of NZ_JARXRM010000034.1, forward strand.
GGTCAGCACCTCGGAGGGCACGGTACGGAACACCGCGCCGGCGCCGCGGTTCTGGTTGAAGGCGTTGACGCGGAAACGCGCCAGGCCCGGGATCTCGAACGAGAAGTCGACCTCGAGGAATTCCTCGTAGTCGCGGCGCTGCTTGTCCGACATGATGTCGTAGACCAGCGCGTGCACCTGCTTGTGGTCCAGCGCCGGTATGTTGATCCGGCGCACGTCGCCATCGACGCGGATCATCGGCGGCAGGCCCGCCGACAGATGCAGGTCCGATGCCTTGTTCTTGACCGAGAACGCCAACAGTTCGGCGATATCCATGCGTGTCCCCTGCACAGCAATGTACGTGTCGATAGCGCCTGGCGCGGCCTCGAGACCGGCCCAGACTACCCCCGGAGCGCAGTATAGCCCCCTACTCGCGTCACAAATCCAGCCCCGCAGTACCATGCAGGATGCGTACCGGAACCGGCCCCATGCCCCAGCACAGCGCCCCCGGCGAACGGCTGCAGGCCGTCGCGCTCAGGATCGATAACGCCGCCAGCCGGGCCGACCGGCCAGCGCCGCGGCTGCTGGCCGTGGGCAAGACCCGCGACGCCGGCGAACTCGCCGCCCTGCTTGCGCTGCGGCTGGCCGCCGGCGAGGCGCGCCCGGCGTTCGGCGAGAACTACGTGCAGGAAGCGGCCGGCAAGATCGAAGCGCTGGCGGGGCGACCGGTGGAGTGGCACCTGATCGGCCATCTGCAATCGAACAAGGCCCGCCAGGCCGCGGCGCTGTTCGATTGGGTGCAGACCCTGGACCGGCCCAAGCTGGTGGCGGCGCTGGCGCGCCATCGCCCGGCTGAACGGGGGCCGCTGAACGTGCTGGTGCAGGTCAACATCGACGACGAGGACAGCAAGCAAGGCTGCCGGCCCGAGGACGTGCCGGCGCTGGCCGATGCGGTCGCGGCGGAGCCACGGCTGGCGCTGCGCGGGCTGATGGCGATCCCCGCCCCCCACCCGGAGCCGTCGCGCCGCCGGGCCGCGTTCGCACGGATGCGCGCCGCGTTCGAGGCGCTGGCCGCCCGGTACCCGCAGGTGGACACCCTGTCGATGGGGATGAGCGACGACCTGGAAGAGGCCATCGCCGAGGGCGCCACCATGGTCCGGGTGGGGACGGCGCTGTTCGGCCCGCGGCCCGCGGCCGGAGCGCGGACAGGAGGCGAATAGGCGGTTTCGCCGCGGCCCGGCGCGTCGATCGTCCGGTTCGCGCTCGACCAGCTGCCGGTGCGCGGTGCCGTGTCGGCGCCTGCTGCCGCGGCTTTCGTCCGCAGGTGACCGCGCACCTGCGCGAAGCACCTACGGTTCCCGGCCCGGAGAATGAACGCCCCGCCTGCGATCCGCGGGCCGTTCCGCTAGGCTGGCGGGCCCCATGCACAGGAGCCGCCATGACCACATCCGTCTCCCGCCCCTCGCCCTCCGCCACGGTCGCCTTCATCGGCGGCGGCAACATGGCGCGCAGCCTGATCGGCGGGCTGATCGCGCGCGGCGCCGCCGCCGACTCGGTGCGCGTCGCCGATCCGAACGAGGCCACGCGCCGGGCGCTGGCCGCCGACTTCGGGGTGGCGGCGTTCGCCGAGGCGGCCGAGGCCGTCGAGGGCGCTTCGCTGTGGATGCTCGCGGTCAAGCCCCAGGTGATGCGCGAGGTCTGCACCACGCTGGCGCCGCGCGCCCAGGCGGAGCGGCCCACCGCGGTGTCGGTGGCCGCGGGCATCACCTCCACCCAGCTGGATCGCTGGCTCGGCGGCGACACCGCGGTGGTCCGCGCGATGCCCAACACCCCCGCGCTGCTGGGCGCCGGGGTGACCGGGCTGTACGCCAATCATAGGGTCGACGCGGCCGGCCGCGAGCGCGCGCAGGCGCTGCTGTCTTCGGCCGGGGCCACGGTGTGGATCGACGACGAAGCGCAGATGGACGCGGTGACGGCCGTCTCCGGCAGCGGCCCGGCCTACGTGTTCCTGCTCGCCGAGGCGATGGAGGAGGCGGGGATCGCCGAAGGCCTGGCGCCCGAGGCGGCGCGCACGCTGGTGCTGCAGACCATCCTCGGCGCGGCGCGCATGCTCAACGAATCCGGCGAGGCGCCGGCGGAACTGCGCCGCCGCGTCACCTCGCCGGGCGGCACCACCCAGGCGGCGGTGGAGACCTTCGAATCCGGCGGCCTGCGCGGCCTGGCGGCGCGCGCGATCCGCAACGCCGCCGCGCGCGGGCGCGAGCTGGCGGCGGCGAATGACTAGAGCGGTCCTGTTGCTGGCGGCCGGGCTCGGGCTCGCCGCCTGCAGTGCGCCGGCCCCACCGCCGGAACACGGCACCCGCACCCGCGAGGAGGCGGTGCTGCGCAGCGGGGACGTCGTGATCCGCGCCAGCGTCATGCCCACGCTCGACCTGAACGAGGCGATGGCGCGCGAATACGGGATCGAGCGCAACCCGCGCAGCGTGCTGCTGCTGGTCGGCCTGCGCGAAGGCCCGGCGATGCAGGAGACCTCGGTCCCCGCCGTGATCAGCGGCAACGCCATCGACCTTCGCGGCGTGCGGCAGCCGCTCGAGCTGCGCGAGATCCGCAGCGGCGGGCCCGAGAACCCGCTCATCGACTACGTGGGCACCGTGCGGGTCACCCCGCCGGACACGCTGCGCTTCGACATCGAGATCGTGCAGCAGGACGGCACCCGTGCCGACCTGCGCTTCAGCCGCGACCTGTATCCGAAATAGGCCGCGCGCCGGCAGCCCGCATGCGCTAGCGCTGGTTGATCGAGAACCGTCCCGGCCCGAGCAGCGCCACCGCCACCGCCGCGACCAGGAACATCGCCTGCAGCTCCAGCGCCCAGCCGCCCTGGCCGTTCAGCCGGCCGAGCTCGCCCAGGTGCGCCAGCAGCAGCGCGAACAGCATGTTCACCGCCACCAGTACACCGCCGATGCGCGCGTGGAACCCCGCGATGAGCATGAGCGGCGCCAGCACCTCGCCGACCAGCGCGCCATAGGCCAGGAACGTCGGCCAGCCGCGCATCTGCAGCAGGGATTCCACCCCGTCCAGGCCATGGCGCAGCTTGGCGATGCCGTGCAGCAGCACCAGCACGCCGAGCGTGACGCGCAGCAGCAGCCGGGCGAAGTCCTGCATCGCGGCCTGGTTCATCGGCGGTCTCCGGGGATCGGGGGAGCGCGATGATCGCAGGCCCGGGCAGGCGTGGGAAGCCATCGCCCCGCCCTGCGCATGGCATGCCATGCCATGCCATGCGTAGGAGCGTGCCATGCACGCGAACGCCGGCACGGCCGGCCACGCCTGGGATCGCCACCCGCCCGGCCGGCGCCACCGGCGGCCTTCGCGGCCATGGGCCGCTCCTGCGGAAGACGCCGCGCCAGCCCGTAGGAGCGTGCCATGCACGCGAAGGCCGACGCGGTTGGCCAACGCCGCAATCGCCGTCCGCCCTACCGGAGACACTCGCGGTCTTCGCGGCCACGGGCCGCTCTACGAAACAGCAGCGGCGGCCATCGGCCGCGCCTACGCGTTACGGCGCCGCGACCAGGCATGGATGATCGCGGCGATGGCGTGCACGCCATCGGTCAGCGCCGCCGGGCCGGGCTGCAGGATCAGCGGCGACTTGATCTCGTGCAGCTCGCCGTCGCGCACCGCCGGCATGGCCTCCCAGCCGGGGCGCGCGGCCACCTTCTCCGGCCGGAAGCGCTTGCCGCACCAGGAGCCGAGCACGATGTCGGGCGCGCGCCGCACCACCTCGGCAGCGTCGGCGAGGATCCGCCGCTTCGCCAGCGACTCGACCGACAGCTCCGGAAAGACATCGTCGCCACCGGCGATCCGGACCAGCTCGGACACCCAGCGGATGCCGGTGATCGGCGGATCGTCCCACTCCTCGAAATACACCCGGGGCCGGTGGGCAAGCTGCGCCGACCGCGCCTGCACTTCCTCCAGCCCCTGGCGCAGCTCGTCGGCGTAGGCTTCGGCGCGCGCCGCGGCGCCGACCAGCGCGCCCAGCCGGCGCACGTAGTCCAGAATCCCCTCGACGCTGCGGTGATTGCTGATCCACACCTCCACGCCGTGGCGCACCAGCTCTGCGGCGATCTCGGCCTGGATGTCGGAGAAGCCGATCGCCAGGTCGGGCTCCAGCTTCAGGATCTCGCCGATCTTGGCGCTGGTGAAGGCGCTGACCTTCGGCTTCTCGCGCCGCGCACGCGGCGGGCGCACGGTGAAGCCGCTGATGCCGACGATCCGGTCCTGCTCGCCGAGCGCGTACAGGGTCTCGGTCGGCTCCTCGGTCAGGCAGACGATGCGGCGCGGCCCGGTGGCTTTGTTCACGGATACAGCATGCGCTTCGACCATTCCCCGGCGCGGTCGCACTCGTAGAAATGGCGCTCGTGCAGGCGGTGGCCGCCGGCATACCAGAACTCGATCCGCTCCGGGCGCACCCGCAGTCCGCTCCAGCGCGGCGGCCGCGGCACCTCGCGCCCCTCGAACTCGCGCTCGCGCTCGGCCAGGCGCCGCTCGAACGCTTCCCGCGAATCCAGCGGCTCCGATTGCCGGGAGGCCCAGGCGCCGAGCTGGCTGCCGCGCGGCCGGCTGGCGAAGTAGGCGTCGGCCTCGGCGTCGGCGACGATCGCCACCGGTCCTTCGATCCTCGCCTGCACGCCGCCACGCACGCGCGGCCAGTGGAACAGCAGTGCGGCCTGCGGGTTGGCCTGGAGCTCGCGTCCCTTGCGCCCGTCCAGGTGGGTATAGAACACGAAGCCGCGCGCGTCGTGCGCCTTGAGCAGCACGATGCGCGCCGAGGGCCGTGCATCCAGCGCCGCGGTGGCGACGGTCATCGCAGTGGGGTCCGGCTCTCCGGCGGACCGCGCCTGGTCGAACAGCGCGTCGAAGGTGGCGAGGGCTTCGGCATAGAGGTCGGCGGTGTCCATTGCGCTATTGTGGCGCGATGGCGCAGGCGGCGCACCCTTCCGGGCCTGGCGGCTTCCCACCGGCCCTCGTCGAGCGCGTGCTCGCCGACGCGCTGCGTCCGGGCATCCGCGTCTACGGCATCGGCGGCCTGCAGGGCACCGGCAAGTCGACGCTGGCGGCGCAGCTGGTGGAGGCTGCCGCCGCGCGCGGCGTCCGCGCCGCGGCGCTCTCGATCGACGACTTCTATTTCGACCGTCCGGCGCGCGAGGCGCTGGCGCGGCGGGTGCACCCGCTGCTGGTCACCCGCGGTCCGCCGGGCACCCACGACCTGGCTCTGGCGTTGCGCACGCTGGACGCGCTCCGGCGGCGCGAACCGGTAAGCCTGCCGCGCTTCGACAAGCTGGGCGATCGGCGCCGCGCCCAGGCGCTGTGGCCGGCGGCCGGCGCGCTCGACCTGGTGCTGTTCGAGGGCTGGCTGCTCGGCACCCCCGCCGAGGACCGGGCCGCCCTGGCCACGCCCATCAACGCGCTGGAACGCGAGGAAGATGGCGACGGCCGCTGGCGACGCTGGTGCAACGACGCCCTGGACCGCGACTATCTGGCGCTCTGGGCGCGTATCGACCGGCTGCTGTTCCTCCAGCCTCCCGGCTTCGAAGTGGTGCCGCGTTGGCGCCTCGAACAGGAACGCGCGCTGCAGCGCGCCGAGCCCGGCCGCGCCGGCATGGACCAGGCCGCCATCGCCCGCTTCGTCCAGCACTACGAGCGGGTCGGCCGCCACGCGCTGCGCACGCTTCCCGGCATCGCCCCCGCCACGATCGCCCTGGATGCCGAACGCCGCCCGCTGTCCGGGTAGAGCCCGCTCGGCACTCTATCCAGAGGCCGCCGACGGCCGCCCGGAAGCCGAGCGCTCGGCGGCGCGGGTTCATCCAAAGCGCTCGCAGGGTGCGCCGTGGCTCAACTCACCACGAAGGTGATCCGCAGGTTCACCCGCCACTCGCTGATGGCGCCGTCGTCGCCGACCATCGCCTTGATCTCGTTCACCCACACGCCCTTGATGCCCTTGACCGTCTCGGCGGTCTTCCTGATGCCGGACTGCACCGCGTCCTCCATGCTCTTGGGCGAGGAGGCGGTGATCTCGATGACTTTCGCGACGGACATGATGGTCTCCTGAAGCTGGCTGGCGCACCCGCGCCGGACGTCCCAGCCTGCGCCGGGCCGTGTAACGCGCACGCGAACGCATGGTGATGGCGGCGCAACGGCGCGGGCGCTGCTAGCATCGCGGCATGAACCCCGCTCCCAACCTCGTGCTGGTCGGCCCGATGGGTGCCGGCAAGTCGTCGATCGGCCGGCGCCTGGCCGGGCGCTGCGGGCTGGCGTTCGTGGATCTGGACGAGGAGATCGAACGGCGCACCGGCGCCAGCGTGGCCACCATTTTCGACTGCGAGGGCGAGGCCGGGTTCCGCGCCCGCGAACGTGCGGCGCTGGAGGCGGTGCTGGCCGGCGACGGGCTGGTACTGGCGACCGGTGGCGGCGCGGTGCTCGACCCCGGCGGCCGTGCGCTGATGCGCCGGCGCGGCTTCGTGGTACACCTGCACGCCAGCGTGGAACGGCAGCTGGCGCGGCTGGCCCGGGACCGCAGCCGCCCGCTGCTGGCCGGCAACGATCGGGAGGCAGTGCTGCACCGGCTGGCCGGGATCCGCGAGCCGCTGTACCGCGAGGTGGCGGATCTGCATTTCGACACCGGGGCGCTGGCGCCGACATCGGCGGTGGCGCGGCTGGGCCGGCTGCTGCAGCAGCAATGGCGGCAACAGGCGACAGCGGCGCCGCGCCAGGAGCCGGCATGAGCGCGCCACGCTGGGTCGAGGTGGCCGGTGCGCACCCCTACCGGATCGGCATCGCCCCTGGTTTGCTCGACGACGGCGCCGCGCTCGCCGCCACGCTGTGCGGACGCCAGGTGCTGGTGATCAGCGACGACACCGTCGCGCCGCTGTATGCGGCGCGCGTGGAAGCCGCGCTGCGCGCCGCCATGCCCGGCCTGGCCGTCGCGGGCTTCGTCATTCCCGCCGGGGAGGCGTCCAAGACCCTGGCGTGGTTCGGCCGCGCGATCGACGCCCTGGCGGCGCTCGGCGCACGCCGCGACGCCTGCGTCTACGCGCTGGGCGGGGGCGTGGTCGGCGACCTCGCCGGCTTCGCCGCGGCCTGCTGGATGCGCGGGATCGACTGCGTGCAGCTGCCCACCACGCTGCTGGCGATGGTCGACTCCTCGGTCGGCGGCAAGACCGCGGTGGACCTGCCGCAGGGCAAGAACCTGGTCGGTGCGTTCCACCCGCCGCGCGCGGTGCTGGCCGATACCGCCGTACTGCGCACGCTGCCGCCGCGCGAGCTGCGCGCCGGCCTGGCCGAGGTGGTGAAGTACGGCGCGCTCGGCGACGCCGCGTTCCTCGACTGGCTCCAAGCCCATGCCGACGCGCTGCTGGCGATGGAACCCGCGGCGCTGGCCGAAGCGGTGGCGCGCAGCTGCACGCACAAGGCCCGGATCGTGGCGCGCGACCCGTTCGAACACGGCGAGCGCGCGCTGCTCAACTTCGGGCACACCTTCGGCCACGCGATCGAGACCGAGCAGGGCTATGGCGGCCTCAACCACGGCGAGGCGGTCGCGGTGGGCATGGTGCTGGCGGCGCGCCTGTCGGAAGGGCTGGGCCTGGCGCCGGCCGCGGACACCCTGCGGCTGCGGACCCTGCTGGCGCGGTTCGGCCTGCCCGTCGACGTGCCCGCTGGCCTGGACCCCGAAGCCCTGCTCGCGCACATGCGCCTGGACAAGAAAGCGACGGCCGGCGGGCTGCGATTCATCGTCTGGGATGGCGCGGGCCGCGCCAGGGTGCTCTCCGACGTACCCGAGAGCGCCGTACTGGCGGTCCTGCGCCGCGGCGGCCCGTAGGCGCGGCCTGTAGGCGGAGCGGCGGCCGGATCGGCGGCGATTGCTGGCCGGCCCGGCGGTGCGGGCTTTCGCGCGCATGGCACGCTCCTGCGATTCGCGACTGGCCGGGCCTTACAATTGGCGGATGCGCCTGCTCCTGCAACAGCCCGCCGAAGGCTCCGAAGCGCCCCGTTTCGTGCAGCTCATGCTGCAGCCGGACCTGCTCGGCGGCTGGACGCTGGTGCGCGAATCCGGCCAGATCGGCGGGCGCAGCCAGCTGCGCCGCGACCAGTACCTCGACCAGGCCAGTGCCGTGGCCGCGCTGGAGCAGGCGCGCGACGCCCAGCTCAAGCGCGGCTTCCGGCTGGTCTACGCACAGGGCGAGACCCCGCGCCCCTGACCCGTCCGGCGCGGCGCCGCGGCCCTGCGCACCCCGTTTTTCTTCCTGCAATCATCGAGTGCTTCCGAAGTGACTTCATTCCCCCCGCTCAAGAACGACCGCCTGCTGCGCGCGCTGCGCCGCGAATCCGTCGACCGCACCCCGGTGTGGCTGATGCGGCAGGCCGGCCGCTACCTGCCCGAATACCGCGAGACCCGCCGCCAGGCCGGCAGCTTCCTGGCCATGGCCAAGCACCCGGAGCTCGCCTGCGAGGTCACGCTGCAGCCGTTGCGGCGCTTTCCGCTGGATGCCGCGATCCTGTTCTCGGACATCCTCACCATCCCCGATGCGATGGGGCTGGAGCTGTACTTCGTCGAGGGCGAGGGGCCGAAGTTCCGCAAGCCGGTGCGCGACGCCGCGGCGATCGCCGCGCTGGGAGTACCGGACATGGAAACCGAGCTGCGCTACGTGATGGACGCGGTGCGCACCATCCGCCGCGAGCTCGACGGCGAGGTCCCGCTGATCGGGTTCTCCGGCAGCCCCTGGACGCTGGCCTGCTACATGGTCGAGGGCGGCGGCAGCCGCGACTTCGCCCGCATCAAGGCGATGGCGTTGAACGACCCGCAGGCGCTGCACGCGCTGCTGAGCGTCAACACCGACGCGGTGATCGCCTATCTGGCCGCGCAGCGCTCGGCGGGCGCCCAGGTGCTGCAGGTGTTCGACACCTGGGGCGGGGTGCTGTCACCGGCGATGTACCGCGAGTTCTCGCTGCCCTACCTCACCCGTATCGCCCGCGAGCTGGAGCGCGGCGAGGGCGGCCTGCGCACCCCGCTGATCCTGTTCGGCAAGGGCAGCGCGATCCACCTGGAGGCGCTGGCCGACAGCGGCGCCGAGGGCATCGGCGTCGACTGGCTGGTGGGCATGGACGAGGCCGCGCGGCGCGTCGGCGGGCGGGTCGCGCTGCAGGGCAATCTCGATCCCGCGGTGTTGTACGGTTCGCCGGCGGCGATCCGGCGCGAAGTGGCGGCCGTGCTCGATGCCTACGCCGCCGGCAACGGCGGCTCGCGCGAGGGCCACGTGTTCAACCTCGGCCACGGCATGTCCCCGGACATGGACCCCGACCACGTGGCGGTGCTGGTGGAAACCGTACACGCCCACAGCGCGCGCTGACGCCGGCGTCGAAGCCCGTCCGGGCGCGGCTTGTTCAACCGGAAGCGGGCAGCTCCACCAGCGTGCCGGGGGCGCACGCGAACACCCGTTCGCCGGCGACCGGTTCGAAGGCGGTGCCGCCGGCGAACGCGGTAAAGGCCGGCAGCACCCCGGCGCTGGCGCCGAAGCGGAACGCCGGCAGCCGCGGCAGTCCGGGCAGCCGCAGCACCGGGTGGAGGTGGCCGGCGAGCAGGTAGCCTTCCACCGCTTCGGGATCATCGACGTCGTGGACGAACGCGAACGGCGGCTCGTGCAGCACCTTGCCGAGCAGCTGCAGGCCCATCGAGGCGGCGCGCGAGGGGTGCACGCGCAGGGCGCGGTCGTGATTGCCCACCACCACCTCGACCGCCAGGCCTGCGCGGCGGTTGCGCCAGGCGAACCAGCGCGCCAGCCACGGCGCATCGGGAATCAGCCCATGCAGCAGGTCGCCCAGCACCAGCAGGCGCCCGGCGCCGGTCTTCTCGAGCAGGGCGTCGATGCGGTCCAGGTCGTGGCCGGTGCCGCCGGCCGGCACCGCCAGGCCGTTGCGGCGGAACTCGTCGCCCTTGCCCAGGTGCAGGTCGGCGACCACGAGAGTCGCCGCGCGCGGCCAGTACAGCGCGCGCTCGGCATACAGGACGATGCGCTCGCCCTCCAGCGCGATCTCGCGGTCATCGGCCATGGCGACGCTCGAGCTGGGCGGCGGCGCGGCTCACCCGGGTGCGCCAGTCCTCGGTGCTCAGCCGCCCGCGGATCGATTCGGCCCACAGCGGGAACGAGAGCGGGGTCAGCGTCGCGGTGGCATGCCATCGCAGCGTGCGGCCGGCGCAGTCGCGCAGGGTGCGCCGCAGCCGCCCGACCTCGAGCTGGCCTTCGAACACTTCGCGTTCGGCCTGCTCCAGCAGCATGTGGCCCGGATCGTGGCGCTGCAGCACGTCGAACAGCAGCCCGCTGGAGGCCTGCAGCTGCCGCAGCGAGCGCGGCGCGCGTCCCGGCAGCGACGGCGGGAGCAGCCCCGCCACCCGGGCGATGCCGCGGAACTGGCGGCGCGCCAGCTCGGCCAGGTTGAGGCTCTCGCGCAGATCCTGCAGCAGCCGTTCCGGTGTGAGCATCGCGCGCAATGTATCGGCATCCATGGAGGTGTCCTGCGCCGGCGACAGCACCAGCCCGTAGTCGTTGGCGGAGAAGGCGAAGCTGTTCGGCGCTCCCCTGCCCCAGCGCAGCGCCAGCAGCGCCGCCAGGCCGTCGTGTACCTGCCGCCCAGCGAACGGATAAAGAAACAGGTGCCGGCCACCGCGCACCGTGCTCCACTCCGCCAGCAGCGTGCCGGGCGCGGGCAGCGCCGAGAGCCGCTGCTGCAGCCGCAGCAGTCCGTCGACGGCCTGCAGTTCGGGCGCGTCGCGTGGCCCGCCGAGGGTCCGCTCCACTTCCCGCGCGAGCTCGCCCGACAGCGGCAGCCGGCCGCCCATCCATTTCGGCACCGCGCCGTCGCCGCCCCTGGCCAGGCGCACCCAGGCGGTCATGTTCTCCAGCCGGATCAGCTCGAGCGTGCGCCCGGCGAACAGGAAGCGGTCGCCCCGGCGCAAACGGCCGACGAAGCCTTCTTCCACCGCGCCCAGCGCGCCGCCGCGCGGGAACCGCACCTGCACCGCGCCGTCGCTGGCGATGGTGCCGATCGACAGCCGGTGCCGCAGCGCCACGCGCCGGTCCGGCACGCGGTACGCACCGTCTTGGTCGCGAACCACGCGGCGGAAATCGGGATAGCCCGCCAGCGCCCGCCCGCCCTGCACCACGAAATCCAGCACCGCGCCCCAGGCGCCGGCATCGAGCGCGCGGAACGCGTGGGTGCCGCGTACCTCGCGCAGCAGCGGCTCGGCGTGGAACCCGCCGCCGAGCGCCAGGGTGACGCAGTGCTGCGAGAGCACGTCCAGGCTCAGCGTCGGCGGCGGCCGCGCCTCGATCGTCCCGCGCGCCACCGCGGCACGCGCGGCGGCGTACTCGACCAGCTCCAGCGCATGGGTCGGCACGCAGACCACGCGCCCGGCCTCGCCGGGGCGGTGCCTGGCGCGGCCGGCGCGCTGCAGCAGCCGCGCCACGCCCTTGGGGCTGCCCAGCTGCAGCACCTGGTCGACCGCGGGAAAGTCGACGCCGAGGTCCAGGCTGGAAGTGGCCACCACGCAGCGCACGCCGCCCTCGCGCAGCCCCTGTTCGGCGGCCGCGCGCAGGGCGGGATCCAGCGAGCCGTGGTGCAGCGCCAGGGTTTCCGGCGCTTCCGGCCAGACCGAGGCGAGCGCCTGGTGCCACAGTTCGGCCTGGGAGCGGGTGTTGGCGAACAGCAGGCTGGTGCGCACCGCGAGCAGCTTCTCGAGCACCCGCGGCAGCTGGGCGAGCCCGAGGTGCCCGGCCCAGGGGAATCGCTCGCCCCGGTGCGGCAGCAGCGCCTCCAGGCTGAACGCCCGGGGCGCCGCGCCGGCCACGACCGCCGCGTCCGGTGCATGCGGCAGCAGCACGTCGCGTGCCTCGTCGAGGTTGCCCAGCGTCGCCGACAGGCCCCAGATCCGCAGCGCCGGATTGAGCGCGCGCAGCCTTGCCAGCCCGAGCTGGAGCAGCACCCCGCGCTTGTTGCCGAGCAGCTCGTGCCATTCGTCCACGATCACGCACTTCAGCCCGGCCAGGCGCGGCGACGTGTCCGGGTAGGACAGCAGCAGCGCCAGCGACTCGGGCGTTGTGACCAGCGCGTCGAGCCGTCCGGCGCGCGCCAGGCGCCGGTCGCGGGCGCTGGCGTCGCCGGTGCGCAGGCCCAGCTGCCAGTCGAGGCCCACCGCGGCGGCGGCGTCGCGCAGCGCGAGCAGGGTATCGGCCGCGAGCGCCCGCAGCGGGGTGATCCAGAGCACCCGCAGTTCCGGAGCACGCCCCGGTCCCCCCGCGGCGGCGCGTTCCGGCTGCGCGAGTGCCAGCGCCTCCAGCAGCGGGCCGCCGAACGCGGCCAGGGTCTTGCCGCTGCCGGTCGGCGTGTGCAGCAGGCCGGACTCCCCCGCCAGGTAGCGCCGCCAGAGCTCCCGCTGGAACGGCGCTGCGGCCCAGCCGCGCGCCGCGAACCAGCGCAGCAGCGGTGCGTCGGTCGCGGCCGCGGCGGCCGGGTCGGAGGCGCCCGCCACGGTCAGCGCGCCAGGGTCCGCAGGGTATCGAGGCGGTCGGCCTGGGCGGCGGGCTTGTCGTGGCGCCAGCGCAGGATCCGCGGGAACCGCACGGCGATCCCGGACTTGTGCCTCGCGCTGCGGTTGACCGCCTCGAAGCCGAGCTCGAATACGTGCTCTGCGCGCACCGAACGCACCGGGCCGAAGCGCTCCAGCGTGTTGGCGCGGATCCAGCGGTCCAGGGTGAGAATTTCCTTGTCGTCCAGGCCGGAGTAGGCCTTGGCCACCGGCACCAGCGCGTCGCCGTCCCAGAGCCCGAAGGTGTAGTCGGTGTAGAGGCTGCTGCGGCGGCCGCTGCCGTGCTGCGCGTACAGCAGCACGGCATCGATGGTGAGCGGGTCGATCTTCCATTTCCACCAGTCGCCGCGCCGGCGCCCCGAGCGATAGGGCGAGTCGCGACGCTTGAGCATCAGCCCCTCGACGGCGCGTTCGCGCGCCAGCCCGCGCAGCCTGGCCGCCTCGTTCCAGTCGGCGACTTCGACCTGCGGCGAGAGCACGATGCGCGGGTCGGCGTGGGCGGCGAGCAGGGTCTCGAGCCGCTCGCGGCGCTGCTGCAGCGGCCACTCGCGCAGGTCCTCGCCATCGAGTTCCAGCACGTCGTAGGCCTGGACCCGGACCGGGGTATCGGCCAGCAGCCTGGGGCCCGGCTTGCGGCGCTGGATCCGCTTCTGCAGGGCGATGAACGGCAGCGGCGTGGCGCCGCCGCCGCTGCCCCAGGCCAGCAGTTCGCCGTCCAGCACGCAGCCGTCCGGCAGCCCCGCCGCCGCCGCCTCGATCTCGGGAAAGCGGCCGTCCAGGCGCTCCTCGCCGCGCGACCACAGCGCCACCTCGCCGCCGCGGCGGATCAGCTGCAGGCGGATACCGTCCCACTTCCACTCCAGCAGCCACTCGCCGACCTCGCCGAGCCCCTCGGGGCCGTCCTCCAGCGGCGAGGCGAGGAAGAACGGGTACGGCTGCTGGCGATCGGCCGGCAGCGCTTCGACGGTCAGCAGGTCGCGCATGAACGAGGGCGTCGGCGTCCATTCGCCGAGCATGCGCTGGGCGATGCGGGCGATGTCCACGCCGCTCATCTCCGCCAGCGCCTGCTGCACCGTGCGCTGCGACACGCCTACCCGCAACGCGCCGGTCAGCAGCTTGTTGAACACCAGCCGCTCGTCGAACGGCAGCGTGCGCCAGGCCTCGAGCACCAGCGCGCGGCGCACCTCCGGCTCGCGGTTGGCGACCGGCAGCAGGCGCCGCTCGACCCAGTCGGCCAGGCCGGTGTCGTCGGTGGACGCCGCCGGATCGTCGAGCAGCAGCGCCAGCGTCTCGGCCAGGTCGCCGACCTGGTCGTGGCTGTCCTCGACCAGCCAGTCCGGCAGCCCGGCCTCGGCCGCGATCCACTCGCGCAGTTCGCGGGTGCCGGCGATGCGCTGCCTGGCGCCGGCGACCTTGCCGCCCGACAGCAGGTACAGCGCCCAGGCGGCGTCGCGCGGCGGCGCCTGGCGGAAATACCCCGCCAGCGCCGCGCGCCGGTCGAGCGTGGCGGTGCTGCGGTCCAGCTCGCGGTACAGGGCGGCGAAGCGCTTCATCCGCGCCCCTCGCCGCCCGGCGCTCCTGCGTCCAGCGCCCGGTGCGCGCGGCACTTCATTCCTCTTCCCCGAAGCCGGTCCGGAACGCCTCGGCGGCGATGCCTTCCTCGTTGAGCGCACGCACGATCGCATCGGTGTTGCCGTGGGTGGCGATCACCCGGCGCGCGCCGGTCTCGCGCACGGTGCGCATCAGGTCCGGCCAGTCGGCATGGTCGGAGATCACGAAGCCGCGGTCGTGGTTGCGCCGGCGGCGGTTGCCGCGTACCCGCATCCAGCCGGAGGCGAAGCCGGTCTGGGCGCGGCGGAAGCGCCGCATCCACGGGCTGCCGGCGGCCGAGGGGGGCGCCAGCACCAGTTCTCCGGCGAAGTCGCGGCCCTGCGTCTCCTCCGCCACCGCGGCGGTCGGCAGCATCGCTACCCCGGCCTCGCGGTAGACCCGCACCCCTGCGGCGATCGCGCCGTGCAGCAGCGCCGGGCGGTCGGTATGCGCCGCCAGTTCGGCCAGGATCCGCTGCGCCTTGCCGAGGGCGTAGCAGAACAGCACGGCGGCCTCGCCACGTGCGGCGCAGTGGTCACGCCATTCCACGATCGCGCGCGCGACCTCGCCGGTCGGCGGCCAGCGGTACACCGGCAGGCCGAACGTGGCCTCGGTGATGAACGTGTCGCACGCCACCACCTCGAACGGCGCGCAGGTCGGATCCGGCTGGCGCTTGTAGTCGCCCGACGCCACCCAGACCTCGCCGCCAGCCTCGATCCGCACCTGCGCCGAACCCAGCACATGGCCGGCTGGATGCAGCGACACGCGGGCGCCGCCGAGCTCGAACGCCGCGCCGTGCGCATGCGGGTGGTAGCGCTGCTCGCCCAGGCGCCAGCGCAGCACCGGCAGGCAGGCGTCGCTGCAGTGGTATTCGCCCATGCCGGCACGGGCGTGGTCGCCGTGGCCGTGGGTGATGACCGCGATGGGCACCGGCCGCCACGGATCGATATGGAAGCCGCCGACCGGGCAATAGAGACCTTCGGGGCGAAGTTCGACGAGATCCTTGGCGACCATGGCCGGAGTCTGGCGTGGCGCGCGTGCAGGGCGCGCAGACGCGGGCCCGCAGCGATGCAGGGCCTAGCCCCGGCGCGCGCGCCGGCCGGAGCTATCCGGCCGGGTCCTCCGGTTCTCCGCCCCCGAGCACCCGGTGGATGGTCGCCGCCAGCGCCCGCCCGGTCAGGGGCTTGCGCAGGAAGGCGTCGAATCCGGCCGCACGCGCCGCGGGCTCGGCCTCGCCGTCGGCGCGCGCGGTGATCGCCACCAGCGGCCGGGCGAAGCCCTGGTCGCGCAGCTGCCGGGCCAGCGCCAGGCCGTCGATGCCGGGCAGGTCGAGATCGAGCAGAGCCAGGCTGAAATCGCCGCCGGCGACCTCGGTCAGCGCAGCCAGCCCGTGGGCGGCGTGGGTCACCTCGTGGCCCTGCACGCGCAGCAGCCCGGCGATCACCTCGGCGACGATGGCATCGTCCTCAACCAGCAGGACCCGCCCGCCCGGTGCCGGCTCGCCGCCCGGCAGCGGCGCGGCGGCGGCCGCGGCCGGCGGCAGCGGCAGCTCGACGGTGAAGCGGGTGCCCTGGCCGGGTTCGCTGTCGACCGCGACGTGTCCGCCCATCGCCGCTGCAAGTTCCTGGCAGATCGCAAGGCCCAGCCCGCTGCCGCCATAGCGGGCCGTGGTGCGCGCGCCGTCGGCCTGCTCGAAACGGCGGAACAGGCGCTGCTTCTGTTCGACGTTGAGCCCCGGCCCGGTATCCGACACCACGAACCGGACCGCCCCCTCGATCTCGTCGACGCGCAGCGTCACCTGTCCCCGCTCGGTGAACTTGATCGCGTTGCCGAGCAGGTTGAGCAGGATCTGTCGCACCCGCATCGCATCGCCGCGGACCCAGCGCGGCAGGCCGCGTCCGACCTGCTCGCGATACGCCAGGCCGCGCTGGCGCGCCAGCGGCGCCATCAGCCCGCCGACCTCGTGCAGCAGCCCGCGCAGGTCGAACGGCTGCGGATCGAGCTGCAGTTTCCCCGCCTCGATCCGTGCCAGGTCCAGGGCGTCGTTGACCAGCCGCATCAGGTGCTCGCCGGCGCGGCGGATCGATTCGGTATACGCGCGCTGGCGCCCGTCGAGCGTCGTTTCCAGCAGCAGTTCGCTCATCCCCAGCACCCCGGTCATGGGCGTGCGCACTTCGTGCCCCAGGGTCGCCAGGAAGCGGGTCTTGGCCTCGGACGCCTGCTCGGCCAGCTCGCGCTTGTGCTCGACCAGCTGCCAGGCATGGCGGCGCCGCAGCCGCGTGCGGTAGGCGGCGGCCAGCCACCAGGCCAGCAGCAGCCCGGCCAGCGCGAACAGCGCCAGCGCCCACGGGGTACGCCACCAGGGTGGCGTGACCTCGAACGCGAGGGTGGCGCGCTCCGACCAGACGCTGTCGGCGTTGCGGGCCTTCACCTGCAGCGTGTACCCCCCCGGCGGCAGCCGCGAGAAGACCCGCTCGCCGCTGGCGCCGGCAGCAACCCACCCTTCGTCGTGGCCGTCGAGCCGG
Organism: Luteimonas endophytica; assembly: GCF_029887875.1. Classification (GTDB taxonomy): domain Bacteria; phylum Pseudomonadota; class Gammaproteobacteria; order Xanthomonadales; family Xanthomonadaceae; genus Luteimonas; species Luteimonas endophytica. Next base: position 22,103 of record NZ_JARXRM010000034.1, read on the forward strand.
AACGCGTAGGCGTTGGCCCTGGGATTGCGGAACGACAGCAGCCTGGCCACCACGCGCAGGTCGCGGGCGTCGTGGCCGATCGCGAAAGGCGCGTCCGGGGCGAAGCGCAACAATCCCTCGGCGCTGCGCACCTCGACGCGCTCGATCGCCAGGCTCGGCACCGGCCCGGTCGGCGCCAGGCGGCGCGGATCGAACAACGCCAGCCCGTCGGGGGTGGCGGCGAGGATCCGGCCATGACCATGCGTCGCCACCGGACGCCCGGAGAACTCCTGGCCGGGCAGGCCGTCCCAGGCGCCGTAGACGCGCACCGCGCGGGCATCCGGATCGGCGCGTACCAGGCCGCGCACGCTGGTGAGCCACAGCGCTCCGTCGGCGTCGACCACCAGGCCGCCGAAGGCGACCCGCGGCAGGCCTTCGTCGGGGCCGAACCAGCGCTCGCAGGCCAGCGCGGCGCCGGTCCAGCGGCAGCGCTCCACCGCCCCCGGGCCGGCGAGCCAGAGCACGCCGCCGGCCGCCGCGGCGAAGTCGGAGTAGGAGCCGCGGGGAGCGCCCGGCACGAACACCCATCGTCCGCCAGCGTCCTCGAAGCGCCGCACCCCCAGGGTGGTGGTGGCCCACGGCGCGCCGTCGGGCCCGAGCCTGAGATTCCGGGCGATCTCGCCGCGTTCGAGGCCGCCGCCGCCAGGCGGGAAATCGTGGACCACCCGCCCGCCCCCATCGCGGGCCTGGATCCCGCCGGCATCGAACGCGATCCAGAGCAGCCCGTCGCCGGTCTCCAGGAAACTCTGCGCCTCGCCGTGCACCGCGTCGCCGGGGTCGCCCTGGCGCCAGCGGCGGATCGCGCCGCTGTCCGGCTCGAGCCGTGCCAGCCCGCCGCGCCACCCCACCCACACGGCGCCATCGCGGGCCTCGTGCACGCCGCCCAGGATCAGGCCTTCACCGACGTCCTTCATCGCGTGCCGGACCCCGCCGCTGGCCGGGTCCAGGCGGTCGAGCACGCCTCCGGATCCCACCAGCCAGACGCCGCCATCGGCGGCGGGCGCGATCGCGCGGACATGGGCGTTGCCGAGGCTGTGCGGATCCTCCAGCCGCCTGCTGAGCACGGTGAACCGGCTCCACCCGGCCGGCTGGTACCACAGGCCGTTGGTGTTGCTGATCAACCATACGCCGCCCTCGCGGTCCTCGTGCGCGGAGGTCCACTGCGGACGCACCTGGCCCTGCGCCAGCTCGCTGAAGAGCGGCACGGCGCTGACCTCGCCGCCGCTGGCGTGGCCGAGTCCGGCCGGCACGTCCAGCCAGAAATCGCCCCGCGAATCCTGCAGCAGCACCTGCAGCGGGCGCAGCCCGGGATCCTCCGGCCGCCACGGCGCGGCGACCACGCTGCCGTCGCCGCGGCGCGCGGCGACGCCGCCGGGCGTCCCGATCCACAGGGTGCCAGAGGCGTCGGCATGCAGGTGGTTCACCCGCCGGTCCGGCAGCGCGTCGCGCGGCAGCCGCTCGAAGCCGTCCCCGGTCCAGCGCGCCACGCCGTCGGTGGTCCCGACCCACAGGGCGCCGTCGTCCGCCGCCACCGCCAGGCTCACCACCCCGGCCGCGGGCAGGCTGCGCGGATCGTCGGGATCGGGCATGAAGCGGGCGACGGTACCGTCCCCGGCCATGCGGTGCAGGCCGCCATCGGCGGTGCCGATCCACAGCGCATCGTCCGCGGTCGCCGCCAGCGACCAGATGTCGTCGCTACCGAGCCCGGGGGTATTGGCCCGGTCGAACCTGGCGAACCGGTCGACGGCCGGATCGTACATGGCCAGCCCACCATGGCCGGTCCCGACCCACAACCGCCCCTTCCGGTCCAGCGCCAGCGACCACACGAAGTTGGCGGGAAGACCCTGCTCCTCGCGCCAGATGCGGAAGCCGGTGCCGTCGTAGCGCGCCAGGCCGTCGCTGGTCGCGATCCAGAGATAGCCGTGGCGGTCCTCGACCAGGTCGTTGATGCGGTTGGAGGGCAGCCCATCGGCGACGGTGAACTGGCGCGGACGCGGCGTGTCGCGAAGCTCGGCGGCGACGCCATGCGGCACCGGCAGCGACGCCAGCGCCAGGGCCATCAACCACATCGTCCAGGGGTACGGCCGCCGGGTCATCGGTGCGCGATCCACTCTGCTCCGCCAGTCGCGCAGGTTGGACGCAATGGCGGACGACGGCAATCCCGGCGATCGCTTCAGGCTGGCGCGCGAACGCCCGGGCGCACGGCGGCGAGCGTCTCCGCCAGCCCCTGTCCGGTCACCGGCTTGCGCAGGAACGCGTCGAAGCCCGCCGCACGCGCCAGCGGTTCGGCTTCGGCGTCGGCGCGCGCGGTGATCGCCACGAGCGGCTGGGCCCGCCCCTGCGCGCGCAACTGCCGCGCCAGCGCCAGGCCGTCGATGCCGGGCAGGTCCAGATCCAGCAGCAGGACGTCGAACGCGTGCGCGGACAGTTCCATCAGCGCGGCCAGGCCGTGGGCGACATGCGCCACCTCGTGGCCTTGCGCGCGCAGCAGCCCCGAGATCACCTCGGCCACGGTCGGGTCGTCCTCGACCAGCAGCAGCCGGAAGGCGCCCGCGGGCCGGGCCGCATCAGGCTGCGGCGCCTGCGGCGCGCTCGCGACCGGCAGCGGCAGTTCGACGATGAAGCGGGTCCCCTCCCCCGGCGCGCTGTCCACGTCGATCCTGCCGCCCATCGCCGCGGCCAGTTCCTGGCAGATCGCCAGGCCCAGCCCGCTGCCGCCGTAGCGGGCCGCGGTGCGCGCGCCCTCGGCCTGTTCGAAGCGCCGGAACAGGCGCCGCTTCTGCTCCTCGTTCAGGCCCGGCCCGGTGTCGGCCACGACGAAGCGGAGACCGTCCGCCAGCCGGTCCGCGGCGAGCGCGACCCGCCCGGCCTCGGTGAACTTGGTTGCGTTGCCGAGCAGATTCAGCAGGATCTGGCGCACCCGCACCGGATCGCCGCGGATCCAGCGCGGCAGGTCCCCGGCCACCTCGAGGCGGAACTCCAGCCCGCGCTGGCATGCCCCCGGCCCCATCAGCCCGGCCACGTCGTCGAGCAACTGGTGCAGATCGAAGGGCTGCGGGTCGAGCTGCAGCTTGCCGGCCTCGATCCGCGCCAAGTCCAGCGCGTCGTTGACCAGCCGCATCAGGTGATCGCCGGCGCGCTGGATCGACTCGGTGTAGCGCCGCTGGCGGCCGTCCAGCGGGGTCTCAAGCAGCAGTTCGCTCATGCCCAGCACCCCGGTCATGGGCGTGCGCACCTCGTGGCCCAGGGTGGCCAAAAACCGGGTCTTCGCCTCCGAAGCCTTGCGCGCGACCTCGTTCTCGTGGCGGATCCGCTCCCAGACCATCCGCCGCCGCACCCGCCGCTGCCAGCCCAGCGCGCCGGCGCCCAGCAGCAGCGCTACCACCACCAGCAGCAGGGCCGACGCCCACCAGCTCCGCCACCAGGGCGGCGCCACCTCGAACGCCAGCTCCAACGGGTCCGACCACAGGCTCTGGGCGGTGCGGGCCACGATCTCCAGCCGGTAGCGGCCGGGCGCGAGCAGGGAGAACGCCCGCTCCCCGCTGGCCCCCACCTCCACCCAGTCGCTGTCGTAGCCGTGCAGCCGGAAGCGGTAGCTGTTGTTGCGGGCGTCGTTGAAGTTGAGCAGCCGCGCGACCACCCGCAGGTCGCGGTCGCCGTGACGCAGGACGAATCCCGCGCCGGGGTCGAGCGCCTCGACCGTTCCGGCGCGGCGCACGCCGACGCTCTCGACCACCAGGTTGGGCACCGCCTCCGCCGGCCCGACCGCCGCCGGGTCGAACACCACCAGGCTGCCGGGGGTGGCGATCAGGATGCGGCCGTCGTGCTGGCGCAGCAGCGGCGGCAGGCGAATGTTCTGGCCCGGCAGGCCATTGCTGGCGCCGAACACCTGCACGGCCTTGAGCCGTGGATCCACCCTGACCAGCCCGCGCTGACAGGTCAGCCAGAGCAGTCCGGCCCCATCCACGGTGATCCCGTTGAACGGTACCGGCGGCAGGCCATGGCTGCCGTCGAGGACCTCGCGCAGCTCCAGCTCCGCGCCGTCCCACCGGTACGACTCGAGGCGTCCGTCGCGCACCAGCCAGACCGTCTCGCCATCGCCGGATGCGAATGCCACCACGCCCGGGCCGCCTGCTCCCGGCACCGGTTCGAACCGGCGCGCGCCCGCGTTCCACATCAGCAGCCCCTGGTCGGCCGCGACCCAGAGGCCACCGTCGGGGGCGCGCTCGATCGCGTGCACCATGGCGTTGGCGTCGAGCCCGCGGCCGTCCCCCGGCACCACCTGCTCGCGTACCCGGCCGCTGCGGTCGCGGGCCTGGAGGCCGTGGCGCTGGGTGGCCGCCCACACCAGTCCGTCGCCGTCCTGCGCCAGGCCCACATGCGGCCAGCCGATCGCCGCATCCACCGCGTCGAGATAGCTCCAGGCGCGCAGCTCGCCGCTGGCGCGCGCGAGCCGCGCCACGCCGCCGTAGTAGGCGAACCACACGTCGCCCCCGGCATCCTCGAGCACCGCGTCGGGAACGTAATCGGCATCGCGGTCGTAATGGACGTGCTCGACCTGGCCGGTCAGCGGGTCGAGGCGGTCCAGCACGCCGCTGGAACCGTGCAGCCAGACCGCACCGTCGGCGCCGGCGGCCATCGCGGTGATGTCGGCGTTGCCGAGGGTGTCCTGCTCGCCCTCGCGGCGCGCCAGCATCGCGAACCGGTGCCAGTTCGGCGGCAGGTACCAGAGCCCGGCGCCGTCGCTGGCGAACCACAGCCCACCGCCGCGGTCCTCCAGCACCTCGCCCAGCGCCGGCAGCACCGGGCCCTGCAGGACCTGGCTGTAGACCGGCACGATCCGCGCCTGCTCGCGGTCGCCCAGAGCGAGCCCGGCGCGGGTGTCCAGCCAGTAGAACCCGTTGCGGTCGCGGTGCAGCGGCGCGTAGATCTTGTTGCCCGGGACGCCGATCGCGTCGTCGTTCCAGCGTGCCGGCAGCACCCGGCCATCGGTCTCGCGCGAGTACACACCGAGCTGGGTGCCGATCCACAGCCGGCCACCCCGCTCGACCATGATGCCGTAGACGATCGAATCCTCGACGGCGCTCTCGGCGAGCACCTCGAAGCCGTCGCCGGCCCAGCGCGCCACGCCACCCTTGGTGCTCACCCAGAGCGCACCGTCCGGAGCCGTGCGAAGGTCATAGACGGTTGCGGAGGGCAGCGCGCGCGGGTCGTCGGCGTCCGGCAGGAAGCGCGCCACCGCCCCGCCGTCGAGCCGGTACAGGCCGGTGTTCGAGGTGCCCGCCCAGACCGCGCCATCGGGCGTCGACGCCAGCGCGCTGATGCGATCGGCGGGAAACGGCGTCGCGCCGCCGCCGGGGATGGCCACACCCGCGCGCTCGCTGTCCAGCACCGCCAGCCCGGATTCGGTACCGATCCAGAGCCGGTTGGCGGCGTCCACGTGCAGCGCCGTGACGGCGTTGTCCGGCAGCCCCCGTTCGCGGCGCCAGACCCGGTGATCGACGCCGTCGTAGCGGGCCAGGCCATCGGCGGTGCCGACCCAGAGATAGCCGTGCTGGTCCTCGGCCAGCGCGTTCACGTTGTCCGACGGCAGGCCGTCGGCGACGGTGAGTTGCCGGAAGCGTGGCGTTTCGGGCAGGGCGGGCCGGCCCGGCGCGGCTGGCGCCGCCAGCGGCACCAGCGCGAACAGCGAACACAGCAGCCATGACATCCTGTCGAGCATCGGCCTTCCCCGGTTGGCCCGGCCGATCCTCGCAACGCTGCATTGCGGGCGCAAGCCCGCCCGCCGCGCGCCGCCGACCGGCCAGGGCCGTAGAATCGGCGAATCCCCAGGAAAAGAGCCGATGCCCGTCGCCCCCGCTCCGCGCCTGCTGCCCGCCCCGCTGGTCCTCGCGCTCGCGCTCGCGCTGGGCGCCGGCGCCGCCCGGGCCGAACCGCGGACCTATGCGCTCGACCCGGTGCACACCCGGGTCGTGTTCGCGGTGGACCATGCCGGCTTCTCGCGCGCGATCGGCACCGTGTCGGGCAGTACCGGAACCCTGGTCTTCGATCCCGAGGACTGGTCCACGGCCAGGCTGCGCGCCGAGATCCCGGTGGCTGCGATCGACCTGGGGGACGCGCGCTGGAACCGCGCCGCGCTCGGCCGCAATCTGCTGGATGCGGAAGGGCACCCGGTCGCGGTGTTCGCCAGCGAACGGGTGGAGCCGCTGGCCGAAGACCGCGCAGCCGTCCACGGCACCCTCACCCTGCGCGGCGTCTCGCGGCCATTGTCCCTGACGGTGCGGCTGAACGCGCTCAAGCGCCACCCGCTGCCGCCGTTCCGCAGCACCGCCGGCTTCACCGCGGTCGGCACGCTCGACCGCACCGACTACGGTATCGACGCGTGGGGCTCGATGATCGGGCGCACGGTCGAACTGCACATCGAGGCCGAGGCCACCCGCACGCGCGCCGCTGCCGCAGAGGCGATCGGGAACGGGGACCGGAAGGCCACCCCACCGCCGGCCGCCGAGGGGCCGCAGGCGTCGCTGCGCGATCGAACGCAGCGGCCACCGGAGCATCGCACGTGACCTGGAAGAACACCGCCGACCGCTGGGGAGGCGTCAGCCAGCTGCTGCACTGGCTGGTGGTGCTGCTGATCCTCGGTCAGGGCGCCGCGGGGCTGTGGATGGTCGACATGCTCAACAGTCCCGACAAGATCCGGATCTACGCCCTGCACAAGTCGTTCGGCCTCACCATCCTGGCGCTGGCGCTGCTGCGGCTGGGGTGGCGGCTGTACGCCGGTGCGCCGCGGCCGCTGACGGGCGTGCCCGGCTGGCAGCGCAATGCGGCGCGGCTGTCGCACTGGCTGCTGTATGCGCTGCTGTTCGCGATTCCGCTCAGCGGCTGGCTGTTCAATTCCGCCGCCGGTTTCCCGCTGCAGTGGTTCGGCCTGTTCAACCTGCCGGCCATCGCCGCGCGCGACGCGGAGCTGCGCGATCTGGCTGCCAGCGCCCACGAATGGCTGTTCTGGCTGCTGGTGGCGGTGGCCCTGGTGCACGCCGCGGCCGCGTTCCACCACCATCTGTTCCTGCAGGACGCCACCCTGGCGCGGATGCTGCCGCGCGGCTGGCTGCGCGCCGGCCCCGGATCTCCCACCACCCTCGCCGAGGATTCCCGCGATGCGTAAGACCCTGCTGTTCGCCGCCCTGCTCGCATTCGCAGCCACGGCGGCGGCCACCGACTACGTGCAGGCGCCGGGCTCGAGCCTCGCGTTCGGCGGCACCTACCAGGGCGAGGCCTTCAGTGGCGGCTTTCCCGGGTTCCGGACCACGCTCTCGTTCGACCCCGCCGATCCGGCCGGCGCGCGGCTGGAGGTGACCATTCCGCTCGCCAGCGCCACCGCCGGCAACGACGACTACGACGGCGAACTGCGCGGTCCGGCCTTTTTCGACAGCGCGCGGTTCGCGCAGGCGCGCTACACCGCCAGCGGGTTCCGCAGCCTGGGCGGCGGACGCTACGCGGCGGACGGAGTGCTCTCCCTGCGCGGCGTCGAACGGCCGGTCACCCTCACCTTCGACTGGACCCCCGGCGCGCAGCCGGTCCTCGCCGGCAGGGCCACGGTGAACCGCCTGGAGTTCGGCGTCGGCGAGGGCGAGTGGGCCGACACCTCGGTGATCCCCGACGCGATCGCGATCAGTACCCGGGTGGTGTTCCGCCCGGCCGACTGAGGCCGTTCCCAGGCTCGTCCCAGCAGGCGCGGCGCCCGCCGGAGCCGGTCAGGCAGACCTCGTCCTGGCCGATGGCGAACCCGAACACGTCCCCGGAGCGCATCAGCAGCAGTCCCTCCCAGGTCGCGTCGTCGCTGCCCATCCGCAGCAGCCCCGGGCGCATTCCGCGGCCCCCGTGCGCGACCCCGCTGGCCGTTCGCAGGATCCGGCGCACGTTGGCCAGGTCGATGTCGCCCGGGGCGCTGGTCACGGCCTTGACGAGCACGATCCGTTCGACGCCGTCCAGGTCCAGCACCTCGCCCAGGCGCCGCCCGGCCCAATCGGCGGCCGGTTCGGTCATCGCGACCACGCCGTGATTGGCCAGGTCCACGTCGCCCGCCGCCGCCTCGGCCGTGCCGGCACCCAGCGGCAGTGCCGTCGCCACCGCCAGCGAAAGCCAGCGGCGCACCGCGCCGCGGTCGAACGGCCAGTCCAGCTCCGCGTCGCGCTCGCGGTCGCGCAGCACCGGCACGCGGACCCCATAGCGCGCCTCCAGCGCCGGGTCGGCGTCGATGAACACGCTGTCGAACTCGGGAACGCGCGCCGCCGCCAGCTCATCCAGCGCCAGATCGCAAAGATGGCAGTCGTCGCGCTGGTACAGGACGAGCCGTGGCTGGGTCATCGCAGGTACACCGGGCCGGCAGGGACGGGCGAGTAGAATACCCGCATGGCAGTCAGCACCTTCGACCTCTACAAGATCGGCATCGGCCCCAGCTCCTCGCATACGGTGGGCCCGATGCGCGCCGCCGCGCGCTTCGTCGAGCGCTGGCTGATCGAGCCGGGGCGGCTGCAGGACGTGGCCCGCATCCGCGCGGAGGTGTTCGGCTCGCTTGCGCTGACCGGCCGCGGCCACGGCACCGACAAGGCGGTAATGATGGGACTGGAGGGGCACTGGCCGCACCTGATCGATCCCGACGTGATCCCGCCTGCGCTCGAGCGGATCCGCGGCCAGGGTCGCATCCGCCTGCACGGCCGGCACGAGATCGGCTTCGACGAGAAGCGCGACCTGCTGATGAACAAGCGGCAGAAGCTGCCTTTCCACACCAACGGGATGCGTTTCGCCGCCTTCGATGCCGAGGGCGCCGAGATCGCCAGCCGCGACTACTACTCGGTCGGCGGCGGCTTCGTGGTCAACCAGGACGAGGCCGCCGAGGACCGCATCGTCGCCGACACCACCAGGGTGCCCTACCCCTTCTCCAGCGGCGACGAACTGCTGCAGCGTGCGCGCGACAACCGCATCACCGTCGCCCAGCTGATGTTCGCCAACGAACAGTGCTGGCGCAGCGCCGAGGAGATCCGCGACGGCCTGCGCGCACTGTGGGCGGCGATGCGCGCCTGCGTGGAGCGCGGCATCCGCCAGACCGGCACCCTGCCCGGCGGGCTGCACGTGACCCGGCGCGCGCCGATGCTGTACCAGGAACTGTCGACGCGGCCCGAGGCGGCGCTGGCCGACCCGCTGGACGTGCTCGACTGGGTCAACCTGTTCGCGCTGGCGGTCAACGAGGAGAACGCCGCCGGCGGCCGCGTGGTCACCGCGCCGACCAACGGCGCGGCCGGGATCATCCCCGCGGTGCTGCACTACTACGATCGCTTCGTTCCCGGCGCCACCGAGCAGGGCGTCTTCGATTTCCTGCTCACCGCGGCCGCGGTCGGCATCCTCTACAAGGAGAACGCATCGATCTCCGGCGCCGAGGTCGGCTGCCAGGGCGAGGTCGGCGTGGCATGCTCCATGGCCGCCGCCGGCCTGACCGCGGCGCTGGGCGGCGATCCGGGCCAGATCGAGAACGCCGCCGAGATCGGCATGGAGCACAACCTCGGGCTGACCTGCGACCCGATCGGCGGGCTGGTGCAGATCCCCTGCATCGAGCGCAACGCGATGGGGGCGGTCAAGGCGATCAACGCCACGCGCATGGCCATGCGCGGCGACGGCAAGCACAAGGTCAGCCTGGACAAGGTGATCAAGACCATGCGCGAGACCGGCCGCGACATGCGCGACAAGTACAAGGAAACGTCCCGCGGCGGTCTCGCGGTGAACGTGATCGAGTGCTGAGCGACGCATGGTGACGATCGGCGAGCCGCTGGTTCAGCTCATCGGCTGGTGCATCCAGGCGCTGGAGATGCTGGGCGTGGCGGTGATCATCGGTGGTTTCGTGTTCGCCGCCGCGCGCTGGCCGTTCGAGCTCCGGGCCGGCACCGGCCACCAGGCCTATCTCGCCTTCCGCATGCACAGCGTGCGCGGGCTGATCCTCGGCCTGGAGTTTCTGGTGGCGGCGGACATCATCCGGACGATCGCCATCGAGTACACCTTCGAAAGCCTGATGATGCTCGGCGCGATGGTGCTGATCCGCACGTTCCTGGTCTTCGCCCTGCACCTCGAGGTCGAGGGCCGGTGGCCGTGGCGCGCCGGCCCGGAGGGCGCCGAAACCCCGCCCCGCCCGCGGGACTGAGCGCGGCAGGCCGCCCGTGCCTCGTCCCCATCAGCCGCGCGCGATCGCCAGCACGTCGTCGAGGATGGCGGCCGCGGTCACCTCGGCGCCGGCACCGGGGCCGCGGATCACCAGGGGCTGTTCGCGGTAGCGGCAACTGGCGATCGCGACCACGTTGTCGGTACCGCCGCCCGCGCACAGCGGATGCGCGGCCGGCAGCGCGCGCAGCCCCAGTTCCGCCCCCGCCTCGCCGAACCGGGCGACGAAGCGCAGCCGCGCGCCGTCGCGGTGCGCCAGCCGGAAACGTTCGCGCAGCGGCGCATCCAGACTCGGCAACAATGCATCGACCGCATCGTCGGCGGCCGTCGCCAGGGCCGCCGGAAGCAGCGAATCGCCGCGCACCGCGTGTGCCTCCAGCGGCAGGCCGGCGGCGCGCGCCAGGATCAGCAGCTTGCGGCGCACGTCCTCCCCGGACAGGTCCAGGCGCGGGTCCGGCTCGGTGTAGCCGCTGGCGCGCGCCTCGCGCACCAGGTCGGAAAACGGTCGCGAATCGTCGTAGCGGTCGAACAGCCAGGCCAGCGATCCCGAGAGGATTCCCTCGACCTCGAGGATCCGGTCGCCGCCGGCGACCAGCTCGCGGATCGTGCGCAGCAGCGGTAGTCCCGCGCCGACGGTGGCGCTGTCGCCGTAGCGGGCGTCGCCGTCGGCGTGCGCGGCGGCGATCGCCTGCGCGCGCGCCAGCTGGCCGCCGTTGCCGAGCTTGTTGGCGGTGACCACGTGGATCCCGCGCGCCAGCCACTCGCTGTGCTGGCCGGCGACGCTGTCGCTGGCGGTGGCGTCGACGACGATATCGCCCTTGCGCAGGCCTTCGGCCTCGACCCACGGCGGCCAGCCGCCCGCGCGCGCCGGCGCGGCCCGGGCCCGCTCGACCGCGCCGCGGGGATCGCCGCCGCCCGCTACCAGCGCGCGCGAGTTCGACAGCCAGGCGAACGCGGGCACCGCCGCGCCCTGCCCGCGCAGCCGCTCGCAGCGCGCGACGAAGGCGCCGCCGACGGTACCGGTGCCGAGCAGCGCCAGGCGCGGCGGCGCCTGCCCGGCACGCGCCGCCGGCGCTACGGTCCGGGGCGCCGCGGGCAGCCGCAACACCGTGCTCATGCGTCCACCAGCTTGCGCGCCGGAGCGTGCTGCGCCGCAGCCGCGCGCGACAGCGCCCGGGCCAGATCGGCCTGCAGGTCTTCGAGCGCCTCGATGCCCACCGACAGTCGCAGCAGGCCGTCGGGGATCCCCGCCTTCGCCCGCGCCTCGGCGGTCATCGCCGCGTGGGTCATGGTGGCGGGGTGCGCGATCAGGCTCTCCACCCCGCCCAGCGACTCGGCCAGGGTGAAATGGCGCAGGCCCTCGACGAACGCCCGCACCGCGCGCTCCTGCCCGGCGGCGCCTTCGCCGCACAGCTCGACGCTCAGCATCGCCCCGAAGCCGCGCTGCTGGCGCGCGGCGACGGCATGGCCGGGATGGGACTCCAGTCCGGGCCAGTACACCCGCGCCACCGCCGGATGGGCCTGCAGCTGCGCGGCGATCGCCGCGGCGTTCTCCTGGTGCACGCGCAACCGCGCGTCGAGCGTGCGCAGCCCGCGCAAGGTCAGGAAGCTGTCGAACGGCGCACCGGTGATGCCGAGCGCGTTCGCCCACCAGCAGAACTGCTGGTGCAGTTCGGCCGTCGCGGCGACCAGGGCGCCGCCGACCACGTCGCTGTGGCCGTTGATGTACTTGGTGGTCGAGTGCAGCACCGCGTCGGCGCCGAACGCGATCGGTACCTGCAGCGCCGGCGAGAGAAAGGTGTTGTCGACCGCGACCAGCGCGCCGGCGCGGTGTGCGGCCTCGATCACGAAGCGCAGGTCGGTGATGCGCAGCAGCGGATTGGACGGCGTTTCCACCAGCACCAGCTTGGGCGCCCGCGCCAGCGCCTCGGCGAGCGAGCGCGGGTCGGTGAGGTCCGCGGTGACCAGCTCGAAATGGCCCTTGCGCGCGAGCGCGTCGAACAGCCGCCAGCTGCCGCCGTAGGCGTCGTGCGGCACCACCAGCCGGTCGCCGGGCTCGAGCAGCGCGTGCAGCAGCAGGGTGATCGCCGACATCCCGGTGGAGGTGACCACGCCGCCGGCGCCGCCCTCGAGTTCGGCCAGCGCGTCGCCGAGCAGGTCGCGGGTGGGGTTGCCGCTGCGGGTGTAGTCGTACTCGCGCTTGGCCGCGAAGCCGGCGAAGCTGAAGTTCGAGGACAGCACCAGCGGCGGGGTGACCGCACCGAAGGCCGGATCGCGGTCGATGCCGGCGCGCACCGCGCGGGTGGCGGGGGCCGGACAGGGGGCGGCGGTCTGGTCGGGGTGGCTCATGCGATCTCTCCGTGAGGGTGCAGCGCGTTGCGCAACAGGGCGTCGATGCGGTCGGTTTCCTTGAGGAAGGCGTCGTGGCCGTAGGCGGAGCGCAACACGCGCAGGCTGCCGTGCGCGCCAAGCCCCTCCACCAGCGCCACCGAATCGCTCAGCGGCACCAGGCGGTCTCCTTCGACCGCGATCACGGTGGTCGGTACCGCCACAGCGGCCGGGTCGATGCGGTGCAGGTCGATCGATTCGGACAGCCGCAGCCAGGCATCGACCGGCGTGCGCGCCACGTAGCGCGCCCCCGCCGCGTCGAGATAGTCCTCGGCCGCCACGCGCACCCGGCCGTTGACGATCTCGGGTGGCGCGTCGAAGCGCTCGGCGAATTCCTCCTGGGTGCGGTAGCTGAGCATGGCGAACTGCCGCGCCAGCGAAAGCCCCTGGGCATCGGCGCACTGCAGCTGCCCGAGCGCGACGGCGCGACGCTGCAACGCCCGCCAGGCGGCGGCATAGGGATGGGGGCGGTGCGCACCGCTCACCGCGACCAGGCGCTCCAGACGCGCCGAGTGCCGCACCGCGAACTGCAGGCCCACCAAGGCCCCGTAGGAATAGCCGACGAAGGCATGCAGACGGCCGATCCGCAGGTGCGAGAGCAGCGCGGCGACGGCGTCGGCCTGGTCGGCGGTGTCGATCGGTGCGTCCAGCCTGCCGTCGGCGCCTACGTAGTCGAGGCCCAGCAGCCTGAAGCGGGCCGGGTCGAGGGTGCGCGAGGGCTCGGCCAGCGCACCGGCCCAGCCGGGTTCCGGGAAGGTCGCGCTGGGCGCCAGATGGCGATGCGCGGAAATCCCGCCGGCCACCAGCACGACAGGCGCGTCGGCGGCCCCCTGCAGTTCCCAGGCCAGCCGCACGCGTCGGTTCCCGGCATGCCTGAGGGCGAGTTCGATCGCGACCTCGCCGCGCAGCGCGGCGAGGTCCGGCTCCCGGCCGGCGGCGCAAGGCGGGTATGCGGGATTCGGCTCGGGGTGGAAAACCGCGGGGTCGACCAGGCTCATGGCGCCTTCCAGAGATGGAGGGGCCATCGATGCGCACGGGGAGCCGGGTCGGTGAATTGCGCCCGCCGTGGGGGAGGCGGTCCGCAACCATCTTCCGGTGGACGCTCAGGTCCCCGCAGGACTTGGCACCTTCCCCCCGCGCGCCTGGGCGCCGGGTGGAGGTTGCCCCGGCATCAAAGGGCCTGTCCCTCCGCCGGTCTCGATGGATGCAGCGAGACTGCCAGCGGAATCCCGGTTTGTCAATCTCTTCATGCGTATCGAGCGATATGGTTTCTGGTGCAAGCGTTTCGGACACCGCAGGACGCCCCCGCTCGGCGATAATTCCGCGATGCCGACCTACCGATCCGTCGCTGCCCTGCTCGCCGCGGCCGCGACCTGCCTGCTCCTCGCCGCCTGCTCGACCCTCGAGCCGGCCCCCCGTTCGTCTTCCGCCGCCCGGGTGCTCGGCGAGGTTCGCGACAGCGTCACCGTGGAGGAGGTGTACGTCACCGAGGAGAACCGCGAGGACGAGCTGGACTCGCTGGCGACCTGGATCCATCCGGACGGCGCCACCTGGGTGATCGCCACCGCCAAGTCGAGCCACCGCCTGGTGGTGTTCGACGGCGACAGCGGCGAGCGCCTGCGCAGCGTCGGCCGCCGCGGCGCCGGCGCCGGGGAATTCACCCGCCCCAACGGACTGCTCGTCTATGGCGACCACGCGTTCGTCACCGAGCGCGATGCGCCCCGGGTCCAGGTGCTGGAGCTGCCGGAATTCCGCCCGGCGGGCAGTTTCGGCCAGCAGGAACTGCGCAGCCCGTACGGCATCTGGCTGCACGAATCCGCGCCCGGGGAACTGCTGGCCTACGTGACCGACAGCTTCATGTACGGCGCGCGCCACGAGGTGGTGCCACCGCTCGCCGAACTGGACCGGCGGGTGCGCCGCTACCGGCTACAGCGGGCCGCGGACGCGTTCCAGGCCGAGTACCTCGGGGCCTTCGGCGACACCAGCGAGCGCGGCGCGCTGCGCATGGTCGAGTCGATCGCCGGCGATCCGCTGCACGACCGGCTGCTGGTGGCCGACGAGGACCGTCGCAACGTCTCGACGCTGCGCGAATACACCCTGGACGGCCGCTATACCGGGGTCGACCTGCCGGATGGCAGCTTCGTCGGCGAGGCCGAAGGCGTGGCGCTGTGGTCGTGCGGCGCCGAAAGCGGCTACTGGGTGGCGGTGGACCAGCTCACCCCACTGACCACGTTCCATCTCTACGCCCGCGCGGATCTGGCGCCGCGCGGCAGCTTCACCGGCCGCCTCACCGCCAATACCGATGGCGTCGCGCTGCATGCGGCGGCCACGCCGCGCTTTCCCGGCGGCGCCCTGTACGCGGTGCACGACGATCGCGCGGTCACCGCGTTCGACCTTCGCGACGTGGTCCGCGCGCTGCGGCTCGACCCCGACTGCCTGCGCTGAGCCGATGCACGCGCGCTGGACCATGGCGGCGCTGGCAGCCGCCGCCCTGCTGGCGACGCCGGCATGGTCGCAGGCGGCGCGCGTGTACAGATGGACCGGCGAGGACGGCGTGGTCCACTACGGCGACCGGGTCGGCGACGGTGCGCCTGCCGCCGCAGTGACGTTGGTGGCGGTGGAGATCGAGCCCGCCCCGGTGGCGCGGCTGCGGCTCGAGCAGCGCGACGGCCTGGTGCTGGCGTGGGCGGAAAACCTGCTCGACGGCCCGATCGGGGTGGTCCTGCGCGCCTCCGCGGGCGCCGCGCCGCAGGCGCAGCCGGCCCTGCCGGCACGCGCCACGGTGCCAGCGCGCGGCCGGGTCCTGGTGGCACGCATCGCCGGCACCGCGGCGGCCAGCGCGGAACTCCGCCTCGAAGCCGTCCCCGGCCATCCTGGCGCACGGCCGCAGGACATTGAATACGCCTGGCCGCTGCAAAGCCGGCAACTCTACGTCGAGCAGGGCTGGGGCGGCCGCTTCAGCCATGACGATGCGGAGAATCGCCACGCGGTGGACCTGGCAGTCGAGGTCGGGACCCCGGTGCTGGCGGCGCGCGACGGCACGGTGATGCAGGCCGAGTCGGGGTTCACCGCCACCGGCACCGAGGAACGCTACGGCGGCCGCGCGAACTTCGTGCGGATCCTGCACGACGACGGCACGATGGCGGTGTACGCCCATCTGGACGCAGAACGGGTATTCGTAAGCAGCGGCGAGCGGATCCGCCGCGGCCAGCGTATCGCGCTGTCCGGCAATACCGGCTTCAGCAGCGGACCGCACCTGCACTTCGTGGTCCAGGTCAACCGCGGCATGCAGCTGCAGTCGATCCCTTTCCGCATGTTCGGCCCGCGCGGGATCCTGCGCTTCGACGACCCGCAGCAGGCCGCCCCCGCGCCCGCCGACGACCCATCACCGTCGGCGCGGGCCGGCGCCAGCGAATAGCCCAGGAGCGTCTTCGGCTGGGGGCGCGGGGGCGTGAGCCGCGCCGGGGGAGGCGGACAGCAGGCCATGGACGGCCTGCGGCGGCGGATCGGGCCATGGATGGCCCGACTCCGCCGGCAAGGCCTCCCCGGCCCGGGCTCCGCTCTCGTCGAAGGCCGTAGACCCGACACTCCATCGCCGGCAACGCGTCGACCCGCCTTTCGAGCGCCGTAGATCCGAGCCTGCCTCTGCTCACCGGCGAAGGTCGCGGTTCCGACGAACGCAGCAACGACCGGTAGAACCTATAATCGCGCCCTCCCGCCTCCAGACCGGCGCCCATCGGCGCGCTCCCCCCATGCCCGACGTTTCCACTGAAGCCGCGCGCCGCCGCACCTTCGCGATCATCTCGCACCCCGACGCCGGCAAGACCACCCTGACCGAAAAGCTGCTGCTGTTCGGCGGCGCCATCCAGATGGCCGGCAGCGTCAAGGGCCGCAAGGCGGCGCGCCACGCCACCTCCGACTGGATGGCGCTGGAGAAGGAGCGCGGCATCTCGGTGACCTCCTCGGTGATGCAGTTCCCCTACGAGGGCCGCGTCGTCAACCTGCTCGACACCCCCGGTCATGCCGACTTCGGCGAGGACACCTACCGGGTGCTCACGGCGGTCGACTCCGCGCTGATGGTGATCGACGTCGCCAAGGGCGTGGAGGAGCGCACCATCAAGCTGATGGAGGTCTGCCGCCTGCGCGATACGCCGATCATGACCTTCATCAACAAGCTCGACCGCGAAGGCCGCGAGCCGATCGAGCTGCTCGACGAAGTCGAATCCGTGCTCGGCATCCAGTGCGCCCCGGTCACCTGGCCGATCGGCATGGGCCAGCGCCTCAAGGGCGTGGTGCACCTGCTCACCGGCGAGGTGCACCTCTACGAACCGGGCCGCAACTTCACCCGGCAGGACTCGACCATCTTCGCCTCCATCGAAGACCCCGCCCTCGAGGCGCGGATCGGCGCGCAGATGCTGACCGAGCTGCGCGACGAGCTCGCGCTGGTGCAGGGCGCGTCGCACCCCTTCGATGCCGGGGCCTACCTGGCCGGCCGCCAGACCCCGGTGTTCTTCGGTTCGGCGGTGAACAATTTCGGCGTGCAGCCACTGCTCGATTTCTTCGTCGGACACGCTCCGCCGCCCCAGCCCCGCGCCACCACCACCCGTATGGTACGGCCAGCCGAGGAGCGGCTGACCGGGTTCGTGTTCAAGATCCAGGCCAACATGGATCCGCAGCACCGCGACCGGGTCGCCTTCATGCGGGTCTGCTCGGGCCGCTTCGTGGCCGGGATGAAGGCGTTCCACGTGCGCGCCGGCAAGGAGGTCAAGCTCGCCAACGCGCTCACCTTCATGGCCAGCGACCGCGAGATCGCCGCCGAGGCCTGGCCCGGCGACGTGATCGGCATCCACAACCACGGCACCATTTCCATCGGCGACACCTTTACCGAGGGCGAGACGCTGGCCTTCACCGGCATTCCCAATTTCGCACCCGAGCTGTTCCGGCGCGCCCGCCTGCGCGATCCGCTCAAGCTCAAGCAGCTGCAGAAGGGCCTGGCGCAGCTGTCCGAGGAGGGCGCCACCCAGTTCTTCCGCCCGCTGATGTCCAACGACCTGATCCTCGGCGCGGTCGGGGTGCTGCAGTTCGACGTCGCCGCCTACCGGCTCAAGGACGAGTACGGGGTCGACGCCGGGTTCGAGCCGGTAGGCGTGGTGACCACCCGCTGGGTGCGCTGCGGCGACCCCCGGAAGCTGGAGGAGTTCCGCGAGAAGAACGCCCAGCATCTCGGCCTCGACGCCGCCGGCCAGCTGGTCTACCTCGCCCCGACCCGCGTCAACCTTCAGCTGACCGCAGAACGCTGGCCCGATGTGGAACTGCTGGCCACCCGCGAGCACGCCCACGCGGTGGGGATCGACTGAACCGTCACCCGGCCGTGGCCGGCGGGTCGCTACGGTGGCGATCTCCAGCACCGGGCGGCCCATGGATCCCATCACCGCGAACGCCGACAGCGAGCCCGGACAGCTCACCGCAAGTGCGCGGGGACGCCGCGATTGCCGGGCGGGGCGACCGAGCATTTGCTCCAATCGCCCGGACCAAGGTAGCCGGATGAGCCACGCCGCCACCCTGCACGCCAAGCGCCAGGAGCTGGCCAGCGCGCTGACCCACGGCGTGGGAGCGGCGGCCGCGCTGGCCGGGGGCGCGGTGCTGATCGCGCTCGCGGCGCTGCACGGCAATGCCTGGCAGCTCGGCGCGGCGATCGTGTTCGCCATCTCGCTGCTGCTGCTCTACACCGCCTCCACTCTCTATCACGCCGTCACCCACCCGGTCCTCAAGGGCCGGCTCAAGGTCTTCGACCACTGCGCGATCTACCTGCTGATCGCCGGCACCTACACGCCTTTCACCCTCATCGCCCTGCGCGGGCCGCTCGGCTGGTCGCTGTTCGCGGCGATCTGGACCCTGGCGCTGGCCGGCGTGGTGTTCAAGCTGTTCTACACCGGGCGCTTCAGGCGCCTGTCGACGCTGATCTACGTGGCGATGGGGTGGCTGGTCCTGGTGGCGATCAAGCCGGTCCTGAGCGCGCTCGACGCCTGGACCTTCGGCTGGCTGCTCGCCGGCGGCATCGCCTACACGCTGGGCACGTTCTTCTACCACCGCGAAACGGTGCCGTACTCGCACGCGATCTGGCATCTGTTCTGCATCGCCGGCAGCGTCTGCCACTACGTCGCGGTCATGGCCGAGGTGATCGGGCCGGTCTGACGGCCGCCGCGCTATCATGGGCTCCGGTCGAACGCCGCGAGGCGACTCCAGTGAACTTTTCCTTTCCCGGCATCGGTATCCTCCTTGCGCTCCTGCTGACGGCCTGCCAAGCGAAATCTCCGGAGCCGCAGGCCACCGAGCCCTCCCCGGCGCAGGCCCCAGCCGCCGCCGACGACGAGGTGGTGCAGGCGCGCTACGCCTGCGACGACGGCAACCGCGTCGAGCTGATCCGCGAAGGTCGCGTCGCCCGCGTCAGGATGAGCGATGGGCGTACGGTGCGGCTCGGCGCCATCGCCGGCAGCACGCCGCCGACCTGGGCGGACGTCGGTCTCCGGCTGGTGGTCGATGACGACTACGTCGAGCTCTCCCAGGAGGACGGCGGCCGCAGCCTGCGCTGCGAGCCGATCCAGGACTAGGCGCGCCTGACGGCCGCTGCCGGCTGAACCGGAGGGTGCGGCATTCACCCCTGCTTTACCGCCGCCTGACGATGGTGTCGGCAGTTCACACCGCAGGGCGGGCATGGCAACCGACGCTCCACGCACTCCCCGGGCGATCGCGATCGCCGCGGACCATCCGTGGTGGAGCGCCCTGGCCGCTGTCGCGCTGGCCGTGCTGGCGATGTGGCTGTTCTGGGACTGGAACTGGTTCAAGGGGGCGGTCGAGCGCGGGGTGGAATCGCGCATCGGCCGCAGCTTCGAGATCGGCGGCGATCTGGACGTCGATCCCGCCCTAGAAACCACGATCCGCGCCGATGACCTCCGCCTCGGGAACGCGTCCTGGGCCAAGGAAACCGAAATGGCCAGCGCCGACCGCCTGGAGCTGCGCATCAGCCTGGCTTCCCTGTTCACCGGGCGCGGCGTACGGATTCCCGACATCCGCCTGACGAAACCGCGGCTGCGCCTGGAGACCGGACCCGAGGGCGGCGGCAACTGGGATTTCGCCCGGTCCGGGGATGGAGACCGGCCGCGACTCGAGCGGTTGTGGATCGAGGAGGGCCGGCTGCTCTTCGTCGACGCCGCGCACGACACCCTCATCGACGCCCGCGTCGCGAGCCGCGAGCCGCAGCGCGAAGGAGCCGCGCCGCCGGTCGGAATCGCGGGCGAAGGCCGCTGGCGCGGCAACCCGTTCCGCCTGGAGGGCAGCGCCCAGTCTCCGCTCGACCTGCAGGACACGGAGAACGCCTACCGCCTGGACCTGCACGCCACCGCCGGCACCACCCGCGCCCATGCACGCGGGGCGCTGGTCGATCCGTTCCGGCTGGAGCGGTTCGACCTGCAGATGGCGCTGTCCGGGCGCGACCTGGAGGACCTGTACCCGCTGCTCGGCATCGCCATGCCCTCCACGCCGCCCTACTCCCTGGACGGCCGTTTTCGCCGCGAGGGCGACACCTGGCGCTATACCGGCTTCGAGGGAAAGGTGGGCGACAGCGACCTGGCCGGCGACGTGACCGTGGAGGCCGGCGGCGAACGTCCGGTGCTCCGTGCCGACCTCACCTCGGACCTGCTCGACCTGGACGATCTGGCGGGCTTCATCGGCGCGCCGCCGCAATCGGGAGATGGCGAGACCGCCAACGAGACGCAGCGCGAGCGGGCGCAGCAGCAGGCCACCAGCGACCGGGTGCTTCCCGACACTCCATACGCGCTGGACAAGCTGCACGCGATGGACGCCGACGTGCGCCTGCGCGCCCGGCGCATCGACGCCCCCACGCTGCCGCTGGACGACATGGAGGCGCATCTGCTGCTGGAGAGCGGCCAGGTCACCCTGGACCCGCTGAACTTCGGCGTCGCCGGCGGAGACATCCGCGCGACCGTGCGCATGGATTCGAACCAGCAGCCGATCCGCACCCGGCTGGACGCCCGGATCGAGGGCCTGCAGCTGGCCCGGCTGTTCCCGGACTCGGCGCTGGCGAAGGACGCGGTCGGCGCGATCGGCGGCGTGGTGGGCATCAGCGGCACCGGCAACTCGGTGGCGAAGATGCTCGGCAGCGCGGACGGCGACATCGCCGTGGGCATGGGCCCGGGGAAGGTCAGCAACCTGCTGGTGGAGTTCGCCGGCGTCGACATCGCCGAGGCGCTGCGTTTCCTCATCACCGGCGACCGCATCATCCCGGTGCGTTGCGCGTTCGGCGATTTCGCGGTGCGCGACGGGGTGATGGAGGCGCGTGCGCTGGCGTTCGACACCACCGACACGATCATCCTCGGCGAGGGCAGCATCAGCCTGCGCGACGAGACCCTGGATCTGGTGCTCAAGCCGCGCCCGAAGGATCGCAGCATCCTCTCGCTGCGCTCGCCGCTGGTCGCGGACGGCACCTTCCGCGACCCCAGCTTCCGCCCCGACATGGGCCGGCTCGGCCTGCGCGGCGCGCTGGCGATCACCCTGGGCACCATCGCCCCGCCGGCCGCCCTGCTCGCCATGCTCGAACTGGGCGGGGGCGAGGACAGCAGCTGCGGCGGGCAGTACGCGGAGTAGCCCGCCCGACGCGTCTATCGCTTCCGAAGGATGACGGGCTTGGGTGGAGATGGCCGCCAGGCATCGGGCGGGCGGCCAGCCACCGCTGCCGTCGAGAAAGGGAGCCGGGTCAGGACGCGATGTAGCGCTGCAGCTGGTCGAGTTCCAGCTGCTGGTCCTCGATGACCGCCTTGACCAGGTCGCCGATCGACACTACCCCCAGCACGTTTCCGGCCGCGTCGGCGACCGGCAGGTGGCGGATGCGTTCCCGCGTGACCAGCTGCATGCAGCCCTGCACGTTGTCGTCCAGGGCAACCGTGATGACCTTCGCGGTCATGATGTCGCGCACCGGCGTGTCCTTCGACGACCGCCCCTCGAGCACGATCTTGCGGGCGTAGTCGCGTTCCGAAAGGATCCCGGCCAGGCGCCCCCCCTGCATCACCAGCACCGCACCGATGTGCTTGTGCGCCATCAGCCGGATCGCCTCGATCACCGGCACGTCCGGCGCCACCGCGAAGATCTCAGGCGCCTTCGCCTCCAGCAGCTGTCTCACCGTACGCATGGCGCTCACCTCCGCTCGGCTGGGTCCGGCCCGAGCATACTCCCGCGGCCGGCAACCAGCTGTCGACGAGATACAGCGGCCGCTGCTTGGACTCCTCGTACAGCCGGCCCAGGTATTCGCCGATCATGCCCAGGGCGATCAGCTGCACGCCCCCCAGGAACAGGATCACCACCATCATCGTGGGCCAGCCCGCCACCGGGTCGCCGAGGAAGATCGCCTTCACCACCACCCACACCGCATAAGCGAAGGCCAGCACCGCGCTGCCCAGGCCCACGTAGGTCGCCAGCCGCAACGGCGCGGTCGAGAAGCTGGTGATCCCTTCGAGCGCGAAGTTCCACAGCCGCCAGAAATTGAACTTGCTGTCGCCGGCCAGGCGCGGCTCGCGCCGGTAGGGGATCGAGACGCGCCGGTAGCCGACCCAGCCGAACAGTCCCTTCATGAACCGGTGCCGCTCGCGCAGCTGCCGCAAGGCCGCGAGCGCGCGCGGCGAGAGTAGCCGGAAATCCCCGGTGTCGACCGGGATCGGCGTCTTCGACAGCCGCTGCATCACCCGGTAGAACGCGTGCGCCGAGGCCCGCTTCAGCCAGCCCTCGCCCTCGCGCTGCAAACGGGTGCCGTAGACGTCGTCGTAGCCCTCGCGCCAGCGCGCCACGAACGCCGGGATCAGCTCCGGCGGATCCTGGCCGTCTGCATCCAGGATCAGTGCAGCCCCCTCGTCGACGAGGTCGAGCCCGGCGGTGAGCGCCGCCTCCTTGCCGAAATTGCGCGACAGCCGCAGCAGTGAGACGCGTCCGTCGCCCGCGGCGATCGCGCGCAACACCTCCCAGGTGGAATCGCGGCTGCCGTCGTCGACGTACAGTGCCCGGCCGTCCAGCCCGTCCGCGGCCAGCGCATCGAGCACCGCAGCCAGCCGCCCCTGCAACACCGGCAGGGCCTCGGCCTCGTTGTAGGCGGCGACGACGACGGTCAGGCGGTCCATGGTCATCGGGACATCCTAAGGCTTGCCGCCGCAACCCACACCGCCGCCGGGTTCAATCCAGCCGCTCCAGGTACGCGACGCCGCCGATCTGGCGCATCTGCCGCTCGATCGCCGCGGTCCGCCGCTGCACGTAGGGCCCGGGACGGGCGGCGCTGTATCGTCGCGGGCTGGGCAGCACCGCGGCCAGGCGCGCGCTCTGGGTCTGGGAAAGACCCTCCGCATCCCTGCCGAAGAAGGCGCGCGCCGCCGCCTGCGCACCGTATACGCCGTCGCCGAACTCGGCGACGTTCACATAGACCTCGAGAATGCGCCGCTTCGGCCAGATCGCCTCGACCAGCACCGTGTACCACGCCTCCAGCCCCTTCCGGACCCAGCTGCGGCCGTTCCACAGGAACAAGTTCTTGGCCACCTGCTGGCTGATCGTGCTGGCACCGCGCAGCCGCCCGCCGCGCGCGTTGTGCTCGCGCGCCTTCTGTATGGCCTCGAGGTCGAACCCATGATGCGTGGCGAAGTTCTGGTCCTCCGCGGCGATCGCGGCCAGCGGCAGCGCCGGCGCGATCCGGTCGAGATCACGCCACTGGTAAGCGTGGCGGAACCCGCTGTCGCCGGCGCGCCACGCGTCGGCGTGGCGCGCCGCCATGAACATCGACAGCGGAGGATCGAGGAAACGCAGCGCCGCCACCTGCAGCACGCTGAACACTGCCAGCAGCACCGGCAGCAGCAACAGCCGCCGCAGCCAGGGCCGGCGACGTGGCCGGCGCGCCCTCATCGCCGCCGATCCCGCTTGAGCCCCGCCGATCCGCCCCCATCCATCGTCTTCTTCGCCATGTCCGCTGCCCGCATTATCGGACATCATGGCGCCGCCGCACCCGCTGCCGATCCCGATCCCTATGAACGACCGCCCCGCCGACACCGACAGCCTCGACCGCTTCCTGCTGCCCCGGGCCGGTGTGCGCGGGGTGCGCGTCCACCTGGGCGGGACCTGGGAGGCGATCCGCAGCCGCGACACGCTTTCCCCGGGCGCCGCCACGCTGCTGGGGGAGGCGTGTGCGGCCGCAGCACTGTTCACCGGGCATGCAAAGGTGGAGGGCCGCCTGTCGGTGCACCTGCGCGGCCAGGGCGCGCTACGCACGCTGTTCGCCGAATGCACCGCGGCCGGCACCCTGCGCGGCATCGTCCGCCTCGCCGACGACGGCGCGACGCTCCCGTCCGGCCTGCGCGACGCCGCCGCCAGCGCCATCCTGGCGATCACCGTCGAGAACCCGGGCACGGGCAACCGCGAACCCCAGCGCTACCAGGGCCTGGTGGAGATCGCCGCCGATTCGCTGTCCGAAGCGTTCGAGGGCTACTTCCACCAGTCCGAGCAGTTGCCCACCCGCCTGCTGCTTGCCGCCGACGGGCATGCGGCGGCCGGGCTGATGCTGCAGAAGCTGCCCGGCGACCAGGGCGATGCCGACGGCTGGGACCGGGCCAGTGCCCTGTTCGACACCCTGAGGCCCGCCGAACTGCTGGCCTGGCCGGGCGCAACGCTGCTCCATCGCCTCTTCCACGAGGAGGCGCCGGAGCCGCTGGGCGCCAGACCGCTGCGATTCGGGTGTTCGTGTTCGCGCGGGCGCGTCGCCGAGGTCCTGCGATCGCTCGGGCAGGAGGAGGCGGGGGCGGCGGTCATCGACGGCCTGGCCCGCATCCACTGCGAATTCTGCGGCCAGGCCTACGAATTCGATCGGGATGCCGTTGACGCCTTGTTCACGGCCACCGGCGCTCCAATGGACGCCCCGCACCGGTTGCAGTAGCCGGGAGCGGGCCGGGGATCTTGTTAAATAAACATAAATCGGGTAGAATCGGGTCCCGCTGGTTCCGGGGAACTTCCGACTCCACCCTCGGGTCGACCGACCGTCATGCATCTGCGCCCTGCCAAGCTCGCGATTGCCGCCCTGCTCGCCTTCGGCGCCACGCTGGGTGCACACGCGCAGGATCGCCGCGCCGCGTCCGGCGACGGCGAACAGACGGTGCTTCCGATCTGGAACAACGCCAGCGGGCGGCTCGAAGCGCTGCTGGTGCTCGAGCCCGCCGACGACGGCGCCGCGCGCAGCGGCGCACGGTTGCGTTTCGGCGGCAACCGCCTGGATGCGGCTTTCGGCCTGGAATCGGGCGATTCGCTCGCCTTGCTCTGCAACGATCCGAGCGGGCTGTCGCACGCGCTCGGCAACTTGGCCAACAACTGCCTGCTCGCATCGCTCGACGACGATCTCGGCGATGACGGCGGGCGCCGCAGTTCGGCCACCGCCGCCTTCAGCCGCCCCGGCGGCAGCATCGGCCTGGCGGTCGGCGAGAGCAGCGGCGATCTCCCTGCATGGATGACCTCGACCGGGCCGCGTGGCGGCGCCAGTCAGGTCGACAGCAACGATCTCACCGTGTTCGCGCAGAAGAACATCAGCGACCAGGGTTTCGTCTCGATCGCCGGCACCGTCGCCAAGGCGCGCCTCATCCCCTACGCCCAGGCGCCGGCCGGTCTGGCCGATCGCTGGGACAGCCGTTCGTTGACCGTCGGCGGCGGTTTCGGCAATTTCGGCGCCAACGTCATCGGCCAGGTCATCGACACTCCGGGCCAGCCGCGCTGGGAAGGCCTCGGACTCGGCCTGACATGGCGGACGCCCTGGAGCGGGCAGCTCACCGTGGGCGCCGAGAACGTCGTCACGCGCGGCAGGAATCCTTTCTCACCGCGCGGTGAGAACGGCGAGGACGAGGGCACGGTGCCCTATGTCCGCTACGAGCAGGATCTCTGACGGCTGCTCGGCATCACCGCGGGAAACGTGAAAGTTCCGTTTTTCGCCGTCTCGATTAACGACACTTTAATTTTTCTCCGAGGGGGGCTACTATCGGCCCCGGCCTTGCCGAATTAGGCGTTTTAGTTGACGCCACCGGCGGGTTCCCATGGGAATTTCCCAAGACTCACTTGGAGAGAGAGATGACATTCAAGACCACCCAGCTCCGCGACGCGATCACCCTCGCGCTCGCCGCAGGTGCAACCGCCCTGGCGGGCACGGGCGTTGCGTTCGCCCAGGAAACCGAGCAGGAAGCCACCACCCTCGACCGCATCGAGGTGACCGGCTCGCGTATCCGCCAGGTCGACATCGAGACCGCTCAGCCGGTCGTGACCATCAGCCGCGATGAAATCCAGGCCGGTGGGTTCAATACCGTTGCCGACCTGCTGCAGAACATTCCTTCGGCGGGTTCCCCTACATTCAGCCGCACCTCGCCGCTGACCGCCAACCAGGAAGCGGGCGGTCAGTACATCGACCTGCGCAACCTCGGCGCACAGCGCACTCTGGTCTTGGTCAACGGCAAGCGCCTGGGCATCAGCCCCGATGGCTTCCAGGACGTGTCCACCATCCCGACCGCCATGGTCGAACGCATCGACGTCCTGAAGGACGGCGCCTCCTCCATCTACGGCTCCGACGCCATGGCTGGCGTCATCAACATCATCACCCGGCGCAACTTCGAGGGCGCCGAAGTCAACGCTTACTACGGCCAGTACGGCGAAGGCGACGGAGCGAAGCAGACCTACGACTTCGTGATCGGCATGGCCGGCGATCGTGGCTCGGTCACCATCGGCGCCGAGTATCACGATGAAGAAAGCGTCTGGGCGCGCGACCGCTGGTTCTCCGACGATTCCTACCCCGGCTACCCGCAGTACAGCACCACCCCCGTCGGTCAGTGGGGCAACTGGCGCGTGAGCGGTGATGACCCCTGGCAGGTCGCCGATCGCGGCAGCGACGCCCTGGGCACGGACGGCTGGCACGACCAGACCGCCGCCGACACCAGCAAGCCGACCGACCAGATGCACTTGCTGACCCCGCTCGAACGCCGTTCGCTGTTCGTCAGCACCAACTACGATCTGACCGACGACATCCGCTTCCTCGCCGACCTGGGCTACACCAAGCGCTCCTCGTTCCGCCAGATCGCCGGCTACCCGACCCAGTCGCAGGCCGCTGCCATCCAGGCTCCGATGTCGGCCGACAGCTACTTCAACCCGACCGGCGGCACCGACCCGGTCAACTGGCGCCGTCGCGGTTGGGAAGTGCCGCGCACCACGGACACCGACCAGACCACTTGGCGCGCGAGCTTGGCGCTGCAGGGCGCGTTCGAAATCGGCACACGGTACTTCGACTGGGACGTCGGGTACATGTACAACGAGAACGAGCTGCGGATCGTCAACAACGGCAACCTCTATATCCCGAACATCCGCCAGGCGGTGGGTCCGTCGTTCATGAACGCCCAGGGCCAGATCGTCTGCGGCACCGAGGGCACCGGGGTCGACGGCGCCGACGAGGTGATCGCCGGTTGCGTGCCATGGAACCCCTTCGCCGGCTTCGGCACGGGTGCGGTGGCCCATTCGCTGGCTGATCCGGCGGTCCAGGACTATCTCTACAAGCAAGAGCATGCGCTGGGCAGGACCGAGACCAACAACTACTTCGCCAACCTGACCGGTTCGCTGTGGACGTTGCCTGCAGGCGACCTGGGCTTCGCGGTGGGCGTCGAGCACCGCAAGGAAGAAGGCGGCTTCACCCCGGACGCGATCGCGCAGTCGGGCGATTCCACCAATCTGGCGTCCGGCCCGACCTACGGTTCGTACTCGGTGGACGAGGTCTATGCCGAGTTGAACATCCCGATCCTGGCCGATGCTCCTTTCGCCCAGGAACTGTCGCTCAGCGTGGCCAGCCGCTATTCGGACTTCGATACCTTCGGTGACACCACGAACAACAAGTTCGGGCTGAAGTGGCGACCGATCGACGACCTGCTGGTCCGCGGCACCTGGGCCGAGGGCTTCCGCGCGCCGTCCATTGGCGACCTGTACGGCGGCACGACGGATACCTTCACCACCGGTTTCCACGATCCCTGCGACAGCGTCTATGGCGATGCCCGCGGCTCGGCCCGCTGCCTTCAGGACGTGCCGGCCAACTATCGCCAGCTGCAGCAAGGCTTCGAGCCCACCGATGGCCGGGTTGCTCAGACGCCGGTCCCGTTCCGCTCGGGCTCCAACCCCTTCCTCGAGCCGGAATTCTCCACGTCCAAGACGCTCGGCCTGGTGTACAGCCCGAGCTACGTGGAAGGCCTGTCCGTCGCGCTCGACTGGTGGAACATCAGGATCGAAAACACGATCGTTGCCGACACGCCGAACGAAATCCTGAACGACTGCTACGTCGCCCTGATCGAAAGCCGCTGCGAGCTGTTCTCGCGTAGCCCATCTCTCGGCTACATCGTGACCGAGCTCGGGTTCGGTGGCCGGAACTCCGGCTATGCCGAAACCGAAGGTTTCGACCTGGACCTGAACTACACGCTCAACACCGACTACGGTCAGTTCGGCGCCAGGTGGGCAACGACCTACGTCAGCAGCTACGAAACCAAGTCCACGAACGATCCGGAAGAGGTACCGAGCCAGGCCAACGGTTTCGAGGACAGCTTCCGCATCCGCTCGAATCTAAACCTGAATTGGGCGCTCAACGACTTTGCGGTCAACTGGGGCATCCGGTACAACTCGGGCAGCAAGGAAGCGTGCATGGGCTTCGGCGACGGACGGCACTGCTCGATCCCGGACTACCAGGCACCGGATACGCTGGGCGCGGTCGTTCCGCACAACGAAGTGGGTTCGGTGGCGTTCAACGACGTGCAGTTCAGCTGGAACGCGCCGTGGAATGCCAGGATCGCCGTTGGCGCCAACAACGTGTTCGATCGCGACCCGCCGATCTACTACACGCAGCCGAGCTCCGGCTATGCGTTCTACGGCGGTCACGACATCGGCCGCTTCGTGTACATGCGCTACCAGCAGAGCTTCTGATCCTAGAAGTTCCGTTGTGCTCCAAGACTACAGCCCCGCAAGGGGCTGTAGTCTTTTCTGCGGACGCGCTTTTGGCGACGTCGGCCCACTCATCCATAATGCCGAACCGGCACGTAGACGTTGGCCACCGCGCCCGGCAGAGGCAGTCATTCGATGCTTCAAGAGCACCCCCATCCATGGACGTAGCCGAGCTCAAGAAAAAGGCGCTCGCCGCCATGCATCAGCGGCGCTGGGACGATGCGCATTCGCAAGCCGCTCGCTTGATCGAACGAACCCCTTTCGACCCAGAGAGCCACTTCATCGCGGGCGTCGCCGTGCTGGAACGAAGCAGGATCCGCGACGCGCAGGACCATTTCAGGCGGGCGATCACGCTGGATCCGCAGCGCGCCGATTTTCATCTTTACCTGGCAAGGGCATGCGTTGCGTCGCAGGACTATGCCGCGGCCCTGGCTGCGGCCGGCAAGGCCGAACGTCTCCTGCTGCCGGAAAACGCTGCTGGATTCGACACGCTCGGCGTCGTACTGGTGCAATGCCACGCCTACGAGCGCGCGGCACACGCCTTTCGCAGGGCGGCACGGCTCATGCCCGGAGATTCTGGAGTGCGCTTCAACCTCGGCACCGCGCTCACCTTCCTTGGTGATCTGGATGGCGCCGAACGCGAGCTGGAGGCCAGTGTCGCCCTGAACCCGCATCACTGGAGGGCGCACCATTCCCTGTCCCAACTACGCAGGCAGTCCAGGGAATCCAACCACATACAACGCCTATCGGCTCTGGCCGAACGCGCGGCGGGCAAGGTCACCGCAACCACATTCCTCAACATGGCATTGGCCAAGGAATTTGAGGACATCGGCGACTACGAAAGCGCCTTCGACCATTGCGTGCTCGGCAAGGCAGCTCCCAGGGAATTGCTTCGGTATTCCAGGTCGAAGGACAGGGACCTGTTCGCTGCATTGGCCTCGGTCTTCCCTGCCCCCTATTCCAGTCCGACCACCCAGGGCAGCGCCGCCGAAGATCCGATTTTCATCGTCGGCATGCCGCGCACCGGCACTACCTTGGTGGACCGGATCATCTCCAGCCACCCCCAAGTCCAGTCCGCCGGGGAACTGCACAATTTCCCCTCCGCCTGGAAGCGCGCGTTAGGCGGCCAGTCGTTCGAGATGTTCAATCCAGCGCACATTTCCCGCGCAGGCGCGAATGCTGTCGACTGGCGTAGGTTGGGCGACGACTACGTGGCCAGCACCCGCGCATTCACAGGCTCGCTGCCGTTCTTTACCGACAAGCTGCCGCACAACTTCCTGTACCTGGGGTACATCGCCTGCGCGCTGCCGGCGGCGAAGATCGTCTGTGTCCGTCGGCACCCACTTGACACCTGTCTCAGCAATTTCAGGCAGCTTTTCGCGCCGGAGTCGCCCTACTTCGACTATTCCTACGACCTCCTCGACATCGGGCACTACTACATCCTGTTCGACGGGCTAATGGCGCATTGGAAAAGGGCGTTTCCCGGACGGATCCTGGAAGTGGGGTACGAAGCGCTGGTGACGGAACAGGAAAACACCAGCCGCGCAATCGTCTCCCATTGCGAACTCGAATGGGACGACGCGTGCCTGGCGTTCGAAAAGAACCTCTCCCCGGTCACAACCGCGAGCGCCGTCCAGGTTCGGGCGCCGATGTATACCACCGCACTGGATCGGTGGAAGCGCTATCGCTCCCGCCTGCAGCCGCTCCGGGAGATGCTGGAGAAGGCAGGCATCATCTGCGATTGAAGGCCGCGCACCTTCTGGTAGGCCTCCCAAGCCGCGCCTGTCTTTTGCTCGAGAACGGCGCAAACCAGGTGGTACCGGCCAGTCGATTTGCACGATTCTCCAGGCGACCGCTAGCTGTGATCTCTCAGTAGGTTGTTCATCCGGGGTGATCCCGGAACACTGGAGGTGCGACCCATTCAGCACCCCAGGAGCCCCGGATGAACCTGCATAAACATGCCCGTCTTACGCCTCGCGGTCGAGCCCTGCTTGTGGAACGGGTGATCGAGCACGGTCTTCGGGTCGAAGAAGCCGCCCACGCTGCGGGTGTGAGCACTCGAACGGCCTACAAGTGGTTGCGCCGCTTCCGCGAGGAAGGCCCGGGAGGGCTCCAGGACCGTTCGTCGCGCCCGCTTCGCTGCCCCAGTGCCACGCCGGCGCCGGTCGTCGAGCAGGTAGTCGCCCTGCGTCGCCAGCGGCGGACCTATCGCCAGATCTCGCTGGCACTGCCCGTCGGCCGGAGCACGATCGCGCGGCTGATGCGTCGTGCCGGTCTGCATCGACTGGCCGAGCTGGCGCCAGCGCGCCCGGACCACCGCTACGAGTACCCACAGGTGGGTGATCTGTTGCATCTGGACATCAAGAAGCTGGGCCGGTTCTGGCGCCCCGGACATCGCGTCACCGGCGCTCGCCAGGGCACTTCGGATGGCGCCGGTTGGGAGTTCGTCCACCTTGCCATCGACGACCACTCCCGGATCGCCTTCGGTACCGTCGAGAACGACGAACGTGGCACCAGTGCGTGCCGGGCGCTGCTGCAAGCGCTACGGTACTACCGCGGCCTTGGCATCACCTTCGCCCGGGTCATGACCGACAACGGCGCCTGTTACAAGTCCCGGCTGTTCCGCCGGCTCCTGCGCCGACTGGGCCTGCGCCACCTGCGCACGCGCCCCTACACGCCCCGTACCAACGGCAAGGCCGAACGACTGGTCCAGACCACATTGCGCGAGTGGGCTTACGCTCGCTCCTATGACAGCTCAGACCAGCGGCGCCAGGCCCTGCCTCACTGGCTCCATCAGTACAACTGGCATCGACCACATGCCAGCCTCGGCTACCGGCCGCCTATCAGTCGCCTCCAGCGTCCA
>NZ_JARXRM010000035.1 GCF_029887875.1 Luteimonas endophytica
GGAAGCGTATGGCGAGGCGATGCTGGAGCTGCGCGCCCGAAAAAAATTGGCGTCCCTGTTGGGCAAGGACGAGACCTGATGGTCGCGATCCAGCATTACAGGCAGGTGCTATATAGGGTCGTGGACGCGGGTTCGGGTTTGGCTATGAACGGGGTGCCGGCCGCGATGTGGCCCACAGCCGCGTGTTCAGCTTCTTGGGCTACGCCAAACGACCGAGTCCACCGCGACCGCACTAACTAGGCAGTCCGGTGAGCGGGTCGACCGGCGGAGGCTAGGCTTGTCAAAAAAAGCACTGTGATTGCGGGCACATCATGACGGACTCTGCGGCGTTAGCCTTCTCGGTGAAGTGCGAACGAACATCTCGCACTTCTCTGGTCAATGAGAACGCTCACAGGCATCCTTTGGCGGCTACCCAATTCAGGTAGCAAGTACGCAGGAAGCTAAAAAGGAGATGGATTGATGAAAAGTCTATTTCTACTACTGATTATGGTTGTGGGCTACGGAATGGCGGGCGGGCTCCAAGCGCAAGATCCCTCCGCACCGAGACTGCTGGACGTCCTGGTGAAAACGGATGCTCTTTCGGCATCGGACAAAGCTTTCTTGGATAGACGGCGCAGTGACCACTCGATCCAGTGGGCGATACCGGTTACCGTCGAGCCAGACGCACTGAATCACAGTCAGCTTGACGTCTTTCTATACGACCGGCATGTCCGCATCATAAAGATCGAGGGCGCGGGCAACAGCAGGACAGGGAACGTGGAATGGCAAGGTTGTCTTGCCAGGAGATCCGCCGGGGTTTGATCCAGGGACCTTGCGTGAGGTACGTATCGTGCCTCTTAAAAGAGGAGGAATCTTCGCGACCATTCGGGTTGATGATTTCGTCTATCAGGTGGCTAGACTTTCTTCCGGCACTCAGGTTCTAAGCAAGCAGGATCTGTCGAAGCTACATCAGCCGCCAAACGACATTCTTTTCCCAGAACTGCGTATCGAGCCGAAAGCGGGGGCTCGACAGCGCAATGAGAAGTCCCCCGACAAGATTCGTCTGGTGATTGGATTCACAGCTGCGGCCGAGTCCGGAGCGGGCGGATATGCTGCTCTTGTTGATGAAGTCAGCGATGCCATCGCGAATGCTCATACGAGCTATGGCTCAAGCGACATAGATCTGGAACTTGAGATTGCCGCATTTGCGCGGCCCGCATATACGGAAAGCTCAGTTCATCAGGCTTTGTCGGATCTGTACTATGTCCAGGGTGGAATGTGGTTGCCTCATCAGGCTCGTGAATCTGAGTACGCTGATGTAATCGCCCTTGTGGTGGAGGCACCAGGTGACCCCGTATGTGGGCTGGCGGCTTCGCTCGGTTCGGTCAAAGAGACTGCCATGTTCGTGGTGCGGCGCGGTTGTTTTGCATCGCACGTGTTTGCGCACGAGCTCGGGCATCTCATTTGGGCCGACCACAATCCTGAAGATGCTTCCATCCCAGAGCCGATTATTCCCTTCGCGCATGGATATCGCCGAGAGGCGGAACCTGGTGTTGCTGGTTGGAGTACTGTGATGTCCGTTACTCAGAGCTGTCAGAGCTCTTGTCCCCGCCAGAACAAATGGTCGAGCCCGGTACATGAGCACAACGGCGAGCCGAGGGGTACGGCGCAAACGCATGACAACGCGCGTGTGCTAATCCAACAGAAGTCTGTCGTAGCCGGCTTCTATCCCGATCCTCCAGCTACCCAAATGGAACACACCTCTGGTACGCCAAAACTCTACACACCACACGGCCGCTTGGAGACCGCTCACTGGTGATGTCTATTGCTGCTAGAACGAGTCTGCATAATTCGCTTAACGATTAAAGAGGCTAGCGCGATTAGTAGGCTTGAGTACGCCGGACGATGGGTTCATCCGAATGAGGATTTTTGAAGAACGGCGTCAACTGTCGCCGTTTGTCCTTTATGCTGCGGTTCTCAGAAGCGTGCCGGGCGCGAGACCTTCGCAACGGCTGACAAGCTTGGCAGCACTGAAAGGCTGCTAGCGTTTAGCTAGTCGATCGCCGGCCAAACGCGGTGCCAATCGCTGGCCGAGGGCACGCTGACGATGCTGGGCGATGCGATCTTCGAAGAGGCCGAAACCGCAAGCGATCTCATGGACAAGGTGGCCGGTCAGACGCTTCCCGATGCGTCCAGGCGGCGAAACCGCGTACGCGAGGAGCGGGTCGTTTACGGCTCGCCAGCCGGGCGGAGTTTGCGTTAGATGCGGCCATTCCGATGCTGCCGTCGCCCACGGATGCGGGCTGGCGCCCGCAGGCGGCCACTCGCCACTGATCGAGCAGGGCGCGGTGCCGGGCTCGGTCACGATCCCTGGCACCGCGTCCGCGCGGATCGGTGTCCGTTTCAGCGGGGCAGGTTCATGGCCTCCAGGCGCCAACACAACGTGCGGAGATCAGTCGCCGCCGGTCCCGGAATGCCCGCGGACCATCGATCAAGACCGCAATAGCTGGTGCAGCAGCTTGCGGTGCGTTTCTTTCATCCGGTCCACGTCTTCGGCGGCGGCCTCGCCGAAGACCAGTCTTGCGACCGCCGCGTACACGACCGGGGTCATGGCGAAATGGAAGTGATCGGTGAGCGGACCGCGCTTCATCCGGCCCGCCGCCACCTGTTCGTCGATGGCGGCCTGCCGATTGGCCCGGCCGCTAAGATTGGCTTCCTGCCATTTGGCCAGGATGCCCGGAACGCGGTGCCCTTCCGCGATCGTCATCCGCAGGACGGCCAGCGCCTCGGGCGTCAACGATGCGTAGCTCGCATCGATCAGGTTGTCGATGAATGCCGGGACATCCTGCGCGGTCTCCAGCCGGGACCAGTTTCCCTGCGCTTTTCCCACCGAGGATAGCGACTCGAGCAAGGTCTCGAAGATCTCGTTCTTGCTGGAGAAATGAACGTAAACGTTGCCCTTCGAGATCCCAACACGCTCCGCGATCATGGCAATGCTGGTGGCGGCAAAGCCCTGCCTGCTGAACTCGACCAGCGCCGCTTCAAGTATCTGCTTGCGGCGGACCTCGGGGGACAAGCGGGTTCTTTTCCTCGTCTCGCTCCCGGCTTGCGGCTTCTTCTTTGCTTTTTTTGCCGTCATGGCTGCCTCTTTCGTTCTGGCGGTTACAGGCGGTTTCGGGCCCGGCCCGACGGAACCACGCCGTGCCGGCGTTCCGCTGCCGAGTGTATCGCCGGCATCGCCGGTGCATGCCGCCGTGCCCCCGGGACCTGATCCCCCGAGCCACGCTCGGTACGGTCGGCTCAGCACCGGTGACCATGAACGGCGACTTACCACTGCCAGATCTGTAATGACCGTACGGTCATTATAGCGATAGGATCGTGCTGTCCGGCGGCTCAGTAGCGCTCTCCCCACTCCGGACACAGCAGCCGGCGGCCGCCTGCGTCGGGACAACGACATCAACTTGCCGGTTGGTTCGCGACCGGCCCTACGAGGATCTTGAAGATGCTTCAGAAGGAATTTCAGCGTCGGTCGCCGAATGCGGTTTTAGCGTGGGTCGGAGCACTTTCCGTCGGCCTGGCGGCTACGCTGCCGGTCCGGGCCCAGGAGGCCGAGGTTCCGGAGGCGGAAACGTCGCGGTGGGGAATCGGCCTGGGTGCCGCGGTGATCGATCGGCCGTATCGCGACTACGACAACGAAACCAAGGGGCTGCCGATCCTCTATTTCGGGAACCGCTGGATCGAGATCAACGCCGGCCGGGTCGATTTCAAGATCAACGACAGCGACGTCCTCGACTTTCGGGTCCGGGCGCGCTACGCGCTGGATGGCTACGATCCCGATGACTCCGATTACCTGCAGGGAATGCAGGAACGCGACGACAGCGCTTGGGCCGGTGCGGCGGTTGCCTGGAACACGTCGATTGCCGAGGTCTCTGCCGAATACTTGGTGGACGTCATGGACAACAGCGAAGGCGCTCGTGGGCGGGTCCAGGCCGAGCGTCGCTTCGGCATGGGCCGCTTCGGGCTAAGTCCGCGCATCGCCGCGGAATGGGTCGACGACAAGTACGTCAGCTACTACTACGGCGTTCGCCCTGAGGAAGCCACGCTGGACCGCCCCGCCTACGCCGGCGACGCCACGGTCAATATCGAGGCGGGCCTGCGCCTGGACTACAGTCCCGCGCAACGGCACATGTTCTTTCTGGATGTCGCGGCAACCGAGTTTGGAGACGAGATCGAGCAAAGCCCGCTGGTCGAACAATCCCGGCAGACCAGAGTCTCAGCCGGCTATCTGTTCCGCTTCTGACGGCGCATGCCCCACGCACGTGCAGCTGTTCCCCGTCCGGGGATCAGCTCGCGTGCGTGGTCTTCAATCGCTGAATGCTCACTGGGCGGGATTCGCGCTCGATGCGGCCATGCCGAGGCTGCCGCCGCCCGCAAATGCGGGCTGGCGCCCGCAGGCGGCCACCCGCCACTGAGGGGCAAGACGTGGCACCGGGCTCGGTCGCGATCCCCGGCGCCGCGTCCGTGCGATCCGTATGCGTTGGTGCAGGTGCAGTTGGAGCGGGGCCGGAGCCGTCAACGCCTTCGCCACCGCTGGCGGCGGTTGTAGGGCCGATCCGGAGGAGAGGGGTAGGATGGCCGCAGATCCAGCGCAGACACCGTCCCCATCGGAAGGCAAGGTCATGTCCCAGCGCATCCTGGTGTTCTACGGTTCCTATCGCTCCGACCGCATGGGCATCCGCCTGGCGGCCTATTGCGTGCG
Source organism: Luteimonas endophytica (assembly GCF_029887875.1). Taxonomy (GTDB): domain Bacteria; phylum Pseudomonadota; class Gammaproteobacteria; order Xanthomonadales; family Xanthomonadaceae; genus Luteimonas; species Luteimonas endophytica. The sequence continues at coordinate 4,739 of NZ_JARXRM010000035.1, forward strand.
CACGCTGCAGGCGCGCGGCATCGACGCCGAGTTGATCGACGCCAGGGCGGTCGGCCTGCCGATGCTGGACCGCATGTACAAGGAGTATCCGCAGGGCCACGCACCGGAGGCAATGGAGGCGCTGGCCGGCAAGATCCGCGGCGCCGATGGCTTTGTGTTCGTCACCGGCGAATACAACTGGGGCATGCAGCCGGGCCTGAAGAACCTGACCGATCACTTTCTGGAGGAGTGGTTCTGGCGTCCCGCCGGTATCGTCAGCTATTCAGCCGGGCGCCTGGGCGGTGCGCGCGCGAATGTCGCCTGGCACGGCACCCTGTCGGAGATGGGCATGGTGGTGATCTCCAGCACGGTGGAAGCCGGGCCGATTGCAAAGACCCTGGACGACCAGGGCCAACCCCTGGAAGCGGCCGGCAAGTCGCTCGAACGCAGCTTTGCCCGCTTCGCCGATGACCTGACGTGGTGGGCCGAAGCCGCGCGTTTGCAGAAGGCGCGGCGGGCGCCACCGTATTGAGTAGGAAAAACCGGGGTCGGGTTCGCTTTTCGGACGGCCTCGCCTGGCGAGGGGGAGGGCGCGCGGCCGCGCAGTACGCGGCGCCCTGGGGCTGACCCGTTTTGGCCACTTCGATCGGCCGTCCCGCGGCGGCGCGCGACCTCCTCGGCCAAGTGGAGGGCGGGCGCCCCAGGGGAGGATAGAAAGCCTCGCCGCCGCCGGTCGATCCGGTGGGGTGGTAGGGGCGCCAGATTTCGGATAATTTCAAGTGCGGCTGGAAGCCGGACTCAGGGAGAGGGCGATGGCAAGGATGTGGATCGTGGTTGGGGACGCGACCTCCAGCGGTGGGCGGGTCATCACGGGCTCGCCCTTCACCGATATCGACGGCAAGCCCGTTGCCCGCGTCAATGATCAGGCCATCTGCCCGCTCCACAAGGGCGCATTCCCGATCGTCGACGGCGATAGCACCACTATCATCGATGGACAGCCAGTCGCGCTGCATGGCAGTTCGCTTGCCTGCGGGTGCAAGGTGCTTGCCGTGCAGCAGAGTCGCGTTTTCATCGACACCGGCGCCTCCGGCGCGGCCGCTGTGGCACAGGTGCCGCAAGCGGTGCCCTTGCGTGCGGCTACCGACACGGCAGCAGACTACGACGAGGGGTTCGTGCTGCGCTCGTCGTTGACCGGTCAGCCCCTGGCCAACCGAAACTATAGGGTCTTCCACGCTGACGGGCGCTGTGAGACGGGTACCACAGACGCAGAGAGCGCTACCCACATCGTCAAATCGAATTGCTGCGAGACGCTGCGGATCGAACTCGAGGAGGAAGGCCCATGAGCGCTGCCACGCAGCGGTTCGTCGAGGTTGGTAGCAGCCAGACGTCAGACGTCGCCAACACCCGGCGCGCCGAGGTTTCAGTCGACCCGTACGTTGGCGAGAATGGCTACGTGCAGAACGCGGGGTTTGTGCACCGGTCCATTGCAGCGCTGGAGAAGGGTGACATGACCGGTCCGGTGGCAATCGTGCTGCATAGAACTGAGGGCGCAAGCGTCGAGGGTGCGTTCAGTACCGCAAGATCTGGGTTCGGCACCCACTTCTATGTTGATAAGGACGGTACTGTGTACCAGGCCGCAAGCCTCCACAAACGCACTTCGCACATCGGACGTATTCGCTCCCGCTGTTACGAGGCTGGTGATTGCCCCGTGGATGAGATGGAAACGATTCGTGGATTCGGCTGGGCGCCCAAGCGCGTCTACGACCATGAGAAGGTCAAGTCGTATCCCGCGCGATATCCGCTCAACGAAGACAGCGTCGGCATTGAGACGGTCTCGCGGTGCATTAAGAACTGCGGGCCGGAGGACAAGGGAGTGCCAGAGTGGGAACCGGCGACTGCGGAGCAGATCGAATCGATCGCAAACATCATCACGATACTGCAATCGGCCTATTCCATCGGCGATGCCGACGTCTACGAGCACGACCTGATTTCCTACAAGACTGAGGGCGAGGGTGCTGGCCTGTGGGCCGGTTCCGGGAATGAATGATATGACTTCCTGCCGTTGCAGTTGTGCTGGTTCAACTATTCCCGCGCTGATCGTCGCGATTTCGCTGACGGCTGCCTGCGCCGGGGTTCCTGCTGGCACCCCAGGTGACGGAGCTTTACGGGTGACAGACGTGGCGCCTGCCGAGTATCACGGCGCAGCGGGGCATCCGCTCGAGGAAGCCTGCCGCACTTGGGGATTGTCGCCTTCTCAAGTGCAGGCGTTCTTCCGTTTCGCCGATGCGTACGAAGACAGGCCTTACCAGCGTTTCTACCAGGTGGGCTGCAGCATCAGCGGCCATTTGCAAGCCGAGGGGCGCGACTGGCGTTTCGCGATCAATGGCGGTGGTGTCGCCACTTGGCAGGATGGCAGCACGACCCGGCACTTCGGCTGCTCGGCCAAGGAGTGCGAAACATTGGTGTTGCTGCCGACAGACGGGATGGAACCCGAGTGACCGCTGGCCTCGGACTGGACCATACCCTGCCCATGCTAGGTCTGGCGACGATGGCGCTCCTCAGCTCCGCATGCCATGGCAGCGAGATACGCATCCAAGATTTCCAGATTACGGAAACGACCGGTGTCGAGATCGAGCGGGCGTCTTCCGCGCCGGAATATGCCGAACAATGCAAGCAATGGGCGTTGGACGCGGAATCTGCCGCGGCGTTTTTCTCGATGAGTACCCGACTCACGCCGCGTGAGTATCATCATGACTTCGATACGGCGCCATGCAGTGTGGAAGGTGTCGTTCGATATGACGGGATCGATTGGCGCTTCGAGATCAACGGCGCGGCGAAGGGTACGTGGACACACGACGCAGAGACCATCTACTTCGGATGCAATCAGGAGGCGTGCGCCCGGCTCGTCATGTGGGAGCATGTGCCGATCGATTCGGTCGATTGATCCGGCATGCCCTGCCCATGCTGGGGCAGGCGATATCGCGGTCAGTTCAGCTCAATTCAATCAAACCGGGTCAGGTTGGGCTTTCTCAGGTCTCGTTGAGTATCGCCGCCGCTCTCCTCGGTCGCCCCATCTTCCCCGGTACTGAATGGTCCCGTACGCGCGTACGGGAGAACCAACCCGAATCTGTTGCCTAGCGACCCGTGTCTTCCTGGCTGGCGACGATGCGGCAGGCATCGCCGCCGACCACGGCTTGCGCCTCGGCATCGGTGGCGACAACCCGTGGGCGCCGCGCGGGGTCGAGGGACGTGAGGTCGAGCACGCCGTCGGGATCGACCAGCACCACCGTGCGGCGGTCTGCGTGCAGGCGTCGCAGGTTCTCCAGCAGCATGCGCGTGGCGACATCGTTGAGCGAATGGGTGTGCAACTGGGAGAGGATCACCGCGGTGGCTTCGCGATGGTGGCCGGCACCGGCATCGTTGGCATCGCCGAGGTCGTGCGCCAGTGTGCGCGTCAACAGTTCGGCGCCGCCAAACAGCACAGCGCCACGCAGTTCGTAGACCGGCACGATGGCATCGCCCGTGCGCCCCTTGCCGCCGGCCAGCGTCACCACCAGCTTGCGCACGACCGCGCGGCCGATCTGGCTGACATCCATCATGTGCAGGCCCATGTCGCGCGAGAGGCGTTCGCAGACAGCCACGCCACGTGCGCTGTTGCCGTGCGCATCGAGTTTCGGCGAGAACACGGCGAGCCCCAGCTGGCCGGGCAGGGCACCGATGATGCCCCCCGCCACGCCGCTCTTGGCCGGGATGCCGACGTTGGAAACCCAGTCGCCCGCGGCGTCGTACATGCCGCAGGTGGTCATCACCGACAGCACCTGGCGTACGCCATCGCGATGGATCACCTGGCGGCCTGTAAGCGGCTGCACGCCGCCGTTGGCCAGGGTGGCGGCCATCAGGGCGAGATCGCGCACGGTGACGTCGACCGAGCACTGTCGCACGTAGCCATCGACGATGGTCTCGGCCTCGGCGGTGATGATGCCGCCGGCGCGCAGCATGTGCGCCAGCCCGCGGTTGCGGTGCGCGTCACGCAGTTCCGCCTCGTACACGGCTTCGTCGTAGCCGAGTTCGCGACCGGCCATCGCCGACATCAGCGTGCGCAGGCGCTCCACGCGCTGCGGGCCGCTGGCATCGGGGCCGGCGACCAGTGCATGCGTGGCGAGCGCGCCGGCGTTGATCATCGGATTCATCGGCCGATGCGTGCCGTCCTCGAGCGAGAGCTCATTGAAGGCATTGCCCGACGGTTCCACGCCGATCCGCGCCAGCACCGCGTCCAGGCCCACGTCTTCGATGGCGGCCGCATAGGCGAACGGCTTGGAGATTGACTGGATCGAGAACGCCACATCGCTGTCGCCCGCCGCATAGACTTCGCCATCGACGGTGGCCAGCGCCACGGCGAGCCGTGAAGTGTCGGCCTTGGCCAGCACTTCGATGTAGTCGGCGGGCGCGCCATCGTCGATCGAGCGCACGGCGTCGAGCACGTCGACGAGGTAGTCGGGGACGGGAGAGCGCATGGGGTGGTCCGGATCATGGGGCTGCCATCCAACCGCAGCCTGGGTGCGGATTCAACCCCCTGGCAGAGCAGGGGTCAGGTTCGACTCGACCCATACGTTGGCGAGAATGGCTACGTGCAGAATGCGGGGTTCGTGCACCAGCCCATCGCAGCGCTGGAGAAGGGGGCGATCTCCGGTCCGGTAGCGGTCGTCCTGCATCGAACGGTGTCTGCCGCGCCGGTCAGCGCCCTCGCCCCCCTTTCAGGCGACATCGGCACCCATTTCCTGATCGACAAGGATGGAACGACCTACCAGACGGCAAGCCTGCGCAAATACACTGCCCACGTGGGTCCGATCAAGTCCAGGTGTTTGGCTGAGGGCACTTGCGAGGCCGAAGAGGCCAAGCGGCTGCGCCATGGGGCCGCGCGCTGGTCACGACCATGAGAAGGCAGAGCCCTATCCTGACCATTACCCCAAGAACGAGGACAGTGCCGGTATCGAGGTCGTCGCGATGTACCACGAGAGCTCGGAGTCGTGGGACGCACCTACGCCAGAGCGAACGAGTTCCGTTCGTACCTTGATTAGCTTGTTGAAGCGTTCTACAGCTTTGGAGACACAGATGTCTGTGCTCATGGCACCATCTCCAGAAAGACTGCTGGCGAAGGCCAAGGTCTCTATGTTGGCGATGGCGCTCCTCAGCTCCGCATGTCATGGCAGCGGGATACACATCCATGATTTCGAGATCACGGAAGTTGGCGCTGTCGAAACTGAGCCGAAGTCTTCTGCGCAGGAGTTTGCCGCGCAATGCGATGACTGGGCTCTGGACCGCGTATCACGGCGAACCCGGGCATCCGCTCGAGGAGGCCTGCCGGACTTGGAAATTGTCGTCTTCGCAGGTCCAGGCGTTCTTCCATTCGGCCGATGCCTACGAAGACAGGCCCTACCAGCGTTTCTACCAAATGGGCTGCAGCATCAGCGGCCATTTGCAAGCTGAGGGGCGCAACTGGCGTTTCGCGATCAATGGCGGTGGTGTCGCCACATGGCAGGAAGGCGGCACGACCCGGCACTTCGGCTGCTCGGCCAAGAAATGCGAGTCATTGCTGTTGCTGCCGACCGACGGGATGGGGCCCGAGTGAGCGCTGCCCCTGAGCTGGCGAGCATACCCAGCCCATGCCGCGGCAGGCGACTACCATGCCGGACGGATGAATATCAGGGCGATGGGCCCTCTGCGCAGGCGCACGCATGGGCGCCCGAGGTGGGCCTGGGGCGAGCTGGCCGATTGCCTGGCGGGCAGGCCACCATGGAGAGCCGGGGTTTGGTTTCTAGCGCCTCACCAGATCACCGAACGAGATTCCATCGGAATCGCAGATCCACATGTCGTTGGCATCTCCAGAGAACACGACCATTGCTCTGCATCTTTTTCCCGGGAAGATGTCAAGCGCTTCGATTTCGATAGATGCGATCTCAGAGCGCCACTGCGGGTACATGATGAAGCCCTGCTCTTTGAGTTGTACGTACGCCCGGTCGAATCGCTCCGGATCTGAGGAGACTCTTGCCATGATCAGATCGAAGCACTCGCTCACAGCGGGCTTCTCTCCAAAGGCGCGAATCTTCAAAGCCTCCACGCTTCCCCAACCTCTATGGTCGTCTGAAAGATGGGGGCGGGATCATCTTCGCTGGTTGGCAGCTCGGACTCGGCTGGGAGGGAATATCGCTTGGCCGTACTCCGGTGATGAATGTAGCTGAGCAAGAAGTGACCAGCGACGACCAGCAGCATGCCCGGGATCCATACTGATCCAAAGCCGAAAGCAACTGCTGCCGCTAGCGCGCATAGAACAGAATACCTGCCGTTCGCGGCAGCCAGGTCCAGCTCCTCTTGTTGCAGCTTCCGCGAGGTTTCGATCTTCATGGTTGGAATACCCTGCGTTCAGCTTAGTCGGCGACTCGGAACCAACCAAAGACTGCTGGGTCAGGTATCCGCTGTAGATGGATCTGTAGCTGATTCCGGAGCAGGCGCCCCTTCGTCCACAGGCCCGGACCACCAGACCCAGCCATCCTCGCGCAGTGGGATCGCCACCTCGCGGGTCTCGATGCCCTCGACATCACGAGCCGCGCCGGTGCTATCCCAGTCGCGAAGTAGCTTTTCTACCGAATGCCGGCTCTGTGCAGCGATGCCCAGATTGCGGTGGGGCTGCCAGCTTTTCCCGGTGCCCGCCTGGTGCCGGTGCGGCGTGCCATAGCTGCACCGCATGCAATAGTGGTGCACGGTTTGTGTCCAGTCTTCCACGTAGCCGATCCCCGGGGCGGTCGCCTCGAGCAGTGGCCGAAGCGCCTCTGGTCCATTGCAACGGAGGAACACCACGAATGTCTGAAAGTCCGACGGGGCGATCCGGACCAGCTCATTGAACACCGGTACCTCGCGCTCGCCGTCGTGGCGGTGGCCGGTGGGCGCGCCGTCGTGCAGGACGATGTCGCCGAAGCGGTGGCCGCTTTCTGGGAGCGGCACATTGAGTAGCCGCGCGCGCACGGGATCGATACGGCGCATGAACACGGTCTCGCCTCCGTGCCAGGGGTTGAGGCGCACCACGGCGACGCCATAGTCGCCTTCGATGGCGCCGCTTCCTTCCGGCACCTGGATGCCGCACGCGGACCACAGGGCTCGCACGCGCTTCCAGTCGCTGAGCGCGGTCGCGGCGATGGCGGCGTTCCAGTGCTCGGCCTCGCCGAACTCTTCGGCCAGCTCGATGGCGCGCAGGTTGTGCTGCAGCGAAGCCGGCCACTCAAGCAGGTACTTGGATGCCAACCCACGCATGTAGTGGTAGTAGCGGTTGTCAGGCTCGCGCAGGAGCAGAGCGCCGAAATCCTGTGAAGCCTCGGCCAGCGATCCGCGGTCCATTGCGGCGTATGCGCGCTCGTGCAACGCCTTGAGCTCGTCGTCGTCCGTCATGCGGTGGGTGGGTGGGTGGGCGGTGGAGTTTGGGGATGATGGCATGTATTCCGCGCCAAGCGACGGAAGCGCAGCGGCGCAGGCATGAGCCACGGCCCCAGCTGGCGTGGGTGACGCGTGGGCGGCGGGGTACGGCAAAGCGCCGGATATTGGCCTCCACCATGGTGATTGATCTGCGTGACGCTTCGGGGCTCGGCCGCACGAACGGTGTAAGGATGATGCCAGGTGCACCGGGCTGTATCTTCGCGGAAGCCGCAGGCGCGGCCCCGCGCGACCGAAGGCGGCGCCCTTCAATAAGGATGGGGGGAGGTGAGTTCAGCGCTGGCAGTCGAAAGTGCTTCTGTCGTCACGAAATAGGGCTCCCGTTCTTCATACCATCACGGCTGGTCTCAAGGAAGGAGTACTACGATGGGGAAGGGGATCTTGTTGTTTGCAATGCTGCTGGCCACGGGGATCGCCCAGGCTGCGCCATACAAGCTTTTTCTCTCTGCAACCGGGCATGACAGCAACAGCGGCCTCACGCCAGCCGCGTCGATCAGGACGTTGCAGCGGGCCAATCAGCTGCTGGAGAGTGCCTCGCCGGCAACGCCGGTCGAGATCCATATCGCACAGGGGGTCTACCACGACCAGCAGGTGGACTGGACGTTCACCAATGGACAGTTGATCACCTTCACCCCGATCAACTTCACGAACGATCGCCCCGTCTTCGAGGGCAATGGTGCTGCATTGTGGTTCAACTACCGCGGAACGGACGGAACCAGCCGGCTCAACTTCCGCTACCTACGCGTTCAGAACTACAACACCGCGATGTCGTTCAGCGGCAACCGTAACGACATCAACGCGTGGAACGGTGGCAACAAGATCCAAGGCATGTACTTCTACAACATTGGCGGGGTCTACAGCATCGGCGGCTACTCCACCGCGGCGCTGCGACTGGTCAATTCCAGGAACAACCACATCGTCAACAACCATTTCGTCAACGTGCTCAACCACGCGGGGGACGGCGCGCACATCCACGCGATCTACGCCGCGCATCATTCCAGTTCCAATCTCATCGAGCGCAACAAGTTCGTCAATTCGAATGGCGATCCGATCCGGATTCGGGACGCGTCCGATTTCAACCAGATCCTGGACAACCGATTCTTCGATACCGGCCTGGGGGCATTCTATTCGGACTGGTATTGCACCCACGACCGGACCGATTGCACCAAGCCCACCCCGGAGTGCCCCTCCATCGGCAACGAGTTCCGCTACAACGAGTTGAACGACGGCTACGAGGGGTGGATCAGCGTCTTCAAACTGTATGGTCCGGACAACGCCTGCGGGGTGCTGGCCCAGCCTCGATTGAGAACTTCCGGTAACTATCGGCCTGAACCGCCGGCGCCTCCCGGTCCGCCCGTGGAGCCGTGCCCCCCACCCGATCCGGACACGCTTTGCCAATAGTCTGGAAGCCTTCGACTTGGGTTGCTGAAGGAGTGGTATCGTCCAACGGCGTTTGCTGTCGGAACCATGCTCGGCGGCTGGCCGCGCGGCGCGCTGGCCGGCCGCACCCTGACCATGATGCCGCAGTAGGTCTTCGACGGTGCAGCGGCGGCGCGCGATCTCCTGGGCCAAGTGGAAGCGCAGCGGCTTGGGACGGGCCGCGGGCGCGAGGGTCACGGATCCCACTCTTTCAGACTTCTCCTACCCGTCGCCGCGGCATTGCCCTACTGCTGGCGCATCCCGGACGGAGCCAGGGTTGCTCCGTCAGCGGCGCCCGATCCATTCGTTCGGCCTCGCCCGCCCCGCGCGTGTTCCTGGGGTGCGCGGCCACCGGAGGTGGGGGCGCCTGTTGACACTCCCAACGTTCAGGAGAACAGCAATGAAACGACAGATCAGCAAGTTAGCGGCAGTGGTCGGCCTCTGCCTCATGTTGGGCGCCGCCAGTGCAGTTGCTCAGCCTGCCCAGCCCTGCCAGTGGGAGGGGCAGATCGGTCACACCCTCGAGCCCGATGGCTGGCACGTGTGGCAGTGCGAGGCCGGTTCCTGGCAGTACCTCGGCTACTGCGGCCAGTACATCTGCATCGTTTAGCACCTGCTAGCGCAACCGGGGGCAGGTTCGCTTGCTGCTTGACGTTGCACGAAGCGAAGTGGGCCTGGCCCCGTTAGCCGCGCTGGCAGCGCAGCAGGTGGGCGCCCTGCATGACCGGGTTGATCTCGCCGAAGCATTCGTTGCAGAGTGGCGAGGATGTCCTCGCCCCCCACCTCGAAAACGACATCCGGGCCGGTTCCGGCATCGCCTGCGATCGTGGGCACGTGGCGCCTGGTGTCCTATGACGTGGAGGTCCGCTCCACGGGCGAGCGGTTCCCGGCGATGGGCGACCACCCGGCGGGCTACACCATCTTCAGCCCCGAGGGCCGCGTGTGGTTCATGCTGACCGGCGATGGCCGCCAGCCGGCCCAAAGCGACCGGGAGATGGCGCAGCTGCTGGAGACCCTGATCGCCTATACCGGCCGCTACCGGCTCGAGGGCGACGATTGGGTCACGGCGGTCGACGTGGCCTGGAACCCGGCCTGGGTCGGCACCGAACAGCGCCGCCAGTTCGCGCTCGACGGCGACCGGCTGCAGGTGCTCACGCCCTGGCGGGTGATGCCGAACTGGGCGGACCACGGCCAGACGCGCAGCATCATCACCTTCGAACGCGTGGCCGAGGGCTGAGGGGGCGATCCCAGGGCACGATTCGGTTGCGCCGCACGGGTGTCCGGCGGCTGACCATCCAGGCATCGTCGGGTACATTTCTCCGCTTGCTCCGGTCACCGCCTGGGAAGCGGCCGGGTCGAACCCGTAGCAGCCGCTCCAGCACGGAACCCGGACAGGAGAACCACGAATGCGCAACGATTTCGACCCTGCCACGGTCGGGCCCGATGGCCGCCCCCCGGCGCGGGAGAGGCTGTTCGATCCCGCTGCCGAGGGACCTTGGCGCGGCTCCATCGAGGGGGTCGCCATGGGCGGGGCGGTCACGGTGCTGGCCTACGGCACCGACACGCGGGGCGAGGGCCCGCGCCTGCATGTCCATCCGTACGACGAGACGTTCATCGTCGTCGCAGGGCGGGCCCGGTTCTTCGTCGGGGAGACCACCATCGACGCCGGCGCCGGGGAAGCCGTCCTTGGCCCCGCCGGCATTCCACACCGCTTCGAGAATCTCGGGCCTGGCCGGCTCCAGACGATCGACATCCATCACTCGCCGCGCTGGATCCAGACCGATCTGGAGTAGGCAGGGGCGGGCCCGGGCTCGAAGTTCAGCCCTGCGCAGGCTTCCAGTCCGCCGCCGGCACCGTGTTGACCATCCACGGCACCCCGAAGCGGTCGACCAGCGATCCGAAGCCCGGCGACCAGAAGGTCTCTTCGAACTTCATCACCTGCCTGCCGCCTTCGGACAGCTGCTCGAACCAGCGCCTGGCCTGGTCGATGTCGTCGGTGTGCAGGGTGACGTCGAAGCCGTTCTTGGGCTTGTCGACGTTGGGCGCCCAGTCCACGTCCATGTCGGCCCCCATCAGGGACTGGTCGCCGACATCGAGCCAGCAGTGCATGAGCCAGGTCTTGTGCTTCTCGTCGCTGATCGGCATGTCCGGCGGCGCGTCGGCATAGGGAATGGCCGCGGTGATCTTGCCGCCCAGCACCTTGGCGTAGAACTCGAACGCTTCGCGGCATTGCCCGTGGAAGCTCAGGCTGGTCACGATCTTCATGTCATCTCCTCGTTGGGTGGGTCGGGGTGGACGGGGGCGCGATGGGCTGCGGACGGGCCGCGACTGTGACAAGGGTAGCTGCCGTGGCAACTCTCGCCGTGACAGAGCACACGCGCCTGACTGTGCGACGAACGACGGATCGGAGATTCGACACCAGCCCAGCGCGCCCGGGCGGCCACCATGCCGCGGCACAGATAGGACAAAGGGCTCCTGGTCGGGGGGTGGATACATCGGCGGGCCTGGCCGGCATGTTCTGGCCACGCAGCGGCTGCCGTGCGCCGCCCCGGCACCTGCTTCCGCTTTCGGCGCCACACCTGTAGTTTTGCTTCCTGGTACAACCCCCTTGCGCGCTTGTAGCGGCGCTATCCACCATGGCTGAAACCCGACAAGCAGCAGAACTGGGCGAGGCTCGGTGCCCTGAAATGAAATCCATCGATTGCTTCATAGCAGCTGTCATTTGCGGGTGTGCGTTTCTGATTGGCTGCCAGGAAGGAGAAGACGCTCGCACAGGGACTGTGGCTTCAGGCGAGGTAGCCGACGCAGCGCCGAACGAGGGCAATCGCCCTTCCGACTCGCTTCGTTACGAAATGCAGAAGCCGGATGTCGAGGACTTTCTTTGCCAGCAAAGCTGTGGACAGAACCGATGGCGGCTGGCGCGCACCCCGGAGGAAGCCAAGTGGCTCATGAGAAACGGATTTCCAAGCCAGAACGAGGTCGATTTGTTCGAAAGCATGAGCGCATACCAGCTGGGAAGGCTGGCAGCCGGGGGCTCGATTGTCGCCCAGGCTGAGTATGGGCGCCGCCTGGCGGCGAGCGGTGAGCTTGCAAATGGCTTGCTCGAGCTGAAGAAGGCCTCGGATCGAGGCAGCATCTATGCCTACTATCTCATCTCGGAAGTCCAGCTTCGCAACGCGAACGATCGCCTCAGCGCTGCTGCGTTCCTGCGCGTCGCCTACTTGCTTGGCGATACCCGCGCTGGCGATATGATGGCCGGACTAGATCTTCATGTGGTCGAAAGTCGGGTAGTCGACCAGCGGGCCGCTGCATTGCTTCAGGCGTTTGCTGGTGGGCAGCGGCCAGATCACCGGCCAGTTCAGATGTGGGATGAGATCGCTACCGAACCTGCCGGTGCGGCGATGGGTCGTCAGTGAACGGGCGCAGGCGCGTGCCGCACCGGTCCGCGGGCTTCGCAGGCCGGGAAGTCGATAGCAGCTCGACGCAACCGGCAACCGGCGTGCGGCGGAGCAGAGGGCGACGAAGCGGCTTGAGCTTCCACCGCACCCCAGGGACCCACGTGAATCGCCCAGGCCTTGCGGCTCGGGGGCTGGACGGGCTTCCCGGTGCTCCCACAGCCTCCGACTCCGGCTAGACTTCCGCCATGCCCACCCCAGACCAGGCCAGGCTCGACCGCATCGTCGCCGAAGCCCGGCGCAACGCCGAGCGGCGCGCCAACGACTACCGCGAGCGTGCGCTGAAGTTGTACCCCTGGGTCTGCGGCCGCTGCGCGCGCGAGTTCACCCGCGCCAACCTGCAGGAGTTGACGGTGCACCACCGCAACCACAACCACGACGACAACCCGGCCGACGGCAGCAACTGGGAGCTGCTGTGCGTGTATTGCCACGACAACGAGCACTCGCGCCAGGGCGACTACACCGGGGTCAGCGCACTGGAAGCCGAAGACAAGCACGCGGCGGCCAAGTCCAGCCCGTTCGCCGGCCTGGGCTCGCTGCTCAAGCGCGAGGACCCCTGAGCGTTGGGACCGTTGCATTCTCGTGCCACCAGATAGCCAGGGGGCTGCGCAAGGGGGGTAATGATGCAGGATCGTCCACGCCGCAGGCCGGCATGGCTGCTGGCGCTAGTAGTCGCGAGTGCTGGCCTGGTGGTCGTCTATTCGCTGGTCGATCCCTGGCGGCAATCGCCCGCACCGCGGGAAGTCTCGTCGCAAGCCGTGGAATCTTCCGAATTGCAGGCAATTGCCGAGCCGGGACCAGCGACTCAAGGTTCTGCGGGAGCCGCGAGGCCACGCCCAGCTCCGAGGGCTTTCGCGATCTCCCAGGTCCGCCTGGGGGACACCTTGCATGAGCCAAGAACGCAGGCCGAGGTTGACTGGTTGAATCGGAATGCGTTTCCTTCGCGCGAGACTCTGGTCGCTGCAGGGGAAGTCGAGCCCGACCCCAGAAACTTGGATGTCTCGAAAGGGATATCGCCCACGCAGATCATCCATGCTGAGAACATTGCGCTTACCCAGCCGAGGTTCCGCGAACAGGCAATGGCCTACCTGAACCTTGCGGCCGTTCAAGGTTCGATTTTCGCGCTCGAATCTTTGGGCAGCGTGTACTCGAACTCCAATCCGGTGAGATCCGAAGCGTACTTCCGTGCCGCCGCCCTTCGAGGCGACTGGAAGGCGTCGCTGAGAATGAGGGCCCGGCTGAGCCCTGAACAGGACTATCTATCGGAACTCCTGTCCCACCAGATTGCTTCCCGTATCAATCAAGATCGTATCGATCGCGGGTTGCCTCCACTCTCACCGGACGTTCGTCCAGGCCTGGATGACGCTTTGCTTGAAGTTTCCGAGCATGGAGTTCTCTACTAGCTGGGCGTATCACCGTTGCAGAAGAGAAGGCCTGCAGTGCTCTCGGTTCTTGTTATCTAGGAAGCGGCTTGCGCCTGCGCGCTCGTGTCGGGTCTTGTGCCATCCAGTGCGGCTCACAGCGTGGGCGGGTTCTTCAGTTCCAGGGTCTGCACCCAGGTCCCGAAGCCGGTACTCAGGTGTACCACCTCGCCGAGCAGCTGCCCGCCGATCGCCTCGGCGTTCACGAACACGCTGCCGTTCCGGTACTCGTCGATCGAATATTGCGGACGGCCCTGCACCATGGTGCGGGTGGCGTTCACGTACTGCAGGCCGGTCAGCACGATGTTCCACTGCTGGCCGTTTGCGCTCAGCGTTGCCGCCGCCGTCCCGCTGGCGACGCCGCCGTTGACATAGGTCAGCACCGCCTGGTTGATCGCGTTGGTCAGCGTTTGCCAGGGGATGTTGAAGATCACCGTGCTGGTGTGCGCGTTGGGGAAGTTGCCGAAGCGCTCGAACGCGGTCTGCGCGGCAACCTCCGGGATGTCGGTCGGATCGTAGTGCTTGTCGAGGAATTCGAATTCGTTGGCCATGGACGGCTCCTGGGTAGTGGCGGTGGGCGGCGTGGCGGTGGGGCCGGTACCGGCCCGGGTCGCCGGTGGCGGCGGGCGCGACAGCCCGCGCAGTAGCAACAGCAGCTCGAGGGGGTGGAGGGCCAAGCAAGACCGGTCTTCTGCGCGGGTACACACCCGAAAACGCGGGGGCGGGCCGCTTGTGAAGGCGGGCGCCAGAAGCCGGGGTCGGCCTGGTCGTTCTCGGGCGTTGCCGGGTTCGGCAGTGCTGGCCACGCCTGGCGGGGCTTCTCCCAGGAGCGAGTGCGAACGCTTCGCGGCCTAGTCCTTCTTTCCCAGGTGGTTGACACCGGCCAGGTGCGGTTCTGCCCAGGCGCCCCATTTGTCGTGCGGACCAGCCCGGTACGAGCACCGCATCAGTCGGCCGTGGCGAGTCTTTCCCGCAGGCGGGGTGTTGCGTAATCCAGGAACGCGCGCAGCTTCAACGGCAGGCGGCGCTGGCCGCTGTACACCAGGCTGGCGGGCATTGCCGGCGGCTCGAACTCGCGCAGTGCGGTCTGCAGCTGCCCGCTGCGGGTCCACTCTTCGATCTGGTACGACAGCACGCGTGTCACGCCGACCCCGGCGAGGGTCGCATCGATCGCGGCTTCCGCGGTGTTCACCACCAGTACCGAACGCACCGGTACCGCCACCTCGGCGCCGTCCACCGGGAAGGTCCACGCGACGGTCGAATTGATCGCGTCGAAGGTGATGCACCGGTGCTCGGCGAGGTCGCGCGGCACGCCCGGAAGCCCATGCGTGGAGAAGTACGCCGGGCTGGCGCAGACCACGCGACGGATGGTGCCGATGCGCGCCGCCGTCAGCCGGCTGTCGGGCAGCTCTCCGACGCGCACGGCGAGGTCGATCTGCTCTTCCATCAGGTGGGCGATGCGGTCCCCCTGGATCAGGCGCACGTTGATCTCGGGGAAGGCCGCCATGAATTCGACGACGACCGGCAGCACGTGCATCCGGCCCATCACCAGCGGTGCGGTGATCACCAGTTCGCCCCGCGGCTCGGAGAACTCGCCCGCCGCGGCCCGCTCGGCCTCGGTCACGTCTTCGAGGATGCGCTTGCATGCGGCGAGGTAGTCGCGGCCGGAGTCGGTCAGCGTGAGCCCCCGGGTGGAGCGATTGAGCAGGCGCGCTTTCAGGTGCGCCTCCAGGTCCGACAGCTTGCGGCTGACGGTGGCCAGCGGCATGTCCAGCTTGCGGCCGGCGGCAGACAGGCTGCCGTGCTCCACCACGCTCATGAAGACGCCCATGGCCTCCAGGCGATCCATGTTTGTTCCATATTTCGGAAGACTGATTCCATTATTTACACACTAGTGCCGAAATATGGAAGCACCTAGGCTTTCTCTCGGCGGCGGATGCCGAGGCCATTCGCCCACCGCCCGCGACCTGCGCCCTCCCTCCCCGTCGAGACGCCGACCATGGACAGACCCCCGCTGCCGCCCTTCACCCGTGACACCGCCGCGCAGAAGGTGCGGCTTGCCGAGGACGCATGGAACACCCGCGAGCCCGCCCGGGTCGCGCTGGCGTACACGGCCGACAGCCGCTGGCGCAACCGCTCGGAGTTCCTGCAGGGCCGCGACCAGATCGAAGCCTTCCTGGCGCGCAAATGGCAGCGAGAGCGCGAGTACCGGTTGACCAAGGCGCTGTGGGCCTTCCACGAGCACCGCATCGCCGTGCGCTTCGCCTACGAATGGCAGGACGCGCACGGCGCCTGGTTCCGCAGCTACGGCAACGAGAACTGGGAATTCGACCCGCATGGCCTGATGCGCACGCGCATCGCCAGCATCAACGACCTGCCGATCGGCGAGCACGAGCGCCTGTTCCGCTGGCCGCTCGGTCGCCGCCCCGACGACCAGCCCGCGCTCGGTGAGCTCGGGCTCTGATCGCGCCACGCACTCCACCTTTCCCCTCGAGGACCATCGACATGGCAATCAAGCTCCATCGAAACCCGCTGTCCGGCCATTCGCACCGCGCGCAGCTGCTGCTCTCGTTGATCGGCTTGGATGCCGAGCTGATCGACGTGGACCTGAAGAACGGCGCGCACAAGCAGCCGGAGTTCCTGCGGATGAACTGCTTCGGCCAGGTCCCCGTGCTCGAAGACGGCGGCGAGACGGTGGCCGACTCGAACGCCATCCTGGTGTACATCGCCAAGAAGTACGGCGGCGGCCAGTGGCTGCCCGAGGACCCGGCGGGCGCGGCGCGCGTGCAGCGGTGGCTGTCGGTGGCCGCGGGGCAGATCGCTTTCGGCCCGGCCGCCGCGCGCCTGGTCACCGTGTTCGGGGCGAAGCTGGATGCGGACGCGCTGGTCGCGCGCAGCCACGCCTTGCTCGCGGTGGTCGATGGCGAGTTGAGGGACCGCCGCTTTCTGGCCGGGGACAAGCCGACCATCGCCGACGTGGCTGCGTATTCCTATATCGCCCACGCGCCGGAAGGCAACGTCGCGCTGGACGAGTACGCCGGCGTCGGCGCATGGTTGAAGCGCATCGAGCAGCTGCCGGGCTTCGTTCCGATGCAGGCGACGAGGGTGGGGCTGGCGGCGTAGGCCGCCGGACCCTGGCGAGCCACCGGCGATGTCGGCCGAACCGTCCCCATCCCCGTTCCACGCAGGCGAACTGGCGATCCAGCGGCAGCTCGGGGTGGCCGAGCGCGTGGACGCCTTCGCCAGGAAGGCGGTGCGCGACCACATGCCCGACCAGCATCGGACGTTCTTTGCGCAGCTGCCGTTCCTGGTCGCGGCGAGCGTCGACCGGCAGGGCGACCCGGCGGTCACGCTGCTGGCGGGCCGGCCCGGCTTTGCGCATTCCCCCGATGCGGGGTTCCTGCAGATCGACTGCGCGCCGGATCCGTCGGATCCGGTGGCGGAAGGCTGGGTGCCCGGCGAACCCGTCGGCCTGCTCGGCATCGAACTGCGCACGCGGCGACGCAACCGGATGAACGGCACTCTGGTGCAGACCGGGAGCGGGCGCCTCGGCGTGGCCGTCGGCCAGTCGTTCGGCAACTGCCCGCAGTACATCCACACGCGCAGCATGGCATTCGTCCGCGATCCGGCGCAGCCCTGGCATGGCGATGTCGAGTCCGGGCAGGCGCTCGATGAGGCGGCGCGAAGGATGATCGCGGGTGCCGACCTCTTTTTCGTCGGCAGCCATGTCGAACGGGGAGAGCGGGGCGCGCGCTCGGTGGACGCCTCCCATCGCGGCGGCAAGCCGGGTTTCGTGAGGATCCGCGGCAACCGGCTGAGCATTCCGGACTTCGCCGGCAACCTGCACTTCAACACGCTCGGCAACTTCCTGCTCAATCCCAGGGCAGGCCTGGTGTTCGTGGATTTCGCCACCGGCGACATGCTCCACCTGTCCGGCGACGTGCTGCTCGATTTCGGGGCCGAGGAAGCCGCCACGTTCCAGGGCGCGGAGCGGCTTTGGCATGTGGACGTCCGGCGCTGGACCAGGCGCAAGGGCGCGTTTCCGCTGCGCGGCCGGGGCGGCGAGGCGTCGCCGAACGCGCTGATGACCGGCTCCTGGGAGGAATCCGACGCGCGCCGCGAGGCCGAGCGCATGCGCGGGCAGTGGCGCGATTTCCGCATCGCGGAGATCGTGCAGGAGTCGTCCGTGGTCAAGTCGTTCTGGCTCGAGCCCGTGGGCACACCGGGGCCGTGGCTGCACCAGGCCGGCCAGTACCTGCCGGTGCGGCTGAAGCTGCCCGGCGATGAGCGCCACACCTCGCGCGTGTACACGGTCTCGGCCGCCCCGTCGGACAGCCGCTATCGCATCAGCGTCCGGAGGCAGGGGGCCTTTTCCACGCACCTGCACGATCACTGCCGCGCCGGCGACACGATCCAGGCGCAGGCGCCGCGCGGCGGATTCGTCGTCGATGCGCTGCAGCCGCGCCCCCTCGTGCTGATCTCCGCCGGCATCGGCATCACGCCGATGGTCGCGATGCTCAGGCACGTGGTCTACGAAGGCGTGCGCAAGCGCCGTGTCCGACCGACCTGGTTCATCCACGGCAGCCGCAGCGTGGCCGAGCGCGCGTTCGCCGGCGAGCTGCAGCAGCTCGCGGAAGCCGCCAACGGCGCCGTGCGCGTCGTGCAGGTGCTGAGCGATCCTGGCGGGGGCGGCATCGAAGGCCGCGACTACCACGCCAGGGGCCGCGTCGACCTGGCGCTGCTGCAGGCTGTGCTTCCGTTCGGCGACTTCGATTTCCATCTGTGCGGCCCGCCGGATTTCATGCAGTCGGTCTACACGCAGCTGCGCGGCGTCCACGTGCCGAACGAGCGCATCCACGCCGAGGCGTTCGGCCCGGCCGGCATCCGCCGCGACGACCGGGCCGGCATGCCGCCGGCCGCGACCGGGCCGGTGCAGGTGCTGTTCGCGCGGTCGGGCAAGGAAGCGCGGTGGACGCCCGGCGCCGGCAGCCTGCTCGACCTGGCCGAGGCGCGCGGGCTCGCCCCGCCGTATGCCTGCCGCTCGGGCACCTGCGGGAGCTGCAGGCAGGTGCTCGCGCAGGGCTCGGTCACGTACCCGAGCCAACCCCAGGCACCCTGCGGCAGCGACGAACTGCTGTTGTGCCAGGCGCTTCCGATGCAGGGCAGCGAGCCGCTGGTCATCGAAGCCTGACCGAACGAGGAGACACCATGGCGAGCATCATCGCGTTCATCCGGGGCATCGCCGCGCGACTGCCCGGCCGGCGCGCCGCTTCCCGCGCGCAAGCAGGCGGCTGCGCCGAACGACACGACCCCTCCGCGTTGATCGAATCGCTCGCCATGCCACGGCAATGGATGACGGGGGGCGAGCTTGCGGATGCGTACCGGAGCGGCTGCGGCGGCTCAGCGTGATCCCAGCGCAACCCGGGACGACCAAGACGGGAACCTCGTCTCTACACGCTGGGCTGCGGCCACGTCGACTTCGAGCGGGACCGGATGCCCGACTTCAACCGTTCCCGCGGCGAGGCGCTGGCGTCCATGGGCCGGATCAGGCGGATCCTCCGGAATACCCAGGGCCGTCTGGTGATCCAGCACGAACCCAGGGACATCGCGGCGATGCCCAGGATTCCCGCCTATCTGGATTGATCGGGGCCTCGGGGGAGGGCCGCCACCCATCGGTCAAGCTGCATCGCGAACGCCTGCCGGTCCCGTGCGCCGAACGCGGCCGGCCCGCCGGTCTGCACGCCCGCCCCGCGCAGCTCTTCCATGAAATTGCGCACCGATAGCCGCTCGGCGATGTTGTCCTGGGTGAAGCGCTGGCCGCGGGGATCGACGGCTTCGGCGCCGCTGGCGAGTACGCGCGCGGCGAGCGGGATGTCCTGGGTGACCACCAGGTCGCCGGGCCCGGCGCGTTCGGCGATGGCATCGTCGGCGGCGTCGAAGCCGCCCTGCACCTGCAGCGCCCGGATGAAGCGCGAGCCCGGCGTGCGCAGCCACTGGTTGGCGACCAGGGTCAGCGGCACCTGCGCGCGCTCGGCGGCGCGGAACAGGATGTCCTTGATCGGGCCGGGGCAGGCGTCGGCGTCCACCCAGATCCGTGCGGGCGGGGTATCTGCTGGACTCGTCATCGTCTGCGCTCCATTGCCGGTCGAGGATAGCCCGGCCGGCCCGGGGCAGACGACGCGCTCCGGGTTCGCTCATCGAAGCGTGGGCCGTGGGGCGGTCTTGCGGGTCCTAGTCGGCATCCTCGACGCGGGTATCGTGCGCGATCCAGTTGGTTTCCCAGGTGCGGCCGCCATCCTCCGAGAACGCCTGTTCGAAGCGCGCCGAGTCGTGGGTGATGTCCGAAATGACGAAGCGCACCAGGATCGCCCTGCCATCGAGATCGTCCTGGCCGTAGAACTCGCCGCGACCGTCCCGGAAGCCGCCGAAGATCGGGCGGCCCATGGCGCCATTGCGCGCGCTGGCGTAGTGCAGGCTCCACTGCCTCGCTTGCGGATCGTAGAGCCGCAGGCTCATGCCCTCGATGCGCCCGGCAGGGCCTTCCACGCGCAATTCGACCAGGTTGGCCCGGCCATCTAGAACTTTTCGCACGACGGTGGTACCGGTGTACTGGTCCCATTCGCTCGATCCCGACAGCGGCCTCGCCAAGCGGCGCAGTTCGGTCTTCCAGGTGCCGATTTCCCAGTCGAAGTCGTGCTGGCCGGCCACCGGGGCAGCGCCGGGAGCGGCCTGCGCCGACGCTGCCGGCGAGGCGATGCCCAGCAGTGCCGCCAGCAAGAGCACGGCGCTGAGTCGGCGTGCGGTGTTTTGCATTGTCCCTTCCCGTTTCGCATGATGCGGGCAGGATGCGAGGACGAGGCGGCCATGCACAAGAAGGCACCTGCAGGTAACCATGCGCGGCTGGAAGGTTGCCCGCTGTCGGCTGCTTTCGCGGCCATCGGCGGCAAATGGAAGCTGACCATCCTGTACTGGCTCGCCCACGGCGAATTGCACTTTGCGGGGCTGCGGCGGCGCGTCGCTCCCATCTCCCGCAAAGTGCTGGCCGAGCAGCTGCGCGAACTCGAAGCCGATGGCATCGTCGGCCGGACGCCGACCGGCCCGGCGCCGGCGCCGGTGATCTATCGACTCACGCCTTACGGGCAGACGCTGCTGCCGATCATCGAATCCGTGCGGGTCTGGGGCGAGAGCCATCTGCTGCGCTCGTCGGTGCCCCGTGCAGGAGCAATGGCGTGCCGCATGCCCATCAACTAGTGGCTGGGCTGAGCGCAAGGGGGGCGGGCAGGAATGGGGCCCGGGAGCGGATCGGACACTTTCATTCGAACGGACCATGCTCAACGACGACCACGCCAGAGGCTTCGCCGCTCAGGGTGTCCTGCGGCTCGAAGGTGTCCTCGACAAGCGCCAGGTCGCGCCGCTCGCACGGCGGGTGCTTGGCGAGGTGAAGCGCCTGCAGGCCGCGGCGAGTTGGCGTGCGCTGCGCGACCTGCCGGTGTTCCAGCAGATCGGCCGGCTGTCCGGACAGGTGGCGGTGCCGCGTCTGCACCAGACGCTGGCGACCACCGAGCTGCTGGCGGCGATCGCCGGTCTGGCCGGGCGAAAGCCGTCCGCGGTCCAGCCGGCCCAGTTGCTGCTGTCGCCCCCCAGCCAGGGCGAGTGGACGCTGCGGCAGCTCAGCTGGCATGTCGACGTGGCCGCCACGCCCGGCCGCCTGCCGGGCATCCAGGCGTTCTTCCTGATCGACGACGTGGCCCCCCAGGGCGGCGCGACGCTCGCATTGGCCGGTTCGCACCGGGTGGAACGGAGCGATGCGTCCGCGGTCCGTCAGTTGCTCAAGCGCTCGACCGATCCCGAACCCGAACTCGCCCAACGCGGGTTGGCGATCGTGGAGATGAGCGGCCGTGCCGGCGACGTGTACCTGATGGACATGCGCCTGCTGCATACCCCGTCGGTCAACGCCAGCCGGCACCCGCGGATGATGGCGACATGCCGGTGTCTGTTCGCCGACTAGAAAACGGGGTGGATGAGCACTTCGAAGCGGGGTCGGGTGTCGAGATGTGCCGCCGCCGTTCGTCGCTGGAGTGCATGCCATCCCGCGGCCGGAGCCGATGCCATGGCCGCCGGGCGCATCCTCCGATGCGCGCCGACAAGCGACCCACGACCGGAGCACGCCGATGTCCCTGACCAGGATCCACAATCTGTCGATCTCGCTCGACGGGTTCGCCACTGGCGAACCGCAATCCAGGCAAGCCCCGTTCGGCCATGCCGGCGAGCGGCTCCACGAATGGATGTTCGCCACCCGGTTCTGGGCCGGGGCCGGGGGTGCCATCGGCGCCGACCACGCCTTCGCCGCGCGCCACGAGGCCGGCATCGGCGCCGAGATCATGGGCGCCAACAAGTTCGGCCCGCCCGGCTGGCAGGACGACCCGGACTGGAAGGGCTGGTGGGGGCCGAATCCGCCGTTCCATACGCCGACCTTCGTGCTCACCCATCGGCCGCGGCCGCCGCTCGAGATGGCAGGCGGCACCACGTTCCATTTTCTCGATGCCGCCCCCGCCGAGGCGCTGCAGGCCGCCCGCAAGGCCGCCGGCGGCCAGGACGTGCGCATCGGCGGCGGCGCCACGGTGGTCCGTGAGTTCATCGCCGCCGGGCTCGTCGACCACATCCACCTGGTCCAGGTCCCGATCGTGCTCGGTCGCGGGGTCCGGGTCTGGGACGGCCTGGAGGCGCTCGAGCGGGACTACGCGATCGAGGCGGTCTCGACCCCGAGCGGCGTGACCCACCTGACCTTCATGAGAAGGGCGGACGGGGCGGCGCGGGCTCGTCCGGCAGGGGGATGAACTCGGCATCGTCGGCATCGGGCAGCTTCATGCGGCCGGCCTTCCAGTCCGCCGCGGCCTGCGCCAGGCGCTCCTTCGACGAGGACACGAAGTTCCAGTAGAGGAAGCGCTCGCCCACCGGCTCCCCGCCAAGCACCATCACCGTCGAACGCGCGACGGCCCGCAGCCGCGAGACGTCCTTGCCCAGCACCAGCATCCTGCCGGCGGCGTAGGTGGCGCCGTCGAGCTCCACCGTTCCGGTGGCGACGTACGCGGCGCGCTCGGAGTAGCCGGCGGGAATCTCCGCCGTCGCCCCGGGGGACATGTCGAGGTGCGCGTAGAACTGCGGCGAATGGGTCGCCACGGCCGCGGTGAGGCCGTAGGCGCTGCCGGCGATGAGCTGCCCGTGCACGCCGCCGTCGCTCCACTGCGGCAGGTCGGCGCCGGCGTGGTGCGAGAAACCCGGATCCACCTCCTCGTACTCGGCCGGCAGCGCCACCCAGGCCTGGATGCCATGCAGGCGATCGCCCTGCGCCCGCGCGCGCTCGAGCCGCTCGCTGTGGGTGATGCCGCGGCCGGCGGTCATCCAGTTGACTTCCCGCGGGCGGATCGCCTGCGCGTAGCCCAGGCTGTCGCGATGCACGATCTCGCCCGAGAAGAGGTAGGTGACGGTCGACAGCCCGATATGCGGGTGCGGCCGCACGTCGACGCTGCGGTCGGTGCCGGCAGGCAGGTCGAGCGGCCCCATGTGATCGAAGAAGATGTAGGGGCCGACCATGCGGCGCTTGGCGAAGGGCAGCACGCGGCCCACTTCCATTCCGCCGCCCAGGGCGCGGCGGCGTTGCTCTATGACCAGTTCGACCATGTCGTGTCTCCCGTCTGTGTGCGCCGGCGCCGGGCGAGGAATCCCGGGCGACGAAAGGACTCGCCGCCGAAACTGGGAACTCAGGCAAGAACAGAATAAAAGATTACGCCCCGATTGACTTGTTCTTAAGAAAGTTGGGAGCAAGGTTGCCGCGAGACGGGCTCTTCCTGTCTCGAACGAGATCCACCAGGAAATCATCAAGGAGGAACGTCATGAGAAAGGCCTTGTTCGTTGCCGCGGTCGCGCTTGTTTCGGCTGCTGCCCAAGCAGGATCCCCCGCCTTCGTCATGCAGGCACCGCAGGACATTGCGGATAGGCTCGGAGAAAGGGAACTGCTGGAGCGGGAGCTGGCGTACGAGTTGGCACCGGTGAAGTCGGAAGCCGACCTGAGAAGCCTGCTGGTGGAGGGGGCCGAGGGAACGCCACTTGCAGCCCTTTCCCCCGGAGCTCAGCAGCGATTCCTGCAGAGCCTCGTTTTCAGCGAGGCCGGGTTGGCCAGCTTCTACTACGAGGATCTTCGTGCGGAACTCTCTCCGACCCAGATCTATCGGCTACTGTCGCTGTTCGGTGCCCAGAGATCGACGCCGTCGATTCCGGGGCTGCGCGTCAAGTCCAAGGCGGACGAGCTTATCGTCACGCCGCAAGCGGATGGCGGCGACCATCAAGGGTACTTGTGTCATAGCCCGGGTACCTGCATGGAATCCAGAAGCTTCATATGCACTCACAACTGCTGAGCGTCTGGCGGTGAGACGCGATCGGTGCGCCCCTTCTCCGGCCAGGGGAAGGGGCTTGATGCGGATACTGTACTTTCAGGTTGGAAAAGGACTATGACCAGGCGCTTCGTGGAGGTCATGGCGGGATTGCTGGCGATGGGCATAGCGAATGCTGGCGCCGGAATCGCGCAGGAGGAGCAGCAATACAATCGCTTGTACGAGGCCGAGCAGGATACGTTCGATCTCCCGTCTCGCCAGCGCGCCAGGGCGATCGAAGAAAAGTATGGGGAGCTCTTCCCCAGGCGCACCGTCGATGAGATCGAGGAAATGAAGGACGGTGACCTGGCTTTCGGGTTCAGGGCAGCATTCACCGCGCTCTTCTATGCGCGAAGCCGGCCGTATCTGGAGGTGATGAGCGACCATCTGTCCGAGATGGAGCGCCGCGGCATCGCCCAGGACCAGATGCGCGAGGATTTCTATCGCGGGCTGATCGGGCTGCGGGCGTTCGACGAAGCCGCCGCGTACCTGTCCAGGCACCCTGGCCTCCAGGTCGAACCGGTGCCCGCGATCGCGCCTGCGGGCAGCGGCGCGGATCGCGGCCCGATGGTCTATCGAACCGATCCGGATGAATTCAAGCTGTTGCGCGAGCACATTCGGATCGACCAGGGCATCGCGGTCGTCGCGGTCGTTCATCCCTTGTGCAATCCTTCTCGACGGGCGATGGAAGCGATCCTGAAGGACGTCGAGCTGCTGGATGCGATGAAGACATCCGTGCATTGGGTCGCGCCACAAAGCGTTCGTCTGAACTTCGACGCGGTGCAGGACTGGAACCGGGAGCATCCGGACATCCAGATCGGGATCGCCCACGATACGCACCAGTGGCCCGGTATCGACGACTGGTCGACACCGCATTTCTACCTGCTGCGCGATGGAGCGCTGCTGGACCAGTTCATGGGCTGGCCGGGCGAGGGCGGCAATCGCGCACGGCTGGTCGAACTGCTGGAGCGGGGCGAGCTTCTCCGGAGAACCGGAGCGACGGGGCCGGCGATGGCCGGGGCCGGGTTCTCCCGGCCCCGTTTCGCTAGCGGCCCGGCTGCACGAACGCGACCGGAGCGATCTTGTAGTTGAGCGCGCTGGTGGTCCCGCAGGTCACGTCCAGGGTGACGCCAGTGATCCGGGCGGCCATGTCGGAGGCCAGGAACACCGCAGCGTTGGCGATGTCGTCCGTTGCGGACAGGGCCTTGAGCATGGTGTCGTCCCGCAGCTTGTCGATGAACTCGGCAGCGCGGTCGCCGCCTTGCTCGATGGCCTCGCGGAAGACGCGCGAATCCGGGGATCCGGCCGAGCGGAGGTTCACGACCCGCACCCCGTGCGGACCCAGTTCGCTGGCCAGATTGCGGGAGAGGCTTTCGATGGCGCAGCACGCCGGGCCGAATCCCCCGACATTGGGGTAGCCGGTGCCGCCCGGCGTCGCGGTCAGCGACAGGATCACGCCGCTGCCCTGCGCCTTCATGTGCCGGCCCGCTGCAGTCGCGGTGATGAACTGCGATTGCATGGCGATCCGGATCGGGCGCAGGAAATCCTCCAGCGGCATGTCGACCAGCGGGATGTCCTGCACGTCCTGCAGGCCGATGGCGTTGAACGAGATGTCGAGGGCGCCGTGGCGGCGGACGATGCCGTCGACGTGCGCATCGACGGCGTCCCGGTCGAGCGCGTCCACCCGGGCGGCCTGCGCGTCGCCACCGGCGGCGCGGATGGCGGCGGCCACGCGCTCCACCGGATCGAGCTGGTGGCCGCTCAGCACCAGCCTGGCGCCCTCGCGCGCGAGGGCGCGGGCGACGGCGGCGCCCAGCGAGCCGCCGGCGCCGTAGATCGTGGCGGTCCTGTTCTGAAGCAGCATGCGCGTTCTCCTGTCGTTCGGCGGGCCCGTTCCGCGTCCGCAGGGCTTGCGTATGCGCCGGTGGCCACCCTCACCCTCACGACGGGCGAGGGGAGGCGGGATCGACAGGGTTCGGCGACGGCCGGCTTCGCTTTCCGGGCGGGCCGGTGTTTCGCCGCCGGTGTGGCGGGCGGGTGCCGGCAGGGCGGCGCGTCCCGGCTTCGTCGATGGCGCGGATACCAGGCCCTGGAGAACCGGCCGCTAGAGAACCCGGCAGCTCACCAGCGCGTCGAGACGGGAGCGGTCCACCGGCGGGGAGGCGCTGCCGTCGAGCGCCAGCGCGGCCGGGCCGTCCGTGCCGTTGGTGGCGGCGGAGGGCGCCGCATTCTGCTCGCGGGCGCAGGCGGACAGCGCGAGCGCCAGCGCAAGGATGAGGAAGAGGACTCTCGAGGGGGATGGACTCACGTGCACGCTCCGGCCGGGGGGCATCAGGACGAAAGGGGCCGCGCGCGCCGGCACCGTGGGCGGCGCGGCCCCGGGGGGCCAGGATTACCGGGCCGGGATGGGAAGAGCGGGCCCGATCGCCGCCCGCCGCGGGTCTCCCTGCCTGCGGAACCACGCCGGCGCGCCGCCTTCCGGCGCTCCCGGAGCGGTCGATCGCGCCTGCCGAAGCCGGGGCATCGGATCCGGCGAAGGCCCGCCATCGACCCGGATCTCGGCCGTCGCGGTGTTGTTGCCGAGGTCGCCGTCGGGATTGCTGCTGCTGGCAATGGCGGTGGCGTGAAGCGGCTCGTCGGGCGCGGCGCCGGGTGCCTGCACCTCGATCCGCAGCGCCACCGAGGGCCTGCGCGGGTCGCGGCCCGGGCGCAGCTGGCCGTCGCGGGGCGTGCAGGCGATCGAGGTGCCATCGCGCGTGCACTCCCACGGCGCGGTTTCGCTTGGTTCGTGCAGCACCTGGATGGCGCCGATCGCCAGGTGCGGGGAAAGCGCGATGTCGACCGCGGCGTCCTCGGCGGGCATGGGGCCGAGATTGGCGATCGTCAGTGCGTAGTGGAACCGCGCTCCCGGCGCGACCCGCGCGCGCGATGCCTGCATCCTCACCGCCAGGTCCGTGGTGGGCCCGGAGCCGGGCACGAAGAGCTCGGCGATGGCCAGCGGCGCCTCCCAGGGGCGTACGCCCCCGGCGACCAGCACGCGGCCGTCCTGCAGCAGCGCGGTGGCGGGCCGGGCCCGCCCGAGCGTCATGTCGGCGACATGGGAGAAACGACCGGTCTGCGCGTCGTACAGCTCGGCGCTGGCGAGCGGCGCGTCGCCATTGCCGGCCACCACCAGGACGCGGCCGTCCGGCAGCAGCAGCTGGCCATGGTCGTGGCGCGACATGTTCAGCGCTCCGGTGACGGAAAAGGCGCCGGTGGCCGGGTCGTAGATCTCGCCGAACGGGCGCCATGCGCCGTTGTCCAGGCCGCCGGCGACCAGCACCCGCCCGTCCGGCAGCGGGCTGGCGGTGGCCATGAAGCGCGGCGCGGCCAGGCCGCCGGTGGCGCTGAAGGTGCCGGTGGCGGGGTCGAACAGTTCCGCCGAGGCCAGCTCGTAGGGCGCGTCCGTGGTCAGCCCGCCGGCGATCAGCACCCGGCCGTCGGCCAGGCGCGTGGCGGTATGGGCGTTGCGGTCGACCGTCATGTCGCCGACCGGCGAGAAGCGGCCAGTGGCCGGATCGAAGAGCTCGGCGCTGGCCAGGCGGTCGTCCGGCCCCCAGCCGCCGGCGATCAGCACCCGGCCGTCGTCGAGCAGGGTGGCGGTATGGAACATCCGCGGGCTGGCCATGTCGGCGGCGGTACGTTCGAAGCGCCCGGTCGCGGGGTCGTAGATCTCGGCACTGGCCAAGAGCGCGCGATCGCCGTCGACGCTCTCCGAGGTGCCGCCGGCGAACAGCACCCGCCCGTCCGCCAGCACGGTGTGGGTGGCGTTGCCGTCGCGGCCCTGGCGCATGTCGCCAGTGCGGGCGAAGCCGCCGGTGGCGGGGTCGTAGAGCTCGGCCTCGTGCAGCGTGTAGCCGATGCCTTCGGCGTCGATGCCGATCCCGCCGGCCACCAGCACCCGGCCATCGGGCAGGGTCGCGGCCATGCCCATGTCGCGGCCATGCAGCAGCTCGCCGGTGCGTTCGAACTGCGAGCCCGCGGCCGGCAGGGCCGACACCAGCAGGCAGATGCACGCGACTGCGGACAAGCGCCGGTGCAGGGGGCGATGGGAGGGTGGCGTCATGGATCCGGACCTCGCTGGCAGGCCGCCCGGCAGAGGGGTCGGCGATGCTCCAGCAAAGCCGGGGCCGTCCGTCGAAGTCATTCCCGGCGCGCTACGGATCCATTCCTGTTGCGTTGCCGGAGCGGCCCGGCTGCGTAAATATCAATAACCGCACAATTCAACCGTGATCGCTGCATACAGCGCCTGGTATCGGGGCGCGGGGCGCGCCTGTTCCGCCGGCGCTTTTCGCGCCGCGCATGCGTCCCGGCCCGGGTGCGGATCGATCGTCGGCCATGGCCGCCGATTGCGCCCGGCGTGGCCGGGTCGCCTGCAGGGTCTTGTCCCGTTTTCGACTCGTCGATGTGTGCGCGTGGTCGAAAGCGGGCAACCTGGGGTGAACCCCGATGGTGCGGTCGGGACCTGCGCGCCGAAGCTGCGATCCCCACTGCCCGTCACCAAAGGATGGCTGCCATGAGCGGCGAGATCACCTACTCCGGTCCAAGCTTCCGCGATTCCGCGCTGGTCACCCTGGACGAGTTGCGGGCCGGGGCGGCCCAGGCACCCGCAGGCACCACGGCCTACGAAGTCAAGCCGGGCGACAACCTCACCAGGATCGCGCAGGAGAACGGCTACCCGGACCTGCAGGCGCTGCTGGCGAACAATCCCCAGTACGCGCAGCGCAATCCCGACCTGATCTACCCGGGCGAGGTGGTCTTCGTGCCGGCGGCGCCGGACCCGCAGGCCCGGGCGGAAGCCGCCGCGAAAACGCATGGCGAGCGGGTCGCGAACGGGGATCCGAACGTCGACGGCTCCGACCAGAAGCACTACAACCAGGCGGCCTCCCACGCCGCCGGCCTTGCGCGCACCACGGACGGGGCGGCGCGCGCCTGGGTCGATGCGAAGCAGGCGGCGCAGTCGCACGGCACCCGTGTGGCCAATGGCGAACCGAACGTCAGCGGCTCCGATCAGCACCACTACAACCGCGCCGCCAGCGGCGCCGGCGCCGACTTCGACGCCGCTGCGCAGGCGGAAATCTCGCTCGGCTCCCGCACCTTCGCCGCCAGCAACAGCCCCGGGGATCGTGCCGACGCCGCGATCCAGGCCGGCGAAGGGATCGCCCAGAGGTTGGAGGCGCAGGGGCTTTCCGAAGCCGCCGCGCGGGTGCGCGAACTGGCGCAGCAGCAGGCGCAGCAGCTCCGCACCGAGGGCTGACGCCTTGCGCCTCGCGCCCTCCCGGCGAGCGGGAGGGGGCGAACCGCACCCGTATTCCGGCTCGGCCGGGTTCGGTCCTTCGGGCAGGGCGCGGCCCGCTTGCGCGGGCCGGTCCAGGCTGACCTGAAAGCCGCCCAGAGCCCGTTGACCACGAGGACCGAAGACGGTCTACGGCGGCGGGGCGCGGGCCATGGATCACTCCCAGTACTCCGTGGCCGCCACCGAGGACCTGGTCCGGCTGCGGCGCCGGATCGCCCGCGCCGGTGTGCCGGCGAGGCGGACCGATGCCAACGTCATCGTCGGCACCTGGAACATCCAGAAGTTCGGCGGCTTCCACGCCGGCTGGGCGGAGAATCCGGGCAGCCCCAAGCGGAACCTGCGCGCGCTCGCGCTGATCGCCGAGATCGTCCGCTGCTTCGACGTGATCGCCCTGCAGGAGGTGCAGCGCGAGACCGCCGCGCTGCGCCACCTGATGGCCGAGTTCCTCGGCCCGCACTGGGCGGTGCTGCTCACCGACGTGACCGCCGGCGACAAGGGCAATTCGGAGCGTCTGGCCTACCTCTACGACACCCGGCGGGTGCTGCCTTCCGGGCTGTCGGGCGAGATCGTCCTGCCGCCCGCGCCCGCCGGCCTGCCCGAGCAGTTCGACCGCACGCCCTATATCGCCGGCTTCCGTGCCGGCGGCGAACACTTCACCCTGCTCACGGCCCATATCCGCTACGGCGAGCTGCCGGCCGATCGCCTGGGCGAGCTGCAGCGCTTCGCCCGGCACACCGCGCACGAGCTGCGCGCGCGCACCCGCAGCGGCCAGAGCCGCGAAGAGCCGAACCTGCTGGTGCTCGGCGACTTCAATATCGACAAGCGCCAGGGCAACCCGCTGTTCGATGCCTTCGTCGCAACCGGCCTGTGGGTGCCCGAGGCGCTGCAGGCGGTCCGCACCACCACCGGCAAGGTGGCCAAGCACTACGACCAGATCGCCTGGTTCCGGGGCGAGGATTTCGGCCTGCGCCCCAGCGGCCGGGCCGGCACCATCGATTTCGCCGGCGCCGTCTACCAGGAGGTCCCCCAGAGCCAGGTGTCGCCCCGCGTCAGCGACCACCTGCCGCTGTGGATCGAGTTCGCTACCGACCGCAGCGACGAGGCGATGGCGCGGGTGCTGGGAGCGGACCCGGACAGCCCGGACCCGTTCGCGGGCGTACCGGAGTAGACGCAACGCCGGTCCACCCCGGGGGCGGGGCCCGGGCGACTCGAGGGCTCCACCCATGCCCGAGGGGTTTCCCGCGTTCGCCCGTAGGGGCTTTCCTACACCTTTCGGATCAATCACTTGCGCTCCCGGGCGCTGGCCGTCGCGGGTGCGGTTCGGGCGTTAGGAGTGTTCGGAAGCGGCGAGCGTGCGCGGATGGTTCCCGACGCGGGAGGCTGCAGGCGCTTCTTCCATCCCATTCGCTGATACCGCACAGGAGCACGTCATGAAGAAGAAACCACAGCAATCCGCGCAGACCGGGCCGGAACCGGTCTCCGTGGACCAGGCGCTGAAGCAGCGGCGCGAGGATCTGACGATCAAGGACAAGGGCGAGGTGCTGGTCGGGCCGGAAGGCGAGTACGCGCGATTCTTCCAGCGCGTGCGCGTGAGCTCGTTCAAGGACCTGCAACGGATGTCGTTCGTGCCGGAGGGCCTGGACGAGAAAAAGGCCATGGACGCCATCGCCCGCGACAACGACGCCGCCTTCGAGGCGGCGCTGCGCGCGCCGGACGAGGGCGATCCCGACTGCGGCTGCGATTGCGACGGCAGGCACGATGCCGAAACGCCTGCCTCGCGCCCGGCGGGCCGCGCTGCGATCTCTCCCCTGCGCGCACGCTACTCGCGCCTGCGCCGAAACTTCCATCCGCAGCTGGCCCGTGCCCTCACCGAGGTCTACCGGCGCGACGTGCAGTGGGACCACATGGTGGCCACGCATGTCCATCGCTGGATAGATCGACTGGTGGTGGCGAAGGAGTTCGACCTCGGTTCGATCCTGTTCCGCGACATCGTGGTCGGCAAGAACAGCACCTTCAACGTCGCCGCCAGCACCCAGATCCTGTGGGCGAACGACATCCGCATCCACGTCGGCGGCAAGATCCGCACGCTCGGCTCGTACATGAAGGTCAAGTGCGCGTCCATCCAGGGCAACCTCGCTTAGGCGCCCTCCGCGATTTTCCATCCACGACCGAAACGAAAGGAAACACGAACATGGCAAACATCATCGCGAACGGAGCCGCCGGCAACGCCGGGTTCCAAGGGGCGGACGGCAGCAATGGCGGCGCCGGCAACAATGGCCAGAAGGCGAACTGCAACTGGATCGACGACGACTGCGCCACCCGTGGCGGCCCGGGCGGACCGGGGACCAACGGCGGCGAGGGCGGGCCCGGGGGGCCGGGCGGCCACGGCGGCACCATCGTGCTCGAGGCCAACAATCTGCTGCCCGGGGTGCTGATCCAGGCGCGCGGCGGCGCCGGAGGCGCCGGCGGGCGGGGCGGCAACGGCGGCCACGGCGGCAAGGGCGGCAAGGGCGGTGCCGGCGACGACTGCGAGTACGGCCGCACCGGCGGCGACGGCGGGCGCGGCGGCAACTCGGGCAAGGGCGGTCTGGGCGGTCCGGGCGGCAACGGCGGCAGCATCATCGTGACCGTCAAGGTGGACGGTTCACTGGGGACCAGCCAGCCGCTCGACGCGTCGGCCGGCGCGGGGGGCCAGGGGGGCGTCGCCGGCACGCCGGGATCGCCGGGCGCGCCCGGCGACGCCGGTGCCACGACCGGCGTGTTCTCCGCCAGCAGCGATTGCTCGAGCCCCGGCCCGCAACCGAACTGGGGCGGCAATGGCGAGACCCCTACGCCCGGATCCTATGGCAATGGGCCCTCGGGCAGTCCGGGGTCGGCACAGATGTTCGTGACCGGCCCGTAGCGGGCGAACATCGGCGATCGGAGCATCGATCCTTCATGCGCGCCGCCCGGGGCCGACGCCCCGGGCGGCAGGCGTGCGCTGCAGGTGTTCCCCGAGCGCATCGAGCATGTCGGTCCAGCCGGCGCGATGGCCGTCGGAATCGTCGCTGCCGTCGAGATAGGCGCCCTGCTCGGTGAGCAGCATGCGGCATTGCCCGCCGGCGTCCTCGAACTCCACCGTCACCAGTCCGGCGAATCCGAGTGCGCCGCCGCTGGACAGGGTGGTGGTGTAGACGATCCGCTGCTGCGGCAGGATCTGCTCGTAGCGGTTGCGGTTGGTCCACACCGGGCCGGCCTCGGGGCCGAAGCGGCACACGTCGGTTCCGCCGGTGCGGAAATCGAAGGCCTCGTATTCGAAGGTCCAGCCCGGTCCGGGGGCGCACCAGTCGAGCACGGCATCGCGCCGGCTCCAGGCCGCGAACACCGCGGCGGACGGGACGGGGTAGGTGCGCTCCAGGCGCACGCAGGCATGGGGCAGGGGCATGGCGGTTCCTCGGGGTCGGCGCGGACGCGATCGTCCGCGGGCCACACGCTACGGGTCGGCTTGGGCGGCTTCGAGAGAGGTTCTGGACTAAAACGGGGCATTCGTGCCAACGTCGCGGCATGATTTCCGAGCCGCGGCATGCCGAACCGGTCAGGGTGGCGATCCTGGCGCTGCCGGAGACCACGCCGATGGCGGTGTATGGCCTGTACGAGGTGTTCTCGGCGGTGGGCTGGATGTGGGAGCGGCTGACCGGCGAGCCGGTGGCCGCGCGGCGCATGCGCCCCCAGATCGTGGCGATGTCGCCTGCGCCGATCGGGTCGGCGGTGGGCACGCCGATCCAGCCGCAGGCGGCCATCGCCCAGGTGCCGGCCTGCGACATCGTGATCGCCACGGATGTCGAGCTGCCGCTGGCGCCGGGCGCCGCTGCCGGCTGGGCGCCGGCGGCCGGCTGGATCCGGAGCCAGCTCGAGGCCGGCGCCATCGTCTGTTCCACCTGCAGCGGCTCGCTGTTGCTGGCCGAGGCCGGGCTGCTGGACGGGCGCGATGCCGCCTCGCACTGGAGCGCGGCGGATCTGTTCCGCGACCGCTACCCGCAGGTGCGCTTGCGCCCGGAGCGGATCCTTTGCGACAGCGGCGCCGAAGGTCGCCTGATCACGACCGGTGGCGCCTCGTCCTGGCAGGACCTCGCGCTCTACCTGATCGGCCGCTGCTGCGGACCGGCGGAAGCGGTGCGGATCGCCAAGATCTTCCTGATCGGCGACCGCGCCGACGGCCAGCTGCCGTTCGCGGCGATGACCCGGCCGCGCCAGCACGGCGACGCGGTGATTTCCGCCTGCCAGGCCTGGATCGCCGGGCACTACGACGCGCCCAGCCCGGTGGCGCGCATGGTGCAGCGCTCGGGCCTGCCGGAGCGCAGCTTCAAGCGCCGGTTCCGCAACGCCACCGGCTACACCCCGGTGGCGTACGTGCAGGCGCTGCGGATCGAGGAGGCCAAGCAGATGCTGGAGTCCGGCGAGGCGCGGATCGACGCGATCGCCGCCGCGGTGGGCTACGAGGATCCGGCATTCTTCCGGCGCCTGTTCCGGCGCACCGCCGGGATCACCCCGGCCCGATATCGCCAGCGCTACCGGACGATGAAGGACGGCGGGCGGCGCTGAGCCGCCTTCGGGCCGCGGGCGTACCCACGCGCGTGGGCCGCGCCTTCCTGGTCAAAGCACCGCGCGCAGGATGAAGAAGAAGAGCACCGACAGCACCGCGCCGGCGGGCACGGTGACCAGCCAGGACAGGAAGATGTTGCGGATCACGGTGAGGTTGATCGCCGAGATCCCGCGGGCCATGCCGACGCCCAGCACCGCGCCGACCAGGGTGTGCGTGGTCGAGATCGGCAGGCCGGTGCTGGAGGCGAGCACGATGGTGCTGGCGGCCGACATTTCGGCGGCGAAGCCGCGGCTGGGCGTGAGCGCGGTGATCTTGGTGCCGACGGTGCGCATCACCTGCCGGCCGTAGGTGGCCAGGCCGAGCACGATGCCGCCGCCCCCCAGCAGCAGCACCCATGGCGAAACCGCCGACTGGCCCTCCACCATGCCCGTCGAGGCGACTGCGATCACGGCGGCCACCGGGCCGACGGCGTTGGCGACGTCGTTGGAGCCGTGCGCGAACGCCATCGAGCAGGCGGTGATGACCATCAGCACGCCGAAGATGCGTTCGACGGTGGCGAAGCGGAACTTGCTGTCGGCGGCCGGATCGACGCGGATGCGGTCGATGATCAGCTTGCCTGCGATCGCAACCACGATCGCGATGACGACCGCGATGGCGAGGTTCTGCCGGGTCGTCAGCTGCAGCCCGACGTGGGTGAGGCCTTTCATCAGCGTCATCATCACCACCATGAAGGCGGCGACGAGCATGTAGACCGGCACGTACCGGCGCGCGCGCTCGATCGGGTCCTTGCGATCCAGGATCAGCACCTGCACGGTGCGGAAGATCAGGAAGGCGATGACGCCGGACACCAACGGCGACACCACCCAGCTCATCACGATCTGCCCGACCTTGCCCCATTGCACCGCCTCCATGCCGATGCCGACGGCGGCGAAGCCGACGATGGCGCCGATGATGGAATGGGTGGTGGACACCGGCCACCCCAGCTTGGATGCCAGGTTCAGCCAGACCGCGGCGGCCAGCAGCGAACCGAGCATGCCGTAGATCATCAGTTCCGGCGTGCCGGCGAGCAGGCTGGCGTCGACGATGCCGCTGCGGATCGTGGAAGTGACGCTGCCGCCGGCCAGCACCGCCCCGGCGAACTCGAACACCGCGGCGATGATCACCGCCTGCTTGAAGCTGATCGCCTTGGCGCCGGTGGAGGTGGCCATCGCGTTGGCCACGTCGTTGGCGCCGATCGCCCAGGCCATGTACAGGCCGAAGACCGCGGCCAGCACGATATAGAGGGTCATCTGGTCCATCGGCCGGTCCTCAGCGGGCGAGCAGGCGCTGCAGGCGGCTGCCCACGCGCTGGGCGTAGTCGCCGACCTCGCCGATCCACTCGATGGCCTTGTACATGAACACCACGTCCACCGGCGGCAGGTCCTGCTCGCGCACGAACAGCGCGGCGCGCACCTCGGCCTGCAGCTGGTCGGTATCGTCCTCGATCGCGTCGAGCTGGCCGATCATCTCTTCCACCAGCTCCACTTCGGCGCCGCGGAAGCCGGTCTCGAACAGCTCGCCCAGCTCGTTGACGCTGCGCTCGGCCTGGTCCACCGCATCCACGCAGCGGCGCACCAGCTTCATCAGCGCCTCGCCGATCTCGGCCGGGAACGCCATGCGCCGGCCGATCACGATGCCCGAGACGTCCTTGGCGGTGTTGGCCACGCGGTCCTGGATCATCAACAGGTCCAGCAGATCGGCGCGGGCCACCGGCATCCACAGGTTGTCGGGCAGGTTCAGCCGAACGTCCTTCTTCAGGTCGTCGGCGGCCTGCTCGCGGGCGACGATGCGGTCGCGCGCGGCGGACGCCGCTTCCCAGTCGCCGCGCAGCACCGATTCCATGAACGGCTTGAGTTCGCGCGCGCAGGCGGCCGCTTCCTCGAAGTGCTTCTGCAACGGGCGCACCGGCGAACGGCCGAAGAGATTGGCGACGAAGCTGTTTGCCATGCGGGACTCCCTAGGTTGGTTGCCGGGCGGGCGCGCGACCGTCATCGAGGCGTCATTATCGACGAAAGGCCGCCGGATGGAATTCCTCCGCCGGTTTTCATGCCGCCTTTATGCCGCGCAGGTCAGGGTGGGGCTTGCGTTCCCACGGGATCCCGATGCCCAGTACCTCGCCCATCTTCGACGAAATGGGCTGGCCGGACGCCATCCGGCCGCCGTATTCGCTGATCGACGCCTGGCTGAAATCGGCCACGGCCGAGCAGCTGGCGCTCAAGCGCCGCGAGGCCGAAGTCCTGTTCCGGCGCATCGGCATCACCTTCGCCGTCTATACCGAGGGCGGCGACGCCGAGCGGCTGATTCCCTTCGACCTGATCCCCCGGGTGCTGGCCCAGGCCGAATGGCAGCGGCTGCGGCAGGGGCTGGAGCAGCGGGCGAAGGCGCTCAACGCCTTCCTCCACGATGTCTACCACGACCGCGAGATCATCCGCGCCGGCCGGATTCCCGAGCGGCTGATCCTGCACAACGCCGAGTTCCGCCCGGAAATGAACGGCCTGGACCTGCCGGGCCGGATCTATTCGCACATCTCCGGCATCGACATGGTGCGTACCGGCCCCGACGACTACTACGTGCTGGAGGACAACTGCCGCACGCCGTCGGGCGTCTCCTACATGGTGGAGAACCGCGAGGTGATGCAGCGGTTGTTCCCGGATCTGTTCCGCCAGGCCCGGGTGGCGCCGGTGGCGCACTACGCCGACGAGCTGCTGGAAACCCTGCGTTCGGTCGCGCCGCCCAACTGCCACGGCGAGCCCACCGTGGTGCTGCTGACCCCCGGCACCCACAACAGCGCCTACTACGAACACGCCTTCCTGGCCGACGAGATGGGCATCGACCTGGTGGAGGGCGCCGACCTGCTGGTGCGCAACGACGTCTGCTACATGCGCACCACCGCCGGGCTGGAGCGGGTGGACGTGATCTACCGTCGCATCGACGACGACTATCTCGACCCGCTGGTGTTCCGCCCGGAGTCCGCGCTGGGCGCGGCCGGGCTGCATTTCGCCAACCGCGCCGGCAACCTCACCATCACCAACGCGGTGGGCGCGGGCATCGCCGACGACAAGGCCGTGTACATGCACGTGCCGGAGATGATCCGCTTCTACCTGGGCGAGGAGCCGCTGCTGTCCAACGTGCCCACCCACGACTGCAGCAAGCCCGACGAACTCAAGTACGTGCTCGAACACCTCGACGAGCTGGTGGTCAAGGCGGTGCACGGTTCCGGCGGCTACGGGATGCTGGTCGGCCCGCACGCCAGCAAGCAGGAGCTGGAGGATTTCCGGGCGCTGCTGAAGGCGAAACCCGAGACCTACATCGCCCAGCCGACCCTGGCGCTGTCGACCGTGCCCACCTTCGTGGAATCGGGGGTGGCGCCGCGGCACGTGGACCTGCGGCCGTTCGTGCTGTCGGGCAGCGACAAGGTGCGCGTGGTGCCGGGCGGGCTGACCCGGGTGGCGCTGCGCGAGGGCTCGCTGGTGGTGAACTCGTCGCAGGGCGGCGGCACCAAGGACACCTGGGTGCTGGAGCAATGATGCTCGCGCGCACCGCCGACGGCCTGTTCTGGCTCGCCCGCTACATGGAGCGGGCCGACTACGTGGCGCGCCTGTTGCAGGTGGCCGGACACATGAACGCGGTGCGGGTGGACAGCAACCGCAGCAGCGAGTGGGAGTCGGCGCTGGTCGCGGCCGGCTGCGCGGAGAGCTTCGGGGCCGGCGACGCGCCGGTCGACGAGGCCGGCGTGATCCGCTTCCTGGCCTTCGAACGCGCCAATCCCTCGTCCATCGTCAACTGCATCGAGATCGCCCGCCGCAACGCCCGCGCCGTGCGTACCTCCCTGACCACCGAGATGTGGGATGCGGTGAACCAGACCTCGCTGGAGCTGGCCGACTTCACCCGGGAGCCGCTGGATGCCGATCGCCTGGCCGAGTTCCTGGACTGGGTGAAGGCGCGGGTGGGCCTGTTCCACGGGGTCTGCTCGAACGGCATGCTGCGCCGCGACAGCTACCACTTCATCCGCGCCGGCCAGTTCCTGGAGCGGGCCGACAACACCGCGCGCCTGCTGGACGTGAAGTACCACGTGCAGCTGCCGGACGTGAAGGACGTCGGCGGCGTGGTGGACTACTACCAGTGGGTCGCCATCCTGCGAGTGGTCGGCGCCCGCCGCGCCTACCGGGTGCTGTTCAAGGGCCGGGTGCAGCCGGCGCACGTGGCCGAGCTGCTGATCTCCCGCACCGTGTTTCCGCGCTCGCTGGCGTTCTGCTACGAGCAGATCACCCAGCACCTGGACGCGATCGAGGCGCAGGACCCGCAGCTGGCCGCAGCCGCCCGCCGCCAGGCGCACGTGATGTACGCGCAGCTGCGCTTCGCCAGCATCGACCGGGTGATCGAGGAAGGCCTGCACGAGTACCTCACCGACATCATCGACCGCACCCGCGACCTGGGGGCCGAGATCGCCAAGGGACACCTGTTCTGATGCTGCTCACCATCGCCCACGACACCCGCTACCACTACGGCAAGCCTGCCTGGCTGGTGGTCCAGGCGCTGCGGCTGTGGCCGGCCCCCAGCGAAAGCCAGAAGGTGAAGTACTGGCGCGTGGAGGTGAACGGCAAGCCGTTGCGGCCCACCGGCGTGGACGGCTTCGGCAACCCGGTGGCCACCCACGCCATCGATCGACAGGTCAGCGACCTGCACCTGGCGGTGCATGCGCAGGTGCTTACCCACGACCGCAGCGGCGTGCACGGCGACGACGCCGGCGGGCTGCCGCCGATGTTCTTCCTCAAGCCGACGCCGCTCACCCAGCCGTCGGCGGGCATCATCGCCCTGGCGGACGCCGCGGCGGGCGAGGGCGAGGCGCTGGAGCGCCTGCACCGCCTGGCCAACGCCGTGCGCGACAAGGTGGACTACGTCAGCGATACCTCCGACGCCTGCACCAGCGCCGGCGAGGCCTTCGAGGCCGGCACCGGCGTCTGCCAGGACCACGCGCAGGTGCTGATCGCCGCCGCCCGCCACCTGGGCTATCCGGCCCGCTACGTCAGTGGCTACCTGTGCCCGATGGAGGCCGGGTTCCCGGCCGCCAGCCACGCCTGGGCCGAGCTGTTCGTCGACGGGCTGGGCTGGGTCGGGTTCGACCCGGCCAACCGGGTGTCCCCGGACGAGCACTACGTGCGCGTGGCCTGCGGCCGCGACTACCGCGACGCCGCGCCGGTGCGCGGCATGCGCCGCGGCGGCGCCGAGGAAACGCTGAAAGTGGATGTGAACATCACCCAATCGGTGCAGACTACCCAGTAGAGTCCACCGTTTTGCGGAGATCCTGAGTGACCTACTGCGTTGGCTTGCTGCTCGACCAGGGCCTGGTGATGCTGGGCGATACCCGCACCAATGCCGGGTTCGACAACATTTCCTGCTTCTCGAAGCTGCAGAAATACCACGTGCCGGGCGAACGCCTGATCGCCACCCTGAGCGCGGGCAACCTGGCGATCTCCCAGGCCGTGCTGAACCTGATCCAGGAAGGCCTGCCGGATCCCGAGACCGGCCAGGTGGAAACCATCTACACCGCGCCCACCATGTTCCGCGCCGCGGCCCTGGTGGGGGAGGCCGTGCGCCGCGTGCACCGCACCCACGGCGAGGCGATGAAGCAGCAGGGCGTGGGATTCGACGTGTCGATCATGCTGGGCGGGCAGATCGCGGGGCGCACGCTGCGGCTGTTCCACGTGTATGCCGCCGGCAACTTCATCGAAGCCACCACCGATACGCCCTACCTGCAGATCGGCGAACACAAGTACGGAAAACCGATGCTGGACCGCGCCATCACCAGCAACACCAGCCTGATCGAAGGGGTCAAGCTGGCCCTGATCTCGATGGATTCCACGCTGCGCTCGAACCTGAGCGTGGGCATGCCGCTGGACCTGCTGGTCTACCGCAAGGACAGTATCGACGGGGTGGTGGAGCAGCGCATGGACGAGGGCGACGAGTATTTCGCCATGATCCGGGAGCGCTGGTCGAAGGCGCTGAGCGAGGCGCACCGGCAGATCCCGGCGCCGGACTGGCTGTCGCCCTAGGCCGGAGCCGCGCCGGCGACCGGCCGGTCCGAGAAGTGAACCGGCGTCCGCGCCGCGACCTCGGCGCGGGTTTTGACGCGGGTTTCGCCGCTGCTGCGCTTCAATCCAGCGCGCGTCGCCGCGATCCGGCCGCGGCGCCGGGCCGGGGGCCGTGCAGTCTGCGGTCGCAGTCGCATGGCTGGCGCTGCAACTCCACCTCCGTTCGTTCCGAAGAGGAATCTACGTGCTCACCTTCGTCCTGTTGGCCGCTGGCTTGGTTGCGCTGGTACTCGGCGCCGAGCTGCTCGTGCGTGGGGCCTCCCGGCTCGCCCTGTCGCTCGGGATCTCGCCGCTCGTGGTCGGCTTGACCATCGTGGCGGTCGGTACCAGCTCACCCGAGGTCGCCGTCTCCGTGGGTGCGGCGGTGGGGGGCCAGACCGACATCGCGGTGGGCAACGTGGTCGGCAGCAACATCTTCAACGTCCTGCTGATCCTCGGCCTTTCTGCGCTGATCATCCCACTGGCGGTGAACGCGCAGATCGTGCGGCAGGAGGTGCCGATCATGATCGGGGCGTCGCTGCTGTTGCTGACCTTCGGACTCGACGGCCGCGTCGGCCGGGTGGAGGCCGGGACGTTGCTCGCATTGCTGGTGGCCTACGTCGGATTTCTCATCGTGCAGTCGCGGCGCGAGCAGCAGGCGGGCGCCGATGCAGCGGCCGCGACCGGCGCGATGCCCGTCGACAAGCCGGCCACGCGCAATGTTCCCCTGCAGCTGCTGTGGATCTGCGCAGGTCTCGGGCTGCTGGTGCTGGGTTCGAACCTCCTGGTCGATGCGTCGATCGCGCTGGCTAGCGCGATCGGCGTCAGCGACGTGGTGATCGGCCTGACGATCGTCGCGGCGGGCACCTCCATGCCCGAAGTCGCGACGTCGATCATGGCCGCCCTGCGCGGGGAGCGCGACATCGCGATCGGAAACGTCGTCGGCAGCAACATCTTCAACATACTCGGCTGCCTGGGTCTCGCCGGGGTGGTGTCGTCCGCGGGACTGCCGCTGGCGCCCTCGTTGCTGAATTTCGATCTCTGGGTGATGCTTGCGGTGGCGTTCGCCTGTCTGCCGGTATTCCTCACCGGACGCACCATCGCCCGGTGGGAAGGCGCGATATTCGTCTTTTATTATGTGGCCTACGTGGCCTATCTGATCCTCGCCGCGCAGCAGCACGATGCGCTCGAGGCGTTCAGCGGCGTGATGCTCGGCTTCGTGGTGCCGATCACCGTGATCACGTTGGTGGTCGCGGTGTCCAGGCCTGCCGCGCGGCCGGAGTAGCGCTCCCCCCTTCGGTGCGACGTTCGGCTCCGCCGGCGCCGGGCTGTCGCAACGCACGACCGGCCAAGGCCTTCTTCGCACGTCCGCGTCCATATGAGCTCGTTGGCGATACGCACGCCACCGGTATCGAACGTTGAACGAGGCCCAACAGCGCTGCCGTTCGTTCAGGAGAAGAGGGGCGATTTCATGCTGTCTTGCAAGGCCGGTGGTTAGCGTAGGGAACTCCCCCAACCCGGAGACCGCCGTGAACGCATTTCCAGATATCCGAATTCGCGCATCGTGCCTGGCCGCTTGTGTCGGCTTGGCGTTGCTGGCCGGCTGCAGCGAGCCGGAGCCCGTTCAGGATGCCGGCCTCGACGAGGCCCCGCCGGCGGCCGAACGCGAGGTCGCCGAACCCGGAGACAGCGCGGACGCCGACGACGCCGCCGTGGGGGCCGTGGTGATCGCGCCCATGCCGCCGCCACCCGCCGAGACGGACACGAACGAGATTCCGGTCGACGTCATCATGATCACCCCGGCGCCGCACCTTGGACAGGCGGTGACCGGCACCGTGGAGGTGGCCGAGGTCCCGTTCGATCGCGGCTTCTGGATCGAGAAGAACGGGCAGCGGATGTTCGCCATGATCGCGCAGTCGCCCAACATGGAGGACGAGGTGCATGTGGAGGCGGGCCAGACGCTTCGGCTGGCCGGCGTCGTCTACAGCAGCGAGTTGGCGTCCGACATCGCAGGCGAGGTCGAGCCGGGTGCGATGGAGGCGATCGCCGGCCAGCCGGCCTTCCTGCTCGTGGACGCCCGCAATATCTCGGTGATCGACGCCCCGGAGCGTTGAGTCGTTCCGCGGAACGTGCCCGGCCGGCGTGGGTGCCCGCTTGGCGCACCGTTCCCCATCGAACTCAACTCAGGAGTCCCAACATGACTATCAAACGATTCGCAAGCTGGAGTTCTGCCGTGATGCTGTGCGCATCGGCCGGCATCGCCGCCGCGCAAACGCACAAGGAGATCGAACCTGTCGTCCCGGTTGGACCGCCGGTCACTCCGGTGGCCGAGGTCCCGACCGGCCCGACCGTGCAACCCGTGGTTCCGGTGGAAAGCCTGCGCGGGGTAGACACGGTGACGCTGGATACGCCACGCGGCCCCGTGGTCGTGGTGTCGTGGCCGACCTCGGCCGGCCCCGCCGCGCTGAGCCCGGACAACAACATCGAGTTCGGGCGCGTGGATAGCAACGATGACGGCTACATCACGCGTCAGGAACTCACGGCCGCCGCGCCCGGCAGCGCCGCCGCCGGGCGGCTGGCCAATCGCTTCGAGGCGATGGACACCAACCGCGACGGCAGGCTCGATACCCAGGAGATTCTGGTCTGGGTGCATCGCTGAGGTCCATGGCGCGCTCGATGCGCGGTAGGCGCCTTTGGGCGGGTCACCCGCCAGGCGCCCGGAACGGCCACTCCAGCGTGGCCGTTTTTTTTGGCGAAGCGGCGCGCCGAGGCTTCCGCGTTCACCCGCACCGGTCGTTCCCCGCGGTGCCGGTGACCCCGGTCACTGGCACTTCGGGAAGGCAACCAGGATCGACCCGGTTTCCGCGACAATGGGCGTCTCCTGGGCCCTCTTTCACCGATCCTCATGCTCCCATTGCGCGTGACGCTGATGTCCCTGCTGCTTGCGGCCAATACCGTGCTGCACGTGGTGCCCTTGCTGGTGGTGGCGTTGGTCAAGGCGGCGTTGCCGCTCGATCGCCTGCGCAAGGCCAGCAATCCCATGCTCACCGGTCTGGCCGAAAGCTGGATCGGGGCGAACAGCTGGATGGTGGACCGCTTCAGCCGCGCGCACGTCCAGGTGCAGGAAGACGTGGCGCTGCAGCGCGATGGCCATTACCTGGTGCTGGCCAACCACCAGAGCTGGGTGGACATCGTGGTGCTGCAGAAGGTGTTCAACCGGCGCATTCCGCTGCTGCGGTTCTTCCTGAAACGGCAGTTGTTCTGGGTGCCGCTGCTGGGGCTGGCCTGGTGGGCGCTGGATTTCCCGTTCATGGGCCGGCACACCCCGAAGCAGATCGCGCGCCGCCCCGAGCTGGCCCGGCGGGACATCGAGGCCACCCGCCGCGCCTGCGAGAAGTTCCGCGAGATCCCGGTGGCGATCATGAATTTCGTCGAGGGCACCCGGTTCACGCCGGCCAAGCACGCGCGGCAAGGCGCGCCCTACCGGCACCTGCTCAAGCCGAAGTCGGGCGGTGCGGCGTTCGTGCTGGACGCGATGGGGCAGGGGCTGCACGCGATCCTCGACGTCACCATCGCCTATCCCGGCGGGCGGCCGTCGCTGGTGGACCTGATGGCCGACCGTGTCCCGGCGATCCGCGTGCACGTGCGCCAGCGCCCGATCCCCGCGGAGCTGCTGCACGGCGACTACCAGAACGACCGTGCCTTCCGGGTCCGCTTCCAGCAATGGATGAACGGGCTGTGGCAGGAGAAGGATGCGGACATGGCGCGGCTGCTGGGCGGCTGAGCGCCTTTCCGCGCACCGTCAGAACCTGAGCCGCACCCCGCCATTGACCACGAAACCGTCCGACGGCGCCCATGCGTCCACCGTCCATCGGCCATCGGGCGCGGGCCGGGGCAGGGTCATGGGGTGGTGCCGGGTCTGCCGGACGTCGAGGATGTTCTCGAGATTGAGGAACAGGCTGGCGCTGCC
Organism: Luteimonas endophytica; assembly: GCF_029887875.1. Classification (GTDB taxonomy): domain Bacteria; phylum Pseudomonadota; class Gammaproteobacteria; order Xanthomonadales; family Xanthomonadaceae; genus Luteimonas; species Luteimonas endophytica. Next base: position 48,922 of record NZ_JARXRM010000035.1, read on the forward strand.
CAAGGTGATCTCGCCGAGGGCGCCGAGTTCGACGTACGAGCGGCCGGTCGGGCGGTAAGGGTTGCCGTCCAGGGTCTGACGGCCGGTGTAGTACGCCTCCAGCCCGAGGCGGCCGCGCCCGTGCCGTTCCCACATGGCGACCAGCCCGGCGGTGTGGCGCGGGGTCAGGGGCACGCGGCGGCGACCGGCCTCGGAGGGATCCGGCTCGGTCGCGTCGGTGTACACGTAGCTGCCGGTCAGCACGTAATCCCGCCAGCGGTAGCGCAACAGCAGTTCGCTGCCGCGGGTGCGGGTGGTGCCGGCGGCGTTGACCAGGCGCACGCGCTCGCTGCCATCGGCCGCCGTGATGGGCTCGAGCCGCACGGCGCCGTCGATGGCCGAGGCGAACAGGGTGACCCCGGTTTCCAGCCCGCCGACCGCATAGCCCAGGTCGAGAGAGCCCGTGGCGGCGGTCTCCGCCTCCAGCCCCGCCAGCGGTTCGAGCCGCGACAGCCCGGCCGCTTCGATCTCCTCCACGAACGGGGTGGGTGCGTGGAAGCCGCGGCCCATCGAGGCGCGGAACGTCCATCGACCAGGGCGGTAGAGCAGGGACACGCGGGGGCTGAAATGATGCCCGTATTCGCTGTGGCGGTCCCAGCGGGCGCTGCCGGCGAGGGTGAGCTGGTCGCCCAGCGCGTGCTCGGCCTGTGCGAACAGCGCCGGTACCGTGTAGCGGTAGTCGAACGCCCCGAAGGTGCGCGAGCGGAAATCGTCGGTCTGCACGGCGGCGCCGGCGAGCCAGGACGTGTCTCCGGCCCACGAGGCGTAGGCGGCCTCGGCGAACCCGGTCCGGTGGCGGTCGTTTTCGACCACCGGGCCGAACCGGTGCCGGTGATCGGTCGTCATCGCCGAGGCGCGCAGGTGCAAGGTGTCGCTGTCTGCCACCGGCAGCTCGACGACCGTGCCCGCATCCAGGCGCGTGGTGTCCTGCGTCAACGGGAACGGCCTGCCGTCCGGCATCCGCGCGCCGGCGAGCGTGCCGCCCGCGCGGTCCTCGGTCATCGCGCCGAAGGTCACCAGCGCCTTGCCCCCGTCGGGGGCGTTCCAGAACAGCCGCGGCCGCACCGTCCAGCGGTCGAAGCCCGGCATGTCGATCCAGCCATCCTGGTCGAGGTCCTGGCGGGCCTGGTCGTGGAAGCCGCCGACCAGCGAGTAGCTCCAGCGATCGCCCAGCGGCGAGGCGGCGTAGGCGGTGATGTCGTGCCCGTCGCGGCTGGTGGTGTTGAAGAGAAGTTCGGTCTGGCGGCGTTCGCCGGGGCGCCGTGAGATCAGGTTGATGACGCCACCCAGTGCCGAGGGGCCATACAGGGCCGAGGCCGCCCCCTTGATGATCTCCACCTGGCCCAGGTCGGTGGGCGGAATCTGCAGCAGTCCGATCGACGAGGCCTGCCCGCCGTACAGCGGCAGTCCGTCCGCCAGCAACTGCGTATAGCGCCCCCGCATGCCCTGCATGCGGATGTTCGCCGCGCCCAACGCGGGCGAGGTGACCTGCACCCGCACGCCGCCGGTCTCGGCGACCAGCATGGCGATGTTGCCGGGGGTCATCAGCAGCTTCTCCTCGATCTCCTCCTGCCCGATCACCTCGACCCGGATCGGCTCCTCGGAGATGCGGCGGCCCGAGCGCGTGGATTGAACGACGACGGCGTCCAGTTCGACCGCGTCGTGCTCATGCTCGTCGTGGCGGTCCTGGGCGACCGCCGCGGAGGGGGCGGCCGAGGCGGCGAGCAGGCAGGCGGCGATCGCCAGCGGCGGTCGGGGGCGGAGCGGGGCGAGTCGATGCAAGGGTGCGTTCCATGGAGCGTGTGGGGCCGCGGGCCGCGCATTGCGCGCCCGGAATTGTACCGGCCCGCGGCCATTCAACGGTTCGGCGAATGGAAGGTGGCGGGTTTGGTCGCGGCATCGCGACTTCATCCTGGAGACCGGTATTCACCTGACCGGTCCGCACCCACCCGCATCGGAGAATCAACATGCGTTTCCCTCGCTTTTCCCCCGCAGCCGCCCTGCTCGTGGGCGGACTCCTGCTGTCGACCAATGCCCTGGCCGGGTCCCACAAGGCCTGGTACATCGATGACATCCACGGCCATTTCGAATACGGCGACCTGTCGGCCGGCAACACCAAGCTGACCATCCCGAACAGCGCCTGCGGCCGGCGTTGGGAGCTGCCGTCCTACTATCGCTGGGTCGGCCACTACGCCGACACCCTTTTCTCTGCGGACCTGTATTCCACCGTCGAGATCTGGGTGCCCAAGGCGGGCTGCCCGCACGAGAACGAAATCGTGTTCCAGACCCAGGCGGGGCAGGTCTTCACCCCGGTGGAGGGGACGCACTACCTGGAGCTGTATTCCAACTACGGCAGCAAATGGATCGGCGCCGATGGCAAGCACCTCTCGTGCCTGCCCGGTTGCGTTCCCCTTGGCGGCTGGAAGTACAAGGCCAACGCCCATTCGTGGGGCAACGTCGAGGCCTTGCTGTTGGACATCAGGCAGGCGTTGCCCGGTGGGGACGCGAGACGCATCGATGCGATGCTGGCCGAAGCCGAACAGCGCCTGCCCGCGTTGATCGAGCAGATCGGGGGCCGCATCCAGGAGCGGCGGCGAACCGATCTGGATGGGTTCGAGCGCACCATCGCCGACCTGGAGGACGCCGCGGGCAGGAGCCTGCAGCTGAGCAGGAAGCACTTGCTCGACTGCCGGGGCAACGTGGCGACCCGCTCGTCGCACGAGGCTTACGTCGACTGCAGCCAGGCACTGGATGCGCTCGAGCGTGCCGATGCGCTGTTCGGCCTCGCCGAGAGCGAGTGGTCCGATCTCTAGCCCGATCCGCTGCCGCGCTCGTTTTGCGGAGCGCGGCAGCTCGCCGGCGCGTACGCTATCGCTGGTCCAGCTCGTAGTGGATCAGGCTCACGCATTGCGACGCGAACAGCATCGTGGATCCCAGCGCGATCCTTTTCGCGCCCAGGCGCTCGAGGCTGTGGAAGGTCTTCTTCGGCATCGGGATGTGGTCGGTGAGCAGGAAGCACGGGTTGCCGGCGAACGCCTGCTCGCGGATCGCTGCGCCTTTACGGTCCATGACGAACAACTGGTGATCCTCGGCCAGCGCCTGCACCAGCCGCTCGAAGCTGGTGGTGCGCACCGCCACGCCCGGTTCCACCGGCCGGGTTTCGTCCTTGCCCATGCCCCTGGACGCATCCAGCGCGTTGGCGATCCTGCCCAGCAGCGCCCTTTCGTCGAAGCCGCCGATGCCCTGCATGGCGTTGGCGTCGAAGCTGATGGTGCGGGAAAAGTCCCGGGTGCTTTCCAGCACCAGGTGGACGGCGACGTCCGGGCGATGCGACTGGGCCACGAAAATCGCGTTCATCAGGGCGTGCGCGAGGATCTCGGGATGCGCCTGCTTGCCCACCGACGCCAGCAGGGCCTGGCTGTCGGTGGGGGCGGCGCGCGCTCTGAGGACGAAGGTTCGCATGGGTGTCCTGGGGGCTGGGCGGTGCACGCCACGGAACGTGCGCGCCCATTCTCCCTGCAAACCGGGGCCGGGGTCGACGCGTCGCGGCTCCTGCCTAGCGAGGGTCCGCGTGCCCGCCGTGCCGTTCGGCCAGGCGCCCGATGAGCCAGACGAACGGTTCGACCTGGCCACTCAGCACGCAGCCGCCCTGGATGACGCTTTCGAGCAGGCCCTGGGCGTCGGACGCACACAGCGCGGAGATCGCGCGGTCGTCGGCGAGCAGCAGCGAGCAGGCCGGCGTGCGGGGGTTGGCCTGGGCCGGTGCGACGTTCCGGCCATCGATCCGCATCGTGACCGGGGCTTCGCCGTCAGGGAGCCCGATCGAGACCGCCAGGCTCGGCAACGGGCCGGCCAACGATGCCGGTGCGGCCCGGAGGGAATCGCCGAAGGCCCCGGCCCAGGCCTCGAGGCCGGCGCGCCGCGGGTGGGGGCCGGGGGTGGCAGCCGCACCCATTCCCGTGGGTCCGTCCTGGGCCCCGGGGCCGTCGGCGGGCCCATCCGGGCGGTTCGCCTGCGACCCGCTGGCGCCGGCCGCGCGACCGAGCCGGGCCCGTCGCGACGGGCCGGCTTCCCGCTCCACTTCGATCTCCACTTCGCTCAGCGCCTGGAGCGTTCTGTCGACGTCGTCGCGCGTGTGCGAGGCCGAGCAGATGAACCGCAGGCGGCCGCGCCCGCGCTCGACGATCGGATACGTCACGGGCGTGGTGTGGATGCCGCGCGCATGCAGGCCGCGCGCGATCGCATACAGCGTGTCGCTGTCGGAGAAATGCGGGGTGACGATGGGGCCATCGCCGGTGCCCAGGTCGTAACCGGCTTCCGAGAAGCGCTGCCGCATGTAGCCGGTGGTGTCCCAGAGCCGCTCCCGGAGCGCCTCGTCCGTGCGCAGCCGGCGCAGGGCGGCGAGCGCGGCGGCGATGTCGGCAGGCGTGATGGTGGCCTGGAACACATAGGCCCTGGCGGAGGTCTTGAGCAGGGCGACGTGCTCCTCGCTGGCGGCGATCGCGCCCCCCAGGCTGCCGAGCGCCTTGCTGAGGGTGGTCATGATGAAATCGACCTGCTCGGTGACGCCCTGGGCCGCGCAGATGCCGGCGCCGCGGGGGCCGTAGAAGCCGAACGAGTGCGCCTCGTCCACCAGCACGAGCGCGCCGTGGCGTTTGGCCACCTGTACGATCTCGCGCACCGGCGCGGTTCCTTCGCCCATGCTGTAGACGCCTTCGAGCACCACCAGGGTCGTCCGGTAGGGCGAGGCTTCCGCCTCCAGCACCGCTTGCAGGTCGGCCGCGTCGTTGTGCTTGAAGGTCCTGATCGTCGCGCCGCTCAGGCGGGCCCCGTCGACGATGGAGGCGTGGCAGAGCTGATCCATCACCACCGCGTCCTTGTCGCCCAGCAGGCCGGCGATCACGCCCAGGTTGGCGGTGAATCCCGTGGAGAACAGGCAACCGGCCGGCTTGCCCACCAGTTCGGCGAATTCCTTCTCGAAGTCCAGGTGCAGATCGGTCATGCCGGATGCGGTCGGCGAGGTGCCCATGCCGGTGCCGAAACGCTCCAGCGCGGACCGGGCCTGGGCGATGACGTCGCCGTCGCGGTTCAGGCCCAGGTACAGGTTGGTGCTCCAGATGATGGCCTCTTGCGCTTCCCCGGTATGCACGTCGGCGACCGTGCCCCGGTGCCCGCTGCCGGTGCGGACCAGCTTGCTGTACGGCTCGTGTCCCGAGCGTGCCAGCAGGCCCTTGAGTTCGCGGATGAGCATGCCCTTGTCGGTCGCGGACCACGCCGGCGCCCGGGCCGCCAGGAACGGCGGATGGCCGGACTGGAGCTGCGCCTGGAAGCGGCCCAGCGGATCCGCGGCGCCGGCGCTCGCAGGCGCGCGCGAGCGGTCCGTGGGGCCGCTTCCCAGGACCTCGAACAGATGCTCGGCCACGGCGGCGGGGGTGGGGTGCTCGACCAGCGTCGATGCGGGCAGCTTCAGGCCCAGCACCGTGGAAAGCCGATGGCTCAGCTCCACCGAGTCCAGCGAGTCGAGGCCGAGCGCTTCCAGTGCCTGCCGCGGCGGAACCCGTTCAGGATCGCCAAGGCGAAGGAAGCGGGCGATTTCGCGCCGGACGACCGACAGCAGGGCGGCATGCCGCTCGTCCTTCGGCAGGCCGGCCAGGCGGTGCGCCAGGCCCACGGCATCGCCGGCGGCCACCGGGTCGGCATGCGCGCCGGGCGGACCGGACGCATCGGGGCCGCACCCCGGCTCCGGCCGCGGGAGCCGCTTGCGGTCGAGCTTGCCGTTGGGCAGGCGGGGCAGCTCGGCGAGCCGCATCACCAGCTGCGGGACCATGTACTTCGGCAGCCGCTCCGCCAGGTAGGCGCGCGACGCCTCGTTCGTCGCCGCCGCGTCGCGGCCGACCACGTACCCGACGAGCAGGGGCTTGCCGTCTGCGTCGACGAGCGCCGCCGCTGCGCCGTCCACGCCCGGCATCGACTCCAGCGCCGACTCGATCTCCTCCAGCTCGACCCGGAAGCCGCGGAGCTTCACCTGCTGGTCGATCCGTCCCAGGAACTCGATCTCGCCCGCTTCGGTCCACCGGCATCGATCTCCGGTCCGGTACAGCCGTTCGCCCGCAGCCGGTCCGTTAGGCGCGCTGTCTTGCGGTGGGCTGGTCGGCCCGCTTGCCGGTCCGCGAGCATCCGCCGCGACGAACCGTTCCTTCGTGCGTGCCTCATCGTGGAGGTAGCCCCGCGCAAGCTGGTCTCCGCCAAGATGCAGCTCGCCCGCGACGCCCGCCGCTACCGGTTGCATGGCCTCGTCCAGGATGTACGCACGCGCACGTCCCACCGGCTTGCCGATCGTGATAGTCCGCACCCCTGCGGGCACCTCGGTGGCCGTGCAGTAGACCGTGTTCTCGGTCGGCCCGTACACGTTGAGCACGCGCGGCCGCTGCGGCAGGGCGTGCAGTTGCTCCACCAGCGGGCGTTTCAGCACGTCGCCCCCGAGTACGACGCAGCGCACGCCTTCCGGCAGCCCGCCGGCCGCCAGCAGCGCCTGCATCGACGACGGCACCATGATGGTGGTGCGTACGCGGTCCGCCGCCGGCAGTTCCGGCAGCGCCAATGCGTGCGCCGCCAGCACCACGGTGCCGCCGAGCGACAAGGTGCCGAGGATCTCCATCACCGAGGTGTCGAAGCAGATGGAGGCGGCGGCGAGCACGCCGGCGAGTTCCTCGTCGCCCAGCAGCTCGCGCATCGACCGGGTCATCGCGACGACGCTTCGATGCTCGACGGCCACGCCTTTCGGGCGTCCGGTCGAGCCGGACGTGTAGATGACATAGGCCAGGTCGCCCGCCGAAGGCCGGGCGGCCGCGTCCGGCAAGCGCTCTCCCACTGCGTCGAGCCGTACCAGCTCGGCCGCCCCGGCGCAGAGCTCGGCGGCCTTCGCGCCATCGACGACGACGGCCGCGGCCCGGGCGTGCTCCAGCATGTAGCGCACCCGTTCCCGCGGATACTCCGGATCCAGCGGCACGTACGCACACCCCGCGCGCAGGACGCCGAGCAGCGTCGCCGCCAGTTCCCACGAGCGCCCCAGGCAGACGCCGACCAGCGCCCCGGGCCGCACGCCCCGCGCGGCGAGTTCGCCCGCGATCGCGTTCGCCCGCGCGGTCAGGCGCGTGTAGTCGATCTGCGCAGGTCCATCGACGATGGCGGTGCGTTGCGGATACGCCTGCGCCCGTTGCTCGACGAGTTCCCAGATCGTGTCCGTGCGGTCGTACGCCTGCGCGCCGGGGTTCCCCTCGGCGGGCACCCGATGCGCCGCGTTCCGGCCACGCGGGGAGGTCTCGTCGGCGGGTGCGTCACGTTTCGCGTCCTCCGCCATCCCATGTGTTCCAGGCCCCTGCATCGAACCACTCCTTGCGGAAAAACTCGGCCTGCAGTCTATGGGCCTGCGCCGCCCAAAGGGCATGGGGTGTGGAGCGGAATGTGACGGGGTCGGCAAGACCCGCTCTCAGGCCCGCCCATCGGTCGTGCCGCCATCGGCGAACACCGCCCGTTGCGCGGCGAACGCGCGCCGGTAGGCGGGCCGCGCTTCGCCGCGGGCGACGTAGGCGACCAGGTTGGGGAAGCCTTCCAGCACGCCGATGCCTTCGATGCGGCGGAGCACCATCACCATCATCAGGTCGCCGGCACTGAACGCACCGTCGAGCCAGTCGGCCTCGCCGAGGCGCGCGGACAGCTGAGCCAGCCGCGCGCGGATCCGCGCCTCGAGCAGGGGCAGCCGCTGCGCGTGCCAGGGCTGGTCGCCCTCCACGTACGGCGCCTGCTCGCGCTCGACGATCGGCGGTTCCACCGTGTTGAGCGCAGCGAACAGCCAGCCGATCGCGCGCGCGCGGGCGCTGGCATCCTCCGGCAGCAGGCCCTCATGGCGCTCGGCGAGGTGCAGCACGATCGCACCGGACTCGAACAGGGCGAGGTCCCCGGCTTCGTAGGTGGGGATCTGCCCGAAAGGGTGCCGCGCCAGATGCGCGGGCCGCTTCAGCCCGTCGAACGACACCGGACGCACGTCGTAGGGCTGGCCGACTTCCTCGAGCGCCCAGCGCACGCGCATGTCGCGCGCCAGGCCTCGGCCGCCGTCGGGCGAGCGTTCGAACACGGTGATGGTGGGAGTCATGGGTGCTCCTTCGGGGTGGAGGACGCGGCAGCGCGGCGCATCAGCCGCTGGATGTCTGCTGGAACAGCCGCACCGGAGGCTGCGAGATGCGGGCGATTTGCCATCCCGACGGATGGCGGGGCAGCGATTCGACGCGCGCCGCATGGCTGCCGGGAGGGAAACGGGTCGGCCAGCCGGTTCGCCCGATCCGGGGCCGGCTTCACGACCATCCATATGGATGGTGCTAGGATGGCCATAGACATCCAGGCTCCTTCCCATGCCCGAATTGCGCCCGCGTCCCGTCGCCGACAGCGAGAAGATCACCATCAACCTCGGGGTCGTCGACCTGGGCCAGATCGACCTGCTGGTGCAGGAAGGCTTCTATTCCAACCGCACCGACCTCATCCGCACCGCCATCCGCAACCAGCTGGCGTCGCATGGCGACGTCCTGCGGCACACGGTCGCGCGCCGCACCCTGGTGGTCGGGCTGCAGGATTACGGCCGCGCCGAACTCGAGGCCGCGCGCGACGTGGGTGAGCGTCTCCGGATCCAGGCGCTGGGCCTGGTGCGCATCGCCGACGACGTCACTCCGGAGCTTGCCCTGGAGGCGATCGAGTCGATCGCGGTGCTCGGCGTGCTCCAGGCAAGCCCCAAGGTCAAGGCCGCGCTGGCCGGCCGCCTCCTCTGATCACAGGTCCCCCATGAAACCCAGCGATCACACCATGCGCCAGGCGATGCGCCTGATGCGGACCGGCGACCTGCAGGCCGCGACGCGCACCCTCCAGCACGCCCTCGCCGGCAGCATCGACGCGCCGGCGGCGCCCGCTTCGCACGCCGGGCGCGGCGAGGCGCACGCCGGTGCCCCGGCCATCGACGGCGAGTTCCGCGTGATCGACGGCGGCAGGGCACCGCGCGCCGGCGCGGTTCCCGCATGGCCCGGGCACCGCGCCGCGGGCGGCGACGGCGGCCTGCCGCGGCATCGCTTCTCCTGCGATGCGGGCCAGCTGGAATACGGGCTGCACGTGCCCGCCGGGCTCGACGCTGCCGGCGCCCCCCTGCTGTTGATGCTGCATGGCTGCACGCAGACGCCCGAGGACTTCGCCCGCGGCACGCGCATGAACCAGCTGGCGGACGCGCACGGTTACGTCGTCGCCTGGCCCGCGCAGTCGGCCGAGCGCAATCCGAACCGGTGCTGGAACTGGTTCCGCGGCAGCGACCAGCAACGCGGCCGGGGCGAGCCGGCGATGCTGGCCGCGCTGACCCGCCACCTGGTCGCCGCCCACCGGCTCGACGCCGGACGCGTCTACGTCGCCGGCCTGTCCGCGGGCGGCGCCATGGCCGCGGTGCTCGCCAGCACCCATCCGGATGTCTACGCCGCCATCGGTGTGCACTCCGGCCTGCCGATCGGGCTGGCCAGCGACGTCCCCTCGGCGTTCGCGGCCATGCGCAAGGGCGGTGCACAGCGCCGGCCCCGGGCCGGGGCCGGCGCGGAGCCCGTGCCGGCGATCGTCTTCCACGGCGACAGCGATACCACCGTGCACCCGGGCAATGGACAGGGCGTGGTCGAACAGAGCCTCGGCGATGCCAGCGCGGTGCGCGACTCGGCCAGCACAGTCGAACGCCACGTCGAGCCGGGCGGGCGCAGCGCTACCCGCACCGTGCACCGCGCCGGCGACGGCCGAATCGCAGCCGAACACTGGGTGGTCCACGGCTCGGGGCACGCCTGGTCCGGCGGCGACGCTGCGGGCAGCTACACCGATCCGTGCGGGCCCGATGCCTCCGCGCAGATGCTGCGATTCTTCGCCGGTTGCAGCCGGAGGCGGGAGGCCGAGTAGCGCTCCCGCCGTGGCCCCGGCCGGCTAACCGCCGCGGTCCGGGCAGTCGCCGGGGTCACCCCCGCCGCGCCGCCTCGATCGCGGCGATGTCGATCTTGCGCATCTCCAGCATCGCGTCGAACGCGCGCTTGGCCGCCGCGCGGTCGGGGTCGGCGATGGCCTCGGTCAGCGCGCGCGGGGTGATCTGCCAGGAGATGCCCCACTTGTCCTTGCACCAGCCGCAGGCGCTCTCCTCGCCGCCGTTGCCGACGATCGCGTTCCACAGCCGGTCGGTCTCGGCCTGGTCGTCGGTGGCCACCTGGAAGGAGAACGCCTCGCTGTGCTTGAAGAGGGGACCGCCGTTGAGACCGATGCACGGGGTGCCCAGCACGGTGAACTCGACCGTCAGCAGGTCGCCCTGCTTGCCCGACGGGAAGTCGCCCGGGGCGTGATGGAGGGCCGTGACCGCGCTGTCCGGGAAGGTCTCGGCGTAGAACTTCGCGGCGTCCAGCGCGGTGCCGTCGAACCAGAGGCAGATGGTGTTCTTGCTGGTCATCTCGGTGTCTCCAGAAGTCGCTTGGGGTGTTCGCTGTGCGACGAACGGGGCCGGCGCGATTCGACACGCGCACCGCGCAAAGGAAGAGGAGCGATTGCGGCGGTTCAATCGGCTCCGTGCGGTTCCCGGGTCGCCTCGCGCACCACCGCGACGAACGCCTTCAGCGGCGCCGGCACGTGGCGGTAGCTGGCGTAGTAGAGGCACAGACCCGGGATCGCGGGGGTCCAGTCTTCCAGCAGCAGCCGCAGCGCGCCCGAGTCCAGGGCCTGCCGGGCGAACGGCTCCGGGACGTAGGCGACGCCGAGGCCCGCGGACGCCGCCTCCACCATCAGCCCGCTGTCGTCCAGGCACAGGGCGCCCGGCACGTCGAGCGCGATCTCGCGGTTGCCCTTTTCGAGCTCCCAGCGATAGCGCTTGCCGCTGGGGAGACGCTGGCGGATGCAGCGATGCGACATCAGCTCGGCCGGCGTGGACGGCGCGCCGGCGACCGCGAGATACCCCGGCGACGCCACCGCGACGAAACGCGTGTCGCCGCCGAAATGCACCGCCACCATGTCCTTCGGCACCGCTTCGGCCAGGCGCACGCCGGCGTCGAAACCCTCGGCGACGATGTCCACCAGCCGCCCGTCGGTCACCAGGTCCACGGCGACGCGCGGGTGGCGCTGCAGGAATACGGGGATCGCGTGCATCAGCAACCAGCGCGCGCCGCCCTGGTTGGCGTTGATGCGCAGCGTGCCGACCAGTTCGTCTTCGCCGTGGCTGACGGTATCCAGCAGATCGTCCAGCTCCTGCAGCAGCGGGGCCAGGCGCTGCAACAGCTGCTCGCCGGCCTCGGTCGGGGCCACGCTGCGGGTGGTCCGGTGCAGCAGGCGCACGCCGAGGCGGCGTTCGAGGGCCTTCACTGCATGGCTGAGCGACGAGCGCGACACCCCGAGCGCGTCGGCCGCCCGTTGGAAGCCGCGGTGCCGCGCTACGTGGGCGAACGCGCCGAGTTCGGAGAGGCTGGCATCGGTCATTGGTGAGTTTTTCTCACGAGCTTGTTTATATTGGTGCGTCTTATCATACGCATGGCGCGCGCCTACCGTGGATTCGAACCCACAGGAGACACCCCAATGAAGACCTGGTTGATTACCGGCGCGTCCTCCGGCCTCGGGCTGGTCATGACCGAGAAACTGCTGCAGCGGGGCGATCGGGTGGTCGCCTGCGGTCGGCGCGCGGCGCCATTCGAATCGCTGGCGGCGACGCCAGGCGACAGGCTGCGCTGCGCGATCTTCGACATGACCGACACCGCGGCGCTGCGGCGCGAAGTGGATGCGGCCTTCGAGGCCTTCGGCCGCATCGATACGGTGGTCAGCAACGCAGGCTACGGCCTGTTCGGTGCCGCCGAGGAGGTGGCCGACGCGCAGATCGAGCGCCAGATCGCCACCAACCTGGTCGCGTCGATCCAGTTGGTGCGGGCGGCGTTGCCGCATCTGCGGGCGCAGGGTGGCGGCAGGCTCCTGCAGGTGTCGTCGGAGGGCGGCCAGGTGGCCTATCCCGCCTTCAGCCTCTACCACGCGACCAAGTGGGGAATCGAGGGCTTCCTCGAGGCGGTGGCGCTGGAGGTCGCGCCGTTCGCGATCGACGTGGTGATCGCCGAGCCGGGGCCGACCGCGACCGGGTTCGCCGAAGGGCTGGATCGCGCCGCCCCGCTCGAGGTCTACGACCAGACGCCGGCGGGCGAGGTGCGCCGCGCGCTGGCGAGCGGCGGGTTCGAGGTCAGGGGCGATCCCGAGCGTACCGTCGACGCGATGATCCAGGTGGCGGACGCGCCGCACCCGCGGCGTCGGATCGCACTGGGCAGTACCGCGTTCGAGAACATCCATCGTGCGCTGAGCGCGCGGCTGGACGAGCTGACGGAGCAGAAGGCGCTGACGCTTTCGGCGGACCGGGGTTGACCTGGCGCCGCCCGGGCCGACATGGGATGGCCGGCCATCGGGTAGAGTCGGACTGGCCGGGCGGGGCGATCCGCCCGGCGTCCCTGTGGCGAGCCGGGCGACTGCCGGCCTGGCCCATCGTTGCTCATCGAGCGGACCGGGCCGGCGTGTACAGACCGGCCACCGCGACGACAAGAGGAGGCGTCGCATGCGTTCCAGACCCTTCGGCCGTACCGGCCGAGACGTCGGCGAGATCGGATTCGGGGCCTGGGCCATCGGCGCGGCCTGGGGCAGGGTGGACGACGGCGAATCCGTCGCCGCGCTGCACGCGGCGCTCGATGCCGGACTCGACTTCATCGACACCGCCGACGTCTACGGCGACGGGCACTCCGAGCGCCTGATCGCGCGGGTGCTGAAGGAACGCGGCGGCGAGCGCCCTTTCGTCGCCACCAAGGCGGGCCGGCGCCTGCCGGTGCAGACGGTCGAGGGCTACAGCGCGAACAACCTGGAAGCCTGGATCGAGCGCAGCCTGCGCAACCTCGGCACCGACCGCCTCGATCTGGTGCAGCTGCACTGCCCGCCGACCGAGGCCTACTACCACCCGGAGGTGTTCGAGCGGATGGAGCGCCTGACCGGGCAGGGCAAGCTGCGCCACTACGGCGTGAGCGTGGAGCGCGTGGAAGAGGCGCTGAAGGCGATCGAGTACCCGGGCGTGGCCAGCGTGCAGATCGTCTACAACCTGTTCCGCCAGCGCCCCGCGGAGCTGTTCTTCCGCCAGGCCGAGCGCCGCGGCGTGGCGGTGATCGTCCGCGTGCCGCTGGCCAGCGGCCTGCTCACCGGCAAGTTCGGGCCCGACACCCGCTTCGAGGCCGACGACCACCGCCGGTTCAACCGCCACGGCGAAGCCTTCGACGTCGGCGAGACCTTCGCGGGCGTGCCGTACGAAACCGGCCTGGCGGCGGTGGAAAAGCTGCGCCCGCTGGTGCCCGAAGGCGCGACCATGGCGCAGCTGGCGCTGCGCTGGATCCTGATGGACGAGGCGGTGAGCGTGGTGATTCCGGGGGCGCGCACCCCGGCGCAGGCGCTGGGCAACCTCGCCGCGGCGGACCTGCCGGCGCTGCCGGCGGCGACGCTGGAGGCGATCGCGCGGATCTACGAACAGGACATCCGGCCCCACGTCCACCAGCGCTGGTGAGGGTGGTTGTCGCCGGGTTTCGGCCTTCGCCGAGCCAGCGGCGCCCGAGGCGCCTAGCAGAGAGCACGATCCAGATGCGATCCGAATCCGACCAGTGGAAGCATGGCATGGAAGACCCGATGCGGAAGTCCCCGCTGTGAACCCGCCGGGCCTGCGAAGCGAGTGCGAGGCTCGGCGCGGCGCCGGGTGGCTGGCCTGGCTGCTGTGCTGCGTTTGCATGCTTCCGATGGCGCAGCCGACGCTGGCGGCGGCACCGCCGCGCGTTGCATGGGAAGTGCCGGCCGACGCCGGTCCGGATCGGGTCGACGCCGCGCTGGCGCGCATCTCGCGGGAGATACTCGACGAGGACGGTCCGGGCGCCGAGGAGCTCACCGCCGCCCAACGCAGCCAGCTTGAGATCGTGGCTGGACGCCACCTCGAAGCGCTGGAGACCATCGGTGCGCTCGTCGTCTCGTCCATGGCCGACGGCGAAGCGGACAGGGCGCAGCGCTGGGTCCCCTATCTGCTGCTGGCCGAGGCGCGGGCCACCCCGGGCCGGGACTTCGAGCTGGCTTACGCGGACGCCTTCCGCGCCAGGTTCGCCGGGCTGAACGATGTCGCCGCGCTGCAGACCCATTATTGGCTCGTGGCCGATGTGGAGGAGGCCTCCGACCAGCTGCGGGAAGCCGTGGCCGGTCACGGGGGGGAGGAAGCGATTTCGCGGGGCGCGGCGCTGGAACTGGTCCGGCAGGCCGCCTTCGTGCAGGCCTACAGGGCGGCCGGAGCGCTGGCCCCGGCGCTGGTGCGCGAAGACGAGGAGCGGCGCTTCCTGATCGACGACGAGACGATGATCCCAGGGGGAGAGGACGGAGTCGTCCTGTCGGCGCACGTGGTCCGCAGCCGCGCCGTCGAGGCGCCGGTGCCGGCCGCGATGCTGTTCACCATCTACGCCGATCCCGAGCGCAACCGCGCCCAGGCGATGCACGCGGCGGCGCGGGGGTACGCCGGGGTCGTCGTGGACGCGCGCGGCAAGCGCCTGGGGACCGGCGACATCGCTCCCTACGAGCATGAAGGCGAGGACGCGCACGCGGCGATCGACTGGATCAGCCGGCAGCCCTGGTGCGATGGCCGCGTTGCGATGTACGGCGGCAGCTACTCCGGATTCGCCGCCTGGGCGGCGGCCGGGCGCCGTCCCCGGGCGCTGAAGGCCATCGCCCCGTACGTGGCGTCGATCCCGGGCCTGGGCCTGCCGATGGAGAACAACGTCTTTCTCAGCGCCAACTACGCCTGGCCGTTCTACGTCGCCACCAACCGGCTGCTCGATCGCGATACCTACGGCCAGCGCGGGCGCTGGGCGGAGCTTGCGGAACGCTGGTACGCATCGGGACGTCCCTACCGCGAGATCGACCGGATCGATGGCACGCCCAATCCGTGGCTGCAGCGCTGGCTGTCGCACCCGGCCTACGACGCATACTGGAAGGCGATGGTGCCCGACGGCGAGGAGTTCGCGAGGATCTCCATTCCAGTGCTCTCGATCACCGGCTATTTCGACGACGCGCAGGTCTCCGCGCTGCACTACTTCAAGGAGCACTACCGGCACCTGCCGGGAGCCGATCACGCGCTGCTGATCGGGCCGTACGACCATTTCGGAACGCAGGGTCCGATCAAGCCCATGCGGCTGCGCGGATACGCGCTCGATCCCTCCGCGCAGTTCGATACCCTGGCGATCACGTTCCAGTGGTTCGACCACGTGCTGCGCGGTGCCGAACGGCCGCCGCTGCTCGCCGGCCGGGTCAACTACCAGCTGATGGGCGCCGACCGGTGGGGTCACGCGGCTTCGCTCGACGAGGCCGCCGGCGGCTACGCCACGCTGTACCTGTCCGGCGAAGGCGAAGGGGAGCGGCACCGGTTGAGCAGGCACCGGCCCCGGCCCGGCCACCTGACCCAGGTGGTGGACCTTGCCGACCGTAACAGCAGCCGGCACGGTTACTATCCCAGCCCCATCGTCCGCGACACGCTGGGCATCGAGACCGGCCTGGCCTTCGCCAGCGAAGTGTTCGAACAGTCGATCGACGTGGTCGGAACGCTGTCGGGCGAATTGAAAGTCCGCACCAACAAGCGCGATTTCGATTTCACCGTGGTGCTGTACGAACTGATGGAGGATGGCCGCGCCATGCAGCTGTCCTACTACCTGGGGCGCGCCAGCCATGCGCACGACATGAGCACGCGCCGGCTGCTCGAGCCGGGCGACTGGACGGTCCTGCCGTTCGAACGCTCGCGCATGACCGGCCGGCGGATGGCCCCCGGGAGCCGGCTGCTCGTGGTCGTGGACGTGGTCAAGGACGCCATGCACCAGGTCAACCACGGCACCGGCGGCGACGTCAGCGACGAATCCATTGCCGACGCCGCCGAGCCGCTGCGCGTCGACTGGCATTCCGACAGCGTGATCCGCATCCCGATGCGGCCGAACGCCAGGTAGCCGCGAGGAAGCGCGGTCGTCCATCCGTTCGGCCGTTGGGGTGGCGGCTGCATCGTCCGCTTCGCCGCAGCGTTCGACATCGCCGGCCGTCGAGGAAGACCGTGGCGCCCACGGCGGAGAATCGACCGCCCGGCTTTGCTACTGCTGGCTGCGGCGATAGTAGCGCCGGGCCTTGTCGCGGCTGCCGCAATCGGCCATGTCGCACCAGCGCCGCCGGCCGTTGCGGGTCTGGTCTTCGAACAGCCAGCCGCAGGCGGGGCAGAAGCGCAGGCGCTGGTGCTCGCCGGCGGTGACCAGGTCGGCGGCATCCAGAACGACCGGTGCGAGGCTGTCGGCGACGTTTGCGGGTTTCTTCCAGCGCCAGGCAAGTGTGGCGGGGTCGATGACGCGCCGCACGGCCGCCGCGGCCACCCGATCGTTCAGGCGTTCGACCGCGCTGCGCGGCGGCGCCTCGCCATGGGCCAAGGGGCGCAATACCGAGGTCGCGACTTCGCGAATCTCCAGCGCCAGGGGCAGCTCGTTGTGCCTCGCCGGTGGTGCGGGCAGGCCCACGGCCCCGAGCCAGCGTTGCAGGTTGGCGATCGAATCGAGCCAGTCGTGGGGGTGCCCGGTCGCGGGCCAGCTCACGGTATTGATCAAGTCGAGGGCCGGGCGGCCGCCCACCAGCTTGTAACTGCCGCGGTAGCCGCCGGGATCCAGGTCGAGAGGGCGCATGGACGAATATTACCAGCAAAAATCAATTGACAGGTAAAGATCTCGGGAGCACGATCTTTACCATCATGATCGATTTAAACGGTAAAGAGACGGTGGCTGCCGCCAGGCTTGCGGAGCGGGTGCCGGCGCAGGCGTATTTCGTCGGCAGCGCGATCTTTCACTATCTCGGCCCGTCCTTCGCGGTGCTGCTGTTCACGCGCATCCCGGTGGCCGGCGTGGCCTGGTTGCGCATCGTCTCTGCGGCGGTGGTGTTCGCGCTGTGGCGCCAGCCCTGGCGTTCGTTCGTCTCGGCGAACCGCGACACCCAGCGCGCGGTGGTGGCGCTGGGCGTGGTGCTGGCGCTGATGAACTACAGCTTCTACGTCGCGATCGACCGGCTTCCCCTTGGCACGGTTGCGGCGATCGAGTTCCTCGGGCCGATCGTGCTGGCGCTGGTGGGTTGCCGATCGGGACGCAACATCGCCGCGTTGCTCGTCGCGGTGGCGGGCGTCTGGCTGCTGGTCGACGTGAGATTCGCGGGCGATCCGCGGGCGTTCGCCTGGGCCTTCTTCAATGCCGCCCTGTTCCTGCTGTACATCGTGCTGGCGCATCGGGTCGCGCGTGCGGATCCGGGTACCAGTCCGATCGACCGCCTCGGCGCCGCCCTGCTGGTCGCCGGCATCGTCATCACGCCGCTCGGATTCATGGCGGCGACGCCGGCACTGGGAGACCCGGCCGCGCTGGCGGCGGGCATCGGCGTCGGGATCAGTTCATCGGTCATCCCCTACGTCTTCGATCAACTCGCCATGGTCCGCCTGCCCCGCGCGACCTATGCCCTGTTCGTCGCGCTCCTTCCCGCCACCGCGGTGGTGGTCGGGGTCGTCGTGCTGCGCCAGATCCCGGCGCCGGTCGAGGCGTCCGGCGTCGCTCTGGTCGTGTTCGGCATCGTGCTCCACCGCCAGCCGCGCTCTTGCGGTCGCGGCTGACGACCAGACGTTCTTTGACCAGGAGAATCATCATGCAACACGTGAATCTGGGACGCACCGGCCTCAAGGTCTCGCGTCTGTGCCTGGGCGTCATGAGCTACGGCTCGCCCGAATCGAAGGACTGGGTCCTCACCGAGGAACAGGGCCGGCCGTTCATCCGCCGGGCGCTCGAACTCGGCATCAACTACTTCGACACCGCCGACATGTACTCGCGCGGCGTCAGCGAGGAGATCCTGGGGCGTGCCTTGCGAGACTTCGCACGTCGCGAAGACGTGGTCGTCGCCACCAAGGTCTACTTCCCGATGAGCGACGACCCGAACGATCGCGGGCTGTCGCGCAAGCATGTCCTGCATGCGGTCGACGCGTCGCTGCGCCGGCTCGATACCGACTACATCGACCTGTACCAGTTGCACCGCTGGGACTACGAGACGCCAATCGAGGAGACCCTCGAGGCCCTGAACGACGTGGTGCGCGCGGGCAAGGTCCGCTACGTCGGCGCGTCCAGCATGTACGCCTGGCAGTTCATGAAGGCGCTCGCGTTGTCGGAACGCAACGGCTGGGCGCGCTTCGTCGCCATGCAGAACCATTACAACCTGGTGTATCGCGAGGAAGAGCGCGAGATGCTCCCGCTGTGCCGCTCGGAGGGGATCGCGGTGGTGCCGTGGAGTCCGTTGGCCCGCGGCTTCCTGGCCGGAGGCCGCAGGCCGGGCGGCGGCGACACCGCCCGGGCGCGTACCGACGCGCTCGCACACGGCATGTACTATGCCGCCGGTGATTTCGAGGTGGCCGAACGGGTGGCTGCCGTCGCCGCAGCCCGGGGTGTGTCGCCGGCGCAGGTGGCGCTCGCCTGGCTGCTGCATCAGCCGGGTGTGACAGCACCGATCATCGGCGCGACCAGGCTGTCCCACCTGGAGCAGGCGGCCGCTGCCGTCTCCCTGGTGCTTGGGGAGGAAGAACGTGCGGCGCTCGAGGCGCCCTATCGACCGCATCGGGTCCTGGGCCACGAGTAGAGCAGGCGCGGGGCCGGGCTGCCGCACCGACGCGAGGCAGCGTGCCCTGGCAGGATTGCCGGAAGGGCGGGCGGGCCAGGGTGGAGGAGAGCGAGGCCGCCCCGCCGCTGGCGGGCCTAGGCGCGGAATTCGCCGGAGATGGAGAGCCTGGGCGAGCGGAAGCCCATCGCGATCCATGCGCCCAGCAGCTTGACGAAGAACCGGCCGGACTGGCGTCGCATGTTGGGGACGTCGTCGGGGAGCACCGACGGATCGGAGAGGTCGCCCGTCATCGTCCGCAGTTCCAGCCTGGGCAGGCGTTCCGGTGCCCACAGGCCGCCGTAGAGGCTGAGCCAATGCCCGTTCTGGAACTCTAGGAAGACGGGGGTGTTGCAGCAACTGGCGATCACGCGGCGGGTCTTCGCATCCGCGGACAGCCGGAAGGACGTGAGCAGTTCCCAGCCGCCGAGGAACTCGACCCGGTCCTTGCGGTAGAGCACGAAGCGCGTGCCGCCATTGGGTTCCTGCAGGCGGGGCCCGTCGGGGATCGCCTGGAGCCGGATCGCCGCAATGCGGCAGCTGGCGCAGTGGCACTCCGCGGAGGTGATGGGGTCGCCCATCGCTGCGAGGCGAACCTCCCCGCAGGCGCAGCTGAGCTCAATCTTCTGGGACATTCGAGGCTCCTGGGCCGGCTGGATCGAGTGGATACACGCGCACGCGCCCGCAGGCGCCCGCATCCGGTACGACGATCCTCGGCGCCCCGCTTCGACATCGGAAGACGGGCATGGGTGCGCCCCTCGCGCCGATGCCCGCGGTCCGGCCCCCGGCGCCCATGGCAGGCGCGCCTGCGCCGGCCGCGATCCGGTATCGTGTCCGGCCCCGGACCGAGCGCACCGGGCGATCGGTCTGGGTCTGCGAGGAGCACGGATTTGGCGAGGGAGTCCGGGGTTGGAACGTGCGGGCGTTGGCGCCGCGCCGGCGGTCTGATGCTCGCATGCCTGGCGATCTCGCTTGCCGGACCCGTGTTCGGCCAGGCGCGCCCCGTCACCGTGTACCGCGGTACGGTCGGCGGTGCGCCGGTGGAACTGCTGCTGATCCACGACTGGCAGCTGGACGGGATGGGCGGCTATCTGTTCACGGAGGTGCGGCGCATGCCGCTGCCGCTGGAGAAGACGCCCTATGCCGAAGGCGGAAGCCTGCTGATCAACGTGCTGGGCGATCCGCGGTTGCCCACGGCCGCGCTCGCGCTGCGCCCGTTCGCGCCCGGCGCCAAGAGCCTGCGTGGGCGCGCGATCGACCTGCGCAGCCGCGCACGGCAGGACGTCCTGCTGGAACGGGTGGCCCGGTTCTCCAGCGACCCGGCCGACGCCTATGCCGGCGAGCTGCTGCAGGGGCAGGCCGACGCGCGCTTCCACTTCCGGGTCCACGCACGCAAGGCGCGCGGCGAGCACGTCGGCCGGATCGATGCCATCACCGTCTTCGATCGCGCCAGCGGCGAGCCGGTGCAGGTGCTGGATGGGCTGGACCTGTTCTTTTCCGGCACCGACAGCCTGGTGCTGGAAGACTACGACGACGACGGCGTGCTCGATTTTTCGGTCATGCCGATGCGGCCCGACGATCCTTCGCGCGCCGCCGAGCACCGGCACTACTACCTCTACCGGCAGGACGCCGGCGGCTACGGCCGCGCACCGGAACTGGAGGCGCTGGCGGCGCAGGGCGCGCTGCGGTTCGGTTCCGGCGGCCAGGTCAGCCTGCGGCCGCAGGACGGCATCGACCATCGCGCCGGTACGATCCAGTGGCGGCACTACCGTTTCGTCGCGCCCGCCCGGCTCGAACTGCAGGGCCAGAGCGAGGAGCGCTTCTGATGAGGGCTTCCGGGTGGGCCGCGTGGATCGCCGGTCTCGCGCTGATGTGCGCCGCGCTGCCGGCGCCGGCCGCGCACGCGGTCTACGCCGGCCGCATCGGCGGCAGCGACATCACCTTCGTGATCGAGAGCCGCAACGCGGTGCAGCGGGCGGTCTATTTCTATGACCGCTATCGGACGCCGATCCGGCTGAAGCCGGCATTCCTGCACCAGAGCCGGGACTTCGGCATCGACGAGCTGGATGCGGCCGGGATGCCGGTCGCGCGGCTGCGCTTCGATGTCGCGAGCTTCCACCGTTCGGCGCCGCGGCTCACCGGAACCTGGACCGATTACCGCAGCGGCAGATCGCTGCCGCTGGTGCTCGAACTGGTGGCCTACCTCGACTCCGATGGCGCCTGGCCGGCCGGGCGCCATCCGCTGCTGCAGGCGGCGTCGACCGAACGGTTCTATTTCCGGGTGCCGATGGCCCGGGACCACGCGGCCGTGGAGGCCATCGAAGTCGTGGACAAGGCCACCGGCCGGGCGCGGCAGACCCTGGCGCTGCCGCAGCCGGGCTGCAATCGCGGCATGGAGACGGTGCAGGTGGTGCTGGAGCGCGGCCTCACCCAGCTGCGGATGGAGCAGACGGCGCACTGCCCCGGCGCGCTGTTCGAGTGGGACCCCGCGGCCGAGCGCTTCGAGGACCGGCTGCGCTAGCGCATCGATCGGCGCGGCCATCCGGGCCGGGAAGACCGGTGAAGTCGGCGGATCCTCGCCGAAGGGAGCCGTGACTCCTGGCAGTGTCCCGCGATCCGGCCGGACGGCATATTGAAGCCCGTCGACGCACCGGACTGGAGGCCGCGCATGACCGCGCACGCCGGGAACGATCGTCATCCGCGCCTGAGGCGTTTCATCGAACGCGCTGGCCATCCGCTGTTCCTGCTCGGAGCGCTGGCGCTGTGGTGGTCGCTGGGGCGCAGCGAAGCGGCCGCGCTGGTGGCGGCCGCCATCACCCTGCTGTCGATGGAGTGGCTGGAGCGCGCCATTCCCGCCAAGCCGGGGTGGCGGCTGCCGGCGCGCGCGCGCTTCGCCCTGGCGGGGTGGTACGTGGCGATCCTGCTGGTCGCCGGGCTGGTGCTGGCGAGCTACGAGGCGCTGGTGACCCCGGCGCTGGTGGGTGTTCGCGAGCGGCTGGGCCTGGGCGTGTGGCCGGCCCACTGGCCGGTGCTGCCGCAACTGCTGGGGCTGTATTTCGCGGCGGACCTGATCTACTACTGGATCCATCGCGCGATCCACCGTTTCGGCTGGCTCTGGCGCCTGAGCGGGCACGGCGTGCACCACGCGTTCCACAATCTGCATGCGTTGAACGTCAGCGCGACCCATCCGCTGGAGACGCTGTTCCTGACGCTGCCGATGGTGCTGCTGGCGGGCCTGTTCGGCGCTCCGCCCGAAGCGGTGTCCGGCGCGCTGGTGCTGCTGGTGGTCAACGGCACCCTGGCCCACGCCAATCTGAGCATGGAGACGCCGGTGCTCGGCTGGTTCTTCACCTCCAGCAACCAACACCGCCGCCATCACTCGCAGGTGTTCGAGGACAGCAATTCCAACTACGCCTGCAACGCGATCCTATGGGACCGGCTTTTCGGCACCTACCGCGACGGTGACGTGGCGCAGACCGGCATCGGCCCGCGCCAGCCGACGGTCTGGGAGATGCTGAAGATGCCGTGGCGGGAGCCGGCCGATGCGGAGACCGCGGTGTCGCGGGGGCGGTCGCGGCCATCGATCACCCGAGCGGCCGAATGACCCTGGTCGGCGGTGCCGCAGCGCCTTCGCGCCGGCGCTGGCTCGTGGCGGTGCTGCTGGGAAGCCTGCTCTGGGCCGTGGCGATCGGTGTCTCGTTCGTGCTCCCGCAGGTGCTCCTGGGGCTGCGCCCGGGCGGTGGCGCCTACTACGCGGTCGTCGCGCTGCTGCAGCTGTCGCTGGCGGCGGCCGCGATTCAGCTGGCGCGCCGCGCCGGCACCCTGGGCTGGAGCGAACTTGGCATCACCCGCGCGGCATGGCGGGCCGACGCCCTGATCGGGCTCGCGGTCGCCGCGGGCTTCGCGCTGCTGCAGTTCGGGCTGATCATTCCACTCACCGGTGGCGCGGAGCGCAGCGACGTCGCGACGAATCTGGCGCAGTTGCGCAGCGGACCGCATGCGGCTGCCGGGATGTTCGCGCTGGGCGTTCTGGGCGCGCTCGCGGAGGAACTGCTGTTCCGGGGGCTGTTGCTGCACGGCATCGCCGCAGCGCTGGGCGGGGCGCGCGCCGCCCGTGCCACGGCGGTATGCATCGTGGTGGTGCTGTTCGGCGCGGTGCACGGTTATCAGGGATGGGCAGGCATGGTGGACACCGCGCTGTACGGCGGGCTGACGCTGTCGTTGCTCTGTCTCTGGCGCGGCGGGCGCATCGCCGCGGCGGTGGCCGCACATGCAGGGTGGAACGCCATCGCGGTGGGCTGCCTGCTGCTGCTCTAGCGACGGCGAAGTCGTGGGGTCGGCGGGTGGCAGGGTCTTCACGGCGCCGCGAGCCCCGGGGCCGGGTGTTTCCGCGTGTCGATCGTGGCAGCCTTCGGCGAAGCGAACCAGCGGGCCGGCCTCGAGGCCTGGCCCGCTGCACGTCGTTGGCTTTGCCCTTACGGAAGCTCGCAGGCCTCCTCCCTGCAGTTCTCGTACATGGCGAGGCACTGCTCGTAGGAGAAGACGCCGTTGTTGATACAGCGGTACAACTGCACTTCGCAGAGGTCGCAGGGTGTCATCGGCTGGGACATCGAGACGCTGGATGCAAACAACACGGACAAGAACACGGTCGTACGCAGTAGCTTCCTGGTCACTGGTATTCCCCTCTTGTTGACGTTGGCCCGGCTGGGCCCTTTAACGGTACGCCAGCCAGCCGGCAGAAAACGGGGCCAGGCTCACGTATCTGCGGAAGCAGCAATCAGCAGTGCGCGAGAAATTCCTCGACCACGCAACTAAATCCGCTCTAAAACGGTCATGAAGTGCGGGCAGGGCGCGTCGTGGGGAACGTCCACCTCGTAGGTCAGTGCCGGCAGGGTCGCCGGATCGACCGGTCGCCCGGCCAGGACGCTCCTGTCCGGCAGAGTGGGGCCGGAGGTGATGCCGTGGTCGAGGAAGACGTCCGCGTCGAGTCGATAGCGCCGGCTCATCCGGCCAGCATAACCGGCGAACGGCGGGTTGCGACGGAAGTGTCTCGCCTTCGGGGCGCGCGATCACCGCCTCAGTCGGCACACGCCGTGACCGGCGTCATCGTCATGGCGCCGTCGAAGCCGGGCGTGACGCGCATTTCCATCCGGGTCCTGGTGCAGGGCTCGCCGTCCTTGCCGGTGGGCGGCTTGCGTGCGGCCCGGCGCTGTTCGGCCGTCATGCACGCCTGCTCGTGGATCCATTGCTCCGCCGCCGCCACGCCGTCGAGGCGCACCCGGCGCCGGTAGCGCGACTGGTAGCGGCGCTGGTCCTCCGCAGACAGTGCCGCGAACGTGCATGCCTGCGTGCCCGCGCCGCCGTTGCCATGGGCGAGCGGGCTGGCGGCGGCCGCGGCGACGGCGATCAACAGCGTGGCGATTGGAAGGTGCATGGCTGGGCTCCGGGCGGAAAAGGGCGGCGCTCGTAGAGACCGTGGAACGGTACCGCTGCGTCGTTAAGACGGTGTCGGCGCCTCCGCCAAGCCGCTGGCTCGGCCCGGGGCCGCGGCGCGCCGCCGGCGCCACCACAGCCACACCCCGGTGACGCAGAGCAGTGCGGTCGCCAGCCCGGCGATGAACACGACGATCCGCCCCGCCAGTCCGAACCCCTTGCCCGAATGCAGCGCGTACTGCCACACGAAGAACAGGTCGCCGCCGCTGCTGCCGCGATCGTGGCGCTGGCCCAGCACGCGCCCGTCGTCCATCGCCAGGTAGGTCCACAGCCGCCCCTGGTCGTCGACGTCGCGCGCGTCGAACGTGCGCACCGCGTAGGCGCCCACGTGCGGCAGGATCCGCAGGCTGTCCACGCGCGCTCCGGGCATGCGTTCCCGGGCCAGGGCAATGGCGCGGTCGGCGTCGATCGCGCGCGTGGCGCCGGCGACCTCGGGCAGCGAGTGGTCCAGGCGCTCCGAGACCGGCGAGAGCAGGCGTACCGCGTCGCGGCTGGCCTCGGGCCAGGCAAGGGTGACGCCGGTGAGCGACAGCGCGAAGGTGGGCAGCAGCAGCCACATGCCCGGAGCGCGATGCCGGTCCAGGCGCCGCCGGCCGCTGCGCGGCCGGCCGGCCAACCGGAACGCGTCCCGCCACGCGCCCAGGCGCGGTACCGATAGCAGAGCCGCGGCGACATGGTCGAGCAGCCATAGCAGGGAGACCAGCCCGAACAGCCAGGTCGCCACCGGCCCGAGCATCAGGTCGACGTGCAGGCCGTAGAGCACGTCCATCAGGTGGCGGCGGTCCAGGGCCGGACGGCCCTGTTCGCGCCAGCCCAGCACGCGGCCGTCGGCCGGATCGGCGAACAGCTGGATACTGCGGAGATGGCCGCCAGCATCCTGGCGTCCCAGCATCCACAGGGTCTGCCCGGGCGCGTTGGGCAGGTCGATCATCCAGGGCTGGAAGCCGGGCAGGACCCGTTGCGCCTGCCCGATCGCGCGTTCCACGGGGATGGCCGCGCCGGGCGTGGACTGGCCGGTGGTGCGCAGATCGGGATTGAGCCAGGTATCGAGCTCGTCGTAGAACGTGATGGCGCTGCCGGTCAGCGCCAGCAGCAACAGCCACAGCGACGCGCCCAGCCCGAACCAGCGATGCCAGATCAGCAACCCGTGGCGCCAGCGCGTGCGCGGGCGGCGTGGTGGCGGCGCTGGCGTGGTGGCGCTCAGAATCGCAGCGACGCGCCGAGGCGGAGGTTGCGGCCCGGCTCCCTCAGGCCGACGACGTTGCCGTAGTCGGGGATGGCGGTGTAGTCGCCTACGCTGGCATGCGCGCGGTAGCTGCGGTCGAACAGGTTGTACACGCCGGCGAACAGTTCGAGACGGTCGGAGCGCAGCGGCCGCCAGTGCCCGAACAGGTCCACCACGGTGTAGCCCGGCTTGTCGATGAAGCGGGTTTCCGGCACGTAGCCGAGTTCGACATCGCGGAACAGCACCTCGATGGCCTCCAGATCCTCGACGCGGCTCACGCCCAGCTGCAGACCGAAGTGCTCGAGCGGGTCCCAGCCGAGGGTGAGCTGCCAGCTGTCGCCCATGGAGTTGCCCAGCGCGATGTGCTCGTAGCCTTCGATGCGGCGGTCGTTCAAGCGGGAGTCGTAGCGGTTGTAGTAGGCATCCGCCGAGAACGCCCCGCGCGCGTAGCCTGCGCGCAGCTCCACGCCCGAAGAGCGGAAGGTGCCCACGTTCTCGTAGTAAACCGCGCCCTGCGGCGGCGGGCCGGCGTAGAGCTGGTCGAGGATCACCTCGTCGATGGTCATCCGGTAGTAGACCGCCGAGGCGCTCAGGCCGTCGCGCGCGTACGCCAGGCCGATCTCGGCGTTGTCCACCCTTTCCGGCTCCAGGCCGGGGGCCAGCGTCTGCCGGCCGGGGCGCTGTTCGAGGGTGAACGCGTCGCCGATCTCCTTGCCCCGGAACGCCTCCGCATAGCCGGCGTTGAGGGTCAGGCCGGGCGCCAGCCGATAGCTGCCGCCGGCGTTGAGGCTGATGCCGTCGCTATCGGTGGCGCCGCCGTAGGTGGTCAGGTCGAGGTCGTAGTGGTCGTAGCGCGCGCCGAAGCTCAGCAGCAGCGGGTCGGCGACCTGCCACTGATCCTGGATGTAGAGGCCGTGCAGCTTGCCCCGCTCCTCGAACCGGCCGACGGCAGGATCCCAGGCCCACGGCTGCCAGGTGGCCGGATCGCCCAGGTATTCGCTGGACACCGCGTCGTCGCGGTGTTCGACCCCCGCGGTGATGGCATGGCCGGCGCCGGTCCAGTGGCCGCGCAGGTCGATACCGAAGGTCTCGATGTCGGCGCCGTAGCGGCCCCAGCGATCGAAACGATCCTGGACGAAGGAAGAGGTGGTCCGGTAGCCGGTCGCTTCGAACGCAAGCGAATCGCCGGCGCGGTACCCGTAGTTGAGCACCGCGGTGCGCCGCTCGCCCTCCACCGGGAACAGCGGCTCGCCTTCGAGCACCGGCCAGTTCGGGCGGGCGCCGAACGCGCCTTCCTCGCGCCGGGCCTCGTAGCTGGCGGTGATGCGGTGGCCGCCGCCGAGCTCGCCGCCGATCTTCAGGAAGCCCAGCCGCTGGTCGGCGCCGGTGCCGCGCAAGGTGGTACCGGCACCGTCCTGGTAGTCGTCGCGGTCCACCTTGACGAAGGAGCCGAGGATGCCGATGTCGCCGCCGAGCCGGCCGAACGCGGTGGTGCTGATCTTGTGCCCGTCGTTGCCGAACCAGCCGGCCTTCAGCAGGCCGCCGGCAGCGCGGCCGGGCTGCAGCAGGTCGACCGCATCGCGGGTATGGAAGCGAATGGAGCCGCCGATCGCGCCGAAGCCCGAGGTGGCCTCGCCCGGACCCGCCTGCACTTCCACGGTCTCGAGCAGCTCGGGTTCGATCGCGACCCGCCCGATATGGTGGAACAGGGTGCCACGCTGGGGCGCGCCGTCCACGGTGACGTTGAGCAGGGAATCCTCGAGACCGCGCACGTAGATCTTCTGCGCCAGACCGACGCCGCCGCCGACGGTCACCGAGGGGATGGCGCGGAACAGATCCGCGAGGTCGTTGGCCTGGGTGCGCTCGATGCGACGCCGGTCGAGCACTTCATCGGTCATCGCCCCGACCACGACGACCCGGTCGAGCTCGACCGGGGAGGGGGCATCGGTCGCGTCGTCCTGGGCCAGCGCCAAGGACGGGACGGCCAGCAGGACGGCGGCGGCGATGCGGGAGAAGGAAGGAGGCGCGGCCGCCTCGCGGCGCGAGCTGATAGGTACGTTCAATGTCCAGGCCCCGGGTGCGAGGGGGCGGATTCTGGATGGGAATGAGAATGATTGTCAAAATTCCGACCAGAGCGCGCAGCGCCGTGTCGCGTTCTCTCCTGCCGACATAATTCTGCGGCGGCCTATCCGCGGGGATCGCCGGTCGGTCGCGGGATCACGGCGACGACCCGGCCGCTTGCGGGCGCGCGAGGCGCGCGCGCGCTTCCGCCAGGGGCCCCTGGCGCGTCGCGTTGCCGGCCACCTCGAGCAGCGCCCCGTAGTACCGGCGCGCGGCCGCCCCGTTGCCGGCCGCGTCCGCAGTGCGGGCCGCGCCGAGCAGGCTGTTGAAGCGGTTCGGATACAGCGAAAGCGCCTGTTCGTAGGCGGCGAACGCCTCGGCCGGCGCGCGCTGCAGGTGCAGCAGGTCGCCGAGCAACTCGTAGGCGGGCAGGGTGGGCCCAGGGGTCACCGGGGGTTTGGGGATCCCGGCTTCGAGCGCGGCCGCTTCGCCCAGCCGCGCGCGCGCCGTGGCGGTGTCGTCCGCCGCCTGCGCGGTCCAGCCATCCAGCGCCAGGGTCAATACCCGCACATGGTCGGCGAACAGGGTCTCGCCGCGCTCGCGCGTGACCGCTTCGAGCCTGGCCAGATGGGTGCCCTGCAGGCGCGCCTCGGCAAGGTCGCCCCGACGCGCGGCGCCCAGCCCGCGGGCGAAGCGCGCGATCGCCTCGGGCCAGGTGTTGCGATCCCAGTCCAGCGACGGTGGCCGACGCGGCTCCAGCGCGGCGGCGGCGGACCAGTCGCCCCGCTCCAGTGCCAGCCGCGAGGGGATCGACGCCAGGTGGAACGCGGTCTTCGCGCTGGGCTCGAGATTGGGGATGGCCTGCAACCTGGCCATCTCGCCGGCGGCGCTGGCGTCGTCGCCCTGCTGCAGGTGAGCGTAGACGAGGTATTCGATGGCATGTGCGAACTCGTCCCAGACGTACTGGCCGCGCTCGCCCGCCGGATGCTCCAGGGCGGCCTCGGCCGCGCGCCGGTTGCCGTCGATCACCCGGTCCCAATCGCCGAGCCGGGTGTAGATGTGGGTGGGCATGTGCAGCGCATGCGGATTGCGCGGTGCGGCGGCATCGTAGCGGCGGGTCACGGCGAGGGATTCCGCCGCGCGCCCCGGCACGTCGTTGGCATGGACCAGGTAGTGCATCGCGCCGGGATGATCCGGGTGCGCCTGGTGCACCCGGAGCAGGATCGCGGCGGCGTGGTCGGCCCGCTGCCGCGCCTCGCCCCCGGTCGGCGGGGCCCCGGCCAAATGCGCCAGCGCATGAAACGTGGCGATCTCGGCGTCGTCCGGGAATGCGGCGTACAGGTCCGCTTGCGCGGACTCCCAGCGGCGTATGCGCGCCCAGTAGTCGCGACCCTCCGGCTCCCGGAAGAACGCGGCGGCCGCGGCGATGAAGCCACGCTGCCTGGTGTCCTCGGGCGCGAGTGCGAGCGCGCGCTCGGCCTCGCGCCAGCCCTCCTGCAGCGCCGTCGGGTCGGGGCGGGTCGGCCAGAGCGGAGTGAACAGCGTCATCGCGGTGCCCCAGTGCGCCATCGCGCAGCCCGGGTCGGCCGAAGCCGCCTCGCGAAACGCCGCCCGTGCCTGCGGGTAGGTCATGTGATGCAGCAGCGCCAGGCCCCGATCGAACGCCGCCTGCGCGCCGGCATTGCAGGCGATCGGGAAGTCCACCGCACCCAGCGGCTGACCGCCATGGTGTTGTGGATTGGCGGCCAGCGCGGGGAGGGCGCACGCGCCCCAGCACAGCAGCGACGAAGCGATCATGGCGCCCATCGCGGCGCCGCGGCGGGGAGGGCGGAGCATGGGCGGGACGGGCATCGTGAACTCCGGTCGGCGTAGTGAAACGCGGCCCGCCCTGTCGCCGCCGGCGAACGGGTGGCGGGATGGCGGACGCTCGACGTGGGAACGCAGGTGGCGTCCGCCGCAGGACAGCCGGGAGCGCCGGGGCCGGATCTTGCCCAAGGCCGCGGGCCGGACGAGCCGTTCCTGGCGATCGCCGCGGCGGCGTTGTTGGACCCCGGCCGGGTTGCTACGCTTGCGCGGGCATTCGATCGGCGGCCAGGACATGGACAGGCGCAACTTCATCGCGAGCGCGGCGCTGGCCGCCCTGTCGCTGCCGCTGGCCGGCGGACGCCGGGCGCTGGCCGCCACGGGCGAGCGGCTGCTGCCGGTTCCCTTGAATCCCGGCGATACCGTGGCGCTGGTCAGCCCGTCCTCGGCGGTCGACGACAGCTTCGACCTGCAGATCGTGCGGGAAGTGATGGAAGCGCTCGGGCTGGAGGTCAGGGCCGGGGCCCACTACGCAGCGCGTCGCGGTCATCTGGCGGGCGACGATGCCGGACGTGCGGCCGACCTCAACGCGGCGTTCGCCGATGCAGCGGTGAAGGCGGTGATCTGCGTGCGGGGCGGCGCCGGCGCCGCGCGCCTGCTGCCGCTGCTCGACTACGCCGCGATCCGCGCCAATCCCAAGGTGCTGCTCGGTTATTCCGACGTCACCGCGCTGCATAGCGCGATCCACGCACGGACCGGCCTGGTCACCTTCCACGGGCCCAACGGTTCGGGCAGCTGGAACCGCTTCAATGCGGACCAGTTCCGGCGGGTGTTCTTCGAGCGCGAGCTGATGGAGTACCGCAACGTCGCCGATGCCGGAGACGAGCTGGTGCAGCGCCGCAACCGCACCGTCACCATCACCGGCGGCAAGGCCCGCGGCGCACTGCTCGGCGGCAACCTGGCGGTACTGACGGCGCTGGCCGGCTCGCCCTACCTGCCGGAGTTCGAGGGCGGGATCCTGTTTCTCGAGGATGTGTCGGA
Source organism: Luteimonas endophytica (assembly GCF_029887875.1). Lineage (GTDB taxonomy): Bacteria > Pseudomonadota > Gammaproteobacteria > Xanthomonadales > Xanthomonadaceae > Luteimonas > Luteimonas endophytica. The sequence goes on from NZ_JARXRM010000035.1 coordinate 79,361, forward strand.
AGCGCCGTATCGGGTCGACCGCATGCTCACGACCTTGAAGCTGGCGGGCGTGCTGGACCGGATCGCAGGCTTCGTCTTCGGCGAGTGCACCGACTGCGACCCGGGCGAGGGTTACGGCTCGCTGACCCTGGAACAGATCCTCGACGACCACGTCCGGCCGCTGGGCATCCCGGCCTACCGCGGTGCGATGATCGGCCACATCCGCCAGCAGTTCATCGTGCCGGTGGGCGGCAGGGTGGAACTGGATGCCGACGCGGGCACGTTGCGCCTGCTGGAGCCGGTGTTCCAGGCCTGAGCCTGGGGGAGGGAGCAGGTCGGGGCAGCCCGCCCGGGCCGCGCCGCGGCGGTGCCAGGGGTCCCCCGAAGGACCGGCCGGCCCCGGCCGATGCGGACACTCCTATGCTAATGTCCGCGCGGGGGTTGGCCCAGGGGGAGCTCATGTCGAATCTGCTGGATCTGATGAAGAAGCTCGGCAGCGATGCCGCGCTGGCTGCGGAATACGAGAAGGACCCGGAGGCGGTGATGCGAGGAGCCGGGCTGTCCGACGAGGAGCGCACCGCGATGCTGGGCAAGGACTACGCGGCGATCAAGCGCCTCACCGGCCTGACCGATGGCAAGTTCGCCACCAACCACGTGATCCGGGCCTACGACCAATAGCCTGCCCCGCCGACGCCGGGCGCCGACCATGGTCAGGTGGATGCCCATCGCACTGCTGTTGCTGGCATTCGCCCCCGCGCCGGCTTCGGCCTCGGCGGCGCTGGAAGCGGAGGTGCGCGAGCTGGAGCGGCTGTCGGTCACCGCGCCCTGGCGGGAGTCGGGCGCGAAGATCGAGGCGCTGGCCTCGCGGCTGGATGCGCTGACGCCGGACCAGCGCCACCGCGTCGAGTTCGTCCGCCTGCGCAATCTCGCCCTGGCCGGCGACCAGCCGGCTGCGCTCGCGGGCCTGACCGGCCTGCTGCAGCAGGATCTGAGCGCCTCCCTGCGGCTGCGTGTCCACGCCACGGCCATCAACATCGCCGCCAATGTCGAGGACTGGTCGCTCGCGTTCGCGCTGCTCGGCGAGGGCCTGTCGTCCCTCGGCCAGGACCCCGGCGAGTCGGCCCGGCTGCTGGGCGTGGCCAGCTACCTGCATACGCTGGTCGGCGAGACCGGCAAGGCGCGCGAACTGGCGCTGCAGGCGCTCGGCCTGGTGGAATCGGGCAGCGATCCGCGGGCGCTCTGCCTGGCCCTGGGCGACGTGGCATTGGCCGAGGATCACGCCCGCAACTACCGCGAGGCGGAGACCTGGCGCCATCGCCAGATCGAAGCGTGCACGCGCGCCGGCGACCCGGTCTTCGTCGCCAACGGCAAGTACGGCGTCGGCAAGATGCTCGCCGGCCAGGGGCGCCATGCCGAAGCGCTCGAGTGGGGCCGCCAGGCGCTGGCGGAATTCGAGGCGGTCGGCTTCGAGGCGGGCGCCTGGAGTGCGCGGCTGGTGGTGGCCGAAAGCCTGATCGAGTCCAACCGTGGACTGGAAGAGGCGCGGGCGCTGCTGATCGACACGTTGCGTTACTACCGCGAGCAGGAATCTGACCTGGCCATCGCCGAGACCAGGGGCCTGCTCGCCAGGCTGGCCGAACGCAGCGGCGACCTCGCCGCGGCGCTGGCCCACTTCAAGGAGGCCATGTCGGCCGCGGAGGCCGCCGAGCGCGACGCCCGCGAGCGCCGCCTGGCCTACCTGCAGGTCGAGTTCGACACCCGCTTGAAGGAACAGCAGATCGCCCTGCTCCAGGCCGAGCAGGAACTGGCCGCGCTGCAGGTCACCGCGACCAAGCGCCGGCAGCTGCTGCTGTGGATGGGCATGCTCGGGCTGCTGGTCACCGCCATCCTGCTGGCGGTGCTGCTGCGCCGCTCGTTCCGCGAGCGCCGCCGCTACCGCTGGCAGTCCGAGCGCGACAGCCTGACCCGCCTGTACAACTACCAGCAGGTGCGCAAGCTCGGCCAGGCGATGTTCGCGCGCGCCCGCGAGACCGGCCGGCCGTTCACCGCGATCGTCGCCGACATCGACCTGTTCAAGCAGGTCAACGACCGCCACGGCCACGCCGCCGGCGACGAGGCGCTGCGTTCGCTCGGCGCCTGGATCGGCGAAGCCGTCGACGGGCGCGGCATCGCCGGGCGCAGCGGCGGCGACGAGTTCACGATCCTGCTCGAGACCGACGCGGCCGGCGCCGAGGCGCTGCTGCAGCGGCTGCGCGCCCGGATCGGCCCGATCACCGTGTTCGGGCGGACCTTCGGCTTCAGCATCAGCTCCGGGGTATGCCAGGCCGATGGCCAGGCCGCCGACCTGGAGCAGCTGATCCACGAGGCCGACCAGGCCCTTTACCGCGCCAAGCACGGAGGCCGCGACCGCGTGGTCTGCGCGAACGGCGAGGCCCAGGAGGCCCACGGCGCGCCGGCGGCGGCCTCGGCATCGGCCGGGGGGCTGGTGGTGGTCGGCAGCGGCATCCAGTTCGGCCGCCACGTCAGCGAGCGCGCCCTGTCGGAGATCCGCGAGGCCGAGGTGGTGTTCTGCCTGGCCGATCCGTTTGCGCTGGGGATGATCGCCGGTCTGCGCCCGGATACGGTCAACCTCGGTCTGCACTACGCCGAGGGCAAGGACCGGCGCCAGACCTACCGCGAGATCGATGCGGCGATCATGGCCCAGGTGCGCGCCGGCAAGCGGGTGTGCGCGGTGTTCTACGGCCACCCGGGGGTGTTCGCCGACGTGCCGCACCGGGTGGTGCGCAAGGCGCGGGAAGCGGGCATCCCGGCGCGCATGGAACCGGGGATTTCCGCCGAGGCCTGCCTGTACGCGGACCTCGGCATCGACCCCGGAGCGCACGGCGTGCAGTCGCTGGAGGCGACCCAGTTCCTGGTCGAGGAGCGCCGTCCGGAGACCGCGGGCCTGCTGTTGCTTTGGCAGGTCGCCCTGGCCGGCGACCTGTCCTGCACCAGGTTCCATGCCGAGCGCGAAGGACTGCAGGCGCTGGTCGACAGGCTGCTGCGCTGGTACCCGCCGGACCACGAGGTGATCCTCTACGAGGCGGCGAGGCTGCCGATCGAAACCCCGCGCGCCGAGCGGCTGCCGCTGCGCGACCTGCCGGACGCGCACTACGAGGAATACACCACGCTCGTGATTCCACCGCTCGCCCGCGGGCCCCAGGGCGCGTCCACGCCCGTCGATCCGGCCCCCATACCGAAGCCATAGCGAAACTCCAGGATTCCTCCATCCAGCTTGCGCCGGCATCCGGTTCTTCTTGCCGAATGCGAGTCAACATCTCTTCAGGCGCCCCGCTCGAGTCGCGGATCGGCTTCTCCCGCGCGGTCCGGATCGGCAACCTGCTGGCCGTCGCCGGGACCGCGCCGGTCTCCCCGGATGGATCGGTGGCGGCGCCGGGCGATGTCCGCGGGCAGACCAGGCGATGCCTGCAGATCATCGCCGCCGCCCTGGCCGCCGCGGGGCTGGAGATGAGCGGCGTCATCCGGATCCGCATCCTGCTCACCGACATCGATACCTGGCGCGAAGCGGCCAAGGCGTACCGGGAGTTCTTCCCGCCCGGCAACAGGCCGGCGTGCACGTTCGTCGAGGTCCGCCGATTCATCGACCGGCGCTGGCTGGTGGAAGTGGAGGCGGATGGCGTGTTCGCCGACGATCCGGCGCCCTCCGGGCCGGAGCCCGGGGAGCGTCACCCGGTCCGGCGCACCGAGCGCGCGGAGGCCGCCTGAGGAGCGCCCGACCGCCGGGCGGGTAGAGGGGCGGCTCGTGCGCCGGCGGCCCCGGTGCTAGAGTTGATAGCGCTAACATGGCTCGCCGATCCGGCGCGCCCTGCGTTCCCCCGGGAGGAAGCATGCCCAACCCGCGCCTCGACCGCCTGGCGTTCCCGCCTGGCAGTTTCCGTTCCTGCCCGGTGGCGCTGCTGTGCATCGTGGCCGCGTTGCTCGCCGCGCCGGTCGCGGCGCAGCCGTCCGGCGGACCCTACGGCCCGGTCCCGCAGACCTACGAGGTGCCCGCGCAGGGCACGGTCTACTATGTGGCGCCGGATGGCGACGCGGACGCGGCCGGCACCGCGCTGGCCCGGCCGACCACCATCGAATCGGCGATCGCGCGGGTGGTCACCGGCGACGCCATCGTGATGCGCGGCGGTCTCTACCGCGCCGGCGGCCTGCAGCTCAACCAGGGCATCACGATCCAGCCGTACCGCGACGAACAGCCGGTGCTGAAGGGCACCCGGGTGGCTCGGGAATGGGAGGCGCTGCGCGACGGCGTCTGGCGGACGAAGTGGGAGACGCTGTTCCCGGCCCGGCCGTTGGGCTGGTGGCGGCGCGAGCGCGAGGGCATGCGCACGCCGCTGCACCGCTTCAACAACGACATGGTGTTCGTCGACGGCGAGCCGCTGCAGTCGGCGGGTTGGGAAGGCGAGCTGGACGAGACCTCGTACTACATCGACTACGACGGCGGCTACGTCTACCTCGGCGTGGATCCGGAGGCCCGGCTGGTGGAGATCACCGCCCACGATGTCGCCCTGCACCGGCCGTCGCGGCCGGTCCACGGCAGGGACTCGGACGGGAAGGGGCCGACGATCCGCGGGATCACCTTCACCCAGTACGCCTTCCGCGCGATCGACATCGAGGGCGAGAAGCCCTCGACCGGGCCCAACCAGGAGCCGACCGACGACCCGGTCGGGGTGTCCGACCCGGCCGACCACGGCAAGGCCGTCACGGGCACGACCCTGGAGCACGTCACCATCAGCCACACCTCGCGCGTGGCCGGCTACTTCCGCGGCGACGGGCTGACGATCCGCAATTCGCTGGTCAGCGACACCGGCACCGAGGGTATCTACGTGATCGGCTCCTCCGACGTGCTGCTGGAGCGCAACATCATCCGCCGCAACAACGTCGAGCGGCTGACCGGGTACTTCCCGGCGGCGGTGAAGATCTTCAACCAGTCCTATCGGGTCGCGGTGCGCGACAACCTGGTGATCGAGCATCCGGACTCCAATGGAGTCTGGTACGACGTCGGCAACGTCGACGGGGTGTTCGCGAACAACCATGTCGAGGGCACCCTGATCGGCTTCTTCTTCGAGATCTCCAAGGGGGTGGTGGCGGCCGGCAACGTGTTCGTCGACAACGAGCAGGGAATCCGCGTGCTCAACAGTGCCGATGCCCGCGTCTACCACAACACCTTCCTCGATTCGCCGGTGATGTTCGACCGCAACGAGCGCAGCGCGAAGGACGACCACTTCGGCTGGCATCCGCAGACCGGCCCGGACGTCGACGAGCGCGAGGGGCACGTGTTCGAGGGAAACCTGCTGGTGGCCAGCCGCGGTTTCGACGCGCCACTGCTGCACTTCGACCAGCCGGCGGCGCTGTGCGGCACGCTGCCCCGGCCGATGGCGGCCCGCGTGGACGGCAATGCCTACGTGCGCGCCACGGCCGCCGATGCGCCGCTGGTCACCTGGAGCCCGGTGCGCGGACGCGACTGCCTTGCCGAATTCGCATCGCTGGAGGATTTCCGCGGGGCGACCGGTGCCGAGACGCGGGGCCGGGCCTGGATACCGTACGAGGGCGCGGTGTTCCGCAGCGTCGAGCTGCGCCGCTTCGAGTTGGCGCGGCCGCTGCCGGGAATGCGGGCGGTACCGGTGGCAGAGGAGGCGGGGAGGGTACTCGGCTGGTCCGCCACGAGCGCCCTGCCGGGCGCCGTGCAGGCAGGCTCGGGTTCACCCCTTCCTTGAGCCCATTCGGTCGGTGCGCGACCCGGCGCAGCCGGTTGCGCGCTAGGGGCTGAACGCTGTCTGGATCGAGCCCGACGACCGCCGCTTGGCCAGGTACATGGCGGCGTCGGCCTGGGCGATGAGGGCCGCATCGTCCTGGCCGTCGTCCGGATAGATGCTGATGCCGATGCTCCCCTTCAGGCTGATCAGCCGATCGCCCAGCCGGGTAGGCGCGTCGAGCGCGGCGATCACCTTTCTGGCCACCACCAGGGCGCCCGACGGACCCGAGACTTCGTCGAGCAGGATCAGGAACTCGTCGCCGCCGTACCGGCTGACGGTATCGGCCTCGCGAACCGCGGACACCAGGCACCGCGCCGCGAACCGGAGCGCCTCGTCGCCGCTTGCGTGGCCCAGGGTGTCGTTGATCCGCTTGAAGTCGTCGATGTCCACGAACAGCAACGCCAGGCGCGTGCCGTGGCGCTTGGCGTTGGCGATGGCGTGGCTCAGCCGGTCGAGCAGCAGCGCACGATTGGGCAGGCCGGTCAGCTCGTCGCGCTCGGCCGATCGCGCCACTTCCTCGAGCCGGGACGCGGTGGTTTCCGCCTGCAGCTGGGCGCGAAGCGTCGACGCCACCATCTGCTCGATGGTCTCGAGCAGCAGGCCGCGGTCCACCCGCCGTTCCTCGGCGCCGGCCAGGCGCTGCAGGCGCCCCAGTTCCGCGCGCGCCAGCTCGATCCGCTGCTGGAGGCCGGCCAGTTCTTCGCGGGCACGGCGCACGGAGGCGTCGTCGCTGCTGGCGAACGAATTCACGGGCGTGGGCTCAATGTTTCGGCGCCGGGGAAAGCGGGCGCGTCGGTGCTCCGCCGCGGCCTGCCGCCGAGCAGGCCTTCCAGCTCGGTGAGCCTGTCGCCGATGCGCAGGCCGCCCTCGTCGATGCTGTATTCGCGCAGTTCGTTCGAATGGTCGCTGGCCCGCACCTTGACCACGGCCATCATGCGCAGCAAGCGGCTGTCGACTTCCATGTAGCGCTGCACGATGATCGCGTCGGTCATGAAGGCTGTGCCGTAGGGGCTGAAGCGCAGATCGGTGTAGCGGTCCTCGAGCTCGGAGGTCATCAGCACGGTGACGCCCACACCGGCCAGGGCGGCCACCATGCGTGCCAGGTTCTCGCGGAAGTCGGCGCGGAAGGTGGGGGCCAGTGCCAGTTCGAACCCCGACAGCGAATCGACGACGACGCGCTTGGCATCCAGGCGGCGGATCTCCGCCAGCAGCAGGCCGACGACCTCGTCGATGGAGAGATCGGGCGCTCGGCTGTCCACCACGCCGATTCGGCCGCTGGCGACCAGCTCGGCCAGTACCGGGTTGCGCGATCGGTGCGGATGCTGTTCGAACGCCGCGATCACGCCGGTTTCTCCGCAGCGCGCGCCCTCGGCCAGGAACGCGGCCGCCAGGATGCTCTTGCCGGAACCGGAAGGCCCCGCGACCAGCAACGAGTAGCCGCGCGGCAGGCCGCCCCCGAGCATCTCGTCCAGGCGCGGCACGCCCATCAGGGCGCGTGGAGCGTTCTGGCCGGCGGGCGGCGCGTCGGCGCCGAGCTGGACGCGGGCGGGTGGGAACACCGTGATCCCGGTTTCCCCGATCCGGAACGTGTGCAGCCCCGGCAGCGGCGGGCGGCCGCGCATCTTCGCGACCTCCAGCTTGCGGACCATGGAGTTGCGCTGGACGCTCTGCTGCAGGCAGAGCATCCCGTCGGCCACGGTGAAGACCGGGTTGGCTTCGATCTCGTTGGAGTACTCGCCGATCAGGAACGTGGTCGCCTGCCAGCTGGTCATCAGCATGCCGAGCTGCTGGATGAACTGCTGCAGGCGGTTGTCCGGCCGCCCCTGGATCGACCCGGCCTGGGCGATGGAGCGGAACGAATCGACGAACAGGAGCGCCGGATCGTGCTGTTCGACCTCCGCCACGATGCGCCGCAGAACCTGGTCGAGGTCGGATTTGCGCACCTCGTCCGAGAGGTTGACGAAGTGGATGGAGCGGCCGATCGCCGCCTCGTCGAAGAACGCAAACTGCTGCTGGTAACGCAGCATCTTCAGCGGCGGCTCGCCCAGCACCGTCAGGTACAGCGCCGGGCGCTCGGGCGTGGCCAGGGCGAACATGATCTGGTGCGCCAGCGTGGTCTTGCCGCTGCCCGGGGCGCCCGCGATCAGGTTGAACGAGAACTCCGGGAATCCGCCCCCCAGCACTTCGTCCAGTCCGGGGACCCCGGTGCGCAAGCATTTGATGATCGATTCGGTTTTCATGATGGGCCGTCCGGAGCGGGCGAGCCGCTCGAATGATTTGCCCGCACGGATCCCAGCAGCCGGTCGGTGAGCGAAAGCCCGACCAGGGTGACGAGCAGGTCGTGGATCGTCTGCAGCAGGGCGGTGGCGCTGGCCATGGCGTCGCCTCGGTCGTGCTGGGCGATCAGGGCTCGGAGCGCGTCGAAATCGGGGGTGGCTGGCGCGTCTTGCAGGGCTTGGTCCGGCGTGGATGCCAGCATGGGCCTGAGCGAGGCGCTCAGGTACAGGCCGCGCCGGTAGATCAAGGCGAAGCCTCGCGAGCCCAGGACCGGGGCGAGGGCGGCCTGGACTTCGGCCACGATGGAGACGAGTTCCTCCGCGATCCTGGACGGATCCCCGCTATCGCCGACCCTCGCGCGCAAGGCCGCTGCCAACCATGGATTCGGCTCTTCCACCTGAGGGGTACCAGCCATGCCCTTGTTGGCGTATTCGACGCAAGGGTAGACCTCGTCTACAAGACGGAGTGTGAAGTCGTCGCGCCCGGCCGGGCCGGGCGTTCGCCTGCAGCGCCGCTAGCGCGGGATGGCGAGGCGCAGGTCGCTCTCGCGCATCATCAGTTCGGCGTAGATGAGCCGGGTCCGGTCCGGCGACAGGTCCAGGCCCCAACCCTCGAAGCCCGGCGACAGCGCGCCGATTTCGGTGACGGACGAGGTCGCCGGATCGAACCGCGCCAGCGCGGGGGCGCCATCCGCCGGACGGCGGACGAAGTAGATGCCGTCGCCGGCCGCGACCCAGTTCGCGCCGTCGCGGGGATCGAGCCCGGCGATCAGCCGTTCCCCCGGGCGGGGCGACGCGCCTACGCTCCAGTCTTCCCGCGGCCTTCGCCATAACCCGGGGGCATCGGGCCGGGTGAAGAGCAGCAGGCTGCCGTCGGCGGATTCGCGCGGGTTGACCGCGGCGTGGCGGGTCACCGCCAACGCTGCGCCGCCGGCTGCCGGCTGTGCGTGGATGCGCCACTCGCCGCTACGGTTGGATTCGAAGTAGATCCACGCCCCGTCGTGCGACCACGATGGATTGCGGTTGTCTCCGGGACCGCCGACGATCCGCCGCGGCGGCCCGCCTTCGGCGGAGACGGTGAAGATCCCCGTTGAGCCTTCCGGGCTGCCGTCGAATGCGATCAACCGGCCATCGGGCGACCAGGCCGGGTTGTCGACGAAGGCGCCGCCGAAGTCGGCGACCTGCACTGCGCCGCGGCCGTCGCGGTCGCTCACCCAGATCCCGTAGGGGCCGCCCCGGTTGGAGACGAAGGCGAGCCGTTCGCCGTCGGGCGACCATGCCGGATTGGAATCCCAGCGGGTCGACCCGAGCGGTTCGCCGGCATCGGTCTCGGCGCCGCTGGCGAGGTCGAACTGACGCAGCTGCGAGCGGTGCATCCATTGCTCGAAGGCGATGGCCTCGATGCCCGGTGCCGTGGCCGGCTGCTGCACGTTCTCGCTGCCGAGGGGGAGCGCGCGCAGCTCGCCGCCGTCGGGGTTCGCGGACCAGAGCCCGTAGGTCCCGGAACGGGTCGAGGTGAACAGCAGCCGGCTGCCGTCGGACGACCAGGCCAGGCCGTTGATCTTGCGGTTGTCGAAGGTCAAACGGGTCGGTTCGCCGCCGGCAAGGGGCACCCGGTAGAGATCCTTGGTGACCTCGTCGACGGCGCGCACGAACACGATCGAGCGGCCGTCGGGCGCGAAACGCGGGTCGGTGTCTCCCAGCGAGCCGGGAGCGGGCTGCGAGACGACCCGGCGCGCTCCGGTGGCGGGCGTTACGAGCACGATCCGGTACGGCGCGGTAGGGCTTTCCCGGCCGGCATAGGCGATCCGGCTGCCGTCCGGCGACAGGCTCATGCCGCGGATCCCGGTGAGCGATTCATCGGCGAACACGCGGGTCGACCCGCCGCCCAGCGCCGAGACGCGCATGATGTCCGTGCCGGAGGCGCCGACGCGCGCGAACAGCAGCGTGCGCCCGTCCGGGGTCCAGAGCGGATGGCGTTCGTCGCCCGCACTCGCGGTGAGGTTGAGCGAGTCCTCGCTGCCGATGGTTTTCACGTACAGGTCGAAGCCGCCCTCGCCGCCGTCGCGGATGAAGGCGACCCGGCTGCCGTCCGGCGACAGCGCCGGTTCGAGTTCGCGGCCAACGTGGCTGGTCAGCGGACGGACCTCGTAGCCGGCGGCCGCCGCCGGAGCGGCGGGCACCGGCTGTGGGCCGGGCCGCAGGGCGACGGCGCCGCCGAGCGCGATGGCGCCGCCGACCAGCGCATACACCGCGGCCCTGCGCCATTGCTTCGGCCTCGCCGCGGAAGACGGCGGCGAGGCGATCGGCTCCGCATCCGGCGCATGTGGGTCCGCCATGGCGGCTTCGGGCCCGGCCGCGGCGACCGCGGCGGCCACCCGCGCCGGCGCGATCGGCGCGACCAGGCGATATCCGGTCTTGCGGATGGTCTCGATGTAGCGCGGCGCCTTCGGGTCGTCGTCGAGGATCCGGCGCAGCTCCGAGATCGCGCGGTTGAGCAGGTAGTCGTCGCCGACGGAGCCGGCCCACACCGTCTCCAGGAACGTCTCCCGCGGGATCACCGTGCCGGGCCGCTCCGCCATCAGCGCCAGCACCTGCATCACCTTCGGCTCGACCTGGGCCACCCGCCCGTGGATCGAAATGCGGTTGAGCGAGGGCTGGACCAGCGCCTCGCCCGCGGTGAAGTGCGGCTGGCTCCCGCGCGCCGCCTGGTGCCCGGGCGCCGCGTCGATCCTGCCGATTGCCGTCTGCTCGTTCACCGCTCCCTTCGCCCGGCCCGGGCCCTCCGGCGACGCCCGCCGGCGTCTGCAGCGAATCTATAGCAAAACCCCATCGTTCCTCCATTCCGCCCGGCCGCCGCCGGGCGTCTCCTCGACGGCGTAAGCAGCCAGGAGGATGTGCCGATGATCGCTTTCCGCTCCCGAGTCGCCGCCGGTGCCGCAGCGGTGCTGGCCGTGCTGGCCGCCTGTGCGCCCGCCGCCGCCCAGAGCGACGGCGCCGCGCTGTACCAGCGCAACTGCGCGTCCTGCCACGGCGCCCACCGGCAGGGCACCGGGCTGGGCCCGGCGCTTGCGCAGCGGACCTACCGCTACGGCGGCACCCGCGAGGATCTGGCCCGGATCATCGCCAACGGCATGGTCTCGCGCGGCATGCCGGCGTTCGGCGACACGCTGTCGGCCGGAGAGATCGCCGCGATCGCGGCGTTCCTGCCCGCACGCCAGGGCGAGCCGCAGCCGGACCCGGAGGAGCTGCAGGCGGCCGCGAATGCCGCGCCGCGCGAGTTCGACGCGGTTCCGGGCGTGGTGGACACGCTCGACTACGCGGTCCGCGCCGAGGTCTTCGCCGACGGCCTGGAAACGGTCTGGGCGCTGGCCTTCCTCGACGCGGACACGGCGCTGGTCAGCGAGCGGCCGGGGCGGCTCAGGGTGATCCGCAACGGCGTGCTGGACCCGCGGCCGGTGCGTGGCACCCCGCAGGTGCACGTCAGCGCCCACCCGTGGAACCAGGGCGGCCTGCTGGATATCGCGCTCGACCCCGACCACCGCGAGAACGGCTGGATCTATCTCTCCTACAGCCACCGGCTGGAAGCGGCCGGCGCCGAAGGCGAGGTTCCCGCCATGACCCGCGTGGTCCGCGGCCGCATCCGCGATCACGCCTGGGTCGACCAGCAGGTGGTGTTCGAAGCCGAGCCCGCCGCCTACGAGGGCAAGTTCTGGCACTACGGCGGGCGGATGGCGTTCGACCGCGAGGGCCGGCTGTACTTCTCCATCGGCGACCGCGGCGTGCAGGAGCTGGCACGGGAACCGGGGCGGCCCACCGGCAAGATCCACCGGCTGATGCCGGATGGCTCGGTTCCGCCGGCCAACCCGTTGCGCGGCCGTGAGGGTGCGCTCGCCTCGATCTACAGCCTCGGCCACCGCAATCCGCAGGGGATGGCGCGCGAGCCGGCGACCGGTCGCATCTGGGCGACCGAGCACGGCCCGCGCGGCGGCGACGAGCTGAACATCATCGAGGCCGGCGCCGACTATGGATGGCCGGTCGTCACCCACGGCATCAACTACGACGGCACGCCGATCACCCCGGAGACGCGCGCTGCCGGCGTGGCCCAGCCGGTCTACTACTGGCGGCCCTCGATCGGCGTTTCCGGCCTGAGCTTCTATGACGGCAGCCAGTTCCCGCTGTGGCGGGGCAAGCTTCTCGTCACCGGCCTGGCGCCGCGCGAGCTGCGCCTGCTCACGCTCGATGGCGGCCGCGTCCAGCACGAGGAAGTCGTGTTCCGGGCCGAGGGCCGCCCCTACGAGCCGGTGGTCGGGCCCGACGGTGCCGTCTACCTGGTCACCGACGATCCCGGCCGGATCGTACGGCTGACGGCGCAGCGCGAGCGCCGCCTGTAGCGGACGCCGGCTCGGTCGCTCGCTGCCGGGCGCGCCGGTGCGAGAAGGCCGCGCGGTACGCGCCCGGGGCGATGCCGAGCTTGTCGGCGAAGTGTTGCCGCAGCGAATCGGCGCTGCCCAGCCCGCACGCCTCGGCGATCCGGTCCATCGGCAACGCGGTGGTTTCCAGCAGCTCGCGGGCGCGCCCGAGCCGTTGCGCCAGCAGCCACTGCAGCGGGCTGCTGCCGGTTTCGGCGCGAAAGCGCCGGGTCAGGGTGCGCTCGCCCAGGTGCGCGCGCCGGGCGAGCTCGGCCAGCGAGATCCGCCGGTCGAGGTGCCTGGCCGCCCACTCCCGCAGCGGCGCCAGCGATTCCCCGCGCTGCCGGTCCGGCGGCGGCGGGACGAACTGCGCCTGCCCGCCCGCGCGCAGCGGCGCCACGACCGCCAGCCGGGCGACCTCGTTGGCCACGGCGGCGCCGTAGTCGCGCATCACCAGGTGCAGGCATAGGTCGATGCCCGCGGCGACGCCCGCCGAGGTGACGATGTCGCCGTCTTCGACGAACAGCACGTCCGGGCGCAGCGCCACGGCCGGGAACCGGTCGCGGAACTCCTCCGAGCGCAGCCAGTAGGTGGTGGCGCCGCGCCCGTCCAGCAGGCCGGCCTGGGCCAGCGCGAACGCGCCGGTGCACAGCGACACCACCCGCGTGGACGTCCGCTGCGCGCGCTGCAGCGCCCTGGCGACCGCGGGATCGATGGTCGCCCGCGAACCGGATCCCACCACGATCACCGTGTGTGCGCGCCGCAGGACGCCGAGCCCCCGGCGTACCGCCAGCGCCAGTCCCTGCAGGGCATCGCTGCTGGCGATGCGTCCCGGGCGCGGGGTGCACAGCTCGACCTGGTAGCCGGGGAGGCCACCGATGCGCGCATTGCCGAGCACCAGGCCCGGGATCGCGAGGTCGAACGCGGTGACCGGCGGCAGTGCCAGGACGGCGACACGGTGCATGTCTGGAATATCCCGATCATTGTCGTTCCGGCCACTAGTCTAGCGGCGCTGCGAATCGGAAAGTAGCGGTTCGCCGGGCGCGATCGCCGATCGCGGCCGCGCGACGACGAATCCGGCGACGCGCTACGCGCCGGCTCCCACCCGCCATCCGACGAGGTCGAAGACGCATGCAGAATCCAGGGAACCCACAGCCGGCCGCCGGCGTGGAGGCGGTACGGGTCGACGAGGTGGTGCCGGTCGCGATCGGGCCGGGCTGCCTGCGCCGCGACCTGCCATCGCGCGAGGGCGTGCGCATCTGGGTGGTGGACATGGCGCCTGGCAGCATGTGGCCGCACGTCGACCAGCACGATGCCCAGGGCGAGGACGTGTACGTGGCGAGCGGCACGCTGATCGACGGAGAACGCGCGTACGAGGCCGGCAGCTATCTCAGCTTCGGCCCCCACAGCCGGCACCAGCCGCGCACCGAGACCGGCGTGCGCCTGTTCGGCTTCAACCTGCTTGGGAGGGCGGCGCCATGACCGGTGGATCCGGAGGGTCGCGCAGGGCCGGCGCCGGCATCGACCGTCGGACCTTTCTGCTGGGTGGCGTGGCGGCCGCGGTCTCGCTCGGCTTCGGGGTGCGCGCGGCGCGCGCCACCGGTGGCGGCGCGCTGCGGGTGCAGCGGCTCGCCTGGGCGGGGGTACGGCTGCAGCTGCCGGGTGCCACCCTGTTCGTCGATCCGCTGATCGATTCCGGGGTCTGGGAGTCGGCGCTCGCCGATCCCATCGTTGCGGTCGACGATGCGGTCGGCGACGCGTCCGTGCTCGTGACCCATCGCCACCCCGATCATTTCGACCCGACCGCGGTGGCGGCGGCGCTCGGCAAGGGCGGCACCTTCGTCCACGCCGCCGGCACCTCGTTCCATCCGCTGCCGGCCAACGTGCGGGAGCGGCTCGCGCCGCCGTGGGAGCCCCAGTTGCTCGGCGACTTCACCGCGACCCCGGTGACGGCGGTGGATGGATACGGCGACCAGCAGGTGTCGTGGGTGGTCTCGGGCGGAGGGCGGCGGATCCTGCACGGCGGCGACACGATGTGGCACGGCGACTGGTGGCGGATCGGCCGCCAGCTCGGCCCTTTCGATGCGGTGTTCCTGCCGATCAACGGCGCGCGGTTCTCGTGGCGGCAGCCGGCCAGCGACGAGTCCGCGGTCCTGACGCCCGAGCAGGCGATGTCGGCCGCCACCATCCTCGGCGCGAAACTGCTCGTGCCCATCCACTACGGGGTCGCCGGTGCGGAAGGCTACGCCGAGGTGGAGGACGCGCTGGGCCGGCTCGCGCGCGCCGCCGCTCCGGGCGGGCCGGTGGTGCGGGTGCTGCGGCCGGGAGAGTGGCTGGACTGGGGCTGAGGGGCGGCGGCGCGTGCGGCATCGAGCAACTTGCGGATGGCCGCGGCGTGCCTGCCCGTGGTCGGCGCCCAGTCGGCGGGCGCACGGCCGGCGCGATCGGGCCGGAACGGGTCGGCGCCGGCGGCGATCAGCGCCGCCACGATTCCCGCCATGCCGTGGACGAGGGCGCGGTGCAGGGGGCGCTGACCTTCGCCGTCCACCGCGTCGGGGTCGGCCCCGGCGGCGAGGAGCCGCTCGACCACGGGCGCATGCACGCGCGCGGAGGGCTTGAACAGGGCGAAGTGCAGAGCGGTCGCTCCCTCGTCGGTCGCCAGATCCACCTGGGCGCCGCGCGCGAGCAGCAGTTCCACCATCGCCAGTTCGCCGCTGCGGGCAGCCTGCATCAGCGCGGTTGGCGTGCCCCGGAACTGGGTCCAGTCCGGCGCCAGTCCAACGTCCAGCATCGCGGCCGCCAGCGCCGTGTCGCCTGCGGCGGCCACCGCGGGAAAGTCCCGTGTCGCCCATTGGCTGCGCGCGATGCCCCCGGAGAACGTCCATTCCGGCTCGGCGGGTTCGGTGGGCGCCTTCGGCGGCTTCCCGGCCACTGCCTTGCGTCGCGCCGCTGCGGCTGCGCGCGCGGACTTGCGGCTGCCGCGCCAGAACCCATGCCCTGGCGGAAAGCCGCCGGGGTCTTCCAGGTATTCCGCAAGCGCGACGTGTCCGGCCTGCCTGGCCGCGTCGGCCGGCGACACCCCGTCGTGATCCGCGTGCAGGCGATCGGCTCCGGCCTCCACGAGCTGCCGCGCGATGTCGGCGAATCCGCAAGCCGCTGCGATCCACAGCGCGCTGGCGCCGGATTCGTCGGCGCCGTCGACGTCGGCGCCGGCATCGATCAGCAGGCCGACCAGCGCGGCGAACCCGTGCGCGGCAGCCGCTGCCAGCGGAGGATCGAATGCGGCGACATCCGGGTTCGCACCGGCCTCCAGCAGCGCGCGCACGGCCGCCTCGTCGCCATGGCTGCAGGCCCATGCCAGCGGCGTGGACTGATAGCCGTGCAGGTCGATCTCGTCCGGATCGGCGCCTGCAGCGAGCAGCCGGTGGATCGCGGCGGTCTCGCATCGGGCGACCGCGTCGAAGAGGTTGTCCGGCTGTTGCGGGCGGGCGGTGCGCGAGTGCGTCATGGATCACCTGCGAAGCGGACGGGATGCGAGGCAAGATTACGGAAAACCGGGCCCGGTTGGTGACGCCGACGCATGCGGCGGGTGGCGTCCGCGATGGCCGGACCCGCCCGTTCCTCGATCCGCTGACCGATTCCGGGGCCTGGCAGCCGATGCTCGGCGATCCCATCGTCCCGGTGGCCGATGCGGTCGGCGGCGCGCCCGTGCGCGGGGCCCACCGTCAGGCTCACCAAGTGCAGGGTGGGGTGTGCTTCGGCAGCGGCGGGCCCCGGCTGCGGCGCCGGCGCCAACCTTCGTTTTACCTCGCTGGGTCAGCATGCTCCCGATCCCGCCAACCGGCGGCAGGGGACAAGAACATGCGCAGGATCCTGACGATCTTCCTGGCCGGGCTGCTGGCCGCGGTCGCAACCCTGGGGCTGGCCGGCTGGATCTGGTACGCGACGCTGGCCCTGGACGAGGAGCCCCAGCCCGACCCGCAGGCGCTGCCGGCCGCGTTGCCCTATCTGCAGCAGCGGTTGGACGCGCGCCGGGGCCGGATCCTCGCCGTCGTCAGCAGCGCCGCCACGTTTCCCGGCGGGGACAAGCGTGCCGGCTACGAGCTGACCGAGCTGTCGCGCGCGTACTGGGTGTTCACGGTCAACGGCTACGATGTCGACATCGCCAGTCCGCGCGGTGGCGAGCCGGCGATGGTCCTCGATGGCGACGACGTCACCGATGCCGACTACGCGTTCCTCAACGATCCTGCGATTCGCCGCAGCCTGGCGGCGACCGTGCCGCTGGCCGAGGTCGATGCTTCCGCCTACGCCGCGGTGTACTTCGTCGGGGGCAAGGGCGCCATGTTCGATTTCCCGGGCAACCCAGACATCGCCCGCGTCGTGGCCGCGACCACTGCCCGCGGCGGCGTGGTCGGCGCCGTCTGCCACGGGCCCGCGGCGCTGCTCGGCCTGCGCCGCGCCGATGGCCGTCCCTGGCTGCGGGACCGCCGGGTCACCGGTTTCAGCAACGCTGAGGAACTGTTCCTGATGCCCGACGCCTCCGCACGCTTCGCTTACCTGTTGCAGGACGAGCTGGTCGCGCAGGGCGCCGTGTTCGTGGAGGCGCCGATGTATCTAGGCAACACCGTCGTGGACGGCCACCTGGTCACTGGGCAGAATCCGTGGTCGACCTGGGAGGTGGCCGAGACCATGATCCGCGCGCTCGGCCATGAACCGGTGACCCGGGAGCCGACCCCGGAGGAGGTCAGCATCGGCCTGCTGCACCGCTACCGGCGCGACGGCCTGGCGGAGGCGATGGCGGCCAAGCGCGATGCGGCGCGTGCGGACAAGCGCCTGCTGGTGATGCATGCGGTGGTCGCGGCGATGCAGTGGGATCTGCGCACGGCGTGGCAGCTGCAGCGCCTGGCCCGGCACTAGCCGTCTTCCAGGGCCGGATCGACGGAGCGCGATCATGTCACGGGCGGGAATCAGGGTGTTGCTGGTGGAGGACGACATGGACGTGGCGGCGGGTCTGGGCGACTACCTGCAGGTGCGCGGCCTGGCGATCGACTTCGCCTTCACCGCCGCGCAGGCCCGGACGCGTCTGCAGGCCGACGCCTTCGATCTGGTCGTGCTCGATGTCAACCTTCCCGGCGAGGACGGGCTCAGCCTGTGCCGCGACCTGAAACGTCATCGGCGGCTGCCGCAGCCGGTGCTGTTCCTGACCGCACGCGGCGGACTGGACGACAAATTGGAAGGCTTCGCCGCCGGCGCGGTCGACTGGATGATCAAGCCCGTGGCGCCGGCCGAACTGCTCGCGCGGATCCAGGCGATCGCCAGCCACGTCGCCGCGGCCGCGGTTGCGGCGCCGCTGGTCGTCGGCGGCTACCGGCTCGACCCGGGCGGGGGCCTGCTGACCTACGCCGGCAGGCGCCTGCAGCTGCATGCCAGCGCGCTGGCGATCCTGGCCGAACTGCTGCAGGCCCATCCGGCCTGCGTGCCGCGGCAGCGCCTGATCGATGTCCTGTGGGGGGACGCGCCGCCGGGAAGCGACCCGCTGCGCGCGCATGTCTGGCAGCTCAGGCAGGCCCTGCGCACGGCATTCGGCACCCGGCCGATCGTCACCGAGCGCGGCATCGGCTATCGATTCGAGGCCGAGGCATGAAGCGCAGGCGCTTGCGTGGCGTGCTGGCGCGCCAATGGGCCGTGTTCGGCGTGACGCTTTTCGGCGGCTTCGTCGCGATGGCGGTCCTCTTGATGTACCTGCTCGAGGACCAGTTCATCGATCGCCGGCTGCGCGAGGTGGGCGAAGACGTGGCCGCCGGTGCGGTGCTTCTGCCCGCCGGCTTCTCGCGATACACGCCGGCGGCGGCTCCTGCCGCCCTGCTGGAGAGGATCGATCCGCAGCGGACGGGTGCGCTGCGGGAACTGCGGCTTCCGGACGGGCGCTACGTGCACTTGCTGGCCGGGCGCGACCGCCGCGGCGCCGCCTTCCTGCTGGTCTACGACGTCACCGACCAGCTGTACGTCAACTCGGCACTGCACGCCGGCTGGCCGTGGCTGCTGGGCATGGTGGCGTTGCTGGCGGCGGCGGCGTGGGCGCTGGCCAGCCGGTTCGTGGGGTCGTTGTCGGGGCGGGCCGCCGCGTTGGTGCGCGGCCTGGGCGATGGCGAGGATATCGCCGGCCTGCGGCGGCTCGGTGCGGACGAACCGATCGAGGAGTTCGCCGAGTTGGCCCAGCGCGGCGCCGATGCCTGGGAGGCCCGGCTTTCGGCGCTGGCCAGCGAGCGCGAGACGCTCGCCTTCCTGGGCCACGAACTTCGCACGCCGCTGCAGTCGGCGCGCACGAGCCTGGCGTCGCTGCAGCACGATCGCGGCGATGCCGCCGCCTGGCAGCGGCTGCAGCGGGCGCACCAGAGGCTGGTGCGCGCCAGCCAGGCGATCCTGTGGCTCGATCGGGGGAGCGCCCCTTGCGCTGCACCGAGTTGCGAGGCGGCACCGCTGTTCGCCTCGCTGGCGGCGGAGTTCGCGCCGCTCGCGCGCGCCCGGCGACAGGAAATCCGGTTCGACCCCCCCGCCGGCATTCGTTGGCCATGGCCTGGCGAGATCGTCGAGACGATCGCCGCCAACCTGCTGGCCAATGCGATCCAGCATGGCGGTCCCGGATCCGTCGCGGTCACCGCCGACGAAGAGGGGTTCGTGATCGAGAATCCCGTGGCCGACGATGCCGACACCCCCGGCTTCGGGCTGGGCCTGCAGGTGGCCAGCCGCCTGCTGCAGAGGTTCGGCGGGACACTGCGCCGTGGCGACCAGGACGGCCGGGTGTCGGTACGGGTGCGATTGGGCACGAGGGGGGCGTGACGCGCGCCGGGGCGGGTTCGGGATCGGCGGCCCTTGCGCCGGCTTCCACGGTCGAGCGGCCGCCGCACTGGACTCCGTTGTCCGGCCAGCCTTTCAGCCGACGCGACGGGCGTCGGAATCAAGGCAGGCGATCGCCCGCTGCCGACTGCGCCGGCGTCACCCGCCACACCGTGTTCGACAGGTCGTCGGCGACGATCAGCGCGCCGCGCGGATCCACGGTCACGCCCACCGGGCGGCCGCGGGTCTTGCCGTCCTCGCCGAGGAAGCCGGTGACGAAGTCGACCGGATCGCCGGCCGGGCGGCCGCCGCGGAACGGCACGAACACCACCTTGTAGCCGACCGGCTCGCTGCGGTTCCAGCTGCCGTGCTCGCCGACGAACACGCCGTCGGCGAAGCGCGCGCCCATCGCCGGCACCGAGAAGTCCAGGCCGAGCGCGGCGACGTGCGAGCCCAGGCTGTAGTCGGGCACGATCGCCGAGGCGACCTTTTCCGGATCCTGCGGCCGCACCCGCGGATCGACGTGCTGGCCCCAGTAGCTGTAGGGCCACCCGTAGAAGCCGCCCTCGCGCACCGAGGTGAGGTAATCGGGCACCAGGTTGGGGCCGAGCTCGTCGCGCTCGTTGACCACTGCCCAGAGCGTGCCGCTGCCCGGCTGGATCGCGAGCGCGGTCGGGTTGCGCAGCCCGGTCGCGTAGGGCCTGTGCGCGCCGGTCCTCGCATCCACCTGCCACACCATCGCGCGGTCCGCCTCGGCGGTCATGCCGCGCTCGGTGATGTTGCTGTTGGAGCCGATGCCCACGTACAGGAATCGGCCGTCCGGACTCGCAGTCAACGCCTTGGTCCAGTGATGGTTGATCTCCGAGGGCAGGTTCGTGACCTTTTCGGGCGGGCCGGAGGCGCGGGTCTGGCCGTCGCGGTAGTCGAAGCGCACCAGCGCGTCCTGGTTGGCGACGTAGAGATCGCCGTCCACCAGCGCCAGCCCGTAGGGCGCGTCGAGGTCCTCGGCGAACACGCTCTGCTGGTAGCGGCCGTCGCCATCGGGATCGCGCAGCAGGGTCAGGCGGTCGCCGCCAGGCACCTGGGTGGTGCCCTTGGACTTGATGTAGCCGGCGATCACGTCCTTGGGCTTGAGGCTGGGCGCGTGGCCGCCGCGGCCCTCGGCCACCAGGATGTCGCCGTTGGGAAGCACCAGGGTCTGGCGCGGGATCCGCAGGCCGGTGGCGATGGCGGTAATGGTGTAGCCCTCGGGGACGGTCGGGAGCCGCTCGCCCCATTGCGCCGGGTCCGCGACGTTCATGGCGGGCAACAGCCCGCGCTGCTGGTCCGGGAGCGCCGGATCGGAGCCGTACTGGGCCGGATCCGGGTCGCTGCCGCCGCATCCGCCGAGCAGCAGCGCCAGCCCGGCCGCCGCGAATGGCACGGAACGCTTCATGCGGCACCTCCGGCGCGGAGGCGGGAAAAGCCGAGCCAGGTCGCCGCGGCGGCCAGCACGGTCACCAGTGCCGACAGCACCAGCCCCGTCGGCATTGCGGCCCAGGCATCCCGGGCGTGGACCAGGGCGTCGTAGAAGCCCAGGATCCAGGTCAGCAACAGCAGGCCCGCGTAGATCAGCGGGCGGCCGGAGCGCCGGTCGCCGCGGAACAGGTCGACCAGGGCCCAGACCAGCGCGCCGGCACCGAGGACCAGGCCGCCCGCGATCAGCCAGGAGGCGAAGTTGGCCCACTGGATGTGGTAGCTGGATGCGTACGCGATGTCGCTCAACAGAGCGCCGAGGAACAGCGGCGTCGCGCCGGCGAGCAGGAAGGCCTGCAGCGGGTGCAGCCCGCGCCGGTGGCGGGGAATCCGGTCGGCAGTGACGGTCATGGCGAAGTCTCCTGTGTTCGATCGGGGGCGCCAGCGGCCGCGCCAGGGCGCACCGGAATCGAAGCGCCGAGCCTAGCCGGAGGGCCGTGGTCGCAGCGCGACGATGCGGCATGCGGTGCGGGCCGGGGTGTCGGGCCGGCGCAACCCGCGGCCCACGAGCGCTGCCAGCCGAGGTGCGGGCGGTCGCGTGCAGGTGCCAAGGGCGCGGCGCGCTTCGGGATGACGCTGCCCGATCGCCGGTGATAGGTTTGCGGCATGAGCGATCCCGCGAAGATCAGGTTCACGGCCCGGCTGCTGCGCCCGGCCAGCCCGAAGGGCGCCGCATGGACGTTCCTGGTCCTGCCGGCGAGCGCCAGCGCCAGGTTGCCGACGCGCAGCATGGTCAGCGTCGACGGCACGCTCGAAGGCCGTCGCTTCCAGGCGACGCTGGAACCGGACGGGCAGGGCAGCCACTGGCTGAAGGTCGGCAAGGCGCTGCGCGAAGCGGCCGGAGCGGCGGCGGGCGACACCGTCGCGCTCGAGATCGCTCCGCCGGCGAAGGAGCCCGAACCCAGGGTTCCGGCCGACCTGCGCAAGGCGCTCGCTGGGGCGCCGCACGCGCGCGAGCAGTGGTCCAGCCTCACGCCCTTGGCGCGCCGTGACTGGATCCATTGGATCGCCTCGGCGAAGAAGGCGGAAACGCGCGACCGGCGCGTCGCCAATGCCTGCTCGATGCTGGCTTCCGGCAAGCGCCGCGCCTGCTGCTTCGACCGCTCCGGACTCTACAGCAAGGGGCTGTCCGCTCCCGAACCGGCCTCCTGAGTGCGGGCCCCGGTTGTCCGTGGAGCGACGGTTCGCGGGCCGCCCAACCAACGGCACGGGCGGGCCGGGCCCCGGCGCTGCAAGCATCGCCCATCCCGGCCGTACCGGAGGACAGGATGAGCAAGCGATGGGTGGCGACGGCGCTCGGCCTGGCGATGTGGTCGCCGAGCGTCGCGTGGGCGCAGGTGGATCTGACCGTGCTGGATCGCGACATGGCCGGTCGGCCGGCACAGGTGCTGGTGCTGGGCTCGGTGCATCTGGCGCAACTGCCGGAAAAACCCGTGCCAGGCGCGCTGGACGGCGTGCTCGACCGGCTGGCGACGTTCGCGCCGGACATCATCGTGGTGGAGGACGTCTCGGGGCAGGAATGCGATCTGGCGGCACGCCATCCCGAGCGCTACGGCAGCGGCTACTGTCACGACAATTCCGCGGCGCGGGCCGCAACCGGGTTCGACGTTCCCGGTGCGCTCGCCGCCATCGACCGCACGCTCGAGACATGGCCGGCGCAGCCGACCGCGGCGCAGCGGCGGCGCCTGGCGGCGCTGTTCCTGGCGGCGCACGAGCGCGCCTCGGCGTATGCGCAGTGGCTGCAGTTGCCGGAGGCCGAACGCCGCCCGGGCGACGGCCTGGACCAGGCGCTGGTGGAGATGCTCGGGCGGATCGACGCCCACGGCAGCGAGAGCTACAGCATCGGCGCGCGCCTGGCCGCGCGGCTGGGCCTGCAGCGCGTGCACGGCGTCGACGACAACACCGGGCACACCATGGACCTGCCCGACCCGGAGGCGTTCGGCAAGGCGGTGTCCGACGTCTGGAGCAAGGCGGCGCCGGCCTGGGAAGCCAGTATCGCGCGGGAGACCGAACTGGCACGTGCGCCGGATCTCTTGCCGCTCTACCGCCACATCAATCATCCCCGATACCAGCAGCTGGCCGCCGAGGCCAACGTGCTGACGATGATGCGCGCCGACACGCCGGAGGACTACCCGCAGATGTGGGTGGCCGCGTGGGAAACCCGCAACCTGCGCATGGTCGCCAACATCCGCGAGAGCTTCCGCGAGTGCCCGCGCGCGCGGGTGCTGTCGATCGTCGGCGCCTCGCACAAGCCGTGGTTCGACAGCTGGCTGGGACAATTGCAGGGCGTGGAGATCGTCGATGCGCTGGAGGTGCTGGAATGAAACGTCCGCTGGCGGCACGGGGGTGACCCGGCGCCCGGCCCCGGACGGCGCGGCCCGGCTGGCACCGCAGGCACCGGCCCGCTCAAGCGCGAGCGCCGCCCGCCACCCGTCTGCGGGCGCCCTCGCACAGGCGCGCGGCCGAGACCACGGCGCGGGTGTGGACGCCTTCTCCGGCGATGCCCGCCGCATCCTGCAACTCGAGCTTGAACCGGTAGAGCCTGCCATCGCGGCCCAGGCAGGTGGCGCGGATGCGGACCTCGGCGAACAGCGGCGTCGCCGCCAGATGCCTGATCTCGACGCCGACCCCGACCGAAACCTCGCCCTCGCCCAGTAGCGGGCGCATCAAACGCGCCGCCGCCAGTTCCATCAGGCCGATCATCCGCGCGGTCCCCAGCACGTCCGGGAACTCGTCGTCGTCCTCGAGACGCAGATTGCGCGGCGAGTCGGCGGCCGCGACCCGGTAGGCCAGCTCGTATGCGGTCCCGGCGAGCGATGGCGCCGCGCCCTCCGTTGCCGCTGCCGGGTCACTCATCGGCATCGCCCGTGGGCACGATGGCGGCGGTCTCGACCATCAGCACCACCGCGCGCCCGGGTGCCCGGGTGCGGTGCAGCACGCCCCGCGGCACGACCAGCCCCTCCCAGCGCCGCAGGTCCACCGTGCGGTCCTCCAGATCGACCAGGAACGTCCCATCCAGGACGAAGAAGAATTCGTCGTCGGCGACGTGCCGGTGCCAGTGGTATTCCCCCGTCATGACGCCGAGCCGGACCACGGCATCGTTCACCCGGCAGAGGGTCTGGTTGTACCAGCGGTCGGTGCAGGCCGCGGCCAGTGCGGCGACGTCGATCGTCGCCAGCGCGGGAAACTTGATGTCGAGGTGGGTGGCGTAGGGGAGGCTCGGGTCCGGCATGGCGATCGGCGGGTGGTGGAGACGGGCCGACTGTACGAGCCTCGATAATTGGTGTCCAATATATTTAAACAGCCAAGTCAATATATAAACAGATATGAATTTGCGGCAAATCCAGGTGTTCCTGGCCGTGGCGCGCCATGCCAGTTTCTCCACGGCCGCCGAGGAGCTGCGGATCGCGCAATCCGCGGTCAGCATCGCGATCCGCCGGCTGGAGGAGGATCTCGGCAGCCGCCTGTTCCATCGCAGCAAGCGTTCGGTGGAACTGTCGCCGGCCGGGCGCGCGTTCCTGGCCAGGGCGCAGCCCGCGCTCGCGCAACTGGATCTGGCGCGGCAGGAGCTGCGCGCGATCGAGGCCGGCATCGGCGGCTCGCTGGCGCTCGCGGCCCCGGCGATGGTGGCCGGGTTCGCGCTGGCCGCGCCGCTGGCGGCCTTCCAGGCGGCGCATCCGGGGGTGCGGGTGAGCCTGGCGCAGGCCGGCGCCGGCGAGATCGCCCGCCGCGTCGCCGCCGGCGAGGTGGAGCTCGGCGTGATCGCGAGCGAGGACGCCGAGCCGGGGCTGGAGATCGTCGAACTGGCGCGGTTCCGGAACGTCGCCTGCATGGCGACCGCATCGCGTCCTTCCACGGGTGCGGCGATGTCGTGGTCCGAGCTGCTGTCGCGGCCGATCATCGCGTTCCCGGCCGGCTACCACCAGCGCAGCCGGCTCGAGGCGCACGCCCGCAGGCTCGGCCTGGTGCCCGGCATCGTCATGGAAACCGAGAGCGTGGCGGTGCTGATCGAAGCGGTGCGCCGCGGCATCGGCGTGGCGACGCTGCCGGAGCCCGCGGTGCGCGACGTCGATGGCGTGGCCTGGCTTCCGCTGGAGGGAAACGATGTCCTCTCGGTCGGCGTCTGCCATCGCCGCGACTATCCGCTGTCGCGCGCGGCACGGGCGCTGGTCGAGCATCTGCGGCGGTGAGGCGCGAGGCGCCGGCGTTCGCTCGACGTTTGCGCGCCGCGTCCGCGGCGTGTCCAATACCCAACCCGCTCGAGGACCGACGCCCATGGAATCCGGCAACGCCGAACGCACCGCCACGGCCGTGCTGTCGCCCGAAGAGGCCCGCGTGCTGGGCTGCCTGATCGAGAAGGAGGCGACCACGCCCGACCTGTATCCGCTCACCGTCAGCGCCGCGCAATCGGCCGCCAACCAGAAGACCGCGCGCGACCCGGTGATGGCGCTCGATCCGGGCGCGGTGAACCACGCGCTGCGGCGGCTGGAGCAGGCGGGGCTGGCCAAGCAGGTGTTCTCCACCCGCGCCGAACGCTACGAGCACCGCGCAGGCGCCCATTTCAGCCTGCCGCAGCAGCAGGTGGCGCTGCTCGGCCTGCTGCTGCTGCGCGGCCCGCAGACCGTGCACGAGCTGCTCGCCCGCAGCGAGCGCCTGAGCCGGTTCGCCGACGCCGAGGACGTCCGCCATCACCTCGAGCGGCTGTGCCAGCGGGAGCCGGCGCTGGCGGTGCTGGTGCCGCGCGGACCCGGCCAGCGCGAGGACCGCTATGCGCATCTGCTGTGCGGCCCCGTGGATGTCGCCGCGATCGCCGCGCGCGTGCCGGCCCAGGCGCCGGCGCCGGCAGCCAGCGCTGCGCTGGAAGCGCGCCTGCAGGCGCTGGAAGCCGAGGTCGCGGCGCTGCGCGGCCAGGTCGCGCAGCTGCTGGGCGCCGGCGGATCGGAGCCGGCGGGCGAGTGACGGCCCTCCGGGTCACCGGCGGGCGCGATGCCGGGGTGGACGAGCCGGTGGCGCGGACGCGACGCGGCGCCCGCCATCGCAACCGGCAGCCTGGTGCGAGGCGTGCACGCCGCTAGCCGCCGCGGGCGGATGGCGGGCGAGGGGGGAGGGACATGGATCTGGCGCTGCAGCTGATGGTGGGATTCTCGGTCGGCATGGCAGTCCTGCTTGCGGCGGTCCTCGCCGGCGGCCATCGACGGCTCGAACTGCCGTGGCAGTCGCGCCTGGCGGGTTTGGTGATGCTCGCCGGGCTGGCGGCGACCCAGCTCGGGCACCTGGAGTTCGCGACGGCGGCGGAGGCCTCGCCCACGCGCCGCTACGTGGTGGTGGTGTTCCTGCAGTCGCTCGGCTTCTACTGGCTGCTGCTGGGCGTGCTGCGTCCGGAGGGCGGCTGGCGCCGGATCGAATGGGCGCTGGCGGTCGCGATGCTGGCACTGGCGCTGGCGATTCCGCTGTCCTGGGCGGTCCCGGTGGCGCTGGCGCTGGGTGCGGCGGCAGCCGCGCACCTGTGCGTCCTGGTCTACCGGCTGCGCGCGCTGCGGCGCTGGTTCGCGCTCGAGCTGAAGGTGCTGGGACTGTTCGGGCTGATGGCGGTGGCGGTGGCGGCGAGCGGCCTGCTGGCGCGGGCGGGGATGGGCTGGTACGGCTACGCCTGGACCTATGCGGCGCTGATCGCGCTCGGATTCCTGCTGGTGGGCTGGCTGCTGCTGAGCGTGCCCGACCTGGTGCCGAAGACGCGCGAGGCGGTGGCGGTGGCCTATGCGCAGTCGACCCTGGCCCGGGTGGACCGGGACGCGATGGCGGCACGCCTGCGGCAGCTGTTCGAGCAGGAGCAGATCCATCGCTCGGAGTCGCTGAGCCTGGCCACCGTGGCCGGGATGCTCGGCCTGAGCACCCACCAGCTGTCGGAGCTGGTCAATACCGAGTTCGGGCTCGGGTTTCCGCGCTTCGTCCGCCAGCACCGAGTGGAGACCGCCAGGCAGATGCTGATCGAGGAGCCCCGGGCCTCGGTGCTGTCGGTAGGGATGGCGGCCGGCTTCAACTCCCAGTCGAGCTTCTATGTTGCGTTCAAGGAACAGGTCGGCGAGGTGCCGGGCGAGTACCGCCGGCGCCGCCTGGCGGCAGCGGAACCTTCCGGATGATCATCCTGGAACCCCGCAAGTCGTTGATCCTGCGTCGATCCGCCCCCGGATCCGGCCGACCTGTTCCGGATTGATCTTTCCGGAAGCCGGAACGCTCCGCCCGGCCCAAGCTGGCGCCACCTTCAATCCTGAGGTGTCACATGCTCGAGCTGGGAGACTTTGTCATGACGCATTTCGCCTATGGGCTGTATCTCGCGA
This sequence comes from Luteimonas endophytica, assembly GCF_029887875.1. Taxonomy (GTDB): domain Bacteria; phylum Pseudomonadota; class Gammaproteobacteria; order Xanthomonadales; family Xanthomonadaceae; genus Luteimonas; species Luteimonas endophytica. Next base: position 106,528 of record NZ_JARXRM010000035.1, read on the forward strand.
TCTCGGTGGGAATGACGATCTGGGTGGCGCGCGCCCTGTCCGCCAACGGAGAGATCTTCCTCATTCGCTGTTTCGGCCAGGACCGCGAGCTGGCCGCCTCGACCAACCGCCTGCTGGTGATCGGTTTCTACCTGGTCAACCTGGGGTTCATCAGCTACCGCCTGAACGACTGGCAGGTCGATACCGTCGCGCTGATTCCGGAGGTCGGGTCGCGGGTGGGCATCACCCTGCTGGTGCTGGGCCTGATGCATTTCTTCAACATGGTGATGATCGCCCGCTTCGGGCGCGCGGTGGGTTCCTGGGCGCAGGATCAGGCGGCCGCGACAGACGCAGGCCCGCCCGACGCACTGGGGACGGTCGTCAGGGCCGACCGCTGAACGGCTGAAGGCGGCGAGTGCGCGCACAGGTGGAGCGCCAGGGCGCGCGAGATCCACGGCTGGCCTGCCCCCGCCGCCGGAGTGGCAGGCCGCCGCCCGCGACGCAGGTCAGGGGTGCGGTCTGGCGGGTCGCGCGCCTCCGGCGCCCCGCCTGGACCGGGCGGTTGCGGCGCGCGCCCGCAGCAGCGTGCCGGACCGCCTGCGCAGGCGGTCCCACAGCGCTTCGGCGATCGGGCCGTGCGGACGATCGCGGCGCCGCACCGCCGCCAGCGTTTCGTCGATGCCGGGAAAATGCCGGCCGGCCAGCGACACCAGGCGGCCGTCGCGCAGTTCCTCTTCGATCATGAAGCGGGGCAGGTGGCCCCAGGCCATGCCGCCGACGATCAGTTCCTTCTTCATCGCGTGATCGGCCACCGTGCACTGCGGCGCTCCCTGCACCACGTAGTGGTCGCGGTCCGGGCGCCGCGTGGCGGAGTCGCGCAGGATGCACTGGGTCAGCCGGCGCATGCGCTCGGGCGTGATCGAGCGCGTCACCGGGAACGGCAGGAAGCCCGGAGCGGCGACCGGTACCAGCGACACCGCCCCCAGATCGATCCATTCCAGGCGCGCGTCGCGGGTGTCGGCGCGGTGCACCGCCAGGTCCGCCCGGTCGTCCAGCAGGCGCTCCCAGGGCCCGGCCACCGCTTCGTAGTGCAGGTTGAGCCGCGTGTCCGGGTGCCGGGCGAAGAACTCGCCGAGCAGCGCCAGCACCTGCGGCCGCGGACACAGGTCGCCGATCACGACCTGCAACTGCGTTTCGGTGCCCATCGCCAGCTGGCGGGCATGCCGCTGCAGCGCGTCCGCATCGCCCAGCAGCAGCGCCGCCTGGCGATGGAACGACAGCCCCTGGGCGGTGGGCCGGACCCGGTAGCCGCTACGGTCCAGCAGTGCCACCCCCAGCTGGCGTTCCAGCTTGCCCACCGCCGCGTGCACCGCCGGGTGGGAGCGATGCAGCAGCGCGGCGGCCGCCTGGAATCCGCCGGCGCGGACCACCGCGTCGAAGCACTCGAGCTCGTGCAGGGTGAACCCGGAAATTGTCATCGTTTTCGACAGTGATCTGGCGAACTTCATAATATCAATCGATGTGCGGCGGCCCCAGGATGCGGCTCTCCACCCACTGGAGCCCGCCCATGAGCCTCGCGTTCCTGCCCCTGCTGGCGTTCGGCGTCGCCGCCGCCTCGCCTTCCCCCGACGCGGCGCTCGCCGAGCTGCGCCCGGCGTCCGCATCGGAAGGAGCCGCGGCGCCTTCCCATTTCGTCACCGGCGACGGGGTTCGCATCGCCTACCGGCTCGACGGCGCGCCGGACCGCCCGGTCCTGATCCTGGCCAATTCCATCGGCACCACCCTGGAGATGTGGGACCTGCAGGTTCCGGCGCTGTCGAAGCACTTCCGCGTGCTGCGCTACGACATGCGCGGCCACGGCGGCTCCGGCGTGCCGCCAGGGGCCTATTCGATCGACCGCCTCGGGCACGACGTGCTCGAGCTGATGGACGCGCTGGCGATCGAGCGCGCGCACCTGCTCGGCCTGTCGCTGGGCGGATTCGTCGGCCAGTGGCTCGGGGTGCACGCGCCCGAGCGCATCGACAGGCTGATCCTGAGCAATACCGCGGCCTACCTGGGGCCGCCGCGGCGATGGGACGAGGCGATCGCCGCCCTGCGCGAGGCGCCGGACATGGCCGCGACCGCGGAGTCGTTTCTGGCGAACTGGTTCCCGCCGCAGATGCTCGCGGAAAACGGCCCGCGCGTGCGGCAGTTCCGCGGCATGCTGCTGGCGACCGAGCGCCAGGGGCTGGCCGGCGCCTGGGCCGCGGTGCGCGACGCCGACCTGCGGCGCAGCATCGCGCTGATCGAGCGGCCGACGCTGGTGATCGCCGGCGCGCACGACACCGTCACCCTGCCGGAGCACGGCGAATTCATCGCCGCGGCAGTCCCGGGTGCGACACTGGAGATCCTGGACGCGGTGCATCTGCCGAACATCGAGCGACCCGACGCATACCTGCGGCTCGTGCTCGACTTCCTGGCCCCGGCCCGGCTGGCGGGCGATCCGCCGGAACGATAGTCTCGCGGCCATGGGCATGATCACCTGCGTCGTGGAGTACACCATCGATCCGGCCAAGCTCGAAGCGTTCGAACGCTTCGCGCGGGAATGGATGCGGCTGGTCGACAAGCACGGCGGGCGCCATCACGGCTATTTCCTGCCGGGCGAGGGTGCCAGCGACAAGGCGCTGGCGCTGTTCAGCTTCGACAGCCTGGCCGCCTATGAGCGCTACCGGGCGCGGTTCGGCGAGGATCCGGAGTTCATCGCCGCCGACCGGATCCGCGACGAGTCGGGCTGCGTGTTGCGCCACGAGCGGAGCTTCATGCGTCCGCTGCTGCCGGTCGACGTCGCCGGTGGCGAGCCCGGCGCTTCCTGACCGCCCGCGTCGCCCGGAACGCCATGCTGCGTCTTCCCATCCCCGCCCTGCGTCCGTTCGTCGCGCTGCTGTGGTCGCAGCCGGCGGCGCCGCACCGCGCCGCGCCGGCGCGGTACGAGCACGTGCTGCCGACCGGCAGGATGCATCTGGCGGTGCGCCTGGGCGATGCGCCCCTGTGCCTGGTCGACGCCGCCGGCCGCACCATCGCCACGCCCGGCCATGCCGTGCTCGGCGGCGCCCGCGACGGCTACTACGCCAAGCTGGCGGGACCGTCCGCGGGTTCGGTCGGCGCGCAGTTTCTGCCCGGCGCGGCGCGCGCGCTGTTCGGCGTGGCGGCGGGCGAACTGGCCGGGCGGCACGTCCCGCTGGAGGCGCTGTGCGGCGCCGCCGCCGCAGGCCTGCGCGCGCGGCTGATCGAGGAAGCGTGCCCGCAGCGCCGGCTGGAACTGCTCGAAGCGTTCCTGGCCGCGCGCCTGCCGCGCGCGCGCGGGCTGCACCCGGCCGTGGCCGAAGCGCTCGCCGGCCTTGCCGGCGGCGGTTCGGTGGCCGAGCTGGTCGCCTCCAGCGGCTACAGCCACCGGCATCTCACGGCGGCGTTCCGCGACGCGGTCGGGCTGACGCCGCAGCGGTTCCGCCGCGTGCTGCGGTTCCAGGTGGCGCTGGCGGCGCACCGCCGCGAACCGGGCATGCCGTGGGTGCGCGTGGCCCATCTGGCCGGCTACAGCGACCAGGCGCATTTCGTGCGCGAGTTCCGCGCCTTCACCGGGGTGAGGCCGGGCGACTACCGCCGTGCGGCCCCGGTGGCGCGACATCACCTGCCGGTCGACGCGGATCGGGTCGATTCCATTCAAGACGCCGGTCGCGCGCCCGGCTAACGTGCCGCATCGACCTACCGAGACACTCACGCATGGCCATCCACGAACTCTTCGCCTACCTCTGCGTCGCCGACACCGACGCCGCGATCCGCTTCTACTCCCGCGCCTTCGGCGCCACCGAGAAGTTCCGCCTCACCGAGCCCGGCGGACGCATCGGGCATGCCGAAATGGACTTCGGCGGCTGGACGGTGATGCTGTGCGACGAGTATCCCGAGTACGGGATTCGCGCGCCGGCCGCCGGCGCCCCGGCGGGCGTCACCCTGCACCTGCACGTCGACGACGCCGACGCCACGATCGCGCAGGCCCTGGCGGCGGGCGCGACGCTGGAGCGCCCGGCCACCGATGCCTTCTACGGCGAGCGCAGCGGCAGCGTGCACGACCCGTTCGGGCACCGCTGGCTGATCGGCCACAGCATCGAGGAGGTGGCGGTGGAGGAGATGCAGCGCCGCTACGACGCACTGATGCGGGCAGGGGGCGGCCCCTGCGCCGGCGAGGGCAGCGATTGAGGCTCAGCGCCGCGGCGGCCGCGCCAGCCAGTGGCGCAGCGCCGCGTTGGCCTGTCGCGTGACCTCGTCGATCCCCGGCGCGAGATCGACCGCCACCACATCGGCCTCGCCGGCCGGTGCCTCCAGCGCCAGCAGCTGGCTGTCGAGCAGGTCCGCCGGGGCGAAATGTCCGGTGCGCGCGCGCAGCCGCGCGCGCACCAGTTCCGGGTCGCCGGCCAGATGGATGAAGCGGGTGGGATAGCCGAGTTCGCGGAAACGCTGGCGGTGGCCGCGACGCAGCCCGGACCAGGCCAGCACGCAGCTCTCGCCCTGCGCGCGGTGCCGGCGCAGCGCGGCGCACAGGGCCGCGATCCACGGCTCGCGCATCGCGTCGGTGAGCGGCTCGCCGCGGGCCATGCGCTCGCGGTTGGCGGCCGGGTGGAAGTCGTCGGCTTCCAGCAGACGGAAATCCCAGGCCCGCGCCAGCCTGGCGGCCAGCGTCGATTTGCCGGAACCGCTGACGCCCATGGCGATCACCAGCACCGGCACCGGTTCGGCGGCGGCGTCGCTCATGCCGGGGGCAGGCGCACGTCGACGCGGTAGTCGCGGCCGGGGCGGATGCCGCCGATGCAGTCGCCGTCCAGCGGTTCGCCGTCGACCCGCACCTCGATCGCCGTGGCGCCGGTTCTGCGCGCGTAGCGCACGTCGAAGCGGGCGCCGCGGAACAGGCGCTCGGCGCGCGCCTGCGGCCATTCCGGCGGCAGTTGCGGCGTCACCCGCAGCCCCTCCGGCGCGCCTTTGAGGCCGAACAGGTCCTCGATCAGGATGCGGTACATCCAGGCCGCGGTGCCGGTGTTGAACAGCTGGCTGGAGCGCCCGGCGGTGCGCGGGTGCTCGCGCCAGGCGCCGCGGTAGTAGTTGGGGATGAACACCGGCAGCTGCCCGCGCTGCCGGTAGTCGGCGTCGTCCGGCCCGCACAGCATCCCCCGCAGCACCCGCCAGGCGCGCGCGGACTCGCCGGCGGCGTACAGCGCGTGGACGTAGAACGCCGCGGCGTGGTTGTAGACCGAGCCGTTCTCCGCGGTGCCCGGGAACTTCTGGGTGAGGCGGCCGACGTCTTCGCGCATCCCGGTGTACGCCGGCGCCAGCATCATCGCGCCGTAGGGGGTTTCCAGCTGCCGCTCGACGGCGGCGATCATCAGCGTGCGCCGCCGCGCGTCGGCGGTGCCGGCGAGGATCGCCCAGCTCTGCGGGTTGAGGTAGATCCGCCCCTCGGCATCATTCGCGACCCCGAACGCCACGCCATCGTCGGTGATGCCGCGCGCGTACCACTCGCCGTCCCATAGATGGGCATTGACCGCCGAATTGAGGTCGGCGACCCCGGCGCGGAACTCGGCTGCCAGGTCGTCGCGCCCGTGGCGTTCGCAGACATCGCCCCACAGGCCGAGCGCATGGGCGGCGGCCACCGAGAGCCAGCCGGACACGCCCTTGCCCCGGTGCCCGACCATGTTCATCGGATCGCACCAGTCGCCCTGGCCGATGTAGCTCAATCCGCGCGCGTCGCGTGCGGCCAGCAGCCAGCGCATCGCCCGGCAGATGCGTTCGAACACGGTGAGCGTCTCCCCCGCGCCGTCCTGGATACGCGCGTCGAGGATGCCGTGCTCGCCGGTCTCGTCCAGGTAGGCGCGCAGGCAGACCGGCAGCCAGACGCAATGATCGGTATGCGGGATCTGGTTGATGTACTTCAGTTCCGCACCCTCGGCCAGCAGGATGCCGTCGGGCATCGCGCCGCTGGGCTCCTGTTGCGACAGCGCGCGCAGGAACGCTTCGCGTGCGGCCTCCGGCGCGATGTAGCACATGCCCATGTGGTCCTGCAGGTAGTTGCGGGTCTGCGGGTCGGTGGTCAGGCGGTTGGCGTCGCCGTGGTAGTACACCTGGCGCGGCAGCCAGCGGTTGGCGAAGCGGTCCAGGTGCCGGTCCGGCGTCTCGATGCGCAGCACGCCGCGGCCGCGGGCGATGTAGGCGGCGTACTGATCGCGTGCCCGCGCGAAGCCGGCCCCGTCGAGATAGCGTTCGCGCAGGCCGGCGATACCGGCATCGTCGCGTTCCGGGGCCAGCAGGAAGCGGAACTCCTCGGCCTGGCCCGGCGCCAGCGCGATGCGGTACTGCAGCACGGCGGCCGGGGTTTCGTGCAGCGCCTCGCCGCAGCCCAGCAGCGCTTGCCGCACCCCGTCGGGGGCGTGCAGGCCGCCTTCGCCCTCGAACGCCTCGCGCGAGGTTTCGAACGCCACGGGTTCGCGGTCGTGCAGCAAGCAGGTCCGGTCCTTGAAGCCGCGCTGGCGCGACCAGTCCTCCACCTTCTGGTAGGGCGTCACGCTGCTCGCCACCACGCCGCCCAGGTCCGGCCGGTAGCGGGCGGACTGGTTCATCCAGCTCATGTAGCCGATCGGCACGTAGGGATAGACGCCGAGCCGGCGGCTGCGCCCGGACGGGTTGCTGACCCGGATCCGCCACAGCTCCACCGCCGCGTCCGCAGCCAGGCCCACTTCCATCTCCACCCGCACGCCAAGGCACTCGACCGTCCAGCGGATGTCGCTGGCCCCCACCGAGAACTCGAAGCGGTCGGGCTTCGCCCGCACCGGCTCGTGAGGCGCGGAGAAGATCTCTCCGCTCTCCTCGTCCTTCACATAGCAGAAGCGGCCCGGATGATGGGCGTAGTAGGGTTGCTCCGGCTGCATGAAGGTGGCGGCCTCGAGATTCGGCGCGTGGGTGTAGCGCGCAGGCTCGGGCTGCATGAAGCGCGCCACCGCGAAGCCCCGGCAGTTGACCTGCATCATCATCTGCCGATTCCAAAGAAAGCCCGCCGCCCGCGGCATCGCGGTCGGGTCGGTCAGCACGAAACGCTCGCCGTCGTCGGTGGCGCGTACCAGCATGCAGTGCCTCCGTCAGTCGCCGGCCTGTTGCCGGACCGACAGGTCCAACTGGATCCGTTCCAGCCGCGGGCCGCTGAGGTCGTAGAACCGCAGCGCGAACATCGCGACCAGCGCGAACGCCCCGGGCACCGCGGTCTGCAGCAGCACGATGCCGGTCTGCGAGGCGCCGCTCTGCGCCTGGTTGGCGGCGTAGCCCATCGCCGCCAGCACCCAGCCGACGCCGGCCGCGCCGAGCGCGCCGCCGAGCTTCTGCGAAAAGGTGGCCGCCGAGAACGTCATCCCGGTGGCGCGGCGGCCGGTCTTCCATTCGTTGTAGTCGGCGGCGTCGGCGTACATCGACCAGGTCAACGGCGACTTGGGCCCGAGTGCCAGGCTGATCAGGATATTGAGCAGGAACATGACGACGATCGCCATCGGCAGGTCGGCGCTGTCGCTGCGGCTGCCGTCGGCGCCGATCCTGACCACGCTGACCACCTGGCCGTTGGCGCCGTCGAGCGTGAGGGTGGGGCCGCTGCCCTCCAGGGCCACCCGTTCGCGGACGATCCAGAATGCGTTCTCGTGGCGGGTCCAGCGATAGCTGTCGCCGGTCCGTGCGGGCGTATCGAGCATCGCCTCGGCCCGCAGCGTCACCGGGGCGTCGCCGGAGACCGTCACCACGCCGTTGGAGTCCGGCGCCGGGACGAAGGCGTAGCCGATCGACAGGATGCCGACGATCGCCATGGTGACCATCAGCAGCCGCGCCTTGTCGAAATGCCGGGTCAGCCAGGGCGTGGCCAGCGCGCCCACCGCGTAGGCCGCCATCTGCAGGCCGATGTACGCGCCCATCAGGTCGGGCCGCTGCACGAAGTACTTGAAGTAGTAGGCCGCCGAGCTGCCGCGCAGCACGATGGTGATCATGACGATCATGGCCAGGGCGAACAGCACCACCCAGGGACGGTTCTTCAGCAGGTCGGCGATGTCCGCCAGCGGGCTGGTCTTCTGCGCCGGTGGCGGCGCGACCCGCTCGCGGGTGGTGAGGAAGGTGACCAGGAACAGCGCGGTGGCCACCGTGCTGTACAGCACCATCGTCAGCTGCCAGCCCCGCGCCGGGTTTTCGCCGCCGAACCAGGCCGCGAGGTCCGGCGTGGCGGCGCCGACCACGATTCCGGTGAAATAGGCGAAGAAGAAGCGGATCCCGAAGATCGAGCTGCGCTCGCCACCGTCGGCGGTCAGCACCCCGGCCAGCGAGTTGTAGGGGATGTTGACCAGGGTGTAGCAGAGCATCATCGCGCTATAGGTCGCGTAGACCCAGACCAGCTTGCCGGTCTCGCCCAGCTCCGGCGTGCTCATGGTCAGGATCGCCGAGCCCATCAGCGGCAGCGCACCGAACAGCAGGTAGGGGCGGAACTTGCCCCAGCGGGAGCGGGTGCGGTCGGCGAGGGCGCCGATCGCCGGATCGGTGAACGCGTCGATGATCCGGGTGGCCGCGAACATCCACGCCGCGGCGGAAGCGGAGATGCCGAAGACATCGGTATAGAAGTACAGCAGGTACGAGCCGATGATGACCCAATAGAAGTTGAACCCCGCGTCGCCGAGGCCGAACCCGAGCTTCTCGCCCAGCCCGAGCTTGGCGGTCCTGTCGCTCGCTGGACGCTGGCCGTCCGTTGCCTCGTGGCTGGCTGTCAATGCCGCTCCCGGGTCCGTGCTGGGCGTCGGCCCGGCCGTCTCCGTTAACGCTAACATGAAGCGCCCGGGATCACCGCCGGCCCGCGCGGCGCCTCCCGCGGCCTTCGCGGCCATGGGCCGCTCCCACGGAGGATGCGGGCCTGCACCCGTAGGAGCGTGCCATGCACGCGAAAGCCGGTGCCGTCCGCCAGCGCCCGGCAGCACCGCCAACCCGGTCGGCACTCCCGTGGCTTGCGCGGCCGTGGCCCGCTCCTATTGGAATCAGTCCCGTCCCCCTGGCGCAGGTGGCGCGCACCTGCCGCGCGGTCAGCGACGGCGTCGCGATCGCCGTGATGCGCTTGCAACGACCAGGGCCGCACCGGCCAGCGTGACCGCGTCCTCGACGGCGCCGGTGGCGACCTGGCCGTAGCGCGCCGTCGCCCGCTTGCGCAATTCGAAAGCCAGATACGCGGTGCCGACCGCCGCCGCTGCGCCGAGCGCAGCGGCGGCGGCGCGCTGCCGCCTCGGTGCGAGGGCGGCACCGGCGATCGCGCCGGTGGCGATCCGCACGGCGAGGCCGGCGGGGGCGATCCGGTCCGGCGCCGATCGCTGCTTGTCTCCCACCAGCTCGCGGCCGGCGATGGCGATCGCGCCGTGCGCCGCGAGGCGGTTCGACAACAGGCGCGGTGCGCCGTTGCCGACCGGCAGGGCACCCAGGCGGGCGGCGTTGGTCACCGCGGCGAGCGGCGTCATCGCACGCATTCCGGCGACGGCGCCCATCAGCAGCGAATGGATCAGGGCCATGTCCGGTCTACCTCCTCGCGCGCTTGGCGGATGATGGCGGGTGGCTGGTGGTGGATCGATTCGACCACCGCCGAGCGGCCAGTTGACGACATGGGATGTCTTCGCAACGAGAAGGGAAGCGCCACGGCCCGCGCGCGGCTCAGGCCGGCAGCGCCCGTTCCGGGGCAGACGTGGCGACGGGCGCGGTCTCCGCGAGCATCGCGTCGACCAGTGCGTCGACCTTTGCCTCCGCAGCGGCCACCGAGGCGAGCAGCCGCTCGTCTCCGAATTCCTCGTATTCGACCGCAATGCAGCGCAGGTCGTGGATGCCGATGAAGCCGAGCGCGGTGCGCAGGTGCGGATCGAGATGGTTCATGTGCGCCAGCGGGCCATCCTCGTCCATGCCGTGGCCGCCGCGGGACGACAGCAGCACGACCCGCCGCGGCCGGTCGGCCAGCAGCGGCACGTAGGGGTCCTCGCCGCGCCCGGGATCGAACTCCACCGTGCGGCCGATCCGGACGATGCCGTCGATCCATGCCTTGAGCGGCGCCGGCATGCCGAAGTTGTACAGCGGTGCGCCGATCACCAGCAGATCGGTCCCGATCAGCTCGTCGACCAGGGCGTCGCTCTCGGCCAGCCGATCGACCATCCACGGCTCGCGCGCCTCGCGGCGGGTGAACTCGGCGCGGATCCAGTCGTGGTCGACCAGCTGCGGCGGGCTGGCGCCGAGATCGCGGTAGCGGACCGGATCCTGCGGGCGGGCGGCGCGCCATCTGGCGACGAAGCGGTCGCTGAGCGCGCGGGTGTACGAACCATGCGGATCGATGCCGCGCCGGCCGGGGCGGGCGCTGCTATCCAGGTGCAACAGGTGGATCATCTTTGGCTCCTCGTATGAGTTACTGCCGCTCATGCTTGCGGCGGCGTGGGGTACGCTAGGGCCCTGTACGTACGCAGACAAACGATCTTTTTTGCCAGAATGAATTAGAGGAACTAACTCATGAGCCGACTGCCGTCGCTTTCGGCGCTGCGCGCGTTCGAGGCCACCGCCCGTCTCGGCAGCGCCAAGCGCGCCGCCATGGAGCTGTCCGTCACGCCGGCGGCGATCAGCCATCAGCTCCGTCAGCTCGAGGCCGAACTCGGCCAGCCGCTGTTCGTGCGCCGGCCCCGCCAGCTTCTGGTCACGCCGCAGGGCCGGGAACTGCAGCGCGCGCTGACCGGCGCGTTCGCCGCGATCGTCGCGGCGGCCGATCGGGTGCGCGCGCCGCAGCGGCGCAGCCTGACCCTGAGCGCCACGCCGGCGGTGGCCTCGCGCTGGCTGGTGCCGCGCCTGCCGCAGCTGCGCGAGGCGTGCCCCGGGCTCGACCTGCGCATCCACGTGTCGCACGAGCCCGTCGCGCTCGATGGCGTCGAGGCGGATCTCGCCATCCGCTACGGCGGCGGCCAGTGGCCGGGGCTGCGGGCGTCGAAGCTGTTCGACAACGTGTTCGCGCCGGTGTGCAGTCCGCGGCTGCAGTTGCGCGATCCGGGCCAACTGTCGCGGCAGACCCTGCTGCATTTCGCACCGCCTGGCGCGCGCAGCGCCCCGGTCGATTGGACGGCCTGGCAGCGCCGCGCCCGCGTTCCGGGGCTCGACCCCGGCAAGGGGCCGGTGTTCTCGGATGAAACCCATGCCATTTCAGCGGCGCTGGCCGGGCAGGGCGTGGCGCTGATGAGTCTGGCCCTGGTCGCCGACGAACTGCGCGCCGGCTCGCTGATGCGTCCGTTCGGCCCGGAACTGCAAGCCGAGCCCTTTCACCTGGTCCACCCCGAGGACGAGGGCGGGGATTGCTGGATGGCGACCCTGCGCGAATGGATCCTGAATCTGCCGCCGCTGGCCCTGCCACCACCGACGGGCGCAGCGCCCATGTCCGCGCGCGACGCCGTAAGCGCCGCGGAGCCGCAGCGCCGCAGCAGGCGGGGAGGGCGCGCCCGGGATCCGGCATAATCCGCGCCTTCTTCCCGCGTGGGCTTCCGATGAACAAGACGTACGCGCTGGCGATCCTGCTCCTTTCCGCGATCGGGGCGGCGGCCGCGCAGCAGCCGGTATTCGACATGCACGTGCATCTGCGCGAGGGTGCGGCGTCGGCCGCCGAGTACGAGGCGCAGCTGGCGAAGGCCGGCGTCGAGCCGACCGCATACGGCGCCATGTGGTTCGGCGGGCCGCACCAGGCGCTGGCGGGCCAGCCCGAACGGATCCGGGAGGGCAACGATTCGATCGTCGCGCTGGCCGCGGCCAACCCCAAGGTGCTGCCGATCGCCACCGTGCACCCTTATGACGGCGAGGCCGCCCTGGAGGAGCTGGAGCGGGTCGCGGCCCACGGGGTGAGGGTGCTCAAGATCCACGCTCACACTCAGCGTTTCGAGCTGGACGACCCGCGCGTGCTCGCGCTGGTGCGACGCGCCGGCGAACTCGGCATGGTCGTGCTCATGGACAATGCCAACATCACGCCCGGCGAGAGCGAGCACCTGTTCAACCTGGCGGCCCGGGCGCCCGGCACCAGGTTCGTGTTCGCCCACATGGGCGCACTGAACTTCCGCTACTGGAACATCCTGGCACTGGCGCGGACCGCGGACGGGTTCGGCATGGACAACATTCACTTCGACCTGTCGGGCCCGCTGCACCTCGTCGCGGATTCGCCGATCGAGGACGAGTTCGTCTGGACGCTGCGCAACGTCGGCATCGAAAGCCTGCTGCTGGGATCAGACCATCCGCAGATGTCGCTCGCCGCCGCGCTGGAGGCGCTCGAGCGCCTGGACCTGGACGAGGCGGAGAAGGCGGCCATCCGCTACGGCAACGCCGAGCGGCTGTTCGGTCTCGCGCCAGCCGGCCTGGACTAGTTCCGGCGGCGAGGGTGGTCCAGCTCGCCGGATCCCTGGCTCCCGCGCTTGTGGAAGTACACCCGTTCCGCCGCCCAGCGCAGCGGCGGCGAGTGCAGCAGCAGATCGAAGGGCCAGTCGAACTGGAGGCGGTCGTAGGCCCAGCGCAGCGCGCGCTTGGCGCGGAAGCGCGGCGCGGCCTCGACCGCGACCTGCTCCGGCGGGGGGGCGCCGTCGCGCAGGTGTGCGGCGATGGCGCGGCCGACCGCCCAGCCGTGTTCCCACGCCGAATGGATGCCGCCGGCGGTCACCGGCGAAACGATGCCGGCGGCGTCGCCGACCAGGATCGCGCGGTCGCGGGCCATGTCGAACACCGGGCCGCTGCAGGGGATCAGCCCGGCGCGGGTGTGGCCCGGCCTGAGATGGCGCGGCAGCCCGCCGGCGCGGCCGGCCCGCAGCAGGAAGCCGTCGATATCCGGCGCCCGCGCATGCGCCGGATCGTGGCGCAGCGCCAGCCCGGCCTGGATGCCGGTGGGGCTCTGCGCGATCCAGCCGATGTAGCCGGGCGCGTAGCGTTTGCTGATGAAGCAGTGCAGCGCCTCGGGCCGGGCCAGGACCGCGCCGGGGAACTCGTACTCGATGCCGTAGAGGAACTGGCGCACCTCGCCCAGCCCGCAGCGCCGCGCCACCCGCGAGCGCGCGCCGTCCGCGCCGACCAGGAAGCGCGTGGTGCCGACGCCGTCCACCCGCCAGCCGTCGCCGCTGCGTTCGCAGGCATTGAACGCGGCGCCCAGGCGCAGGTCCACGCCGTTGGCGCGCATCTGCTCCGCCAGCCAGCGCATGACCGCCGGCGTGTCGGTGGTGAGGAAGTAGTAGCCCGGGGCGGCCAGGGCGACCTGCTTCAGGCTCGGCGCGTACAGGCGCACTTCCTCGACCTGCCGGGTCATCCGCGACGGCAGCCGGTTGAGGAGGGTGCGCTCCGCCGCCTCCTTGACGATGATCCCGGTGGTGCGCAGCTTCTCCCCCGGGTCGCGCTTGCGTTCGAGCACGCACACCCGCAGGCCCCGCTGCGCGGCGGCGATGGCGCAGGCGGCGCCCGCGAAACTGGCGCCCACCACCACCAGGTCGGCGGCCGGCAAGGGTGAGGGATCGGCCATGCGTGCTCCGGCGAAAGGACATGCCGGGGACCATAACGATGCGGGACGAAGCCGCGATGGCGTCATTGTGAAGCGGGTTTGAAGTCCCGGGCGCCCGGTGGCCGCAGCCCCCGCGGGGGCTGCGGCCGCTGCGCGGCTGGCCTCAATCGAGCCGATGCTCCGCGAGGACGTCGCCCGGACAGGCGGGGCGGTCGAACCAGTCGACGACGACGGGTGCGAGCAGGTCCAGACGCATCGGCAGGCTGAGGTGGCTCTCCCCCGCGATCTCGAGATAGCGCGCGTGCGGGGCCGCGGCGGCCAGGGCGCGGCCGTGCGCGACCGGGACGTGGCGGTCGGCGCCACCGTGCACCAGCAGCGGGCAGGGCACCCGGGCCAGCGCCGCGCCGACGTCGACCGCGTCCAGCGGCAGGTCCAGGATCGCGCCGGCCTCGGCGACCGCCGCGTCGAGCGCCGCGTCGTCCATCCGCCACTGCATCCAGCGCCGCGCCAGGCGCTCGCTCCAGCCGGCGGGCGCGCTCTGGAGCATGTGCGGCACCATGTCGCGGATCGCGGTGCCGGCCACGGCGAACGATTCCAGTGCGACCACGCGCTCGGCTCCCAGGCGCGGGTCGGCGGCGGCGAACACCGCGGTGGCCGCGCCGTAGGAGACGCCGAGCAGGTGCAGCGGGCCGACGATCTCGCCGCGGGCGCGCAGCGCGTCCACCACCTCGACCACGTCCCGCGCTTCGCGCGTGCCGTAGCCGACCGGCGCCGCGTCGGACCGGCCGTGGTTGCGCAGGTCGATCGAGACCGTGCGGTATCCCGCCTCGCCGAGGCGCAGCGCCCAGGGCAGCAGCGAGTCGCCGGTCATCATCCAGCCGTGCAGCAGCACCACGGTACCGCGTGGCGGCGGCGCGGGCGCTGCCGGCACCTCGAACTGGATATCGGGGAACGCATCGTGCGTCCGGCCTGCCGGCCAGCGCGTGCGCACGCCGTAGTCGCCCGGGTCGATCGCGCGCCAGAACACCCGCGCGCCGCTGCCGGTGACGACCCGGCCGCTGCGGTCCGGCAGCCGCGCCAGCGCGGCTTCGATGCGATCGGCCGGCAACAGCGGCGAGGTCCCGCCAGGCGCGACCAGGTGCGCCGCCAGCGAGGCCGACGGGCCCGGCCAGGCGGGGAACCCCGCCGCCAGCAGGCAGGCGCAGAGCAGGAGGGTGGAGCGCAGCATCGCGAGGCGTCTTCGCAGGAACGGCCGCGCAGCCTAGCGATTGCCTGCGCGCGGCTCTATCGCAAATCGATGACACCGCGATGACAGCGACGCGGCCGTTCAGCCCGCCACCCGATGGCCGACGGTGCCGCCGCCGCGCCGGCCGCTATCCCTCGTCCAGCGGGGTCCAGCCATCGTCGTGCATGATCTCGATCGCGGCCGTCGGCACCGGTGACATCACCAGCAGTTCCCTTCTGCGCACCGGCCAGATCACCGCGATCATGGTGGCCGCGTCCAGGTCGTCGGCGTCCAGATAGAGCTTCATCGCGCCGGTGTTTCCGGGCCCCACCGCGCTCCAGGGCCGTTCGGCCAGGCCGTCGATGGCGAAGCGGTAGAAATAGTCGTAGTTGTCGTAGGCGGTGGCGGCGTCCAGGCCGGTGCTGAAGAACCAGCCGTTCTCGCGGTTCTTCGACAGGCACCAGGCTTCGGCCTCCGCCGCGAGGGTGCCGCTGGCGACCAGCCGCCGCAGGTTCGCCCTGGCCTCCTCCAGGCTCGCCGCCTGCCAGGGCCTGAAGCCGCCCATGGCGGCCACTTCGGCCGGGGTGCGCCCAGGCTTGCCGCCGCTGGCCCCGTCTTCGCCGCGGAATGCGTATGGCATCGTTTTTCTCCAGGTTGCGCCGGACTGCGCACCGGCGATTCGGCGGAACATTGCGTCGTTCCACCACAGCGAGAACGCCAGCGGCGCGCTGGCGTGAATCGCCCAATGCCGGCGCCGACTTGACGGTGCCGGGGCGCCACGCGACATTTGCCGGCGGTCGCGCCCGTCGATCGGCGGCGCGCACGCCCGGTCCGCCGGGGCCGGACCGACCCACGCGACGTCGAGACCGCGGGAGCGCTCGCCATGGACAAGCTGACCCGCCGCCGGTTCCTGGGCCAGACCACCGCCGCGATCGCCGCGGCGCCGTTCGTCAGCACCGGCGCCACCCGCGCACGGGCGCAGGAATCGCGCCGGCTCGGCTTCGCGATCTGCGGGCTGGGGCGGCTGAGCGAGGGCCAGATCGCCCCGGCCTTCGCCAGGACCAGGCATTGCCGCCTCGCCGGCCTGGTCACCGGCACGCCCGCCAAGGCGGAGGCGTACATGGCCAAGTACGGCGTGCCGGCCGACAGCGTGTATTCGTACAAAACGATGCACCGCATGGCCGACAACCCCGAGATCGACGTGGTTTACGTGGTCACCCCCAATGCACTGCATGCACGCGACACCCTCGCGGCCGCGGCTGCCGGCAAGCACGTGTTCTGCGAGAAACCGCTGGAGATCTCGGTGGAGCGCTGCCAGCGGATGATCGACGCCTGCGCCGGCGCCGGGCGGATGCTCGGCACCGCCTACCGCTGCCGCTACGACCCGCATCACTTGGAATGCATCCGCCTGGTGCGCGAGCGCGAGTTCGGCGCGCCGCTGGTCATCGAGGCCGGCTTCGGCATCGACGTCGGCGAGCCGGGCCAGTGGCGGCTGCAGCGCGCGCTGGCCGGGGGCGGCGCGCTGATGGACGTGGGCATCTATGCGCTGCAGGCCACCCGCTACCTGACCGGTACGGAGCCGCTGGCGGTCTCCGCGATGCAGACCAGGACCGATCCGGTCAAGTTCGCCGAAGTGGACGAGAGCATGGTCTGGACCGCCAGCTTCCCGGATGGGGTGGTCGCCCACTGCAGCACCAGCTACAAGGCCGCCGGCATCCAGCACATGCGGGTCAATGCCGAGCGCGGCTGGTTCGAGCTCGATCCGGCGTTCTTCTACAACGGCAACCACGGCCGCCGCAGCGACGGCCGCGAGATCCGGTTCCCGGAGATCGACCTGTTCGCCGCGGAGATGGACGACTTCGCGCGGTGCATCCTCGAAGGCCGTCCGAGCATGGTGTCGGGCGAAGAGGGACTGCGCGACGTGCGCATCATGCAGGCGATCTACGCGTCCGCGCGGACCGGGACCAGGGTGGAGCTTGCCTGAGATGGGGGGCGGCGGGCCCGGGCGCCACGGGGCCGGCAGGCGCGCCTGCGCCAGGCCCGGCCAGGCCAACCCGTACGAACGGCTACCATTCCCGGTCGCGCACGCCGATGGGGAGGACCAGTGACTTCATCGCTGGATGACGCCACCCGCGCTGCGCGGACCCCGACGCGCCGGCGCGTGGGCCTGGCGCTCGGCCCGCTGCTGTTCGCGCTGGTGTATTTCCTGCCGGCGCTGACCGGGCTGGAAGAGGCTCCGCGCGCGGTGCTCGCGGTGACGCTCTGGGTGGCGACGTGGTGGATCACCGAGGCGCTGCCGATCCCCGCCACCTCGCTGATGCCGATCTTCCTGCTGCCGCTCACCGGCGGCGCGGACGAGCGCACCGCCACCATGGCCTACGGCAACCCGATCGTCTTCATGTACATGGGTGGCTTCACCATCGCCCTGGCGATCCAGAAATGGGATCTGCACAAGCGCATCGCGATGGCGATCCTGGCGATGGTCGGCGCCGGCGGGCAGCGCATCACCCTGGGCATCATCCTGGCCACGGCGTTCCTGTCGATGTGGATCTCCAATGCGGCCACCGCGCTGATGATGCTGCCGATCGGCCTGGCGCTGATCGAGCAGATCCGCAGCGAGCGCCTGTACGAGGAGGCGGCGCTGCGGCGCTTCGCCAAGGGCCTGCTGCTGTCGATCGCCTACGCCGCCTCGATCGGCGGCCTGGCGACCCTGATCGGCTCGGTGCCGAACGCGGTGTTCGCGGCGGTGTCGCAGCAGAACCTCGGCCGCACGGTCACCTTCGCCGAGTGGTTCCTGTTCGCCTCGCCGCTGACCGTAGTGATGCTGGCGGTGCTCTACGTCTACATGACCCGGTTCAAGTTCCGGGTGCGCCCGGCCCGCGAGATCGGCAGCGGGTTCGTAAGCGATCAGCTGCGCCGGCTCGGGCCGATGGGATTCGAGGAAAAGGCGGTGCTGGCGGTGTTCGGCGCCGTGGGTGCGCTGTGGATCGGCGGCGGCTTCCTGCCTGCGGGGCTGCGGCTGTCGGACACCTCGATCTCGATGGTCGGCGCGGTCGCCCTGTTTCTGCTGCCGGCGCGGCGCGGGCGCGGCCGGCTGATGGGCTGGGCCGACATGCGCGACCTGCCCTGGGGGCTGCTGCTGCTGTTCGGCGGCGGGCTGTCGCTGGCGGCCGCCTTCGAGAGCTCGGGCCTGACCTCGTGGTTCGGAGCGCTGCTGGCGGGCCTGCAGGTGCTGCCGTTCGCGATGATCATGCTGGCGCTGGCCGCGATCGTGCTGGCCATGACCGAGGTGATGTCCAACACCGCGGTCTCCAACATGCTGATCCCGGTCGGCATCGGCCTGGCGCTGGGCATCGGCGCGGACCCGCACGCGATCATGGCGGTGATCGCGCTGTCGGCCAGCTGCGCCTTCATGCTGCCGATCTCGACGCCTCCCAACGCCGCGGTCTTCGCTTCTGACTACATCGCCATCGACGACATGGTGCGCGCGGGGCTCTGGATGAATCTCGCCGCGGTGGTTCTGATCAGCGCCTTCGTGCTGCTGTGGCAGCCGCTGGCGATGCCGGGCTGACCCGCCGGCGGGCGGCATCGCTGGCGCCCGCCGGGATCCGATCAGTCCGGGATCTCCGGTTCGACCAGTTGCGCCAGCAGCGTCAGCGATTGCTGCCAGCCGAGGTAGCAGTCCGCGGCCGGAATCGCGTCCGGCACGCCTTCCTGCACGATGTCGAGCTCGGTGCCGCAGGACACGGCCTTGAGCGACACGGTGACCGTCATCTCGCCGGGGAGCCCTGGATCGTCGAAGCGATCGGTGTGGCGGATGCGCTGGTTGGGCACCAGTTCGATGTACTCGCCACCGAAGCTGTGGCCATTGCCGGTGGTGAGGTTGGCGAACGACATGCGGTAGCGGCCGCCCACCCGGGCGTCCATCTCGTGCACGGTGCCGGTGAATCCGTGGGGCGGGAGCCATTTGCACATCGCGGCCGGGTCGAGGAACGCACGGTAGACGCGCTCGGGCGGCGCGGCCAGGACGCGGTGGAGGCGGATGGTGGACGGCATGGTGATTCTCCGAAAGCAGAGGACGGCCCTCTGCTTCGACGACGAACCGGACGGACGGGAATCGACACAGCCACGACCTGCCCTCGGCGCTGCCACCGGCCACGGGCGGCTGCGGTCAGCCGCGGGCATCGAAGGCGCCAGGTGGATGCGGTTGCGAGGCGCGGGCGAACCGGCGGCGGGCGCCAGCGGACGCTGGACGCAACGCTGCGCAGCCGGTCGGTACACTGGCATGATGCGTCGATCCATTTCGCCGGCCGCTTTTCCGCCGTTCCCCGCCGCTGGCGGCAACGGGTGAGGCCGGTGGCGGCTCCGACCCTCGCTGGCGTGCCCGCCAGCCGCGTGCAGCTGCCGCCGGGCCGCTGGGCGACGGTGCTCGATGCACTGTGCGATCGCTTCCCGACCATCTGTCGCGCCACCTGGACGGACCGTTTCGCCCGCGGCAGGGTGCTGGACGCGCGCGGGCGCCCGCTGGACGCCAGGGCGGCGCATCGCACGGGCATGGAGGTCCTGTATTTCCGCGAGGTCGCCGAGGAGCCGCGGATTCCCTTCGCCGAGACCGTGCTGCATGCGGACGCGCACCTGGTGGTCGCCGACAAGCCGCACTTCCTGCCGGTCGCGCCGACCGGCGCCTTCGTGCGCGAGACCCTGCTGGGCCGGCTGGTGCGCCGGCTCGGCAACCCGGACCTGGTGCCGCTGCACCGCATCGACCGGGCGACCGCCGGGCTGGTGCTGTTCTCGGCCGACCCGAGCAGCCGCGCCCGCTACCAGGCGCTGTTCCGCGAGCGCCGCATCGCCAAGCAATACCTGGCGCTGGCGCCGCCGCTGCCCGCGCTCGCGTTTCCGCAGCTGCGCCGCAGCCGGCTGGTGCGCGGCGAGCCGTTCTTCCGGATGCGCGAGGCGCCGGGCGAGCCGAACAGCGAAACCCGCCTGGAGGTCGCCTGGCGCGACGATCGCGCCTGGTGCTACCGGCTGCTGCCGGTCAGCGGCCGCAAGCACCAGCTACGGGTGCACATGGCGGCGCTGGGCGCACCGATCCTCGGCGACCCTCTCTATCCGTTGCTGCGCGAGCGCGGCGCGGACGATCCGTCGGCTCCGCTCCGGCTGCTCGCGCACGCGCTGGAATTCGACGATCCGCTCGACGGCCGCCGCCGCCGCTTCGCCAGCGCCCGCGAGCTGGAAGCCGCGGACGTGCCCGAAAGCTGAAGCCGGCCGCCGCGGCGTGCGCGGCCGTCTTCAGTCCGTCACCGGTCTGCCGGCCCGGTCCACCACCAGCCGGACCGGCCGCCCGCCGTGGTAGAAAGCTCGCGCGGTACAGCCCGGCGCCCGCGCCGGCCGCGTCAGTCCCGCGACGCCGGAAGCCCAGGGAGCGTGTGCGCCGGCAGCCGCAGGTCGAACAGGCGCGCGAACGCCTGCACCGCGAAGTAGAGCGCACCGAACGCGATCGCCGTCTGCGGGCGCCTGACCCAGAGGCCGTTCCCGGCCAGGCCCAGTTCCGAGACGATCGCGTAGGTCAGCCCGAGCCGCGGCACCGGCAGCAGCACGGTGAGCGCCACGCCCGCCAGATAGGCCATCACCGCCACCGCCCACGCCGACTGCAGCCGATGCCGCAGGTCGGGCCCCGGGCGTCCCATGGCGAGCGCGACCTTCGCCAGCAGCAGCCAGACGAACACCGCCAGCGGCCACCAGGAACGGGCCTCGGACACGAACGCGGCGATGAACGCCAGGTACAGCAGCGACATACCGCCGACGGTGCCGAGCCGGGTACGGCGCGGCACCCGTTCCGACAGCACGATGGCGCCGAGCACGGCGGAGGCGTGCACCAGCACGAACTCCACCACCATCACCATCAGTCCGGTACGTACCGCGCCCACCCCCAGCGTCAGCGGCGAGATCCAGAGCACCAGGAACCAGCCCGCGAGCGCGGCATCGGGAACGCTGCCCAGGACGCGCCCGGCCAGCGGTCTGGGCGCGGCGGGGGCCATCCTAGCGATGCCGCTGCCGGGCGGGCGAGGGCGCCACCTCGAATTCCCCGACCAGCACGGTCTCCGCCCGCTCGGCCAGCCGCAGCGTGACCTTGCGATCCCGTTGGGCGGGCGTGCCGAACCCGGTGCTGAGCCACAGCTGCAGGGTGGTGGCGCCGGCGACCAGCTGCTGGCGATCGCCGAAGAAGTTCGCTTCGACGCGGTAGGTCCCGGGCTTGGCGTCGCGCAGCGCGAATTCCTCGGGGCCGTAGCCGCCGGTGAAGTCGCGCGACATGCGCCCGCCCTGCCGGGTCAGCCGGTTGCCGTAGTAGGCCTTCTCGCCGTTCGGATCGGTGACCCACAGGTCCATGTCGCTGTTGTCGCTGTCCCAGCCGAGCACCACGCGCAGGTCCAGCGGCAGGTTGCGCAGCAGGCGCGGATCGAACCGGTCGGTATCGAGCGGCTCGGGCGCGGTCGCGACGATCGCGTTGAGTTCGGCCAGCGCGGTCTGCTCGATGTCCTGGAAGCGGCCGTCCCATTCGCCCTCGACCACCTGGTACAGCGCTTCGACGGCCTGCTGCCGCTGGCCGGTGGCCGCATAGGCCAGCGCCAGGTCGCGGTAGCTCTGCGGCTCCTCGGCGCCCATGGCCAGCACCCGCTCCAGCACCGGCAGCGCGAGGTCGGCGCGGTCGGCCTGCATCAGGCGGTAGCCAAGCACCCGCAGCACGTGGCGGTTGTCGAGGTCCATCTCGGCGAGATTGGACAACACCCGCAGCGCCAGCCCGGGCTGGCCGCGCTCGAACAGCAGGTCGGCGACGTCCAGATGGAAGGCGGTGCCCTGCGGCTGGCGCGCGCGCTCGTCGAGGTACATGGCGTACAGGTCCGCGGCGGCGGCCTGTCGCAGGCGCCGGGCGTAGGGCGAGTCCGGGCGCCACGGCTGCAGCGCGATGGTGGCCGCAGGTGCGGCGGGCGACGCCCCGGGCGCGGACACCGCCTGCTGCGGCCGCGAGCCTGTCGGATGGGCGCGGTCGAGGGTGGCCGGTTCCGGCGCCGCGCCGACCGGCGCCGGCGGAGGCGCGGATGCCTGCGCCAGCGGCCGGGCCGATGCCTCCCGCGCCGCCTCGTCGCGCGCGATCGCGGCCGTGGCGACCGCGGCGCCCTCCGCAACCTCGGCGTCGGCGTCGCCGAGCGCGCGCATCGGCGCTTCCCTGGGCGCCTCCTTGGGAAATGCACGCTGCCACCAGTCGGTGCGCTCGGCCCAAGCGGCGGCCACGGCATCCAGGCGCGCCTGCCGGCCCTGCCGGTGCTCGGCGCTCGCCGTCGCCTGCAGGCGCTCGAACGCGTCGCGCAGCGCCGCGGGCGGTTGGATCCGGTAGCGCACGTAGTCGGCCACGTCCTCCAGCACCAGCAGGGAGGTCTCGGGCGTGACCACGCCGAACCTGCGGCCGATGGCGGCGATGGCGGCGCGGTTGCGGCCGGGGTCGGCGCGCAGCGCCGCCAGCGAGAACCGCGCCCATTGCATCGCCGCAAGCCCGCCATGCGGCGCATCGCCGATCCGGACCTCGACCGGCTCGACCCGGCCGCCGCGGGAGAGCCGCAGGCGCAACCGCGCGGCGGGTTCCGTCAGCCGCCCCGCGATCCGCAGAAAGCCGTCCCGAGCGACCATCGATTCGGCGACCAGGTCGACCGCGCCCACGCCGTCCATCGAGACCAGGCGCGGCGGCGCGCGCAGCAGCGCGGCTTCCGCCGCCGCCAGGCCGCCGCTGTCCTCCAGCGCGATCGAGCTGCCGCGGTTGGCGGCGGCCAGCGCCGCCAGACGAACGCTGTCGCCGGCGCTGCCGGCGTGGATCGCGAACAGGCGCTGGGCCCCGCCCAGCGTCGGGAACGGCTGCGCGCCGTAGTTGAACAGGCCGTCGCCGAACAGCAGGTATTCGCCGATCGCGGGGTCCGGGGTCCAGCCGCCCGGGTTGGACGCGCCGTCGTAGACGGTGTCTTCCAGCGCACGGCGCAGTGCCCGCCAGTCGCCATCGGCGATCTCGAACGCACCGGCGACTTCCGCCGTGTCGCGCAGCCGGATGAGTTCCACCCGGGCGTCTCCTGCGGCCTCGAAATAGGCGTCCAGCAGCGCGAACTCCAGGTCGTGGGCGCGCCGCAGGCCGCTGGCGGAGCTGTCCCAGAGCAGGCCGATCCTGGCCGGCGGGGTCCTCGGCGGCGCCGTGTCGCCGACCGGGATCTCGGCCAGGAACCAGGTGTCGCCGTCGTGGACCTGCAGCCGCGTGGCGGGGGCCGTCGCCGCGGGGAAGCGCAGGGTGACGCCGCGCTGCGGGCGGAACGCGCTCCGCTCGAGGCGCAGCCGGTGGATGCCGTCGCGGCCGGTGGTCATCGCCCGGTCCCGCATCAGCCCGACCAGTTCCGGCCGGTCGCGGCCCAGCACCGACAGGTGGAGCGAATCCAGGCCGGCGGCGAACTGCAGCGGCACGGTCGCCGCCCGGCCGGCCCCGTCGCGCGTCAGCGGCTCGAGCAGGGTGACCCGTACCCGGCGGCTGCCGCCGGCCGGGAACGGATACACGCGCAGGCGGAAGAAGTCGCCCTCGGTCTGCTCGAGCAGGCCCGGATCGATGCCACGGCGCTGGATCTCCTCGAACACCTGGCGTCCGCGCGTCTTCTCCACCGGCACCGCGTCGCGCATCCTGCCGTCGATGTCCAGCGCGAAACCGACCACCTGCTGGCCGGGACGCAGCGGGAACTGCAGATTGCCCTCGAGCACCCGGGCATTGGGGTTGCCGAACACCATGTCGATGGTGGTGCGCGCCACGCCGGCGCCTGGCTCCACCACCACCGACGCGGACTCGAGCCGCACCGGAAGCTCTTCCGGCGCCACCCGGATCAACGGCGGCGCGATCGGCGCGGTGAGGTGGCCGCCGTCCTGGGCCGGCGCCGGCGCGTGGGCGAGGGCGGCGCACAGCAGCGCCGCCATGATCGGATGACGCATCGAAACCCCCGTTCCGGATCGGTGTCCCCAGGGCGAACGTACCCGAAACGCGAGTGGGGTTGAAGGATGCGGCGCGGCCCCGGGCAACGCCGATCGCGGGCCGCCGATCAACCGCGCGCCGGCAGCACCCGGGGATTGCGCAGCACCGCCGCCGACACCAGCGACACCAGGACTCCGACCGGGAAGATCTCCGCGAACGTCATCGGCAGCCGGTACAGCGGATTGCGATACATCCGCTCGAACCTGCCGGCCTGCTCCACCGCCTGCGCCAGCGCTTCCCCGGTGGCCCCGCCGGCACGCGCCCGCTCCACCATCATCCGTCCGAACAGGGCGGCGAAGTCCTTGTCGATCAGGGCCATCGCCAGTTCCCAGGCGGCGACGTAGAACAGGCCGGCCACTAGGCTGATGGCCAGCCCCAGCCCGAACGCCGGCCAGAACCGGATCACCCCGCCGCCGGCGCAGTCGCGATGGCGCTTGATGCCGACGAACACCGCCGAAAGCGCCACCAGCATCGCCGCGTAGCCCAGCGCCATGCCGTAGCTGGGAGGGGGTTGGCCGCCATAGGCGAGGCTGACGGCGAGCAGTGCGGAGCCGGCGACCAGGCCGGCGGCGACGCCGTACTTCAGGAAGGTGGGCCACATGGCGGTTGCCTCGCACGATGAAGGGACGCCGATTGGGCGACCGGCCGGCACCGGCCGCAATCGCCAAAACGGGTGATTTGGCCCGTTTTCGCCATTCCGGGTGGGCTCAGGGCACCAGGCCCAGCTCCCGTGCCCGCCGCAGGGCCTCGGTGCGGCGCCGCGCCCCCAGCTTGCCGAACAGCCGCGCGACGTGGGTCTTCACCGTGTTCGGCGACACGTGCAGGCGCGCCGCGATTTCCTTGTTGGAGTGACCGGCCGCGATCTCGGCCAGCACCGTCATTTCGCGCGGGCTGATGCCGAGCGCGGCCCGGGCCCGGGGGTTGCCGTCGAACTCCGGGCCCGGTGCGGCCCGGCGCCCCAGCAGCCGCGCGCCCAGCCACAGCCCGAGCGCCAGGAAGCCCGCGGCGAGCAGCAAGTCGTACACCTCCCCGGCGTGGCTGCGCGCCAGCCGCTGGTAGTCCAGCCCCTGCAGCGCGAGCGTGCCCAGGGCCAGCAGCGCACCGTAGAGGAGTGCGTGTTTCCACATGGCGCCCAGCATGCCTGCAAGCGGGCGCGGCGCAAACCGGCCCGCCGGTCCGGCCCGAGCGCCGCGCGATCCCTGTCGCCGGCTGCCGGCCCGGCCGGCCGCGGGCGCTCAGTCCGGGCGTGGGCGCGGGAGCGGGGCTTCGGCCGCGGAGCGGCTGGGCACGAGCGCGGTGACCTCGCCGTGCTCGTGCCGGACCCGGAACGGACCGGCACGCGGCAGCGCCGCGGCGGGCGCCCTTCCGACAGCGCCTCGAGCAGCGGCATCGGGTCGACCCCGAATTCCACCTCGCGCACGTCCCTGCCGAGGGTCGAGCGGATCACCGCGCTCTCGAACCCGGCCACCTCTTCCAGGTAGGGAATGGCCTGGTGGCGCGCGCGCGCGATCGAGGAACGCCAGCGCCTCGGTGCTGGCGAACTGCTGCGGCGGATGAGCCGCGGCATAGCCGGCGAACACCGTCTCGAACGCGTCGCCGCCGTGCGCCAGCAGGACCCGGGTGGTGAGCCGCGCGGCGCTGGCGACCTGGCCGGTGCGGGCGTTGAGCGCCAGTTCGCGCAGGATCCAGATTCCCGGGTCGTCGCCGAGCGTCGCAGGCGCTCGATCTGCCGCCGCACCTGATCCAGGCCGACCCGCGAGAGGTACGCCGGCAGCATCTCGAAGACGATCGCGCGCAGGGCGGGGAGGGCGGGAACGACCTCCGCGGCGAGAGCCATCACCTGGTCCGCGACCGGCCTGCAGTGCGCATCCAGCCAGTAGCCGCGGTGGAGGCTGCCGCCGGCGAGATGGATCTCCCAGACCCGCTCGAGCGGCAACCGGGCGAGCGCCTCGCGCACCGGCTGCCGGCCGTTGCGCTCGTTGACCCACAGGTTGTGCAGGTCGAGCAGCAGGCCGCAGTCGGCACGGCGCGCGACTTCGGCGATGAACTCGCCGTCGGCGAGCTCGCCGGGGCGCGGGCGCAGGTAGTTGACGTTGTTCTCGACCGCGACCGGTACGCCCAGTCCGTCCGCCATCGCGCGGAGGTTGGCGGCGGCCTGCGCGGCGCTCTTCGGGGTCTGCACCGGCGGCAGCAGGGAGCCCGCGTCGACCCGGCCTTGTGGTGCCGGCACCGCGTTGAAGCTGAGGTGCTCGCCCGCCCGGGGCGCCCGCAGCGTGGAGACCACCTCGCGCATCAGGCCCATGCGCCGGGAATCGGGCGCGAGCGTGCCGCCCACCGGCGAGGCCACGCCATGCACCAGCTTGCGTTGCGGCAGTGCGGCCAGCTGGTCCAGTACCCCGCTGTCCATCCGCATCGGCTGCCGCGGGTCCCCGGTCTCGAACCAGAAGAATTCGGGCTCGATCTCGATCCTGCTTGGAAACGTGGTCCGGACGGTACGCCGGACAGGGAGGCCGCGGGTGCCCGTCTCCGATACAGTGGGCGCCCCTCCCGTAGCGCCACGGACACCGCATGACGACTCCCCCTTCCGCCTATCCGATCGGCACGCCCGGCCTCCCGTGGGGCGCTGCCGAGGTGGCCAGCTGGCTGTCGCGGCAGACCCGCAAGCGCGGCTACGGGGAGGTGCTGGCGGCGATCGAGCGCCTGCGCACGGACTTCGACGTGGAGGAGTACGGGCAGCTGGACTACCAGGGCGAGCGCTACCCGCTGGTCGCGCTCAGGAGCCGCGGCTGGCGCGACGACCTGCCTGTCGGCCTGGTGACCGGCGGCGTGCACGGCTACGAGACCAGCGGCGTGCTCGGCGCGCTGCAGTTCGTGGAGCGGCACGGATCGGACTATGCAGGCCGGCTCAACCTGCTGGTCGCGCCGTGCGTGAGTCCGTGGGCTTACGAACGGATCCAGCGCTGGAACATGCATGCGGTCGATCCCAACCGCTCGTTTCGCGCCGACAGCCCGGCACAGGAATCGGCGGCATTGATGGGACTGGTCGCCCCGCTCCGCGAGCGGGTGCTGGTGCATGTCGATCTGCACGAGACCACCGACAGCGACGAATCCGAATTCCGCCCGGCACTGGCGGCGCGCGACGGCAAGCCGTACGAACCGGACGAGGTCCCCGACGGCTTCTATCTGGTCGGCGACAGCGCGGACCCGCAGCCGGCCTTCCAGCAGGCGGTGATCGAGGCGGTCGCCAGGGTCACCCACATCGCCGCGGCCGATGCCGACGGCCGGATCATCCGGTCGCCGATGGCGGCGCCGGGGGTGATCAACTATCCGGTCGCCGAGCTGGGGCTCTGCGCGGGCGTGACCCGGGCCCGCTACAGGACCACCACCGAGGTCTACCCCGACAGCCCGCGCACGACCGCGGAGCAGTGCAACGCCGCGCAGGTCGCGGCGGTCCGCGCGGCGCTCGACTTCGCGCTCCAGCGCGGTGGGGGCCGCTAGAAAAACCCCCTGCGGCGAGCCCCTGGAGTCCGCGGGCCGTGGCGTGCCCGGAACCATCGCGGGCGGATGCTCGCAAGCCCGAGTTCGCAAGGCTGTGACACGCCTGCATCTAGTCTGGAGGTTTCAGCAACGATAGAAAGGGCCAGCTCAAGGACCGCCTCGACGGCTTGATCTGGCTCCGCGCCATCGTCATGAACATCTTCTCGCCGGGCTACATCCGTGGGGAATCGATGCCGGGCGACCAGTCGTGGGTCGCCCGCGGCTTGCGCTACCCGGTCGACGACCGAGGCCGGGGCGGGGCGTGGGGGCGCATCGAGGCGCTTGGCGCGCCCTGGCCCCTGTTGAGGGCCTGCGTCGTCGGCTCGGCGATTCTGCTTGGCGGTTGCGCGGTCGCGCCGCGCGAAGCGCCGGAGCCCGGTTCCATCGTTGCCGAGCCGCGACAGCGGTTCGTCGCTGCCGGGCCCGGCGCGGCGGCGCCCGTCGTCGACGCGTGGTGGACGCGCTTCGACGACCCGCTGCTCACCGAGTACGTCGACCGCGCGGGGTTCCATCACCCCTCGGTTCTTCAGGCGGTTGCGCGGGTGGAGCAGGCGCGGGCGCAGGCGCGGATCGCCCGCGCCGACCTCTACCCGCAGGTCGACGGGCGCTTCAGCGCATCGCGCCAGCGCCAGAATCTCGCCGGCCTCGGCGTCGGAGCGTTGTTGCCGACGTCTCCCGGCCAAGGCGGCGGCGACACGGGGCAGGCCGCGGACCAGGCCACCGGCTTCACGACCGGCAGCTTCTCGCTCGACGCGAGCGTCAGCTGGGAACTGGATCTGTGGGGCAGGATCGGCGCGCAGAACGCGGCTGCGCGCGCCGACTTCCTCGCCAGCGCCGAGAATCTCAGGGCCGTGCGGCAGTCGATCGCGGCACAGGTGGCCCGATCCTATTTCGCCTTGATCGAAGCGCGCCGGCAGGTCGCCGTTTCCGAAGAGCGCGTCGGCGCCCTCGCGGAGATCGCGCGTCAGGTCGGCGATCGCGCCGATGTCGGCGTCGCGCCACCGGGCGACAAGGCCCTGGCGTTCGCCAATCTCGACCAGGCCCGCGCGGGGCTGGCGCAGCGGCGCGAAGCGTCCGAGCGAGCCGCGCGCGCCTTCGACACGCTGATCCGCGCCTGGCCGGATGGGGCCGTCGTCGCGGGCGAGGTCCTGCCCGAGGCGCCGCCGCCGCCGCCGGCGGGGCTTCCGGCCGGGCTGCTGGCGCGGCGGCCGGACGTCCGCGCAGCGCGGCTCGCCCTGGCGGCCGCCGGCTATCGCGAAGCGGCGGCCGAGCGCGCGCTGTTGCCGGGGATCAGCCTCACGGGCTCAGCCGGGACCAGCAGCAGCGAGCTTTCCAGCCTGCTCGACGGAGACTCCTTCGTGTGGAGCATTGCCGGCGCGATTCTCCAGCCGATCTTCCAGGGCGGGCGGCTGCGCGCGCAGGTCGAGGCGGCAGAGGGCCGGAAGGCGGAAGCCATCGCCGCCTACGCCGAGGTCGCACTGCAGGCCCTGTCGGAAGTCGAGACGGCGCTGGCGGTGGACGAGGTGCTGGCACAGCGGCAGCTGGCCCTGAGCAGCGCGGCGGAAGCCGCCGAGCGATCGGTGGCGATCTCGTTCAATCGGTATCGCGCCGGCCTCGAGCCGTTCATCACGGTCCTGCAGAGCGAGCAGACCGCGCTCGACGCGAGAAGCGCGTACGTCGCGGCCAGTCGCGCTCGCCTGGACAACCGGGTCGATCTGCACCTGGCGCTCGGCGGCGGTTTCGATGATCCGGCGATCCCGCCGCCACCGGTGGAGCAACCTCGATGAGGTTGCCCGCATGGGCCGTTCTCGCGCTGTTGCTTGCCGGCTGCGGCGATGCCGGGAAGGAGAATGCCTCCGGCACCGACGTTGCACCGGTCAGCGTACGGGTCGTGCAGGTGCAGGAGGCGCCAGTGCAGTCGTGGGTCTACGCGCAGGGCACCGCCCGGGCCGCGCGGCGCGAATTCCTCACTTTCCAGAACAGCGGGCGCGTCGCCCATGTGGCGCCCGGCCTGGAGATCGGCCGTCCGGTCCGGCGCGGGCAGCTCGTCGCCCATCTGCAACCGGATCGATCCGACGCCGAGCTGACCCGCGCCCGGGTCGAGCTGGCCAACGCGCGCGCGCAGGTCGCCGTGGGCGAAGCGGCCCAGGCCGAAGCGGCGGCGAGCCTGGAGCTGGCGCGCCAGACCTTCGCGCGCTTCGCCACCCTCCTCGATCTGGATTCTGCTTCGCAACAGGAATACGACGAGGCCGAGGCGCGGCTGGGCCAGGCCAGGGCCGCCTACGCGCGCGCGCAGGCCCAGCTTGCCGGGCATCGTGCGCAGGTGGACGCGGCTCGGGCGCAGGTCGACGTGGCGCGGGTGACGGTCTCCGAGTCGCGCATCGTCGCGCCGATCACGGGCGTGATCGCGCGGCTCAACATCGAGGAAGGCCGCTATTTCACCCCGCAACTGGTGCGAACGCAGAGCGAGCAGGCCGCACTCGACACCGTCCCCGTCGTCATCGTCGACCCCTCCAGCTACGAGATCTCCGTCGACCTGCCTTCCTACACCAGCCGCGAGCTGGAGGTCGGTGCCGAGGCGCTGATACGACCGAGCGCAGCGCCCGTGCCGGCCTCGCGAAAACCGCCGACGCAGGCGACCGGGGCCGGCAATGCTCCGCCCATCCCGATCGAGGAGTTTCGGATCTTCGGCCAGGTCCATGCAGTGAGCCCGGCGCTCGATCCCGAAACCCGTACCTACCGGGCGATGATCCGTACCACCCGGGGAGCCAGCCTGCTCCAGGATGGCGAGTTCGTTTCATCGTGGATCCGCGGCGCCCGCTCGGAAGACGGGCCGGCGGTTCCGTTCGAAGCCATCGGCTTCAGCGCCGGCGAACCGTATGTCTTCGTGGTCGATCGGGAGGCGGGCCGGGCCCGGCGGCGCCAGGTCGAGCTGGGCCTTGCGGGCAACGAGGTTCGCGAGGTGCTCTCTGGCGTTCGCACTGGCGAGTACGTGGTCACCGAGGGCAGGAGCGCGCTGGAGGATGGAGATCCGGTGCGCGTGATCGGGCGCGACCGGCCGGGTCGGAGCGATGGTGAGCAGGATGGCTGAGGCGCCGCCAGGGCCGGACAGCGAGGGCCCCAGGGAGAGCGAGGAGGTGCGCGTCGCGGGTCGCCTGCAGCGCTTCTTTCTCCTCAAGACCACCTTCGGCATCCTCCTGGCCCTGCTGCTGAGCGTAGGCGGATTCACGGCCTACACCCAGCTGGTCAAGGAGGCGTTGCCGGACCTCGAGATCCCGCAGGCGACCATCACCACCCAGTGGCCAGGTTCCGACCCGGAAACGATCGAGGAGCAGGTCACCACCGAGATCGAGGACGAGCTCACCACCCTCTCCGGGGTGAACTCGGTGAACAGCGCCTCGTTCGACAGCTACTCGATCATCATGGTCGAGTTCGAGGCCGATGCGGACGCCTCGGACGCGATGCAGCGCCTGCGCGCTGCCGTCAGCACCGCCGAGGCCGAGTTGCCCGCCGATGCGAACGCCCCCGAGATCGAGCAGATATCGGTGGACGATCGCCCGGTCATCACCATCGCCCTGTCCGGCGGCGCGGGCACGGCGGCGCTGAGCGGGCTGGGCAAGGAGGTGCAGGAGCGGCTGGAGCGGATCCAGGGAGTCAGCGAGGCCGAACTGGGCGGCGATCGCGAGGAGATCGTCCAGATCCTGCTGCAGCCCGAGCGGCTGCTGGCACTGGGCCTCTCGCCCCTCGAGGTGCGCGACGCGATCGGTTCGGCCAATCTCGAGCAGCCGTTCGGTGAGATCGAGAGCGCGCAGATCGGCGCCATCGTTCGGCTGGAGGGCCAGTTCCGCAGCGTCGAGGACCTGCGATCCCTTCCCGTTCGCCGCGCCGGCGGGGATCGCGCGGGACCGCCGGTCAGGCTGGAGGAAGTGGCGGTCGTCCAGCGTACGCGCGAGGCCGAGGAATCCACTACCGCCTACAGCAACCGCGGCGAGCCGTACCGACCGTCGATCGAGATCTCCGTGCGCAAGACCCCGGGAGCGGACACGCTCGAGATGATCGATGCCGTGCTCGAAGAACTACGGGCGATGCAGGAAGGCGAGGCCTGGGAAGCGGGCGTGCGCTACGACGTCATCCAGGACGACGCCGAGACGATTCGCGATTCGCTCGGCGACGTCTTCGTCAATGGGCTGCAGGCCATGGCGGCGGTCTTCGTGATCCTGTTCCTCGTGCTCACCTGGCGGGAGGGCCTGATCGCGGGACTCGCGATCCCGGTAACCTTCGCCGGCGCGTTGATCGTGGTGCTGCTGCTCGGCTACTCGCTCAACGAGCTGGTCATCATCGGGATGGTGCTGGCCCTGGGTCTCATGGTCGACGTCTTCATTCTGATGATGGAGGGCATGCACGACGAGATCTACGTGCAGAACAAGAGCTACGGGCAGGCGGCGCTCGCCACCGTGGACAACTACGCGATGCCGGCCTTCGCCGGCCAACTGACGACGATCCTGGCGATGGCGCCGCTGATGGCGATCGGCGGCGTGGCGGGCAAGTTCATTCGCGTCCTTCCGATCACCGCGATCACCTGCCTCGTCATCGCCTTCATCGTCGCTCTGCTCGCCGCGGTGCCGCTGTCGCGCTATCTGCTGGGCCCGGTCGCGCGAAAGCGCGGCGGGAACAGGAAGCGGCGCGCCGACCGGATCACCGAAAGCGCCTCGAAGTGGCTGAAAAGCTTCATCTGCGCCAGGGTGGTGGACAGCCGCAAGCATGCCTGGACCTGGGTCGGCGGCGCCGCGGCGGGATGCGTCCTCTCGCTGGTCGCCTTTTCGCAGATCCCGAGCGTGCTGTTTCCAAAGACCGATGGCGAAAGACTGGGTATCAATATCGAACTGCCTCCGGCGACCCAGCTGGACCGCACGCAGGAGGTCGCCGACGCGGTGGGGGAAATCCTGCGCGAGAAGGCCTATTTCGACAGCGTCATCAAGATCGCGGGCCGAAAGAGCCCTTTCATCCTGGTCTCGCCCGAGGCGCGGCTACAGCCGACGGAGGGCAGGAACTTCATAGGTTTTTCCGCCACCTTCGTCGATCGCGGCGAGCGTGATGCGCAAAGCTACGAGCTGGCGGACGGCCTGCGCGATGAACTTCAGCAGTACCTCTCGGCCCATGTCGCCGGCGCTTCGCTTCTGGTGGTGCCGGAGACGAACCAGCAGAGCACGGGAGAGCCGATCGAAGTCGCCTTGTCCGGTCCCGACATGCGCGTTCTGCAGCGGCTTTCCCAGAACGTGCAGGGCCTGCTCGAGCGCACCGAAGGCGTGGCCGACGTGCGCGACAATCTCGGCGATCTGAGCGCCGAGATCGCTCTGCGTCCGGATCGGGAAGGCCTCAGTTTCTACGGCATTTCGCAGCAGGAGCTGGCGGCGCAGGCGCGCTTCGCCCTGGGTATCCAGACGATCGGGACCTTCGCGGTCCCGGGGCCGACGGACGATCTCGACATCCGCATGGGCACCAACTGGCCGAGTCGTCAGGGGGATGCGGGCGGGCCCCGCCGCATCGACGAGCTCGACATGGTGCGCGCGTTCACCCCGCATGGACAGAGCGTGCCGATGCTCGCGTTGCTCGATCCGGTGCAGGGCGAGGCCATTCTCTCCATTTCGCACGAGGACGGCCGGCGTGCGTTGACCGTGCTCGCCGGCAACCAGGGGCGGCCGGTCACCGAGATCGTGGAGGAGATCCGGCCCGAGCTGGAGAAAATGCGGGACGACTGGCCATCGGGGTACGACTTCGATATCGGCGGGGAGGCCGAGGAAACGGCCGAAACGTTCGGCTCGGCGGGAATCGCGCTGGTGATCGCGTTGATCATGGTCTTCGGTGTCCTGGTCATCGTGTTCGACAGTTTTCCGCAGGCCTTCATCCTGCTCGTCACGATGCCGCTGGCGCTGATCGGCTCGTTCTTCGGGTTCTTCCTGTTCGGGATGGAGTTTTCCTTCTTCGCCATGGTCGGCGTGATCTCGCTGATCGGGATCGTCGCCAACGACGGCATCGTGATGGTCGACACGATGAACCGCCGCCTGGCCGAGGGAGTCGACAAGGCGCGCGCCGCGGCGCGCGGCGCCGCCGAACGGCTGCGGCCCATCCTCACGACCTCGGCGACCACGATCGCCGGACTGGTGCCGCTTGCGATCGGCAATCCCATGTTCCGGCCGCTGTGCTTCATGATCATCTTCGGCTTGGTCTCCGCGACGATCATGCAGCTGTTCGTCGTTCCCGCGCTCTATTTCCTGCTCACCCGCAAAGCGGGAGGCGGACGCGAAGCGCTCGACTGACCCGGCGCGTGGGAGGCCGGGGATCCGCCGCTGCCAGCGCCAGGCACAGCGCCTCCGTCTGCCGGTCCACCGGAAAGCGGCGCGCGATGTGCGGCGCGCGCGGTTCGCCCAGAGGTGTCCGGGCGCCGGCTGAGGGCGGGGCGGGATAGGTTCCTGCCGCGCGAGAATGCGGTCCGGAGCGTTGCCCCGGCCCCGCTGCCGGGAGCGCTCGCTGCTCTGGCCGCGGTCGCCGCCCCCGGTCGTCGTGCCTGCGGGCGGGCGGCATTGACCCTTTGGAATCGTCGGACTAAAGTCAGATAAATGGACGAAGACCAGATCCGCCGGGTCCGCAGCTTCAACCGCGCCGTGACGCGGCGGATCGGCGTGCTGAGCGACAGCTACCTCGGCGGTGGGCGCCCCCTGGCCGAGGCGCGGCTGTTGTTCGAGATCGGCCGGGCCGGCGCCGAGGTGCGCGAGCTGCGCACGCGGCTGTCGCTGGACTCGGCCTACCTGAGCCGGCTGCTGCGCTCGCTGGAGGCGCAGGGGCTGGTGGAGTCGAGCACGTCGTCCCGGGACCGCCGCGTGCGGCGCGCCACGCTGACCCGGAAGGGCCTGCGCGAAGTCGACGGCCTGGAGCGCCGCTCGCAGGCGTTCGCCGCGTCGATGCTGGCGCCGCTGGGCCGCGCGCAGCGCGAGCGGCTGGTGGCGGCGATGTCCGAACTGGAGCGGCTGCTGCGCGCGTCCGCGGTGGAGATCGCACCCGCCGACCCGGCCGGCGCCGACGCACGGACCTGCCTGGAGGCGTACTACCGGGAACTGGACGAACGCTTCGAGCGCGGGTTCGCGCCCGATCGCGGCACGCCACCGGCACCGGCCGAGCTGGTCCCGCCCCGGGGATTGTTCCTGGTGGCGCGCCTGGATGGCGTACCGATCGGTTGTGGCGGCCTGCGGACCCTCGAGCGCGGGACCGGGGAGATCAAGCGCATGTGGGTGGCGCCTGCGGCGCGCGGGCTGGGCGTGGCCCAGCGCATCCTCGAGGCGCTGGAAGCGCACGCCGCGGCCACCGGTCTGGGCACCCTGAGGCTGGACACCAACCAGGCGCTGCGCGAGGCGCAGGGGATGTACCTGCGCAACGGCTACCGCGAGATCCCCCGCTACAACGACAACCCCCATGCGCACCATTGGTTCGAGAAGCGCGGGCTGCGCCGCCGCACGCCGGCTTGACCTCGACCACGCTTGAGGTCGCAAGCTGGGGGCAACGCCAATCCGGAGGTCGAGCGATGCCGTCCAAGCTGCAGTTCCGCGATGCCTACCTGCAACGCCTGGGCCACGCGCAACCGCCGCCGCCCACGCTCGACACCCTGCGCGAGCTGCAGCAGCGGCACACCGCTGAGTTTCCGTTCGAGACGCTTTCGACCCTGCTCGGCGAGCCGGTGCCGCTGGACCTGCCCGCGCTGGAGCGCAAGCTGCTGCACGACCGGCGCGGCGGCTACTGCTACGAGCTCAACGGCCTGTTCATGGCGCTGCTGCGCGAACTGGGCTACGAGGTCCGCGCCCTGGCCGGACGGGTGGTGATGGACGGCGGCGCCGACGCCGCGCGCACCCACCTGCTGCTGCTGGTGACGGTGGACGGCGTGCGCCACCTCGCCGACGTGGGATTCGGCGGCCTGGTCCCCACCGCGCCGCTGCTGCTCGACGATAGGGGCGAGCAGGCCACGCCGCACGAGTCCTACCGGCTCGACCACGACGATGGCGAATATGCGCTGCATGCCCGGGTCATGGGCGAGTGGCGCCCGCTGTACCGTTTCGACCTGCAGCCGCAGAGCGCCGTCGACTGCGAGGTCGGCAACTGGTACGTTTCGACCCACCCGGCCTCGCCGTTCCTCGGTCACCTGCGCGCGGCCCGCACCGGCCCCGGCATCCGCAAGGTCCTGCTGAACGGCCGCTACAGCCTCCACCGCATCGGCGAGCGAAGCGAGCGGCGCGAGCTGCCGGATGCCGATGCGGTCCTCGAGGTGCTGGGCCGCGAATTCGACCTGCACCCGCCGCAGGACCCGGGCCTGCGCGAGGCGATCGCGCGGCGGATCGAGCAGGACCGGCTGGCCGAGGGTGCCGCGCAGCGGCCGCACGCAGCTACGGTGCGCGCCTGAGCGGCGGCAGCCGGCGGCGCAACACCTTGCCGACCAGCGACATCGCCTGCATCACCTTCGCGGTCTTCTGATCGGCCGGGAAGAAGGATTCGATCGCCAGCTCCGACAGGGTCACCTCGACGGGAGTGCCGAATACCGTGGTGGTGCTGAGGAAGGCCAGTTCCCCGGCCTCGCTGCGCAGGCGCAGGGGCACCGCGATGGCGGCCGGATCAGGGGTGTCGTCGTGTTCCGGGGCGGGATAGGCGAGCAGTTCCCGCAGCAGTTCCCCGAGCACCTCGTCGCCGCTGGTCTCCACCTGCCCGCGCAGGCGGTGGACGAGGTGGGCGCGCCACTGGCCCAGGTTGACGATGCGCGGTGCCACGCCCTCGGGATGGAGGCTCAGGCGCAGTACGTTGATCGGCGGCTCGAGCAGCGCCGGAGCGACGCCGCGGAGGAACGGCACCAGCGCGCGGTTGGCCGCCTGCAGCTGCCAGTGGCGATCGACGGCGAGCGCCGGGTACGGTTCGTGCCCGCGCAGCAGCAGGTCGATGGTGCGCCGTGCGGCCTCCAGCCCCGATTCTTCGAGCGCACGCTCGCCATAGACCGCCGCGTAGCCGGCCGCGGTGAACATCCGGTTGCGCTCGCGCAGCGGCACGTCCAGACGATCGGTCAGGCGCAACAGCATGGCGCGGCTGGGGAGCGAGCGCCCGGTTTCCATGAAGCTCAGGTGACGCGACGAGATGCCGGCCAGGCCGGCGAGGTCTTCCTGCGAGAGCATCCGCCGGCGGCGCCACTGGCGCAGCTGCTCTCCGACCGGGCGTTGCGAAGGAACGGGCGTGGACATGGCCCGGAACGATAGCCGATCGCCGGGCGTACGGGTCATTACCCGGCAGGTAATGGCGCACCGGACCGGAGCGGAGCAGCATCGGGCCAGTCCAAACAGAGGAGTCCAGCCATGTCGCTGCAGCGCGTCTTCGCCAATCCGAAGTTCCTGTCCCGGGTCCTGCTCGTGGACGGCCTCGCCACCGGCGCCACCGCCTTGCTGCTGCTTTTCGCGGCCGACCTGTTGGCGCCGCTCCTGCAATTGCCCGCCGGCCTGTTGCGCACCGCCGGCCTGATCTGCGTGCCGTTCGTACTCTGGGTCCTGGCGCTGTCCCGTCGCCCGGCCCCGCCGCACCGCGCCATGGCCATCGTGGTGGCGATCAACGTGGCCTGGGTGGCCGGCAGCGCATGGGTCGCCTTCGGCGGTACCTGGCAGCCCAGCGCTCTGGGCATCGCCTTCGTCTGCGCGCAGGCGCTGGCGGTGCTGGCCTTCGCCGAGCTGGGCTGGTTCGGCCTGCGCGCCTCGCGTCCGGCGCCGCCGGTGGCGGCCGCGGCGCGGTAGCCGGATCCCCCACTTTCGTCATGGGCCAGGGAGCGGAGGATGTGGCCACAATCGATGGCGGGGAACTCCCCCCGCCATCGGAGCTCCGCAATGCCGACCACCCGCCGCGACCTGTTCAAGCTCGGCGCGCTCGCCGCCGCCGCCGCTTTTCCCGCCAGCGCCGCCCCGGCCGCGACCCGGAAGGTGGAGCGGGCGGCGCGCCCACTGCGCATCCTGATCCTCGGCGGCACCGGCTTCACCGGTCCGTTCCAGGTGGAGTACGCGCTGGCGCGGGGCCACCGAATCACCCTGTTCAACCGCGGATCGCGGCCCTCGCCGGACTGGCCGGGCGAGGTGGAGCAACTGCACGGCGACCGCAACAAGGGCGAGCTCGGCGCGCTGGAAGGGCGCGAGTGGGACGTGTGCATCGACAATCCGACCAGCCTGCCGTTCTGGGTGCGCGACGCCGCGGACGTGCTGCACGGCAAGGTCGGACAGTATCTCTTCATCTCGACGATCTCGGTGTACGCCGACGGCTCGCGTCCGGGCATCGCCGAGGACGCGCCGCTGGCGGCCTACACCGGCAGCGACCCCATGGCCGAGACCATGGAGCGCCTGCGCGCGGACATGAGCCTGTACGGTCCGTTGAAGGCGCTGAGCGAGGCCGAGGCGCGCCGCCGGTTCGGCGAACGCACCACCATCGTGCGGCCGGGCTACATCGTCGGGCCCCGCGACGAGACCGACCGCTTCAGCTACTGGCCGCGGCGCATCGCCGCCGGCGGCGAGGTGCTGGTCCCCGGAGACGGCAGCGATCCGGTGCAGATCATCGACGGGCGCGACCTGGCCGAGTGGATGATCCGCCTGGCCGAGAACGGCACCACCGGCACCTTCAACGCGGTCGGACCGGACTACCGGATGTCCACCGACGCGATGGTGCACGGGATCCACGCCGTCACCGGCGGTCCGGTGCGCTTTACCCACGTGCCCGCGGAATTCCTGGCGGCGCACCAGGTCGGCTTCGGCGGCGACCTGCCGGTGTGGTTCCCCGCGGAGCACGCATACGGCGGCTATGGACAGGTCGACAACGCGCGTGCGCTCGCCGCCGGCCTCACCTTCAGGCCGCTGGCGACCACGGTGGCCGATCTGCTCGGCTGGTTCGCCGGGCTGCCGGCCGAACGCCAGGCCGAGCAGCGCGCCGGCATGAGCCGCGAGCGCGAGGCCGAGCTGCTGCGGGCGTGGCACGGCCATCGGCAGGCCGGTTGAGCGTCGCGCGGGCCCCGGCGCTGACCCGGGATTTACGCCGCGGCGCCCACACTGCCCGCCACGCCGACGACCGGGCCAGCCATGCGCACGCCATCCCAGATCCCGCACGACCTCAGCCGCCACGACCTGCCGGACATCCTGGGCACCATCGACGAAGAAGTCCGCCGGCGCTTCGGCGAGGGCAGGGTGGCCGACTACATCCCGGCGCTGGCCAGCGTGCCGAAGGAGCGCTTCGGCATGGCGCTGGTGACCCTGGACGGCGAGGTCCACGCGGTCGGCGACGCGCGCGAGCCGTTCTCGATCCAGAGCATGTCCAAGGTGCACACGCTGACCATGGCGCTCGAGGCGGTGGGCGACCGGCTCTGGCGGCGCCTGGGCCGCGAGCCCTCCGGCGACCCGTTCAACTCCCTGATCCAGCTGGAGCACGAGAAGGGCATTCCACGCAATCCGTTCATCAACGCCGGGGCGATGGTGGTGGCCGACGTGATCCTCTCGCACTGCGACCGGCCCGAACATGCGCTGCTGGACTTCGTGCGCGCGCGGTCAGGCAATCCCCGGATCGGGCGCGACGAGGAGATCTGGGCCTCCGAGCGGCGCAGCGGCTATCGCAACGTGGCGCTGGCCAATTTCATCCGCAGCTTCGACAACATCGAGAACGACGTCGATGCGGTGCTCGACTTCTACTACCTGCAGTGCGCGCTGCGCATGGACTGTGTCGATCTGGCGCGAAGCGTTCGGTACCTGGCCGCCGACGGACGCTGCGAGTCTTCGGGCGAGCGGGTCACCAGCGAGGAACAGGCGACGCGCATCAACGCGATCATGCTGACCTGCGGTACCTACGACGCCGCCGGCGATTTCGCCTTCCACGTCGGGCTGCCGGCCAAGAGCGGGGTGGGCGGTGGCATCGTCGCGGTGGTGCCCAGCGTGATGAGCCTGTGCGTGTGGTCGCCGGCGCTCGACGAGAAGGGCAACTCGCTGCTGGGCGGCTACGCGCTGCACCGGTTCACCCGCATGACCGGGCTGTCGGTGTTCTGAGGCGCCGCCCGCACCTGCCGGCGCTGCGCGATCCCGCCAGCCCGGTGCGGGCGCCGGTTCCGGTCCCGGCCCCCTCCCTGCCCATGCCGGCCGGGTTCTGGCAGGCTACGCTCCGACCACCTCCCCGGGAGCAATCATGGAAACCCAGGAAATCCACCGCGGCCGCCTGATCGACCACCTGCAGCTGGTGGTGCGCGACCTGGCCGCCAGCCAGGCCTTCTACAGCGCGGTGCTGGAGGCGCTGGAGCTGCCGATGGGCGGGACCGGCGATGGCTACTTCTGGGCCGACGAACTGTTCGTCTCCAGCCTCGACAGCGAGGCCGCCGCAGGCGAGCCGACCGGCCGCCATCACCTGGCCTTCCAGGCGCGCGACCGGGCGATGGTCGACGCCTTCCACCGCGCCGCGCTCGCCAGCGGCGGCACCGACCATGGCGCGCCCGGCGAGCGCCCCTACCACCCTGGCTACTACGCCGCTTTCGTGCTCGACCCGGACGGCAACAACATCGAGGCGGTGTACCACGGCGAGGCCCAGCGCAGCGCCGCCTCGGTGAAGGTGACGTTCTAGCGCCGACCGCTTCCGCCTTCGACGCCGGGTGCCGAGGCGCGCTCGTTCGACCCGAGATGGCGGGAGACGGCGTCGCCGAGCAGGGCCACGCCGACGAGGGCGAAGATCCACAGCGCCGCTTCGCGGGCGCCGCGCTGCAGGCGCTGGCGCCAGCGCGCGAAGCGCTGGTCGGCGCGGCTGCCGAGCAGGGCATGCAGTGCGAGCAGCGCCAGCGGCGGGGCGACGAAGATGGCGTTGTAGGCGAACAGCAGCGGCAGCCATCGCTGCGGACCGAGCGCTTCGGCCAGCATCAGCGCGATCGCGGCGAAATAGGGCAGCGCCGTGGCCAGCTCGACCACCGTCACGGTCATGCCGAGCACCACGTAGCCGGCCAGGTGCGCGCGAGCCGGGGCGTGCGGCTCCTGCGCCCGGTGCGCGGTCTTGGGCGCGAAGATGCCGTAGGCCAGCAGGGCCGCGCCCAGCAGCGCCTGCGCGGCCAGCGCCACGGGATGGTCCAGGGCATCGCCGAGCGCGTCGCGCAGCGCGCCGAAGCCGAGCATCATCGCGATGCCGAGACCGAGGTACGCCACCAGGATCCCGGCCACGTAGGCGAGCAGGCGCGGGGCGGCCTGGGGACGCGACAACAGCCACAGCGCCACCAGCAGCGCGGACGGGTTGAGACTGTCGAGCAGCGCGAGCGCCAGCAGCGCGGGCAGCAGGGGGGCTTCCATTGGGGGCGGGCGGCGGGGAGAAGCGGTCGATGATGCCGCGTTTGCCGCAGCAGGCAAGCCGGCGCGACGACCCCGGGCTGCCGCCGAGGCTGCTGGCGGCGGCGTGCCGAGCGATGCGTGCGCCGCGCTGGGTTCAGGCCACCACCCGGTTGCGGCCGCCATCCTTGGCCCGGTACAGCGCACGATCGGCGGCGTTGAACCAGTCCCGCAGCGTCGAGGAGGCGCCGCAGCCGGCCACGCCGATGCTGACCGTGGGACGGACATCGGGATAGTCGTCGAGACGGATCGCCTCCACGGCGCTGCGCAGGCGTTCGGCCACCGCGATCGCCAGCGGCTCCGGCGTCGACGGCAGCAGGACGACCAGCTCGTCGCCGCCGATGCGGCCGGCACGGTCGCCGGAGCGAAGCAGGGCGCCGACGGTCGCGCCGATCGCCCGCAGCACTTCGTCGCCGGCGGCGTGGCCGTGGCGGTCGTTGACGCGCTTGAACTCGTCGATGTCGATCAGCAGCAGGCAGGCCGCAGCCCCGCCCGGGGCCTGCTCGCGCAGGAGCTCCGCGGCGTGACGTTCCCAGTCCGCGCGTCCCGACAGGCCGGTGAGCGAGTCGGTCCGGTGCAACCGGTCCAGTTCGCGGTTCTGCAGGCCCACCTTGCGGATCAGCCGGTAGCTGCCGAGGGCGACCGAGGTGGTGTGGATCAGCAGCACCGGCAGGCAGGCGAGAATCACCGGCATCGGCGTCTCCGGATCGAACGCCCCCCCGGTGACCAGCGTGGCCGCGGCCATCGCGAGCAGCATTCCCGGCAGCGAGCGCAGCCACAACCCGCGGATGCCGGTGCTGATCTTGTCGACCGTGGTCAGGGTGAGGAGCAGGGCGCCGGGCAGCAGGCTGAAGTGCATCAGCGGCACCCACGCCCCCGCCAGCGCCGAGTCGACCAGCAGGTTGCGGATCTCGGCGCGGTACGGGTCGGCGCTGCGGCGGGCGAGCAGCCAGGCCAGCTGTGGCCACAGCAGCGCGGTGAACGCCAGGAACAGCCAGCTGCCGGGCGGCGCGCCCTGCAGGTAGAGCACCGTCGCCATCGGCACCCCGCCCAGCGCCATGCCGCCGGTCCGGAACGGCCGGATGCGGCGGTGCAGGGAGGTGCGGCTGCCGGTCGCTTCGGGGTTCATGCGCGGCCCTCTCCGGGGCCCCGGGGCCAGGATGCCGCCGCTCCGGCGCCTTTCCCGGGCCGGTGGCGCGGCCTCGCGGCGGCGCGGCGCGGTGCGCCCGCTCCGCTGCGGAACCATGCCGGCGCGCCGGTGTCAGATCCGGAGCCCAGCGATCGATGAGGAGTGACCATTGCGAACGCCCGATGCCACGTCCGCCACTCCCATGCAAGTCGCACGCCATGAATGACTGGTTCGCCAGCCTGAAGTCCATCGTCGGCCGCCACGAACCGGGCGACGACCCTCACGCGCTTCCCCGCGCCGCGGCGGCGCTGCTGCTGGAACTGGCGGTGACCGACGAGGGCGGCGACGCGGCCGAGCTCGACATCGTCCACGAGGCGATGCGGCGGACCTTCGGGCTGGGCACGGCGGAACTGCAGGACCTGCTCGACCAGGCCCACCAGGCGCAGCGCGAATCGGTGTCGCTGTACGAGTTCACGCGCCAGCTGCGGACCGGTCTGGCACCGGAGCAGCGCGCCGAGCTGGTGGAATGGATGTGGCGCGTGGCCTACGCCGACGCGCGGCTTGAGAAGCACGAGGAACACCTGGTGCGGCGGGTGGCGGACCTGCTGGCGGTCCCGCACCCGGAGTTCGTCCGCCGCAAGCTGCTGGCGCGGGGCGATTGAAGGCGACCGGCCCGGCCCGGAACCCGGGGGCCGACGGGCCGTGCCGGTCATCCTGCCGGCAACGACCAGCTGGAGTGGCTGCCCAGCGCGCTTCGGTGCGCTTCCAGCCATTGACCGGCGCGCTCGCGGCCCAGCGCGCACAGGGCGCCGAGCATCGCCGGGCGCGTGTCCAGTTTCGCCTTGCCGCCGGCCTCGGCGAGCGATGCGCCCGGTTCCACCAGGTGCAGCCGCAGCGACTGCAGGCGCCGCCCGAGCGAGGTCAGCGCCAGCTTGCCGCGGATCAGCTGCTGGTTGGTGGCCAGGGCCTCCAGCTCGCGCAGGAAGGTGGTGGAGAAGGTGAGTTCCAGCGCGCGGTCGGCGATCTCGCGGGCGCTGGTCGGCAGCCGCGGGCTTTCCAGCGGCTGCACCAGCACGCAAAGCAGGTCGCGCGCGCGCGCCTCGTAGACCAGCGGCGCCAGCGCCGGGTTGCCGGCGTAGCCGCCGTCCCAGTGGGCGTCGCCGTCGATCTCCACCGCCCTGAACAGCTGCGGCAGGCAGGCCGAGGCCAGCACCGCCTCGCACGTCAGCCGTTCGCCGGTGAACAGCACCAGCGCGCCATCGCGCACCCGCGTGGCCGCGACGTGGAGGCGGAACGGTGGGGCGGCGCGGATGCGCTCGAAGTCGATCAGCTCGTCGAGCAGGTCCGCCAGCGGGTTCAGCCCGAGCGGGTTGAGCTGCGCGGGCGTCAGGTGGCGGGTGAACTCGGTGAGCCAGGCCACGCCGCCCGCGGCCGGCGGCAGCCCCCAGGAGGCCAGCGCGCCTTTCTCGCCGATGCGCTGCCAGGTCCGGGCCAGGTGGGTGCGCGCGCCCTCGCGGCCGTCCTGGATCCAGCCGTGCGCCATCGCCACGGCGTTGACCGCGCCGCTGCTGGTGGCGCTGACCGCCTCGATGCCGAAGGCGGGCTCCTCGAGCAGGCGGTCGAGCACGCCCCAGGTGAAGGCGCCGTGCGCACCGCCGCCCTGCAGCGCCAGCAGCAGGTCCAGCGGTTCCGATCGCTTCCATGGGCCGGGCATGCAGCGTCCCCGCGGCGGGCGTCAAGGCGGTATAGCATGCCTACATGGCGACCGGCGCTGCGCGGGACGCGCTGTGCGCGAACACCCTGAGGTCATCGGCGGCGCAGCATCGGCTGCCGGCGCGGCGTAAGCTGGCGGCCGGCCATTCCGGTGCTCGCCATGAACATGCGCCCTTCCGCAGGATTCCTTCCGCTGTTGCTGCTGGCCGCCTGCACCGGCGGAATGTCGCCGGATGCCGCGCCGGCCGGCGCCGCGCCGGACCCGCTGGCGCAGATCGGGCGCTGGGCCCTGCAGGGCGCGACCGATCCGGGCGGGCGGCCGATCGCGGCGGTGCTGCCCGGTGGCCGCGCCGTGCACGCGCTGGTCTTCGACGGCGAACGCGTCGCCGTCCAGGGCGGTTGCAACCACGTCGGCGGCCGCTACCGCATCGAGGCCGGCGGGCGGCTGCGGGTGCTGGACATGCAGAGCACCCTCATGGCGTGCTCGGACCAGGCGCTGATGGACGCCGATGCCGCGGTCGCCGGGCTGCTGGAGGGCGAGGCGACGTGGCGCATCGCCGAAAGCTACCCGGAGCAACTGCGCCTCGAGCACGCCGATGGGCGCAGCAGCCGCTGGGTGGC
The DNA here is from genome assembly GCF_029887875.1 of Luteimonas endophytica. Taxonomy (GTDB): domain Bacteria; phylum Pseudomonadota; class Gammaproteobacteria; order Xanthomonadales; family Xanthomonadaceae; genus Luteimonas; species Luteimonas endophytica. Next base: position 150,742 of record NZ_JARXRM010000035.1, read on the forward strand.
CGAGCGCCCGGCGCGATGACCGTCGGCGCGGCGCCGGCACGCCGATGCCGGCGCCGGCGGCCGGATCACTGCCGTTCCGCGATCCAGGCGTCGATCTCGCGCTCCAGCACCGTCAGCGGCACCACGCCGGTGAGCAGCACGCGGTTGTGGAACTCGCGCGGATCGAAGCGCTCGCCGAGCGCGTCGCGCGCCTTGTCGCGCAGCCGGATGATCTCCAGCTGGCCGACCTTGTACGAGGTGGCCTGGCCGGGCATCACCACGTAGCGGTCCACCTCGGAGGGCGGGATGCCGTAGTCGATGGCCTGCTGCCGGGTCCAGCGCATGGCGTGCAGGCCGGTATCGGCGACCAGCCGGCGGGCGCGGAACAGTTCCGCGTCGAGTTGACCGAGCAGCCCTTCCGGATCGCCGTCGTACCAGCCTTCCTCGGCGGCCAGGCGCTCGGCGTACAGCGCCCAGCCCTCGCTGAAGGCGGAGATGCCGCCGAACGCGCGGGTCTGGCGGAACTTCGGCAGGTCCTGGTTCTCCACCGACAGCGCGATCTGGAAATGGTGGCCGGGCACGGTCTCGTGGTACACCAGCGTGCGCAGGCCGAAGTTGGTCAGCCGGTCCTTGCGCAGCGGCATCTGATAGACCCCCGGGCGGGAGCCGTCCAGCGGCGGAGCGGTATAGCTGGCGGCGGCGCTGGCCCAGCGGTACTCGGGGTAGGGGCGCGCGATCACCGGCGTGCGCGGGCGGATGTCGAACAGGGTATCGGAGCGCTTTTCGGCGTCGGCGATCATGGTGTCGATGTCGGCCATGAGCCGCGCGCGGCCCTGGTCGGTCTCGGGATAGGCGAGGTCGGCCTTCAGGCGGCCGATACGTTCGCGCACGCTGCCTTCGGTGCGACCGATCGAGCGCAGTATCGTGTCCATCTCCGCCTCGATCCGCGCCACCTCGCGCAGGCCGAGCTGGTGGATCTGCCGCGCGGTGAGGTCGGTCGAGGTGAACTGGCGCAGCCGCTGCGCGTAGGCCGCGGCGCCGTCCTCGAAGCGCCACAGGCCGGCATCGTCGGTGGCGTCGGCCCGCTGCGACTCGAGGGTGGCGATGGCCTCCCGCCAGGCGGGGTAGACGCCGTCGGCGACGATACCGGTGGCCTCCTCCACCAGCGCCTGCCGCGCCGCCTCGTCCACCTGGTCGACGCTCTCCAGCCTTTCGGCGAAGGTCGTGACCAGCGGGTTACCGGCCGGCTCGGGCGAGACGAACTGGCGCATCTGCGCGATCGTCGCTTCGAGGATGAAGCGGGGCGGCAGGATTCCGCCGGCCGCCAGCTCGCGGGAGCGCTGCACCGCTTCGCCCATGCGCGCGTCGAACAGGCGCAGCCGCGCCAGGTAGTTTTCGGCGTCGCCGGCGCTGCGCACCGGGTGCACCACGGTCATCAGGTTCGGCAGGCCGACGTTGGCGCCGCCGAACTGGTTGAGCGGGTACTGGTAGCCGCTGTAGCGCTCGCCCTCGACGTGGTTGCGCAGCAGCCACTCCAGCAGCTCCGCCGAGACGCGCTCGTCGTCGCTCATCGCGGCGCGGTCGAACCTCGCCAGCCGCTCCAGGCCCTCGCGCGCCAGCGCCACCGTCTCCCCGCGGAACTGCGTGGTCAGCGGGGTGAGCTGGCGGTCCATGCGCTGCTGCAGTTCGCCGTCGAAATAGCGGCTGCCGGTGGCGGCGGAGGGTTGCCTCCGCATCCACTGGTCGGAGTAGGCCTCGAAGAAGGCATCGACCGATTCCGCATCCCGCGCGCCTTCCGCGGCAGGCGCGGCCCGGGCAGCCTCCAACGCAGGCGCGGACGCGCAGGCGGAGAGCAGGGCCGTCATCAAGGCCAGTACCATCGCCAGCGCGGGCGGCGACGGGGGGGGAATCGTGATGCTTTGCCACGGCGGTCGCTCCGGCGGTCGGTCCGCGTCGATTCTACGCAGCCGCCGCGGCGATGGTCGATTACCGGGGCGGGGCTGCGGACGATCGCCTCACACCGACGCCAACCGCTCCCTGGCCGCCTCGCTCAAACCGATGAATTCGCATCCGAACTGATGGACCTGTCTGCCGCGCTGCCGCAAGCGCCGCACGTGGCGGACCCGCATCGCGACCAGCAGCGGCTCCGGGCCGGCGACCTCGATCTCGCAGCCGGGTAGCAGGTCTCCGCAGGCGAACGGCAGCTCGGTTTCGGAAGTGACCAGGGCCAGCCCGCCGCCGCAGATGTCGCGGATGGTGACGCGCAGCGCGGTCTCGCCGCCGGACGGTGCCCGGGCGTGGATCACGCAGGCCAGCGGCCCGCCGCTGGGCTCGCGGCGCGGCTCCAGGCGCCGCTGTACGTGCAGCAGCCGCGCGGGTAGCGGGACGCCGAGCGCCGCGGTGCCGGCATGGCGGCCGACGGTCATCTTCGCGGTGCCGAACCGCAGCAGCGCACCGGCGAGGGATGCCTGCAACGACAGGTGTCCGGCACGCAGCAGGCGCTGCAGCGGGCGGCGCTCGCGTGGCGCGCCGAGCCAGAGGGTGTCGCCATCGAGAGCCAGGGCCGGGAGCGCCAACCCGGAGATCCCGCCGTCGACGGTCGCCATCAGGCTGCCGCCGCCGGCGACGAGCCGCTGCAGAAGTCCGCGGATCGCGCGAGGGTCGCGCAGCAGGCATTTGTCGCCCGAACCGATGCCCGGCGGCTGCGGCGCGGTGCTGGAATCGGGGTCCTCCATGATCCCGATTACGGCCGCGGCCGGCACAACTGTAGCGGCCCGGCATGGCCGGTGAGCCGCGCGGGCGCCGCCGGCCCGAATGGCTCGATGCTACATTGCCGCAATGCACTCACCCACCCCAGGCCGCCGCGGCGTCGTTGTCCTGGCCGCGACCGCGCTCGCACTGGTGCTTTCCGGCGCCACCGCGGCGCGCGCGGAGGCGCGGCGGATCGCCCTCAGTTTCGACGACGCACCGACCGCGGATGGCGCGCTTTTCTCCGGTAGTCAGCGCACCGCGGCGCTGATCCGGGTCCTCGCCGACGCGGGCGTGGAGCAGGCGGGATTCTTCGTCACCACGCGCAACCTGGCCGGGCCCGCGCAGGCCCGTCGCCTGCGCGCCTATGCCGGCGCCGGCCACGCGCTGGCCAACCATTCGCACGGGCACCGGTGGTTGTCTCGCACCCCGGCGGTGGACTACCTGGCGGACATCGACCACGCGGCGCGGGCGCTGGCGCCGTTCGACGGCGTGCGCCCATGGTTCCGCTTTCCCTTTCTCGACGAAGGCGCCGACGCCGCGGAGCGCGACCGCATCCGCGCCGGATTGGCCGAGCGCGGGCTGCGCAACGGCTACGTCACCGTCGACAACTACGATTGGTACCTCGCCGCCAAGGTGGACGAGGCGGTCGGCGCGGGCAGGGAGGTCGACTTCGAAGCGCTGCGGGACACCTACGTGGACATGCTGGTCGGCTGCGTCGAGTTCTACGACGCCATCGCGCGGCGCACGCTGGGCCGCTCGCCCGCGCACGTGCTGCTGCTGCACGAGAACGATCTGGCCGCACTGTACGCGGGCGACCTGGTCCGCGCGCTGCGCCACGCCGGCTGGCGCGTGATCCGCATCGACGAGGCATACGCCGATCCGATCGCGGAGGCGCAGCCGCAGACGCTGTTCAACGGCCAGGGCAGGGTGGCCGCGCTGGCTCATGCCGACGGGGCGGCGGCCCGCGGGCTCATCCACGTCTCGGAGGACGAGGCATGGATCGATGCGGAGGTGGAACGGGCGCAGATCTTCGGCGTGCGGCCGGACGGCCGGTGACGGGCTCGGGAACCGTGGACGGTGGCCGGACCGCAGGGCGCGGGACCGTCGTTGGTGGCTGAAGCGCCCGCGCCCACCGCTGGCGAAAGCCGGCTGGTTCTGCTGGACGCGCTGCGGGGTTTCGCACTGTTCGGCGTGCTGCTGGTCAACCTCAAGAGTTTGTCGCTCTACGGTCTGCTGCCGAAGGCGCAGCGGCACGCGCTGCCGAGCGCCGCGTTCGACCGCGCAGCCGACCTGGCGACCTCGGTGCTGGTGGACGGCACCGCGATCACCCTGTTCTCGATCCTGTTCGGGGTCGGGTTCGCCATGCAGATGCAGCGCGGTGACGGTCGGCCCGGCCGCGTGCAGCGCTACGTGCGCCGGCTGCTGGTGCTGCTGGCGATCGGCCTGGCCCACGCCTGGCTGCTCTGGTGGGGCGACATCCTTCGCTACTACGCGATCCTGGGCTTGGCGCTGCTGCCGTTCGCGCGCGTCTCCCCGCGGCTGCTCGCAGTGGCCGGGGTCGTGACGGTGGTGGCGCTACCGCTGGCCCTGCAGCCGGTGGTGCCGCAGCTGTTGCCGCCGCAGATCGGTTCCGCCGAGTCCGCGGCGCGATCGCTGGCCGCGTTCGGGAGCGAACGCTGGAGCGACATGTTCGCGGGCAACTTCGCCCGCGACCTGCGCATGCGCTTCGCGGTCTGGATCCTGCCGGCCTATGTCTTCGGCCGGCTGCTCCTGGGCGTGGCCCTGGGAAGCAGCGGCGTGTTGTGGGATCCGGCCAACCACCTGCGCTTCTGGAAGCGCTGCTGCCTGGTGACGCTGACGATCGCGGCCGCGACCGGGGTCCTGCTGTTCCTGCACGAGCACCGGGAGCCGGCGACGGCCCTGCCATGGCTGCAGAGCGCGCCCGGCAGGCTGGTCTTGCGCATGCTGCGCAACCTCGCGCCGCTGAATCTCGCCGTGTTCTATCTGTCGGGGTTCGTGCTGCTGTTCCAGCAGCCGGCATGGCGGACCCGGCTCGCCTGGCTCGCGCCGGTCGGGCGCATGGCGCTCAGCAACTACCTGGCGCAGACGGTGGCCGCCATCGCGCTGTTCTACGGCGTTGGCCTGGGGATCGGCCCCCGCTTCGGCATGGTCGGCGTCTGTGCTGCCGCGCTGGCGCTTTTCCTGCTGCAGGCGGCGGCCAGCGCGTGGTGGCTGCGGCGGTATCGTTTCGGGCCGCTGGAGTGGCTGTGGCGCTCGCTCACCTACGGTCGGCGCCAGCCGATGCGGCGCGATCGGCCCCGCCCCGCGGAGCATCGCGCTGGACCCGATGGCGCCACGGCATGAGGGGACGTGTTCCCGGGACACCGACGCGGCGCGGATCCCCCGGCCGATCTGCGACCGCGGTTGGCGAAATTCGCACGTGGCGGTGCTACCAATGGAGACCGGGACGATAGCGGGCATGCGCGCGCCTCGTCGCGGGGCCACCGGGCGCCGGCACCGCGATCGGCGGGAGCTGGGTCCGGCGCGACGGCCGCCACCGCCGTCTTGTTCGCAGAGGAAGCAACCGATGCACGATATCGACGTGGCCGTCGCGGCCCAACCGGTCCTCGACCCGCAACTCACGCTCGCGCTCGCCCAGGCCTCGATGGCCGCCTACGCCGCCTTCGACGGCACCCGCATCGTGCCGCCGCCCGACTACCGGCTGGTGGCCTCCTGGACCGGCTGGGACGCCGGGCCGTTCGGCGGCGTGGAGGAGCCGTACGGCCTGCTGTTCCAGTCCGTCCGCGACCCGGGAACCTGCCTCTTCGCCTTCCGGGGAACCGACTCGGACATGGACGCGCTGAGCGAGGCCGATTTCGTCACCACGGATTTCGTGCCGGCGTCCGGGCGCCTGGACCCGGCGCCGCAGGTGTCCACCGGCTTCTACGGGATCTACCATGACAGGGGCGGAAACATGGCCGCATCGATGCGCGGGCAACTGTTCGCGCTGCTCGACCGGTTCCGGCCCGCCCGGGTGCTGCTCACCGGCCACAGCCTCGGGGCGGCGCTGAGCCAACTGTTCTCGTTCGACCTGGCGGTGAGCCGGCAGCAGCAGGCGACCAACATCAATTTCGCCAGCCCGATGGTCGGCACGCCGAGCTGGCAGCAGGCGTGGGCCGCCCACGTCGGCGCCGCGAGCGCCGTGCGCTGCTACAACTTCTGGGACTACGTGCCGACGCTGCCGCCCTCGCTGGCGGGCTACGTCCCGGTGGGGCAGGGCTTCCGCACCGCGTTCTACGTCCGCGAAGGGTGGTACGTGCACGAACTGGCGCGCCACTCGCTGGCCAATCTGCAGACCGTGCTCCAGCATGCGATGTGGCTGGATCCGCAGGCGTGGAGCGGCACCTTCCAGGATCACGTGGCGCCGCCGCGGCTGATGCAGAGCGACATCCCGCCGCCCGGCGCGCAGGTCCCCTGGGCCGACCGGGCGCGGGAGACGCTGGCGTTCGAACGTTCGCTGCGGGCCGCTGCGTGGGCCTCCTAGACCTGGGCCCGGCGTTGGATCGCGCCAGCGCCGTACCGCTGCCGCCGCCGTCCTCAGGGCTGGTAGCAGGCGCCCGACGGATCGTGCTCGATCTGGATCAGGGTGCCGCCGGCTCCGCCCCAGACGTTGCCGCCGGTGAAGATCAGGCAGCCATGACCCTGGTACAGCACCTGCATGCGCCGCGCATCGTCGCCGAAATAGAACGGGATCCAGCGCTTGCCGGATTCGTAGCTGTGGAAGCGATCGGGGGTGCCGTCCATGATCTCCTGGGTCTGCTGCATGTTCATGCCGATCCCGAGCCTGGCGAACGGGCTGCCCTCGCGCGGCGTACCGATCACCTCGCCGGAAAACGAGCCGTCCTGCGACTTGACCTCGCGCCCACGGGGGCTGCTGGACGCCTCCTGCGGGCTGGAGGCGCAGGCGGCGAGCAGAAGTGCGGATGCAGCGGTGGCGATGATGCGCAAGTTCGTCATTGGGTACGTCCTGTTCCTGTGGTCGGAGTGGCGGGCATCCGTGCGATGGCGCCCGCCGCCATCCTCCATGCGCGCCCGGCGCTTGTCCAGCGGGGGGACGGCTCGCGCGGGCCGGCGCTCAGGGCAGCTGGTAGACGATCCGGCATTGCGCGGTGTCGAAATTGGCGGCGCCCTCTGGCGTGTCCTTGCGCCGCCCCCGCACCAGCATCCGGGCGGTGGGCGACGCCCCCACCAGCCCCAGGAGTTCGTCGTGTCCGTGCCCGCCGCCGATCTGCATGTCGAACAGGAAGACGTGGTCTGCGCCGTCCGAACCGCGTACCGCGATGCCCATGTGTTCCGGATGTTCGCTGGCGTGGACCAGCGCGCCGCGGGCTTCGAAGGTCGCGGCGCCCGGCGAAGCGGGCAGGGAGCTGCCGTCATTGCCTTCCGCCGGCTCGGGGGCGAGCACGGCGAGCAGCTGCGGAGCCTCCGGCGGCAGTGCGATGTCCGCGCGCCCATCTGCCGGTTGCAAGAAGTGCAGACCCGCCAGCCGCTCGCGCAACGCCGCCTCGCGGCATGCGCGGTCCGGGCAGGAGGCGACCGTCCTCCGGAACGCCTCGCCGGCCGCGCGCCAGCATTCGGAAGCCGCGGCTTCGAGCCCGGCGGCCACCGCGAGTTCGTAGGCGAACAGCGTCTCCCCGAGCTGGTACATCACCTCGTGGCAGGCGACGTCGCCTTCGCGACAGCCGGTATCCGGATCGAGGGGAACCAGTGCCGGGGGCGGCGCTGGCGCCCCGGCGGCGACCCCGGCGGCCATGCCGGCCGCAAGCGCGGTGGCGATCCACTGGGGTGCGCGAAGTCGGATCCGGATCATGGCGTGCTCCGTCGGGACGCTGCAGGATGCAGCGGTGCCTGAATCATGACCCGGAAAACGGCGCCGGCGGCGGCCACCCGCCGGAGTGGCGTGCGCCTCCCGCGCGGTACGCCTTGATCCTGGTCATGTCCCGGCGCCGCGCCCCGCGCTAGCCTGATTCGCCATCCGCAGCGGAGCCCGCCCGTGGAGACAGACGTCATCGTCGTCGGTGCCGGCCCGGCCGGTCTGTGCCTGGCGCGCGCGCTGGCCGAGCTCGGCCTGCGCGTCGACATCCTCGAACGGCAGCAGGCCGCGGCGATCGCCGAGCCGGCCTTCGACGGGCGCGAGATCGCGCTCACCCATGGTTCCATGCGGCTCCTGCGCGAGCTGGGGGTCTGGCGCCATATCCCCGAGGCCGAGGTGGCGCCGCTGCGCGCCGCCCGGGTGATGGACGGCAGCGACGGCGGCGGTTTCCGGATCGACCACGGCCGGACCGGCCACGTCCAGCTCGGCAGCCTTGTCGCCAACCACCTGATCCGCGCGGCGGCGTGGGCGGCGGTGGACGGCAGCGGGTCCATCCGTACCCACGCCGGCGTGAGCGTGGCCTGCGTGGACACCGACCAGGCCGGAGCGCGGGTCCGTCTCGGCGACGGCCGGGTGTTCGGCGGCCGGCTGCTGGTCGCGGCCGACAGCCGCTTCTCGGAGACCCGGCGGGCGCTGGGCATCGCCGTCGAGTCGCACGACTTCGGCCGCAGCATGCTGGTCTGCCGCATGACCCATGCCGAGCCGCACCAGGGCACCGCCTGGGAATGGTTCGGGCGGGGCCAGACCCGCGCGCTGCTGCCGCTGCGCGAGGCACGCACCTCGTCCGTTGTGCTCACCGTGACCGGAGCCGAGGCGGCACGGTTGCGCGCGATGCCCGCCGGGGCTTTCGCAGGCGAGGTGCATGCACGCTTCGAGGGGCGGTTGGGCGCGATGGCCCTGGCCAGCACCGTCCACGCCTACCCGCTGGTCGCCACCTGGGCGCGCCGCTTCATCGGGCCCCGGTTCGCCTTGGTGGGCGACGCGGCGTTCGGCATGCACCCGGTCACGGCGCACGGCTTCAACCTCGGCCTGGCTAGCGTCGAGCGACTGGCGCAGGCGGTGCGCGATTCGCTGGCATGCCATGGCGACCCCGCCCACCCGGTGCTGCTGGCGCGCTATCAACGGCGCCACCGTGCCGGCAGCCTTCCGCTGTACCTGGGCACCCGATTCGTGGCCGGGCTGTACACCGACGACCGCCCGGCGGCGCAGCCGCTGCGCCGTGCGGTGATGGAAACCGGCGCCCGCCTGGCCCCGCTGCGCCGCGCGCTGGCCGCCGGCCTGATGGACGACGGCCCGGTCGACCCGCCGCTGGCGCAGCGGCTCTACAGGGGAGTGCGGCTGCTGGCGCCGTGATGGGCCATGGCTGTCGCGCGGGAACACCGATGTTGCCGATCCGTGGCACGATCGCCACCGAGCCCCAGTCAAGGAACGACCATGCGATCCGCCCTACGGCGCCCGATGCTCGCCATGCTCGCGATCCTGCTGGTCGGCTGCGCACCTGGCGAGGAGGCCGCCTCGGGATCGCCTGGCCCAGCGGGCGCCGCGGCCGTCGATGAGGCCGGATGGGACGAGTACCTGCAACGGGCCGCCGTGGCCGACAAGCAGGACGGCTGGGTCGCGCGCTGCCTGGCCTATCCAGATCTGCCGGGAAACGACTGGGTGCCGGGAGCGGCGCGAGCTCGCTGTCCGCTGCTGGTGGATGCGTCGCCGTCGATCGAAGAGCTCGGGGCCGTGCTCGCTTCGGAGGACGGCGCGGACCTTCTGGACCGGCGCTTCGCGGCCTTGCTCGAGGCGCAGGCGTCCGATCCCGGGCGGGACGAGTCGCTGTTCCTCGCTTTCAACGCCTTCGGCTCCAGCGATGAGAGCCGGCGCCTGGCCGCGCAGTGGCTCTCGCAGAAGCCCCGCAGTCCATACGCCCGTGCGGCGATGGGCAGTCACCTGGTGGCCGCGGCCGGCCGCTCGCGGGGCGACCGGTGGATCCGCGACACGCCGGCGTCGAACGTGCAGGCCATGGAGCGCCTGATGCGGGCGGCGATCCGGATGCTGCAGTCGGCGCTCGATCTGGAGCCACGGTTAGGCCCGGCCTGCGTGGACCTGATGGTGGCCGCGCGGCTGCTCGGCGATCGAGAACTGCGCGACTCCGCCACCGGGCACTGCCTGTCCGTTGCCCCGCTGTCGTGGAACGTCCGTTTCGAGCAGCAGCAGGCGCTCGATCCGCGCTGGGGCGGATCCTTTGCCGAGCTGGAAGCCTCGGTGGCGGAGCTTCGGCCACTGGCGGAGCGGAACCCGGCACTGGGCGGGATGCTCGCGCGTGCAGTGGGGCTGCGCGCCTACCTGGCCTACCTGGGCCGGCAGGCGCCGATCGAAGATCTCGCCCCCGAATTCGAGCGAGCGGCGCGGATCGCCCCCGACCCGATCTTCATCGGTGAGGCCGGGATGGCCGCCAGGGCCGCCAGGGACTACCGGAAGGCGCTGGGCTATCTTTCCCAGGCTCTGCGGCTCGCGCCGGCCAACACCCGGTTCCTCCGCGGTCGCGCCGAAGTACGCATGAAGCTGGAGGACTACCAGGGCGCGGTGGTCGACGCCCGGCAAGCCATGGTCGCGGGCGGTCCTACCGGTCACAACTACGCCGTCCTCGGCCGGTCGCTCTCGCGACTCGGGCGCACCGCCGAGGCCCGGGAGGCGTTCCATGCCGCGATGCAGGATCCGAACCAACGAAAGTGGGCCTTCATGCGCTGGTGCGAAACCTACATCCTCGGCGAGATGCAGCACGATGAGGCGCTGGCGTGTTCGCAAGGATTGGCCGCCGAGTATCCCGACGAAGCCGAAGCCCAGTTCATGCGCAGCGTCGTCCTCTACAAGGCGGGTCGAGCCGAACAGGCCTCGGCCGCCGCGGCGCGCTTCGCCCGGCTGGTGGACGAACGCCGCCCCCGGGAGCGCCAGATGGTGTCCGAGCTTGCCAGGATCTCTTCCGGCGAGTAAGCAAGGCGGTCGGGGGCGGGTCTCCGCCCGGCATTCGGCGGCTTCCCTGGGACCGCCCGCCCGCCTTCACCGGCGCGCAGCGCTGCAATCGGGGCGCCCGCGCAGCGGCCGCCGGCCTTCACCACGCGGCTACGCCGGGCCGGGACATCATGTTCGGCGACGGCGCTCGCACCCGGTCGCGACCCGTCGAAGCGGCGAGGTGCCGAAGATGCCCGAGCGGATCGAGGTGGGTTGCATGGTCTTCGTCGCCGACGGCGAGCTCGGCGTCGGCGCAGTGCGCGAGGTCCGCAAGGGCAGCGCCGAGCTGCTGGTGAATATCGAGAATGCCGGGGATTTCCTGATCTCCATGGAAGCCGTGCGCGACGTCCACTCCGGAAAGGTGGTCCTCGACGTCGCACGCTTGCCGGGGCCGGTGCGCGAGGCCCTGGGACATGCCCACGAGGCCGAGGATCCCGACTACTCCGAGCCCGGCGAAGGCGCGGCCGAGGACGACCTGTAGGGCCGCGACTCAGGCGTGGTCGGAGCGGGCGTGGGCTATATTTGCAGCCTGGCAGCGACGGGGGCGTGGTGAACATATCGACGCGCGCGGACATCGCGCTGATCGACCGCATTCCGGCGGTCGAGAAGATTCTCGCGATGGTTTCGCGCCTCACCGGGATGCGCTTCGCGGCGGTGGCGCGGGTCACCGACAGCCGCTGGATCGCCTGCGCGGTACGCGACGGGATCGGCTTCGGTATCGAGCGCGGCGGCGAGCTGCCGCTGGAGACCACGATCTGCAACGAGATCCGCCAGCACCGCGAGCCGGTGGCCTTCGGTCATGCGAGCGGCCATCCGCATTTTCGCGACCACCCCACGCCGAAGCTCTACGGATTCGAAAGCTATATCTCGGTGCCGATCTTCCGCCGCGACGGCGCGTTCTTCGGCACTCTCTGCGCGATCGACCCGGAACCGGCCAGACTGGACGACCCGGCCATCGTCCAGACGCTGGAGCTGTTCGCGGAACTGATCGCCACGCACATGGACAGCCTGGAGCAGCACGAACTCACCAGCGACGCGCTGCGCAGCGAGCGGGACACCGCCAGGGTGCGCGAGGAGTTCATCGCGGTGCTCGGGCACGACCTGCGCAATCCCCTGCAGGTGCTGAGCAGCAACACCTGGCTGCTGCGCGGCGAACTCGACGAGACCTGGGAACAGCCGCTGGAAGACATGCGCAACGCCTGCGCGCGGATGTCGGAGCTGATCGACAACATCCTCGATTTCGCCCACGGGCGCCTGGGCGGCGGGATCCCGGTGGTGCTGCGCGAGACCCCCGACCTGGGCGGCGTGCTCGAGGACGTCGTCGCCGAGGTGCGCGCCGCGCATCCGGGCCGGCCCATCGAGGCCGATCTGGTGATCGGCGGCCCGGTGCGCTGCGATCCGGATCGCGTCGCCCAGCTGTTCGCCAACCTGCTCATCAATGCCGCTGTCCACGGCGAGCCCCGCGCTCCGGCGCGGGCCACGGCGCGCGCGGACGGCGACGAGCTGGTGCTCTCGGTCGGCAATACCGGCCGCGCGATTCCCGAGGCGCAGCGCCGCCGCCTGTTCGAACCCTTCTCCCGGGGCGAAGCCGGAGGGCATGGACAGGGGCTGGGACTCGGGCTCTACATCGCCGCGCAGATCGCGCGCGCGCATCGCGGCACCCTGGAGGTGGAGTCCAACGACAGCAGCGGCACCCGATTCCGCTTCCGGATGCCGCTGCACGACTGAGGGAGGCGGGCGGTCGATGCCGCCGGTGCGGCCCGACCCGCATTCACGGCCATGCCACGCTGGTGCCCGTAGGGTGACGGCACGACGCGCGCCGCGCCCATGCGGCCGGCTCGCGGGACCTTTGCTAACGCCCTCCGGGCAGGAGAACGCGCATGATCAAGTGGGCCATCATTTTCGCCGTCATCGGCCTGATCGCAGGCGCCCTGGGCTTCAGCGGCCTGGCCGGCGCGGCCATGGGCATCGCTCAGTTCCTGTTCTGGGTGGCCATCGTCATCGCCGTGGTGCTGTTCGTGCTCGGCATGACGATCTACAAGAAAGCGACCTGAACCAGCCGCGTCCGGGCCACCCCGCCGCCGCGCCCGTCAGCGATCGAAACGCGGGGCGGCGCCTTCGGCGTGCAGCACCTGCACGCAGTCCGGCCCGGGCAGGGCCGGGGCGGCGCCGGCCAGCAGCGCCTGGATGCCGGCCTGGTCCGGCGCCGGGCCGGGCGCGAGCCCCACCCAGGCGTTCTTGCCGCCGCGCTTGGCGGCGTAGAGACAGCGGTCGGCCATGGCCACGCTGTCCTCCCATTCGCCAAGCGCCGGCCACTCCAGCGAGAAAGGCCATGGCGCGAAGCCGATCGAGCAGGTCAGCTCCAGCAGCACGCCCGGGCCCGCGCGGATCGGCTGCCTGGCGATCGCTTCGCGGATCCGCTCCGCCAGGCGCATGGCGTCCTCGATCCGGGTGAAGCGGCTGATCAGCAGGAACTCCTCGCCGCCCCAGCGCACCAGCAGGTCCTGCTCGCGGCACAGCAGACGCAGCCGGTCGGCGAAGTGCACCAGCACTTCGTCTCCTGCCTGGTGGCCGTGCTCGTCGTTGACCCGCTTGAAGTCGTCGATGTCGATCATGAAGAACGCCAGGCGTTCGTGCCCGTCGACCGCCTGTTCGAGCTGCACACGCAGCGCCGAGGTCTCGCGGCCGAGCCAGGCCTGCAGGTCGCGGCGGTTGGAAATGCGGGTCAGCGGGTCGCGGCGGGTGGCCACGTCCAGCTGTTCGTTGGTGCGGCGCAACCGCAGGTTGGCGTCCTGCAACTGCGCGGTGCGTTCCGCGACTGTCCGGTTGAGCAGTTCGATCCGGCGCCGCTCGCGGCGCACCGTGGCGCCGACCCGCGAGGTCAGCCAGGCCAGCAGCAGCAGCCCGAGCAGGACGTATCCGGCATAGGCCAGGCCGTGTCGCCACCAGGGCGGCGCCACGTCGATCTCGAGGGTCCGCGGCGGACCGAACTGGCCGTCGCGCCCTGCCGCCTGTACCTCGAGCGTGTAAACCCCGGCAGGAAGATGGCTCACCGAGAACTCGGTATGCGCCGATTGGGGCTGCACCCATTCGCGATGCAGCCCCAGCATCCGGTAGCGCAGCCGCGCTGCGTCCGGGGCGGTGAAGTCGATCGCGGTCATCTCGACCGAGAACACCCGATCCTGGTGGTCGAGGGCGATCCGGTCGGCGTAGACGATATTGGATCCATGGCGGAGCGATTCTCCGCCCGCTTCCCGCGGCATCACCCGCAGCGCGGTCAGCACCGGGCGCGCGGTCGGGCTGCGTGGCGGCAAGCCGCGCGGGTCGATCACGTCCAGACCGCGGGTGCCGCCGAAATACAACATGCCGTGGCCGCCGCGCAGCGCGGCTCCGCTGTTGAACTCGCGGTTGTTGAGGCCGTCGCGGGGGCGCAGGTTCTGGACGATTTCGGTGTCCGGGTCGAGTACGCTGAGTCCGTTGTTGGTACTCAGCCATAGGCGACCGCGGTGATCCTCGAGGATCCGGTAGACGACGTTGTTGAACAACCCGTCGCGGTCGGTATAGGCGCGCACCCGGCCGGCGTCGGGTTCGATGCGGAACAGCCCGCCGGAGAAGCTCCCCGCCCACAACGCATCGTCGCTCTCGTGCAGCGACCACAGCGACTCGTGCAGCTCGCCGGAGGTCGGCCGGAACGGTTGCGGCGTGCCGGCCGCATCGAGATACCAGAGGCCGTCCGCGTTGCTGCCGATCCACAGGGTGCCGCCGCGATCGCGCAGCAGGCTGGTCAGCAGGCGGCCGCGCAGCGGCGCCAGCCGCGGATCATCGACCACGCGTCCGTGTTCCATGCGGGCCAGGCCGCCGCGGGTGGCGACCCAGGCGGTATCGCCTTCCACCAGCAGCGTTTCGACCCGCTGGTCGGGCAGGCCGGCGACCCGCTCCGTGCCGCCGTCGCCGTCCCAGCGCCACAGCCCGCCGTGGGTGCCGATCCACCAGCCGACGCCGGGCGCCCTGTGGATCGCGCGCACGGTATGGCCGGCGAAGGGCTCCACCGCCCGCCAGGGCCGGGTGCCGCGCCGCTGCATGAGTCCCGCATCGGTGCCGAGCAGCTGGTGGCTGCCGTCGCGCCAGATCGCGCGCAGGCTGCTGCTCGGCCACGCGCCGATCGGGTCCGTGTCCGCCAGTTCGTGGCGGATCGCCGCCGACAGCGGCCTGACCTGGTAGAGCCCGGAAGTGTAGGTGCCGATCCACAGCGTCCCCAAGCCGTCCTCGTGCAGCGCCACCACCCCGGATCCCGGCGCGCCGTCGAGCGTCAGCCGCCGCGGTGGCGCCGCGCCCGGGCCAAGCTGGACGATCGCGCCGTTGCCGAAGCCGACGAGAATGCGGCCATCGGCCAGGCGCAACAGCGCGCCGATCGCATCCGGTGCCGGTTGCAGGGCCGCCATCGGGTAGTGGCGCAGGATCGAGCCATCGGCCGGATCCAGCAGGTAGAGACCGCGGCGGGCGCTGGCCACCCATGCGCCTTCCGGGCCGCGCTGCAGGGCGACGCAGATGCGCGCGTTCCCCGGCGCCGCCGCCACCTGCCGCAGGGTCTTGCGGGTCGCGCGCCACAGGCGGCAGCCGCGATCCAGCGCGAGTGCGGTCCCTTCCGTGGGTCCGGGCACCAGCTGGACCACGTCGCCGGTGGCACCGAGCCGGTCCACCCGGTCCAGTGCCGCGCCGACCCGGTCCACGCCCGCACCGGTGCCGAGCCAGGCGCCTCCGGCCGGGTCGGGGAGGATCTGCGAGACCCGCGTATGCGACATGCCGTCGGCGGTCGTCAGGCGGGTTCGCACCCAGCTGGGCAGGTGGACCACTTCCAGTCCGGCGTCGTTGGTGCCCAGCCACAGCCGCTGGCGGTCCTGTTCGAACGCCAGGGCGTCTATGCTGCTGCTCAGCAGGCCGCCCTCCGCCGCCGGCCCGCGCCGATAGACCTCGAAGCGGTGGCCGTCGAAGCGGTTCAGGCCTTCCTGGGTAGCGATCCACAGGAAGCCCTGATCGTCGCCCTGCAGCGCGTTGACCGTGGACTGCGACAGCCCCTGATCGGGCCCGTACGCTTCCAGGCTGAGGCGACGGGCCTCGCCCCCGGCCTGGTCGGCCGCCTGGACGAACGCTGGCGACCAAGCCGCCAGCGCCGCCAGCATGGCGATGCGCCAGGCTCGGCGGCGACGGCTGTCTCTCGGCATCGCGATGGCCGCCCCCGTTTTCGGCCGGACGCCGGATTCCCGCGCGGGACCGGCGGTGAACTGCGTCGATCACAGGATAACGGCAATCCGTCACACTTCTTGAATGCGTCGGGTCAGGGCCCTGCGTCCAGCACCCTCCGCAGCGGCAGTGTCGCCAGCCCCGCCAGAGCGGCCAGGGCGGCGGCAAGCGCGCAAGGTGCCGGCGGCTGGACCTCGAGCAAACCCGAGAGTGCCGGTACCTGGATCAGCGCGGCGCTCGCCAGCCCTGCCGCGGCGATCGCGCGCGGCGCCCGTCCGCGCAGGCCGGTCAGCGCCGCGAGGAACACCACGCTGCAGAGGAGCAGCACCGCCAGCGCCAGCGACCGCGCTGCCGCCGCGGGGTCCTCGCTTCCCCCGGCCCGCCCGCCGAGTGCGTATCCGGCCAGCACCGCGCCGGTGGCGACCGCACCGACCACCAGCGCCTCGGAGCGGTTTCGGCCACATCGTTGCCGCCGAAGCGCCGCCGCCGCTCGGCCACCTGCCCGGCGTTCAGCCCGATGCGCGGGTCGCTGCCTTCCAGAGGTTCGCGGGGAACGCGCCTGCTCGGCATCGGGGCATCCGTCCTGGGAGTGCCGCCTACTCTAAGCGTTCCGCGGGATGCTTCAGGAAGAGCCGGGCCCGGCATGACGCCGCCACACAAGAAGGCGGTTCTCCACGCGCGGGCCCACCGGCGGACGGATGCGCGCTTTCCGCGAAGTGGAGAAGAACAAAAAAAGGACGCCGCTTGCGCGGCGTCCCTTGTGGTTCGCGAGCGGGGAAGGTCAGTTCTGGCTCTCTTCCTTCTCCTCCGGCATCGTCACGTCCACGTCGGGAACCTCGATTTCGCGTTGCTCGGTGGTCACGTCGACCTCCGGGACCTCGACCGTCTCGGTCCGGGTCCCCACCTCGACATCGGCGGTCTCGACATCGTATGCGGGAAGCTGTCCACCCGTGGTTTCCACGTCGACATCGGGCATCTCGCCTTCCTGGGTCTTCTCGACCTGGCAGGCGGCCAGCGAGAGGGCTGCACCGAGGGCGGCGACCAGGGCGGTGGACTTGAAGATTGCTGGTTTCATGCTGGGTTCTCCTGTGGGCCCACGAAATGGACGACGGGGGCATCCTTGGCGATGGGCTGTTGAGGCGAAGTGATGGGCGCAGCAGCGAGGCTCCTCGCGTTCAGCTTCACCGGAGCGCCTGCGGCCCCTGGCGGACGGATGAAGGTACGTTCAGCCGGTGGCTCGGTCGGCCGGCGTCAGGAAGGATCAGGGCGCACAGCCGCGGCGGCCTCGCCGAGCGCCTCGCGCACGTCGTGGTCGGCCGGCGCGATCCCGCGGCAGCGTTCGCAGGTCAGCGCACCGGCCACTGCGGCATCAGCGCAAGCAGCGAGGCGCGCTGCAGGCAGGATTCCACTCCCCGCCACGCTCTCCACGAACACCGCCGCAGCACCGAGATGCGCAGGCCTCCTGTTCGTTCGCCTCGACGCCTTCGCCGCGGATGGTTCGATCGTCGCGGGCTCCGCGGGTTGGCCGACAGCGTGCGCCCGATAGCGGCCGGCCTTGATCGCGGTCGCTGGACGCTTTCCGCCGTACCCTCCCGCGATACATGACAGCGGAGAGGCACGATGACCAGGTTGGACAAGCCCCTGCGCCGCGAGGTCCTCGTGGACGGGCACAGCTATACCCTGACCATCGATCCGGAAGGCATGAAGCTCGTGCCCAAGGGCCGGCGCAAGGGCGTAGAGCTGGGCTGGCAGGAGATCGTCAGCGGCGACGCGGGCCTGGCCCTGGCGCTGCAGGCATCGCTGGAGGCGTAGGGGTCCCTGGAGCGCGTGCACGGTCTCTGCCGAAGATCGGCAGCGGCCGTTCGCCACGCGTATCACGGTGCCGGTTGCGCCACCGGGGAATCTCGCGGGTCGGCCGGCCGAAGCGGCCGTACAGCACGTCGATGCCGAACCGCGCGCGCGAATGAGCGTTGCGTCTTCCCGGGCCGGCGCGACATCCGGATCCGGCCGCTGCGAGCCGGCTGGCGCTCCCGGCGTGACCGGGCTCAAGAAACCGGGCGCGCGGCCGATCGAGTCAGCACCACGCGCTCACCCGACTGGAGTCGATCCCCATGACAGCCCGACCGACCGTACTGCTCTGCGACGATTCGCGCGCTCTGCGCATGCTCACCGCCAGGCAGCTCTCGGAAGCCGGCTTCGAGGTGGTGGCGGAAGCGGGCAACGGTGCCGAAGCGGTGGAGGGCTATCGCGCGCACCGTCCGGCGGTGGTGCTGCTGGACCTGGTGATGCCGCAGATGGACGGCAAGCAGACCCTGCAGGCGCTGCTGGAATACGATGCCGACGCCCGGGTGGTGATCCTGAGTTCGCTGGGTGCGAAGAAGGACATCGAGGACTGCTTGCGCATGGGCGCGGCATCCTATCTGCAGAAGCCCATCGACCCAGAAGCGATGGTGCGCGTGCTCCGCGGCGTCGCCGGCTGAGCGGTCTGGTCCAATACAGGAGGCGACACCCCATGGCGGCAAAGTTCCTTGGCCAGTACCTGCTCGAAGAAGGCCTGATCGACCGGCAGCAACTGCTCGACGCGCTCGACGCGCAGCGCGCATCCAATCCGGTGCTCGGCGAACTCGCGGTCGCCGCCGGCATGCTCGATGCGGAGCAGGCCGAGCGGATCAACGCGCGCCAGCGCAGCCAGGACCGGCGCTTCGGCGACCTGGCCCTGGAAATGGGCCTGCTCGGCCCCGAGCACGTCGCCGAGCTGCTGGAGCGGCAGCGCAAGGGGCGCCGGCTGTTCGGCGAGATCCTGGTGGAGCAGGGCGCGCTGACGGTCGCGCAGCTGGAGACCGCGCTGCGCAGCCACGAACACGAACGTGCCGATGCCGACAGGGCGCTGGAGCTCGGGGTCGCCGCGCACCCCGCGGGGACCGTGCTGGCAGGCGCGATCAATACGTGCACCCGGCTGTTCCCGCGCCTGCTGCACGCGCATTGCCGCTTCTCGAGCCTGGTGGAGGCCCCCGACGGGCTGGACGGCTGCAACCTGACCGCACAGGTCCGAGTGCAGGCGGAGCGGCCGCTGCGCCTGGCCGTGGCCTGCGACGACGCCACCGCTGCGCGCATCGCCGGCGCGTTCCTGTCGATGCCCGAGGAAGAATGCGACCAGGCGCTGGCCGAGGATGCGCTGGGCGAACTGGTGAACGTGCTGGTGGGCTACGTCACCCGCGATGCGCTGCCGGAGGACGCCGACTATCGCGCCTCGCCGCCCGATCTGGGCGAGCCCGCCAGCGAGCTGCTGGCGCGGGCCGATACGCTGGCGGTGTCGATGAATTCCCAGGTCGGCCGGTTCGTGCTGCTGGTCGCGGCATGAACGCGGCGTAGACAGCCCAACGGCGTAGGCTGGGGCGGTCCCATCAGGAGGATCGGCGATGGCCGGAGCCGCAGGCGCGATCTCGTTCCCATGGCGCCCGGCGGGCGCGCGGCGATGAACGTCGCGAGCGGCCTGACCGGCGAGGCCTCCGACCACAAGGTGGCGGCCGCGTTCGACGGCGTGGAGGCGGCGCAGGCGGCCGCCGCCGGCGTGCGCGAACGCCTCGCGCTGGGGATCGCGCAGGTGCGGGTGGTGGAACCGGGCCAGACCGGCCTGGACCGTGCCCTGGAGCCCGAGGACCGCGGCATCTTCCGCACCATCCTGCGCAGCCATCTGTGGCTGGGGATCGCCGGCGCGGTGCTGGGCGCGCTGGCGTTCGCGATCCTCCTGGCGATGGGCTTGCCGCTGATCGCCCAGTCGCCGCTGATGGCGGCGGGGGCGATCGTCGGTTTCGGCGCGGTCGCGGGGTTGTTCGCGGGCGGGCTGGTCTCGCTGCGGCCGGATCACGACCCGTACGTGCTCGAGGCGCGCGAGGCCCACGCCGCCGGGCGCACGGTGCTGCTGGTCCACGCGACCAGCGCGGAGCAATGCGCGCAGGCGCAGGAACTCCTCGAAGCAGCGGGCGGCGACACCATCCGCACCCTGTAGCGGGCGCCAGCGGCCGGCTGCCTACGGCCTCCGCCCACGCCGCCGGTCCAAGGCGTTCCCGAAGCTCGATCCGGCCCTCCCCGGCGGGATCGCGTGGCGACTGCCGCGCCGCCGGCGGAACTGCCCCGGCGTGCGTTCTCGACGAGTTCTTGACCGAGGTCAGCGCGGTCCGGGCGGAACGGGTCGAGCATGGACTGGCGGTCGGTGGACGGCCGCGCTGCGCCGGCAGGCGCCGGCCGGCGACTTCGTGGAGATTGCAATGGAATTCCATGTCGCGGTCCCGGGTACGCCGCCCGACCTCGCCGCCGTGGAGCGCGCGCTCGCCGCGCTCGACCCGGCGGCGCTGGTCGACCTCGATGCCGCTGGTGCAACGTTGCGGGTGTCCACCTCGATGGCCGCCGCGCAGCTGGCGGCGCTGCTCGGCAGCGTCGGCTGCGCAGTGGGCGAGGGCCAGGTGATCCAGCAGCCCTCGGTCTGCTGCGGCGGCTGCAGCGGATAGCGATCCCCCGGTTCCGCAGGCCGGGGCCACGCCCTTGCCGCACCGATGCGCGGCTGCTGGCCGCGACGGGCGTGCCCCGGGGGCGTGACCCCGGCCTGCGGGACGGCGCCGCGGCAGCAGCGTTCAGCGCGCCGGCGCCTCCGCGGCCAGGCACGCGGCCAGGAACTCCACCGTCGCACGCACCCCGGGCAGCTGTCCGCGCCGGTGCGGCAGCAGCAGCGTGGTGACGACGGTGCCGGCGCGCCAGCCCGGCAGCACCCGCAGCAGCGTGCCTGCCCGCAACGCGGGATCGCACAGCAGCTCCGGCAGGCAGGCGATGCCGAGCCCGGCATGCGCCGCGGCAAGCAGGACGGTCGATTCGTTGGCGACCATCCGGGCGCGCGGTTCGACCAGCACCGCCGCGCCTCCCGGACCCTCCAGCCGCCACGCGGTGTTGCCGGCGCCGGTGAGCAGGCCGTCGTGGTCGGCCAGTGCGTCCGGCGCGGCCGGCGCGGGGCGGCAGGCCAGGTAGGCCGGTGCGGCCACCAGGATCACCGGCTCCGCCATGACCTGGCGCTGGACCAGGCCCGAATCGGGCAGCGGCGCGGCGTGTGAGCGCACCGCGATGTCGTAGCCCTCCTGGACGATGTCGACGAAGCGGTCGCTCACGTCGAGCTGCAGCCGCAGCCGGGGGTGCGCGGCCGCCAGCCGCGGCAGGTGCGGGGCGAGCAACTGCTGCGCGACCGGCACCGAACTGGTGATCCGGCCCGGACCGCTGGGTTCGGCCTGGCGCGCCCGCACCGCGGTCTCCGCGGCCTCGGCCTCGACCAGCGCGGCGGCCGCGCGCTCGTGGAAATCGCGCCCCGGTCCGGTCAACGCGAAGCTGCGCGAGGTGCGGTGCACCAGACGCGCGCCCAGCGCGCGCTCGAGTTCCGCGACCCGCTTGCTGACCGTCGACTTCGGCACCCCCAGCAGGCGGCCGGCAGCCGCGAACCCGCCGCTGTCGACGGCCGCAACGAAGTACCGCAGGTCGTTGAGATTCAGCACGCCATCGTCTCCACGAGTGGACTTTGCGGCGCATTTTTACGGTCTACACGGCTGAAGTCCACACCAGTAGCTTTACAGGCGCCATCCCCGCGGAGACCGCAATGACCCCCATCCTGTTCTACGGCGTTCCATCCGGCTGCTCGTTCGGCAGCATCGTCGCGCTCGAGTGGCTCGGCGCCCCCTATCGCCTGTGCCGGGTGCGCATGCCCGAGGACGTCTCGGGCCCGGGCTACCGTCGCCTCAACCCGGTCGGCGAGACGCCGACGCTGCTGACCGCCGAAGGCGCGGCACTCAGCGAGAGCATGGCGATCCTCAACCACCTCGGCGCACGCGCCATCGACGCCGGCCTGGGTTTCCCCCAGCGCAGCCCCGGGTTCGACCGCCTCAACCAGATGCTGGGGTTTCTCAACACCAGCTTCTTCGGCGCGTTCTCGCCGCTCTGGTACGCACTCGAGCACGCCGTCGATGGCGCGGCCCGGCAGGCGCTGGTCGACTACGGGCGCGCGGCCGTCGCCAGGGCGCATGCCGATCTGGAGCGCATGCTCGGCGATGGACCGTGGCTGCTCGGCGGGCACCGCACCCTGGCGGATGCCTACTTCGTCGGCATCGCGCGCTGGACGGGCTATCACGCGGTCGTCGACCGCGCCGACTATCCCGGCCTGCAGCGCCTGTACCAGCGGCTCGAAGCCGACCCGGCGGTCGCGTTCGCCCATGCCGTGGAGGCGGGGCGGCCCGCGGGCGGCGGCCCGGGCTTCCAGGGCGAGGTCGGCCTGGACGAGGCGCTGGCGCTGGCGGCCGCCCCGGCCGGCTGAGCGCCGGCTCGCCGGGGCGCCCCGGGGTTGGGGGCGGCTTGGGTCTCCCGGAGTGGCAACGGCCGCGGCCAGGGATCACCATGGCGTCCCCCACGCACGGAGCCGCCATGAAGCAGCTGATCATCGCGTTGTGCCTGGCCTGCGCGCCGCCGCTGGCGGCCGCCGAGCTGGCGATCGTCGGAGCGACGATCCAGCCCGCGCCGGAGGCCCCGGCGATCGTCGGGGGGGCGGTGCTGGTGCGCGATGGCGAGATCGTGGCCGTCGGCGCCGCCGGCGAGGTCGAGGTTCCCGCCGGCGCGACCGTGATCGACGGCGAAGGAGGCTTCCTCACCGCGGGCTTCTGGAACAGCCATGTGCATTTTCTGTCCCCGGCGCTGCGCGCGCCTGCCACCCGGCCCGCGCCGGAGCTGGAGGCCGCGGTGCGCGAAGCGCTGACCAGCCGGGGCTTCACCACCGTGTTCGACATTTCCTCGTTCCACGGCGACGCCGCGGCGATGCGGGCGCGGATCGAGTCGGGAGAGGTGGCGGGTCCCGAGGTGCTGTACGTCGACGCGCCGTTCTTTCCCGAAGGCGGCACCCCGGTCTACGTCCGCGACCTGCTCGAGCGGATCGGCGCCCCGAGCGCCGAGGTCGCCGACCCCGCCCAGGCGCGCGAGCGGGCGCGACGCCAGCTGGCCGCCGGCGCCGACGGGGTGAAGCTGTTCGCCGGCGCCATCGTCGAAGCGGGGGTGGTGCCGATGGACGTGGCGATCGCTCGCGCGGTGGTGGAGGAGGCGCACGCCGCCGGCAAGCCAGCGTTCGCGCATCCGACCGATCTGGCCGGCCTGGAGGTGGCGATGGCCAGTGGGGTCGACGTGCTGGCGCACACCACGCCTTCCATGGGGGCATGGGATGCGGCGCTGGTCGAGCGGATGCGCGCGGCGGGCCTGGCACTGGTGCCGACGCTGACGCTGTTCGAGGTGGAACTGCGCCGCGAGCGCGCCCCGGACGAAGTACGCGAACGCGTCCTCGACGCTGCCGCCCGACAGCTCGGTGCGTTCGCCGCGGCCGGAGGCACGGTCCTGTTCGGCACCGACGTGGGCTATATCGACCACCTCGACACCCGCCGCGAATTCGAGTTGATGGCGCGCGCCGGACTCGACTGGCGCCAGATCCTCGACAGCCTGACCACCGCGCCCGCCGCGCGTTTCGGGCAGGGCGGCAGGAAGGGCCGGATTGCGCCCGGGATGCGGGCGGACCTCGTGCTGCTGCGGGCCGACCCGAGGGCCGATGTGCGTGGCTTCGCCGAGGTGCGCGCCACGATCCGCGCCGGCGAGCTGATCTATGCGGCCGCGGCCGCTCCAGGGGGCGGCGCCGAAGCTTCGGTGCGCTGAGCGGAGCCTCGGCGCGAGCGCGCGGAGCGCCGTGCTCCGCCCGCCGCCGCCGCTTCGCGCGTCGGGCGGAAGACGTGGGATGCGGGGAGCTAGCGCGGCCGCAGCGTCTCCGAACCGCTCATTCGCCGCCGGCGGGGGCCTGGCCTGCAGGTGCGGGCGCGGCGGCCTGCTTGGCGGCCTGCTTCTTCGCGCGCTTCTCTTCCTTCTGCTTCTGCTTGGCGATCTCGCGCTGGCGCTTTTCGAACGAGTAGTTGGGTTTTGCCATCGTTGGCCGCTCCGGGCATGGCGCCCCAGTGTAGGGCAGCGGGCGCGGACTCGCGTCGGCGCGGCCGTCTGGCATACGAATCAATGGGTTGAAGCGCGCATATGGGGCCTTCATGCGCCGCCAGGAAGAATCGGGGCTTCCCCGCCCACGAACCGAGCCCATGTTTCAGCCGAGCCGTTCCACGAGGGTGCCGCCAGCGTCGGGCGTTTCGCTCAACTCGGGCGAACGCCGGCCGATAACGGCCCAGGTGCGGAGTCTTCCGCCGTGCGGATGCGGCCGCCCCCGCAGGACGGAGAGGAGCGCGCTGCGTTGCGGCCACGATCGCCCCGCCGGTCGATGACGGGGTCCTCGGGTCGCGCCCGCCCCGCACTGACACCCGCATCCGCGGACGTCGATCCGCCTGCAGCCGCGCCCGCGGGTGCCGCGGCGCAGGACGGGCGGCAGGGTGCGCGTGCAGGCCTGTCGGAGCGGCGGCGTCGGCGCCGGGAGGGCAGGATGGGTTGGCTGAGGAACATTTTCGAGAAGCTGCGCGCCGACATCCGGCTGGCGATGATCTGCCTGCTGGGCACGCTCGCCACGGTCACGATCCTGCCGTTCGCGGTCCTTCGCGCGGTCAACGGCCAGTGGCTGGCCGCGGTGATCGACGTGCTGGTGGTGGCGGTGATCGCCGGCAGCGCGCTGTTCGCCTGGCACAGCGGCCGCACCCGGCTGGCCGGGTCGATCGTGGTGACGCTGGTCACGATCGGCTGCGTCGGCATCCAGGTCGCGCTCGGCCTCGAGGGGCTGCTGTGGGTCTACACGGTGATGATCGCCAACTTCATGATCGGGCCGCGGTTGCTCGCGGTGGCCGCCAACCTGGCGCTGATGGCGTCCCCGTTCCTGCTGCCGGCGGGGTTTCCCGCGCCCGACGCGCAGGCCACCTTTCTGGCGACGGCCGCGCTGGTGACCCTCTACGGGTTCATCTTCTCGTGGCTGGTGGCCTTCCACCACTCGCAGATGGAGGCGCTGGCCACCCGCGATGCGCTCACCGGCACGGCCAACCGCCGGGTGATGGAGGCCGAGGTGCCCGATGCGGTGGCCAGTCACCACGCGCGCGGGCTGCCGGCCGCGCTGGCGGTGCTCGACCTGGACCACTTCAAGCTGGTCAACGACGAGCACGGCCACGACGCCGGCGACCGGGTGCTGGTGGCCTTCGCCGAGATCCTGCGCCGCAACCTGCGCAAGTCGGACCGCCTCTACCGCTTCGGCGGCGAAGAGTTCGCGGTGCTGTTTCCGGCGACCGACCGCGACGGGCTGGAGGCGGCGCTGGGCAAGCTGCTGGAGCGGATCCGGGAGGAGCTGCGCGGCCCCTCCGGGCCGGTGCGCGCGTCGATCGGCGCGGCCATGCTGAACCCCGACGACGACTGGTCGAGCTGGATGATGCGGGCCGACGGCGCGCTCTACCAGGCCAAGCGCAACGGTCGCGACCGCATCTGCATCGAAGGCGATGGGCGCTGTTCGCCGGAGCGCTGCGCGGGCGCGCGCTGAGGGTGCGCGCCGGCTCGCGCTCGGCGATCCTGCCCTCAATTCCCGCGCCCGGCGGCCGATAGCGGAGAAGTCCTCTTCCGGAACCGTCCGATGCGCAGCGCCGAGCCTGCATCCAGCGCTGCCGATGCGACCATCGCCGCCGCCACGCTGCCCGATGTCGACGTGCCGATGCTGCGCATCGGCGAGAACGGCCGCATCCTCGCCACCAACCGCAGCGCCGCCGACCTGCTGGGGCTGGACGATGCGCCCGCCGCGGGCCCGCTGGAGCGCGTGTGGGGGCTGCAGCTGGCCGATTTGCAGGGCGAGGAGGGGGTGTGGAACGCGCCCGGCGGCGATCCCGCCAGCCGGGTGCGCTACCGCCGCAACGGCGCCGCCGGCTGGTGGCTGAGCCTCCCCGATCCGGACACCGCCGCGCTGCTGCGCGACGCCGCCCGGCTCGCCGGCGGCGACGCCGCGGTTTCCATCAGCGCCGCGTTCGCACCGATGGCCGCGCGTCTGGAAGCGGCCGCGGCCGAGCGCGCGCTGCTCGAGGAGACCGCCGCGCGGCTCGCCTCCTGCCGCCTCGACTACCTGCCGCCGGCCGAGCTCGCGGAACACCCGCTGGCGCGTCGTCTCGCCGCGGGGTTCGGCAACCTCTCCGAGGCGATCCGTCAGGCCGTCGAACTCTCGGTCCAGATCGCCGCCGACATGCCCGAAGTGCGCAGCGAGAACCAAGCGCTGGCCAGCCAGTCCGACGGCCAGGTGGCGGCGCTGGCCCGGGTGCGCGAGGTCGCGGCGGGATTGATCGCGGGGCTGGAGGCGACCAACCGCGAGGTCGCCGCGCTGCAGGGGCTGGCACGCGACGCCGACGGCCGCGCGGCCGAAGGCTGCGAAGCCGCCGGCACCCTGTCGGTGGCGATGCGCCAGGTGGAGGAGCGCGTGGCGTGCGCCAACGGCATCATCGAGGTCATCGACGAGGTGGCCTTCCAGACCAATATTCTCTCGATCAACGCCAGCATCGAGGCGGCGCGCGCCGGCGAGGTCGGGCGCGGCTTCGCGGTGGTCGCCAAGGAGATCCGGGCGCTGTCGGAACGTACCGCGTCGGCCGCGCGCGACGTGCGCGGCATCATCGCCGAGACCACCGAGGCGCTGGCCCACGGCAGCCGCTCGGCGCAGGCCACCGGCGAGGTCATCGGCGGACTCGGCGAGATGATGGCCAGGACCGGGCGGGCGATGGCCGCCGTGGCCGGTCTGGTCGACGGCCACGCTGCGGAGATCCGGGCGGTGGACGGATCGCTGGCCGAGGTGGCGGGCCTCGCCCACAGCAACCACCAGCACGCGCTCAGCGTGGTGGAGCGTTCCGGCGAGGTGCTGGCGCGCACCGACGTGCTGCAGGACTGCGTGGGGCTGTTCGAATTGCCCGCCGATCCACTGTGCGAGCCGCGCCACGCGCGCGTGCGCGGGCTCGCGCACGCGGCCGCCGCGCGGGTCGGTCGGGTGCTGGAAGCGGCAGCGGCCGAGGGCCGGATCGCCATGGACGCGCTGTTCTCGCGCGAGTACGTGCCGGTTCCCGGCACCAACCCGGAAAAGTTCCATTCCGCCTTCGACGCGCTCTGCGACGAGCTGCTGCCCGCGGTGCAGGAGCGTGCGGCCGCCGCCGAACCCTGGATCGTGTTCGCGATCTGCGCCAACCCGGACGGCTACGTGCCCACCCACAACCTGCGCTTCAGCCAGCCGCTCACCGGCGATCCCGCCCGCGACCTGGTGGGCAACCGGACCAAGCGGATCTTCACCGACCGGGTCGGCCGCAGCGTCGGCTGCCATACCGACGACTACCGGCTGCAGGTCTACCGTCGCGATACCGGCGAGATCATGTTCGACCTGTCGGTCCCGGTCTTCGTCGGCGGCCGCCACTGGGGCGGTTTCCGGGTCGGCTACGCGCTGGGCTGAAAACCGGCCGCGATGTGCCGATGACGGGAATCGGCGCCGCGCCCCGGCCGGCGCGGCGCCGGCCGTGCCAGCATGCGCGTGGAGGTGATCCATGCGCATCCCACGTCCCATCCCGATCCTGTCGCTGCTGCTGGCGGCGGGGGCCTGCTTCGCCGGCGGCGGCGGGCCGCAGCCGTGTCCGGCGTCCCGGGCGGACGGCCCGGAGACCGCGATCGTCGAGGTCTCCCTGGCGGGTGTCCCGGCGATCCTGCGCGTGCCGGCCGCGGTGGAACTGGCGCCGGTGTTGCTCTGGCACGGGTTCGGCCCGCCGCGCAGCGAACGCGAACTGATGGCGCTGCTGCCGCTGGACGACGTGCCCGCGGTCAAGGTGTACCTGGGCCTGCCGCTGCATGGCGCCCGCGCGCCCGCTGCGGGCGAGCTGGCACGGCGCCAGGCCGAGGATCTGGCCAGCGGCGTGTTCGAACCGGTGGTGATGGCCGGCGCCCGGGAGCTGCCCGCGGTGGTCGCGGCGCTGCGCGCCGCGGGCTGCGCCCGGCCCGGTGCGGCGGTCGGGCTGTTCGGTTTCTCGGCCGGCGGCGCGGCGGTGTTCCACGCGCTGGCCGAACGGGACGTGGCGGTGTCGGCCGCGGTGGTGCTCAACGCCTCCACCGGCCTCGGCGCCTCGGTGGACGCCTGGGAGCGGGCGACCGGCGGCAGCTATGCATGGAACGACCGCGCACGCGCCCTGGCGGCGCGGTCCGACGTGGTCTCACGCGCCGCCGACATCGCCGCCGGCGATCCGCCCCCGGCGCTGCTGATCGCGCACGGCGCGGAGGATGCGATGGTCGCCGGCGGCCATCCCCAGGCCGCGGAAACGGCATTGCGGCCGTACTACCGCGGCCCGCACGCAACGCGCCTGCAGCTGCAGGTGGTCGAGGGCATGGCCCACGCACCGGCGGGGTCGGCCGCGCTGGGCGCGCTGCAGGCGGAGGTCGCCGCCTGGTTCAGCCGGCACCTCGGCCCGGCCGGCAGCTGAGCCCGGCTGCCACCGCTCCACGCGCCGGCTCGGGATCGCGCGGGCCGCCCCAGCCGCGGTGCATTCCCGCCGCAGCAACGATGATGAGCGCCGCTCCGAGCAGCTGCACGGGCTGGAGGCGGTGGCCGAAGGCGAGTGCATCGACGACGATCGCCGCGACCGGATAGATGAAGGTGAGCGACCCGGTCAGCCGGGTCGGCAGCTTCTGGATCGCGCCGTAGAGCAGGATGTACATCAGTCCGGTGTGGACCACTCCCAGGGTCGCCAGCGCGCCCCAGCTGCGGGCGTCGGCGGGCAGGTCGGCGAAGTCCGCGAACGGCGCGAGCAGGACCGCGCCGACCCCGACCTGGACCAGGGCGATGAGCTGCGGAGGCGTGCCGTCGAGCCGCTTGGCGACGATCGCCGCCAGCGCGTACAGGAACGCCGCACCGAGCGCCAGCAGCACCCCGGCCAGGAACCCCGGCCCGACGTAGCCGGCCTCGGGCCTGGCCTGGACGATCAGCAGCACCCCGGCGAAGGCCGCGCCCAGCCACGCCAGCCCCGCGCCGGTCAGGCGCTCGCCGAACAGCAGCGCGCCCAGCGCCACCAGCATGAACGGCTGGGTGTTGTAGACCGCGGTGGCGACCGAGATCGAGGCGCGCGGGAACGCCGCGAACAGCAGCAGCCAGTTGGCCACGATCGCGGCCCCGCCGAGGGCCGCCAGTCCCAGCGTGCGCGGAGGCAGCCTGCGGCGCAGCAGGCCGCGTGCGCCGCAGACCGCGAGCAGCGTGGCGGCGCCGAACAGGCAGCGCCAGAACACCACGTCCTGCGGTGGCCGTCCGGAAACCACCACGAACCAGCCGATGGTCCCGAGAATGACCATCGCGACGCTCATCTCGAGCGTGCCCTGGGTGTGCTTTTGCATGATTCGACCCCGCGCGATCCGGGACTTATGATGTTGAAATGCAATGCCGGACAACAGCGGTTCTGGCAGCATCTTCCGCGAACTAGCTTTCTTTTATTAGGCAGACCAAGGAGATGGCCTGATGTCTTCGCTCGACGGTCTCGACCGCCGCATCCTCGAGGTGCTCGGCGCCGATGCGCGGATCTCGCTCAAGCGGCTGGCGGCCGAGGTCGGGCTGTCCTCGCCCGGGGTCTCCGAGCGGTTGCGGCGGCTGCAGGAGCGTGGGGTGATCCGCGGCTTCGGTGTCGACATCGACCCCGAAGCGCTGGGTTATCCGCTGCAGGCGATCGTGCGGATCCGGCCGCTGCCGGGCCGGCTGCAGCTGGTGCAGCGGCTGCTGGTCGAGATCCCGGAGTTCTGCGAGTGCGACAAGGTGACCGGCGACGACTGCTTCATCGCCCGGCTCCACGTGCGCTCGATGGCGCAGCTCGACGAGATCCTCGACCGCATCGCCGAACAGGCCGAGACCAGCACCGCGATCGTCAAGGCCCAGCCGGTCCGGCGCCGGCCGCCGCATCTGTGGGGCCGCGAGCCGGAATAGCGCCGTCCAGCCGCAGCCCGCCCTCGGCCTGGTGCAACTCACGGAGCCGGGCCGAGAGCAGTGCCAGGTTGGCCTCGGTAGCGTCGAGTTCGGCGCGGCGCGCGGGCGGCAACCAGCCGCGCGCCGCCGCGTGCAGGTGCTCGCGCTCGGCCTGCCAGGCGCTGGCGCGCTCGGCGCCCGAACGCGCCAGCGCGGCGCGTTCGTCCCGCTGGGGCAGGCCATACCCGCCGTCGCCGAGCAGCTGGGCAGGACGGCTGAAGATCCCCTGCCAGTGCAGCATTCCGGCGATCTGGTCGCGTCGCGCGGGGTCGCTCGACAGGTGTCGCTTGAGCGCGTCGCGCGCCCGCGACTCCTCGCGCCGCAGCGCGGCCTGCTCGAGCAGCAGCAGCGCGGCGGCCGCGCGCAGATCGGCCCGGCCCAGCCACGGCCGCCGCCGGGCCGCGGCGAGCTCCAGCCATTGCTCCACCCGCGCCTGCGGCAGGCCCAGGGACTGGCGGGCCACCTCGAACATCGCCTGGTAGCGCGCACTGGCGGAGGCGAAATAGTGGCCCAGGCGCTGCGCCCGCTCGCGGTCGTCCAGCACGGCGCTGTCGGCGATGCCGGCGCGCTCCAGCCGCCGCAGCAGCGCCGTCGGGGTCACGCTGGCCAGCCGCGCTCCGGCCAGTCGCGGCACGCCGTCGTGCAGCAGCTTGAAGGTCTCGACCGCGCAGTTGTTGCCCAGGAAGTAGTAGCGCCCGTCGTAGCTCCAGTGCAGGCGCGCCGCGCGTTCGAGCAGCATCGCGACCTCGTCGCGGCCGAGCGCCAGCGGGATCGACTGCAGGCCGCGCAGCTCGACCCCGGTGTACTCGTCGATCACCTGCGCCAGCGGCAGCACGTACAGCCGCGAGGGGTAGGAGCCGGTGAGCCCCCGCCAGCTGGAGATCTGCACGTCGTCGACGAAGGCGCGGAACGACAGCACCAGGTGATGCTGCAGGTCCAGCCGGCAGTCCGGGCCGGGCGCGCGGCCCGGGGCGCACACCACCAGCCGGAGCATGCTGTGGCCCCAGCGGCTCATCGGGCGGCCGTCGGGTTCGGCCAAGAGGTAGTCCACCGCGTGCACCCGTGCCGGATCGATCTGCAGCAGCGGGCTGTCGGCGCCCGCATCTGCCACCAGCAGCGGAAGCCCGGGCGCGCAATCGGCGACCGGCGGGGCATGGTCGAAATGCGCGGCGAAATGACGGTAGAGCCCCGGCCGCCGGCAGCCGTACCCAGGGTCGAGCAGGAAATGTTCCAGGTTCACCGCCACGAACTCCGCGGGGCTTTCCAGTTCGTAGCGGTCTGGGCTGCGGTCGGTGAACGCGTTGCGCGTACGCAGGCCCGCCCGGAAAGGCCGGACCTGCCAGCCGGCCAGGTCCAGCAGGCGCGGGTCTCGCGACAGGCCGCCGGCGGGCGACCGGTCGTGCAGGTGTGCGAGTTCGTGGATCGCGGCGGCCAGCGCGGCGCGGGTCGCCGGGTCGTCGACGCCGGCACCGGGCGGCCGCGCCATCCAGTCGTCCAGCAGCGCGCGATCGAGCTGGATCCGGCGTCCGCCGGCGCGCCCGTGCACGCCCGGCGGCAGATCGTCGCGCCATTCCAGTACGCCCTCCGCCGGCAGCGATTCGCGCCACCTGGCCGGCAGGCGCTGCAGCGACAGCTGCAGCAGTGCGCGCGCGGCGGCCTGGCGCGGCCCGGCCGCGCCGGCCACCTCCCACTGCAGCGCCGCGGCGGGCGCCGCCCACAGCAGCAGCGGGAGCAGCAGCGGCCAGCGCCGGAGGGCCGGCCGGCCGCGCGGTTTCACTGCGTCAGGATCGCCCGGGCCAGCTGCATGTCGCTGGCGTCGCGCGCCCGGTCGCTGCGCTCGCGCAGCAGGCGCAGCGCTGCTTCCAGCCGGGCGCCGCGGATCCGGCCATCGCTGGCGACGAAGCCGGCGGCATCGTCGCGGGCCTGCAGCACCACCTTGTCGTCGCCGGAGGTGCTGCCCGACGAGGCGGAAGACCCGCCCGAGGAGGCGCCGGCGGAGGTGCCGGCGAAGCTGCCGGCCGTGGCCGGCACGGAGCACGCGAGCAGGAGCAGGAAAGGGAGGAGTGCGGTACGGGGCATGGTTCGGGTCCGTTGGGGGGAAGGCGAGCGCCGGGACGGCGCAAGACTACCGGAACCGGCCCGGCCCGGTCCGCCCGTTGCGGCGGGTTCCGCGCCCGCGGGTCGTGCGGCGTTCATGCGCCTGCGGCGGCCGCTGGCCGGCTGGCGGCTGAAGCGGGAGGGGGTTTTGCGGGCCCGGATCCGCTGCGACCGGCCCGCGGGGCGTAAGATGCCCAGGCTGCTCGTGGTTTCGCGCGTCCCGCGGCCGTTCCGGTGCCGTCCCGCTCCCTGCCTCGCGCCTCCGTCCCCCCGCGGGACCCGGCCCAACGGGAGCCTCCGTGCCTGGCTATCAGACCCACATCCGCGTCCACGCCCTCGGCGATCGCGAGTTTCGGATCCGCGCCCTGGCGGACGTCCAGCAGTTCGCCGATCCCGACCTGGCGGCCGAACGCGCCGGGATCTCCTCGGCGCAATGGAGCCTGTTCGGCCAGGTCTGGCCGGCCGGGCGCATGCTCGCCGAGGCGATGGCCGGGCACGACGTCGCCGGCAAGCGCATCCTGGAGCTCGGTTGCGGCCTCGGCCTGGCCAGTCTGGTGCTGCGCGCGCGGGGCGCCGACGTCCTCGCCAGCGACCGCCATCCGCTCGCCGAGGTGTTCCTCGCCTACAACGCGGCCCTCAACGGGCTCGACGCGGTGCCCTACCGGACTCTCGACTGGGACGCGCCGGCCGGCGCGCTCGGTCGCTTCGACCTGATCATCGGCAGCGACGTGCTCTACGAGCGCGGCCATGTGGCCGCGCTGGCGGGCCTGCTGCAGCGCCACGCGCAGCCCGCCGCCGAGGTGCTGATCGCCGATCCCGGACGCGGCAACAGCGGCGCGTTCACCAGGGCGATGGTGGCGCAGGGCTACGTCCCCACCGAGCAGCGCCGGGCGATGGAGGCCGGCGAGGTGGCCCCGTTCCGCGGCCGCCTGCTCGGCTACCGCCGTGCCGCCGCCATCACGGCGGAGGTGGCATGAAGGGGGTCCCGCACCGCGAGGATCGCGAGGGCATGGAGCGAGAAGTCTCGTGCGCGCGCTGCGATGCGATCTGCTGCCGGCTCACCGTGGTGCTCGACCCGGAGGACCAGGTGCCCGGCCATCTGACCACCCGCACCGAGCGCGGGCTTGCGGTGATGGCGCGCGACGAGGACGGCTGGTGCGTGGCCGTCGATCCGCTGCGGATGTGCTGCACGATCTACGGGCAGCGGCCGGCGGTGTGCCGGAAGTTTTCGATGGGCGGCCCCTACTGCCGCGAGATCCGCGCCACCCACCATGGGCAGTTGCGGCGCGGCATCCCACTGACCATGTACTGAAAGCTCCACAGGAAGCCATGTCCAAACCCACCAAATCCAAGAGCAAGTCGCCGCATCCGCGCCAGGCGCGCAGCGCCGCCGAGGGCGGTACCGACAAGCGCGTGACCAGCGATCGCATCTCCGAGGATCTCGCCGCCTTCCGGAAGTCGGGCGGCCGGATCGAAGTGCTCGGGATCACCCGCGTGCTGACCAGGATCGACGGCGCCGGCGAGTAGCTGGGGTGCGTTCCCCGCGTGGCCGCGTCGGCCCTTCCGGCCGGCGGCGGTCGCGGGCGCGATGGCGTTTCGTTCAGCGCACCCCGGATATCCTGCTGCCGAGCGAGCCGATTGTGGAGGCGAAGATGGCCACCGGGTGGGCCGGCGACGGCGCCGTGCAGGACCAGATCGACGCGACGGTGAAGGATGGGATCCAGCGCGCCCGCAGCCGGCTGCGGCAGGGCCCGGGCCTGTCGCGCTGCGAAGAATGCGAGTCCCCGATCCCCGAGGCCCGCCGCAAGGCGGTGCCCGGGGTGCGCCTGTGCGTGGCCTGCCAGGAAGCCGAGGACCGCGAGGCGGGCGCTGCCAGAGGCTACAACCGCCGCGGCAGCAAGGACAGCCAGCTGCGCTGAGCCATTCCCGCAGTTCGGCGTTGCGGAATCGACCCGGCAGCGGTCTCAGCCCCTTGCCAGGAACGCCTGGTAGTCCTCGATGGTGTCGGCGACGCTGGCCTCGAACAGGCGCGCGCCGGCCTCGATGCTGGCCAGCGAAGGATCCGAGCCGATCCGCCCATCCGGAAACTTCTCCCGGTAGTCGCGGGCGTCGCCGAAATCGGCCACCGGAGCGAGCCGTGGGGTCATCGTCATCGGTTTCGCCCGGTCCGGATGGGCGTGCCAGGTCAGGGAGATTTCCGACGGGGTGGCGTGATGCCCCTCGCTGTCGGCAAACAGCTCGCGCGAGAGCCGCTGCACCCGGGCGCCCATGTACCAGTTGGCCAGCTTCAGGCGGAGTCCGGCGGCCTGGCCCGCGAAGCTCGCATCGGCGTGGATCTCGGCGAACGCCGCCTGGGCGGTGGCGACGTTGCCGCCGTGGCCATTGAAGAAATACACGTGGCGGAAGCCGTGGAGGGCGAGCGACCGCACCACGTCGCCGATCACCGCGATCAGGGTGGACGGGCGCAGCGCCAGCGAGCCGGGGAACGCCAGGTGATGCTGCGCCATGCCGATCGAAAGGGTCGGTGCGACCAGCGCGCCGATGCGCTCGGCCACGGCCTGGGCGACCACTTCGGGGCAGATCGCGTCGGTGCCGATCAGGCCGTTCGGACCGTGCTGTTCGGTCGATCCGATCGGCACGATGATGCCGGTCGAGCCGGCCAGATAGGCTTCGACCTCGGGCCAGGTGCACAGTTGCAGGCGCATGGGATCTGCCGGTGCGGGTGGGCGCCAAGCATACCGCCACCGGTACCGCGGGCTCAGCCCGCGGCGGGCTTGAGCGGCAGCGCGGTGCCGCCCTGCAGCGCGCGCCGGAGCGCGGCTCGCGCCAGCAGGCGGGTGGAGTCGAGCGTCGGCAGCGGCGAATTGGCGCCGTCGATCACCAGCGGCAGTTCGGTGCAGCCGAGCACCACCGCGTCGCAGCCGCGATCGCCCAGGCGCGCGATCGCCTGCTGCAACCGCCGGGTCGAGGCCGGATCGAAGACCCCTTCGACCAGTTCCTCCATGATGATGCCGCCGATGGCGTCGCGGTCCGCAGCTTCCGGGCGCACCCAGCCGAGCCCGCGCGCCTCCAGCTTCTCCGGGTAGACGGGGCCGTCCACCAGCCAGCGGGTGCCGGTAATGCCGATGCGCCGGTAGCCGCGTGCCAGCGCCTCGGCGGCCACCGCGTCGGCGATGTGCAACCACGGCAGCGGAGAGCGCGGCAGCACCTGCGGCAGCGCCTGGTGGATGGTGTTGTCGGGGCAGATCAGGAAGTCGGCGCCGGTACGCGCCAGCTTTTCCGCCGAGGCCAGCATCAGGTCCGCTACCCCGTGCCAGTCGCCGCGCTCCAGGCGGGCCACGTAATCGGCCAGCGGCGGCGTATGCATGGAGACCTCCGGATGCGCGTACCGCTGCGGCAGTGGCGCCCCTGCGCCGCTGCAGATGGCGCGGTAGCAGAGCGCCGCGCCCTCGGCGGAGCAGGCGACGATTCCGATGTGCTGGGCCATGCGCGGCGGGGCTCCTTGGCTTATTCGCGGGGTGCGTCGGGATCGAGCAGGTTGCCCGCGGTGGCGGCGTGATCGCGATCGATCTGGCGGTCGATGTGGTGCTCGGCGCGCAGGTCGGCGCTGGCGCCGGCCTCGGCTTCCAGTGCCGGCGCACCTGGGCGGGACGGCGGCGGCGCAGGCGCGACCGGATCCCCCGGCCCGCGCTGGTGCAGTTCGACCCGGTAGCCGGGATCGGGCATTTCGATGTGGTGCTTCAGGAACGCGCGCTTGAGCAGGCGGATCGCTTCGCTGCGCGCGGCTGCGAAGCTGGTGTTGCGCTGGTCGATCCAGGCGGTCACCCGGAGGACGGTGGTGGAATCGCCGAGTTCGAGAATCAGCACCGACGGCGCAGGCTCCTCGAGGATTCCCTCGATGGTTGCCAGCGCCTCGCGCCCGACCCGCTGGGCGTGCGACACCGAGGCACCGTTGGCGATCCCGACGTCGAAGGCGAACTGGCGCTGCGGGTTGCGCGAGTAGTTGAGCATCACGCCCTTGAACACCAGCGCGTTCGGCAGACGCAGGTGATTGCCGTCGAGCGTGACCAGGACGGTCGCGCGCGAGGTCAGCGCCGCCACCTTGCCCTCGTGACCGTCGATCACCACGTGGTCGTGCGGCGCGAAGGGCTGGCGCAGGCTCAGCAGGATGCCGGCGATGTAGTTCTCGGCGACGTCGCGGAAGGCGAAGCCGACCGCGATGCCGGCCACCCCGGCGGTCCCCAGCAGCGCGCCGACCAGCGCACCGGCGTCGAGCAGGTCGAGGGCGATCACCAGCCCCGCCAGCAGCGCTCCGATGCGGATCGCCTGGCGCGTGAGGTCGACCAGGAACGGGTTGCGCCGCATGCGCCGCTGCAGGCCCGGGCGCAGCGACAGCCAGCGGCCCACCCACCAGGCGCCGACGACGATCGCGCCGGCGACCAGCAGCAGCGGCAGTGCCGAGTAGAGGTTGCGCAGCCGCTCGACCGCTTCTTCGAACACCGGCGCGGTGCGGGTGCGAACGTCGGTGTCCAGCTCGAGCCGGTTCTCGACCAGCACCACATCCTGCGCCTGCTCGGCGATGGTGGCGGCCAGCTGCCGGCGCGCGTCGTCGGCGGCCAGCCCGCGCAGTGTCGCCACGCCGCCGCTGACCTCGACCCGCGACTTCTCCAGTCCCGGGATCACCGCCAGCCTTGCGGCCAGGCGTTCCTGCACCGCGCGGTCCGCATCGCGCAGCGCCGCCACCACCGCGGGATCGGCGGCCGGCGGATCGGCATCTTCCTGCATCGATGCCGGCGGCCGCGCCGACTGCGCCGGGGTCGCGCCGGCCCACTGCGCGAGGGCGAGGCCGGCCAGGCACAGCAGCAGGGCGAGGCGTCGGGGCATCGGTCCGATCGGCGGGGCGGGGCGCCAGTGTCGCCGCTCGTGCCGGTCATGGCAAAGCCGCCGCCATGCACGGCGGCTGCACGGAGGGTGGCGGATGATCGCGCCGCGATCGCACGGAGCGGACGGCATGCGCTACGAACTGTATTACTGGCCCGGGATCCCCGGACGCGGCGAATTCGTCCGCCTGGCGCTGGAAGAGGGAGGCGCCGAGTATCTCGACGTCGGCAACCACGAGAAGGCGGGCGGCATGGAATCGATCGCGGCCCTGCTGGAGGGCGACGGCGCGCGTCCGCCGTTCGCGCTGCCGGCGCTCAAGGCGGGCGGGCTGGTGGTGGCGCAGGTCGCCGCCATCCTGCAGTACCTCGGCCCGCGTCTCGGACTGGTCGCGCGCGATCCCGGCGCGGCGCTATGGACCCACCAGCTGCAGCTGACCATCGCCGACGCCGTGGCCGAGGCGCACGACGTCCACCACCCCGTCGGCATCGGCGCCTGGTACCGCGACCAGAAACCGGAGGCGGCGCGTCGCGCGCGCGAGTTCCGCGAACAGCGAATCCCGAAGTTCCTCGGCTACTTCGAGCGGGTGCTGATGCGCAACCCGAAAGGGCCGCGCTGGCTGGTCGGCGCGCGTCTCCTACGCCGACCTCTCGCTGTTCCAGCTGGTGGAGGGGCTGCGCTATGCGTTTCCGCGGACCCTGGCGGCGGTCGAGGACGACCTGCCGCGCCTGGCCGAGCTGGCTGCGCGAGTCGCGGAGCGGCCGCGCATCGCCCGCTACCTCGCCTCGCCGCGGCGGCTGCCGTTCAACGAGGACGGGATCTTCCGCCACTACCCGGAACTCGACGGCTGAGCCGGGAGGCGCGCCCGGCGCGGTTCACGGGCGCTTGATTGCGGATGCGGCACCCTGCGGCCGCGATGCGCGCCAGCGCGCACCCATACGTCTCGATTCCCCCGCGAGCGGAGCCTCGATCTGGCCACACCCGATCCCCAAGCCGAACGCCCTCCGGACGACCGCCCGATTGTCCTGATCACCGGCGCCGCCGGCAGCGTCGGCGGCTCGCTGTCCAAGTCCCTGGCCGGCGACTACCGGGTGGTGGGCATGGACGTGTCGACACCGGACGAGGGCGGCGACTGGATCGAGATCGACCTGACCTCGGACGAAGCCGTGACGGCCGCGGTCGCCGAGTTCCGCCAGCGTTTCGGCGGGCGGGTCGCGTCGGTGGTGCACCTGGCCGCCTATTTCGACTTCAGCGGCGAGCACCGGCCGCTCTACGACGAGGTGAACGTCGAGGGCACCCGCCGCCTGCTGCGCGCGTTGCGCGATCTGGAGCTGGAGCAGTTCGTCTATTCGGGCACGATGCTGGTCCACCAGGCCGCCACGCCGGGCGAACGTATCGACGAGCAGGCGCCGATCGCCCCGCGCTGGGCCTACCCGCAGTCCAAGGCCGCCGCCGAGCGGGTGATCGCCGAGGAACGCGGCGATACGCCGTGCGTGCTGTTGCATCTGGCCGGCCTGTACGACGAATCCACCGCGGTGCCGACCCTCTCCCAGCAGATCGCGCGCATCTACGAGCGCGACATGCAGGGGTTCCTCTACGCCGGCGACAAGGATGCCGGCCAGTCGATGATCCATCGCGACGACATGATCGACGCCTTCCGCCGCGTCATCGACCGTCGCCGGGAACTGCCCGACGCGCTGACCCTGCTGGTCGGCGAACCCGAGGCGATCGGCTATCAGGAGCTGCAGGACCTGATCGGCGGCCTGGTGCACGGCGAGGACTGGGCCACGGTCGGGGTGCCGCCGCCGCTGGCCAAGGCCGGTGCCTGGCTGCAGGAGAAGGCCGAGCCGCTGGTGCCCGATGCGATCGACAAGGGCAAGCCCCCCTTCATCCGGCCCTTCATGATCGAGATCGCCAGCGACCACTACGCGCTCGACACCGGGCGCGCCCGCGAGCTGCTCGGGTGGCAACCGCGGCGCTCGATCCGCGAGACCCTGCCGGCGCTGGTGGCGGCGCTGAAGCGGGACCCGCTCGGCTGGTACGAGGCCAACGGCATCACCCCGCCGCCGTGGCTGGAAGCGGCGGCCGCGAAGGTGGAGCGGCCCGAGGCCCTGCGCGGCCAGGCCGAAGCCGCGTTCCGCGCGGCGCACCGGCGCAACCTGTGGGGACCATTCCTGACCGCGGCGCTCGGCGTCTGGCTGCTCGCCTCGCCGCCGACGCTCGGCGAGGTCGCCGGACCGCTGGTCTGGAGCGACATGGCCAGCGGCGCCGCCCTGCTGGTGCTGGGACTGCTGACCACCTCGTGGCGCCTGGCGCCGCTGCGCTGGATCTCGGCCGCGGTGGGGCTGTGGGTGATGTTCGCGCCGCTGGTGTTCTGGACCGGCAGCGCCGCCGCCTACCTCAACGGCACCCTGGTCGGGGCGCTGGTCACGGGCCTGGCGGCGGCGCTGCCGCCGACGCCCGGCATCTCGCCGGTGGCCTCGCGCACCGGCCCGGTGATCCCGCCGGGCTGGGACTATTCGCCCTCGGACTGGCTCCAGCGCCTGCCGATCGTCGCCCTGGCGCTGCTCGGGCTGATCGTGTCGCGCTACATGGCGGCCTACCAGCTCGGCCACGCCGACGGGGTCTGGGAGCCGTTCTTCGACGTGCCCGGGCCGAAGAACGGTACCGAGGCCATCGTCACTTCGAGCGTCTCCGAGGCCTGGCCGGTTCCCGACGCCGGGCTCGGCGCGATGGTGTACGTGCTGGAGATCATCACCGGCCTGGTCGGCTCGCGCCAGCGCTGGCGCACCATGCCCTGGGTGGTGGTCGCGTTCGGCATCATGATCGTGCCGCTGGGCGTGGTCTCGATCACCTTCATCGTCATCCAGCCGATCGTGATCGGCACCTGGTGCACGCTGTGCCTGATCGGCGCGGCCGCGATGCTGCTGCAGATTCCCTACTCGCTGGACGAACTGATCGCCACCGGCCAGTTCCTGCTGCGGCGAAGGCGCGCAGGTCGCAGCCTGCTGCAGGTGTTCTTCACCGGCGACACCGACGAAGGCGACGCGGACACCCCGCGCACCGCCGAAAGGGCCGGCGAGTTCGACATGGGGCCGCTGCGGGTGGCGCGCGACACCCTGGGTGGAAACGTGGCGCCGCGCTGGAACCTGCTCGCCTGCATCGCGATCGGCGTGTGGTTGATGTGCACCAGGCTGACGGTCGGCGCCGAAGGCGCCATGGCCGACGCGGATCACCTGATCGGTTCCCTGGTCATCACCGCGGCGGTGATCGCCTTCGCCGAGGTCGCGCGACCGGTGCGGCTGGTGAACATCGGGCTCGGGGCAGCGTTGCTGGTGGTGCCGTTCGTCGTCGGCGCCGGCGCGGCCTCGCTGTGGTCGAGCCTTGTGTGCGGGGCGGCGCTGATCGCGCTCAGCCTGCCACGCGGCCCGGTGCGGATGCGCTACGGCGGCTGGAACCGGCTGCTGGTCTGAGGCGGGGCGCGCCCGCGCGTCGACGCGGCGCGGCGTCCGGCCGGGCGGCTTAAACCATTCCGCGCTGCGGAGCATCCAAGTGGATATGCTCAGCAGCGTCATGCCCGTCGAGGTCACCGAACCCGCCCACGCGAGTGCGCCGGACGATGCCGCGCTGGCGCGGGAGGCGGCGGCCGGCAGCGTCCAGGCCTACGAGCGCATCTACCGGCGCCACGCCCCGCGCCTGTACGCGCTGGTCTTTCGGATCTGCGGGCGCCAGGCCGAGCGTGCCGAGGACGTGCTGCAGGACACCTTCGTCAAGGCCTGGCGGGCGCTGCCCGGTTTCCGTTTCGACAGCGCGCTGGCGACCTGGCTGCAGCGGCTGGCGGTCAATACCGCGCTGATGGAACTGCGCGCCCGCGGCGGCATGGTCGACCGCGAAAACGGGGAGCACGACCTGGAGGCGCTGGCCGGGGCCGATGCGGGTGCGCGCTGCGCGGGCACCGGGCTGGACCTGGAGCGCGCGGTGGCCACGCTGCCGCCGCGTGCCCGCGCGGTGCTGGTGTTGCACGATATCGAAGGCTGGAAGCACCACGAGATCGCCGAGGAGCTCGGCATGGCGGTGGGTAGTTCGAAGGCGCAGCTGCACCGCGCCCGCGGCCTGCTGCGGCAGCGGCTTGGAGAGTCACGATGAACGAGCACGACGAGCGCGATCGACGCGACGAAGAGCTGGGGCGGCGTCTGCGCAGCCTGCCGCGCGAGATGGTGCCGCCGGCGCGCGCCTGGGCCCGGGTCGAGGCGCGGATCGGGGCCGCGCCGCTTCCCCGGGCGCCGCGCGGAAGCGACCGCATGTCCGGCCGCTGGCGGGCGGTCGCCGGCCTTGCGGCCGCGGCCTCGCTGGCGTTGCTGCTGGTATCGGTGCTGTCGCCGCGGCAGGCGCGGCTGCCCGCAGCGTCCCTGGCCACGGTGCAGCAGGCAGAACGCATGCGCGGCGAGTACCGCGCGGCGCTGGCGTCGGTGCCGGCTGAGGAGATCCCCGCCGAGCTGCAGCCGGCGCTCGCCGAACTCGACCATAGCGCGGCCAGCATCTTCGTCGCGATCCGGGAAGCGCCCGGCTCGCGGTATCTGCTCGATCAGCTGCAGCGCACCTACGCGCAGCGGCTGCAGCTCACCCGCCGCGCGGCGCTCGACGCCGCCGGCCTGACAACCTGACAGGAGAACGACCATGGATATCCTAGCCGCAAGGGCCCGCCCGCGCCGGAACTTCGGTGCGCTCGCGCTGCTGCTCGCCGCGTGTGCGCCGTTCGCAGCGCTCGCCCAGAGCGCCGTCGACGAGCGCCATCCGCTGGCTCCCGGTGGCCGCGTCGAGGTGGAGAACGTCGCCGGCGCGATCCGCGTCCAGGGCTGGGACCGCGACGAGGTGACCGTCGTCGGGACGCTCGGCGAGGGTCTGCGCCTGGAGGTGGACGCGAGCCGCAACCGCGTCCGGGTCCACGTGGTCTACCCGCGGGGTCGCCGCAACAACGGCGACGCCCGGCTGGAACTGCGCGTGCCGAAGGGGGCGGAGCTGGAGGTCGCTACGGTCAGCGCCGACGTCGACATCGCCGGGGTCGACCTGCGCCGGTTGCAGGCGCGCACGGTCAGCGGAGGGCTGAACGCCGCAGGCCGCGCGGGCGAAGCCGACCTCGGCAGCGTCAGCGGTTCGATCCGTTCGCGGATCGCGACCTCCAGGTTCGAGGCCGGCACGGTCAGCGGCCGCGTCGACGCCGGCGGCGGGCTCGGCGGCGACGTCTCCGCCGAGAGCGTCTCCGGCTCGGTCGACCTGGTCGCTGGCCGGGTGGAACAGCTGCGCGCCGAAACCGTCTCCGGCAGCGTGAAGATGCAGGTCGAGGCGCTCGCGCCCGGAGGCCGCATCGCCGCCGAGGCGGTGAGCGGCCGCATCACCCTGGAACTGCCCGCGAACGCGTCCGCGCAGCTGCGCGCATCCAGCTTCAGCGGCGACATCCACTCCTCCGTCGGGCAGGTGCAGCGCCGGCGGCACGGCCCCGGCCGCAGCCTCGACGCCACGCTGGGCGGCGGCGACGGCGACATCTCGCTGCAGTCGCATTCGGGAAACGTTCGGGTCACGCTCGGCGCGCGTTGAGCGCCGGCCGGGCGGACCAGGACGATCTTCGCGCCGCCGTCGCACCGGCGGCGGGAAGGTGGGGCGGATGCGGCCGTCGGCCGCGAGTTGTCGCGACCTGCGGTCACTGCTAGCTTCGGGTTTCCGGGGTCCGGTCCGTCAGGACAGGAGCAGGATGGAGGCCGAAAGCGTTGGCGCGGTGGCCCGATCCGAGCGCGTCACCGCGCTCGCCGGCGGGTTGCTGGGCGTGGCGCTCGGCATCGCGCTGGCCTACGTGGTGCTGCAGGACCGCGAGCGGCGGCTGGATGCCGCCGAACGCCGGGCGGAGGCGGTGGCCTACGGTATCGAGCGCCTGCTCAGCTACGAAATGCGCAATCTCGAGCGCGCGATGCTGGGCATCGCCGGCGACGCGGACCAGCTGTTCGCCACGGTTCCCGGGCAGGCGCCCGGGTTGCTGTCCCGCGCCGTCGCCGGGGTTGTGGCGCGGCACGGGGAGCTGGACAGCATCGTGCTGGTGGATCCGCGCGGCCGTGCCCTGACCGACGGCCGCGGCGACCCGGATTTCGCCGCCTGGATCGGCCAGGCCCGGCGTGCCACTGGCAGCGCGTTGCGCTTCGGCCACATGGAGCGGGGGCCTCACGACGAGTGGCTGCTGCCGCTGGCGCTGCCGATGCGCGACGATCGCTGGATCCTCGCGCGGCTGCGAAGCGCGGAACTGCAGCGGGCGGTGAGCGGCCTGGACAGCGGCGAGCGCGGCGTGGCGATGCTGCTCGACCACGACGGCAGGATCCTCGCCCAGGATCTCGACCCCCAGCGCCATGTCGGCACCTACATGGCCGGCTACGCGAGCGCGGAGCTGCTGCGCTCCGGGGCGACCCTGCGCGGCGAAACCCGTCCCGACGGCGTCCCGCGCATCGTCGCGCGGCGCGCCTTCGACGGCTACCCGCTGGCGGTCGCCGTGGGCCTGGCCGAACGCGAGGTGCTGGCCGCCTGGCGGCCGTTCGCGGGGTGGGCGCTGGCCTCCTACGCAGGCTACTGGCTTGGCCTGCTGGTGCTGGTGGGCACCATGCGCCGCGCCGACCGTACCCAGGCCACGCTGTTGCACGAACTGCGCGAAGGAACCGGCCGGCTGCGCCGGGCGCAGCGGCTGGGCGGTACCGGCAGCTGGGAGCTGGCGCGGGATTCGCGGACGCTGGTGTGGGAGGAACAGGTGGCCGAGATCGTCGGGCTCCCGGCCGATCGTCGCGAGATCGGCGTCGACGAATTCCTGGACATGGTCCACCCCGAGGACCGCGCCCGGGTGGCGGGCCTGTTCTCCGAGGCGCGGGAAGGCGGCGACCCGCTCGGTGCCGATTACCGCGTCCTGCGTCCGGACGGTTCGGTGCGCTGGATCGCGAGCCATGGCGCGGTGACCGCGGGCCCGGACGGCATCCCGCGGCTCACCGGCACGGTGGTCGACATCACCGGGCGCATGCAGGCGCAGCTGGCGCTGGCCGATGCGGAACGGCAGTTCCGGCTGATGTTCGAGCGCAATCCGCTGCCGTTCTGGGTGCTGGACGCGACCAGCAAGCGGTTCGTCGAGGTGAACGAGGCGGCGATCGCCCACTACGGTTACCCGCGGGGCCGGTTCCTGGAGATGTCGCTGGCCGACATCGAAGTCCCTGCGGAGGCCCCCACTGCGCCGGCGGTGGCGCTGTGCGATGCCTACGGCGATTCGCAGATCCGTACCCACCGCAAGCGCGACGGCACCAGGATCGAGGTGTGCACGCACAGCGCGGCGATCGAGTTCCAGGGGCGCGAGGCGCTGCTGGTGCTGGCCGAGGACGTCAGCCGGCGGATGGCCTGGGAGCGGACCCTGGCGTACCGCGCCACCCACGACGACCACACCGGCCTGCTCACGCTCACCGCGCTGGCGGAACGGCTGGACCTGGAGCCGGGCGAGGGCTACGAGATCTTCAGTGTCCAGTTCCCCGGGCTGGACCTGATCCGCGACACCCTCGGCCGCGAGGCCTCCGACGCGATCGTGCGCGCGGTCGCCGAGCGGCTGGACTGGCTGGCGCGCCGCTACGGCCTGGCCGCACACCTGCCGCCGGGTACGTTCGTGCTGGCGGTCCGCGGCGAAGGCGGCCAGGAGCGCGCCCTGAACGAACTGTGCGCCTCGCTGGCCGAGCCGGTGCGTGGCGGGGCGACCGTCCATCATCTCGAAGCGCGGATCGGCGTGGCGCGCCATCCGGCCGACGGCGAGCGCGCCGACAAGGTGATCGGCAACGCGGCGCTGGCCGCGCACCTGGTGGAGCGGGGCGGCACCGAGGTCGCGCGCTACGTCCCGGCGATGTCGGAGGAGGTCGGCCAGCGCCTGGCGATGACCGCCCGGCTGCGGCGTGCGATCGAGCGGCACGAGTTTCGCCTGCATTTCCAGCCGATCCGCCAGCTCCGGGACAGCGC
This sequence comes from Luteimonas endophytica, assembly GCF_029887875.1. Taxonomy (GTDB): domain Bacteria; phylum Pseudomonadota; class Gammaproteobacteria; order Xanthomonadales; family Xanthomonadaceae; genus Luteimonas; species Luteimonas endophytica. The sequence goes on from NZ_JARXRM010000035.1 coordinate 195,618, forward strand.
CGCGGTGGCGATCGAATGCCTGCTGCGCTGGCCGCAGCCCGACGGGGGCTTCGTGCCGCCGCTGTCGTTCATTCCCCTGTGCGAGCGTTCCGGCCTGATCGTCGAGCTCGGCCGCTGGGTCCTGCGCGAGGCCGCCGCCACCGCGGCGCGGCTGGCGGCCGAGGGCCGGGGCGACATCGCGGTGGCGGTGAACGTCTCGGCCGGCCAGTTCGACCGCCGCGACCTGGCCGGCGAGATCGAACGGCTGGCCGACGAATTCGCTCTACGGCGCGGGGCGCTGCACGTGGAACTGACCGAGAGCGTGCTGCTGGAGCGGCCGGAACAGGCCATGGACACGCTGCGCCGCCTGCAGCGCCAGGGGGTGCGGGTGGCCCTGGACGACTTCGGGACCGGCTATTCGAGCATGTCGTATCTCAACGACCTCCCCGTGGATACGCTCAAGCTCGACCGGATGTTCGTGGCCAGGGTCGACGTCGACGCCCGCAGCGCGGCGATCTGCCGGGCGCTGATCGCGCTGGGCCACAGCGTGGGGCTCACCATCGTCGCCGAGGGCGTGGAGCACGAGGGCCAGCATCGCTGGCTGCGCGAGAACGGCTGCGATCAGGCGCAGGGGTTCCTGTTCGACCGGCCCCGGCCGTTCGAAGAGACGTTCGCGGCGCTGGGCGCGGGCCGCGGCCAGGGGCGGATCGGCGACGCGCAGGGGCGCTGAGCCGGCGCCTCACATCATCGCCAGCTCGACGTTGCTGAGCGTGCGGTTGTACTGGTCGCGCAACCGCACCTTGCGCTCCAGATCGGCGACGATGTGGCTGCTGAAATCGACCCCGGTGAGTTCCTCGGCCATGTTGATGCCACCCGGCGTGTCGACGTTGATCTCCATCAGCTTGTCGGCGACGATGTCGAGTCCGGCCAGATACATGCCGTCGCGGATCAGCTTGGGGGCGACGATCTCCGCCAGGCGCAACGCGCTCTCGTCCGGGACCGCCATCTCGATCTTGCCGCCCGCCTTGATGTTGCTGCGGGCATCGCCGCTGTCGTTGTAGCGGCGGAAGCAGGCGTACTGGCCCTCGACCTGCAGCGGACGCCCGTTGAGGGTGAGCAGTCGCAGGTCGCCCTTGCTGGCCTCCGGCAGGTATTCCTGGACGATCGCGTAGCCGTCGCGGGTCACCGCGTCGATCATCTGGTTGAGGTTGGCGTCGCTCTCCGGGGTCACCACGAACACCCCCTGGCCCCCGGAGCCTTGCAGCGGCTTGATGACCCCGTGCCCGTCGTGCTCGGCGATGAAGGCCTTGATCTCGTCCGGGTCCCGGCTGATGCAGGTCACCGGCCGCACCTCCTCGGGGAAATGCTGGAAATAGGTCTTGTTCGACGCATCGGTCAGATGGGTCGGATCGTTGAGCACGATCACGTGCTTGAGCGCCGCCAGCTGCGCGAACAGCAGCCCGCTGTTCGGTGCCCAGGGGCGCTCGTTGATCTCCTCGGCGGGATCGCTGCGCAGCATCAGCACGTCCAGCTCGTCCACGCAGATCCGTTGAACCTGGGCCTCTTCCCCCTGCAGGTCGGCCAGCAGCGCGTCGTCGTCCTGGTAGCTGTCGTGGCGGGGGACATGGGCGTGCGCGCGTACGGTGCCGTCCGAGTCGTAGATGAAGTCGGCCAGCCCGATCAGCGCCACCGAGTGGCCGCGGGCGACCGCGATCCGCGCCAGGCGGATGGTGGTGTAGTTGTTGCGTTCGGTGGCGATGTCGTTGATGACGAAGCCGAGCTTGATCGGCGGACCGCGGCGCGGGTCGCTCATGTGGCGGGTTCCTTGTGGCAGAGGGCGCCGACCGGAAGGGTGCGGCAGGCGGAGAGGCGCTCCGGGAAATCCGGCAGCGTGGTGTAGCGGGGCAAGAGGTCTGGCGGCGCCACCCAGCCTTCGTCGAGCAGTTGGTCGAGCACCTTGCGGTGGGTGAGCGCGAACTTGCCGACGAACAGGGGCTCGAAGTCGCCGCCGGCGTGCAGGTACTCGACCAGCTCGCACAGGCCGCCGAGGTAGACCGCGTCCTTGGTGAGCCCGCCGCCGCGCAGCGCCCGCACCGCCACGTCGAAGGCGTCGTCGGTGGGCAGGCCATGGGTTTCGTGCAGCACGTCGAAGATCGCCGGCACGCCCTGGCCGTTCACCGCCATCTCGGTGGCCAGCACCCGCGCGGCCAGCACCCGCAGGCGTTCGCCCGGAAGGTATCCGGCGAGGTATTCGGCGAGCACGCCCAGGCCCTCCTGCAGCGCGTCGTAGTGCGCCAGGCCGACCTCCAACTGGGTCAGGGCCTGGCGATGGCCGTTGTGCCGGGTGACCACGTGGGTGCCGATCTCGTGCTGCAGCAGGGGCTGCACCCGCGCCGCCGGCAGCCGCAGGTTGCCGTCGACATAGAAGGTGCCATGCGAGACCATCATCATCGAATTGAGGTCGGTATCGACCACCACGTCGGCGTGGAAGTCGGGCGCGCGCTCGCGGTACCAGTCCATCTCGGCGTTGACCGCTTCGAGGATCTCGTCGATGCCGGTATCGGCCTCGAGGGGCGCCCCCGGCCCCACGTCCTGCAGGATCCCGCGCGCCAGTTCCGACAGTGCCGGATCGACGCCGCCGAACAGGTCGAGGCTGGCGTTGACGAAGCCGTCGGTGTCGCGGAGGCGGACCAGTTCGAGCATCCGGTCCAGTTCCCTCTGCTTCTCGGCGAGCAGCCCGGACAGCAGCGGCGATTCGATCTCCTCGATCGGCAGCGCCAACAGCTCCTGCCGGGTCTGGTGCAGGTCGAGGTCCAGATCGATGTAGCTCAGCGGCGGGACCGCGGTGCGGCCGCTGGCCTCGAAGCTCTCCCAAAGGGCAGCGTTGCCGATCGGCGACAGCGCCAGCAGCCAGTCGATCTTCGCGTCGAGCCGGGCCAGCGCGTCGTCGACGCGCGCCGCCACCGGCGGCAGCTCGCGTACCGCGCCGCGCCCTGCGCTCAGCGACATGCGAGGAACTCCGGCCGCACCTCCGCCACCGCGCGGCGCCAGCCTGCGCGCAGATCGTCCAGCACGGACAGGTCGGCCTGGCCGGTCCACTCGTCCATGTAGATCTTCTTGAATTCCGGCGAGATCACACACAGCCGCTCGCCGAAGCGCGCATACAGCGATTCTGGGAAGTGCCCGCCGGTCGGGTAGCGCACGTTCTCCCGCACGTCGGGCGGCCGCCCGGCCACCGGCGAGGCCCGCAGCACGTCGCCCAGGCGCGCGAGCACGGCGCCCCAACGGGCATGGTCGGCTGTGGTCACCCCCAGTTCGATGTCGGGATTGCCCTCTTGCGGAGCGGGCGGCAAGTCGGCGCCGTCGCGGCGGTGGTTGTAGCTGTGGATGTCCAGCAGCAGCGCGCATCCCCAGCGCGCCAGCAGCTGCTCCACCAGCGCGTGCACCGTCGCGTAGAAGGCATCGTAGATCGCCAGCGACCGCTCCAGCTCCTCGCGCGGCAGCGGGCCGCGCCAGATCCGCAGGCCCCAGGTATCTTCCGGATCGGCGGACAGGGCCTTTTCGCGTGGACGGTTGAGGTCCACCTCGAAGCGCGATGTGCGCACGCACAGGCGGCTGTCGCCGACGTCCGTGAACAGGCCGGTGAGCGGATCCTCGTCGCGACGCAGCTGGGCGTCGTCGAAGGCGAGGTGCGGCCGCAGCGATTCGCGCATGGCGTGACCGTCGTGCAAGGCCACCGCCAGGATCGGGCCTTCGCCCAATACCAGGTCCCAATGCGGGCTGGGGTCGATCTCAGTCAGGCGGGGGGAGAGGGTGAAGTGGCCGCGGGCGGCGTCGTGTACGTCATCCATGCGGGAATGCTCCCACCGCCCGCATGAGACGTTCGTGAGCGCGCGGCGGCGCGCTCAAGCCGCATTCGGCAAGGTGAGGGCCGGGTGAGGAGCCGGCGGGCGGTCAGCGGTCCTGGCGCAGCCGGTCCAGCTTCGCCTGGTACAGGGCGCGGCTGTCGTCGTCGCCCAGTTCGCGCGCGCGCGCCAGGGCGCGGCCGGCCCGCCGCCGCTCGCCCATCAGCAGCCAGGTCCGGGCCAGGGCGAAGTGGAAGCGGTGCTCGTCGCCATGCAGGCGGATCGCACGGCGGTAGTGCTCGACCGCACGTTCGTACTCGCCGCGCCCCTCGTACTGGGTGCCGAGCAGGAACTGGTGGAACGGGTCGGCCAGCTGGGCGCGCTCCAGCCGCCGCTGGAAGTGCATGGCGTTGGCCTCGTCGCCGGCGCGCCGGAACAGCCCGACGATGTTGAACAGGGCGGACGCGTGGGTGGGGTCGAGCGCCAGCGCCTCGCGGTAGGCCGCTTCGGCCCCGATGGCATCGTCGCTGCGCATGCGCAGCACGCCCAGGTTGTTCCAGCTGGTGGCGTAGCGTGGATCGAGCGCGATCGCCTCCTCCATGTGCCTCCTGGCGGCGACCGAGTCGCCGGCGGCCATGAGTTCGGCGCCGCGATTGTTGTAGAAGTGGGCGAGGGCGCGTTCGTCCGCGACCTGCTCGGGGCGGTGCCGCGCCATCACTTCGGCCCGGCTGACGTCGACGGTCTTGCGGCGCTGCCCGAAGCGCACGCCTACGTTGACGTGGCTGGAGTTGTAGACGATCCCGCCCTGCTGGTGCCAGGCCAGCACCTGGTCGATCTCCTGCACATAGGCGTCGAGGCCGACCTCGCGCGCCAGCCCCGTGAACAGCAGCGCGAACGACAGGCAGTTGACCTGGCGGGTGCGCCAGGCATCGGCGACGGTATGGGTCGTGGAATTGCCGTATTCCAGCGCCAGGCCGTCCGCGGAGAACACGAACTCGACGAGCAGCTCGAGCCGCCGCGCACCAGGTGCCACCGAGCCCGGGACCCGCTGGTGCAGTTGCGCGCGCAGCTCCGGCGGGATCTCCAGCACCTGCGCATGGCTCGGCGGGGTGCTGTCGGGTAGAGGGATGGGCAGGGCGAGCAGCGCCGCCAGGGCCAGTTGCATCATGGGACAACCTCCGTGCGGCGAGGACCGTCTCCTGGATCGAGCCTACTCCTTTTTCGGTGGGGCGGCGCGGGTTTCGCATCGCTCCCATGCGGTCCGTCGGCCCCGCGCCGCCGCGCGTCGGCGCCGGCGCCGAAAGCGCAGAGACTGCATACCATGACGATGGCCCGCGGCTGCGCTACGCTTGCCCGCCCTTGCAGGCAGGCGAAACGAGCAGGACATGGCGGACGGAACGGGTGGAGGCTGGCGCGCATGGCTGCGCGCGCTGTTGCCGCGACTCGGCCCCGCTGCCCGCGACGCGGCGGGCAAGCGCCTGCGCAAACCCTTCGTGCGCCGCTACGGCCGCTACACCTCGCTGCAGTTCACGCGCCGGCAGACCCAGAGCCGGATGCTGACCGACGCACCCGACGTGCTGTTGATCGACTACACCCGCACCATGCTCGGAGCGTTGCTGCTCCAGCCGCGGCCGGACACGATCGGCATGATCGGGCTGGGCGGTGGATCGCAGGCCAAGTTCTGCTATCGCCACCTGGCCCAGGCGCGGATCGAGGTGGTGGAGAACAATCCCCACGTGATCCGGCTGCGCGATCGCTTCGGCATTCCCGCGGACGACGCGCGGCTGCAGGTGTTCCTGGACGACGGCGCGCGGTTCCTGCAAGGCCGGCGCGGGCGCTACGGGCTGCTGCTGGTCGACGGCTACGACGAGACCGGCATTCCCCCGCCGCTGTCCACCCAGCGGTTCTACGACGACTGCCGCGGCGCGCTCGCCGACGGGGGGGTGGCCGCGTTCAACCTGTTCTGCGCCGATGCGGAGGCGCACCTGGCACGCCTGCGCCGCAGTTTCGGCGCAGGACGCGTACTGGTCGTCGGGGAGGCCAACATGAGCAACCGCGTGGCCCTGGCCTGGACCGCGGCGGCGCCAGCGACGCGCGCGCCCGACCCGCAGCGCGCCCTCGAGGCGCTGCCGGCCGCGGCGCGCGCGGAGCTGGCACCGGTGTTCGCCCGGGTCGCCCGGGCGCTCGGAGCCTGAGCGCCGCTACTGGATCAGGTTCGCCTGCCGGGACGCGGTCTGGCCGAGCAGGCCGAAGTGGCCGTAGGCGTAGCTGTAGCTGGCGTCCTCGTTCCAGATCGATGAGGAATGGATCCCGCCGACGGTACACGCGCCGCCGTAGCAGACCACCTGGTCGTACCAGGACTTGATCGAATACACGCGGCTGCCGAAGCGCGACCCGTACAGCCCGTCGAGGAACGGGCTCGACACCGACAGTCCCCACCGGCCGCAGGTACTGGTCGCGACCGCCCAGGGCCAGGTACCGCAGGACCACAGCCCGCGGAACGCGCCGGCGATGCCCACGAACGCGTCGACGTCACCGGCCAGGCCGTTGTCGGCGATCTGGCGGGCGGCGAGCGTCGCCCCCATCGAATGCCCGATCACGTCGATGCGCCCGCTGCAGGAACCGGCGATCGCCTCGACCATGGCGTCCAGCACCGGCGTTTCCTCGCTGCCGTCGTGATCGTTGCAGGCCGCGCAACTGGCGCTGCCCCAGGCCGGGGCGAAGATCTCGCCTGCGGAATAGCCGCGCGCCAGCAGTTCCTGGCGGGTGGCGTCGAACTGCGAAGGCGTGCCGGTGTTGCCGTGGACCAAGACCACCGGGTCGCGGCACGCGGACCAGGCCGCCGGCGCGAACGCCAACGGCAGCAGTGCGGCCAGGCAGCACCTGGCTGGATTCATGGACATGGTTCCCTCCCGTTGCCGAAGCGCCGGCCGGCGGGTTTGCCGGAAACCGGCATGGCGGCTCCACCCTGGGCCGCGGTGCGGGGAAGTGGAACTGTACGAAGGGGCACCCCGGCACACGCCACCCGCCCGGATCCGGACCGCTGGCGCGGTGCGGCGTTGTCGTCAGCGGGTCGGGCAGGCGGCATCCTCGCCGGCGTGCTGCGCGCATACGCGGCTGCGGCACTCGATGCCGGCGAGGGTGTTGGCCTTCGGGCAGGCGCGCAGCTTGTCCTGGACCACCGGCGACCGCGCCGGCTGCTCCGGCGCTTCGCGGCCTCCACCCAGCGACGCGAGCGCCTGCGTGGTTTCGGCCTGGTCGCGCTGATCCTGGGCCTGGACCTGGGCTACCAGCGCATCCATCGATTCGTGCTGGCTGCCCGCCGGCGGATCCTGCTGGATGATCCGCAGCAGCGTGGAGATCAGGTCGGTTTCGGCGGACGGTTGCGCGGCGGCGGTGCGCGCCGCTCCGCCGCCGGTGTTCTGGACGCGCGCGCTTCCGGGCTGCGAACGCCGCGGCGCGGCGCCTGCGTCGACCGCGGACGGGCGCTCCGCGGTGGTGCCGCCGTCGGGCGATTCCACCGCGGCGATGCCGGCGAGCGCCGCACGGCTTTCCGCCGCGGCGGCGTCGCCGGCGGCTTCATCCCGGGTGCGGCCATCGTTTGCGCGCTCGTCCACGATCAGTGCCGCCTCGCGGCGTTCGATGGTACCGGCACGGTCCACCGCCGGCGCTTGCGTCTCGGGGGCGCTTTGACCGACAGTCTCGCGCCCGGGAGCGGAATCACCGGCGGTCGGCGCGCCCAGCCGCGCCGGGATCTGCAGGACGAGAAGGATGACCAGGATGGCGCCGGCCAGCATCACCACCCACAGCCACGGCCTGCGCGATGGAAGCGCCGCCGCCTTCGGCGGCTTGCGGTTTTCCATGTCGGCGAGGATCCGTCCGGGCGGCCGGGCGTCTGCCGGGCGGCGGTCGGTGCCTGCGACCAGGCTGGGACGCTTGAATTCGCCAGTGCTCAAGTGCAATCCCGCTCTTGTCCGGCCAGGGCCGGGGACAGTCCTTTCGCGCATTCTAGCCGGTGTCCCCCGAGCGTCAATGGCCGCCGGCGGACCGCGCCGCGCATGATCGTGCTGTGGCTGGCGCTGGGATTCGCCGCGGTCTGCGCGTTGCTGTGGCTACTGATGTTTCCCGAAAGCGGCGAAAGGGTCGCGGCGTGGATGGGGCGGCTGCTGCGCCGTGGCGGCGACCGTGCACGACGCGGCGGCCGCCGCGTCGCCGGCGGTGTCGGCGGGACCGGGCGCAGCGTGCGGGCCGTCGGGGCGGGGGCACTGGGCGCGTTGTCCCGGCACCGGCTGGTGCTCGGCGTGGCCATCGCGCTGCTGTGCGTGCCGCCGCTGCTGATCCTGGCATTGCGCCAGCGCGTGGTGCTCGAGGGGTTCTCCAGCCAGGACCTGTCGCAATCGCGGACCGCGATCGCCGAGCTGTTGCGCGGCGAGCGCCTGGTGCCGCCGCCGCCGCCGCCGCCGGCGGTCTTCACCACTGCCGAGGTGCGCCGGGTCAAGCCCGAGATCGTGACTGCCGACCGCAAGTGGGACCGCCTCAGTCCGGACCTGCAACAGCGGGTGCTGGCGATCTACCGGGTGATGCGCGATCAGTACGGCATCGAGATGGTCCTGGTCGAGGGCTACCGCAGCCCGGAGCGGCAGGCCGAGCTGATGCGCGGCGGCCGGGCCACCAACGCCGGGGCGTGGTCGAGCTGCCACCAGTACGGCCTGGCCCTGGACAGCGCGCCGATGCGCCGGGGCAAGCTGCAGTGGGACATGGGCGACGCCTGGACCAGGCGCGCGTATTTCCTCTATGGCGAGCTGGCGGTCCAGGCCGGGCTGGTCTGGGGCGGAAACTGGCGCAGCCTGAAGGACTACGTGCACGTGGAGATGGGCGAGGAATGCACCCGGGCCAAGCGCGCCAGGCGCCGCCAAGATGCGCCCGGCAGGTGATATGGACCGCCCAGTCCTGCTATCTTCCCCGTCCGGCCCGGGAGGGGCCGGTGTCCCGTCGGGACACCGAAGGATCGAGCGCAGCGCGCGCAGCTGGGGGAGCAGCAGGACCATGTCGCATCCTTTCACCGTGCCAGGCGGCCGCGCCGTTCGTGGCGGCGGCACCGTCGCAGGCGGCGTCTGGATGCCTGGCAACGCTCGCGGCGCCGCTCACACCGTGAAGCCGCCGATGCGCATGGCGCCGACGGGAATCTGAATCAGGGGACTTGGAATTTCCCGCGAGGGAAGGCTCAGGGAGCGAGGATGAAGTTGGCGGGGTTCTGGCGTACGGGTCTGGTCGTGGTGGTGGTCTTCGCCGTGGTCTGGCTGTGCGCGATCCTTTACTGGCGGACCACTGGCGCGGCCCCCAGCGGCGGGCAGATGCTGATCTGGCTGGCGGTGGTGCCGCTCGGCCTGCTGGCGGGATTCTGGGCGGTCGGCCGCGTGCGCGCCGCCCGCCGGCGCGAGCCCGCTGCCGCGCCGTCGGCCGCTCCCGCCGAGGCGCTCGAGAGCGATGCCGACCTCGCCCACCCGCCGCTGGACTGCCTGGCCGGCGCGGTGCGGCTGCCCTGCGGCAGCAGTCCGGACGCGGTGCTGGCCGCGCTGGAGGACGCGCCGCGGCCGGGACTGCACCCGAGCCTGCGCGACCGCGATGGTCTGCCGCTGTTTGCAGCAATGGTCGCCGAGCTGGAGACAGGCGCGGCGGCGGACGCGCTGCCGCAGTCGTTGCGGCCCGATCCCGAGCAGCTGCGCGCATTGGCGCTGCTGGAGTCCGTGGCGCTGGAGCTGTTCGATGCGCTCGCGACCCTGCTGCCGCCGCTGCCGGTCGCCGAGGAGCGCGTGGTCGCAGGGCTGCGCCGCCGCGAGAGCGGCGATGTCGTTGAGGTCGCGCGGGTGCTCGCGCTGCTGCCGGCGGCCTGGCCCGCCGCGCTGCGGCAGGCCAGCGATGGATGGCTGCGGCAGCTGGCGCGCGATGCCGGGCTGGATACGCGCAGGATCGTCCTCGAAGCCATCCCGGTGCAGGGGCCGGCCGACGTCTGGCGTCTGCTGGACCGGATCGGCACCGCCGGGGCAGGCGGACTGCCCTGGCAATTGCTGCTTGCCTGCGACTCGACGGTCGGCGAGCGCAGCGTGGCGGCGCTGGCCGCCGCCGGGCGGCTCATGGGCGGCCGCCGCGCAGAAGGGGTGTTCCCGGGCGAGGGTGCGGCAGGAATCCTGTTGCGGCAGCCGGGCAGCGACGCGTCCGACGCGTCCGACGTTGCCGGACCCGCCGTCGCCATGCATCGAGTACGCCTGTGCGCGGTCGAGCCCGACGCGAGCGCCCGCGCCGCGGCGCGCGCCAGTACCGCGTTGCTCGAGCGCGCGCTGCGGGCTGCATCGCTGGAACCGGACGCGGTGGCGCTGCTGCTCAGCGACGCCGACCAGCGCCCCGGCCCCGCCGTCGAGGCCGGCGCCGCCGCCGCGGCCGCCTGTCCGGAACTCGATGTGTCCCGCCAGGCGCCGGCGCTCGGCACGTCCTGCGGCCTGCTCGGCCACGTCGCGCCGCTGGCACTGCTGGCGCTCGCGGCCGCGCAGGTCCGCGCGGGCGGTCGGCCCGCCATGGCGCTCGCCGTCGCCGCCGGGCGCGAACGCGCCGCGGTGGCGTTCGCGCCGGCCCGCGACTCCGCCGCCGACGACATCTCCTCCCCCGAAGTCTCCGGCCAGGCGCCGGACCTCGCCGCCTAAACGGATCGCACCCGCAGATGTTCTACAGACTCAGGTACTACCTCACCGACTACCGCGTGCTGGCCGTGATCGGCATCGCTTCGGCCGCGGCGCTGATGTACTTCGGCGCCGAGGGATTGAAGCAGATCGGCATCTGGGCGCTGGTGCTGCTGGCCGTCGCCCTGCTGGTCTGGGCGCTGGTCTGGGTGGTGCGCCGGCTGCGCGCGCGCCGCGCCGCCAAGGGCCTGGACCAGATGGTCGAAGGCGAGGCCGAGCGCGCCGTGGCCAATGCCCAGCCGGCCGCCCGCGCCGATACCGAGGCGCTGCGCGAGCGCATGCTCGAGGCGGTCAAGGCGATCAAGTCCTCGCGGATCGGGGTGCTCAAGGGCAAGGCGGCGCTGTACGAACTGCCCTGGTACGTGATCATCGGCAATCCGGCCGCGGGCAAGAGCTCGGCGATCCTCAACTCGGGGTTGAAGTTCCCGTTCGAGGACAACCGCAGCAACGTCATCCAGGGCATCGGCGGCACCCGCAACTGTGACTGGTACTTCACCACCGAAGGGATCGTGCTCGACACCGCCGGCCGCTACTCGGTGAGCGTCGAGGACCGGCTGGAGTGGCTGACCTTTCTCGACCTGCTGAAGAAGCACCGCCCCCGCGCGCCGATCAACGGCATCATCATTGCCGCCAGCATCGCCGAGCTGTCCGGCAGCAAGCCCGAGTTCGCGATCGAGCTGGCCAAGAACCTGCGCCAGCGGGTGCAGGAGATCACCGAGCGGCTCGAGGTGTTCGCCCCGGTCTACGTGGTGTTCACCAAGGCCGACCTGATCGCCGGATTCACCGAGTTCTTCCGCGGCCTGGATCCGTCCGAGCGCGAGAACGTGTGGGGCGCGACGCTGCCGTTCGACCCGCAGGCCGGCACCGACGCGCTGGCCAGCTTCGACCGCCATTTCGACGAACTCGCCGATGGCCTGAAGGAGATGAGCCTGGCCCAGATGGCGATGCAGCGCGGGCGCGAGGTCTCTCCCGGGCTGTTGGCGCTGCCGCTGGAGTTCGTGGGCATCAAGCCGGCGTTGCGGACCTTCGTGGCGACGCTGTTCGAGGACAACCCCTACCAGTTCAAGCCGGTGTTCCGCGGCTTCTACTTCACCAGCGCGCTGCAGGAAGGCAACTCGGTGCACTACGCCTCCGAGCGCATCGGCCGGGAATTCTCGCTGCAGGGCGGGCCGCGCGCCGCCGGCACCGAGCCGTCGGGGCAGACCGCGCACTTCCTCAAGGACCTGTTCCGCAAGGTGGTGTTCGCCGACCGCCAGCTGGTGCAGCAGTACTCCAGCCCGCACCAGACCCGGCTGCGCTACGCCGTGTTCCTCGGCGCGGTGGCGGTGCTGGCGCTGGTGCTGGGGTTGTGGACCTGGTCCTATACCACCAACCGCCAGCTGGTCGCCAACGCCACCAAGGACCTGGAGCAGGCGGTGCGCGTGCAGGAGGACCGCGTCGACCTGCAATCGCGCATCGACGCGCTGCTGCTGCTGCAGGACCGGCTCGAGCAGCTGGCCCGCTACCGCGAGCAGCGCAGCGTGGCGACCCGCCTCGGGCTGTACCAGGGCGACCGCATCGAGGCCAAGCTGCTGCAGGAGTACTTCGACGGCATGCGCCAGGTGATGCTGGCGCCGACCGGCGCGCGCATCGAGACCTACCTCGGCGAGGTGGTGGCGCAGGCCGATGCGTTGGCCGAGCCCTCCCGCGGCGAGCATGCCGAACAGGAGAGCCTGTACCAGGAGGCGTCTCCGACCGATACCAACGACGCCTACAACGCCCTGAAGACCTACCTGATGCTCGGCGATCCGGGGCGTGTGGAGCGCGCCCACCTGGGCCACCAGCTCACCCGCTTCTGGCGCGGCTGGCTGGACGCCAACCGCGGCCAGATGTCGCGCGAGGACATGGCGCGGGCGGCGGAGAAGCTGATGAGCTTCTACGTCGCCCGCGCCGACCATCCCGCCTGGCCCCGGGTCGAGACCCGCGTCTCGCTGATCTCCGACGCCCGCGCGGCGCTGACCCAGGCCACCCGCGGCGAGCCGGCGATCAACCGCGTGTTCGCCCAGGTCAAGGCGCGCGCGGCCACGCGCTTCCCGACCATCACCGTCAACAGCCTGATCGGCGACGAGCGCAACAAGGACGCCATCACCGGCAGCTATGCCATCTCCGGGGCGTTCTCCCGCCAGGCCTGGGAGGACTATGTCAAAGGCGCGATCGACGAGGCCGCCAACACCGAGCTGAGCACTACCGACTGGGTGCTCGACACCACCGAGCAGAGCGATCTGTCGCTGGCCGGCAGCCCCGAGCACATCTCGCGCGAGCTGGCGGCGATGTACAAGCAGGAATACGCGCAGGAATGGCAGAAGTTCCTGCAGGGCGTGAGCGTGGCGCCGTTCGGCAGCTTCGATGCGGCGGTCACCCGCATGAACAGCATCGGCGATCCGCAGAACTCGCCGCTGCGCGGCCTGCTCGAGGCGGTCAACGAGCAGACCATCTGGGACAACCCCGCAGCCGCCGCCGATGGCGCGGACGAGGCGAAGGGCGGCTTCGTGGCGTGGTTCCAGCGGGTGATCCTGCGGCGCACGCCGTCGTCGGTGTCCTCGCAGGTCGATCCGGAGACGGGCCGGCCGGCACGCGCACCGATGGGGCCGATCGGCAAGGCTTTCGAAGGATTCGCGCGGCTGGTGTCCAAGCGCGACGGCACCGCGCTGATCGACAGCTATTTCCAGACCCTGGGCAAGCTGCGCAGCCGTCTCAACGCGATCCGCACCGAGGGCGAACCAGGCCCGGGCGCGCGCCGGCTGATGCAGGACACCCTGGGCAACGAGGGTTCGGAGCTCAACGCCGCGCTGGCACTGGTCGACGAGCAGATGCTCACCGGCCTGGACGAGGACCAGCGCAACGCGCTGCGTCCGCTGCTGCTGCGGCCGCTGACCGAGACCTTCGCCGCGCTGGTCCCGCCCACCGAGGCCGAGGTCAACCGGGTCTGGGCGGCGCAGGTCTACGAGCCGTTCCGCAGCGGCGTCGGCCGCCAGTTCCCGTTCGACCCGGGCGCGGACGTCGATGCCGCACCCGGCGACGTGGCGGCGATCTTCGGCGCTTCCGGCGCGATCGCGGCGTTCAACAAGGAGACCCTGGGCACCCTGGTGCTGCAGCGCGGCCCGCTGCTGGAGGCGCGGCGCTGGGCCGGTCTGGGCATCACTCTGCAGCCGGCGCTGATCAGCGGCTACGGCGACTGGGTCAGCGGCCAGCCGGGCGGAGCGGGGGCCGCCGACACCACGATCTTCGAGATCCAGCCGCAACCGGCGATCGGCGCGGTCGAGTTCACCCTCGACATCGACGGCCAGGTGCTGCGCTATCGCAACACGCCGCCGGCCTGGCAGACCTTCCAGTGGCCCAATCCGGGTGCGATCCCCGGGGTCAAGCTGTCGGCCGTGACCAGCGACGGGCGCACCGTGGAGCTGGTCAACGCGCCGGGCGGCAACGGCCTGGCGCGAATGATGGAACTGTCCACCGCGGTGCACCGCGACGACAGCAGCACGCTCACCTGGGAGAAGGATGGCGTCTCGGTCTCGGTGGTGATGCGGATCACCCGCCGTCCGGGTTCCGGGGGCGGCAACGGCGACTGGCAGCGCGGGCTGCAGCTGCCGGCGACCGTCGCCGGGCAGGCGGCGCGCGCGGCGGACGCGGCGGACGCGCAGGATCCGCAGGACGCGGAGGAGGGCGCATGAGCCAGACGGTTTCTGCCGCGGTCAGCTACTTCGGCAAGGTTCCCTCGCGCGGGGACTTCGTGCGCACCGCCGACAACCACCAGCTGATGGCGCTGCTCGACCGCTGGGCCGGCAGCAGCATCGAGCTGCTCAGCCAGAACCCGGACTGGAAGCGGCTGTACGACGAAGCGCCCGACGTGCACTACGCGTTCATGGGCTCGCGCAGCCGGCTGGTGGTGTGCGGGCATTTCCTCCCCAGCCGAGATGCCTCGCAGCGGCGCTTCCCGCTGCTGTCGGCGATCCGGCTGGAGGTGGGCAATCCGCTCGGCTTCATCGCCCGCAGCCCGATGGCCCTGAGCCGGGTCTGGGCCGGGCTGTCGCGGCAGGCGCGCAGCGCGGTGGTCGCGGACGAGGCGGCCGCGCCGCTGCAGGAGCTGGCCGAGAGCCGCTACGATCTCAGCATCGAGCCGGTGGCCTACGCGGCACCGTTCGCCGACTTCATGGAGCTGCAGACGATCGGCTCGCTGGAGCGGCTGCTGCGCGATTCCGGGCACCCCGACGTGGTACTGCGGCGCACCCTGCCGGCTCTGGGGCTGCTGTTGCAGCCGGTGCTGACCGGCAGCGGCGTGACCATCGACAAGGGCCTGGAACTGCCGCTGCCGCGCGACCCGCTGTACCGCCCGCTGGTCGGTGCGTTCTGGCTCGACATCGTCGCCGCCTTCGTCGCCCGCGGGGACTTCGAGCTCGCCGTGCTGGTGCGCGACGAGGACGCGCCGCGGATGATCGTCGGCTTCAACGGCGCCGACCAGCAGATCCTGCGCGCGGTGCTGGATCCGCAGGCGGCGGCCGAGCACCTGATCCGGGTCCAGGATGCCGAGTGGGTGGACGACCACCTGCCCGGCGACTACGCGCTCAACAAGCTGGCCAGCTACGTCGACCGCCACGACCTGTCGCTGAAGGCCGCGCGCGCGATCTTCGGCGAAACCTTCCTCGGAGCATGAGCATGCAGCGTCTCGTCGTCTTCCTCGCCCTGGCGCTGTGCGCCGGCACCTTGCCCGCGCAGGACGCCGCGGCGCCGGTGATCGCCGAGGGCGTGGTGCCGGACCAGGCCACCAAGAGTATGATCCTGGAGAAGCTGCGCGAACTCTACGGCACCGAGCGGGTGGTCGATCGGGTGCAGGTGGAATCGATCCCGGCGCCGCCCAACTGGGGCAGCTACGTCGCCAACATGATCGGGCCGGGGCTGCAGCGCGTCTCCGAGGGCAAGCTGGAGGTGAACGGCCAGAGCGTGCGCATCAGCGGCGAGGTGGTCAACGAAGCGCAGCGCCAGCAGGTCGCCAGCGAGCTCAGCCTCGCCAGCAACAGCACCTACACGGTCACCAACGGGCTGGGCACCGGCGGCTCCGGCCAGGGGCTGCTGGACGCCACGCTCGGCGACCGGATCATCGAGTTCGAGAGCGGCAGCGCGCGGCTCACCGATCTGGGGCGCTACATTCTCGACGAGATGGCGGAGAAGCTGCAGGAGATCGGCGAGGCCAGGGTGCAGATCGTCGGACATACCGACGACGTCGGCCAGCGCCAGGCCAACCTGGCCCTGAGCCAGGCGCGCGCCGAGGCGGTGCGTGCCTACCTGGTGGAGCAGGGCATCCCCCGCGACAACCTCAGCGTGCTGGGCAAGGGCCCCGACGAGCCGATCGCCGACAACGCCACCGACGAGGGCCGCGCCCGCAACCGCCGCATCCAGTTCCGGGTGCTCTGAGCGAACGGGGATCAGCCGCCGAACGACTCTTGGTTGCCGTCGATGTCCAGCAGCTCCTCGACCTGCGACAGGGCGTTGTCGTCCTTGATCACCCGTTTCAGCCACACGTGCAGCGGCATCTCGCCCCAGCGCGCCGCCTTGTCGGCGAGGTAGGCCACCGGACTGTGCGGCTCGGTGCGGCGGAAGAACTCGGCCACCTGGCGCAGCTGCGCGAGCGCCTGCCGGCGCGAGGCGATCGGCCCGCCCTGGCCGGTTGCGGCCGGCCCGCCCGCTTCGGTACCGCCGCCGGCCTCCACTTCGAATCCCTGGGCGGCAGCGCCCGCGTCGCCGACCAGCACCCCGGCGTCGCGCGCGAAGCGCTGCACGGTCTTCTGCAGATGTTCCAGCTGATCGCGCACCGGGGTGAAACTGGGACCGTCGGTACCGAGCCGTGCATCCACCGACAGCTGCAGCTCCTGCAGCGCCATCACGCAGTCCGGCACGTCCTGCATCAGCTGCAGGTAGAACTCGTGCGGGGTGTCGCGGCGCGCGGCCTCCATCACCTCGAGATCGGGTTGGCCGTCGCCGCCAGCGTCGCCGGCGCCGCTGCGCGCGTGCGCCGCCTCGAAATCGCCGAGCCCGAAACGCCCCTGCGGGCCCTGCGCGATCGGCAGCGTGCGCAGCCACTGCAGCGCGTTGGACAGCAGCCAGGTCAGGTTGCCGATGCGCTCCTCGTGGTCGCCGTCGGCGGCCTGCGGGTGCACCTCGTCCCAGTAGCGGTCGCAGAGCCCGGCCACCAGGCGGAAGCCGACCGCCAGCCCGGGGAAGCCATGGACCTGGGCGCTGGATTCGGCCAGCCAGGCGCCCAGGCGCAGGTCCTTGGTCCGCGTGCGCAGCAGATCCGCGCACATCCGCGAGGCGGCGGTCCAGTCGGCGTACTTGATATCGGTGACCCACTCGCCCTGCTCCAGGGTGGGGTCGTCGGCGCGGCGGGCTTCCTGGATCGCGTCGAATTCAGGGGAGAACGACAGGTCCTCGCCGGTCGGCGAGTCCTCGGAGATCGGGGCCAGCAGGTCTTCCAGTTCCAGCATGGCGATGCTCGGCAGATGGATTGTGGGACCGATTCTACAGAGTCGCCGGTCTTTCCCTATACTGCCGGTCCGCGAAGTTTGCTAAGTTGCGGGACAGGAAGTCGGCCGCCGCCGGACCGTCGCGAGGGTGTCGCTACGGACAGCGCGGAGCCCGGTCAAGCCACGGAGTCTGCGTGATGCACTCATTGGAAGACGTGCGCGATGCTCTGGCCTCGCTCATCCGCATCGACGATGCGACCCGCCTCTATCGCCTGGAGCTGCCCGACGCGCCCGCCGGCCTGCTGGTGGAACGCTGGCGCGGCCGCGAGGCACTGTCGCAAGGGTTCGAGTGGTGGGTGGACGCGCTCTCGCCCGATGCCGGGCTGTCGCTGGACGGCTGGCTCGGCCGGCCGGCGCGCCTGCTGACCCGGCTGGCCGACGGCGGCCGGGCCGCGCGCACCGGCCTGGTGCGCGAGGCCGCCTGCATCGGCACCGACGGCGGCATGGCCCGCTACCGCCTGTGCCTGGTGCCATGGACCTGGCTGCTCACCCAGGGCCGCCACAGCCGTGTGTTCCAGGAGCGCAGCGTGGCCGAGATCGTGGAAACAGTGTTCGCCGGCTACGCCCCGCTGGCGGCCTGGCGGCTGGGCGACGATGTCGGCCCGTTCCTGGCCCAGGCGCGGCCGCGCAGCTACTGCGTGCAGTACCGCGAGAGCGACTTGGATTTCATCGGCCGGCTGCTGGCCGAAGAGGGGCTTGGCTGGCGGCTGGAGGAGTCGGAAGACGACGCCTGCGGCCACCGCATGGTCGTTTTCGCCGACAGCGCCGGACAGCCCGAGGACCCGGGCTCCGAGCAGCACGGGGGCGTGCGCTTCCACCGCAGCGACGCCACCGAATCCCATGACAGCATCCTGGCTTTCGGCCGCCGCCGCGGCATTGGCGCCGGTCGCTTGACCCTGATCAGCAGCGACTACCGGACCTGCCAGGCCAGCAGCGCGCAGCTGCCGCTCGAGTCCGCCGGCGAGACCGATGCGGCGCTGGAAGCCTACGATCCCTCGGGCGCGTATGCCTTCGCCGGCTCCGGCGAAGCCGAGCGCCTGGCCGGCCTGCTTGCGCAGGCGCGCGAGGCGCGGCAGCAGGCGTGGTTCGGGCAGGGCACGGCGCGCAGCTTCCGCGCCGGCACCTGGTTCCGCCTCACCCAGGCCCCGGCCCAGGGCGAAACGCCCCCGTCCGAAGTGCTGATCACCCGGATCCACCATGCCGGCGTCAACAACCTGCCGCTGGACCTGCGCCAGGGCGTCGGCACCAGGCTCGGCCCGGCCCCGGCCTGGCCCCGCGACGCCGACGCCGACGCGGACGTCGTGGAAGGCGAACGCGCCATCCTCGCCCGCGCCGAAGCCGTGGGCTACGCCAACCGTTTCGAGGGGGTGGACCGCGAGCGCCCGTGGCGGCCGGTGCTGGCCGACGACACCGGCGCGCGGCTGAACCCACGGCCCACCGCGCCGGGCTACCAGACCGCGATCGTGGTCGGCGCCGAGGGCCAGTCCAGCGCCTCGGGCGCGCAGGAACTCCACTGCGACCGCCTCGGCCGGATCCGCGTGCGCTTCCACTGGCAGCAGCGCCCGGGCGAGGGCGAGGCGGCCGACAGCTGCTGGCTGCGCGTGGCGCAGCGCTACGCGGGCCCGGGCGTGGGCAGCCAGTTCCTGCCGCGGATCGGCCAGGAGGTGCTGGTCGCGTTCCTGGAAGGCGATATCGACCGACCGGTGGTGACCGGCGCGCTGTTCAACGGCCAGGGCGAGGCCGGCGTGGCGCCCACGCCGGGCGGCAAGTCCGCCGATGCGGATGCCGCGGGGGCGTACGCCCAGGCGGCGGACCACCGCTCCAGCGCCCAGGCCAACCTCGCCGGCGGCCATGCACCGCCGTGGCACGGCACGGGCGCCGGCGAGGATGCGCACCGCAACGGCGCTGCCCTGTGGGGCGTCAAATCCAAGGAGTGGGGCGGCGAAGGCCACAGCCGCCTGGTGCTCGACGACAGCGACGGCCAGCTGCGCCTGCAGCTGGCAACCACCCAGGCCGCCAGCCAGCTCAACCTCGGTCACCTGATCCACCAGGCCGACAACTACCGCGGCAGCTTCCGTGGCGAGGGCTTCGAGCTGCGCACCGACGCCTGGGGCGCGGTGCGCGCCGAGGCCGGCCTGTGGCTGAGCGCCTACGACAAGCCGGGCGGCACCCCGGCCGGCGATGCCGTCGGCCCCGTCGCGCTGCTCGGCCAGCTGCGCGCGCTGGGCGAAACCTTCTCCAGCGCCGCCGCCACACACCAGACCGTGCGCCTGGCCGGCCACGAGGGCGCCCACGCCGCCGCCGCTTCGCGCCTGGTCGACGATAGCGCCCCGCTGCAGGCCCTGCTGGCGAGCGCGAAGACCACCGTGCCGGGCGACGCGTACGACGCCGCGCGCGGCGCGGCCGCAGAGCGCAGCCCGGCCGCAGGCGAGAACCGCATCCCGCACACCGGCGACGCGCTGCTGGGCCTGGCCGCGCCGGCCGGCATCGGCCTGGTCGCCGGCCAGGGCCTGACCTGGGCGGTCGGCGAAACCCTCACCCTGGCCAGCGGCCAGGCCAGCCACCTGGCGGTGGCCGGCAACCTGCGCCTGCACGCCGGCCAGACCATCGGCATGCTGGCCGCCGCGGTCGAGGGCCAGTCGGAGGAATCCACGCTGAGCCTGGTGGCCGGCGAGGGAGAACTGGACTTCCAGGCCCAGAACGACCAGCTGAAGCTGCAGTCGAAGGAGCAGCTCAAGCTGGTCAGCGCCAACGCCGAGCTCGAGATGGCCGCCGGCAAGACCATCCACCTGGCAACAGCCGGCGGGGCCAGCCTGACCATCGAGGACGGCAACATCGTCGTCGCCTGCCCGGGGGAGATCCGGGTGCATGCGGGGAAGAAGAGCTTCGTGGGGCCGACGCAGCTGAGCCGCGAGATGAACGCCTGGCCGGAGACCAAGTTCGACGAGCGAGTGCGCGTGGTGTTTCCAAATCAGGAACCAGCCATGAACTATCGGTACGAATATGTGCGTGGCGATGGCGCCAGGATCCAGGGAGTAACCGACATGGATGGATGGGCGGACGTCCAGAAAGCACTTGGTGCCGAAACCTTCGTGATTCGTTTGCTCGGTCCAGCTGTCGGTTCGTCTGGAGGTACCGCATGACGGAAGCGACGCGCCAGGTCCCGACCGATCTAGACGATGATGGAGTGCCGCGTGCTCGCCTTGTAGCGTCGCCTGTCGACAATAAGCAACGAGCCGAAGTGACGGCTCCGCCGCCACGGGTCATCCCGGTCTTCTTCTTGCCTGGCATCATGGGCAGCAATTTGAAAGCCAAGGCAGGCCATCCTTTACTGGCTCCTGGCGAGTCGGTATGGCGTCCACCAAATGGCATCATCGCCGGATTGCGTGAGGTCCGAAAATGGTCCAAGCGAGGACCTGCGGATAGACAGATGGTCCTTGGTCCGGATTTGGCCGAGGTAGACGATAGCGGCACATATGAAGCCCGAGACTCTCTTCACGGGACCCAGGTGCCGAAGGATTGTGGTTGGGGTGAGGTGCATTGGGATAGCTATGGCAAGGTGCTCAACCATCTGCACAGGATGCTCAAGTACATTTTTGCCCGAGGTGGGTGGGGCGGAAAAGGGGAAATCAAGCCGGCGGGATTCTGGCCAGGCATCATCGAGGCCGACCGGGAGTCGTGGGGTGCTGCCGGCAGTCCTGCGCTAACAGAAGAGGATCTCAAGCAGCTCGCCAACGCTCAGTATCCCGTATACGCATGCGGCTACAACTGGCTCCAATCTAATGAGAAATCGGCCGATATCGTCGAAGCACGCATTGCCAAGGTCATCAAGGAGTGGAACGACAAGCCGGAGTATCGCTGCGACAAGGCGATTCTGGTAACGCATTCAATGGGGGGCTTCGTCGCGCGTGCGGCTGCAAAAAAAAATCCTGCGCAGATCCTGTTTGTATTTCACAGCGTACAACCGGCGGTGGGTGCGCCGGAAGCCTATCGGCGTATGGTTTGTGGTGCTCCTGGTGCCGATCCCTCTGATGGGTGGATTAAGAGAAAAGGAGATGAAGCGTTTGCAACGATCATCGGCCAGGACACAACGCAAACCACACCTGTACTGGCATGCGCACCCGGTCCGATGGAGCTTCTGCCTAACCACCTATATCCGGGAAAATGGCTGTATGTGGGATTAAGCGGCGCGGGAGGCCGGACAACGCCGACTTTAGAGCTCCCGGATGGAGATATCTACGATCTCTACAGGGAAGCTCGAGCATGGTATCGACTTGTCGATCCAAATTTTGTTGATCCGGCCCAAATGTATGCCGACTATAAAGATGGGCCAATGAGCAAGGTGCGTGATGCGATCAAGCAAGCCGAGCGCTTTCACAAGGAAGTGATGGGAAACTACTACCACACGCCTACCTACGCCCAATACGGATCAGATCGAGGCTACCCAACCGTTGGTGCCTTTGGCTGGGTTACGGATCATCCCGCTGGATTTGCACTTACGGAAGCTCAGCTGAGGCGCCCTGAGGCATGGGTGCGCCAGACTACCGGCGAAGCAGAATTGCATCTACGGCTGAAACACAACCACCAAAGTGTTGTGCGCGACATTCGCTTTCGACCAACCGGGCCAGATGCG
Organism: Luteimonas endophytica; assembly: GCF_029887875.1. Classification (GTDB taxonomy): domain Bacteria; phylum Pseudomonadota; class Gammaproteobacteria; order Xanthomonadales; family Xanthomonadaceae; genus Luteimonas; species Luteimonas endophytica. The sequence continues at coordinate 217,366 of NZ_JARXRM010000035.1, forward strand.
CCCGGCGACGGTACAGTCCCTTACCAGTCTGGACGAGCGCCTGAAGGGCAGCCTGGTGTACGTGGCGTGTTCAGGACGCAGGGACATGATCATCAAGGAAGCTACGAAGACACGAGAGTGTTGCAACTGATGTGCTACCTGATCGCGCGTACGGTCAAGGAGCTGGCATGAACTCCTCGATTAAATGGCTGGTTGCAACGGGCTTGCTACTATCAAGCGGCCTGGGAGCAATGATGGTCTATTCGCGGGACGGACACCTAAGCGAAGAGATGACGGTGATGACTCAGGATAACGTGACGCATTGTGTCGGGCGGTTCTTAATTGATTTGCCTGCTACCACAAGTACGAGCTATGCACCTGCCCATATCAGTGGCGTAGTTATCAAGAAAATCCCGTACGTATCGCGAGAAGCCTTTGATGCTTCTGTGAAAGAGCGGCTGAGTCAGTTGGCATCTGAGAGCAATGAGTACGGAAATCCATCGCTTGAGCGCCAGGAGGAGTTCCGTGGCCGTGGGAGTAGCGGGATCGTCGCTTACTACGGGCGTTCGAAGCCTGACTATTGGTTTGAACATGGCGTTCGCGTTGAGGGTAGCGAAGGAGTCAATGTTGAAGCATGGGTTGCTCACGATACAACTGGGTACCATCTTTATGGAGAGCAGCTACATGCGGAACGGTCTAGCGATAACGCTAGGTCGCTCGCGACAAGATTGATGCATGCCGAAGTCGGTGAGGTACCAACTGAGCCGGGTTTCTGCATAGAGCGTGGAATCATTACTGATCCGCCCCTTTCAGGGCAACGTGAGAACGTCACTTTCTTTTTTGAGTTCAGGCAGTATCCAGACCTGAAGGGCAAGCTCACGAGCACGATGCCCGCGCAGCCGCCAGAATCATTAATTCGACGCATGAGCAGCAAGGAAGGCATCTCTGCCGTGGATCAAGCGCGTATCAGCACCTTACGTGAAGGCGGGCGTAGCGTTAACGGGATCGCCGGTGAGGAGGTGCTTGAGAGCTATGCAGAGGATGGCGGCAGGCACACTCGTCTGTTCTCTTGGGAAGCGCCCGGCAAGAAGGGTAGCCGAGATGAGCCGACGCTCTCGCTAGAGCTTGAGTCAGAAGAAGGGGGCAACGCCGTGGCCTCTTCGCTGAGCGACGATGATGCCGTTGCTCTGTGGGACGCCATTCTCGAGTCAATTCGCCTGCGGCCGGGGGCAATCTAGGAAACGCCTTTGCCCTCGCAGATGTGAAAGCAATGCTGTTCAATGCGGGGTCCTATTCGGAGACGCCTTCGATAGCGAATCCGTCGATTCTGCTGAGCCTCCGATCTGGTGAGCTGTTGCCGGGTGGCGCTCCTTCGAGGTTGGCACCGTACCGCAAGCCGACCGAGCGCCACGAAGGGCGGACCACAAGATGACGGCCTCGGTCGAGGAGACGCGCGCCGTTGCCATCTTGGCTGCCATCAACGCCTCAGTCCGGTCACGATGAGGTGCGTGATCACTGCGCCTGATTGGGGTGCCTCTTTCGATTTTACGCCAGCCATTGCTGAAGTAAGTGTCCGATGAGGGAATGCTATCAATCGGGTCTGTTGCTGATAGCCGCATTGTCTTGCGGAGGGTGCCATTCGAAGGAAGAGGGCGCCGACGCGGGTTTGCTTGCAGCGCCAGAGCTCCGTACTCACTGCGTAGGTCGCTTTCTCGTCGATCTTCCCGAGGACTTCAGGCGGGTCCACCTGGCTGCCGGTAGCACCGGGGATGCCACCTTCTATTTCGGCCATGATGCCGATTTCCGGACGGTGAACGTCACGGTCATCGCGCAGCCGGTCGACCAGGAACAATTCGAAGCGGCCGTGGCGGCGCGATCGGAAGAGCTGGCAAGCGGAACCAACTACGAGACCAACGCTTCGATGCTGCTTGGCCAGGAAGCATGGTCCCCCACCCAGACCCGGCTCAGCTATCACGCCAGCGTCGACGTCGCCGACGCTCAGGTGCAGGAGCTACACATGCTTGTCGGCGACGCCCATGTGGCGATCAGCACGACCGCATTCGATGCCACGCAGCACCAGGATGCCGAATCCAGGCTGCGCAACATGCTGGCGAAGGTGAGCAGGGTGGACGATCCGCAACGGGCCGGTCCAGGCGTCTGCCTGGGGGCCGTCGTGGTGGATGCGGGAAGCGACTACGAGGAGCTGCAACTGGGCTATCGCGCCGCGGGGCGGTCCCACTCGGATGTCCGATTCCAGGTCAGCCTCAATACCTTCCGCCAGCCGGACGACGAGCCCACGCTCATCGCGCGCGGCGAATCGAACCTCGCCGGCCTCGGCGTCAAGCCCAAGACCCTGAAGAAGGGCGAACGCCAGCTGGCCGGCATGGAGGGAGAGGAGTGGCTGGGCAGGTTCGAGGAGGAGGGCAGGCCCCAGCACGGATTCTATGCCGAGACCAATGTCCGCTCGCCCTCCCCGCGCGAGCCCAAGCTCATGGTCGAAATGTTCACCGGCGGCGAGGACGCCAGCGGCGAGCCGGCAGCGTCGTCGCTGAGCGAACAGGATGCCGTGCAGCTGTGGGACGCGATCGTCGAAAGCATTCGTACGCGACCAGGTGAGAGCCAGCCTCGTCCATGACGTGATGGTTGTCGGGGGGAGGCGGCCACACCCGGTGCTGCTTCTTTTCGGATTGCTTATGGCTCTCGGTGTTGGCTGCAGCCCTTCGCCGAATCAAGCGGGCGCCACGAGCGGTGCGGCGTCGATGAGGTCGCATTGTGTTGGGCGCCTTCTTGTCGATCTGCCGGAGTCGTTCGACTCGCGCTATTTCGAAGGCGAAGCCACGCTCTACTACGGGCGCACCGCCGATTTCGAGACCGTGGACGTACGGATCGCGAGCGCAGAAGTAGATGCCGTGAGCTTCGTCGCCGCCGTTGAGCAGCGCGCGTCCGAGATACAGGCGGAGAGCAACGAGAAAACGAAGGGATCCATGCTCGTGGCAAGGCACGACTTCTCCGAGCACAGCATCCTGCTCCGCTACCATCGAAGCGATATCTCCGATCGCTCCCACATTCATGAAGTGCACCTCTGGGTCGGCGGAGCCCATCTCGTATTGACGGCCGAGTCGTTCAAGGGCGACATGGACCTTGTCGAACAACGCCTCGCCGAGATCGCTCGACGTACGGCGACGTCTTCGGAAATGGAACGAACACGGCCGGGGTTCTGTCTTGGGCCTGTGATCGTGCATGCCGACAACGACGACGAGATGGCATCGTTTCGGTATCGGGATTCGCGCCAGAGCCATGCGGACCTGGCGCTCGAGATCGAAATCAGCTCCTTCGCGAGGGACGAAAACGATTCGCGATTGATTCGAAGAGTGGAGCGGAGTCTGAGGGGGTTCGGATTCCGACCCAAGGTGGTACGCAAGGGAGCGATCGAGTTGGCCGGCGTGACGGCTGAAGAGTGGCTTGGCTCGCACAAAGAAAATGGTGGGTTGAAGCATATGTTCAGTGCGGAGTCCTATCCGGAGACGCCTTCTAGCTCTAATCCGGGGATTCAGCTGAGCCTCCGGTCTGGTGAGCCGGTGTCTGATACCGCTTCGGGGTTGTCCCCATATCGCAAGCCCACCCCAACGCCGCGAAGCGCGAACCACGAGACAGCGGCCTCGGTCGAGGAGGCGCAAGCTGTTGCCATTTGGGACGCCATCACCGCCTCGGTCCGGCTCCAATGAAGGCGAGAGCCTTCGTGAATCCATCACCCTGGAAGTGGTTGGTTGCAGCGGCCGTCCTGCTGGCGGGCGGATCTGGCGGGGCGATCATCTTGCTCCGGCACGCGCCACTGGATGCAGAAGCGATTTCCCTAGGCGATGGTGCCGAAACATACTGCGTGGGCCGCTATTTCGTTGACGTGCCGAGAAACGCAAGAGCGATCTACGGTCCGGCGTGGATCTCAGGCGTTGACATCGAAACAAGGCGTCCAAACAAGGGGAGTGCGGGAAGGTTCGCGAGCCGGGAGCGCGAGCTACGGAGCGAAGCGGACCAGGAGGGAGCGCCTGTAATGACCCAGCGCTTCCTGCACAGGTCAGGCCGCTAAGACATACGCCTGGGCGGGTGTCTTCATGCCCAGCGCCTGGTGCGGGCGCCGGAAGTTGTAGAACTGGATCCAGTCGCCGATCACCCGCATGGCGTGCTGCTGGGTCTCGAAGCGGTGGCGGTGGGCGCACTGCTCCTTCAACGTGCGGATGACGCGCTCGACCATGCCGTTCTGCTGCGGGCAGTGCGGCGTGATGAACTCCTGCTTTAGGCCGTAGCTCCGCACCAGGCGCGTGTAGTGGCGGCTGGTGAACACCAGGCCATTGTCCGAGCGCAGCAGGAACGGCGCAGGCACACGGCCAAGCGTGCCGTAGCGGGTGATCAGGGCCTGCTCGAGGGCCGCGGCTGCGGTGGTGGCCCGGCCACTGCGCGAGAGCTGCCAGCCGAGCAACTGGCGGGTGTGGCAATCGATGACCAGGGCCAAGCTCAGCCAGCCGTCGCGCCCGCCCCAGACCCGGCACAGATCCGTGGCCCAGCGCTGGTCGGGTGCCGTGGCCACCGACGGAAGGGCTTGGATCCTG
>NZ_JARXRM010000036.1:0-50802 GCF_029887875.1 Luteimonas endophytica
TCGCGCCGGCTGGCCACCGCCCGTGGCCGCAGCGGCGGTGGCCGCGCCCACGGGACGGAACGCCAGCATCCGCAGGACGCTCATCTCGAAGCCGGCCCGCGGGCTCGGCGCCAGCGGCAGGTCGCGGCGGCCGCCCAGCGCCATCTGGTACCACAACTGCACCACCTCGGGGCGCAGCCCGGTCGCCAGCGCGTCCAGGTCGACCCCGTCGGCCTCGACCGCGCTGCCCGGGACCAGCTGCCGCACCTGGATCCGGTGCAGCGCCTCGGCGACCGCATCGAGCACGCTGCCCCAGTCCGGGGAGAATTCCGCGAGCGCCGCGACCTCATCGAGCAGCCGTTCGCCGTCGCCCGCCGCCAGCGCGTCGAGCAGCGCGCCGACGCGGCCGCGGTCGACGGTGCCAAGCATCGCCGCCACCCCGGCCGATTCGAGCTGCCCACCGGTGTAGGCGATCGCCTGGTCGAGCAGCGACAGGCCGTCGCGCAGGCTGCCGTCGGCGGCCCTGGCGAGCTGGCGCACCGCGTCGTCCTCGGCCCGGATGCCCTCCGCCTCCAGGATCCGGACGATCTGGCCCCCGATCTGCTCGAGGTCGAGGCGCTTGAGGTTGAACTGCAGGCAGCGCGACAGCACCGTCACCGGCAGCTTCTGCGGATCGGTGGTGGCGAGCAGGAACTTGACGTGCCCGGGCGGCTCCTCGAGGGTCTTGAGCAGCGCGTTGAAGGCGGATTTCGACAGCATGTGCACCTCGTCGATGAGGTACACCTTCACCCGCCCGCGCGAGGGCATGTATTGGGCGTTGTCGATCAGCTCGCGCACGTCGTCGACGCCGGTATTGCTGGCGGCGTCGATCTCGAGCAGGTCGATGAAGCGGCCGGCGTCGATGTCGCGGCAGGCGTTGCATTCTCCGCAGGGATCGGCCGAGGTGCCCTGTTCGCAGTTGAGCGACTTGGCGAAGATCCGCGCGATCGTGGTCTTGCCGACGCCGCGGGTGCCGGTGAACAGGAATGCATGGTGCACGCGGCCGGATTCGAGCGCGTTGGTCAGCGCGCGGACCACGTGGCCCTGGCCCACGAGTTCGGCGAACCGCCGGGGCCGCCACTTGCGGGCGAGGACGAGGTAGGACATGTCCCCATTCTGCCATGCCGGCCGGCCACCCTCGGGGGCGGCCGCGTTTTCCTTGTGGCGGCCCCGGGCCGGGGCTAGAATTGCCGATCCGGTCGCCTCCGCAACGGCGCTCCGGGCGGGTTGGAGAGGTGTCCGAGTGGTTGAAGGAGCACGCCTGGAAAGTGTGTAAGCGGCTAAACACCGCTTCGCGGGTTCGAATCCCGCCCTCTCCGCCATCAAGCAAGCAGCAGCACCGCCGCAGGCAGCGGCGCGTTCGTCTCCATGGTGGCCCCGTCGGCCCCTCGCGACGCTAGACCGAAAACCCCGCCAGAGCCGGAAGGCAGCAACGGTATCGGTCGACGCGGGCGCCGAGGTCAGTCGGCGGGGCCATCGCCATGGCGGCGCCTGGACCCGTTCCGGGTGAACCCGCGGCCGCCCTCGCTCACTCTCCTCGGACGATCCCCAGCGCATCCGGCTCGTTGCCGGTCTTCCAGCGATCCACCACGCGCCACGAGCGGCTGTCGACCACCGCGATCTCGTTGCCGCCGCTGATGGCGACGTAGACACGCGCGACGCCCGGGTCCGGGTCGGCGATGGCCCCGATCGGCAACGCGGCGCGGCCGAGCATCGTCTCGCGGTATTCGCGGGCGGGATCGGCCAGCGCCACTTCGGCCACCGCCTCGCGGCTGGCCGCGTCGAACACCGCCAGGGTGCCGGCGCGGGCGTTGGTGACCAGGGCGTGGCGGCCATCGGGGGTGAAGACCACGCGGATCGGAAACCCGGGGCTGCGCAGCGTGGCGCGCACCGCCAGGGTCGCGGGATCGTGGACGGTCACGGTCCCGTCCTCGCGGTTGCCGACCCAGACGCTGCCGTCGGGCGCGACCGCCAGGCCCTCGGCGCCGCCGCCGGCGGGCCGCTCCAGGGTGGCGGCGTCGGCGAGGTCCACGCGCACCACGGTGCCAGCGGCGAGCTTGCTCACGTAGGCCACCGCGCCGTCGCGCGACAGCGCCAGCATGTGGCCGACACCGTCGCCGACGTCGATCGCGCGCTCGACCGCGCGCGTCGCCACGTCGACCACCACCAGCGCGGCGCTGTCCTCGGTCGTCACCAGCAGCCGCCTGCCGTCGGGCGTGAAGCGCACGCCATGCGGGCGCGCGTGCTCGCCCAGGTCCACCTCGCCGCTGGCGCGGCCGGCGGCGGTGTCGATCAGGGTCAGGCGGTTGCCGGGCGCGGCGCCGCCGTAACCGGTGACCACCGCCAGGCGCCGATCGGGGCTGACCGCGATCTCGTGCGGGCCCGGTGCCGTGGCGATCTCGCCGAGACGGCGCCCGTCCTCCAGCGACAGCCGCCATACGGTGTCGTCGGCCTTGTTGCCGACCAGCAGCTCGCCGGCGGCAGCGGCCTTCGGCGGCGCGGCCAGCAGGGCCGCGCAGAGCAGCGACAGCAGCAGTACGGATCGGATCATCGGGAGGGTCCTCCGGGAGGGTGGGCGTCCGGGTGCAGCCACTGGGCATCACCGTCGGCGTAGTGCTCGTGCTTCCAGATCGGGACGTGCAGCTTCACTTCGTCGACGATGAACCGGCACGCATCGAAGGTCGCGGCGCGGTGCGCGGCGGACGCGCCCACCCAGACCGCCAGATCGCCGATCGCCAGCTCGCCGACACGATGCACGCAGCAGGCCTCCACCAGGGCGAAGCGCCGCACCGCCTCGTCGAGGATGCGGCTGCCTTCGGCATCCGCCAGCGCGGCGTAGGCCTCGTAGCGAAGGCCACGCACCGGGCGCCCGTCGTTGTGGTCGCGCACCCAGCCCTCGAAGCTGCTGCAGGCGCCTGCATCGGCTCGGCGCAACCGCGCGTGCAACGGTGCGATGTCGATCGGGAATCCGGACAGGGCGAAGCGCTTCATGCGGACAGTTTTAACACCGGAGGGCCGCTCCGGGTCAGTGTCGGATCTCCGACGCCCGCCCCGTCTTGGCTCACGACGAAACGACCAGCCGCCCGCCGGGCGGCTGCTGATGAGGAATCGCCCCGTGGCGACGGTGATGGATCGCCGCGACGGAAGGAACGCCGGCGCGACCGCGCGCTCGCCGCTGCAGCAGGCGCCGACAGGGCGCCTGCTGCGGCCGCTCACCCGCCGCTGACGGGAGGGATGAAGGCGATTTCCGCGCCGGCGCGCGGCGGGTCGTCCCAGCGCGCGAACGCGCCGTCGACCGCCACCCGCAGCCGGCTGGCCGGCAGCGCGAAACCGTGGCGCGCCTGCAGCTCGGCGTACAGCGCGGCCAGGTCGCCGGCCGAGGTCTCCAGCGTCTCCTCGGCCGCGCCCGCGGCATCGCGCAGGCTGGCGAAGTACAGCACCGTCACCGCGGTCATGGGGACTTCCCCACCTCGCGCTTGCCGCCGCGCTTGGCCACCAGCCTGGCCGGGCCGAGCACGATCGCGTGCGACAGCGCCTTGCACATGTCGTAGACGGTCAATGCGGCCACCGTCGCGCCGGTCAGCGCCTCCATCTCGACGCCGGTGCGATGGACGGTCCTGACGGTGCAGTCGATCTCCAGTTCGCGCTCGCCGCGCCAGTCGATCGCGAAGCGGACCCCGTCGATCGGCAGCGGATGGCAGAACGGGATCAGTTCCCAGGTGCGCTTGACCGCCATGGTGCCGGCGACGATGGCCGTGTCGACGATGCCGCCCTTGGCGCTCTTCATGCCGCCGTCGCGCAGCTGCCGCGCCACCGCCGCCGGGAACCGCACCCGGCACTGCGCGGTGGCCGAGCGCGCCGTCGCCTGCTTTCCGGAAACGTCGACCATGGCCGGACGGCCATCGGCATCCAGATGGGTGACCTCCGGGGAGTTGCCGTGTCTCATGGCACCGGTGCTGCCTGTCGAGGGGCCATGTTAGCGTCCGCGCGCCCGGCCATTCACCCGCCCACCAGGAACATCTCGACGCGACGGCCCGGCGCGCGGGTGCTGCCGCGCTGTTCGCTGTAGCGGTCGGCGCGTCGCGCCCACAACCTGGCCAGGTGCTCGGCCAGCCCGGCTTCGCCAAGGCGGAGCCGCGGCCGGAGCGGGGCGCCGGCGGCCGCGAACAGGCAGGTGTACAGCGTGCCGTCGGCAGCCACCCGGGCGCGGTGGCAGCCGCCGCAGAACGGCGCGGTCACCGAGCTGACGAACCCCAGTTCGCCGGCGCCATCGACATAGGCGTGGCGCTCGGCCACCTCGCCCGGGTATCGCGGCGGCAGGCAGCGCAGCGGCCAGCGCGCATGGATGCGCCCGCGCAACTCCGCCGACGGCACCACCCGGCTACGGTCCCAGCCGTTGCAGGTGCCGACGTCCATGTACTCGATGAAGCGGACGACATGTCCGCTGCCGCGGAAATGGGCCGCCAGCGCAGGCGCCTCGTGGTCGTTGATGCCGCGCTGCACCACGCAGTTGAACTTGATCGGGCCGAAGCCCGCATCTTCCGCCGCGGCGATCCCGGCGAACACCTCCGCGACCTCGCCGCGCCCCCCCGACAGCTGCCGGAACAGTGCCGGATCGAGCGCGTCGAGGCTGATCGTGAGGCGTCGCAGGCCGGCCGCGCGCAGGGCGCGGGCGTGGCGCGCCAGCAGGCTGCCGTTGGTGGTCAGCGCCAGGTCCTCGAGCCCGGGAATCTCCGCCAGACGGGCGATCAGCGCCGGCAGGCCCCGGCGCAGCAGCGGCTCGCCGCCGGTGATCCGCAGCTTGCGCACGCCGACGCGGACGAATCCGCGCACCAGGGTCTCGATCTCGTCGAACGAAAGCCGCGCGGCGGCGTCGAGGCCGTAATCGTCGGGGACCCGGTCGGCCGGCATGCAATAGCCGCAGCGGAAATTGCAGGCCTCGATCACCGACAGCCGCAGGTCGTGCAGCGGCCGCCCGAGGGCGTCCCGGGGCAGCAGCGGCAGGGGCGAGATCGCGTTCATCGACCCGGCATTCTAGGCGCAGACGGATGATGCGCGCGCCGCGGCACCGAGGGCCGGCGATCGCGGGGCCCGCCCCGATCGCCGGCGCGAGCGTTCAGGAGCCCGCCGGCGCCCGCGGCGGCGACAGCTCCAGCACCTCCCCGGGAACGGCCACCCGCCGACCGCGGGCGCGCATCGCCGCGCCGTCCGCGGCGCTGCCGTAGTGGTACAGCACGCAGCGCGCCAGCAGTTCCGGCGAGTATTCGCGCTCGAGATCGTCGAGGCCGCTGTGCGAGGGATTGCCGTGCAGCCCGCAGTCGTGGGCGACGAGCTCGCCGGCATCGGCATGGACCCGGAGCAGCTCGGCGATCGGCCGGGTATCGCCGCTCCACACCAGGCTGCCGGGCAGGCGCAGGCCGTAGGCGGTGCGCGGCCAGTGATGGCGCACCGCGAAGGTCTCCAGGCGGATGCCGCCATGCCAGAACGCGTCGCCGACCGGGATCAGCTGGAACGCCTCCCAGAAGTTGGCGCCGCCCTCGGCGAGCGCATTCGGATAGTCGCCGACCCGCTGGTGCAGCAGCGGCAGCACCGTGGCCGGCACGTAGACCGGGGTACGGCCCCGCCGCGCCGGATCGAAGTACTCCGCCACGAACAGCCGCTCGAAGCCCGAGACGTGATCGAGATGGGTATGGGTGACGAACAGCGCGCGCGGCGGTTCGCCGTAGTGCGCCAGGCAGGCGGTCAGGCCCTCGCTGCCGCAGTCGATCGTCAACCACGGCGCGCCATCGCGCTCTATCGTCGCCATCGACGAGCCCAGCTCCACCGCTGCCGCGTTGCCGACCCCGTGAAAGCGCAGAGCCCATTGCCCGTTGCCGCGCATCAGTAGCCCTTTGCCCAGCGGGCATCGTATGCGGCACGCAGGCGCGCGAAATCGCTGCGGACCGCATCGGCCGGGCGGCTGCCGCGCAACTTCAGCAGGGAGCGTTCGAGCCGGGCGAGATTGCGCGAACGCCAACCGGTTTCCGGCAGGCGCTGGCGGCTGCGGTCGAGGTCGATCAGCCAGCCGTTGCCGCCCGGGCCGAACAGGATGTTGTGGGCGTTGAGGTCGGCGTGGTCCAGGCCGACGCGGTGAAACCGCGCGATCAGCCGGCCGGTCTCCTCCCAGGGGGCATCGCCCGCGGCCACGGCCACCCGATCGGCGAACGAGCGCACATCGTCCAGGCGCCGTACCAGGATCGCGGCCCGGTAGGCCGCGCCCCCGCGCACGTAGCTGGCCGCCAGCGGCTCCGGCACCGGCAACCCATCGCGGAGCAGGTCGCGGGTGAGGCGGAACTCGGCGAAGCTGCGGACCCGGTCGGCGCCGCGCCAGAGGTGCGCGTCGCGGCTCAGCCGCGCCGCGAAACCGCCCCGCAGGTATTGCCGCAGCACCGCCGGCCCCACCGGGGTCTCGACGAACCAGGCGCCGCCGCGGCCGCCGCTGTCCACCGGGCGCGCGCGCCGGCCCCAGAACGCCGGATCGAACCAGCCCGGCTCGACTTGCCGCGCCAGCGCGGCGTCGCTCAGAATCGAGCCGTACCCGCCGCCGCCGCCGCGGAACGGCGTCAGGCTCTCGGTGGCGTCGAATCGGACCATCCAGCGAGTCTAGCAAGCAACATGAGCGCTTCCGCATCGCCGCCGCCCCCCGCCCCGCACGCCCTGTGCCTGTTGCGGCTGTCGGCGCTGGGCGACGTGACCCACGTGCTGCCGCTGGTGCACACCCTGCGGGGCGCATGGCCGGACACGGCACTGACCTGGGTGATCGGCAAGGGCGAGCAGCGCCTGCTGGACGGGCTGCCCGGCGTTGAGTTCATGGTCTACGACAAGAAGTCCGGGCTTGCCGGGATGCGCGCGCTGCGCCACGCGCTGGCCGGCCGCCGCTTCGACGCCCTGCTGCAGATGCAGGTGGCGGCACGCGCCAACCTGCTCTCTGCGTTCGTGCCGGCGCGGCGCCGGATCGGCTACGACCGCACCCGTTCTCGCGACCTGCACGGCCTGTTCGTCAACGAGCGCATCCCCGACCGCCCCGGCATCCACGTGCTCGACGCGATCGGCAGCTTCTGCGAACCGCTCGGCCTGCGCCAGGAACGCGTGCACTGGGACCTGCCGGTTCCCGCGGAGGCCCACGCCTGGGCGAGCGCGCAATGGGCGGACGACGGGCGGCCCACGCTGGCGATCTCGCCCTGCTCCAGCCACGTGTTGCGCAACTGGCGCGCCGAACGCCATGCCGCGCTGGCCGACCATGCCGCCGCGCGCGGCTGGCGCATCGTGCTGTGCGGCGGCCGCAGCGCGCTCGAGCGGGAGACCGCCGATGCCATCCTCGGCGCGATGGATTCGCCGGCGCTGGACCTGGTGGGCAGGGACACCCTGAAGCAGCTCCCGGCGCTGCTGGCGCGCGCCGACCTGGTGATGACGCCCGACTCGGGCCCGATGCATATCGCCAACGCCATGGGCACCCGGGTGCTGGGCCTGCACGCCGCCAGCAACCCCGCGCGCAGCGGCCCCTACTCCGACCGCCGCTACTGCGTCGACCGCTACGACGATGCCGCGCGCCGGTTCATGGGAAAGCCCGCCGCCGAACTGCGCTGGGGCACCAAGATCGAGCACGAGGGGGTCATGGACCTGGTGACCGTGGAAGATGCGGTCGCGGCCTTCGAGCGCTTCGTCGCCGATCGCTGACCCGAGCAGCCCATCCGCGCGCATTGCGGCACGCGTCTTTCATCGGCGCACCGGCGCCGCTGCCATGTCCGGAAACGGCCAGACCGCACCGGGCATGCCGGGCCACGCTGGCGGCTCTTCCCATCCGAGCGACGCCATGTCCACCGACGCCCCTTTTCGCATCGTCCCGCTTCCCGCGGAACCGTTCGCCCCCTTGTTCGCGCTCGACGATCCCGAACTCGCCGCGCGCGGGGCGCGGCGCATGGTCGCCGACCGGCAGCCCGGCTTCCCGTGCCGGGTCAGCCTGGTCGATGCCGAGGTGGGCGAGGAGGTGCTGCTGCTGCCTTGGGAACACCACCGCTCGCGGTCGCCGTACCGTGCTTCGGGACCGGTCTTCGTCCGCCGCGGCGCGCGGCCCGCCGCGGTGGCGCCGGGCGAGATCCCGGCGGCGATGCGCGCCCGACTGTTCTCGCTGCGTGCCTACGATGCGGCGGGAGACATGAGCGCCGCGGCGATCGCCGGCGGCCACGAGCTGGAAACGGCGATCGCCGGGCTGTTCGCCGATCCGGCGGTGGCATTCCTGCATCTGCATCACGCCGGACGCGGCTGCTACGCCTGCTGCGTCGAGCGCGTCGGTCCTGGCGACCGGACAGGCGCGTCCGCCGCGGCGCCGGGGCCCCGCTAGGGCCTCGCGCCGCTCCGGTAGTCCTGGTACGACTTCTCCTCGACGTAGGAGGACCCGAGCGCGAGGTTGATCTCCTTCTTGATCCGCGCGCGCTCGTCGTTCTCGAAGTACACGCTGCGCGCCAGGCGCACGAATTCCTCGTCGAAGGCCTGGGCCTTCTCTTTCAGGCGGATGTCGTCCTCGATCTCCCAGAGGCGCTCGTTGACGGCCTTCAGTTCGGCGCGCAGCCGGGCGATGTCGTGCCCGGCGGCCGGGTGCGCCATCCAGGTGGTCTCCAGGGCCGAGAGCTCGTGGCGCACGTTGGCGAGCTTGGCTTCGTCGCGGATGCGCTCGGATTTGATCTGGAGGATGGCGATCTTGTCGAGCAGTTCGCCGAAGGAGACGGGGGCCGAGATTTCTGACATGAGGGGCTGAACCGGGGGATTGGGCCGGGGGGCAGTGTAACGCCGCCGCCTTGTCGCCCGCCTGACCCGCCCGTATCATGACCGCCCCGGCGCGCTGGCTGCCGGCCGCCATCGGAGAGGTGGCAGAGCGGTTGAATGTACCTGACTCGAAATCAGGCAGGCGTTTATAGCGCCTCGGGGGTTCGAATCCCCCCCTCTCCGCCAGACACGCCAAGGCCCCCGCACGGGGGCTTTCGCGTTTCGGGCAGACGAAGCTGGGTCGTGGTCGCGGACAGGTTCTGGGCTTCGGATGCAGCGTCGCCCGGGCCGGGGGAGCCCCGGCAAGTGTCGGGCCATCCCTGGCGCGATTCGCCGCCGCAGACCATCCCTGGTCCGTTGTCCGCATCCCCGGCCCGTGCGGCGCAAGCGCATTGCTCCGACCCGGATCCTTCGGTTCGCTTCAGGGATCGCCCACCCCGGCCGATAGCGTCGCGACGGCCTTCTCGCTATCGGATCTCTCTCCGCTTCCGGATCCGCGCCCCTCCTGCCGGCCAACTCTGCTAGGGTTATTCGATGCCAGCCACCCGCACGGTCGCCGCGTGCCCGACGTTTCCCCCGCTTCCCCGTCCGCACCGCGATCTGGCCGTCCCGATGGCGGTCCTGCGTTTGGTCTCCCAGGGGTCCTGGGGACGGCTCGTGGGGCGCGCATGATCGAATTCGGCCATCTGACCCACGTCGGGCTACGGCGCGAGCTGAACGAGGACACGTACTACGGCGATACCGAACTCGGCCTGTGGCTGGTGGCCGACGGCATGGGCGGCCACGAATACGGCGAGGTGGCCAGCGCGTTGGCGCGCGAGGCGATCGTGCGCGAGACCCGCCAGGGCACTCCGCTGGCCCAGGCGATCAGGATCGCCGACGAGGAGATCATTCGCGCCTCCCGCCAGCGCCACGACACCCTGCCGATGGGCACCACGGTGGTCGCGGCCCGCATTTCCGGCAACCGCTTCGAGGTGGCCTGGGTCGGCGACAGCCGTGTCTACCTGTGGCACGCCGGGAAGCTGGTGCAGCTCTCGCAAGACCACAGCTACGTCCAGGAGCTGATCTCCCAGGGCACCATCACGGTCGACCAGGCCCGGCACCATCCGCACCGCAACGTGGTCACCCAGGCGCTGGGAGTGACCGACCCGCAGGCGCTCAACGTCGAGACCATGAGCGGCGAATTGTTGCCGGGGATGCAGCTGCTGCTGTGCAGCGACGGCCTGACCGAGGAAGTCGACGACGGCGGCATCGCCCGGGTGCTGGCGCATGGCGAATGCAGCGCGCAGGAATGCGTGGACGGCCTGGTGGCCGCCGCGCTCGACGGTGGCGGTTCGGACAACGTCACCGTGGTGCTGGTGCGCCGCCACTAGACCACGCGCAACCGTCGCGGCGCGTCAGGCGGGCAGCGCCTCCAGCGGCGCCGGCGCTTCCAGCAGGTCCCAGACGCAGGTCCCGGCGCGTTCGCGGATCGCAGCCATCCGCGCGCGATGCAGCGCCAGTTCGTGTTCCGGCACCACCACGCGCGGGCGCGGGCCCAGTGCGGCGGCGGGCAGCGCGATCGCGCGCGCGCCGGCCTGTTCCGCGGACGGGACCGCGAACCCGATCTCGCTCTGGCCGGCGGTGAGCGCCAGGTACACCTCCGCCAGCAGCTGCGCATCCAGCAGGGCGCCGTGCAGCTGCCGGTGCGCGTTGTCCACGCCCAGCCGCTTGCACAGCGCGTCGAGCGAATTGCGCTGGCCCGGGTAGCGCTGCCGCGCCAGTTCGAGCGAATCCTGCACGCTGGCGCGGTCGCGGAGCCGGCCGTAGCCCTGCCCCAGCCGCGACAGCTCGGCATCCAGGAAGCCGACGTCGAACGCGGCGTTGTGGATGATCAGCTCGGCGCCGTCGATGAAGGCCAGGAATTCGTCGGCGACTTCCGCGAACAGCGGCTTGTCGGCGAGGAATTCCAGGGTCAGCCCGGTGACCTCCTGCGCCCCCGGTTCGAACTCGCGCTGCGGGTTGATGTAGCACTGGTAGGTGCGGCCGGTGGGCCGGCGTTCCTGCAGTTCGACGCAGCCGATCTCGACCACCCGGTTGCCCTTCTTCCATTCCAGGCCTGTGGTTTCGGTGTCGAGCACGATCTGTCGCATCTGCGGGCCGCCTCCCCGGTCGCCATCCACGCTCAGGATACCGGGGCGCCGTCGCACAGGCCCGGAGCCGCGGCCCCGCGCGCCTTCACCAGCTCGGCCTGGGTGCGCGCCAGCACGTCGACGCGTTCGTTGTCCGGGTCGCCGGAGTGGCCGCGCACCCAGCGCCAGTCGATCCGGTGGCGGCCGCAGGCCGCCTGCAGCCGCTCCCACAGATCCTGGTTCTTGACCGCGGCGCCACCGGCGGTGCGCCAGTTGCGGCGCACCCAGGTGGGCAACCACTCGGTGATGCCCTTGCGCACGTACTGCGAATCGGTATGCAGGACCACCTCGCATGGCGCGGTCAGCGCCTCCAGTGCGCGGATCGCCGCCATCAGCTCCATCCGGTTGTTGGTGGTCAGCGCCTCGCCGCCGACCAGCTCCCGTTCCTGGGCCCGGTAGCGGAGCAAAGCGGCCCAGCCCCCCGGGCCGGGGTTGCCCAGGCAGGCCCCATCGGTGTGGATCTCGACCCGCTTCATCCCGCTCACGCCGGCGCCGCTCCCTGCGGCATGCGCAACGCCGTGCGCGGCGCCACCGGGGTGAGCGGGGCCACGCGCCGCTCGGCGCACAGGGCGTAGGCCGCGCACAGACCCGGCCCGCTGCGCTGCCCGGTTCGCACCGCGACCTCCCAGCCGGGGCCGACCCCCTGCGAGACCGGTTCGGGCTCCAGTCCGGCCCGCCGCAGCCGGCGCCGCCAGGTGAGCGGTTCGTTGGCCGCCAGGCCACGGCCGCGCCAGCGCCAGCAATAGGGCGAGAGCGGATTGAGCGCGAACAGCCAGAGCCGGCCGCCGGGCAGCAGCAGGCGGGCGCATTCCTCGAACAGGGCCGCGGGGTCGCCGCCCGGGGCGGCCGCGTGCTGGAGCACGATCGTGCCGATCGATTCGCTGGCCAGGGGCAACGGCAGCGCGCAGCGCAGGCCCCCGTCCCAGCCCTCGCCGCGCGGGTGCAGGCGCAGGCCGCGGCCCGCGGGCTCGGCCGGCTGCGCGGCCGGGGCCAGCCACAGCCACTGCCGGCCGGGCTGCTCGTCCAGCGCGCGGCGCACCAGCGCCGCCTCGCTCTCGACCACCGCGCGGCCCGCGGGGGTGGCGAACCAGTCGCTGGGGTTGCCGGGTTGACCGGCCGGTGAAGTCGCGGGCATGGTCGCCATTCTACCGGCTGCCCGGATGAGGCGATCCGCCAATGCGACTGGAGGCCGTGCCGGCACTGGCCGACAACTACATCTGGACCCTCGCCGGCCCCGGCGGGCGGGCGCTGGTGGTGGACCCGGGCGAAGCCGCGCCGGTGCTGGCCGCTGCCGCGCGCGGGCTGGAGCCGGCCGCGATCCTGCTCACCCATCATCATCACGATCACGTCGGAGGCGTGCCCGAGCTGCTGCACCGCTGGCCCGGGCTGCCGGTCTACGCCCCGCACGACGACCGCATCTCCACAGCCACGCACCGCGTCGGCCAGGGGGACCGGGTCGAGTGCGAGGGCTTCGCATTCGAGGTGATCGCGGTACCAGGGCATACCGTGAGCCATATCGCATTTCACGGTCATGGCCACTTGTTCTGCGGGGACACGTTGTTCAGTCTGGGTTGCGGCCGGTTGTTCGAGGGTACGCCGGCGCAGATGCTGGACTCGCTCGAGCGCCTGGCCGCCCTGCCCGGCGCCACGCGGGTCTGCTGCGGGCACGAATAC
This sequence comes from Luteimonas endophytica, assembly GCF_029887875.1. Taxonomy (GTDB): domain Bacteria; phylum Pseudomonadota; class Gammaproteobacteria; order Xanthomonadales; family Xanthomonadaceae; genus Luteimonas; species Luteimonas endophytica. Next base: position 12,666 of record NZ_JARXRM010000036.1, read on the forward strand.
ACCCGGGACAACGCCGCCTTCGCCCGCGCGGTGGAGCCCGGCAACCAGGCGCTGGAGCGCCGCAGCCAGGACATCCAGGCCATGCGCGACCGCGGACAACCGACCCTGCCCAGTACCCTGGCCGAAGAACTGGCCTGTAATCCGTTCCTGCGGATCGACGCCGCCGCGGTTCGTACGGCCCTGGCCGGCCGCGTTGCCGGCACTGCCGGCGCCGACCGGGTCGCCCTGTTCGCCGCGCTGCGGCGCTGGAAGGACGAATTCCGGGCATGACGGCGCCGGCCGTGGCGCTGCGAGCGGCGCTGTTCGCGCTGTGGTTGCTGTGGGCGCCGGTGCACGCCCGCGATGTGGCCGCGGCACCCGCCGGCGCGGGGGCCGCCCCGGAGGCGCCGGCCGGCGCGCCGGCCCGCAGCGGACGCGAGATCTATGCCCGCTTCCGCGAAGGGCTTGCGGATCCCGAATGCACCGCCGAGCAGAGCGAGCGCTGGCGGCGCCACTTCGCCCACGTCCCGGACGATCTGGCCGCCAGCCCCGAGCGGTTGCTGCCGCTGTTCGGATACGTCATCGACGCGCTGCGCGATTCGCATCTGCCGACCGAGTACGCGCTGATCCCGTTCGTCGAGAGCGGCTACCGGCCGGGCGCACGCAGCGCATCCGGGCCGGCCGGGCTGTGGCAGTTCATCGCGGTCACCGCGCGCAAGCACAAGATCGCGATCCGTCCAGGCTACGACGGCCGGCTGTCGCCGGTGGACTCCACCCGCGCCGCGGTGCGCTATCTGCGTACCCTGCACGGCATGTTCGCCGGCGACTGGCGCCTGGCGGTGATGGGCTACAACGCCGGCGAATACCGCGTGTTCGGAGCGCTCAGGGCGGCCGGCCAGCGCGCCATGGATGCCGACCCGGAACGCCTGCAGGTACCGCGGATCACCCAGGCCTACGTACGCAAGCTGCAGGCGCTGAGCTGCCTGCTGGTGGAGGCGGGGGAAAGCGAGGACTGGCTGCGCGCCATCGACCGGCCGGTACCGGTGCTGGCCGCGGCCCCGCTCCCGGCCGGGACTTCCGGGCTGGACGCGTGGGCGCAGCGCCAGGGGCACGACGCGCGCCTGGTACGCCGCCTCAATCCGGCCTTCGTCGACGGCCGCGTGACCCGTGCGGGCGGCGACCCGCAGGTGCTGGCGCCGGCACGCGCCGCCGCGCCGGGGCCGGGCGCCGCGGTGGGCGCCGCGAACGCCGCCGCCGAGGCCCCCGGCGCCTCGCCCGCCGACGGATTCGTCGCCGACGCCAGCGCCCTCGTCGCCGAGCCAGGCAGCGGCGCGGGGCCGCGCACCCACGTGGTGGCGCGCGGCGATTCGATCTGGCGGCTCGCCCGCCGCTACCGGGTCACCAGCGCCGAACTGCTCGAGCGCAACGGCCTGACCCGCGACAGCGTGCTGCGCCCCGGAACGACCCTGCTGGTCGACGCCCCGGCCGCCGAGGCGGACGCCGGCAACGCCGCCGCGCCGCCCGTGGCAAACTAGCGCGCCCCGCCACCACCGCGAGAACGACGTCCATGGGTTTCCTGCAAGGCAAGCGCGCCCTGATCACCGGCATCGCCAGCCAGCGCTCGATCGCCAACGGCATCGCCGAGGCGATGCATCGCGAGGGTGCGGAGCTGGCCTTCACCTACCAGAACGACAAGCTCAGGACACGGGTCGAGGATGTGGCCGGCAAGACCGGCTCGGACATCGTGCTGCCGCTGGACGTCACCGACGACGCCCAGATCGAGGCGCTCGCCTCGGCGCTGGAGCGGCGCTGGAGCGAGGGCTTCGACATCCTGGTGCATGCGATCGCGTTCGCGCCGCGCGAGGCGATCGCCGGCGAATTCCTGGAAGGGCTCGACCGCAAGGCGTTCGCGATGGCCCACGACATCTCGGCCTACTCGCTGGCGGCGCTGGCCAAGGCCACCCGGCCGATGCTGGCCCGGCGCGGGCATGGCGCGATCCTCACCCTCAGCTACCTGGGCGCCGAGCGCGCGCTGAAGAACTACAACGTGATGGGCGTGGCCAAGGCGAGCCTGGAAGCCACGGTGCGCTATCTCGCGCTCAACCTGGGCCCCGAAGGCACCCGCGTCAACGCGATTTCGGCCGGCCCGATCAAGACCCTCGCCGCCGCCGGCATCGGCGGCTTCCGCCAGATCCTCGGCCACGTCGAGGACAACGCGCCGCTGCGCCGCAACGTCACCATCGAGGACGTGGGCAACGCCGCCGCGTTCCTGTGTTCGGACCTGGCCGCCGGCATCACCGGCGAGGTGACCTATGTCGACTGCGGCTACAACATCCTCGGCATGACCGGCATCGACTGAACGCCTGCGCAGCCCTGGGCGGACCCGCTAGAGCTGCGCTTCCACCACGGTGATCTTCATGCGCTCGCGCAGGGCCCGGAGCACCGCCGTGGCGTCCTGGCTGCCGGCCAGCAGCGCCAGCTGTTGCTGCAGCATCTGCCGCTCCTGCTCCGACGCCTCCTCGGGATCCCCCGGGACGACCGCAGTGACCGCGAAGACCACCACGCTGCCATCGTCGAGCACGGCCTTGCCAGGGCTCGACGCGCCTTCCTCCGGCGTCTCCACCGCGAAATAGGCCGTCACCGCATCCGGGTGCGGAACCGGGGCGCCACGCGGCACGCCGGGCACCTCCTGCACCGGCAGTTCGCGCCGCTCGGCCACCGCCTGCAGCGTGGCACCCCCGGACATCTCCGCGAGCATCGCGTCCGCTTCCGCCTGCACCCGTTTCGCGGCGCGGTCGGCGCGGATCGCCTCGACCACCTGATCGCGAACCTCCTCGAGCGGCAGGGCGCGCTCCGGGGTGTGCCCGGTGACGCGGATCAGGACGCTGTGGCCGGGCCCGATCTCGATCGGATCGCTGACGGTCTCGTCCTCGATCAGGCGCTCGCTGAAGGCGGCGCGCTGCACCGCCGGATGCGCCGCGATACCCTCGCCGCTCCCGCGGGCGAACGGCCCGGCGGTGCGCACCGTCAGCCCGCCCGCCTCGGCGGCCGGACCGAGCGAGTTGGGGTGGCGATAGGCCTGGTCCACCACCTCGCCGACCAGCTCGCTGTAGGCGCGCTCGCGGGCGCCTTCCGACAGCTCGCGCGCCAGCTCGTCGCGGACCTCCTCGAACGGAGTCTGCTCGCCGCTGCGCACGTCCCGCAGCTGCAGCACGTGCCAGCCGAACTCGGTCCGGACCGGTTCGCTGACCTGGCCGGGCTCCATCGCGAACAGCGCCTGCTCGAACGCTTCGACCATCATGCCCTGCTCCACCCAGCCGAGGTCGCCGCCGGCGGCGCTCGAGCCGGTGTCGTCCGAGTGCTCCCGGGCCAGCGCCGCGAAGTCGCCGCTGCGCGCCTGCGCGGCGAGCGCCTCGGCCTGCTCCTCCGCCTGCTGCTGGGCGGCGGCGTCGGCATCGGCCGGAACCTCGATCAGGATATGCGAGGCGAGCCGCTGCTCGGACTGCGCGAAACGCGAGCGCTCCTGCTCGTAGCGCTCGCGCAGCGCCGCCTCGCCGACCTCCTCGTCGACCTGTAGATCGCTGCCGTCGATCTCGACGTATTCGATCTCCACCGTCTCCGGGGCGCGGAAATCCCCGGCGTTGGCCTGGTACCACGCCTGGATCTCGGCGTCGCCGACTTCGCCGGCGCCCGGTTGCGGGGGCGGCAGCATCACGAAGGAAACGTCGCGCCGCTCGCCCAGCATCACCAGCAGCCGGTCCAGCTGGGCCGGGGTCACGAAGGCGGATGCCGAGACGTGGGTGGGGATCAGCGACTGCTGCAGGCTCTCGCGGATCAGCTCCTGGAACTGCTGGGGGCTGCGCGCCGGCACCTGCGAACCCAGCGCGAGCTGGTAGCGCTGCGGGTCGAAGCGGCCATCCACCTGGAACGCCGGGATCTGCTCGATCTCGCGGCGCACCTGCGCATCGCCCACCGCCATCCCCCGATTGCGCGCGGCCAGCCGCAGTACCGCTTGGTCGACCAGACGCTCGAGCACTTCGCGGCGGGTCTCCAGCGACTCGAACGCGCGCGGGTCGAAGGCCTCGCCCTGCTGCTCGCGGCGCTGCTGCCGCTCCTGCTCGAAGGCGTTGCGGAAATCCTCGGGCGAGACCTCCTCGGTCTCCCAGAACAGCTTGCGCACCGGCCACAAATCCGGCGCGCCGCGCCACCACGACGGCGGCGACTCGACCTTGGCCGCGTAGTTCGCGCCGCTCTGGAACAGGTACTGTTCCATGCCGAAGAAGGCGAACGGGATCGCCAGCAGGATCACGATGACGATCGCGATCCAGCCGCTCATCTTGTCTCTCAGGGCTTGCAGCATCGTGGGACTGGCCGTGGACGTAGCCGCGCAGTTTAACCGGATTGCCCGGCCGTCACAGGGCCGGCGCGCGGGCAGCTAGCCCCACGGCGGGCATCGCCCGCCCGCCATCGCTCCCCGGCGCGCCTCGGATGCGCAAAAAACAAGGGCGCCGTTTCCGGCGCCCTTGCGGTGGATCTGGCGGAGCGGACGGGACTCGAACCCGCGACCTCCGGCGTGACAGGCCAGCATTCTAACCAACTGAACTACCGCTCCGCGTTGAACCTTCTGAAACCTGGCGTGGTGGGTGCTGAGGGTTTCGAACCCCCGACCCTCGCCTTGTAAGGGCGACGCTCTACCGCTGAGCTAAGCACCCGAGCGGAGCCGATTAGTTTACAGCGTCCTTGAGGGCCTTGCCAGCCTTGAACGCGGGATTTTTTGCGGCGGGGATCTGGATCTCCTCGCCGGTGCGCGGATTGCGGCCGGTGCGGGCGGCGCGCTCGCGAACCTCGAAGCTGCCGAAGCCGGCAATGGCGACGCTGTCGCCCTGGCCCAGCGCCTTGGCGATGGAGTCGAACACGGTGTCGACCGCAGCGGTGGCGTCGGCCTTGGACAGGCCGCACTTCTCGGCAACGTTGTCGGTCAGGTCGCTTTTCTTCATTTTTGATGACTCCCTTGCGGCCCCGAGCCGCGAAAAAAAGTGGCGACCGGATGACGGGACCCGTCCGGTCGGCTCGAAGAACGGCGCGCATCAGGAATGCGCGCCGCGATTTGCGACCGTTATACCAGCGGCCCCTACCCCACGCAACCGAAAAATCGCACAACCACGCGGTTTTTGGCTGAAGCCGGCCTGAGGACCCGATGCGACTCAGTGCTTGACGCCAGCCTGTGCCGGGCTTTTCTTCGGCTTGCGGATCACCTCTTCCAGCCGCTCCTTCGCCGCCGGGGTCAGCGGCCGCTCGAGCGCCAGGTCGAGCACCTCGTCGATCCACTTCACCGGCACGATCTTGATCGCCTGGGTCACGCTCTTGGGAATGTCGACCAGGTCCTTGCGGTTCTCCTCGGGAATGATCACGGTGCGGATGCCGCCACGCATCGCCGCCAGCAGCTTTTCCTTGAGGCCGCCGATCGCGGTGACGCGCCCGCGCAGGGTGATCTCGCCGGTCATCGCCACGTCGGCGCGCACCGGGATCCTGGTCAGCATCGAGACCAGCGCGGTCGCCATGGCGGCGCCGGCGCTGGGGCCGTCCTTGGGCGTGGCGCCGTCGGGCACGTGCACGTGGATGTCGTGCTTCTGCAGCGCCTCGATATCGATGCCGAGCTGTTCGCTGCGCGCGCGCACCACCGAGTGGGCTGCGGAGGCCGACTCCTTCATCACCTCGCCGAGCTGGCCTGTCAGGATCAGGTTGCCCTTGCCGGGGATCTGGGTGGCTTCGATCTGGAGCAGGTCGCCGCCCACCTCGGTCCAGGCCAGGCCGGTGACCATGCCGATCTCGTTGTCCTGCTCGGCGCGGCCGAAGTCGTAGCGGCGCACGCCCAGGTACTTGTCTAGGTTGCGGGAGGTGACCGTCACCGCCTTGCCCTTCTTCGGCTGCGGCCCGGCCAGCGCGATCTCCTTGACCACCTTGCGGCAGATCTTGGCGATCTCGCGCTCGAGGTTGCGCACGCCGGACTCGCGGGTGTAGTAGCGCACGATGTCGCGGATCGCGCCTTCGCCGATCTTCAGCTCGTCGGCCTTCAGGCCGTTGGCCTTGAGCTGCTTGGACATCAGGTAGCGGGTGGCGATGTTGAGCTTCTCCTCCTCGGTGTAGCCGGGGATGCGGATCACCTCCATGCGGTCGAGCAGCGGGCCGGGGATGTTGAGAGAGTTGGAGGTGGCGACGAACATCACCTCGGACAGGTCCAGGTCGACCTCCAGGTAATGGTCGTTGAAGGCGTGGTTCTGCTCGGGATCCAGCACCTCCAGCAGCGCCGAGGACGGATCGCCGCGGAAGTCCATCGACATCTTGTCGATCTCGTCGAGCACGAACAGGGGGTTCTTCGTGCCGGCCTTGTTGAGATTCTGCACGATGCGGCCCGGCATCGAGCCGACGTAGGTGCGGCGATGGCCGCGGATCTCGGCCTCGTCGCGCACCCCGCCCAGGCTCATGCGCACGAACTTGCGATTGGTGGCGCGGGCGATCGACTGCCCGAGCGAGGTCTTGCCGACGCCCGGCGGACCGACCAGGCACAGGATCGGCCCCTTCATCTGCTTGACCCGGGTCTGCACCGCCAGGTACTCGAGGATCCGGTCCTTGACCTTCTCCAGCCCGTAGTGGTCTGCGTCGAGGGTGTCCTGCGCGACCTTGAGGTCCTTGCGCACCTTGCTGCGCTTCTTCCACGGCACGCCCAGCAGCCAGTCCAGGTAGTTGCGCACCACCGCGGCCTCGGCCGACATCGGCGACATCTGCTTGAGCTTGTTGAACTCGTTCTTCGCCTTGATCTCGACCGGCTTGGGCATGCCGGCCTCGGCGATCTTGCGGGCGATCTCCTCCAGGTCGTTGGGCGCGTCGTCGATCTCGCCCAGCTCCTTCTGGATCGCCTTCATCTGCTCGTTGAGGTAGTACTCGCGCTGCGATTTCTCCATCTGCGACTTGACCCGGCCGCGGATGCGCTTCTCCATCTGCTGCACGTCGATCTCGCCGTCGACGAAGCCGACCAGCATTTCCAGGCGGTCGCCGGTGGCGATGGTCTCGAGCAGGCGCTGCTTGTCGGCCAGACGCACGCCCAGGTGCGCGGCGATGGTGTCGGCCAGGCGGCCGGGCTCGTCGATGCCGGCGAGGGTCTGCAGCAGCTCCGGCGGCAGCTTGCGGCTGGTCTTGACGTACTGCTCGAACAGCCCCATCAGCGAGCGCGCCACCGCCTCGATCTCGCGGACCTCGCGGCCGTCGGTGGACTCGACCACCTCGCCGCGCCCGGCCAGGGTGCCGTCGCGCTCGGCGATGCCGGTGACCCGCGCACGCGCGACGCCCTCCACCAGCACCTTGATGGTGCCGTCGGGTAGCTTCAGCAACTGCAGGACCTGGGCCAGGGTGCCGACCTCGTACAGGTCCTCGGCGCCCGGATCGTCGGTCTCGGCGGACTTCTGCGCGACCAGCAGGATCCGCTTGTCGGCCTCCATCGCCAGGTCCAGCGCCCGGATCGACTTCTCGCGGCCCACGAACAGCGGGATCACCATGTGCGGGAACACCACTACATCGCGCAGCGGCAGCACCGGCAGGTCGAAGGTCTCGATTTCGGTGGGACGGGTCATGTTGGCTCCGTGAAGGCGATTGGGCGGCACGGCCGGGGGCCGGCGCCGGATGTCCCCGTTATGGGGCTGACGCGGGATCGATGCAAGCGGACACTGCGTGCCGCTCGTCGAACCCCGACCGTCGACCCGAAATCAGAGACTTAGCCCCAAGAGCGGTGCCGGAGTCCGCCCTGGGCAGCGCTGCCAGGGCGCACAGAATTATTGGTACTTCATCGGCGCCTGCTCGGAAGGCTGCTTCTGGACGACGGATCAAGCAGGAACTCCGACAATACCGCCTGGAACTGCTCTGGCGTTCCGCGCGAGCCCCGCGCGCTTACGCGGCCACGATGGCAGCTCCCGCCGCGGCTGCCGCGGCTGCGCTTCAGGCGCCAGCGCCACCGCCTGCACCACCACCCGGATCCACGAACACCCGCATCTGCTTGGCCGAGAGCACCTTGCAGCCGCAGGCCAGGGTGCTGCCGTGCAGGGCGACCGGCTGGCCGTCGACGACCAGGGTCGGGTCGCCGTCCAGGATCGGAAACGCGCCCTTGTGTTGCGGGCAGGTGGCCTGGTCGGTGACCCGGGCGACGGGCACGCCGTCGATATCGGTGAACGGCGAGCCGGTGAGGACGCGGCCGCCGCTGCTGGTGGGGTCGCCCTGAACGATCCAGTTCTTGGCCATGCAAAATCCCTTTGCCAGTGATGGGGTCGAACTTCCCTGTGGTGGCGCCTATTCGCCGGAGGCGACCTTCGGCGAGGCCGGCGGGGTCTGGTAGATCAGGTAGGGCTCGGACTTGTGCTCGATCACCGACTCGTCGACCACCACCTTGCTGACGTTCTCCAGCGACGGCAGGTCGTACATGGTGTCCAGCAGCACCGCCTCGACGATGGTGCGCAGGCCGCGCGCGCCGGTCTTGCGCTTGATCGCCTTGCGGGCGATCGCGAGCAGCGCGTCCTCGCGGAATTCCAGCTCCACGCCTTCCATCTCGAACAGCTTTCGGAACTGCTTGCTGATGGCGTTCTTCGGCTCGGTGAGGATCTTGACCAGCGCCGGCTCGTCCAGCTCCTCGAGCGTGGCGACCACCGGCAGGCGGCCGACGAATTCCGGGATCAGGCCGAACTTGATCAGGTCCTCGGGCTCGACGTCGGCCAGCACCCTGCCGGTCTCGGTCTTGCGCTCGCTGCTCTTGAGCTTGGCGCCGAAACCGATACCGCTGGCATCGGTGCTGCGCTGCTGGATGATCTTGTCGAGGCCGGCGAACGCGCCGCCGACGATGAACAGGATGTTGCTGGTGTCGACCTGCAGGAATTCCTGCTGCGGATGCTTGCGCCCGCCCTGGGGCGGCACGCTGGCCATGGTGCCTTCGATCAGCTTGAGCAACGCCTGCTGCACGCCCTCGCCGGAGACGTCGCGGGTGATCGACGGGTTCTCGGACTTGCGCGAGATCTTGTCGATCTCGTCGATGTAGACGATGCCCTGCTGCGCCTTCTCGACGTCGTAGTCGCATTTCTGCAGCAGCTTCTGGATGATGTTCTCGACGTCCTCGCCGACGTAGCCGGCCTCGGTCAGCGTGGTCGCGTCGGCGATCGTGAACGGGACGTTGAGCAGGCGCGCCAGGGTCTCGGCGAGCAGGGTCTTGCCGGAGCCGGTGGGACCGACCAGCAGGATGTTGGACTTGGCCAGCTCGACGTCGTCGCTCTTCTGCCGGCTCTCGATGCGCTTGTAGTGGTTGTACACCGCCACCGCCAGGGTCCGCTTGGCGCGCTGCTGGCCGATCACGTACTGGTCGAGGACCTCCAGGATTTCCTTCGGCTTGGGCAGCGAACTGCGCGCCGATTGCGCCTTCTCCTCGAGCTCCTCGCGGATGATGTCGTTGCACAGCTCGACGCATTCGTCGCAGATGAACACGCTCGGGCCGGCGATCAGCTTGCGGACCTCGTGCTGGCTCTTTCCGCAGAAGGAGCAGTACAGGATCTTGTTGCTGTCGCCGGAACGTCCCTGGGAATCTTTGCTCATGCGTCGGTTACCCGGTGGTGCTCCCGGCCGGAGACGGGATTCGGTTCGAGAATAGCATAGCGATGGCGTCGCGCCAGAACCCCCGCCAGGGACGGAAACCGTCGCTGCGCCAATGGGTTACGGCGCTCCATCGGATGCCGATGGCAGGCGGGCGGCACCGGTTGCAGGCCGGTCCGCCCTGCCTTGGTCGATCCCTGCAAGATTCAGGCCGGCTGGATCGACTCTTCGGGCCTGCGCTCGAGCACCTCGTCGACCAGGCCGTACTCGCGCGCCGCCACGGCGCTCTTGAAGTTGTCGCGCTCGGTGTCGGCCGCGATGGTGTCGAAACTCTGGCCGGTATGGCCGGCGAGGATCTCGTTCAGGCGCTGGCGCAGGGCGAGGATCTCGCGCGCGTGGATGTCGATGTCGGTGGCCTGGCCCTGGAAGCCGCCGAGGGGCTGGTGGATCATGATCCGCGAGTTCGGCAGCGCGTAGCGCTTGCCCTTGGCGCCGGCGGCCAGCAACAGCGCGCCCATGCTCGCGGCCTGGCCCACGCAGATGGTGCTCACGTCGGGCTTGATGAACTGCATGGTGTCGTAGATCGCCATGCCGGCGGTGACCACGCCGCCGGGCGAGTTGATGTAGAGGTTGATGTCCTTCTCGGGATTCTCGGCCTCGAGGAACAGCAGCTGGGCGATGATCACGTTGGCGACGTGGTCGTCGATGCCGCCGACCAGGAAGATCACCCGCTCCTTCAGCAGCCTCGAATAGATGTCGTAGGCGCGCTCGCCGCGGCTGGTCTGTTCGACCACCATCGGGACGAGGTTGAGGGCCGTGGTCGGGATGCTGCTCATGGGCGGAGTCCGGTTTGCGTGGGGGATCCGGCCGCGGCCGGCGGTGCTGGAACGAGCGGCCGCATCACTGCTGCGGGGCGATCGCTTCCTGGAAGCTGAGTTGCTGCTCGGTGTGCTGGGCGCGCTCGGCGATCCAGTCGATCACCTGCTCCTCCATCACCCGGTTCTGCAGTCCCGACATCAGCTGGGGGTCGTTGCGGTACAACTCAATGACCTGGTCGGGCTCCTCGTAGGTGGAGGCGATCAGCCGGAGGGTCTCGTTCAGGCGCTTGGAGTCGAGCTGCAGCTTGTGGTTGCGGGCGATCTCGCCGACCAGCAGGCCGACCAGCACGCGCTTGCGCGCCGGCTCCATGAACTGCTGGTGGGCGTCGGCCGGCAATTCGACGTTGCGGCCCTGGCGGCGCGCCTGCTCGACCGCCTGGCGCGCCATCGAGCGCGCCTCGCTCTCGACCAGCCGCGGCGGCAGGTCCACCTGCGCCCAGGTCGCGACCAGCTGCTCGCCGACCTCGCGGCGCAGCCGGTTCATCAGCGCGCCCTTGAGCTCGCGCTCCAGATTGGTGCGGATCTCGCTGCGGAACTGGTCGAGCTCGCCCGCCTTGACCCCGAAGCTCTTGATGAAGGCGGCATCGACCTCGGGCAGCACCTGCTCGGAGACCCGCTCGACCTTCACGTGCACTTCCGCCTTCTTGCCGGCCAGCTGCGGCACCCGCCAGCCGGTGGGGAACTCGACCTCGACGGTCTTCTCGTCCCCGGCCGCCATGCCGGTCAGCGCCTGCTCCAGCGCCGGCAGCATCGCGCCGCTGCCGAGCACCGGGGTGCCCTTCTCGGCGCCCTCGGCCGGCAGGCGCTCGTCGCCGATCTGCGACCAGGTCTCGATGTCCAGCGCATCGCCCTCCTGCGCCGGGCGGGTCACCTCGCTCCAGCTGCGCCGCTGCAGGCGCAGGTTCTCGATCATGCGGTCGATGTCCTCCTCGGTGACCTCGGCGGTGTGGCGCACCACCGAGAGCTTCGAGACATCGATCTGGCCGAAGTCCGGCACCACCTCGAAGGTGGCGACGTAGGCCAGCCCGTCGGCACTCTCGGGCTCGATCCGCGGGGCGCCGGCCAGGCGCAGGTCGTTCTCGCGCACGGCCTCGTCGAAGCCCTCGCGCAGCATGCGGTCGAGCACCTCGGCGCGCACCTGCTCGCCGTAGCGCTGCTCGATCACCTTCGCCGGCACCTTTCCGGGCCGGAACCCCTTGATGCGCGCGGTGCGCGCGATCTCGCGAAGGCGCCCGCCGACACCGGTCTCGAGGCGCTCCGCGGGGAGCTGGAACGTCATCCGGCGCTCGAGCGCGCCCACGGATTCGACCGAAACTTGCATAACCACTCCTGCCACCGCGGCCGCTGCCGGGTTTGTCGTCTTGTAGGGATGTCGGGCCGCGGCCCCGGAGGCCTAGGCCACGGGTCCGGCGGAACTGGATATTGTGGCCGATTCGGCGGGAGGCCGCCAGCTCGGGAGGGCAGGTCCGTGGCGGCCGCGGGCCTGCTCCGCCGGCTCCGAGCGCTGGTCCATCCGCGGTCCGGACGAGCTGGAAGCCCGGGGGCGTCGGCCTCACGGCCGGCGAACGCGCGTTCATCGCCGCCCCACCTGGTCATCCTGTCTGGGCTGGTGCGAAAGGCGGGACTCGAACCCGCACGGGGGTTACCCGCTGGAACCTAAATCCAGTGCGTCTACCAGTTCCGCCACTTTCGCAGTCCTCGAGCCGGCGCCCGTGGCAATTCTAGCTCCGCCGGCGGCCGAGCCGGCGCTCCCGCCGCAACGAAAAACGCCCGGCAAGCCGGGCGCGTTTCGAGACTGGTGGGCCGTCAAGGATTCGAACCTTGGACCTACTGATTAAGAGTCAGCTGCTCTACCAACTGAGCTAACGGCCCCGAAAATCGGCCGCGCAGTGTAAGCAAACCTGCGCGTACTGGCAATCGCCACCAGGCGACCGCCTCGGGTATGGGGTGGACGAGGGGACTCGAACCCCCGACATCCGGAATCACAATCCGGGACTCTAACCAACTGAGCTACGTCCACCATCGGAACATCACACCAGGCCCGCCAGGCCACGGCCCTGGGTGGCGCGCCCGGCAGGACTCGAACCTGCAACCACCGGCTTAGAAGGCCGGTGCTCTATCCGGTTGAGCTACGGGCGCCCGGCCGGATTGTCGCACCTTCGCCGCCCCGGGGGGCCGGATGGTCGGGGTAGAGGGATTCGAACCCCCGACATCCTGCTCCCAAAGCAGGCGCGCTACCAGACTGCGCTATACCCCGCCGACGTCGAACGGTGCGATCCCACCCGCGTCCACTGCGGCGCGAAGGGGTGGTCATTGTCAGGAGGCCCCGCGCCCCTGTCAACGAAATCCAACCGTCGGCCGGCGCCAGCGGCGCGCCGGAGCCGCGTTTCGAGTGTATCCTCTTGCCGGTCTTCACCAATCATCATCAGGGGCAAAGTCAATGCGCAGCGGCAATCCGGCACTCAAGGAATCGACATTCCTGGACCTCGGCAGCGGCAGCGTCGTCTCCCGCGCCGGCGAGACGATGACCCTCAACGGGACGGTCAACAAGACCGCCATCCTGCTGCTGCTGACGGTCATGACCGCGGCGTTCGCCTGGACCCAGGCCCTGACCCCGACCGGCGAGCTGGCCCCCGGCTTCAACGTCTACGTCTGGGGCGGCGCCATCGGTGGCTTCATCGTCGCCCTGGTGACCATCTTCAAGAAGGAATGGGCGCCGGTGACCGCGCCGCTGTACGCGCTGGTCGAGGGCTTCTTCCTCGGCGCGATCTCGGCGATGTACAACAACTTCTTCGACGGCATCGTGATGCAGGCGGTGATGCTCACCTTCGGCACCCTGTTCGCGCTGCTGTTCGCCTATCGCTCGGGGCTGATCAAGGCCACCGAGAACTTCAAGCTCGGCGTGGTCGCCGCCACCGGCGGCATCGCCCTGGTGTACCTGGCCACGATCGTGCTGGGCTTCTTCGGCATCAACATGCCGATGATCCACGACAACGGCCTGATCGGCATCGGCTTCAGCCTGTTCGTGATCGTGATCGCGGCGCTCAACCTGGTGCTCGATTTCGACTTCATCGAAACCGGCGTGGAGCAGGGCGCGCCGAAGTACATGGAGTGGTACGGCGCCTTCGGCCTGATCGTCACGCTGGTGTGGCTGTACCTGGAGTTCCTGCGCCTGTTGGCGAAGCTGCAGTCGCGCTGAGCGGACCTGAAGATCAAGAAAAAAAAGGGCGCTCCGGCGCCCTTTTTTTTTTGCTGTTTGGTCCGCCCCGCAAACAGCCGGCTCCACGGGCCGACCGTTGAATCAAGCCGCCGCCCCGCGCAGGGACCAGGCCGGTACGGCGTCCCGGGGCGGGACCGCCGACGCCATGGATGGCGTCGACGAGCCTCCATGGATGGATTCACGGCGTGTCCCGCACCTGGGCGCCGTGCCGGCCCGCCCGCGTAGCCTCACGGCCGGGAATCGAAAGGCGGACCACCCGCGTCGCGCGCCGGACGCGGCCACAGGATGAAGGCCAGCGCGACCAGCGCCAGGATCCAGCAGTAGTGGACGCGGCCTGCCAGCTGCAGCGGCGACAGCGCCGCCAGCGAGGCCGCCAGCAGGATCTGCGCCCCGTAGGGCAGCACCCCCTGCAGCACGCAGGCGAAGATGTCGAGCAGGCTGGCCGCCCGCCGCGGCTCCACCGCGTGGCGCACGGCGATGTCCCGCGCCAGCGGCCCGCTCACCAGGATCGCCACGGTGTTGTTCGCGGTCAGCGCGTCGGTGCCCGCGGCCAGGGTGGCGATACCGAGCTCGCCCGCGCGGCGCCCGGTCCGGGCGCCGGCCATCCGCGCGATCAGGGCCGCGACCCAGTCCAGTCCACCCAGCACCCGGGTCAGGGCCGCCAGCCCGCCGATCAGGATCGACAGCAGGGTGATCTCGACCATGCCCTCGTAGCCGAGCCAGACGTCCCCGGCCAGCCGGGGAAGGTCGTAGCCGGGCGCCATCGCGAATCCCAGCGCACCGGCGAAGGCGATGCCGATGCCCAGCACCACCACCACGTTCATCCCGGCGACCGCCAGCCCCAGGACCAGCACATAGGGAAGCGCCAGCCAGGGCGAGGCGTCCACCGGCGCCTGAACCTCCGCGCTCCGCCCCAGCACCGCCAGCAGCGCCGCGGTGGCCAGGGCCGCCGGCACGGCGATGCGGACGTTCTCGCGGAACTTGTCGCGCATGCCGACCCCCTGGCTGCGGGTGGCGGCGATGGTGGTATCCGAGATGACCGACAGGTTGTCGCCGAACATCGCGCCGCCGACCACGGCGCCCACCACCAGGCCGCGGTCCATGCCCGCGGCCTCGGCCACGCCCAGCGCGATCGGCGTCACCGCGGCGATCGTCCCCATCGAGGTCCCCACCGCCAGGGCCACGAACCCGGCGACCAGGAACAGCCCGGGTAGGACCAGCGAGGTCGGCAGCGCGCCCAGGCCGAGCGCCACCACCGCGTCCACCGCACCGATCTGCCGCGACACCGTGGCGAATGCCCCGGCCAGCAGAAACACCAGGCACATCAGCATCACGTTGGGATGCCCCATCCCGCCCAGCAGGGTCTCCATCGCCGGCAGCCCGCGCCGCCACGCCAGCCAGGCGCCCAGCGCCAGCGCCGGCAGGATCGCCACCGGGGCGCGCAGCTGGTAGAAGCCCAGCTCGGCGCCCTGGACGGTGTAATGGATCCCCGCCCCGAGGAACAGGGCCAGGAACAGCAGCAGGGGCGTCAATGCGATGACGCCGGGTCGTTCGCTCATGGGTGCGGGGACCGGCCGGGAAGTCCCCGATTCTGCGGCTAGAGCCGGGCGCCGTCAGCAGCAGCCGTCAGAGGCGGTTGGCGATCGCCCGGGCGAACGCCATGGTGTCGCCGTCGCCGCCGAGGTCGGGGGTCAGCGAGTCCTTCGCTTCCAGGGTCGCGATCACCGCCTCGCGCAGCCGCTGCGCCTGGTCCGGCTTGCCGAGATGGTCGAGCATCTGCGCCGCCCCCAGGATCAGGGCGCAGGGGTTGGCCAGCCCCTTGCCGGCGATGTCCGGGGCGGTGCCGTGCACGGCCTCGAAGATCGCCGCGTCCACGCCGATGTTGGCGCCGGGGGCCAGCCCCAGCCCGCCCACCAGCCCGGCGCACAGGTCCGAGATGATGTCGCCGAACAGGTTGGTGGTGACGATGACATCGAACTGCTCGGGCCGCATCACCAGCTGCATGCAGGTGTTGTCGACGATCATCTCGTTGCATTCGATCTCGGGGTACTGGGCCGCGACCTCGCGCGCCACCTTCAGGAACAGCCCCGAGGTGGTCTTGAGGATATTGGCCTTGTGCACCACCGTGATCTTCTTGCGCCCGGTGCGCCGCGCCAGGTCGAAGGCGTAGCGGACGATGCGCTCGGAGCCCTTGCGGGTGACCTTCTGCATCAGGGTGGCGGTCTCGCCGTCCTCGGTGATCGACTGGCCCTCGCCGATGTAGGCGCCCTCGGTGTTCTCGCGAACGGTGACGATGTCCACGCCGCTCGGGAACCGGGACTTGGTGTTCGGGAAGGACTTGGCCGGGCGCACGTTGGCGTAGAGGTCGAAATGCCGGCGCAGCGCCACGTTGATCGAGCTGAAGCCCTCGCCCACCGGGGTGGTCAGCGGGCTCTTGAGGGCGATGGCGTTGCGGCGGATCGATTCGAGCGTGGCGGCCGGCAGCAGTTCGCCGTGCTTCTCCATGGCGGCCAGGCCGGCGTCGGCGTACTCGTATTTCAGGCCGAGCTGCATGGTGTCGAGGACATGCAGGGTGGCGTCCATGATCTCCGGGCCGATGCCGTCGCCGCGGATGACCGTGATGGTCTGGGTCATGATGTTTTCCGTGCAGAAGGGCGCCGCGCAGGGGCGGGCGCCGGTTCGAAAGGGGACGGCGCATTATGCCGGAAGCACGCTCCGGCCGCAGCGACCGGCGGTGGCCCCATCGAGCGTACGAATGCACTTCGTGGGCATGGCGCGCGTCGAGTATTCGGGCTTCGGTGCCGTCCTTGCCCAGCAGGAGCGATCAGCCGTGCTCGTGCGCTTCCGGCGGCTCCGGGACGGGGCCGGGCGGCTGAACGGTGCCGCCGAGGCGGTCGAGGAAATCGACCGCGCGGCGCATGTGCGGGATCACGATCGAGCCGCCCACCACCAGGCCGACTGAGAAGGCCTCGAACATCTCCTCGCGGGTCACCCCGGCCTCGTGGCACTGCGCGACGTGGTAGCTGATGCAGTCGTCGCAGCGCAGCACCAGCGAGGCGACCAGGCCGAGCAGCTCCTTGGTCTTCAGGTCCAGCGCGCCCGGCCGGTAGGTCTGGGTGTCGAGCGCGAAGAAGCGCCGCACGACCTGGTTCGGCTCTGCCAGGATCCGTTCGTTCATGCGCCTGCGGTAGGCGTTGAAGCCCGCGACGGGATCGTCCTGGTCGGGGCCGCCGGTCATTCGCCGTCCCCCGCGAGCAGGCGATCGAAGCCCCCGGCCCGATGCAGGGCCATCATGTCGTCGTAGCCGCCGACGTGGGTCTCGCCGACGAAGATCTGCGGCACGCTGGTGCGCCGCGTCCGGGCCACCATCCGCTGGCGGGCGTCGGGATCGAGGTCGATCCGGACCTCGTTCCAGGCCAGGCCGCGGCTGCGCAGGAAATTCTTGGCGGCCACGCAGTAGCCGCAGACGGCGCTGGTGTACAGGGTGATCTCGGGGGATGTGGGGTCGGCTGGGGCGTTCAAGCGGCTCTCCGGAAACTTGCAGCTGGCATGATGGTCCTACAGTGGGTCCGGCCCCACGGCATTTCCAGCCCGCCGGGGCCTGGTCCGATCCCAGACAGGCAACCGCCAGGAGCGACGATGAGGATTAACGCCGGGTTCACGCCGTCGCGCACGGCCGCCGGCATGCTGCGCCTGTCGTTCGCTCCGGTCCCCGCAATGCGCGCCTTCCTGGTCGCCCTCGTCCTCTGCCTGGCCGTTGCCGGCGGCCATGCCGCGGCCCAGGACACCCGCCTGCCCGATATCGGCTCCTCCGCCGGCACCGTGCTCAGCCCCGCTCAGCAGGCCGAGTACGGACAGATGCTGCTCGCGCAGCTGCGCCATTACGACATGGTGCTGGAGGACCCCCTGGTCGACCAGTGGCTTCGCGCCACCGGCAACCGGCTGGCGGCGGCCAGCGACCAGCCGCGGCAGTCGTTCACGTTCTTCATGATGAAGGACCGCAGCATCAACGCCTTCGCCACCCTGGGCGGCTACATCGGCGTCAACGTCGGCCTGGTGCTGACCGCCCAGACCGAAGACGAAGTGGCCGCGGTGCTCGCGCACGAGGTCGCCCACGTCACCCAGAACCACGTGCTGCGCGGCGCCGAACGCGCCCAGCGCGACAGCATCCCCCTGCTGCTGGCGATGTTGGGCGCGATCGCCATCGCCTCGAGCAGCGACAGCAGCTCGTCGGGGGACGCGGCGATGGCCGCGATCGCCTCCGCCCAGGGCCTGGCGATCCAGCGCCAGATCGACTACACCCGCTCCAACGAGTCGGAAGCCGACCGCCTCGGCATGCGCACCCTCGCGCGCAGCGGCTTCGACGTCGACGGGATGGCCGACATGTTCGAACGCATGCAGGCCGCCTCGCGTACCAACCAGGGCGGCGAGCGCGAGCGTGTGCCGGACTACCTGCGCACCCACCCGGTCACCACCACCCGCATCAGCGAGGCGCGCCAGCGCGCCGAGCAGCTACGCGGCGACGAGAGCGTCGTGGTGACGACCGCCACCCCCGAGGCGGTCCGTACCGAACGGGTGCCGGTGCCGGCAGGCACGAGCGCGGCGGCCGCCGCCGCCGCGGGCGGCCCCTTCAACCCGTTGCTGCCCGGTTCGCTGCGCGTGACCGCCGCCGATCTGGCTTACGGCGACAGCGTCCAGTTCGGCTGGGCCCGCGAGCGCATGCGGGTGCTCAGCGCCAATACCGCCGGCGCGGCGGTACGCGAATACGAAGGCATGCGCCGCGCCGGCGACTTCGACGACGCCAAGCGCTACGGCATGGCCCTGGCCCGCCTGCAGGCCGGCGACGCCGCCGCCGCGGCCACCCGGTTCGCCGCGCTGCTCGACGATTACCCGGACGACACCTGGCTGGCGCTCGGCCTTGCCGAAGCCCAGGCGCGCGCCGGGCGCCCGGACGAAGCCGACGCGCGCTTCGAGGCCCTGCTGCGGCGCATGCCGAACCACCGCGCGGTCGCCCTCACCTATGCCGGCGTGCTGGCCGAGCGCAACACCCCGGAAGCCGGCCGGCGCGCCCAGGACCTGCTGCGGCCGCTGCTGCGCACGGCCTCAGACGATCCGCTGTTCCAGCGCACCTTCGCGCGCATCAGCGAGATCGCCGGCGACCCGGTGCGCGCCGGCGAAGCCTACGCCGAGGCCGATTTCCTCAGCGGCCGCGCCGAGCGCGCGCTGGTCCAGCTCCACACCCTGCGCAAACGCGACGACCTCGACTACTACGCCCGGGCCCGCATCGAGGCGCGCATCGCCGCGATCACGCCTACGGTGCTGGAGCTGCGCCGCCAGGGCGTGCGCGACGAGGACCTGCGCCGGCAGCACTGATCCCGCCGCCCGGCGCGCCCGCCGCGGCATGTCACATACGAGTCACAAATCTGTCGTCTAATGCCCTTGACCGGCCTGGACGACCCCGCATGCAGAAACGGATCCTGATCGTCGACGACGAGCCCGCCATCCGCGAGATGGTGGCCTTCGCGCTGCGCAAGGGCGACTTCGAACCGGCCCACGCCGCGGATGCGCGCGAGGCGCAGTCCGCGATCGCCGACCGTGTGCCCGACCTCATCCTGCTCGACTGGATGCTGCCGGGCGTCAGCGGCCTCGAGCTGGCGCGGCGCTGGCGCCGCGAGGAGCTGACCCGGGAGGTGCCGATCATCATGCTCACCGCCCGCGGGGAGGAGAACGACCGGGTCGGCGGGCTCGAGGCGGGCGTCGACGACTACGTGGTCAAGCCGTTCTCGGCGCGCGAGCTGCTGGCACGGATCCGCGCGGTGATGCGGCGCTCGCGCGAGGACGACGAGGACGGCAGCATCAACGTCGGTGCGCTGCGTATCGACGGGGCCGCGCACCGGGTGTTCGCCGGCGAGGAGCCGGTCAGCATCGGCCCCACCGAGTACCGCCTGCTGCACTTCTTCATGACCCATCCGGAGCGGGTGTATTCGCGTTCGCAGCTGCTCGACCACGTCTGGGGCGGAAGCGTGTACGTCGAGGAGCGGACGGTCGACGTGCACATCCGCCGCCTGCGCAAGACGCTGGAGCCGGTGCGGCTGGACGGCATGGTGCAGACGGTGCGCGGGTCCGGGTACCGGTTCTCGGCGTCGATGTGACGGGGCGGGAACCGGGAACCGCGAATCGAAAGGATCCGCTGCTGACGGCCGTGCCGCCGCCTCGCCGCTCCGGGCGAGGCGAGCCAACGACGGAATGCCTATGATCCTCCCTGCCGATTCCCGATTCCCGATTCCCGATCCCCGATCCCCGCCCTTGACCATGCTGCCCCACGCCCGCTCCGCCTGGATCCGGACCCTGGGCGTGCTCGCCCTGGTCCTGCTCGGCGCGCTCGTCCTCGGCCTGCTTGCCGGGCAGGTGTGGCCGGTGCTGACGGCCGCGGCCCTGGGAATCGTGGCCTGGCACTACTGGCGCCTGCGCAAGGTGCTGCTGCGGCTCACCTCCCACCGGCGGCTGCCGCCCGCGCGCGGCGAAGGCGTCTGGAACGAGCTGGACCGGCTGCTGCACCGCAGCCAGGACGACACCCGCAACCGCAAGCGCCGGCTGGTGCAGATGTTGCGCGCCTATCGCGCCGCCGCCGCCGCGCTGCCCGACGCTGTGGTGGTGCTGGACCGCAACAGCCAGCGCGTGCAGTGGTTCAACGAGGCCTCGGCCGGCCTGCTCGGGCTGCGCTATCCGTCCGACATCGGCGCCCCCCTCGGCGAACGCCTGCGGCCGCTGCCGATCGCGCACTGGCTGGCCAGCGGCCGCCATGCCGAGCCGCTGCTGGACGTGCCCTCCCCGGTGGACCCGGCACTGCGCCTGAGCATGCGCCTGATCCCCTACTCCCAGGAGCTCTGGCTGCTGGTCGCGCGCGACGTCAGCAAGCTGATGCACCTCGAACAGGTCCGCCGCGACTTCGTGGCGAACGTTTCCCACGAACTGCGTACCCCGCTGACCGTCGTGCATGGCTACCTCGACATGCTCGACCCTTCCGACCAACCGGAGTGGGCGCCGATCCTGGAAGAGATGCGGCGCCAGTCGCAGCGCATGACCCAGCTGGTCGAGGACCTGCTCACGCTGTCGCGGCTGGAGGCCCAGGACACGGTGAGCGACGAAAGCGTCGGCATGGCCTCGATGCTGGCCACGCTCCGGCGCGAGGCCGAGGCGCTGAGCCAGGGCCGCCACACCGTCGCCGTCCAGGACCGGGCCGCGGTGGACCTGTGGGGATCGACCCGGGAACTGCACAGCGCGTTCTCCAACCTGGTGGCCAACGCGGTGCGCTACACCCCGGCGGGCGGCAGCATCACCATCGGATTCGCCCAGCAGGGCGAGGAAGTGGCGCTGTCGGTCGAGGACACCGGCTACGGCATTCCCGCCGCCCACCTGCCGCGGATCACCGAGCGCTTCTACCGGGTTTCGACCAGCCGTTCGCGCGAACTGGGCGGTACCGGCCTGGGCCTTGCGATCGTCAAGCACGTGCTGCAGCTGCACCAGGCGCGGCTGGAGATCGAGAGCGAAGTCGGCCGAGGCAGTATCTTCACCTGTATCTTTCCCGCCGACCGCGCACACCCGCGCGACGGCACCGGTTCCGGAGCGATACGTGAGCGTACCCAGCAACCCACCCGCCAGGCGTAAGCCCCAGGCGCCCCCGCGCGGTGCGCGCCCGGCCGCGCCAGGGGCGGAGGAAGCGGCCCCGGGGGACCCCCTGGCCGACCCGGCGCTGTACTTCAACCGCGAGCTGTCCCAGCTCGATTTCAACTTCCGGGTGCTGGCCCAGGCCCAGGACGAGGCGGTGCCGCTGCTGGAGCGGCTGCGCTACCTGTGCATTTCCTGCACCAACCTCGACGAGTTCTTCGAGATCCGTGCCGCCACCGTCCGCCACGCCCAGGATTTCGGCATGCCCGGCGCGCCCGACGGGCTGGCGCCGTCGACGGTGCTGCGCCGCATCCACGAGCGGGCCGCCAGCCTGGTGGAGGCGCAGTACCGCTGCTGGAACGAGCTGCTGCGGCCGGCGCTCAACGATGCCGGGGTGCGCATCCTCGGCCGCGACAAGTGGAACGTGCGGCAGAAACGCTGGCTGCGCACCTACTTCCGCGACGAGATCATGCCGGTGCTGTCGCCGCTCGGGCTCGACCCGGCGCACCCGTTCCCGAAGATCCTCAACAAGTCGCTGAACATCGTGGTGGTGCTCAAGGGCAAGGACGCCTTCGGCCGCAGCGGCCACCTGGCGATCGTGCGCGCGCCGCGCTCGCTGCCGCGGATCATCCAGCTGCCCGAACGGGTCTCCGGCGGAGAGCACGATTTCGTGTTCCTGTCCTCGGTGCTGTCGGAGTTCGTCGACGAGCTGTTCCCAGGCATGCAGGTCAAGGGCGCCTACCAGTTCCGGGTGACCCGCAACTCCGAGCTGATCGTCGACGAGGAGGAGGTCGAGAACCTGGCGCTGGCTCTGCGCGACGAGCTGATCGGGCGCGGCTACCTGCGGGCGATGCGGCTGGAGATCGCGGCCGACTGCCCCAAGCCGATCGTGCGCACGCTGCTGGAGAACTTCGAGCTGCCGGAGAACGCGGTTTACCGCATCGACGGTGCGGTCAACCTCAACCGGGTGATCCAGGTCTACGATCTGGTGCAGCGGCCGGACCTCAAGTTCCCGCCGTTCCAGCCGCGGCAGCTACCCGGCAGCGACGCGATGTTCGAGCTGCTGGCGGAGGACGACCTGCTGCTGCACCATCCGTTCGACGCGTTCACCCCGGTGCTGGAACTGATCCGCCAGGCCGCCGAGGACCCCAACGTCCTGGCGATCAAGCAGACCCTCTACCGCACCGGCAAGGACTCGGCGATCGTCGAGCACCTGGTGCAGGCGGCACGCAACGGCAAGGACGTCACCGTGGTGGTGGAACTGCGCGCGCGCTTCGACGAGGAGGCCAACCTCGGGCTGGCCGATCGCCTGCAGGAAGCCGGCGTGCAGGTGGTGTACGGCGTGGTCGGCTACAAGACCCACGCCAAGATGCTGTTGATCGTGCGCCGCGAGGGCAGGCGGCTGTGCCGCTACGTGCATCTGGGCACCGGCAACTACCACTCCGGCACCGCGCGCGCCTACACCGATCTCGGCCTGATGACCTCCGACGCGAGGATCGGCGAGGACGTGCACCAGATCTTCCAGCAGCTGTCCGGGCTGGCGCCCCTGATCCGGCTCCACCACCTGCTGCAGTCGCCTTTCACCCTGCATGCCGGGATCCTGGAACGGATCGCGCGGGAGGCGGCGCACGCCCGCGCCGGCCGCCCGGCGCGCATCGTCGCCAAGATGAACGCGCTCAACGAGCCGCAGGTGGTCCGTGCGCTGTACGCCGCCTCGCAGGCCGGAGTCACGGTCGACCTGATCGTGCGCGGCGCCTGCACCCTGCGGCCCGGGGTGGACGGCGTCTCCGAGAACATCCGCGTGGTGTCGATCGTCGGCCGCTTCCTCGAACACCACCGCGTGTACTGGTTCGCCAACGACGGCCGCCCGGACCTGTACTGCGCCAGCGCCGACTGGCTCGAGCGCAACCTGCTGCACCGCGTCGAGACCTGCTTCCCGGTGCTGGACCCGGCGCTGGCCGGGCGGGTGCGCGAGGAGGCCCTGAACAACTACCTCGCCGATAATCTCAACGCCTGGGAACTGCAGGCCGACGGCAGCTACCTCAAACTCGCGCCCGGCGACGAGGCGATGCCGCATTCGGCGCAATCCTGGCTGCTGGCGAAACTCTGCGGATGACCGGCTCCCACACCCTGACGATGGCCGGCTCGCTGGCCGATCCGCTCGAGGACGGCGACCTGCTCGCCGCGATCGACCTGGGATCCAACAGCTTCCACATGGTGGTGGCGCGCTACACCCTAGGACAGCTGCGCATCGTCGACCGGCTGCGCGAGACCGTGCGCCTGGGCGAGGGCCTCGACGGCGAGGGCGGGCTGCAGCGGGAGGCGCGCCAGCGCGCCCTGGGCTGCCTGTCGCGCTTCGGTCAGCGCATCCGCGACATTCCGCCGCAGCGGGTACGCGCGCTGGCGACCAACGCCGTGCGGCAGCTCGCCGCCCCGCAGGCGTTCCTGGTGCCGGCCGAGGACGCCCTGGGCCACGCCATCGAGGTCATCTCCGGGCGCGAAGAGGCGCGCCTGGTCTATCTCGGCGTGGCCCACGCACAGCCGCCGAAACCCGGGCACCGGCGCATGGTGATCGACATCGGCGGCGGCTCCACCGAGTGCATCATCGGCGCCGGTTTCGACACGATCGAACGCGAGAGCCTGCAGGTCGGCTGCATCTCCACCACCAGGCGCTTCTTCGGCAACGGCAAGCTTTCGCGGCGCCGCTGGCGCGACGCGCTGGCCGAGGTGTCGGCGGAGTTCCAGCAGTTCGCCGCCGCGTATCGCGAACTCGGCTGGCAGGAAGCGCTGGGGGCATCCGGCACCAACAAGGCGATCGGGCAGATCTGCGCGTCGATGAAGCTGACCAAGGGCGCGGTGACGGCGGAGGCGCTGCCGCAGGTACGCGAGCGGCTGCTCGCCGCCGATCGCATCGACACGATCGTCCTGCCCGGGCTCTCCGCCGAGCGCCGGCCGGTGATCGCCGGCGGGCTGCTGGTGCTGGAGGCGGCGTTCCAGACCCTGGGCCTGCAGCGCATGGCGGTGAGCAAGGCGGCGCTGCGCGAGGGCGTGCTCTACGACATGCTCGGCCGCGGCGGCGAGGACGACCCGCGCGAGACCGCGATCGCCGCGGTCACCCTGCGCTACGGCATCGACGCCGCCCAGGCCGCGCGTGTCGAGCAGACCGCGATCCGCCTGTTCGACCAGGTCGCGCGCGCCTGGCAGCTCGGCGCGGACGACCTGCTGATGCTGGGCTGGGCGGCGCGCCTGCACGAATTGGGCCTCACCATCGCCCACAGCCAGTACCACGTCCATGGCGGCTACGTGCTCGAACATTCCGACATCCCCGGATTCTCGCGCCAGGAGCAGCAGTTCCTCGCCGCGCTGGTGCGCACCCACCGGCGCAAGGTTCCCCGGAGCGCGTTCGACGCGCTGCCCGAGCGCCTGCTCGCGCCGGCCTGCCGGGTCAGCGTGCTGCTGCGGCTGGCGGTGCTGCTCAACCGCGCTCAGGAATCGCAGCCGATCCCGCGCCTGGACGCGATCGCGGCCGGCGAACGGCTCACCCTGCGCATGGACCGCCGCTGGCTGGATGCCAGGCCGCTGCTGAGCACCGACCTGGCGGGCGAGCCCGCCGACATCGCGGCACTGGGCATCGAGCTGCGCGTCGAGGCGGCCGACTGAGGCGGGGACCGCGCTCGCGGCCGCGGCGGCGCAGCGTTCCCGGAACAGGAGCGGGGCGGCGATCGGGTATCCTGCCGGCAGATTTCCCTGGAGCTTCGGCATGGTCCGTCCGCACACCTTCCTGGCCTGGATCGCCTGCCTGCTGCTGGTCGCCTGCAGCAGCGGACCGGTCCGGCGCATCTCCGAACCGGCGGCCCGCATCCAGCAGCTCAGCGTCGGCGCCGACGGTGTGTGGTCGGTGGATCTGCGGATCCAGAACTACAGCAGCATCGCCATGCGCTTCGACACGCTGCGGCTGGAGCTGGCTTCCGGGGACACGACCGCCGGCACCCTCGAAGCGGCGCCTCAGGTGTCGATCGCCGGGGAATCGGCGGATGTGATCACCCTGCAGCTGAATCCAACCGCGCAGGCGAAGCTGCTGCTGGCCGACGCGCTCGCCGATGCCCGCAGCCTGCCCTACGCCCTGCGCGGCGAACTGGTGGCCAGCCCCGCCGACCGCGGCCGTGCCCGCGACTACCGGGTCGAACACACCGGCGTGCTCAGCCCGGTGCCGGGCCTTCCCGGCGTGCTGCGCTGAAAGCAAGCGGCGTTGCCGCCCGGCCGGCAGCGCGGCCGGGTGCCCTGCGCCACACCTCCTGTCCTCCCTCGAGGCCGCCGCAATGAGTTCCTACAAAGCCCCGCTCGCCGACATCCGCTTCGCCCTGTTCGATGTGCTGCAGGCGGAAGCCCTGTTCTCCCGGCTCGGCCGCTCGGAGGCCACCCGCGACGTGGTCGACGCGGTGCTGGAGGAAGGCGCGCGCCTGACCGAGACCGTGCTGGCGCCGCTCAACCGCATCGGCGACGAGATCGGCTGCAGCCACGACAAGGCCACCGGCGCGGTGACCACCCCGCCCGGCTTCCGCGAGGCCTACGCGCAATATGTCGAGGGCGGCTGGGCCGGGCTGACCGCGCCGGAGCGCTTCGGCGGCCAGGGCCTGCCGCACGCGCTCGGGACCGCGCTCAAGGAGATGATCGACGCCGCCAACCTGGCCTGGGGCAACTTCCCGCTGCTCTCGCACGGCGCCACCGAGGCGTTGCTGCACCACGGTGAAGCCTGGCAGCAGGATGTCTTCCTCAGGCCGCTGGTGGACGGCCGCTGGACCGGCACCATGTGCCTGACCGAACCCCACTGCGGCACCGACCTGGGCCTGTTGCGCACCCGCGCCGTGCCGGCCGGGGATGGGAGCTACGCGGTGTCCGGGACCAAGATCTTCATCACCGCCGGCGAGCACGACCTGACCGACAACATCGTGCACCTGGTGCTGGCGCGGCTGCCGGACGCGCCGGCCGGCAGCCGCGGCATCTCGATGTTCATCGTGCCCAAGCTGCGCGTCGACCGCGCCGGCAAGGTCGGCGCGCCCAACGGCGTGCGCTGCGGCTCGATCGAGCACAAGATGGGCATCCACGGTTCGTCGACCTGCGTACTCAACCTCGACGACGCCCAGGGCTGGCTGATCGGCGAGCCGCACAAGGGCCTGGCGGCCATGTTCACCATGATGAACTCGGCGCGGCTGGCGGTCGGGCTGCAGGGCCTCGGGCTGTCCGACCGCGCGCTCCAGAATGCGCTGCGCTACGCCCGCGAGCGCCTGCAGATGCGCTCGCTGTCGGGGCCGAAGTTCCCGGACAAGCCGGCCGACCCGATCATCGTCCACCCCGACGTGCGGCGCATGCTGCTGACCTGCAAGGCGCTGGTCGAGGGCGGGCGCCTGCTCGGCTACCACGCCTCCAGCCTGCTCGACGTCATCGAGCACGGCGGCGATGCCGCCGAGCGCGAGCAGGCCGACGCCCTGCTCGGCTTCCTCACCCCGATCGTCAAGGCCTGCCTGACCGAATGGGGCGTGGAGTGCACTTACCACGCCCTGCAGTGCTTCGGCGGCCATGGCTACATCGCCGAGCACGGCATGGAACAGCTGGCGCGCGACGCTCGCATCACCACCCTCTACGAGGGCACCACCGGTATCCAGGCGCTCGACCTGATGGGCCGCAAGACCATGCAGCTCAAGGGCGCCGGGCTGGGCGTTTTCCTGGAGATGATCGAGCGCTTCTGCAACGAGCACCAAGCCGATGCCGAACTGGCCGAGTTCGTCGGCCCGCTGCGCGAGAAGGCCGGCGAATGGCAGCGGATGACCCGGGAGATCGGCCGCCGCGCGATGGCGGATCCCGAGGAGATCGGCGCGGCCAGCGTCGACTACCTGTTCTACTCCGGCTACGTCGCCCTGGCCTACTGGTGGGCGCGCAGCGCCGCGGCCGCCCGGGGCGCGTCGCAGCCGGATGCGTTCAAGGACGCCAAGCGGCAGACCGCGCGCTTCTACTACGCTCGCATCCTGCCCCGCACCCTCGCCCACAAGGCCGCGATCGACAGCGGCGCCGCGCCGCTGATGGCGCTGGACGCCGCGGGGTTCGACGCCTGAGCCGGCCGCCCGGTCGCCCGCCGGAAATACACAAAACATCAACATTCGGGTATAAGCTGTTGCTCCAATGAAGGGCGACAGAGCGAAGCTCCAGCTGCTCACTGCCGGTTCCGGCCGCGGTCCGGTCGACGCATCCGCCGGCGTCATCGCCCAGCCTCCACCACCCGCCCGGCTCGACAGCGTCCGCCTGCTCTCGCTCGACGCCCACGGCCGGGTGCTCGACTGGATGAGCTGGCAGGACGCGGCCTGCCTGTACGCGCGCGAGGCGGTGGCCTGGACCCTCGGCGACCCGTGCCTGCACGTGCGCGGCGGGATCAGCCGCAGCAGCGGCGAGCGCAGCGTGATGCCGCTGCACCCGATCATCGCCGCCCGCGGCCATGCCCGCGCCAAGGCGCTCGACCCGACCCCGGCGCTGACCAACGCGGCGCTGTTCGCCCGCGACCAGTCCCTGTGCCTGTACTGCGGCAGCCATTTCCCGCGCCAACAGCTCACCCGCGACCACGTGATGCCGCTCTCGCAGGGCGGACGCGACCATTGGGAGAACGTGGTCTCGGCCTGCTTCCACTGCAACTCGCGCAAGGGCGGCCGGACCCCGGCGCAGGCCTCGATGCCGCTGCTCG
This sequence comes from Luteimonas endophytica, assembly GCF_029887875.1. GTDB lineage: Bacteria > Pseudomonadota > Gammaproteobacteria > Xanthomonadales > Xanthomonadaceae > Luteimonas > Luteimonas endophytica. The sequence goes on from NZ_JARXRM010000036.1 coordinate 40,762, forward strand.
CGGTGCCGTACCGGCCAAGCTGGATCGAGCACCTGATCCTCTCCAACCGCAACATCCTCGCCGACCAGATGGCGTTCCTGACTTCGCAGCTGCCCAGAAAGAAGCGCCGTCCCGGCTGACGCGCCGTCGGCCCGCGCGGCCGCGCTCCCCTCCCGCCTGCCCGCGCCCCCGTCTCAGGCTAAACTCGCCGTTTCCCGATCCGCGAGCGCCGCAGCATGGCTTTGACCATCGGCTTCACCAGCATGGACCAGGCAACCGAGACCGCACTGCGTGCGGCCTTCGCCGAAGCCAATGCGGAGCTCCACGCGCATTTTTCGCTGGTGCCGGAAACCACCGCCGACTACGTGGTCATCGACATGGACAGCATGTACGGGCCGATGGGCTGGCTGCGCCTGCATGCGGCCGGCAAGCAGGTGGTCGGCCTGACCGCCTCCCCGCGCACCCAGGCCGATTTCCGCCTCGGCCGGCCGTTCGACACGGTGATGGTGATCGGCCTGCTGCGCGAGATCGCCGCCAAGGCCGGGGTGGATCTGGCCGCGGAACCGGCCGCCATCGAATCCGCCCAGGCGGCGCCGGCCGCGCCCGAAGCCGCGCCGGCACCGGTTGCGGCAGGCCCGGCACCGGCCATCGAGCCCCCGGGCGGCAAGGAAGCCGGAGAGGCGGCGGCGCAGGACCCGGCCGAGCCCGCAGCGCCCTCCGTCGAAGCCGCGCCCATCGCGGCCCCCCCGCCACCGCCGCAACCGCGCCCGCCGCCGCCGGCGCGAGATCCGGTGCTGGCCGACTGGCTGCAACCCGGCGCGCTGGCCGGGCGCCGCCGCTACCGGCGCGGGGACGGCCCGACGCTCTGGATCGATCCGGCCGCACGCGAGTATCACGGCCCCGCCCTCCTCAAGCCGCTCGCCGGGTACTTCGAGGGCACCGTACGCGAGGAGGATCTGGAGCGGGTCGACGATCCGACCTGGACCGCCGGCACCGCCGCGGCCGGCGATGCGCAGCCGCTGTCTCGGCTGGTGTGGCTGGGCGGCCTTTCGGCCGGCAAGGGCGAGCTCCTGCCCGGCAACGACCCGGACGGGCGCTACCGGCTCACCAAGTGGTCGCAGACAGAACGCGAGTACCCGCGCCATTTCCGTATCGCCACCGCGATGATGCGCGGTCCGGCGACCCTCGCCGAGATCGCCGAGGCCAGCAGCACGCCGCTGCCGGAGGTCGCCGACTTCATCAACGCCAACCTCGCCACCGGCGCGGCCGAGCTGGTGCCCGAGCCGACGCCGGAGCCGGAAACCCCGGCCCGTTCGGGCGGCTTCTTCGGCCGGCTGCGCCGCAAACCCTGAACCGGGCCGGCGCGGCGCCCGCGCGCCGCGCCGGCTTTCCTTGCCCGTCGCGGCGGCGGGGGCGAAAATGGCCGGATGATCGACTCAACGCGCTATCCGCGCCTGTCCCGCATCGATTCCCCGGCCGAGCTGCGCGCCTTCGACGAGGCCGAACTCCCGGCGATCGCCGACGAGCTGCGCGCCTACCTGATCGAATCGGTCGGCCGCAGCGGCGGTCACTTCGGTGCCGGTCTGGGCGTGATCGAGCTCACGACCGCGCTGCACTATCTCTACGACACCCCCGAGGACCGCATCGTCTGGGACGTCGGCCACCAGTGCTATCCGCACAAGATCCTTACCGGCCGCCGCGACGCGATCCACACGGTCAAGCAGAAGGACGGCGTGGCGCCGTTTCCCAAGCGCGAGGAATCCGGGTACGACGTCTTCGGGGTCGGCCATTCGAGCACCTCGATCTCGGCCGCGCTGGGGATGGCCATCGCCAACGCCCGCGCCGGCAACCATCGCAAGGTGGTGGCGGTGATCGGCGACGGCGCGATGACCGCGGGGATGGCCTACGAGGCGCTCAACCACGCCGGCGGCATGGACCCGGAGCCCGACCTGCTGGTGGTGCTCAACGACAACCGGATGTCGATCAGCGAGAACGTGGGCGGGTTGACCCGAATGCTCGGCCGGATGACCGGCAGCAGGACCCTCAACGCCCTGCGCGAGGGCGGCAAGAAGCTGCTCGGCGACAAGAACAGCCCGCCGGCGAAGTTCGTGCGTCGCTGGGAGGAGCACTGGAAAGGGATGTTCGTGCCGTCGACGCTGTTCGAGGAAATGGGCTTCCATTACACCGGCCCGATCGACGGCCACGACGTCAAGGCCGTGATCGGCGCGCTGAAGACGCTGCGCACCCTGAAGGGTCCCCAGCTGCTCCACGTCATCACCACCAAGGGCAAGGGCTACGGCCTGGCCGAGGGCGACCAGATCGGCTACCACGCGGTCTCGCCGTTCGACCCCTCGCAGGGCGTGGTCGCCAAGCCGGGCGGGAAGAAGCCGACCTATACCGATGTCTTCGGCGACTGGCTGTGCGACATGGCCGCCGCCGACGAGCGGTTGATGGGGATCACCCCGGCGATGCGCGAAGGCTCCGGCCTGGTACGCTTCAGCCGCGAGTATCCCGAGCGCTATTTCGACGTCGCCATCGCCGAGCAGCACGCCGTCACCCTGGCGGCCGGCATGGCCTGCGAGGGCGCCAAGCCGGTGGTGGCGATCTACTCCACGTTCCTGCAGCGCGGCTACGACCAGCTGGTGCACGACGTGGCGATCCAGAAGCTCGACGTGCTGTTCGCGATCGACCGCGGTGGCGTGGTCGGGCCCGACGGCGCCACCCATGCCGGCAACCTCGATCTCTCCTTCCTGCGCTGCGTGCCCAACATGCTGGTGATGGCGCCGGCCGACGAGAGCGAGTGCCGGCGCATGCTGTCCACCGGCTTCCGCCATGAAGGCCCGGCGGCGGTGCGCTATCCGCGCGGTACCGGCCCCGGGATCGCGGTGCAGGCGTCGCTCGACACCCTGCCGATCGGCAAGGCCGAGGTGCGCCGGCGCGGAGCGCGCATCGCCCTGCTCGCGTTCGGCGCGCTCGTGCCGGCCGCGGAACGGGTCGGCGAAGCGCTCGGCCTGACCGTGGTCAACATGCGCTTCGTCAAGCCGCTGGACCGGGCACTGGTACTGGAACTGGCGCGCTCGCACGAGGGCTTCGTCACCCTCGAGGACAACGTGGTGATGGGCGGTGCGGGCTCTGCGGTGGCCGAATCCCTCAATGCCGAAGCGATCGCCCTGCCGATCCTGCACCTGGGCCTGCCCGACGCGTTCCAGCACCACGCCAGCCGCGAGGACCTGCTGGCCGAGGCCGGGCTGGATGCGGCGGGTATTCGCGCGGCGGTGCTGGCGCGCTGGCCCGGGCTGGCGGACGGCAGCGGGGCCCGCGCCGCGATCGCCTGAGCCGGCCGCGCCCGGCGCATTGGCGCGCGCGCGCAGCGCCTCCAGGTCGGTCTCGATGCGCGCCGGGGTCCGCTCGAAACACTCGGTGTCGGCCGGCGGACCGGCGTTGAATTCCCTGATCGCGTTCTTCGGATCCTCGATGACGATGGTCAGCTGCACCGGCGTGCGCGGCACGCGGTGGCGCCCAGCCCCGAGCGCATCGCCATCGAGGGCGGATCGGGCACCTCCTGCGAGGCCGCGACGATGCCCTCCACTTCGTCCGACGCCCGCTCCATGCGCCGCGGCAGCGGCGCCACGGTGCCGAGGATCCACAGCACCCGGCCGTCGCGCGACACCTTCCACAACCCGGGCCCCGGCTGGACCCCGGAGACGACCAGGGCCTCCATGTCGACGATGCCGTCATCGTCGGGTGCGGGCGCTGCGAGCTCTGTGGTCGTGGGCTGCACGGCCGGCGCGGGATCTCGCGCGACCTGGGCGGACACATCGGGGGAGAAGGTCAGAAGCAGGCAAAGCAGCGCGGCGGACATGGTCGTCATCCTTGGGCCACAGGTGTTCAATGGAAGACGCCCAGACGGCGAAGTTCCGCGCTCACGGGATGGTCCTCCCCGGCAAGTTCGAAACCCGCCCAGACGAACCCCGGCGAGACCGTGCACAGCGTCAGCGCGTACCTGCCCAGCGGCCGCGCCGCCTGCCAGACGCCGGCAGGCACCACCGCCACCCGCTGCGCTCCCGCGCCAAGGCGATGGCGAACCAGTCCGGCACCGGCCGGGTCGACGCTGAGCAGTTCCAGGGCGTCGCCGCCGTGCCAGTGCCACACCTCGTCGGCATCGATGCGGTGCCAGCGGCTGCGCTGGCCCGCGGCGAGCAGGTAGAGGATCGCGCTCAGCGCCGCGCGGCCGTCAGCAGGATCGCCCGCACGGGCCGCAGAGGTGTACACGCGCCGGTAGTGCCCACCCTCGGGATGGGGCTGCAGCCCCAGCGCACGGACCAGCTCGGTCGCGCTCACCGTGCCCTCCATCGCGCCCGGGCCCGGGCGGCGAAGACGCGGCGGCCCGCGCGAGGCGGGCCGGGGCGGAATTGGTCGGGGTGGCCGGATTCGAACCGACGACCACCTGTCCCCCAGACAGGTGCGCTACCAGGCTGCGCTACACCCCGAAAGCTCCCGCCGGCGGCCAGCGGCCGCCGGGCGGGCGCTGATTGTAGCGGGATTGGGCCCGCCATCCCAGCGCCACGGCCGGTCAGCGCCGAAGCAGCTGCAGGATGTCCTCCAGCTCGGTCCGCACCTGGCGCACGATCTGGCTGCTCAGCGCCGACTCCCGCTTGGCGCCATCGCCCTCCAGGCGCAGGCGCGCCCCGCCGATGGTGTAGCCCTGTTCGTACAGCAGCGCGCGGATCTGCCGCACCATCAGCACGTCGTGGCGCTGGTAGTAGCGTCGGTTGCCGCGGCGCTTGACCGGGCTGAGGCCGGGGAACTCGGTCTCCCAATACCGCAGCACGTGCGGCTTGACGTCGCACAGTTCGCTCACCTCGCCGATGGTGAAGTAGCGCTTGGCCGGAATCGGCGGGAGCTCGCGGTTGCTGCCGGGATCAAGCATGCGCGGTACCGCCGTAGGCCTCGACGCGTTCCTTCAGCTTCTGGCCCGGGCGGAAGGTCACCACGGTGCGCGCCGAGATCGGGATCTCCTCGCCGGTCTTCGGATTGCGGCCGGGGCGCTCGTTCTTGCGCCGCAGGTCGAAGTTGCCGAAGCCGGAAAGCTTGACCTGGCGCCCGCCCTGCAGCGCTTCGCGCAGCGCGTCGAAGAACGCGTCGACGAATTCCTTCGCCTCGCGCTTGTTGAGACCGACCTCCTCGTAGAGGCGTTCGGCCATTTCCGCCTTGGTCAATGCCATGCTGCTCCCCGGGGCACCATCAGCTTCTGATACTCGCACCGTATCCGTCCCGCAGCGCGGCGATGACGCGTTCCGTCACGGCCTCCGCGTCGCGGTCGGTCAGAGTGCGCGATTTGTCCTGCAGAATCAAGCCGATGGCCAGGCTCTTGCACCCGTTTTCGACCCCCTTGCCCTGGTAACGGTCGAACAGCCGCAGCCCGGCCAGCAGCGGTCCCGCGGCGTCGCGGATGCAGGCGTCCAGCGCAGCCCAGGGCACCTGCTGCGGGACGACGAACGCGAGGTCCCGGCGGACGGACGGAAACCGCGTCAGCGCCTCCGCCACCGGCAAGGCGCGCCGCTGCAGCGGCGCGAGGTCGAGCTCGAAGGCCACGGCGCGGTGGTCGAGCCCGAGCCCGGCCAGCAGCCGCGGATGCAGTTCGCCGATCCAGCCGGCCGGCCTGCCGTCGCGGAACACCTCGGCCGAACGCCCCGGATGCCCGTAGGGCCGCTGCGAGGGCCGGAACTCCAGCACCGCACCGGCGCAGGCGGCCAGGCTCTCGAGGTCGCCACGAAGATCGTGGAAATCCACCTCGCGCGCTTCCGTTCCCCACTGCTCGGCGGAGGCAGCGCCGGCCGCCACCGCCGCGATTCGCGCAGTCTCCACCGGCGCGGCGGCCTCCGCGCTCGCCGATTCCCGATTCCCGATGCCCGATGCCCGGCTTGCGAATACCTTGCCGATCTCGAACAGGCGCACCCGCGGCTGCTGCCGCGCGGCGTTGCGCGCCAGCGCATCCACCAGCCCCGGCAGCAGCATGGTGCGCATCGCGCCGAGTTCGGCGCTCAGCGGATTGGCCAGCGCGACCGCGCCCTCGCCGGCATCCCAGCGCGCCAGCAGCCCCGCGTCCACGAAGGCGTAGTTCACCGCTTCGAGGTAGTCGCGCGCGACCAGCTGGCGGCGCAGCTCGGCTTCAGCCACCAGGCCTTCGGCGGCCGGAGCCACGCGCGTGGCCCCGGCCGGCACGGTGGCGGGAATGCGGTCGTAGCCGTGGATGCGCGCGATCTCTTCGAGCAGATCCTCTTCGATCTCCAGGTCGAAGCGACGCGCCGGCGTGGTCACGCGCCAGCCCCCGGCGTCGGCCTCAACGACCAGTCCCAGCGCGCGCAGAATGCGCCCGACCTCGACATCGGCGATCTCCAGCCCGAGCACGCGCGCCAGGCGCGCGCGGCGCAGCGGGATCGTCCGCGGCTGCGGCAGGTGTTCGGGCAGCACCGCCTCGACGACGGGCCCCGGACGGCCGCCGGCGGTTTCCATGATCAACCGGGTCGCCAGTTCGAGCGCCTGGCGCGGCAGGCCGGGGTCCACGCCGCGCTCGAAGCGGTGCGCGGCATCGGTCTGCATGCCGAGCCGCCGGGCGCGGCCGATCACCGCGGCGGGTGCGAAGTGCGCCGCCTCCAGGAACACGTTGCGTGTGGCGCTGCCGACGCGGGTGTCGTCGCCGCCCATCACCCCGGCCAGCGCCACCGCGCGGTCGGCGTCGGTGATCACCAGGAAGCCCTCGTCGAGCACGGCCTCGCGGCCGTCGAGCAGCCGCAGCGCCTCGCCGGCACGGGCACGGCGCACCCCGACCGGTCCCTGCAGGCGGTCGCGGTCGAAGGCATGCATCGGCTGGCCGAGCTCGAGCATCACGTACTGGGTCACGTCGACGAGGAAGCCGACCGGACGCACCCCGCTGCGGCGCAGGCGCTCGGCCATCCAGAGCGGCGTGGCGCGCGCGGCATCCACCTCGCAGATCACCCGGCCGAGGTAGCGCGGCGCATCGGCGCCCGCATCGAGCGAGACCTCCAGCGCGGCGTCGGTCTGCGCCGCAACCGGTTCGATGCCATCCGCCGCGACCTCGCCGCCGCAGGCCGCGGCGACGTCGAAGGCGATGCCGCGGATGCCGAAACAGTCGGCGCGGTTGGGAGTGAGCTTGAGCTCGAAGGTCGCGTCCGGCAGCCCGAGATGCTCCGCCAGCGGCGTGCCCGGACGGGCGTCGTCGGGCAGCTCCATCAGCCCCGACCCGTCGCTGTCCAGGCCCAGCTCGCGCGCCGAGCACAGCATGCCGTTCGACTCGACGCCGCGCAGCTTCGCCGCCTCGATGGTGAGCTCGCCGATACGGCTGCCGACCATCGCCAGCGGCGCCAACAGGCCCACCCGCGCGTTGGGCGCGCCGCAGACGATCTGCAGCGGCGCGTCCAGGCCGGCATCGACCCGGCAGACCTGCAGGCGGTCCGCCTGCGGGTGCTTCTCCGCGGCGACGATGCGCGCGACCACCACGCCTTCCAGGCCCTCGCCCAGCGGCGTGACCTCCTCCACCTCCAGGCCGATCGCGGTCAGCGTGGCGGCGAGCTGGTCGCGCGAGGCCTCGATGGCGACATGTTGGCGGAGCCAGTTTTCGCTGAATTTCATGTTGAAAAGCCGTGATTGGTGATCGGGGATTCGTGATTCGTAAAGGCGGCTCGTGCCCGGACCGTGACCGCCGCGGCGATCCGCTGCTACGAATCACCAATCACGAATCACCAATCCCGTGCCTCAGGCGAACTGCCTGAGGAACCGCACGTCGTTGTCGAAGAACGCGCGCAGGTCGCCGACGCCGTAGCGGAGCATCGCCAGACGCTCGACACCCATGCCGAAGGCGAAGCCGGTATGGCGTTCGGGGTCGATGCCGACGTTGCGCAGCACGTTCGGATGCACCATGCCGCAACCGAGAACCTCCAGCCAGCGGGTCGAGCCGTCCGCCTGCTGCCAGGCGATGTCGACCTCGGCCGAGGGCTCGGTGAAGGGGAAGTAGCTCGGGCGGAACCGCATCTCGAAATCGCGCTCGAAGAACGCGCGCACGAACTCGACCAGGGTGCCCTTGAGGTCGGCGAAGCTGGCGCGCTCGTCGACCAGCAGGCCCTCGCACTGGTGGAACATCGGGGTGTGGGTCTGGTCCGAATCTGACCGGTAGACCTTGCCCAGTGCGATCATCCGCAGCGGCGGCGCGTGCTCGGCCATGTAGCGCACCTGCACGCCCGAGGTGTGGGTGCGCAGCAGCCGGGCGACGCCGCTGCCGTCGTCGGTCAGGTAGAACGTGTCGTGCATCGCCCGCGCGGGATGGTGCGGGGGGAAATTCAGCGCCTCGAAGTTGTGCCAGTCGTCCTCGATCTCGGGGCCGTCCGCGAGCTCGTAGCCCAGCCGGGCGAAGATCTCGGCGATCCGCTCGATGGTGCGGCTGACCGGATGCACCCCGCCACGGGCGGCGTTGCGCCCCGGGAGGGTGACGTCGATGGTTTCCCCGGCGAGCCTGGCATCGAGCGCCGCCTGGTCCAACGCCTCGCGCCGCTCCGCGAGCGCCCGGCCCACCGCATCCCGGACGCGGTTGATTCCCGCACCCGCGATCCTGCGCTCCTCCGCCGGCAAGCCCCCCAGCGACTTCAGCTGCGCGGTGATGCTGCCGCCCTTGCCCAGCAGCGCCACCCGCAGCGCCTCGAGCGCATCGGGTGAGTCCGCCGCGGCGATGTCGGCCAGCGCCTGTGTCTCGATCTGCTCGATCCCGCTCATCCGCCCGTGTTCCCCAGGTTCCGCCGGCCCCGGATCTACCGGGAGCGGTCGGCTCCGGCGCCGCCGGCGCCAAAAAAATGGGGAAGGACCTGCGCCCTTCCCCACCTGTCCCGACGGCGAGCCGTCGATACCGCTGTGCGTGGAGACGGCGGCTCAGGCCGCCAGAGCGCCCTTCGCCTTCTCGGCCAGGGCCGCAAACCCGGTGGCATCGTGCACGGCGATGTCCGCCAGCACCTTGCGGTCCAGGGTGATACCGGCCTTGGACAGGCCGTTCATGAAGCGGCTGTAGCTCATGCCGTTGATGCGCGCCGCGGCGTTGATGCGGGTGATCCACAGCGAACGGAAGTTGCGCTTCTTCTGCTTGCGGCCGATGTAGGCGTACTGCTGGGCCTTGATCACCGCCTGCTTGGCGACGCGGAAGACCTTGCGGCGCGCGTTGTAGTAGCCCTTGGCGAGCTTCAGGACCTTCTTGTGACGACGGCGTGCGGTGACGCCCCGCTTGACTCGTGCCATGGTTCAGCCTCCTCAGAGATAGGGCAACATGCGGTCCAGACGGCCTGCATCCTCGGCGCGGACGTGATTCGTCTGCCGGAGGTTGCGCTTCCGCTTGGTCGCTTTCTTGGTGAGGATATGGCTGCGGTTGGCGTGGCCCGCCTTGTACTTTCCGGAAGCGGTCTTCCGGAAGCGCTTGGCCGCGCCCCGGTGGGTCTTGATCTTGGGCATTGCGATGTCCTTGTGGGTCTTGCTGCGACTGGCGCGGGCGGCGGCCTCTCAGCCACGCTTTCCATCCTGCCCTGACCGGTTGTAAGCCACTGATCCACAACGGAATCGCGGCGGGTCCTGAGTGTTGCGCACGACAACCCGGCGAACCGGGCCGGCCATTATGCCGCCCCGGGGTTTGGCTTGCAAATCAGACGGTTGGAGCCGTGCCTCAGGCCGGGAGGCACCGCGCAAGCGGCCGTGCACTCCCAGAACCGCGGGAGCGACGGCGGTCGCGACCCCGCGCCGAGAGCGGCTTGGGTGTCCGCCGCGGAGCGTGAGCCGCGCCGGGGGTATTGCTCCGCCCTTCCGTCCGGCCATCCATGGCCGGAGCCAGGGCCGCAGACCATCCATGGTCTGCTCTGCGCAACACCCCCGGCGCGGCTCGCGCTCGAGCGTTGGTCGACTTCGGAGCGAGTGGCTACCGAGCATCCGCAAGCGAATCGCCGACGCGGCGTCCGGGCCGGGGGATGCGGACAGCAGACCAGGGACGGTCTGCGGCGGCGGATCGGGCCA